>CP097573.1:1221976-2443952 GCA_000492175.2 Firmicutes bacterium ASF500 | reverse complement strand
CCTCGGCGCGCCGTCTTAATACTCGCGGAACATCGAAACATCGGGCCGCCGGGTCGTCGGCCCCTACAGGCGCTGTCAACTCACCTGTACCTGACTTTCCTCGTCTGGGATGGCGACGGTCTGGATGTCAGCGCCCAGGCTGGCCAGCTTTTCCACGATGGTCTCATAGCCCCGCTCAATGTGGTGGATGCCGTCGATCTCGGTGACGCCCTGAGCGGCCAGACCAGCGATAATCATGGCGGCTCCGGCCCGCAGGTCGCAGGCGTGAACGGGAGCTCCCGTCAGGTGGTCCACCCCCTCGATGACGGCCACCTTGCCGTCCACCTGGATGTGGGCCCCCATGCGGCGGAACTCGTCCACATAGCGGTAACGGTTGTCCCACACCCCCTCGGTGAGGACGCTGGTGCCCTGCGCCACGCACAGGACGGCGGCGATCTGAGGCTGCATATCGGTGGGAAAGCCGGGGTAGGGCATGGTCTTTACGTTCACCCGGCCCATAGGGCCCTCCCGGCGGAGAAGGAGGGCGTCGTCCCGCTCCTCCACGTCCACCCCCATCTCCACCAGCTTGGCGGTGATGCAGTCCAGGTGCTTGGGGATGACGTTTTTAATGAGCACCTCGCCCCCGGCGGCGGCCACAGCGGCCATATAGGTGCCCGCCTCGATCTGGTCGGGGATGATGGAGTAGGCGCCGCCCCTCAGCCGGGACACGCCTCTGATCTTGATTACGTCGGTGCCCGCCCCCCGGATGTCGGCCCCCATGGAGTTGAGGAAGTTGGCCAGATCCACGATATGGGGCTCCTTGGCGGCGTTTTCGATGACGGTGCGGCCGCTGGCCAGGGCAGCGGCCAGCATGATATTCATGGTGGCCCCCACGGAGACAATATCCAGATAGACCTGTCCCCCGGACAGCCGGGCCCCGTTGGGCACCCGGGCGTAAATCAGGCCGTTGCGCACGTCCACCTCGGCCCCCATAGCCACAAAGCCCTTGATGTGCTGGTCCACGGGCCGTCCGCCCAGGTCACAGCCGCCGGGCAGGGGGACCTCCGCCCAGCCGAACCGGCCCAGCAGGGAGCCGACCAAGTAATAGCTGGCTCGAATCCTCCGGGCCAGCTCATAGGGCACCTGTCGGTTGCGGATATGGGAGCAGTCCACCTCCAGGGTGGTCCGGTTCACCATGCGCACGTCGGCGCCCAGCTCTCTTAAAATCTGAAGGATCAGCGTCACGTCGCTGATCTGGGGGACGTTTTCAATGCGGCACACGCCGTCTACCAGCAGAGTGGCGGGAATGATTGCTACAGCGGCGTTTTTGGCCCCGCTGATCTGGATGGTTCCGTGGAGGGTATTTCCTCCGTGAATCAAATATTTTGTCAAGCGACAGCACCCTCTTTTCCAAGTCTTGGAATCTATAGAAGATATGGCCGGAGGGCCATATGTAATATCATAAAGAACACCCTGATTCAGTCAGGGCATAACAAACCGGATATATTATAGCACTATTATATCCCGCTTGCAACAAAAATTACGCAGGTGTGAATGAATTGTTAAAAAAGACGGACGGCGGAGGTAAAATAGCCATTCCGCTGTCCGATGATGAAAAAATATTCAATTTTTGGCAGACAGGGGCGGCGCTACCGCCGCTGGGTCCTGCCCTGATAGCGGGCCTGGGCCTTGGGGAGCAGCTCGCCCAGGCTGGCCCGTTCCTGGCGCTCCAGCAGGTCGCCGATCAGCTGGTTGGACACCAGAAAGCCCTTGGGGGTGAGCCGCCAGCGGCCCTCCGCCGTCTTTACCGCCCAGCCCTGGGCGGCGAACTCCTCCAGCCGGCCCTCGATGGGGGAGAAGTCCATAAAATACCGCCCCCGGTACTCCCACTCCTCCACCCCCTGGGCGGTGCGCAGGCCCAGCATCAGGTATTCGCTCCCCCGCTCCTTCTCGGGAATCAGCTCCTGGCTGTCCAGCAGTTTCCCGCCGGACAGCACGCCGCTCATGTACCCCTCCAGGTCCCGGACCCAGGCGTACCGCCGTCCGCCGAAGTCGGAGTGGGCCGCCGGGCCGAAGCCCAGATAGGGCCGCAGCTGCCAGTACCGCAGGTTATGCCGGGAGAGAAGGCCCGGCCTGGCGAAGTTGGAGATCTCATACTGCTCATAGCCCGCCTGGGCCAGCCGGTCCACCGCCCAGAGGTACATATCCGCCTGACTGTCGTCGTCGGGCAGGGTCTCCCCCCGGGCGACCCGGTCGGCCAGGAGGGTGCCCTCCTCCACCTTCAGGCCGTAGCAGGACAGGTGCTCCGGGGCCAGAGACAGGGCGTGCTCCACCGTCTCCCGCCAGCTGGCCCCGGTCTGCCCGGGCAGGCCGTAGATCAGGTCCAGCGACACGTTTTTCAGCCCCGCCCGCCGGGCCTCCTCCACTGCCTGGTCCCCCCGCTGGGCCGTGTGGGGCCGGTGGACTGCCTCCAGCTCCCCGGGGCAGGCCGACTGGATTCCGAAGGACACCCGGTTGAAGCCCGCACGCCGCAGGGCCCGCAGGGACTTGAAGTCCACGCTGTCCGGGTTGGCCTCGAGGGTGATCTCCGCCCCCTTCTCCACCCGGTAGGCCTTCCGGATGGCGGACAGCAGCTCCCGCAGGCGCTTGGCCCCATACCAGCTGGGGGTGCCCCCGCCGAAGTAGACCGTGTCCACCACACAGCTGGACGCCATGGGGGCGGTCTCCCTCAGATGGGTCAGCAGCGCCCGCTGATACTCGTCCATCCGCCCCTCCTGACCGGCCAGGGAATAGAAATCACAGTAATCGCATTTGCTCCGGCAAAAGGGAATGTGGATGTAAATGCCCAGCCGCTCCCCCGCCGCCTGTCTCCTTCGCATGATTACTCCTCCGTACCCGTTGATGCTCAACATTATATCAGACTTCCCCCTCCATGCACAGGGGAATTTTGCCGAAAGGCCCGCCCGAGCATCGGGTCAAATTCCCGTCAGGTCGAAGGGCGGGGTGTACTCCTCCCGGGCGGAGGCCCGCTCCTGGGTGAAGCCGGACAGGCCCAGATTTTCCATGTATTCCTGAGCCGCCCGCATCTCCCCGGGGCGCAAGCGGCGGTCCAGCTCCGGGACGGCGGACAGGTCCCCCCAGGGGGTGTACTGGCTCATGAGGGAGAAGAGCACTGTCCCGGCGGGAAATTCCCGAGCCACCCAGTCCATCACCGCCTTGGCCTGGTTCAGCTGGCCGGGGAGGATGAGGTGTCGTATAATCGTCCCCCTTGATAACAGACCATCATCATCAAACCGGCAGGGCCCGGTCTGACGGACCATCTCCCGGATGGCCTCTTGAGCCGCCTCCGGGTAGTTGGGGGCAGCGGAGTACCGACCCGCCGTGTCCCCGTCCAGGTATTTCAGGTCGGGGAGGTAGACGTCGATCTTGCCCTCCAGCGCCCGCAGGGTATCCGTTTTGTCATATCCCCCGGTGTTGAATACAACAGGGACAGGAGGACGCCAGCCCTCCAGCAGGGTAGACAGCACATGGGCGTAGTGGGTGGGGTTGACGAAATTCAGGTTGTGGGCCCCCTGGGCAATCAGCGCCTCACAGATCTCCCGCAGGCGCTCTAGGGAGATGGCCCGTCCAAAATCCTCATGGCTGATTTTCTCATTCTGACAGAACACACACCCCAGGGAACAGCCGGAGAAGAATACCGTCCCCGAGCCCCGGGTCCCGGAGATGGGGGGCTCTTCCCAGTGGTGGAGGGCGGCACGGGCCAGGACGGGCCCCTCGGGCATCCGGCAAAACCCCCTCCCGGCGGTTTCGGTCCGCTCCGCTCCACAGCCTCGGGGACACAGCGCGCAGATCATGGCGCTCCTCCTCTCAGAAATGGCCCAGTCGGTCCAGGACGGTCCCCTGGAAGGACTGGAATGCGTTGGGGACGGCGTAGGTGTCCCGCAGGTCCCCCCGGCTGGCCCACACCCAGCCCTCGGGCAGGCCGGGGCCGTCCAGCTCCCCGGCCAGGGCGGTCATGCGCCACTCGATATGGGTGAAGATGTGCTTCCCGGTCCCCGCCTTCACCAAGCGCGGGGCGGACAGACCCCATTGCTCCGGCCGGCCCGCCCCAGTTGCCAGCTCGTTGGGATACTCCCACAGCCCCGCCAGCAGGCCCCGCTCCGGGCGGCGGCGGAGGGCCACCCTGTCCCCGTGGAACAGGAGGTAGACGGTCCGCTCCTCCACCCGCCGGGCCTTCTTCGCCGCCTTGACGGGCAGCTCGCCGGTGCGGCCCTCCTGAAAGGCCCGGCAGAGGGCGGCGGCGGGACATTTTTCACACAGCGGCGCGCCGTTGGGCAGGCAGACGGTGGCCCCCAGCTCCATTAGGGCCTGGTTGAAGTCCCCCGGGGCGTCCAGGGGAATGACCTCTGCCAGGGCGGCGGTCACTTTCTTTTTCATCGCGGGGGTGGAGATGTCCCCGCCGTCCCCGGTAATCCGGGCGGTCACCCGGAGGACATTGCCGTCCACCGCCGGAACGGGCAGTCCGAAGGCGATGGAGGCGATGGCCCCGGCGGTGTAGTCCCCCACCCCGGCCAGAGCCCGGATGGCCTCATAAGTGTTTGGAAATACCCCGGCGTGGTCCTCCATGATCTGGACCGCCGCCTTTTGCAGGTTCCGGGCCCGGCTGTAGTAGCCCAGCCCCTGCCACAGCTTCATCAGCTGGTCCGGGGGCAGGGCGGCCAGGGCGGCCGGGTGGGGGGCGGCCTCCAGAAAGCGGCGGTAGTAGTCCAGCACCGCCGCCACCCGGGTCTGCTGGAGCATGATCTCAGATACCCACACATGGTAAGGGGTGGGGTCACTCCGCCAGGGCAGAGCTCTGGCGTTCTCTCGGTACCAGGTGAGCAGGGGGACGGCCAGCTGGGACAGTTCGTTCACGGTCAGGCTCCTCTCTCGCGTGGAATTACGGCCCATTATGTCCCTTCCGGGCGCGGGCCGCTCCATGATTGAAATCATAAGAAAACAGTAATATCATGTATAATGGATTTGGGGATGGTATTTTCTCGGGCGAAGTGGTAAAGTTTGTGACAGAGAAAGGGTTAAAAATTTAACGAAGAACCGGCTGCCGCTCTTGCCGGCTGTTCCGAATTTTTACCTGAACTCTATCATTCCTTTTTCATCCATCCTTCCAGATCGCCAAACAGGGACACCCTAACGGGGTGTCCCTGTTTGGTTTTACCCCAGCGCCTCCACCGTATCCAGCACCAGGCCGTCGCAGTGCTCCTTCCGGGGGATACCCGCCTCGTGGGCGGCCTTCAGCAGGGCGGCGCAGTGAATTTCCCCGTGGTCCTGCAAAAATTTGCGCCGGAAGCTGTCCACCTCCTCCGGGGGGTAGTGGGTCATCCCCAGCACCATCAGTGCCCCGGACAGGGCCCCGCAGGTGGAGCCGCAGCGCATCCCCGCGCCGAAATTGTCCCCCAGGGCGTAGGCCTGCTCCTCGGTCAGGCCCATCTCCTGGGCGAAGGGGACCAGGACGGATTGACAGCAGTTGAAGTGAATGTCGGTGCAGGCCCGGAGCTCCCGGGCCTTTTCCAGGTGGGTCATCATAATTCTCCTCTCTCTCAGTTGATTTTGTCCAGTACCATCTGGTCGTAGCGCAGAAATTCATACCCCGCCCTCTGATACAGGCGGACGGCCCTCTGATTGACCTGGGTGACCTCCAGCCGGAAGCGGCGGGCGGCGGGGTACTCCCGCTCCAGCCAGGCCATGAGCTCCGTGCCCAGCCCCTGTCCCCGGAGCTCCGGTTTCAGAAAGATCTCCTCAATAAAGATGCACCGGCCCCCCACCTCGGCGGAGTAGCACTGGGTCACATACAGATAGCCGGCGGGGGCCCCGTCCCGCTGGACCAGCACCCCCCGGAGCAGAGGCTCGGCGGGGTCGGCGGCGTCCTGGAAGGACCGCTCCAGAACGGCGGCGTCAACCGGATGGTCCACCGCGTCGCTTTGATAGAAGTCCCGGACCATGGGGATCACCAGGTCCCGGTCGCCGGGGGTGATATCTCGAAAGGTCAGCATAATTGTTTTCTCCTTTAGTTAATGTTCCCTCTTCGCGGTTGGAATCCCCCCGCCGCTTCGCGGCCCTCCCCCCTTTGGCAAGGGGGGCTGTCGCCTGCGGGGTCCTCTCCGTAGGGCGGGACGACCCGGCCCGCCGTCCACGGAGAGCGGGGCACCCTCAAGAGGACGGCGCGCCGGGGTCGTCGCGCCCTACAACCTACGTCCCCGTAGGCGGGGGTGGAGGGATTCTAATTAAAAATATCCGGCGTATCGGCGAAGAGCTGGCGCACCCGCTCCCAGACGGGGCGGTTCTCCGGGGCGGCAAGGCGGGGGTCCTCCTCCAGCAGCTCCCTGGCGGCCTCCTGGGCCTCGCTGAGCAGGCGCATATCCCCGGTGAGGTCGGCCAGCTTCATCTGGGGCAGGCCGTGCTGACGGTTGCCGAAGAAGTCGCCGGGCCCCCGGGCTTTCAGGTCCTCCTCGGAAATTTTAAAGCCGTCGGTGGTGGAGGCCAGGGTGTGGAGCCGCTCCATAGCCTCCAGGCTCCGGGTGGCGGTGATGAGGACGCAGTGGGAGGGGTGCTGTCCCCGGCCCACCCGGCCCCGGAGCTGGTGGAGCTGGCTGAGGCCGAAGCGGTCGGCGTTCTCAATGATGATGAGGGAGGCGTTGGGCACATCCACCCCCACCTCCACCACGGTGGTGGCCACCAGCACCTGAGTGATGCCCCCGGAAAAGGCGGACATCGCCGCCTCCTTCTCTTTTGGCTTCATCTTCCCGTGGAGGATGTCCACCCGCAGGTCGGGAAAGACCTCCTTTTGCAGCTTGTCCGCGTAGGTCTTGACGGCCTTTAAATTCAAAGCGGGGCTCTCCTCCCCGGGGAGGGCGGCGTCGGGATTCTCCTCCACGGCGGGGCAGATGATATAGGCCTGCCGCCCCTCGGCCACCTGCTTCCGGACAAAGCCATACATCCGCTGACGCTTGTCCTCCCGGACCACGTAGGTGGAGATGGGGGTCCGGCCCGGGGGGAGCTGGTCGATCACTGACACGTCCAGGTCCCCGTAGATGATGAGGGCCAGGGTCCGGGGGATGGGGGTGGCCGACATGACCAGGACGTGGGGCGGCGTGTCCTCCCCGCCCTTGGCGGCCAGAGCCGCCCGCTGGGCCACCCCGAAGCGGTGCTGTTCGTCGGCCACGATGAGGGCCAGGTTGGCAAACTCCACCCCATCGGAGATGAGGGCGTGGGTGCCCACCACAAAGCCGATCTCCCCCCGGGCCAGGGCGGTCCGGGTCTTTTTCTTCTCGGCGGCGGTCATGGAGCCGGTGAGCAGGCCCACCTGCACCCCGGCGGGAGCCAGGAGGGCGGACAGGGACTTGAAGTGCTGTTCCGCCAGCACCTCGGTGGGGGCCATCAGGGCCCCCTGACAGCCGCTCCCGGCGCACAGCCACCCGGCGTATGCCGCCACCACCGTCTTGCCCGAGCCCACGTCCCCCTGGACCAGCCGGTTCATGGGCCGGCCCGAGGCCATGTCCTTCGCCACCTCGTCCATCACCCGGCTCTGAGCCCCGGTGGGGGCGAAGGGGAGCAGGGCGAGAAATTCCTCCTTGGGCCGCGGGGGGACGGCCACTCCCCCGCCCCCCTGGTCCCGGCGGTCCTTGAGGAAGCTGAGTCCCACCGCCAGATAGAACAGCTCCTCAAAGGCCAGCCGCCGCCGGGCCAGGTCCAGGGCCTGTTCGTCCTGGGGAAAGTGGATATTTTTCACGGCAAACTCCGCCGCCGCCAGACTGTGGGCCTGCCGGATGTGCTGAGGCAGGGTCTCAGAAATCCCCTCGGCGCAGGGCAGGGCCTGCCGGGTGAGGGAGGCCAGCAGATGGTTGGAGATGCCCGCCGTCAGCCGGTAGACGGGCATGATACAGCCGGTGACGGACTGCTTCCCCGCCCGTTCAAAGATGGGGTTGACCATGGTCCGCCGCCGGCCCTGGACCTCCACCGTACCGTAGAAGATGTATTCCTCCCCCGCCCGTATGGCCCGCTCCATATAGCTCTGGTTGAAGAAGGTGAGGTGGAGGGCCCCCGTGTTGTCCACCACCTTCACCTGCACCAGCTCCAGCCCCTTGCGGATGCGGGACAGCCGGGGGTGCTCCGCCGCCATGGCCTCAACGCACACCCGGCCCTCCAGGGGGGCGTCCCGAATGGTGTGGACCTTCCGCCGGTCCTCATAGTCCCGGGGGTACCAGGTGAGCAGGTCGCCCGCCTTGGACAGGCCCAGCTTCTCCAGCTTCTTGGCCCTGGCCTCCCCCACGCCGGGGAAGTCGGTCAGAGGGGTGTCGCGGGTGATCTCCATGGGGGCGGCCTCCTTTTGTGGGGATAGTTGCCCTATTCTACCATAGCTCGGCCGGGGAGTAAAGACGAAGAATGGGGGTTGTCACAGAGAACAGGGTCCGGTATAATGTGGGGAAACGGCGTGCCCAGTGGTCACGCCCTACAACGCATATCCGGCCCTTTCGTAGGGCGCGACGACCCGGCGCGCCGCTGTGAACAGGCCTGCCCAAAACTTGAAAGGAGCATTTCCATGTCCGAATACATTGTAAACCTCCTCCCCCTAAAGGAGGGGGAGCGGGAGGAATTTGAGTCCATCGCCCCCGGCGCCGTCCACGTCTGCGCCAGGAGCAGTACCGTCACGGCGGAGCAGATGGCGCGGGCCACCATTATGTTCGGCTGGCCCAGGCCGGAGCGGATGCGGGAGGCGGTCCGCCTCAAGTGGTTCCAGACCATGTGGGCGGGCACCGAGGAATATGACGGGATGCTGCCCGAGGGAGTGCTGTTCACCTCCTCCAGCGGCTCCAACAGCCGCAGCGTGGCCGAGCATATGCTCACCTGCCTTCTGGCCGTCTGCCGCCGCCTGCCCGCCTATATGGACAGCCAGCGGGCCCGCCTCTGGCAGGATGAGGGCCCCATGAAGACCATTTTGGGCGGTACCGTCCTGGTGGCGGGGGCGGGCCATGTGGGGAGCGATTTCGCCAGGCTGTGTCAGGGTCTGGGGGCCAGAACCATCGGCCTGAAGCGGACGGTCAGCGGCCCCGTGGAGGGATTTGACCAGGTGTATCCCATGGACGAACTGGACCGCCTCCTCCCCCTGGCCGACGTGGTGGCCCTGGTCCTGCCCCACTCCCCCCAGACGGCGGGGCTGATGGACGCCGGGCGCATCGCCCGGATGAAGGACGACGCCATCCTCCTCAACGCCGGACGGGGCTCCGTCCTGGACCAGGACGCCCTGGCCCAGGCTATGAAGGGGGGCAAGCTGTGGGGAGCGGCTCTGGATGTCACCGTCCCGGAGCCCCTGCCCCCGGACAGCCCCCTGTGGGATGTGCCCAACCTGCTCCTCACCCCCCATGTGGCGGGGGGAATGCGGCTGGAGATCACCCGCCGGAGGTGCGTGGAGATGGCTCAGGAGAACCTCCGCCGGTATCTGGCGGGGGAGGCGCTGGTCAACCGGGTGAAATGATGCCCTTTGCAGGTTTCCGCCATCTCAGCGCCGTTATTTTCGTCGATAAAACACAGGGGCTTTGATTGCTTTTTGGGGAATGTGGTGATATACTCAATGACAGCAGACCTTGTCCGGCGCGCGTCAGCGGCGGGACGGGGAAGCTGTGATCTCCCGCCGGAGCGGGAACATTCAGGAAAGGATGTTGAGATTACATGAAAGCATGGAAAAAGCTCCTGGCAACCGTGACCGCTGTGACCGCGCTGACCCTGGCGGCCACCGTGGGCGCCTCCGCCTGTACCACCATCTATGTGGGCGGCAACCTGACCGAGGAGGGCACCCCCTTCGTGGCCCGCACCGAGGACTACGGCTCCGATATGAACAAGCTGTGGTTCATCAGCGAGGCCGGCCACTTCAAGAAGGGCGACAAGTTCCTTGGCTGCCCCGAGTACGGCGAGTTTGAGTGGACCTTCACCCACGACAGCTACCGCTTTACCTACTTCACCAACGACATCTACAACGGCAAGTGCCCCGAGTGCGGCCAGGAGAACCCCACCCACTGGTCCTACACCGAGTTCGGCACCAACGAAAAGGGCCTTTCTGTCTCCGCCACCGAGACCATCTCCGGCAACGCCGAGGTCAAGAAGATTGACCCGAACGTTCAGGAAAAGGTAGACGGCGTGGTGGGCATTGAGGAGACCGATATCCCCACCATCCTCCTGGCCGAGGCCGCCTCCGCCCGTGAGGGCATCGAGCTGCTCGCCAAGATCTATGACGAGTACGGCGCGTTCTTCGACTCCGGCATCTTCGTCTGCGACCAGAAGGAGACCTGGTACATCGAGAACTGCTCCGGCACCCAGTATGTGGCCATCAAGCTGAACGAGGACCTGATCTTCCTGGAGCCCAACATTGCCGTTATCGGTCTGGTGGACCTGAACGACACCGACAATGTGATCGCCTCTGAAAAGCTCATCGAGGTGGCTCAGCAGGCCGGTACCTTTGTGGGCGACGCGGACAAGAACATCATCGACTTCCGGGCCTCCTACGCCAACCTGGGCACCGAGGAGAGCCCCCGGGTGGGCACCCCCCGTATGTCCGACGGCCTGAAGTTTCTGGACAAGGACTCTGACTACACCCCCGCCGACCTCTTCGCGGACAACACCAAGTTCACCATTTCCAACGTGAAGGACGGCAAGCTTGGCCCCTTCTACACCAACATCAAGGTGGACCGCAAGCTGACCAAGGACGATGTGTTCAACTACTACAAGCTGAGCAGCATCGGCAAGCCCAGCAACCAGGAGATCGAGATCTTCCAGCTCTTCAAGGACGAGCCCGTCCAGACCGGCACTGTGGGCTGGGTTGGCGTCGGTAATATGTCCAACAACGTATTCATCCCCTACTACCCCCTGCTGCTGGAGGACCAGTATGAGGGCTATCAGGTCTCCACTCAGGTGGTGACCCAGAGCGACAAGGTCCCCGAGGGCTTCCACACCTGGACCACCCGGAACGACGGCATGTATGTGGAATACCCCGAGAACTGGAGAGACTCCTTCTACTTCACCTTCGAGGGCCTGGGCGGCTATATTCTCTACGCCGAGGAGATCACCGGCAAGCCCGTCAGCGCCGAGGACAAGCAGTATGTCCTGGACCAGCTCAGCGCCCTCCAGAAGGAGTTCTACGCTGAGTTTGAGAAGATGGACCCCAAGGACACCACCGAGGTGGGCAAGGACATGGCCAAGCGGGCCCACGAGAAGGGCCTGGAGCTCATCGACTACCTCCTGGAGAAATCCTACAAGCGCCCCTTCACCGACGTGATCACCAAGGACTGGTACTTCAAGGCCTCTCAGTACGCCTTTGAGAAAGGCTTCATGCAGGGCGTGGGCGACGGCGTCTTTGACGGCGGCAGCACCCTGACCCGGGAGATGGTGCTGCAGATCCTCTACGTCATGGCCGGCGAGCCCGCCGTGGAGGGCGGCAGCTTCGACAACCTGACCGCCGATGACTGGTACGCCAACGCAGTGAACTGGGCCGCGGAACAGGGCCTCCTGGCTGGTCTGGCCGAGGGCGGCAGCTTTGAGGCCGGCGTCTTCATCACCCGGGAGCAGGTAGCCAAGGTCCTGTACCTCTACGCCGGCAGTCCCAAGGCTGAGGCCGAGCTGGCCTTCACCGACGCGGACTCCGTGTCCGCCGGCTGCCTGGACGCCATGCGCTGGGCCGTCAAGGCCGGCGTGATCAACGGCATGGGCGACGACACCCTGAATCCCCAGGGCACCATCACCCGGGCCCAGGCCGCGCAGATGCTGATGCAGTTTGACAAGCTGGAAAAATAAGCAGTAAGGAGTCCGCCACTCTCATAGCGGCGGACCCCTTTTTACAGGGAACGGCAGAACGCCCCGGCTTTAGCCGGGGCGTTCTGCCTGTGTGTTGTAAAAGGAGAGGGAGAAATGGGAGATACATGAGATGTAGCTAAGCTACGATGTCATCATAAGATATAAATGAGGCGATTTCGTGACATTCCCGTGAACTTTTTGTGAATTTGCATTGCTTGACCAAAGCAAAGCGCCCCGGCTATCCCGGAGCGCTTTACCTTTTGTGTGTTGTAAAGGAGAGAGAAAGGAGATACATTTCATTTACTTCATTCACTTGACTACGGTATCATCATAGCCTAGGAATAAGGCTAAATCATGACCGGCGGGTGAACTTTTTGTAAACAGTCCCGGAGGCGGCGGGCCTTTGTAGGGCGGGACGACCCGGCCCGCCGTCCACGGAGAGCGGTTGTCCTTGGGAGGACGGCGCGCCGGGGTCGTCGCGCCCTACAGACGCAAAAGTGATTTCCCTGGGATGGCGGGATTTTATCTTGATAAAGTCCCGCTCCCGTGGTAAAATAATCAAAATTATTCAGAGGTGTTTTTCTTGGATGCTTTTCTGCGGTTCTGCATGGGGGGAGGAGACCCCCATGCTCCGGAGACCCGCCGCCGGTGCGGCGTGATGTCCGGAAGCATCGGCATTGGGCTGAATCTTCTGCTCTTCCTGGGCAAGCTGTTGGCGGGGATTGTCACCGCCTCCATCGCCGTCACTGCCGACGCCTTCAACAACCTGTCCGACGCCGCCTCCTCGGTGGTCACCCTAGTGGGCTTCCGCCTGGCCAGCCAGGAGGCCGACGAGGAGCACCCCTTCGGCCACGGCCGGATGGAGTATCTGGCCGGACTGGTGGTGGCCCTGCTGATCCTCCTGGTGGGGGCTGAGCTGGCCCAGTCCTCCTTTCAGAAGATTCTGCACCCGGAGCCGGTGGTCTTCGACCTCCTGCCTGCGGTCATTCTGGCCGCCTCGGTGGCGGTGAAGCTGTGGATGTATTTCTTCAACCGGGGTCTGTCCCGGCGCATCCAGTCCGCCGCCCTGGCCGCTACCGCCGCCGACTCCCTGTCTGATGCCGCTGCCACCAGCATCCTGCTGCTGGGCCTGGTAGCCGGTCATTTCCTGTCCCTGCCTCTGGATGGCTGGCTGGGCATGGGGGTGGCCCTGTTCATCCTGCGCACCGGCTGGGAGGCGGCTAAGGACACCGTAGACCCCCTGCTGGGCCGGCCTATGGACCCGGAGCTGGCCGCCGACATCGACCGGATCGTCCTGGGCCACGAGTACATACTGGGCATCCACGACCTGGTCTATCACGACTACGGCCCCGGCCGGGCCATGATGTCCCTCCACGCCGAGGTGCCCGCCAACGCCGACCTGCTGGAGGTCCATGACGTCATTGACCACATCGAGCGTGAGCTGAAAGCCAAGCACCACATCGAGACCTGCATCCATATGGACCCGGTGGTCCGGGACGGGCGGACGGAGGCACTGCGGCTCCAGACCGCCGAGCTGGCCCGGGGAATCGACCCCATCCTCACCATCCACGACTTCCGGGTTACCGCCGGGCCCATCCACACCAACGTCCTCTTCGACGTGGTGGTGCCCTACGGCTTCCGCCTGTCTGACGAGGAGGTCCGGGGGACCCTGGCCCTGGAGCTGAAAAAGCTCTCCGACCGCTATTTCCCGGTAATCCAGGTGGACCACTCCTATGTGGAGGGCCCAAAGGCGCCGTAATTCACAGATTATTCACCCAAGCGTTTCCGTTTGCGATATAATAGAGGTAATGCCGTATCAGGGCCGCGCCCTGAAAACAGACAATATGCGATTGTCGGATATTGGAAAATGAGGTGCCGTTGTTATGTCAAAAAAAGTCCTGATCGTGGAGGACGACGCCAACATCGCCGAGCTGCTCCATCTCTATCTGGAGAAGGAGGGCTTTGAGTCCCAGGTGGCCAAGGACGGGGGGAAGGGCATCGAGCTCTTCCGGGCCTTCCAGCCCGACCTGGTGCTGCTGGACATCATGCTGCCCATCATGGACGGCTGGTCCGTGCTGAAAAAAATCCGGGAGAGCGACCGCACCCCGGTCATCATGCTCACCGCCAAGGGGGAGACCGAGGACAAGGTCTCCGGCCTGGAGCAGGGGGCGGACGACTACATCGTCAAGCCCTTTGAGATGAAAGAGGTGCTGGCCCGCATCCGGGCGGTGCTCCGCCGCAGCGGCGCGGAGGAGGAGCCGGGGGAGAAAAAGCTGTCCTTTGACAAACTGGTCATCAACCTGGACTCCTACGAGCTGCTGGTGGACGGCCAGCGGGTGGACACCCCGCCCAAGGAGCTGGAGCTGCTGTTCCATCTGGCCTCCTCCCCCAACCGGGTATTTACCCGGAACCAGCTGCTGGACGAGGTGTGGGGCTTCGACTACTTCGGCGACAGCCGCACCGTCGATGTTCACATCAAGCGCCTGCGGGAGAAGCTGGAAAACGTCAGCGACCAGTGGCGGCTGAAAACCGTCTGGGGCGTGGGCTATAAATTTGAGCTGGGTACGGCGGGGTAACGATTTTGTAGGGCGCGACGACCCCGGCGCGCCGCTTGATACAATTCCGAGGACTCAACGGGCCGCCGGGGTCGTCGGCCCCTACACATTTCGTGCGAGAAGAGGTGATATCCCATGCGTTCCCTATACCGCCGGCAGCTTGCCATGATGGTGAGCATCATGCTGGTGTCCTTTACCCTGCTGGCGGGGGCCTTCATGCTGCTGTCCTACCGCTATATCATCGGCGAGACCCGGGACTCGGTGGAGCGCAACGCGGGCTATGTCACCAGCTTCACCGCCGCCTATTACCGGACCTTCCTCCCGCTGGAGTTTCAGGACGACTTTTACCGCAACTATGTGGCCTCCATCGCCGGGATCTCCAACTCGGACATCATTGTGGCCGACCCCAAGGGCAAGATCATCTATAACACCGCCGAACAGGAGCCCAAGGTCCCGGAGGGCGGCGTCCTGCCCGAGGCCCTGACCGCTCAGGTGCTCAACGAGGGCTCCTTCAACGGCATGACCACCCTGGGGGGGCTCTATGAGGACAAGCGCTATCTGGCTGCTCTGCCCGTAGTCAACCAGCTGGGGCAGGTGACGGTGATTCAGGGGATGGTGCTGGTGGCGGCGGACGCCTCCAACCTGTCCGAGATGTGGACGGCCACCGCCACCATCTTTTTCTTCTCCGCCGTGGTGGTCTTTTTGATCTCCGTCATTGCCAGCACCCTCACCTCCGCCCACCAGACCCGGCCCCTGAACGAGATGGCCGAGGCCGCCCGGAAATTCGGCCAGGGGGAGTTCGACGTCCGGGTGGACGGCTATGAGGACCGCTGCGACGAGGTGGGCGCCCTGGCGGAGGCCTTTAACGCGATGGCAAGTTCTCTGGAGAAGGTGGAGAGCCAGCGCGCGGAATTTATTGCCAACGTCTCCCACGAGCTGAAAACCCCCATGACCACCATCGCCGGCTTTGCCGAGGGCATTCTGGACGGCACCATCCCCCCGGAGCGGGAGCGGGAGTCCCTGGAGATTGTGGTCTCCGAGACCCGCCGGCTCAGCCGCCTGGTGCGGCGGATGCTGGACCTCAGCCGGCTCAACGCTCTGGCGGAGAGCACCGTCACCGCCCAGGAGGCCTTCGACCTGACGGAGATTATGTCTCAGGTGCTCATCAGCCTGGAGACCAAGATCACCGGCCGTCAGCTGGACGTGGACGTGAAGATGCCCGAGGACAAACTGATGGTGTGGGGCGACCCGGACTCCATCACCCAGGTGTGCTATAACCTGCTGGACAATGCGGCCAAGTTCGCCGCCTCCGGCACCGCCATCACCATCCAGATCGTCAAAAAGGACGGCAAGGCCCACACCACCATCCGCAACCTGGGGGCCACCATCCCCCCGGACGAGCTGCCCCTGCTGTTCGATCGGTTCCACAAGGCGGACTACTCCCGCTCTATGGACCGGGAGGGCGTGGGGCTGGGGCTGTATATTGTCAAAACGATTCTGTGCAGCCTGAAGGAGAGCATCACCGTGAGCAGCGAGGACGGAGTGACCCAATTTCAGTTTACGCTGACGCTGGCGTAACAAAGGAGGTGCCGCGATGGACAACCAAAACGACGGCCTGTGGCGGGGCGGACCCTGGGAGCAGCCGTCCCCGGCGTTCCCTGACCCGCCCGCCGTCCGCGTCCCCAAAGGGGCCTATACCTCCCGGCGGCCTGTGCTGCGGGTGCGGCGGAGGCGGAAAAAATGGACCTGGTTCCTGGGGCTGGGGGCGCTGATCGTGGCGGTCTGCCTGTCCATCCTGCTTCTGGACCGCCTGCTGGACCGCGGTCCCCTCCTCCAGGCCCCCTTCCCCTACATCGGGGAGGACTGGCAGTATGAGGATACCGACCGGCAGAGCACCGCCCCCCCAGCCATCCCCCGGGCGGACACCGGCTCAGGGGTGACGGTCTCCCTCCTCCCCGTCCACGGGGAGGCGCTGGACTATGTCCGCATCTATGAGCGGACCGCCGCCTCCGCCGTGTCCATCGAGTCGGAGCACGCTGACGGCTACAGCTCGGGCACCGGAGTGGTCCTCACCCAGGACGGCTACCTCATCACCAACGCCCATGTGGTGGCCGGGGCCCAGTCGGTGCGGGTGATTCTCCACGACAACCGGGCACTGCCCGCCAGCCTGGTGGGCTTCGACGCGGTGGAGGACCTGGCCGTTTTGAAGGTGGAGGCCGAGGGGCTGATTCCCGCCGAGTTTGGCGACTCCAACGCCCTGCGCATCGGCGAGCCGGTGGCCGCGCTGGGGGACTCCCTGGGCTACCGGGCCACCTTTACCGACGGCATCGTGTCCGCGCTGGACCGGGAGGTCCAGGTGGACGACACCAAAATGACCCTCATTCAAACCAGCGCCGCCATCAATTACGGCAACTCCGGCGGGCCGCTGTTCAACCAGTACGGCCAGGTGGTGGGCATCAACACGGTGAAAATCGTCAGCGAGGACGGCTCCGCTGAGGGGCTGGGCTTCGCTATCCCCTCCCGGCGGGTGAAGTACGTGGCCGACCGCCTCATTGCCGGGGAGGAGGTCCGGGCGGGCATCTTCGGCTTCATGGTCTACCGGACCCTGGCCGAGGGGGGCGGGCTGGAGCTGCAAAGCGTGGAGAGAAGCAGCGACGCCTGGGCCAAGGGCCTGCGGTCGGGGGACATCCTCCTGGAGGCCAACGGCGTCCCCATCACCGGCCTGGAAGTTCTGACCCGCCTCAAGCTGGACCTGGGCGCCGGCGACAGCGTGACCCTCACCTATCTGCGGAACGGGGAGCGCTATACTGTGGATGTGGAGCTGATTGAGCCATGATAAACACGACCCTTTGCTATATCCGCCGGGGGGAGGAGTATTTGATGCTCCACCGGATCAAGAAGGAAAACGACCTGAACCACGACAAATGGATTGGCATCGGCGGCAAGTTCGAGGACAAGGAGAGCCCCGAAGACTGCCTGCTCCGGGAGGCCTTGGAGGAAACCGGCCTCACCCTCACCGACTACCGCTACCGGGGTATGGTCACCTTCGTCTCCGACGGCTGGGCCACCGAGTATATGCACCTCTTCACCGCCGACGGCTTTACCGGTACCCTTAAGGACTGCGACGAGGGCGTGCTGGAGTGGATTCCCAAGGAGCAGCTGTTGAAAATCCCCCACTGGGAGGGAGACGAAATCTTCCTCGACCTCATCTGGCGGGACACCCCCTTCTTCTCCCTCAAGGTCTGCTACGAGGGCGACCACCTCACCCGCGCCGTCCTCAACGGCACCGCCATTCGATGAACAAAGCGCTCTGAGATCAGCTCGGAGCGCTTTTCCTTTTAAGCGCGGGGTCTGATTTCCATTAAATGTATGGAAATGTGCAATTTTCGCGGAAGTTTCGCTAAGGGTGTAGGGTGCGTCCTTGTAGGACAATCATCTCTGCTAACCTTAGCGCTGTACTCGATCTTATCGGCCACGCTGGCGGCAACTGCGCCCTCCAGTTTGAGATAGCCGTCCTCGGTGGTCTTGATCTCGTACAGGCTAGCGGTCTTGCCAGGGCCCTTGGCCTCGTAGGTCACTTTCTCGCCGTCAATGAGTTTATCCCTACCGGTAGTGCTAAATTCAACGTTCTGACAGTCGTTAGCGGCAATTTTCAGCTTATACTCGCCGTGGCTCTTCTTGTTGAACACATGGAACTTGTTCTTGGTGATCTTGCCTGCCGAGAAAGCAGAATGATCCGTGCCGGTAACATCGGTATAGCTACTGTCAGTGGCATCGGCGGCCAGCCTTTCAGCCAGCCGCCAGTCACCCAGCCAGTGGAGCGGCCTTATGGCTTAACCCATTCCTTTTCAGCCCATCAGTGAGCCGTTTCCGGCCAACTTTTTTACTGCAACTTTCTATATTTTAGCCAAAAATCAGAGGCGCTTTCAGCTTTCACCGAACCTTAGACTTGTGTCACTCCCCTGACGCAGGGTATGAAAGTTGCGAAAACCGGAGGAAACCGCGAAAAACAGGGCTCCAAACCTGTCAAAAAGTGAAACTGGTAGACATTTGGTAGACATCCTAAAATATTCCAGTCACCGCAACCCCTTGCGGCGCAGGGGTTCGACAGGGATTTTTGGTAGACCGGCGGTAGACATGGGGGTGCGGAAAAAATACTCGAAAAAAACGGGGAAAAGGGAATTGACAAATGGGGCCGGATGGGGTAAGATAGTGTGCAATTACTATAAAAGCGATGACTGGGATAGTAGGCTTGTCCGGATGCGGAGAGAGGGCGCGGCTGGTGTAAGCGCCTGTGAAGGACCTTTTGCTGAACCTCACCCACGAGCAGTCCGGCTGAACCGGCGGAAGGCCGCAGTAGGCAGGAACGGTTTCCCTCCGTTACGGGGTAATGAGCGCATGGTCAAGGACCATGAATTTAGGTGGTACCACGGAGTATTCAGCTTCGTCCTATTCAGATAGGACGGAGCTGTTCTGTTTTTTGGAGGTGACGTTTCATGAATGGAGCGCAGGCGCTGATTGAGAGCTTGAAGCGGGAGGGCGTGGACCATATCTTCGGCTACGCCGGGGCTACCATCTGCCCGGCGGTGGACGCGCTGAGGGAGGTACCCGAGATCGGCTACACCCTGGTGCGGACCGAGCAGAACGCGGGGCACATGGCCTCGGGCTACGTCCGGGTGAGCGGCAAGGTGGGGGTGTGTATGGTGACCTCCGGCCCGGGGGCCACCAACCTGATCACCGGCATCGCCACCGCGTACATGGACTCCATCCCCATGGTGGCTATCACCGGCCAGGTGCCCAGCCACCTGCTGGGCCGGGATATCTTCCAGGAGGTGGACATCACCGGCGCGGTGGCCCCCTTCTCCAAGCACAGCTACCTGGTGAAGGACCCCAACCAGATTCCCCGCATTGTCCGGGAGGCCTTTCATGTCGCCTCTACCGGGCGGCCCGGGCCGGTTTTGATTGATATTCCCATCGACATTCAGGAGCAGACCTTAAAATCCTTCGACTGGCCGGAGGAGATCAGTATCCGGGGATACAAGCCCAGCGTGAAGGGCAACGATTTGCAGATCAAGCGGGTGGTGGAGGCCATCGGCAAGGCCAGACAGCCCATCATCTGCGCCGGGGGCGGCGTGTGGCTGGCCGACGCCCAGAAGGAACTGCTGGAGCTGGCGGAGGGGACAGGCATCCCGGTGGTGAAGACCATGATGGGCATCTCCCTCATGCCCACCCGCCACCCCCTGAACATGGGGATGATCGGGGCCCACGGCAACCACTGCGCCAACAAAGCTTTAGCCAAGTCCGACCTGCTGATTATGGTGGGCACCCGGGCGGCAGACCGGGCCATTGTCCAGCCCGACGAGATTCAGCGGCGGATGGCTACCATTCACATCGACGTGGACCCGGCGGAGATTGGAAAGAATATGCAGGCCGCCGTCCCTCTGGTGGGCAATGTGAAGGTGATTCTGCGTCAAATGCTGGACCTGGGGGTGACGCCTCCCGACTGCGCCCAGTGGCGGGACCAGCTGGCCGACTACCGAAAGGCGGAGCTGAGCCGTCAGTTCCCCAGCCGCCCCGGGTCGGTCTTTCCCGGCACCGTCATGCGCAAGCTGGGGGACAAGCTGGCCGACGACGCGGTGGTGTGCGCCGACGTGGGACAGAACCAAATTTTTACCTGTAAATATCTGCCCCAGAAGCAAGGCCGTCTCCTCACCAGCGGCGGCCTGGGCACCATGGGCTACGCCCTGCCCGCCGGAGTGGGGGTGAAAGTGGCCCAGCCTGAGAGGCAGACTGTGGTAGTCTGCGGCGACGGCTCCTTCCAGATGGCCATGAACGAGCTGGCCGCTGTGAAATACGCGGGCATGGACCTGAAAATTGTCCTCTTCCGGAACAACACCCTGGGGCTGGTCCATCAGATCCAGAGCCGGGCCCCCTACCACGGTCCCTTCGGGGTCAGTCTGGACGGCTCTCCCGATTTCGAGACCATCGCCGCCGCCTACGGCATCCCCTGCGTCACCGTGGCCGAGGAGGAGGACCTGGACGCCTCCATTGACCGCTTCCTGTCTGAGGCGGGGCCCTGCCTGATGATTTGTGAAGTCCACCCCGACGTAGCCACTACTGACTAAACCCAATGCGGTATTCGCCCCGCAGGGGGCGAATACAAAAAATCTTTATACTGGAACCTTTCTCAAAAGAAGGAGGGAGAAGAATGAAACAGACCATTTCCGTGCTGGTGGAGAACCAGGCTGGCGTACTCAACCGCATCACCGGGCTGTTCTCCCGCCGGGCCTTCAACATCGACTCCCTGGCCGTGGGCGTCACCGACGACCCCACCATCTCCCGCATCACCATCATCGTGGACAGCGGCAACAGCGTGGTGGAGCAGGTGGAAAAGCAGCTGAACAAGCTGGTGGAGGTTATTAAGGTGCGCACCATCCCGGAGGACAAAAAAATTGGCCGGGAGCTGGTCCTCCTCAAGGTGAACGCCACCAACAAGACCCGGCAGGATATTATGACCATCTGCGACATCATGGGGGCCAAGGTGGACGACATCTCCCCCAACTCCCTCACTCTGGAGCTGTCCGACACCCCCGACCGAATTGATACCTTCGAGGCCATGCTCCGGCCCTTCTCCATTTTGGAGGTGGTCCGCACCGGTGTAATCGCCCTGCAAAAGGGCGGAGGGAAGATTTAACTCCATGCCCCAAACCATGAAAGCAATCGCAGCCGCAAGTCTGGCGGGGACTGCTGGCTTCGGGCTGTTGTACCAGCGGGACCCCTGCGGCACCTTTCTGACCTTGGCAATCACCTGCGGGACGATATTCTATCATTTTGGGATACGGCTGGCGGTGGGATGGCTCTATCAGGCAGTCATGAACAACCGCGCGGATTATACCAGGGGGTGGTACCAGCTCCGCCCGTGGGAAAAGCGGCTGTATGAAACGCTGAAGGTAAAGCGCTGGAAAAACAAACTGCCTACCTACGCACCAGAGACCTTTTCGCCCAGACTCCACAGCTGGAACGAAATCGCCCAGACCATGTGTCAGGCGGAGCTGGTGCACGAGACCAATGCACTCCTCAGCTTTTGCCCGCTGATCGCGGTGAAGTGGTTCGGCTCCATGGAGGTTTTTTTAATCACCTCCATCCTTGCGGCGGCTTTCGACCTGATGTTTGTGATGACGCAGAGATACAACCGGCCCAGGATCATTCGTCTGGCCGTGAAACAAAATAACCGCTCTCGTTGAACGCGCTTGGCAAGGAGGATGTTGTATGAGCTGTCTCGGCGGCTTTCGGGCCATAACAAGGGAAGAGCTGGACAAGCTGCGGGCTGTGCCCCGGGCGGACCGGGTTCCCGACTACCTGGACGAGATGGAGACTGTGGACATTTTTGACGTGGACAAAGCCTGGGACGCCATGCACCGGGCCCTGTGCGCAAGCGAACTGAAATTCGGAAACACCCCCGCCCCCGGCTGCTGGGTCATCTTGGGCGGCGAGGTCCTCCGGGGGGACCGGGAGGGAGAGGAGGACTATCTTGTCGTCTGCAAGTCCCCTGAGCAGGTCCATCAGGTAGACCAGTTCCTTCAGGGCTTGACGGAGGAGGCCTTTCGGAAGCTCTATTTCTCCATCGATCCCGAGGAATACGAATACCCGATGGATGAGGAAGATTTCGGATATACCTGGGAGTATTTATCGGATTCCCTCCCCTTCTGGCACAATGCGGCGGAAAACGAGCTTTGGGTGCTGTTTGACGTAGATCAGTAGAGAAAACTATCAGTTTTACACCAAAAGGCTCCTTTTGAAAGGAGCTGTCAGCCGTAAGGCTGACTGAGGATTGCGTTTTGCGCAGCAAAACATACGAAGTAAACAAGGTTTCTGAGAACTGATTTGCTGCGCACATTTCGTCTTCGGCGAAATACAATCCTCCGTCACGGCTTCGCCGTGCCACCTCCTTTCGCTGGATATCCGTTAGCGGCTCTGCCGCTTACGGATATCGCGTCCCCCTTGCGGGGAAAAGGAGGCTTGCCCCTGCGGGGGGGCGAAAGAATCACCGAAAAGAGGCGAAACTATGAAAATCAGAGCGACCGCGGCCATCATGGAGTGCCTGCTGGAGCAGGAGGTGGACACCGTCTTCGGGTATCCCGGCGGGACCATCCTGAATCTCTATGACGAGCTGTACAACTACAAGGACAAAATACACCACGTATTGACAGCCCACGAGCAGGGGGCCTCCCACGCCGCCGACGGCTACGCCCGGTCCACCGGCAGGGTGGGGGTGTGCTTCGCCACCAGCGGCCCCGGGGCCACCAACCTGGTCACCGGCATCGCCACCGCCTACATGGACTCCTCCCCCATCGTCTTCATCACCTGCAACGTGACTGAGCAGACCCTGGGCAAGGACGCCTTTCAGGAGGTGGACATCACCGGCATCGCCATGCCCATCACCAAGGCCACCTATCTGGTGCGGGACGCCCAGACCATCCCCGACGTGATGCGTCAGGCCTTCGCCGTGGCGGCCACAGGACGGCCCGGGCCGGTGGTGATTGACTTTTTGAAAAACGTCACCTTCCCCAGCGTGGAGATCGACTATGAGTTCGTCCCCTGGACCGAGAACCGGAAGTGCGGGAGCCTGAAGTCCCTGGCGGACAGCCACGACCTGAAAGCTCCCGAGCCGGACATCGGGGACATTGACACCCTCGTGGACATGATCGCCCAGGCGGAGCGGCCTATGCTGATCTGCGGCGGCGGCGTGGTCCGGGGGAGGGCGGACGCGGAGTTTAAGGAGTTCGCCGAGAAGCTGGACGCCCCGGTAGCCATTACCGTCATGGGCGGGGGCGGCTTCCCCGGCGGGCACCCCCTCACCACCGGCATGATCGGGATGCACGGCTCCCAGGCCAGCAACGTGGCCTGCAACGAGTGCGACCTGCTCATCGCTGTGGGCTGCCGGTTCTCCGACCGGGTGGCCCTCCAGCCCGGCACCTTCGCCAGTCAGGCCAAGATCGTCCACATCGACATCGACCGGTCGGAGATCGACAAAAACGTCCTCACCGACCACCACATCATCGGCTCGGCCAAGCGGGTGCTGGCTCTGCTCAATGAGCGCCTGCCCCGATACAGCCACCCGGCCTGGAAGGAGCACATTCTCCCCCTGCGGGAGCCCTCCCGCCCCCGGGACAGCGAGACCCTCACCCCCAAGCAGGTGCTGGAGACCATCCGCAAATTGGCCCCCTGGGACACCATCGTAGCCACCGACGTGGGCCAGCATCAGATGTGGTCCATTCAGCACTTCCACTTCGACTACCCCGGCCAGCTCCTCACCTCCGGCGGCTTCGGTACCATGGGCTTCGGCCTTGGCGCGGCCATCGGGGCCAAGGTGGGCAACCCGGACAAGGTGGTGGTCCACACCACCGGCGACGGCTGCTTCCGCATGAACTGCCACGAGCTGGCTACCGTGGAGCACTACCATCTGCCCATCATCACCGTGGTGTTCAACAACGGCACCTTGGGCATGGTGCGCCAGTGGCAGCACCTGATCTATCAGGAGCGCTACTCCGAGACCACTCTGGACCGGGGGCCGGATTTCGTCAAGCTGGCGGAGGCCTACGGACTCAAGGGCTTCCGAGCCACCACCATGGCGGAGATGGAGACGGCCTTCGCCGCCGCCCTGGAGGCCGGATGCGGCTGCGTCATCGACTGCGTGCTGGACATGGACGAGATGGTCCGGCCCATGGTGGCGGGCGGAGCCCACATCACCGACTTTTTACTGAAATAAGGGGGCGGACAGGATGAAGCGTGAATTTGACACCCAGAAAAAGGAATACACCCTGTCTATCCTGGTCCAGGATATACCAGGCGTATTGAGCCAGGTGGCCCGCCTCTTCTCCCGGAAGGGGTACAACATCGAGTCCATCGTCTCCGGCGAGACCGACCGGCCCCACGTCACCCGGATTACCATCGTCCTGCTGGCCGACGAGCTGATGATTAACCAGATCGCCGACCAGTGCCGCAAGCTCATCCCTGTGCTGGCGGTGAAAATTCTGGACGAGGGCACCTCCATCCAGCGGGAGTTCTCCCTCATCAAGGTCCGGGCCGCTGACCGCAACGCCCGGGACGAGGTCATCCAGATGGCTAACATTTTCCGGGCCAAGATCATCGACGTGAGCCGGGAGACCCTCACCGTCGCCATCTTCGGGGACAAGGAGAAGACGGCGGCGCTCACCGGGATGCTGGCGGACTTCGGCATTCTGGAAATCGCGAAAACGGGTACCATCGCCATCGAAAGAGGGCGCAGCACCATATACGACGACAACAAATTGAAGGAGGAATATAACTATGGCAAAAATGTATTATGAGAAGGACTGTGACATCAACTATCTGGATGGCAAGAAGATCACCATCATCGGCTACGGCTCCCAGGGCCACGCCCACGCCATGAACCTGAAGGACTCCGGCTGCGACGTGTGCGTCGGCCTGCGGGAGGGCTCCAAGAACTGGACCGCCGCCGAGAAGGCCGGCCTGAAGGTCAAGACCGTGGCCGAGGCCGCCAAGTGGGGCGACATCGTGATGATCCTCATCAACGACGAGGTCCAGGCCGATGTCTATAAGAAGGACATCGCCCCCAACCTGGAGGCGGGCAATATGCTTATGTTCGCCCACGGCTTCAACATCCACTTCAAGCAGATCGTGCCCCCCGCCGGGGTGGACGTGTCCATGATTGCCCCCAAGGGTCCCGGTCACACCGTCCGGTCCCAGTACGTGGCGGGCAAGGGCGTGCCCTGCCTCATCGCCGTGGAGCAGAACGCCACCGGCGACGCCTATAAGCTGGCTCTGGCCTACGCCGCCGGCATCGGCGGAGCCCGGGGCGGCGTGATGGAGACCACCTTCCAGGACGAGACCGAAACCGACCTCTTCGGCGAGCAGGCTGTCCTGTGCGGCGGTGTGGTGGAGCTGATGAAGCTGGGCTTCGAGACCCTGGTGGAGGCGGGCTACGCCCCCGAGAACGCCTACTTTGAGTGTATCCACGAGATGAAGCTCATCATCGACCTCATCAACAAGGGCGGCGTGGCTATGATGAACTACTCCATCTCCGACACCGCCGAGTACGGCGAGTACGTCTCCGGCCCCCGTATCCTGCCCTATGAGGAGACCAAGAAGAACATGAAGGCCGTCCTCACCGACATCCAGGACGGCGTGTTCGCCGGCCGCTGGATCGCCGAGAACAAGAACGGCCGCACCTTCTTCAACGCCAAGCGGGCCCAGCTGGCTAAACACCAGATGGAGACCGTGGGCGCCGAGCTGCGCAAGAACATGCTCTGGGGCGACGATACCGACCCGGATACCGCATCCAACTAAACAAAAGCTAAAGTTAGATAACATAACTTCCTGAGAAAGAAAATTCACGCTTTACAGACAGCAGACAAGCCCGGTTTTGTACGAGCAATCGAAAATCTGACACAAACGGCGTTCACTTATCCCGTCCAGCGGGAAAGAAGCGCCGTTTTGTCGTGCCCAAAAGGAGGAATTATGCAGGACACAAATTTATCAAAGTATTTCTATGGCGACGAGGCGATGCAGTTTTCCTATTTCCGCATCCCCCGCCAGCTTATCACCCATCCCCGCTTTAAGCCCTTGTCAGCGGATGCCAAGCTGCTCTATGGGCTGCTGCTTGACCGCATGGGCCTGTCTATCAAAAATAAGTGGTACGACAGCGACAGGCGCGTTTACATTTATTACACCGTTGACGAGGTCTGCGCGGATCTGAACTGCGGGCGGGACAAGGCCATGAAACTGCTGGCTGAGCTGGACACCAGCAAAGGCTTGGGCTTGATTGAGCGCGTCAGGCAGGGCCAGGGCAAGCCCGCCCGAATCTATGTCCTGCGCTTCACCACGCAGGAGCTGCCGCCCCAGCAGGAGGATGGGACGGAGCCGCCTATACCATGCCCGGAGGTCGATTTTGACAACGTACAGGAATCGGATTTTCCCGCCGCAGCAGGTCGGGATATTCAATGTGCTGAGGCCGGCAAAGCCGACCCAAATTATAATAATATAAATCAAACTGATTTTATCTATACCAATCAATCTATCAATCTCCCAGCCCCCGGCGCGGAACTGCTGGGGATTGATCGATACGAGACGAGAGAGAAAATCAAAGAACGCATTGAATACGAGCGGTTACAGCAGGAGCTTCCTTACGATGATGTGGAGAGCCTTTTGGAACTGATTGTGGACGTATTGAGCGGTTCGGCCTCCGCCATGCGGATTGGCGGTGAAGTCTTACCTGCGGATGCCGTCAGGCGGCGTTTTCGTCAGCTTGACGGCGAACACGTCCGATATGTCATAGACTCCCTGCGGCAGACCACCACGAAAATCAATAACATCCGGGCCTATCTTCTGACGGCACTTTACAATGCGCCTGTGACGATGGGCCCTTATTACGCCGCCGCTGTGCGGCATGATTTTGGTTAATTTATCTCACGGTGAGACGAATTAGCGTTCTTTCGCACATAAAATGCTGATAAAAAGTTCCCAGAAAGGGGAAACAGCTACCCGGCAGCACCCACAGCGGACAGCGCCGCCGAAAGGCGGTGCTGTCCGAGCAAGTATGTCATTTGTTAAACACAAACGACTGCTTGCCAGGAGGGAAGCCCCCCTTGGAACCCCCATCAACGAAAACGCGTCTCACCGTGAGACGCATTAGCGAGAAAGGAAAATCTTATGCGGAAACGCGAAAAATTTATCGGCCTGTGGCTGAGTGACGCCGAATACGGGCATTTGCTGAAACAATGCGCCCTGTCCGGCCTCAACACCAGTGCCTTGCTCCGGCACGGCATTATGGATGTGGATATTCAGCCGAAGCCGCCCGACACCTACGCCGCCCTACTGCAGGAGCTATCGGCCATCGGCAACAATGTGAATCAGATCGCATATTGGGCCAACACCACCAAGGGAATCGGCAAAGCGGAGATTGCTGAAGCCACCGCGTTAGTCCGGCAGGCGTGGAGACTGGTAAAGGAAACACTGTGACAGGAATAAAGTGGCGCAACCCAGGGTATGCCCCCTCCGCGGGGGATTTTACACCACCGCCCTTTGTCCGTCAAGGCCAAGACAAGCCGCGCCGCCTGGGGGCGGCGCGGGCCTTGACAGCCAAAGGCCGCCGGTGCTTTTGGTAATTAAGGGGGGCATACCCCAAAACTGGCTTGCGCCGGTTTTTGCTGTTGCGGGAGGCGTAAGCGTTTCCCGGAACGTGCGATAGTCATTGTAGGTGAAGACGCGGGAGCGTATGCGCCCAAAGCGGCTTGAAGAAATGCGTCTCACCGTGAGACGTATTTTCTGCTGAACGGCTAATAATAGCGGCCCCGTTCCTCCAACTCAACCAAGGCTTCAAATAACTTTTCCTGCAGTTCCTTTTTGGACAGACTTTTCACATAGGAGCGCAGCGCCGCATAGTGTTCCTCCATGCGCTGCTCCTCCTCCCGTTCATATTCCTCCACTGCCTCTATGTAGTCCTCCGCTTCTTCCGGGAATGCGGCGAAGAACAGGGCGACCATGTGCTTGCAGATCACCCGCCGCCCGCCTGCGTAAGGACAGTTGCATTTGGACTGCCGGGGATGGGCAATATTGATTTTCACCTGATAAGGGGCGAGGCCGTTCCCGGCCACCTGCCCCGTGTACTCGTCCCCGCCCGTTTGGGAGTGGGACAGCACCTTTTTCGACCTGTAGTATTCATAGCCCCGCCATGCGGATGCGCCGCTGGCCAAAGTGCGGATGCTCATTCCATGTCCCCCTTATGGCTAGTATATCAATACTACCACAAGGCCGCACCCAAAACAAGTAATTTGACAAAATGCATCTCACCGTGAGACGCATTATTTTATCAAGAACTCAGCTTTTTCTTGTAATATCAACCCAATCTTTCTATATGCTCTCTTGCCTTTTTGTCTAATACAAAATATAATCAAAATCATATCAGGCAAATAGAATGATAGCGATTTAGGAGGCACTATGTCAAACATTTTGATTGTTGAAGATGAAAAAGCCATGCAAGACATCATTGCAGACTATATGCGAAAAGGCGGACATACCTGTTTTACCGCCGACGACGGCATAGACGCCCTTGTCACGCTGAAAAATAATCCTATGGATTTGATGATCCTGGATGTGATGATGCCCCATCTGGACGGTTTCTCCGTCTGTAAGATGGCGCGGGAAATGAGCGATATGCCCATTATCATGCTGACCGCCAAGAGTGCGGAGGACGATAAGCTGAAGGGCTACGACTACGGCGCGGACGACTATATGACAAAGCCATTCAGCCCCAAGGTGTTGCTGGCAAAGGCGAACGCCCTGCTGCGCCGTTCCTCCCCCGCTTCTGTCGGAGCGATCACCGCCGGGAAAATCATGCTCCACCCCAACGCACACAAGGTCTATCTGGACGGCCAGGAGATCGCCTTGACCCATAAGGAGTATGAACTACTCGCCTTTCTGATGGCAAACCCTGAGCAAATATTCAATCGGGAGCAGCTTCTAAACCGTGTATGGGGCTATGACTTCGAGGGAACGACCCGAACCGTGGACACCCACATCAAGACCCTGCGGCAAAAGCTGGGGGACGAGGGCAGGCATATTGTCACGCTGATCCGCTCCGGCTATAAATTCGAGGTGGCGGTATGAAAGAAGCATTTTCGCTCCGTACTGTTCGGAAAAAGATTTTAATGATGTCAAAACTGGCAGGACTGGCACTGATTTTTTCCTATGTCCTCTCCACCGGCCTGCCAATCAGCGAGGATGCCTCTTTTCTGCTCTGGCTTGGATTTGTCCTACTGCTGGTCTTGGGCATCGACTTTTTTATGAGCCGCTTTATCACGAAACCAATGTCCAAGCTGAACGCCTCCGCAAAGCGCATGGCAGGGCTGGACTTTTCGGCCCCCTGCGACCTTGTTTCAACCGATGAATTTGGGGAACTGTCCGCCAGTCTGAACACGATGGCCGAAAATCTGCAACAGGCTCTTGCACGGTTGGAGGACGCAAACACACAGCTTGAAAAGGACGTGGAAAAGGAGCGGCTTTTGCTGGCCGAGCGCAAAGAGCTGGTGGACAGCCTATCCCACGAGATGAAAACCCCGCTGGGAATTATCCGGGCTTATGCCGAGGGCTTGCAGGACGAAGCGGACGAGACCAAGAAGCAAAAATACGCCCAAGTGATTGTCTCCGAAGTGGAGCGCATGAATGACCTGATTGTAACTCTGCTGGACTTGTCGGCGCTGGAAAGCGGGGCCGCAAGATTGAATGTCACCCGGTTTGACTTTGTAGAGCTGGTGGAAACGGTAGCCGGGCGGCTTCTGATCGACGCCCCGGACACCAATTTTGACCTGCAATACGAGCTGCCGGAGCAAAAGGTTTTTGTGCGGACAGACCGGCGGCGTATGGAGCAGGTTTTGGACAACCTGATCGTCAACGCCAAGAAAAATGTGTATCCCGGCGGCGTTCTGCGGCTGGAACTGACAGTGGATGATAGGGCGCTGCATTTCTCCATCTTCAATCAGGGTCGGCCCATTCCAGAAAGTGACCTGCCTAAAATATGGATAAAATTTTATCGGGACAGCGGAGCGGAATACAGCGGTTCCGGGCTGGGGCTGTCTATTGTGGCGCAAGTTCTTTCCATGCAGAAGTTGTCCTACGGAGCAGAGAATTTGGAAGATGGAGTGCGGTTCTGTTTTTCTATTCCTATATTGCAAATAAAAACAATTTGATAGACATGGGAGTGCAAAATATGGACAATAACAGATGTTCACCTGCTTGTGAAGTCACAAAAAACAAAATTAACTGGGTCTGTAAGATTTGCAAGGATCTGCCAGATTATGCTAGTATGTACTTATGGCAGCGGGAGCATGAAAAAAGCAAAACACAGGGTGAAAATGAACAACGGGCTGACCTTCTACATATGAAGTACTACTATGCCTTGTTACATTTACTAGATGAGATACACATGCTTTCGGAATGTCCGGACCCGGAACGCCCAAAATCGGAGTACATAAACCAGAAATGTCCCTCCCCGGAACACTTTGACTACTATCGGAAAATGTATAATACATATGCGGCTATTTTGATGGAAAAAGGGCTTGAGGAGATTAATCTAAAATGTGATATTTGCGCCGTTCTGCCCTATACTCTTTCTTCTGATTTGGAGTTGGTTGCAAAAAATATGCATAGCGAGGATATGGAGAAAGCGCAAAAACTGGAACTGGATGCAATAGTCACAGACTATTATCTGAAGGCATTCGGTCTTTGCGAGTGTTGGGAAACGTGTTCAAACGGTGTGAACTGGCTGGAACTGATGCATAGTACCCAAGCATTAAAAGAATATCTGAAGACAAAAGACCGTGAGGAACTACATATCAATCTGAGCTTCTGGAATCGGGTACGAGCTACTGACAGTATCCTGTACACCGAACTGAAAGTGACCTCCAAAGATTTTCAGGTTCAGGATATTCCGCTATGTGAATTGGAAGGGAAAACGGTTGCGTATCTGGATTTTGGTGTTTATCAATTATATGAGGACAATGAGGTTTTCCGTACACAACTGGATACTTATGTAGGAATGAGCAAAATTCAGTTTGTCTATGGTCCCACTCATATGGAGGAAGTATGCAGGATGGGCAATTCTGCGTATGAGAGCAAACGACGAGAAAGTGTTTCAAAAATCTGTAGTGACCATGAAGTTCTCCCTGTTCAGAATGGTCTCCTCAAAATTGTCACAGAACCTGTAGACATCTGCTTTGCTCGCGCAAAAAAACTTCAAGATTTGAACGGGTACGCTGAGGAGTCCGAATGCGCCAGATTTGAGACTTTGGAGGAACAGACATGTAAAATGTTTGGATGGGATAAAAAAGAGGCAGATAAACATAAAAAAGCAATTTCTGATTTGACATCGATAGAGCTATTCGATCCCCAAAATGAAACGATTGATAACAAAGCTCTCCATCAGATTTTCTGTGGGGTTTGTGGTTCTCAGATTCTGCTGGAGGAGTTTAAGGACTATGGAAAAAAGGAAAGGACTTTTTCTGAAATTCGGGAAGCGGTTCGCCTTCTTTACATGCTCATGAACGCACTTGGTTACCACAAAAATAAAATTGAGAAGCGCACTCAGTTTACACATGAAGCACTTTACCCCACCTATGATCGCAAGTTTTATCGGACAATTAGAAGCGGATTTTATGACGTTGACCATCTCTGCTATGCGTCAAAATGTGATTATTTTGTCACCTGTGACTATGCGTTGTCATTACAGGCAAAGGAAATTTACCGTTATCTTGGCTGCAAAACCCATGTTATCTATTGTGAAAAGAAGGTCTCTGGCCCATTCTTGCCTTTGACAGCGCTATGTGGGAGACCTGATACGATGTGATATATAATATGGCTGCACATCTTTTATCCGCAACAAAAGAGAGAAAAATATTTTCACACGGATTTCACAGCGACCTCACACCGATTTCACAGCGACCTCACACCGATTTCACTCTGCATACCTAAACTCTCCTTATCACAAATAAGGAGGGTTTTTTATGTTCTTAGGTTTAGCGTAGTAAGCAGTACAGTTTAAGCAAAAAATAATCTGCCATATAGTGTGGTTGCTGGTATTCGCAATAGATAAATGTGGTTATCCCTTTTAATCAGCCAGAGGAAAAGGCCGGATTATGGGATATGCCGGAGAATATAATCAGGCCATGAACCCAAAAAGGAGGGAAAGGGTCATGGCAAAGAGTAAGCGGTATCCTCTGGGAACTTTCATGAAAGAGTTTTCCAACGAGGCAAAATGCCGGGAGTACCTGGCAAATCTGCGGTGGCCGGTCGGGTTTGTCTGCCCTAAATGCGGCTGTCACCACGCTTGCCTGCTATCCAACGGCCGGTATCAATGTGCTGAGTGCCACCACCAGAACTCAGTGACAGCGGGAACGGTGCTCCATAGGACCCATATGCCGCTGACGCAGTGGTTTTTTGCATTCTACTTTGTCAGCCAGGATAAGCGGGGCATCTCAGCCGTTGCGCTGATGTCGGTGCTGGGAACGACTTATAAAACCGCATGGTATATGCTCATGCGTATCCGTACCGCTATGGGTCAGCGGGACAAAATCCATCAGCTCAATGGGAGCATTGAATTTGACGACACCTACTTTGGCGGGCCAACTGTTGGGAAAAAACGGGGCCGGGGTACGGAAAAGGCGAAGGTTTTTGTGGCTGTGTCTTTGGATGAGCGTGGAAATCCTCTCTATACCAAGATGCGGGTCACGCAGAATATCAAGCGGACCTCTGTCAAAAAATTTGCCCAAGCTGCGTTTGTCCAGGGCAGTACGATCCACAGTGACGGTTACGGGAGTTATATCCCGGCTCTGGAGGGCTATGCCCATGAGCACAAACCCTACGCCCCCCATTCGGGCCTGCTCCATTGGCTGCACATCGTAATCAGTAACGCCAAGGCGTTCATCCTGGGTACTTACCATGGCCTGCCTAAAAAGCACCTCCAAGCCTACCTTGACGAATATTGCTTCCGCTTTAGCCGCCGTGACTTTGGCCCCCGCCTCCTGGAGCGCCTGGTCTTAGCTATTGGTGCTTCTGCTTGGCTGAGTTAAAGGGATAACCACATAGATAAAAAAGGAATGTCGAAAATATTTTGTATCTTGTTCGGGCCGGGAATTTATTATGCGTTCTCCACGAGGGCAAGGATTTCCCGGCCCCTCCGTTTCCGCTTGCTTTCCTCCGCTTCCGGCTCCAGATAAAGCGCCTGAAATTCCTCGAAGGACACATTAAACTCAATATCCACCTCATACCCTCTCTTGATGTGGACGGCCTTTACGAACTGCGCCACAATCATTTTTCTGGATTCAAAGGTGCAGTTGTCATATAACCCGGCCCAATTCACCAGCTGCGCGTATTCCTGTCCAACCTGTTCAGCGCCAGATACAATGTCCCGCAGCTCCTTCTCTGCGGCCTGCACCTGGCTCTCCAGCTCCTTAAGCTGGGCGGCTGTCTCGTCAATCAAACTGTTCAGCAGACCGGCGCTGAAATGGCTGTTACCCTGGATTACCTTCAGCGTCTCGGCCCGCAAATCCTGATAGGCCCTCTGCTTCTGCCGGTATTCATCCTCCAGACGCTTCACCTTCACTTTGGCAAGGTCGATTTTCCGGCTCCGCTGTTTCTCAAGCAGCGCCTGTGGCGGAGCCTTTTGGATTTGCTCAAGCTGGATGCGGACGATCTGCTCCACAAGGTTATCCAGCTTCTCAACACTGAAAGAAGTCTGTCCGTCACACTTTCCGGGGGCCAGCGTCCTGTTGCAGCATTTATAGCTGGAATAACTGCCTGTAACCACTGTCCCGTCTTTCCTGCGATATTTTCGCCCGGAGGTCGTCAGCACCAGCCGCGCTCCACAGCAGCCGCAATAGACATTCCCCACTAAAAGGGATTTCCCTCTGGTGGTAAGCGGAACTTCCCTGTGCTGGACGGTCCTTGCGCTGATGATCTCCTGTGCCCTGGCAAATACATTTTCATCAATGATTTTCAAGGCGGGCAAGACTTCTGATTTGCTGGCGCCTCTTTGCAAAACGCCAATATAGATAGGGTTTTGAATGGCCCGGTTGATGATGCCGACAGAAATCATTTTGCCGTCTCTCCTGCGGATGTTCTGCTCTGCCAGATAGCGGCAGATACGGAGCGCCCCACAGCCCTCATACACATATTTCTGAAAAATCAGCTTGACGATTTCCGCATCCTCCGGCTCTACAACAAGATCCCGCACATCTTGATTTTTCTTGTTCATCCGGCCTGTTTTCTCCAGCCGGTAGCCAAACGGTGTGCGCCCGCCGGAGTAAAGCCCCTCCTGAGTCAGCTGTTCCAGCCGGGTCTTGACGCGCAAGGAAGTTTTAATGCTCTCTCCAGAAGCCTGCCAATAGCGGATGTAATTCAGCAGCTTATCCACGTGATTGTCAAACCTCTGCTGGCCCTCCATGGCGCTCCATACTTCAATATTCTGCTTGACAAACCATTCCACCACAAAGGGCGTTTCATCGTCCTTGCGGCCCAGCCGGTCGAACATAAACACCAGCAAAATATCAAATTCGCCTTGCAGGGCCATCTTCTGTATCTCTTGAATCGCGTCCCTGTCCCTGGCGGAGACCTTAAACCCGGAAACGCCTTTTTCAGAAAATTCCTTGACAATCTCCCAGCCGGGGTGCTGCCTGCAAAATCCCCGGCAAGACTGCTTCTGCATGGGAATATCATCTTTGTCAACCTGTCCTATGGTAGACACCCGATATAGACAGACGATGCGTTTTTGGGCGTTCTGTCCCATATCGCTGATAGCTTGAATGTTTTGCTCTGCCATATATACCCTCGCTTTCCGAGTGAACGGTGCATATATGGCGGCCAGAAATATTCTGTTTTCAAGGTGCCGCTTACTACACCATTATTATCTCATATTTCAACAATAAACGCAAAAAATCGCCGTTCTGTCCAAAGCCGTTCCTGCCCATGGCATCCCAGCGGCGTGCTGTCTGCGGCGCTTGTGAAGCAGACATATATCCTCTTTGGCCGGTCATTCTGTTATCAAGGTACACGGGCCGAATCGGTGTTGTGTCGAAATACGTCTCAATTTGAGATGTATTTTTTTGAATATTTAACCTGTTTTCCGGTTCCCCTCTATCCTTATTACAAGTGCCAGGGTGTGTTTTGTCAAACTTTTGAAAAGAATTTTTTTATTCGGCGAAAGAAGATACTCCTCGACTGTTTTAGCTATGGTACGTTGGCCGTCCCCTTCGAGAAAGTACGCTTTTGATCGAACAGAAAGAAGCCGCCGCCCCTGATTCGGGGCGGCGGTCGTTGCCAGTTCCTGTTTCATTAAGTTTCGTCAAAATCTGATACAAAGCGGTAGCCCACGCGATAGACGGTCTGGATATGGCGGGGGCGATTTGGAGTTACTTCGATCTGCTTACGGAGTTCATGGACAGACTGGCCCACGGACTGCGTATATTCCATCCTCCAGGCGTGTTCGCATATCTGCTCAGGCGTCAGTACAACATCATGGTTTTGCATAAAGTACAGCAGCAGAGAAAATTCACGGCGGCGTAGGGCCACAGGCTGTCCATAGACTTCCGCCACCCGGCGGGCCGGGTCGATGTAAATGCCCCTGATCTGGAAGGGGGCGGCCTCTGTATTGGACGGGTTGTCATAATGATTGTACTCGGTGTATCGCCGGAGCTGGGCACAGTCCCTCCTTTCTGAAATGCGTCTCAATTTGAGACACATTTCGACAGGTTTTGCGAAAAAAACATAAGAAAAGCGGGACGGAAAAACACCGTCCCGCTTTCGTGGTACTATGCGTCTTTCAAGAAAATACAAGTTTTTTAAGCATCGGGCTCCCGATTCTCAATAAAGTTTTTCAGCATCTGCGCCACCTGCGCCCGTGTCGCCTGCCCCTGGGGGCCGAGCAGCCCGTCGCCGTAGCCGTTGATGATGCCGTTCTCTACCGCCCACCGCAGGGCCTCCAGCGCAAAGCCGCTGGCCTGATCCGCATCGGTGAAGTGCAGCTCCTTATCCGTAGCGGCGGGGCTTCCGGCGTACCGCCAGAGCATGACGGCCAACTGCTCACGGGTGATGTTGTCGTTGGGGCCGAACATCCCGTTTCCGTAGCCGCCCACGATGCCCCGGCTGGTGGCCCAGCGGATGGCCTCGGTGTACCACGCGCCCTCCGCCACATCGCCGTATTGCAGCAGGTAATTGACAACCGGCCTGCCCTCTTTGTTAAAGAGCATTTGGGCGAATTGGGCGCGGGAAAGGTTATCGTTCGGCCCAAACAGGCCGTTGCCGTAGCCGCCCATTAGACCATTCCGCAGAACGTAGTCCACCGCCTCGTGATACCACGTCCCCACGCTCCCCAGGTCGCTAAAGCCGCGGGAGGGGCAGTCCGCGCCGCCGTCACAGGGCTTTTGCGTATCGTCCGGCAGGGGAGCAAAGGACGCTTTTACCGTTACGGCCCTGCTGGGCATCGTGAAGGTGTACTTCCCGCCGCTTTGGGACATCAGCCTGATCTCATTCCCCCTGCTATCGGTGACGGTAAGGGTATCCAGCACATAGCCGCTGTCCGGCGTGACCGTCAACGTGACGGCACTGCCGCTGCTGGCGTTGGTACGGTTAGAGGTCACTTTGCCGTGTTCCGATTTCTCCACGGTGACGGCGTAGGTGTTGGAACTCCAACCACCGCCGCCATGATTGCCGCCGGTGGGAGTATCCGGCGTGGTTGCGGGAGCCGTCCATCCCACGGAGACCGGGGACAGGCCGGTAACGGTAAACTGGAGGCCGCTGGCCGTGTTGGTGACGCGGGGCGTTTCCGTATCTCCGGGCGTTTTGCCAAAATCGCTGGTGGTGAACATATGCACCACGGTAAAGGTGTAGCTGCTGTTTGTTCCCGCTGGATAGGGCAGGGTAACGGTCAGGCCGTTTGCGGGGAAGTTTACGGCAGTCGCCTTCGTCCAGGTAGTGCCGCCGTCGGTGCTGATTTGCAGCTCCACATCATAGACGGCGGTGTTGGCCTGGGAAACGCCGGAATTAGCCTGTGTAATAGCGGTTTTCATGGCGGTTTCCAGCTTTTCCTGGGTATTCAGCGTTTCAATGCTCTGCAATCCGGGAGGGACCTTGGAAATGCCGTCTCCCATGACCAACTGGAATTTTGTGCTGCCATCATCAGCGGGCGGATTTGGCAGAATCACCACTTCCTTTGTCTCCACGGTGCAGGTCGCGTTTGCCCCGAGGTAGCTATCGTTTCCTGCGTAGGAGGCCGTGAAGATATAGTCTGCGGTGCTGTTGGGCAGTTTCGCCGTCCAAGTATTGCCCGTTCCCGCCGTCACGGTGATGCCGCCAGAGCAGGTCACGGAAGCCGTTCCGCCAGCAGGCAGGCCGGAGAGGGTCAGCGTTACCGTGCCGCCGCCGATCAGCGGGGACGCGGGGGAGGCTGTCAAGGACAGCACCGGCGTAATCTTCTCCACACTGATGGTGCAATTTGCTGTCGCGCCGTTGTGGTTGCCGTCCCCGGCGTAGGAGGCGGCGAAGGTGTAGGACGCGCTGCCAGCAGGCAGCTCCGCCGTCCAGGTGTCGCCGCTCCCCTTTGTCACAGTGATGGTTTCATCCGAACAGGTCACGGTGGCCGAACCGCCAGAGGGCAGACCGGAGAGGGTCAGCGTCACCGTGCCGCCGTTGGGCAGGGTGGTCGGGGACGGCGTGAGGGTCAGGCTGGGGGTGGCCTTGGCGATGGTGACGCGGACGGTCCCTGTGACAACGGCATATTTGTTGTTATCATCCGGTGTGAAGGTCCACGCCGCCGCGTAGCTTTCCTGTACAGCGGGGCGGTTGTCCGGGTTGCTCCACTCAAATTTGCCGGGAACGGGCGTGCCACTGTCCTGCATACTGCCGGAGAGGGTGATGGTGCTGAGGGTCTGCCCATAGGTGAGAGTGGTCCCGCTCAGGGTAGGTCCACCGGTGGGGATGGTCTTTTTGACGCTCCGCACGTTGATGGTGGCGGTCATATCCTCAAAGTTTTGGGTATGAATGGTGACGGTGATGGTTCCGATTTCGGCTTCTTCGTCGCTTTCCACCGCCTCAATGGGCAGTGTCAGTGTCTGGCCGTCAATCTTTGCGCCACTGGTGTAGTAGCTGCCCAAGCTGACAGCGCCCAACTCATAAGTAACTTCTCCCAAGCTCTTACCTGCTTCCGTTTCCGGGAGCAGAGCGTCCAGACGGTAAGTATAAGTGTGTTCCCACCCGTTAGTAACCACCAAATCACCGTTCTTGGGGACAAGGGCAGCGGCCTTCCGGATTGTTCCAACAGACGCAGTCAGCGTATCGGGCATATTATCGGTAATATAATAATTTCCAGCTTTCTCCCCCTCCAGTTCATAGGAGGCACCGCTCAGGACAATCTCTTGGCCCACACCCGAATTGACGCTATTGTAGGAATATGTTCCACCTATAGTCTTTATTGCCACATCATCATTATTGAAGCTGCCCTCAAATTCTATTTCAAGACCGGTTCCATCACAATCTGCACTGCCATTGTATTCCTTTGAGTGGCTTCCGCCAAGGCCGGTGATGGTCAGCGGGGCTGGAACAATGTCATATCGTATCTGTCCGGAGTTCAACGCACCTATGGAGCTGTCCTCCGTGTACAGGTGCATAAGAACCGGCCCCACATTTATGCAGTCGATTTCGTTGCCGTCCAAGTCCGTATATTTTGTAATGAAAAAGTCTTTTCCGCTTTCCAGAACACGAACACCATCTAAGGTTAATTGAAAATTTGTAACCTTCCGGGACTCTCCATTATAGACATACTCTTTGTTGCCATTTATGACCCAGGCCTGTGCCGATATAGGCAAGATGCTCAGGCACAAAGCCAAGGCGATAATCGTACTCAATAATCTTCGTTTCATGGTTTATTCCTCCTAAATCAAATACAGCTTCAGCGCTGCTATTTGCGAAAACGACCTCGCACGCACCCTCGATGGTCACATTTGCGCTCCCACATAAGCAATGCTCTTGTTTGATGATTCCTGTTCCTGTTTCATTCGCTTTCCCTGTCGAAATGTGTCTCAAGTTGAGACGCATTTCTTGAATTACAGCAGGCCCAGGCTTCGCGCCGCCAGCAGCGCGTCCGTTTTGTTGTCAACATTCAATTTTCGATAATTCTCCTTGATGTGATATTTCACATTGTCCGGCTTCAAATCCAGCCTTTGAGCGATCCGATTAACAGATAGGCCGTCGGCCTGCAAACGGAGGATGGTCAGGGCGACGCCTTTGAAATCCGCCGCCACAGCCGCCCGCTTTTTCAGGTAGAGGGGATAGCGCCGGGCCTCTTCCTCGGCCTCGGCCAGCAGGCGGCGCAGCCAGTCCTTATTCAACGTCCCAGCTTCCTGCAACGCCTTTTTCTCCCGTTGGAACAGGGGCCATACCGCCGCTCCCTCCTCGGTAATCAGGCGCAGAAAGCGGTAACGCTCCACTTCTTTCAGAACGATGGCCAGTTCCTCCTGCCATGGCCCGCCAACCCGCTCCTTGGTGATGGCGGACAACAGCCCGGTTTCCATGCGGACATAGGGCCTGCCCGTCTGCTCGGCATAGTAGCGCAGCTTTTCCAAAAGGGCCTGGGCTTTTGTGTACTCTCCGTTCGCCAGATAACAACGTACTTTGGTCAGGTAGCGGTAACGCTCCAACACGCAAAACTCCCGATCCTCGTCCGGGGCGGTTTTCATCCAGCGTTCCACTATATCCATATCGCCCTCATACAAGGCCAACCGGCAGCGGAGCGCCTGGATGTTGGGCAATAGCTGGACGGCCCTGTTTTCCCGCACAGACTGTTCAAAGGATGCCAGCAGCTCCCGCGCCGCCGGACTGTCCCCTTGCAGCAGGGCCAGCCGTACCCGGACGCCTACGGCGGCAAAGGCGATCTCCATCGTCCCGCCCTGCCCTGCCTCCACCTGGGCGCGGGTCAGCAGGGACATTACCTCGTAATTGTCCCCGCCCTTTTCGTAGCGGCTCTCGCCCAGCGCAGCCTTGACAAACCCCTTACCATAGCGGCCCAATATACGTTCCACCAATGGGCCAACAGTTTTCGCCAGCATGGTATCGTCGGGACTCCAATGGCAGAAGTCTTTTCCGCCGTTCATGGTGCTGGGGAGGTTGCTGGTGACAGAAAGCTCCGGGAGACAGTTTCCCTTGTCCAGCAGCAGGGCGGGAATGTTCTTCATCACCGCCAGCACGTCCCGGCTTCCCCGGTGAGGCAGGGCAATATCCAGATAGGTCAGACGGCTCTGGGCCTCCCGCCGGACACCCCCTCTGGCATTGGCGGTGTAGGCTTTCAGCTTTTCGTACCAATACTCGCTTTTTTCGCCGTCCATCAACAGGGAATACAGCATACTCATGCCCGCCATCAATACCGGGCTGTCCGCAATCTCCTGTTCGTCCAGATTGAAATAGTAGTGCCGCAGTTCGTAGTAATGGCCGATGCCCACATTCATCCGGGCGTTGCGGATGAGCAGGTTTTTGATTCGCTCGGTCTTGCCGCACACCTCGAACAGCCTTAGCGCGGGAACGACTTCATCGTGCATTTCATAATAAAGGGCGGCGTTATATTTGAGGTCTTTGACCCGCTCCGTCCCATATACCTTTAATGTCCGGTTCCGCAGAGCATCGATCAACACCGGGCGTAAACGATATGTGCCGTCCTCCTGGAAAATAAAATTCCCAGCCTCTGCCGCCTGTTCCAGCAGGGCGGTGACATGGAGATTGCCGGAGATCATCTCCGCCAGCCCCGCCGTAAACTCGTCCACCACACTGACCTGCATCAAAAATTCCAACAGGTCGCTGTCCCATCGCACCAGCACCACATTCTCCAGATAAGCGGCAAAGGCGTCCCATATTTCCGCGTGGAGTTCCGAGCCGGGGGATAAGCCCTCCTTCATACGCAGGGCGACATGGTGGAGGATATAGGCGTTGCCCTCGGCGGTGACTTCCAAAAGCCGCATATCCTCCTCCGTATAGGCGATGCCGCGGGACTCCAGATAGGCGGCGATCTCGCTGCGGCCCATCCGCAGGTCTTTCTCGGAGATCACAACAAAAACGCTCTTGATATGCCGGGGCATGAGCCAGGCCGGGAGAGGGCTTCGGCTGACCAGGATCAGCCATATATCCTCCCGCTCCTCCAATGCCAAAATCTCTTGGCGTAGTTTTTCGCTTTTCAGTCGGTGCAGGTCGTCAATCACCACCACCCGGCGGTTTTGCCTGCCCGGTTCCAACCGGGGCAGCGCCCCATCCTCCCAGGGCAGTTCCTCACAGGAGAGGTAAGTGTATCTGCGGCCCGACAGATATTGGCGTACCAGCTCCGTCTTGCCATAGCCAGTGGCCCCGTAAAGGTAAACTGTCTGTGACAGGTTCCGGGCCTTTTTCAGTTTCTTTAGTGCGCTTGCCGGAGCGATATAGTTTTGGTCCACGGGTCAGCCTCCTTTTCCTCAACTGAGCGCAAAAAGGCCGCCCGGACAGCAGAAACGCTCGCCGGGTGGCCTTTTAGATTGAAATTCAATTTTACAGGAAAAAAGGGCGCAATTATCCCTTGCTTGCTTGCTTGCTTGCTTGCTTGCTTGCTTGCTTGCTTGCTTGCTTGCTTGCTAAAGTGTGGCACATCCGCATGAAAATTGCAACCCCTTTCTTGTAAAATAAGTGTAAATTTTCACTTTCGCATAAGTACATAATATTCTACCAAAATCGCTCGTTTTTTGTCCACTCCCCAACCGGGTAGTTTTGGCACATATTTTGAAAAAATTTTTTCTACTGGCAAAAAAGTGATTCAAAGTTTGATTTTTTCGGCAATATTGAATACATTTACCCCTTGTTTCTTTGCGTAATTGACGGTGTAAGCAGTCCCCCCGCTGTTCTTGGTCAGATAGCAGACGCACACGCCGCTGTTGTCTACCAAATGACGGTTGCGCCTGTGCATACAGCCCGCACCCTGGATTGGCTGAAAAAGAACAAAAATATAACCATGCTCTCGCTGGAAAAGCTGTGTACGATATTGGATTGTTCCCCTAGCGATGTTGTGCGCTTTGTAAACGATACCAGCCAGATGTAAAATACAGCGGATTTAATGTGTCTCAAGTTGAGACGCATTTTTCGACGATATTCGTATTGAGTAAAACTGCGTTGAAATCGAATACTGGGGCGCTGGCTCTGGGGCAAACGAACGGCGGCTTCTGCCATTGTCGAAATACGTCTCAAATTGAGATGTATTTCCTATGCCGTTCCATGGCTTTCGGCGAGGAGGGTGGAAGGATGCTGACGCTTTCCGCAAGCCCGCCCATTCCCAGGATACGAAAAGCCGCTGTCAAGCGGCTTTTTGTGCGTATCCCCCCTTGGTGACAAAACAATCCGCGGGACGGCCCCTGTCAAGGTCCGGCCAGTCAGCAGACTGGCCGGCTCGCGGACGATTGCTCCGCAATCGTCCGGCCTTGACGGGGGCCGAGCGGCGGATTAGCCTTTGGGCACAAGGGGGAACACGCTTTGCAAGGGCGGTATGCGCTCCACAAACGGAGGGGTTTTAGGGGGGCCCCTAACAAGTGGAATTTTGCTGTCAAAATTCCGTACTTGCTGGGACAACGGCGCTGTCCGCGCCGTTGTGTCTCCTGTAAAAACCCTGCGGCATAAGCCATGAGTGAATAAGTTTCATCCTTGCGTTCCATGCCATTTTTTCCTTCCTTAGCATCAAATCTATCTATCCCATCTATCCAGACTGCGGCTGATGTGCTGTCCTGATAGATGGATTGATTGATAATAGATAAGTAAGTCTGGTTCTATTAGTATAGATTCCTGCGAGAAACCCGCAGTCTAAAATGCGGATTTTTCGCAGTCAAGACTCCCAGTTTTCGGAAGTCTTGACTGCTGCCTGAGAAGATTAACAATATGAAAAATTACTCTCTTGCGGTCAATCGCTTGACGTAGATTTTGGCAGGGCGGCCTTGTCCCTGTTTCACGCGTTCAATCAGTCCACAGCCATTTGGAGTATCCAGTTCCACCAGCAATTTTGTCGCTTTGTCATGTCCGCAGTTCAGATTTTCCTGTATCTCTGCCAATGTAAAATAAATATATACGCGTCCCATTTTATCGTGCCAGCCGCTTTTGACGGACAGATCCATTCGGTCAAGCAGAAGCCCATATAGCAGTTTGGCCTCAGCGGACACATGCTGGAAGTCTTTACCTGCAATAAGTTGTTGCGGAATGCGGTAAAATGGAAATTGTTCACTTTCACCACCATAATAATAATCAAAAAATGTTCCAGAAGCCATGATTCAATTCTCCTTTTTAGATATAAAAAGACGTTCCTCTCGGAACGCCTTTCAGTGTAACTGTTACTATATTTCTTGTTTTTTTTACCGTATTTTTAAGTTCATTACTATTAAATGCAGGAAAACATAGCAGCAAAATCAATTTTTTAATGTGTAGATACAAATAGCGTGTCACGAAATTCGCAAACAAACTTTTTCTGGCCGCCATGTGTCACTGTCCTCTTATTCTTGTCTGTTTTCGTCATTTCTCCGCTTTTTTCCCAACAATTTTTGTATCATAGAACCGTATCGCTATGCGTGGTACTGGTGGCTGGTGATCGTGGCGGTGCTGGTTATCTCCATCCCTTTCAAGGTCAAGTTTATGAAGTGGTGGAGCAAGCGCCAGCAGGAGAAGAAGGGCCAGCGCGGAAAGTGGGGTGACGACGAGTGATCGAGGTTAAAAACCTGACGTTCTCCTATGGCAAAGACAAGCAGGCCCTCCACGGCCTGAACCTCACCGTGGAGGACGGGGAGATTTTCGGCTTCCTGGGGCCGAATGGCTCCGGGAAGTCCACAACACAAAAGATACTCACCGGGATATTAAAGGGCCACGGCGGCAAGGTCTCCCTGTTCGGGCAGGACATTTCCGCCGCCCACGACCAGGAATTTTTTCAGAAGATCGGCGTCCTGTTTGAGCTTCCCTACTTGTATGCCAATCTGAGCGCCGTAGACAATCTGAACTATTTTGCTTCGTTCTATCCCAGGGAGCAGCGGCGGGATGTGGGGGAACTGCTGGATGCGCTGGAATTTAAGCCAGACTTTTTGAAAAAGCCGGTGTCCTCCTACTCCAAAGGGATGCGCCAGCGGGTAAGCATGGCGCGGGCGCTGGTAAGCAACCCCCGGCTGCTGTTTTTGGACGAACCCACCAGCGGTCTTGACCCCTCCGGTGCGGTACTGTTCCGAAAGATCATTGAGCAGGAGCGCAAAAAGGGAACGACGGTTTTTGTCACCACCCATAACATGGTGGATGCCGATTTACTGTGCGACCGGGTGGCCTTTATCTCCAATGGAAATTTGGTAGCCCTGGATACGCCCAAGCGCCTGAAAGAGAAAAACAGCAATCACTGTGTCGTGATCGACTATCTGTATCAAGGACAGCGGGAAACAAAAACCATAGAGGCCCGGTCACTGGAAACAGGTATTCCCTTTGCCCACGACGAGATCATCAGCATCCACTCCCAGGAGCCAACCTTGGAGGATATGTTCATCCAGTACACGGGGAGGGGGCTGTCCTGATGGGAAAAGGATTTTGCGCCCTGTTCAAAAAGGATTGCCAGATGCTGGTATCGGGGAAATTTTTCTTGATGGCAATAGGGTTTCTTGTCCTTTATACAGCCTATGTGAACCTGGGCTATATCCGCTTCATGCAGATGCCGCCCTATAATGTGTATCTGTACGACCCCACCGGGACACAGACGGAAAAATCGCCCCTGGTGCAGACTGTTTTCTCCATGGAGGACATGGATGCCGTTCTGCTCTCCGACGCCAACGGCGTGGGGCTGGACGCCAGCGCCGGAGAAGTGCGAGTGGTACTCTATAAGGGAGCGGAACACGTTGACTGCCACCGGGCGGACTATGCCCTATCTTTACTGCAGCCTTCGACTAGCCCCGCCCCGGAGGTACTCAGCACGAATACGCCAGAACAAAAGGCGAGAAAAGAAATCACCTGCGAACTGCTGTTTTTTGAGCTGGCCGCTGTAGGATTTTTGGGGATTGCCGCTGTGCTGTTCAAGGAAAAGGGCATGGGGGTCATCCGTGTCCACGCCATTCTCCCGTTGCAGAAGGACTTGTTTCTCCTGTCCAAGCTGGCGGTGTTCCTGCTCTCTGATTTAGTTTTTGCGGTACTGCTTACCCTGCTGAATACGGGGATTGCGGACGGAGCGGCGATACTGCCTGCCGTCCTGCTCCAAACGGCCATCCTGTCGCTGATGATGGCCCTGGTGGGTTTGCTCTGCGCCCTTCTGCTGAAAGATTTTCGGCAATTTACACTGGCCTATCTGGTCATCGCCATTTTCGCCGCAACGCCGGTCTTTCTATCCGCCAACACGTCGATCAAGTTTGACTGGATCGGCTATCATCCGTTCTACCACGTCTATATGGGTCTGAAAAACGCCTATTTTGGAACAGGTATTTCTCCTGTCTATTATGTCGGAGCTGTCGGTGTAATTGTGCTGCTGTTCCTGGTGGTGCGGCTTGCATTTCACCGGGAAATCGGAAAGGAGGGGTGAGGCGTGAAAGGCTTAAAATATCAACTGAAAAGTGTCCTGCGAGATAAATTCTGCCTGATGACATTCTTGCTGCCCATCCTGGTCGCCGTGACATTGAATTTTATGGGCTCCATTGACCTGTCCAGCCTGGGAGAACTGCACTTTGGCGTACTGGAAAATGACCTGCCCCCACAGACAATCACATGGCTGGAGCGGTACAGCCTGGTGACAGCTTATGGGACACAGGAAGAACTGGCCGCTGCTATCAAGGAACCGTCTACCAATGTGATCGGCGTAAGAGCAGACGGGGACAGCCTCAAAACTGCGATTAGTGGGGACGAGCTGGACATTTTTCGGCAGGCGGCGGCAACCCTCCCGGCCCTCTATGAGAGGCGGGGAAACGCTGAACAGGCAGAAGTCCAAGTGTTGGAGCGGCCCGACATTTTGGAGAACTTTCAAGGCATTTTTATTCCCGCTGTGCTGATCGTCGCTATGTTCATGGGCTGTACGTTCAACGCCATGAACATCATTTCCGAAAAAGAGGACGGCGTGGCTTTTATCAACGAGATTTTGCCCATGACGCCCAGCCAGTACATTTTGCAGAAAGTCGTGGTGGGATTTCTCTTTGGAAGTCTATCGTCTATCATAACGGCGTGTATTTGCTTTCAACTGTCCTGGCAGAATTCCGGACTGATGCTGGCACTGATCGTTCTGTCGTCCTTTGTGGCGGCGCTGATTGGGCTGTTTATCGGCAAGCTCTCCGAGGGCTTGATGATCGGCGTGGTCTATATCAAGATCATCATGCTTGTGTTTATTGCAGTACCCATTGTATGCGCTCTAATCGGGGTAAGTGGGCTGCTGGCGGTCATTTGCAATATCGTTCCGTCCCAACCGGCCTTTGATGGAATTATGGCCCTGTCCGCCGGGAGCATTGGGACGGCTGTAAAAGATGTTGGTACCCTCGCAATCCACTGTGTCGCATGGTTCGCACTGTATGTTTTGATTTCCACCCGACGCAAAAAGCAAGCATCTTAATAATCAGAAAAATGTCTGCTCAGCATAAATGTATCTCACGGTGAGACGCATTTCTCAAAGGGTGCCACTGGATAAAATCCGGGCATATGGATATTGAAAAATGGAGAGGCAGATTTTCAATGTCAAGATTTGAAAAATTTAACGAAATGCTGTTTGAATCCTATTGCAAAAAGGCTGTCAGCAACGCTGCAAAAAAAGAACGTCAGAAGAAAGCAGCGCGGGGGCTGATGGAGCAGTCCCTTTCCGAATTAACAGATGCAGCGCTTTATGGCGTAGTAGCAAAGGGCGGCGAAGTCGAACAGCCGGAGGAGCCATGCCAAATCTTTTATGTTCAAGAAATGAATATCCCTGTTTATGAGCCGGAGCTGTCCAAAGCATTGTCCTACTTAATGCCCAAAGACCGGGAAATCATTCTGCTTTACTATTTTAGGGGGCTGAAAGACGCTAAAATTGCCCCATTGGTATCTATGAGTATTTCTACTGTTTCCCGGCGACGGCGGGCCGCAACTAAACGGTTGCGGGAATTGATAGAGAACACCTCATGAAGCGAGTGCCTTTTTCTGTCATCCGGGCGGCAAAAAAGTTTGACTCTGAAGCTGTCCTGCTTGTATTCCAACACTTTGAGGGCTTTATTGCGAGCCAGTGTTTATGCTGTTACGATGATAAATACGGAAATATCCGCCACTATGTAGATGATGATCTCTATTACCAAGCGATAATCGCACTGTTCGACGCGATTACCAGTTTTCAATTCAAAGAACCGCCTGATAATTTTATGTCATAGCCAAAGAAATGCGTCTCACCGTGAGACGCATCAGCCTGTCGAAAAAGTCTGCCTTTTGGCAGACTTTTTCACGTAGAGATGATAAAATAGGGAGTAAGGGGTGAGGGAAATGTTGGAGCGAGGGAAAAATGAGCGAGGGGTCATAGAAATGGTGGACACAGAAAGCCTGGTGCCGCCCGAACATCTATTGCGGCAGGTGGATGCAGCGGTAGATTTCGAGAAATTGTATGAAATCGTGGAGCCGTTGTACAGTGAAGAAGAGGGGCGGCGGAGCATCGACCCAGTGGTGCTGTTCAAAATCGTATTGCTGCAGCATTTGGATGGGAATACCTCTTTGCGGGGAACGCTGCGCAGAGCGCAGACAGATGTAGCATACCGGTGGTTTCTGCGATACACGCTGAGTGAGGAGCTGCCCCATTTTTCCACGGTGAGCTACAACTTCCGGCACCGGTACACTCCGGAAACGATAGAGTTGGTGTTTCAGTGGATATTGGAGGAGGCGGGCAGTGCGGGAGCACTGACCCCGGCGGCGGTATTTATAGATGGGACACACATCAAAGCCAGCGCAAATCTGAAGAAGAAAATGAAGCAGGAAGTACCGGCAGCAGCAAAACGATATCAGGAAGAACTGCTGGCGGAAGTAAACGCGGACCGGGAGGCTCATGGAAAAAAGCCACTGGATGATGAAGAAGAACCACCCAAAGCTGGAGGGAAGAAACAGGACAACACCTCAAAAAAGAAGCAGGCCCGGAGGAAGAAAGCGGCGAAAAAGCAGAAAACAGTAACGGTATCCACCACAGACCCGGAGAGTGGAATGTTCCAAAAAGGGGAGCACGAGCGGTGCTTCGCTTATGAGGCCCATACCGCCTGTGACAAGAGCGGTTACGTATTGGAAACAGTGGTCACCCCCGGAAATGTCCATGACAGCGTGGCGTTTGACGATGTTTACGACAAATTGATTCAATCGTTTCCAGAGGTGGAAACAGTGGTGGCAGACGCTGCCTACAAGACCCCGCATATCTGCAAAAAGGTATTTCGAGATGGCCGGGTATTGTCTACAGCCTACAAGCGGCCCATGACGATGAAGGGTGGACATCCCTGGTGGTCTTACGTCTATGATGAATATTATGACTGCGTGATCTGCCCAGAATACCACATCCTGTCCTACCGCACCACCAACCGGGATGGATACCGTGAATACCGCAGCGATCCGAAAATTTGTGCCCAGTGCCCCACCCGGCATTTATGTACAAAATCCAAAAGCTTCGTAAAAACTGTCCTGCGGCACATCTGGAAGGGCTATGAGGAATTGGCCGATGATGCCAGGTACACCCCGGAGTACAAGCAACTCTATGCAAGGCGCAAAGAGACCATTGAGCGAGTTTTTGCCGATACAAAGGAAAAACTCGCCATGCGCTATACCGTTTACCGAGGTCTGGCCCGGGTTTCCAACTGGGTGAGGCTTAAATTTGCTGCCATGAACCTCAAAAAGTTGGCAAGATGGAAAGCCAGAAAGCGCTTTGCTCCGCCTTCCTCCACACCCTCCTCCTACATTTTATTCCTCATTAACGTTGTGGCCTGTCTGGCTTCATTACCAGACAGGCCATTTTTCGACAGGCTGAAAGGGAGCGCCCCTGGAGGCGCTCCCTTTATATTACAATTCCGCCGGTATCACCAAAGGTTCGGGAATCGTGCGTTGTGCGGGCCAGTGTCCATACAGAGAGTGAAACTGTATATTGTACGCCTGACTATCGCTCGCGGAAAAGACATCTGCAAAGGAGCCGCAGAGCTCCTCCGGGTTTTCCGTTGCCGCATAAACTATAACCGCATTTTCTTTCGCGGAGATGCCGGTTCCGGTAATCAGAGCGGAGACATTTTCATCAAGGGTACCTGATGCCACGCAATGATCGACAGCCTCTTGCGCGTGGAGCAGTTCCTGAAATGAATGCTCGGCGGAAGAAAAACGCACATGGTCCAGATCAATCAAGGTCTCAAAATATTGGACGGTCTCATCATCCAGAGTGGTCACCAGAATAACCAGCTCTTTGTTATCGTCAACATACGCGCCGCCGTAGAAGTCGGGGAAATTCGCGTCAGTGTCGCTGGGGTAATTGGGGTCCTTGCTCCATGCCTGTAACAGATCGTTATATTTATCTGAGGAAAGCTCAGCAATACGCTGTAAGTCCTCCTCGGGTACGGCGCTTTTCCGCATGGGGGCCAGATACCCTGAAGCGGCATAATAAAAAGCCGCGCAAGATAGAATCAAGGTGACCGCCAGACACAACACAGTGATTTTATGCGTCTTATTCATCATGATAAACTCCTTATGGTCCGTAATTGCCTATGTTGGGGTTTCTTTCGATAGCGTTTTACTGCCAGAAACACCGCGACAAATAGGAGCAGAGCGCAAATCCAAATAAGAAAACCAGGGTGCAGGTACAAACGCGCCCGCTGTTCCGCGTTCATATCGGGCGTTATAGAGGAAATGTTATACTTCTGAATCGTGTCGCCAAGAATTTGACCCAATCCAATGGCAATAACGTTGGAATAGGATATGAAAGACGACAGCTTAAAATCAAATATCGCGATGACGCCTGTGACAATCCATAGGCCGCAGTACCAATGACGCGCCTGCCATTCTAACAGATATACATTCTGAAAGAAAGCGTTTGTCAGCAGGAAAAGGGCAACAAATGGCAGCAGTGCAACCGCGCATCGGAGGACAATTCCGTTTCTTGAAGCATTTTTCATATCTGACCTCATCCTTTCGCCATCATGCGGGGCCATTTTATCAACGCCACAGCTTTCGTTATTGCGGGAGGAGCGCCCCGGCGGGGGCGCTCCTGGTGATGGGTTCGATTCAGCGTTTATTCCTGCGCGCTGTTTTTTCCGGCGAAAACCAAAAAGCATAGATAGAGGCCCCACAGGAGGTACAGCCCAACTCCCGCAAGCATGATTCGCCCGGTCCACGGGGTCGTGTAAATTCGGTACAACAGGACCAGCGAGGCCAATATCCCCAAGGTCCCGTAGGCGGCCAGCCATGTGAAGGGACCGAAGGTCCGCTGTAAAATCTGGTAGTTGCGGTTTTGCGCCTGTTTTCTTGCCGGCCACTGTCCGTTGAACCAAAGCATGGTGTCACAAACCGCGATCACAAAGCAAAAGCCCGCACTGGCCGCGCTTCCGCGCCACAGATTGAATAAAGCTAAAGCCCAACACACGCAGACAGAAAACAATATGCCCCTATTTTTCATGCTGTCCACCCCTGTCTATAACTCGTCCAATTTCTTTCTGGAAGCAACACCTATATATATGAATTATACACGAATGGCAGTCGTTTTGTCAATCTAATTCGTTGAAGAAAATCCGTATCTCGCCGTCCCTGTTACCGTAGCAGGGCTCTCCGTTGTGAAAGGAGCGCCCGGTGGGGGCGCTCCTTAATCTAAAATTCTGCTTATATCTTTCGGCTACACATTGGGAAATTATCTTTTCATTGCACTTCTTCCAGTGTGGATGCCAGCATACACACTACAGAACCGTACATGGGCTTTCCTGTGGTTTTAGTTGCAAAGCCAAAGGTCGCACGAAAAGATTTGGTTTTCAAGCGGGAGCTGAGGGCGTTGGGGTCAGCGTTGCACTTCACAAAAGTAGCGTACAGTTCCCATATTTATTCTGAGCATGCTTTAAAATCTGCAAGAGATTGAACTACATCCTGATATCGACCAATATCTTGCTCTTTTTGAACATTTTTTATATACCAGTGCCCATCTTCACTCAAGGAATACTCATACATGTAGTTTACGGCATTTGCGTCCTGGTAAACAGCAAAAAACGTATCAGCGCTGTCGTTTACATAAAATGTGGGGACGGTTGATACAGTGGAGCGCTCCATAGTTTCCCGTGCAAATCGGTATGCTTCACTGGCTACATAATTGCACAACTCAAAATCGCGAGCATATTGATACTGCGAATAATCCATATTAAACTTTTCGAAAATATGGTTTGCGCGGACTCTAGTATATTGTTCAGTCAATTTCCAGTTATGGGGCGTAACTGTTACTTCCTCAAGGCCAGTCCTATTGTTGCCAGAATAATAAAAAACTTTTTCATCAACATCCCTTGATTCCCATTCTCCCTCTGTATTGTACCAATTGATACACCCATAGGATTGAAGTTTGTACTCAATATAAGGACTTAAATTTTTAGTAACAACAAACGAAGTAACCGATGTTGAATTTGGATTCTTCGAGGAAGAATATGAAAAATCCAGTTCATTATCTTCATCATCAAAAATTGCAGTTTGATTAAATATATATGTTTGACCGCTATCAGAGTACGTCGTTCCGTAGCCGTTAACTCCGTTTATATTATTGTTTTCGTATCTTGTGCTGACCTCCAAGTTCACACCATATACAATATTTATTGCATACGCTGTAGTACATAGGCAAAGGCAAATGACAAGGGAGATAAAAACCCCCAATTTTTTCTTAGTCATCATAATTACTCCTTTTATTACTTAGTATCTTACCGTTCCCGTCACAGTAACGGCATAAGACTCGTTGTTGCGGATGGCCAGGGTAAACTGGCCGGTTTGACCGACGATAATCGACTTGTTGATGCTTCCACTGGTGGAGTTTAAGGAATAAAACAAGCCATTCGGTGCAATGTAGCCGAAATCAACACTGGAAGATTTTGGCGTATAAGTACAATCATATTTTATTGTATCTCCTGTAGTCAAGTAAAACCCCTCTGCCATCGTTACTGTGGAATTAGCAGGAATGCTTTGATTCAATTTCCCGGCAACTCGAAGAATAGGCATATTATCGTCTGTGGTATCCACTGCTTTTATAGAAATAGCAGAACAACCAAACATTAAGACGCAGACTAACAGGAAAGTCCAAAACCTTCTTATTTTCAAGAAACACACCTCCTTCCCGCTGCAATTAGTCTGGAGGAAGTAATTCGATTCCCCCCACAACAAATTTGTCTATCACCTCACCTTCCAAGGCTGATTCTGGAACAGAGTCCTCGGGCCGCTCCCGGAAAAGGAACGCGCCAACGAGAACACCAGCCGCCAAAACCACAGCGGCCAACAGGGCCAGCAGGCGATAATTTCTGGGCCGGGGGACCTCCACGGGGACTTCAACCTTGACCTCCACGGGGACCTCGACAACCTGGATTTCCGGCGGCTTTTCCGCCGGCGGAACCCAATCATCCCTTAGAAAGGCCTCCGCCGGTATGCCGAATACCTCGCTCAGCTTCGCGACGCTGTCGGCTGAGGGCCGGCCCTGACCGTTTTCCCACTTGGAGATGGTCTGACGGGAGACCTCCAGCAGCTCCGCCAGGGTCTCTTGAGAGATACCGCGTTCCGTTCTGATGCTCCTAATCGTCTGCTTTGCGTTCATTTTAGCGCTCCTCCCCCAAAAAGGCTACCAACGCCTGTTGACATTGGCAATTTTACACAAAAAAGGAAATGTAAACACAGGTTTACATCCTCCCGGCGGTCTAAAATATATCTCAATGATAGCAGTGAGCGCTATGCCTGTCAACAGCGGAGGCGGGCAAAAAAAGAGCGCCCCCAGTGGGGCGCAAAATCAGCTGAGAAGAAGCTCCAATTCCTCCAGGGCCATGCCCGGCTGGAGGGCCATACTGATGGCGTAGCCGATCACCTTGGACAGGTCGTTGACCTGGCTGTCGATGTCCTTGGGGGTGACCAGCAGGCCGCCGTCTCCGTGGAGGTCGGGCAGCTCATCGGTGCCCAGGAGGTCGGCGGCCAGGGTGGCCCCGTCCACCACGGTGGGCACGCCCACAGCGATGACGGGCACGCCCAGGGTGTCCCGGGTGAGGCCCATGCGGTGGTTGCCCACGCCGGAGCCGGGGGTAATTCCGGTGTCAGCCAGCTGCACCGTTTTGCACAGCCGGGCCAGCGACCGGGAGGCCAGGGCGTCCACCGCGATGACGCAGGCGGGCTGGATTTTCTCGCATACCGCCCGCACCAGCTCGCCGCTCTCCACGCCGGTGGTACCCATCACCTCCGCCGCCAGGGAGGCCACCGGGCGGAGGGCGCCGAAGTGCTCCGGCATTTGCCGCACCAGGTGCCGGGTGACCAGCACGTTCTGGTGGACCTTGGGGCCCACGGCGTCGGGGGTGATGGCCCGGTTGCCCAGCCCGGCCACCAGGACCAGCCCCTCCGGCGGGACGGGCTGGAGCAGAGCGGACAGCTCCGCCGCCGCCGCCTCAACGGCCCGCCGGAAGATGTCCTCCTCCCGGCGGGCCAGCCCCTCCAGGGTCAGGGTGACGTAGCAGCCCGCCGGCTTGCCCAGGGCCTCCTCCCCCCGGCTGTCCAGCACCTTGACGGTGCTCACCGGGATGCCCTCCCGGGCGCTGTCCCAGGCCTCCACCCCCGGCAGGGCGGTCACCGCCCCCGTCCGTTCCTGCCAAAGCTCCCTGGCCTCCAGCGCCAGGTCGGTCCGCCGCACCAGCATACCGCCCGCCTCCTCCGTTCAACATGTTGTGAAATACGCCCAGACCCACCCTAGCTTTTGCGGCTTTGAAAAAACTATCCGGCGAAACGAAATTTTTTGAAAAAACAGTTGATTTTTTTGCCGGGGGGTGGTACAATACAAATCTGCGTGGGTGTATTTTCATCCAAATAAGAGATTGAAAATCGGAGGAGGTGTTTGGTTTGCCGAATATTAAGTCTGCTAAGAAGCGCGTTCTGGTGTCTCAGGCCAAGGCCGCGCAGAACAAGGCCGCGAGGTCCGCGCTGAAGACCGACATCAAGAAGTTTGAGGCCGCGGTGGCCGAAGGCAACCGCAGCGAGGCCGATGCCGCTTACAAGGTGGCTGTCAAGGCGGTGGACAAGGCCGCTGCCCGGGGTCTGCTGCACCGCAATAATGCCGCCAACAAGAAGAGCAAGATGACCATCAAGCTGAGCAAGCTGGCTTGAGCATGAAGCGCGTTGAAAGCCGTCTGAGGTACAGACGGCTTTTTTCGTATTTTCCGGGAAAGGAGGCCCAGCCCATGAAAAAGCTCCTCTCGCTTCCGCCGGTCTCCTTTGGACTGGAGACGGCGGAGCTCTATCTGCGGGTGGGCGCGCCCCGGTCGGCGGCGGCGCTGTCCTACTTCCTGATCTTGACCCTGTTCCCCCTGCTGATGTTCGCCAACTACTTCATCGGCCTGTTTCACCTGGATTTGGAAAATCTCCTGGAATCGCTGGACCAGCTCCTGCCCGAGGGGGCGCTGGTGGTGATGCGGGACTATCTGGGCTATGTGGCGGACAGTCAGTCCGGGGCCCTGCTGGTGGCTGGACTGTTTACCATCCTGATCTCCGCCTCGGCGGGCCTGCGGACCCTGCTGGCGGTGCTGGACGAGCTCCACGGCAGGAAGAACGGCCACCCCCTCCGGCGGGTGGCCCTCAGCGTACTGCTGTCGGTGCTGTTTCTGCTCACCATCTACCTGTCGGTGGTGGTCATTTTTACCGGCGAGTGGTTCTTCTGGCTGCTGGAGGAAAACCTGCCCCGGCTGATTACCGAGCACATCCCGCTGTCCGCCCTGTCCAGCCTGTGGCGGTGGATGCGCTACCTGCTCCTGTTCTGCTTTGTGCTGCTGCTGGTGCTCATCGTCTACCGGGCGGGCACCCCCAGGCGGGCGATGCGCTCCCGGGTGGTGGTGCTGTCCTCCCTGCTGGCCGCTCTGGCGATTGTGGCCGCGTCGGTGCTGTTCTCCTGGTTTATCGGGATGTCCTCCCGCTACGCCCTGGTCTACGGCTCCCTGGCCTCCCTGATTATCCTCCTGGTCTGGCTCTACCTGTGCGGCAATATCCTTTTGCTGGGCGCTGTGGTGGGCCGGGTGCTGGAAAATCGAATGAAGAAATAATTTTCTTTTTGTTCTGATCTGTGATATGCTATATAGGGAGGTCACACGGCTTATTTCCGCCCGTTTGGCCACCAGCTTCGAGAGGGGGGTCTACTATGGCAAATATAACTGAGATGACGCACGAGGAACGAATTGAGCTGGCGTTCACCCAGCGGCAGCTGGAGGAGCTGGAACAGGCTCGGTCAATGCCAATCGTTTTTGACGAGGACTGCCCGGAGATTACGCCGGAGCAGGCCGTCAAATTCAGGCGGGTCAATCCTTTCAGGCGTGCGAACAATTAAACGAAAAATAGCGGCCGGCAGTTGCCGACCGCTGTCTATTATTCGCTGTAGGGCTTGCTGGTGTCGATGAACATACCTTGTTCCTGGCTCCAGCCCACATAGAAGTTCAGGGCCTTGCCCAGGTCGCGGAGCTTGAAGTAGTTATTGCCGCCGATCTTATAGACTTCGGCCTCCACCTTCTGGCCGTTGACGTAGATCGCGTCGCTGCTGGCCTCCGCCTTTTCCTGACCGGCGGGCGGGCCCGCCAGGTCGCCGTCCAGCTTGGTGTAGCCCTGGCCGGTGGTGGCGGTGACGGATTTTTTCTCGTTGTCGTAGCCCACGGAGAACTGCTTCTCGGTGCCGTTGAGAATCGCCGCAAGGTCGCGGATTTTGAAGTAGTTGCTGTCGCCGATCTTGTACACGGTGGGGTTCTGGAGCACGCCGTCAGAGGTCAGCTTGTCGTTGGTGGGGTTGGCGGTGGCGGTCCCGGACGGCGTGGTGGGTGTGGTGGGCTCGGTAGGGGTGGTGGGTATGGCCGGGGCGGTCCAGCCGGAGGACTTCCAGATGCTAAATCCCTTCTCGCCCTTCACCAAAAAAATGCCGGGTTCATTGGAATATCTTACTTCACTGAACTGACAGGGCACGATCTCCGTGCCGTCGGTATCCACAAAGCCCAACTTGTTCTCAAAATTCTTCACCGGGGCCACGCCGCCGGAGAAATCCCCGATTGCGGCGTACTTGCAGGGCACGATCTCCTTGCCTGTGTAGTCCTTGAGGCCGTACCTGGCCCTGCCGGACTCGCGGCTCTCAATCGTAAAACAGCCGTTGCCAGCGTGACCGAGCAGGTGGTCAGCGGTCCCTGTCACCCGGCCCGATTTGTCGATGATGTTGAGGGTGGGGTTGTTCCCATCTGTTCTTACCATACTAAAGCCATCGCGGAAAAGAATGAAATTGAGGTTGTTATTATGCGCATAAAACTGACAGGGGACGGCAAGCTCACCGCGCTCGTTCACAAAACCAAGCTTGCCATCCTTTACCACAGCTGTCATGCCGTCAGAATATCCGCCTTCAATCTTGGAATAGCCGCCGCTGACCATCTGTCCGGCCCTGTTGAAAAACGCATAGCCATCCGTTCCTCTCGCCAAGATGAGCTCCGAGGATAGTATACGATCATAGTTGTACTCCTGAGGAAGCAGCTCCTTGCCTGTCGTGTCAATGACCGTCTGGCGGTTGCCCAGCTTCACCGGCGCAACGCCATTGTCAAAATCTTTCGCATCGGAAAACTGATAAGGAATGACCATCTTACCGGTCTTGTCCATATAGCCGTAGTAGGCGTTGGCAGGATCATAGGCCACGCTCAAGCCATCGTAGAACGACGAAGGAGCTTTGTTCTTTTGATCGAAGGGCACCACCATCTTGCCGCTTTTGTCAACAAAGCCTACTTGTCTCTCCGGCAGTGATTCCACACGGGCGAGACCATTGTGGAAACCCGTAGCAAGGTCAACGTGCACCTCCTTGGCATCGAGGCTGAAAAGCTCATTCCCGTTCGTGTCGACAGCGTACCACTTGTCATTGGCACGGGTCCATGCAACGCCGTCGGAAAACGAACCTACCGCGGAATAGGTATCAGGCTCGATAACTATGCTACCGTTTGTGTCGATGGCGCCATAAGAACCAATATATCCCCCACCAATCACACGGTATCCAAGCCAGGCGATACCATCGTTGAACTCAGGTACATTCCAAGAGATACCGTCATAGAAACCCTGATAGGTCTCCGGCGAGACGATCTCTTTTATGGTCGCAGAGGCCGCTGAGGCCGGGACAGCCATCAGGCCCAGGCACATCGCCAGAGCCAGCGCTAGGGATAATGCTTTCTTTCTCATTTTGTTTGCTCCTTTTACATAAAATTCGGGGAGAACTCTCGGCGGGACTTCCCCCCGGAGGGCTTTGAAAAACCGGCCCTCCAGGGCGTTTCCCGCCGAGACAAACAAAAGCGGCGCAGGATAAATAATCCCACACCGCATATGATCAACACAACCCCACAAACCGCCCCTTGTAAAGCGGGGGTTTTTCCGATATAATGAGGGCTGGCGCAGCATAGCTGTTGTGTGGGAGGCACTAGCTCCCGCATAGGGGTGCGGGGTGGTCGCAACACCCCACGTCCTGCCTTTATTTGCCTCGTGAGCTTACTATAACACAGTTTTCGGGAAGATTCAAGGTATTTTTTACGGCCCGCCAGGAAACCGGCGGGCCGTGATGTATTATTTCTGCTTCGCGAAGAAGGCGTCGATTTTGCCCTTAATCTGGTCGGGCTTGAGGTATTTGAGCAAATAGCCCGCCGGCTTCATAGACAGCAGGTCCCGGACCAGCTCCGGGTCGTCCCGCCCGGTGAGGAAAATGACGGGGATGCTGGCGAAGGACTTGTCAAACCGGAGCATTTCCAGGGTCTGCTTGCCGTCCACCACCGGCATTTCGTAATCCAGCAGCACCAGGTCGGGCCGGTTCAGGGTGATGGTCCGGATCGCGGCCACGCCCGACTCGGCCTGGGCCACCTCGTACTCGGGCTCCAGCAGCTGCTTGATGCTGTGGCGGATGGTCATGGAGTCGTCCACCACCAGGACCTTCTTCTTGTGCTCCCGCTCCTCCTGGGCCGCCTGTTGGGCCCGGGTGGCTAAGTAGCGCTCCACCTCCGTCAAGGCGTTTTCCGCCTCAATGGGGGTGCCCACGCCCTTCTCCAGAAGGTGGGGGGCGATGGCGACGTAGGCGAAGTAGCCCGCGCCGCCGGTGTTGAGCAGCAGGCTGATCTGCGGCTTCTCCCGCTTGAACACCCGCTGGAACTGCTCATAGGTGAGCAGATTTTCCTCCTTCAGCTCATAGGTCTTTACATCCGGAAGGTACTCCATCACCCGGCCCGCGAATTGCCGGGCGGTGTACCGGGCGGCGTTAATCAGCATGTTGTCCAGCTTGCCGGACAGCAGTCCCATCGCCCGGCCCACCGTGTTCAGCAGCAGCTTCTCCTCAAAGACCAGGATGATCTCCTGCATCTTCTTTACCTTGTTGTTGCCATAAACCAGGCGGTAGTACACGCCCTTGCCGAACTTTTCCCCGCCGTAGGTGTCGCTGATGACCTGGGACTCCAGGCGGAACATATCAAAGATCAGCCGGACGATGATCTTTTTCACGCTGGCCAGCTCCTCGCCGGGAAGGAGGTCCTTCCACACGCTGGTGCCCTTTCCCGTAATGGCCTGGTCCTCGGTCAGGGTGTGGCCGATGAGCCAGCCGGTACACACCCCTAAAAAGTGCTCCACCGAGTCCGGGGAGTAGTCGCACCGCTTCAGCTCCAGCTCCAGGGCCGGCAGGGTGTTTTCCCGAAAGTTGTTGTGGATGCGCCTGTGCCGCTCCAGGCCCTCATAGCCGATGGAGGCCATATACTCCTCCTCGTCGGCGAAGTGCTTCATGGTGTGGCCCTTGAAGAACTTTACGCCCTCCTGACAGGTCCACTGGCTGTCCTTCTGCTCCTCCCGGAACCGGTACAGCTTGTTGATGATTTTGAAGAGCCGCTCATGCTCTCTGTCAATGGTGTCAACCCCGATGTTGTACTCCTCGTGCCACTCAAAACACGTGTCCATACATAATCCATCCTTTCCTCACCAGGTCTGGTTTTCTAAGCCTATTCATTATACAACAAAGGTTCGCCGCTGTAAACGGCAAAACAAAAAATCCCGGTCTGTTTCACAGAGAAACCGGACCGGGATTTGATTGCGGAAGAGAAGTTACTCGGCGGAAATCATATAGTAGTAGATCGGCTGTCCGCCCGCCAGGAGGGTGACCTCGGCGTTGGGGCAGGCCTTGGCAAAGATCTCCTCCGCCCGCTGGGCCTGCTCCTCGGTGACATCCTCGCCGTAGAAGACGGAAATAAACTCCGCCTCCTGGTGGCCCTCCCACTGGGCCAGCCGCTCCAGCATGGCGGTCAGGTCCTGGTCGGTGCCGAAGAGCTGGTGCTCCACCAGGGCCAGATAGTCCCCCTGATGGATGGCGAAGCCGTCGAAATCGGAGTCCCGGGCGGCGTAGGTGATCTCACTGGTGCGGACGCTGGCAAAGCCGTCCGTCATAGCGGCGGTGTTGTCCTCCTCACTGGCGTCCGGATCGGCGGCCAGCATGGCGGAGATACCCTGGGGCACCGTCTTAGTGGGCAGGACTACCACCTTCTTGTCCTCGCACAGGGGGATGGTCTGCTCCGCGGCCATGATGATGTTCTTGTTGTTGGGCAGGACATAGACGATCTCCGCCGGGGTGGCGTCGATGGCCTTCAGGATATCCTGGGTGGAGGGATTCATGGTCTGACCGCCCCCCACCAGGCTGTCCACTCCCAGGTCCCGGAAGACGGCCTCCAGCCCCGCTCCGGCACAGACGGCCACATAGCCGAACTTCTTCTCCGGGGCGGCGTGAACGGGAGCGGCGGGAGCGGAGTTCTCCAGCTCGGCCTCGATGGCGTCCAGGTCGTCGGTGCTCTGGACATGCTTACCGGCGGCCAGGTCCTCAGCCTGGGTGCGCATGTTCTCAATCTTTGCCAGCTCCAGCACGCCGTACTTCTGGGCCTCGTTCAGAGCGGAGCCGGGGGTGTTGGTGTGGACGTGGACCTTAAAGGCCTCGTCGTCCTCGCCGATGACCAGGCTGTCACCGATGGAGTTGAGGTATTGCCGGAAGGGCTCCAGGCCGGCGTCCTCCTTGAACTTGCGGACCACAAACACCGTGTCAAAGGCGAAGGTGATATCCTCCACGTCGACGGCCTCGAAGTCGGCCTTGTCCGCAGGAGCGTCGCCGTCCTCCCCGGTCTCGGGCATGGGCAGACCCCGGACCTCGTCCAGCATGCCCTGGAGGATGACCAGGAAGCCCTTGCCGCCGGCGTCCACCACCCCGGCCTTTTTCAGCACCGGGTTCTGGTCGATGGTGTGGGCCAGCGCCTCCTGGCCCTCCTGAATGGCGGCCTCCAGCACGCCCTCAAAGGTGTCGTCCTCCCGGGCGTGCCCGGCGGCCCGGGCGGCGGCCAGACGGGAGACGGTGAGGATGGTGCCCTCGGCGGGCTTCATGACCGCCTTGTAGGCGGCGGCCACGCCGAAGTCCAGGGCGATAGCCAGGTCCCGGCCGTCCATGGTCTCCTTCTCCTTGATGGCCTTGGAGAAGCCCCGGAACAGCAGGGACAGAATCACGCCGGAGTTGCCCCGGGCCCCCCGGAGCAGGGCGGAGGCGGTGCCCCCGGCGGCCTGGCCCACGGTGTCGTACTGCTTCTTCCGCATCTCGGCGGCGGCGGCTCCGATGGTGAAGGTCATGTTGGTGCCGGTGTCTCCGTCGGGGACAGGGAACACGTTCAGGTCGTTGATAGGCTGCTTCTGGGCGCTGATGGCGGCGTGAGCGTGAATCATCATCCGCTGAAATACCGCCGCGTCGATCATTTTTACCATATTCGGCATATTCCTTTCCGCGAATGATTTAGAATCGCATGGAGTCTACGCACACGTCCACCGAGGCGACCTCCACGCCCGTGGTCTTGCTGACCACATAGCGCACCTCGCTCATGATGGACCGGCATACGGCCATGAGGTTGACCCCGTTCTCCACGATGATGTGCAGCTCGATGGAGACAGTGCCGTCGGCGTTGTAGTACACCTTCACGCCCTTGGACATGGACTCCCGCTTCAGCAGGTGGACCAGCCCGTCGGTGGTGGAGCGGACCGCCATGCCCTTCACGCCGTAGCAGTTGGTGGCGGCGCTGCCGGTGACGGTGGTGAATACGTCGCTGCTGATGCGGATCTCGCCCAGCTCATTTTCCAGTTTCATAGGAAAGTACCTTCCTTTCAAAGAGGATAGGGTCGCTTATCATAATACAGTTTATATTGTATTCTATTTCACGGAAAAATACAAGCCCAAAGTTCACAGCGGGATGCCCGGTTTCGACTGTTAATTTCCAAAAACTGGAATATAATGGAGCTCCAACTGATACCAAGGAGGAGACCGGCATGACAGCCAAGAGCATTTACAGCAAATTAAACGGCCTGCGACCCCAGGCAAAACCGGCCCAGCGGGCCAGACCCGTCGCCTCTGTGCTGGCACTGCTGGCCGAGGCGGGGATTCATCTGCTGCTGGGGGCGGTACTGGCGGGGGCGGTGCTCTTTGAGAGCTGCGCCCCCCTCGGGACGGCCTTTGTGGGGGCGGCGGGCTCCGGCCTGTACGGCGGGGCGGCGCTGGTGGGGGCCTGCTTCGGGTCGATGACGGGGCTGGAGTTCTCCGCCGGCCTGCGGTACTCCTCGGCGTCCATTTTGACCTTCGCGGTCCACTTCGCCTTCTATGACTGGAAGGTCCTCCGCCGGCCCTGGGCCATGCCTCTGGTGACGGCGGGGCTCACCGCGGCCACCGGGCTCATCGTCCGGGCCCAGGCGGGGTGGGAGCTGGAGGGTGGGCTGCACTTCGCCCTGGAGGTCTTGCTCACCCTGGGGGCTGTGTGGGCCTTCCAGGGGGCGCTGGCCCCCATGCGCCGGAAGGGGGACAGGCCCTCCGCCGCCGCCCGGCGGGTGGGGCCGCTGGCTCTGGTGTGCGCCTGTCTGGCGGCCATCGCCCCCCTGACCCTCTTCGGCATCCCCCTGCTGGGGGCGGCGGCGGTGGGAGCCTGCCTGCTCTGCCTGCGCCGTCCGGAGGAGTTTTTCGGCTGGCTGGGGGGGCGCGAGGCGCCCGAGGCCACCGCCGACCCCCGGGCCCAGCGGGTGGCCCAGCAGCGGCTGGAGCAGACCGCCAACGCCTTTCGGACCCTGTACGACTCCCTCCACTCCGCCTTCCGGCCCCCGGAGAACGACAACGACATCTCTGTGGTCTTCGACCGGGCGGCGGGGCGGCAGTGCCGGAGCTGCGCCCTCCGGGACCGGTGCTGGAAAACCGACTACAACACCACCTTCAACGCCCTCAACGACGCCACTCCCGCCATGGTGGAGCGGGGAAGGGCGGAGGCCGCCGACTTCCCCCGGCACTTCGCCGACCGCTGTATCCACTTCCCCGGCCTGCTGGCGGCGGTGAACGAGGAGCTCACCGCCCTGTTCTACCGCCGGCAGTACGACGCCCGCATTCGGGAGAGCCGGGCGGCGGTGTGCCGCCAGTACGCCCAGCTGTCCGACCTGCTGGGGGACGCCGCCGCCGAGCTGGGCCGGGAGCTGACCCCCGACGGCATCGGGAGCCGCCGCCTCCGCCAGCGGCTGTCCGAGCTGAAGCTGGATGTACGGGCCTGCGTCTATCGGGACGGTCGGGGGCTGATGCGGGTGGAGGCCGAGGGGACGGACTGCGCCGCCCTGGCCCGGCCCAGCCGTTTGAAGGACCTGTCGGCCACCCTGGGGGTCCCCCTGCGGGTGGAGCTGGAGGGGGACGGAGCGGTCTCCCTGCTCCAACAGGAGCCGCTGATGGCGGTGGCCGGGGTAGCCGCCCGAAAAAAGTCCGGCGAGACGGTGAGCGGCGACGCGGGCACCTATTTTAAGCGCCACGACGGCAAGCTCTACCTTCTCCTGTGCGACGGCATGGGCAGCGGCCCCGACGCCAACCGGGAGAGCACCCTGGCCGTCCGCCTGCTGGAGCAGCTGCTCCAGGCCGGGGTGGACGCCAAACGGGCCCTGGCTACCCTGTCCTCCGCCCTGGCCCTCCGGGGGGAGGAGACCGGCGGGTTCACCACCGTGGACCTGCTCCAGCTGGACCTGTTCTCCGGGGAGGGGGAGCTCTACAAGCTGGGGGCCGCCCCCACCTATGTGAAGAAGGGCGGGAACGTCCAGCGGCTCACCGGGAAGTCCCTCCCCGCCGGCCTGGCCGAGGGCGGGGCCGACGCCCTGGACTGCTTTACCCTCCGCCTCTCCCCCGGCGACTGCGTGCTCATGGCCAGCGACGGCGTGGCCGACCGCCAGGAGGACGGCTGGCTCCGGGAACGCTTTGCCGCCTTCGACGGCGCCAGTCCCAAGGACCTGGCCCGGGAGCTGGTCACCCACGACCTCAAAGCCGCCACCGACGACCGCACCGCCCTCGTTGTCCGCATCGACGACCGGGAATGAAACCGTCCCCGCCTCCAAGCCGAGGCGGGGACGGTCTTTTTTTTGCGCAATGGAGCACAATTTCTGTTGAAATGTATAGGAATGTGCGATTTTTTGCGGGTTCTACCATGGATGGAGGGTTGCAGAGCTCTGTAGGGCGGATATGATCCGCCCGCCGGGCCTGGCCCGAACCTGATATCCTCCCCTGCAAGGTAGCCCTGAGTGTCCACGTCTGGGCAGCTTGCCGCGCGGGTGCCGCCGGCATGAAAATTTTTGGGAAATATGTAAAGTTCGCTTGACACAAAATGTAAAGTGTGCTATACTTCAAATAGTAAAGCTTGCTTTACATCTTGGGAGGGAGGTGGTCCGGTGACCAATCGAATTGCTGAGCTGCGCAAGGAGCGGCGCATCTCTCAGGCGGAGCTGGCCGACGGGGTGGACGTCACCCGGCAGACCATCATCTCCCTGGAGAGCGGCCGGTACAACGCCTCCCTGCTCCTGGCCCACAAGATCGCCAAATATTTTGGGATGACCATTGAGGAAGTATTTTTATTTGAAGAGGAGGAGATGACATGAACGCAAAAACAGTAAATCCCTTGTTTGAGGACTTTCTTCGCGGAACTGGCCTTCTGGCCGTTGTGCTGTCAAACCCCTCTATGCCGGTCTGGCTGCGTTTCTGTGCCATCCCGCTGTTGCTGTTTGACCTTGCGGCCTCTATATTCGTGGGCTGGAAACGGGGCCGCCTGCCTCAGGAGGAACAGCTGGATATGAAGCGAGCGGAGACAGACGAACGCAACCTGATGGTGCGGGAAAAAGCCGCCTGGCTGTGGACACGGCTGGAGTTTTGGCTGATGCTTGGAGCTTTCTGGGCCATTGGCGTCTTTTGGGTACGCCCTGTTATTGCCTTTACCGTTTTGGGGCTCGCGGTCGTTCACTGGTTCGGGATGCTCGCCTCCCGCTGGTGGGTGGGCAGGAAGTATTAAAAAGTTTTTGTTTGAGGAGGAGGGGAGCACACCATGATCTATCGAAAAGACACCTTGTTGGACCAGGGACTGGGCTGTATTACCTTGCTGGTCCTGGGGATACTCAACGCCGCCCCCTTTATTTCCCCGTCTCAGCGGCGCGTTCTGGACCCTTTCTTGATTCTAGCTCTGCTTCTTGTTATTTTTGTAAGTTGGTACCACGAGACGAAGCACGGCAAAGAGGATATCCGGCGTGAACAGCGGGATGAGCGCAACCAAATGATTCTGGAGAAATCGATCTGGTACTGCCACCAAGCGGAGAGCGGAATTTTGCTGGGACTGTACGCCGTACTTGTTCTGTTCCTGGATGAGTATGAGATTGCGAATATACTGCTCTGGGTTTTAATCGGACGAAACCTGCTCGCCTTTGCCATCCGCTGGTGGCTCAACCGGGAATATTAGGACTGTGAGGTGCTTGTGATGGAAAAGTTAAAAAAGATATCCCCCTATGTGATGTTCGCGGCAGCCTGGGCCCTGATTGCCGCCGCCGTTCTGCTGGGTGAGCGGGCCCCTGAGCAGATCAGCCTTGTGCTGTTTACCCTGGGCGGAATCCTTATGGGCTTTGGCGCGGTGGGAATTGTGCTGAGCCGCATCCGGCTGTCCCCGGAACGGCAAAAGGAGTATGAGCGGAGCGAGACTGACGAGCGCAACGTGGCCATCCGGGAGAAGGCGGCTATGTCCTCCTGGTACTGGACGCTGTATATGCTGTGGGCGGCGTTTATGGCCGTCGAGATTTTTGTAGGTGTCATGTGGGGCGTGGCGATTGCGGTGGTGATCGTTCTGCACTGCACCTTCTACATGATAAACATCCACCGTTGGAATAAGAGGATGTGACCATGCGGCGGCTGGAGCTGGCAATTACTCCCGAGCTGGCGGGGGTCAAGGCGGACACCCTGCTCCGGAAGCGGCTGGGGCTGTCGGGGACGGTAATCCGCCGGGTGAAGTGGCTGGAGGACGGCATTTTGGCCGACGGCGTCCGGGTCCACACCGACTTCCGCCCGGAGGCGGGGCAGGTGCTCTCTGTGCGGCTGGACGACCCGGAACGGCGCAGCGGCATTGTTCCCGCCCCCGGCCCGCTGGATATCGTCTATGAGGACCAGGACCTGATCGTCCTCAACAAGGCGGCGGGGGTGCCGGTCCACCCGGGGCCGGGACACTTCTCTGATACGCTGGGTAATTTTCTCCTCCATCATTACGATATGGAGGGCGAGACCGCCGATTTTCACCCCGTACACCGGCTGGACCGGGGGACCAGCGGCCTGATCGCCGCCGCCAAACACCCCCACGCCCAGGAGGCGCTGAAAAACCAGCTCCACACCCCGGACTTCCGCCGGGTCTATCTGGCGGTGTGCGAGGGCGTCCCGGAGCCGGAGCGCGGGGTGGTGGACGCCCCTCTGGGGCCCAGGCCGGGCTCCCTCATGGAGCAGATGGTTCGCCCCGACGGCAAGGCCGCACGGACCCGGTATCAGGTGCTGGAGGTCTGGGGCGGTCGGGCCCTGGTGAGCCTGGAGCTGGAGACGGGCCGGACCCATCAGATTCGGGTCCACATGGCCCACCTGGGCCACCCCCTCACCGGGGACTTTCTCTACGGCACAGAGGACCGGACACTCATCCCCCGGCCCGCCCTCCATTCCGGGCTCCTGTCCCTCCTTCACCCCATCACCCGGAAAAAGCTGGAATTTTCCATTCCCCTGCCCGAGGATATGGCCCGGCTGCGGAATTGATCCCCGGTTTGGCTGTAATTTCTCACAAAAAACACTGGCAATCCTGTCCCCCATGTGGTACAATGGCAGATGTATAAATTTTGCCACTGGAGGTATGTCAATATGTCCTATCGCGATACTTACCAGGCCTGGCTGGCCAGTCCCGCCCTGTCTCAGGCCGAGAAGGCCGAGCTGGAGGCCATCCAAAACGACGAAAAGGAGATCGAGTCCCGCTTCTTCTCCCAGCTGGAGTTCGGCACCGCCGGCCTCCGGGGGACCATGGGGACCGGCCTCTACCGGATGAACGTCCATGTCATCCGTCACGCCACCCAGTCTTTTGCCGAGGTAATCCTGGCCGTGGGCCCCGAGGCGGCGGCCCGGGGGGTTGCCATCTGCTTCGACTGCCGCAACAACTCCGACGCCTTCGCCCGGGAGGCCGCCTGCGTCATGGCCGGCAACGGCATCCCCGTCCGGCTGTTTGAGGCCCTGCGCCCCACCCCCGAGCTGTCCTTCGCCATCCGGGAGTACGACTGCATCGCCGGCATCAACGTCACCGCCAGCCACAACCCCAAGGAGTACAACGGCTACAAGGTCTACTGGGAGGACGGCGCCCAACTGCCCCCCCAGCACGCCGACGAGGTGGCCAAGCGGATGCGGGAGCTGGACGTGTTCTCCTGCGTCAAGAAGGCCGACTACGACCAGGCCGTGGCCGAGGGGAAAATCGTCATCATGGGTCAGGAGACCGACGAGCGCTTCCTGTCCAACGTGATGGGTCAGGTCAACGACAAGGCGGCGGTGGAGAAGGCGGCTGACACCTTCAAGATGGTGTACACCCCCTTCCACGGCACCGGCTACCGGATGATTCCCGAGGCTCTGAAGCGCCTGGGCATGAAGCACGTCATCTGCGTCCCGGAGCAGATGGTCATTGACGGCAATTTCCCCACGGTGGTCTCCCCCAACCCGGAGAACCCCGAGGGCTTCTATCTGGCGGTGGACATCGCCAAGAAGGAGGGGGCCGACTTCATCCTGGGCTCCGACCCCGACGCCGACCGGGTGGGCATCATGGTCAACACCGGAGACGGGGAGTTCAAGGTGCTCACCGGCAACCAGACCGGCGTACTGCTGCTGGACTACCTCATCGGAGCCATGAAGCGCACCGGCAAGCTGCCCGCCAACCCTGTCGCCCTGAAGACAATCGTCACCACCGAGATGGCCCGGAAGGTGGCCGAGGTCAACGGCCTCAAGTGCTTCGACACCTTCACCGGCTTTAAGTTCCTGGCCCAGAAGAAGGACCAGCTGGAGAGCTCCGGCGAGGGCAATGTGATCATGTCCTATGAGGAGAGCTACGGCTATATGCTGGGCTCCTACGTCCGGGACAAGGACGCCGTCACCGCCGCCGTGGCGCTGACCGAGATGGCCGCCTGGTACGCCGGCCAGGGCATGACCCTGTACGACGCCCTGCTGGCCCTCTATGAGAAGTACGGCTTCTACGGTGAAAAGACCCTGAACCTGGTCATGCCCGGCCTGGACGGCCTGAAAAAGATGGCCGAGCTGATGGCGAACCTCCGGGAGAAGCCCCCTGTGGAGATCGCCGGCGTGGCCGTCAAGGAGCAGAAGGACTACAAGGACGGCAGCGTGGTCTGCGTGGAGTGCGGCAAGCGGTCCGAGATGGAGCTGTCCGGCTCCAACGTGCTGCGCTATGAGATGGCCGACGGCACCAGCCTGATCGTCCGTCCCTCCGGCACCGAGCCCAAGGTGAAGGTCTACATCCTGGCCAACGGCGAGAGCCGGGAGGCCTGCGACGCCAAGGTAGCCAAATACGCCGCCTGGGCCGAGACCTTGAAGGGCTGAGCGCCCCCTATGAATATCCATGAATCCGCCGAGGACTATCTGGAGTCCATCCTGATTCTGCGGGAACGCCAGGGCATGGTGCGCTCCATCGACGTCGTTCACCACCTGGAGGTGACCAAGCCCAGCGTCAGCGTAGCCATGAAGCGCTTTCGGGAAAACGGCTACATCGAGATGGACGGGGACGGCTATATCACCCTCCTCCCCCCCGGCGAGGAGATCGCCCAGCGCATCTATGGCCGGCACAAGCTGCTTACCCGCTTCCTGGTGTCCCTGGGCGTCAGCGAGGAGGTCGCCGCCGCCGACGCCTGCAAAATGGAGCACGACCTGAGCGACGAGAGCTTTGAGAAAATCAAGGCCCACACCCTCCAGCACGAAAAGCAATAAAAGGACACGCCTCCCAGCCGGGAGGCGTGTCCTTTTACTCCAGATCTTCAATTTTCATCCGTTTCAGGTCGTCCATCGTGTCTTGACGGCCCTTGAAGTGGAGCCAGATCCCGCCAAACACCACGGTCGGGATATTGGAAATCAGGAAGATCACGACCATCGCGATCAGGCTTCTGGGCATGGCTCCGATCAGATTGATGGCAATCAACGTGGTCAGCAGCAGGGACACGGCCAGGGAAATTCCCGGCAAAATCAGCCCCAGCTTCACGCTCTTCTTGCACAGCCACACCTGGAGAGCCACCAGCAGGGCGACGGGCAGAAGTATGGCGAACAGATAAAAAATCAGGCCAAATATGCCGATCACAAGACCAACACCAGACATTACAATTCCTCCCTTTTCGTCTTCTTGTACTCCGCGATCAGGACCTTGGCGGTATCCAGGTCCAGCTTCTCGTTCATCGCCAGCCGTTTGATGGTGGCAATGTATGGGTCGGCGGCGGCGGTCTCACTGAGCTTGATCTTTTGAATCAGCCGGTCCAGCCGCAGGCGCACAGTGGGGTAAGTCACGCCGTACTGGCCGGCCACCTCCTTCAGCGACCCGGAGGCCAGTATGAACCGCTTGATAAAGGCCACGTCCTCCTCCTCCATCCCGGTCATCCACTCAGGCAGCAGCTCCATGCTCATATCCGCCTCCCTTCTGATTTGTATTATAATCTTTAATATTGTTAAAGTCAAGCTTTAATTTTATTTTTTGTTTTTAAAAAGAAAAGGGCAAGGTTTCACACCTCGCCCTCGGGTCTCGCCGTTCAGGAGGAATATTCAAAGCTGGCATTGGGGTCTGTGCGCTGAAACAGGAGCTCCCTCCCCCGCCAGAAGCGGTACCTTACCTCCGCCTGGAGGCTCTCGTGTATGGTGCGCTCCATGCGCCCCTCCGCCGGGGCGCGGAGGGCCTGCCGCCGCTCGCTCAGCAGCTCCGCCTCCAGGCGGTATTTCCCCTGACGAATCGCCGCACCGGAGGAGGACCACCTCTCGATTTTGGCCCTCCGGTAGGTTGCCAGGCGGTATTCCCGCCCGCCGTACAGAACGGAGCAGATACAGCCGGTGAAGCCCCCCACAGGCAGGGGGATGGTGGCCGCCGCAAGTATCAGGCTGCCCCGCTCCGCCCCCTCCCAGACGCACTGGGTCCAGAGATACCTTTGGGGAAAGGAGCGGCCCCGGTCTGTCTCAATGTATCCAATCCCGCCGGAGAACTCCAGGGGCTCGCCGTTCAGCTCCAGCGCTCCGCTGAGAGAGTGCCCCATGCTGATAACGCCGTGGGCGCACTGCATCCCCGCAAAGAACCGAAAGGGCCCCATGATGTCGGACCGCAGGGCGGTAAGGGGGCCGTAGCGCAGAGCACCGCGGAGGGAGAGCCCGTCCCGCTGAATCTGGAGGCTGATTCCCTCTTCCCCGAAGCAGGACTGTCCAATCCGCACCTGGAAGGGCCTCCGGGAGACCTGAAGCTGTGAGGCCGGGTACTCCAGCCACCAGGCCCGGTCCTTTGAAATGACCTGGAGCGAGGCGGTATGGCGTCCCTCGCCGTCGATGTGGAAGGCGGGGATCAGCGCCAGGGCCTGCCCGCCCGGGCTCTGGTGCTTGAAGTACCAGCCCTCAAAATAGGGGCCTGTCCCCTCTGTGCCGTGGAAAAATCCCATAATCATATCACCCAGAATTCAGCTTTCCCAGAATCCGGGGGATTTATATGGAATGGCCTCCGATGAAAGTCCGGGGCCTGTGGGTACGATGTCCCACAGGCCCCGGCTCTACTTTTACGCTTACATTTCCTCCACGATATTGATTCCCTTGACGCCGTGGAGCTGTGCCACGACCCACTCGGCGCTGCATTTTTTATTCAGGCGCAGGGTGAAAATGGCGCAGGAGGTGGAGCTGTCGCTGTCCGCATGGCGGGTAATCTCCATGTTCAGCAGCTTCAGGTTGAACTCGCGGTAAAATTTGAGGACGGTCTCCAGGCAGACCCGGCCCCGATACTCCATGTACAGGTTGATCTCTGGGGCGCTGTCCAGCAGGCGGTACTCCCACTTGGCGAACACCAGCTCGGCCACCAGAATCATGCCCGTGGCCAGCAGGCCGCCCTCGTAGAAGCCGCCCCCCAGCGTCAGGCCGATGATGGCTACCCCCCACAGTCCGGCGGCGGTGGTCAGGCCCTTGACCCGCTGGCGGCGGGTGACGATGATGGTGCCCGCGCCGATGAAGCCCACGCCGGCCACCACCTGAGCGCCCAGACGGGCCATGTCGGTGTAGTAGTGCATCACCATGTACAGGTATTGGCTGGTCAGCGTGGTCATCGCCGCCCCCAGGCAGATCAGAATATGGGTGCGCATCCCCGCCGGGCGGCGCTTATAGGCCCGCTCGATTCCGACCAGTCCGCCGCAGATTACGGTCAGAAACAGCCGGACCCCTACAGACAGGAAGGAAATGTCCCTCAAGCCGTCAAAAATCGGTATCATAGTATCCCTCTCCCCACGGCATAAAGCCTCATGATGTTGTGGCCGCTACACCTCGTCGATCATGGTGATGTGCTCCAGATCGGAGATGGCGGTCAGCACCTCCTCATGGAGGCAGCGCTGATTCAGGCGGATGGAGAAGACCGCGCTGGGTTTCAGCGAGTGGTTTTCCTCTCCGTGGTTGATATCCACCTCAAAAATCTGGGCTCCCTGCTCCTTGATCCGGCTGATAATCGCGCCCACGTCGTCCAGGGAGGCGAACTCCACATAGATGTTGATATTCCGGGCCCGCTCCACGAGGTACCCCTCAAAAATGGGCAGCAGACGGACGCAGAAGGTAATCAGCAGGACGGCCAAAATGACGCACTCATAGAACCCGGCCCCTATAGCCAGGCCCATACAGGCCGAGGCCCACAGCCCGGCGGCGGTGGTCAGGCCCTTGACCTCCTGCCGCCCGGTGACGATGATGGTGCCCGTGCCCAAAAAGCCGATGCCGTTGATGACCTGGGCGCCAAACCGGGACACGTCCGAGTGGATGCCCACATAGTCGGCCACGTCCTTCCAGGGGCCGGACAGCATCGCCGCCTCATACTGGCTGAGGAGGATGGCAAGCGTGGCCCCGATACAGACGATCATATAGGTGCGAAAGCCGGCGGCCCGCCGCTTTCTGGCCCGCTCCAGCCCCAGCATTCCGCCGAAGAGCATAGCCAGAACCAGACGCAGCGTCACGGCCGCGATATTGAATTCACGCAGATAGTCAAAGGCGTCGATCATAACGCTTCTCCTTTCCCGCGCCTAGCTCTTGGAGCGGCTGAGCCGGCGGGCCAGCCGCAGAACGGGCGCGGAGCGGCTGCGGAAGGTCAGCCTGGTTTTTTCCTCCAAAAAGCTCCGGAATTTGGATGTCTCATCGGCCAGCTGCTCCTTTGGGACCATGTAGCCGCCGTACTGGTCCCGGAAGAGGTAGAAGTAGCGCATATCCTCCCCCAGCCGGCACACATCGCCGTAGAGCAGAACGTCCCCCGCCTTCTCCTTCTCCTCCAGGGGCCGGATCTCCATGCCGTGGTCCTTGAAGAGGAAGCGGGAGGCGGGAAAGTCCATCCCGGACTCGGTGATCTGCTTTGCCAGCTTATGGGCGGTGTGGTTGGCGGAGCTGTATTTGCTGGTGAACAGGTAGCAGCCGTAGGCTACCAGCAGAATGGCCCACCAATTTTCCTGCTCCAGGATGCCCAGCAGAACGATGGCCGTCCCCAGAATGTTCCGGCCCACCAGGTTGCTTTTGCAGAACAGGTCGTACTGCATATGAGACAGCGACTCGAAGGTTTTTTCCGAATGCCGCATCGTTACATCGTAATAGGTCATATCCCTCTCCTAACCGGGGTGCTTTATAAAAATCTGAGAGGCCGTGTTCGACCTCTCAGATTTTGTTCATTTGACGGGAAGGTTATTTCAGCTCCGGGCCGTAGATCAGGTCGGGTACGCAGGTGACCAGATCGGGCACGAAGGTCAGCAGCAGCAGGACCGCCACCAGCGATAGGATGAATGGCCAGACCTCTTTTAGGAAGTCTGTGATCTTACAGCCTGTAATGCCGCAGGTCGTAAACATCATAGAGCCGAAGGGCGGGGTGATGCCGCCAATCATAATATTGACGATAGCAACCATACCAAAGTGATAGTCGTTGATGCCCAGCTGACGGGAGACGGGCAGCAACAGCGGCGTGATAATCATCAGGGCCGCGCCGCCCTCCAGGAACATGCCCATAATCAGCAGAATCAGGTTGCACAGCAGCAGGAATACGTACTTGTTCTGCGTCAGGCTCAGCATACCGCTGGCGACGATCTTGGGCAGGTTGATCCAGCTCATGTAGTTGCCAAAGGTGTTGGCGGCCACCATGATCAGGACCACGCTGGAGGTACCGGCGATACTGTCCAGCAGGATGGGAATCAGGTGCTCCTTGAGCTTGAGGCGCTTATAGACGAAGGTGCCGATGATGAAGCAGTACAGCACGGCCACAGCGCCGCCCTCGGAGGGGGTGAACAGGGAGAAACGGATACCCAAAATGATGCCGATGGGGAAGAACACGCCCCAGAAGGAGGTCATGAACTGCTTGCCGATCTCGCCCAGGGTGGCCCGGCGGGGACGGGAGCGCTCATAGCCCCGCTTGTTGGCGATGATCGCCACGGTGACCATCATGGCGGCGGACATCAGGATGCCGGGTACGTAGCCGGCGGCGAACACCCGGCCCAGGGAGACCTGAGCGATCAGGCAGTAGACAATCAGGTTGACTCCAGGGGGGATGACGGGGGTGGCCGCCGAGGAGGCGGCGGTGATGGCGGCGGAGAAAGCCTTGGAGTAGCCGCGCTTCTCCATCTCGGGCACCAGCATCTTGGACTGCATGGCGCAGTCGGCGTTGGCCGAGCCGGAGCAGCCGCCCATCAGCATGGACAGCACCACGTTCACCTGGGCCAGGCCGCCCTTCATGTGGCCCGTTAGCACTTCAGCGAAATCCATCATCTTGTCACTGATGCCGCCGTAGTTCATGACGGAACCGGACATGACGAAGAAGGGGATAGCCAGCATGGAGAAGGACTGAGTGGACTTCATGACCTTCTGCATGATGAGCCACGCGGGGGAGGAGGCGTCCAGCACCAGGAAAAAGAAGAAGGTGGCGCCGAACAGGGAGTACACGATGGGCATTCCCATGAAGTACAGCAGGAAGAGCATGACCACGGGGATCAGGTCCATGGGGGACAGAGTCATCATACCGCGCCACCTCCCTGCTCAGGGGTGTGACCGTTCTGATTGGAGCTGCCCTTGAAGAGATGCAGCTTGTTGGTCAGAAGCTCAACGATGGAGAAGATGGTGCACAGGCCGAAGCCGATGGGCACCGCGATGGCGATATACCACATGGGGAAGCGGAGCACCTCCGTCAGCGCGGGCTTCCATGCGCCGGAGAGGTTGAACATCAGGTGATAGACATACTGAGCGCTGATGTAGGTCACCAGGATCAGAATGGCCAGTTCCAGGAAAAAGACGACGTTTTCCACGACCTTCTTCATTTTTCCCGGCATAATGTTCACCAGGATGTCTACGCCCAGGTGGGCGTGCATCCGGTGGGCGTAGGCGCAGCCGATGAATACAGTCCATACGAAGAAACCGGTCACGATCTCCTCACAGCCCGGGATGGGCTGCTTGATGGCATACCGGAGAATGACGTTGACATTGACCAGGATCACGCAGACGGAAAGCGTAACACAGGTGATGATCGCGTCCAGGTTTTTCAGTACGGATGTAACAGTTATTTTTTTGTGAGCCATAGTTCACCTCAAAATAATGAATTTTAAAACATCCGTCAGCTTCCGGGTCCGGCTGTCAGCCTCCTGACAGCCGGACCGGAATGACCGCGGCGAAGCCGCCGCAGATTTTCAGACTGCTTAGGCGTTCTGGGCGCGGTACTCGGCGACCAGAGCGGACAGCTGGTCATAGGCCTCGCGGCTGGAGCCGTACTCCTCAATGATCCAGTCGATCACGGGCTCGCAGGCCTTCTTGAAGGCGTCCAGGTCGACCTCGTTCCAGGTGACGCCGTTCTCGGCCAGCATCTGCTTCTGGACCTCCTCGTCCTCGTCACAGCTGGTCTGCTCCCACATGCCGCACTCGTAGGCGCACTCCTCAATGATCTTCTGATACTTCTCGGGGATCTCCTGCCACACGTTCTCGGGCATGAACAGCCAGCGGGTGGCGATCAGGTGGTTGGTCATGGCGACCTTCTTCACCAGCTCATAGGGGTTGCCGGCGCCGGCCAGAGTGGAGGTGGAGCCCTCGAAGCCCTCAACGACGCCGCCCTGGATGGCCTGGAGACACTCGGTGAAGCTCATGGCGTTGGGGGTAGCGCCCAGGGCCTCCAGAGTCTTGGTGAACAGAGCGGAGGAGGTGGCGCGGAGGATGTGGCCGTTCAGGTCCTCGGGCTTGGTCACGTCCAGGTTGGTGACGACGCTGCGGAAGCCGAAGGAGTAGTGGGTGTCCAGAATGTGGATGTTCTCCGCGGCCAGGCGGTCGCACAGGTCGGCCACGAAGTCGGAATCCATCACGTAGTTGTACTCAGCGGTGGAGCTGTACAGCATGGGGGCGATAACCATGGCGGCGTCGCCCACATAGTCGGCGAACAGGGAGGGCTCCTCAAGGCCCATCCAGTTGGCGCCGTTGACGGCCTGGGACACGGAGTCGGCGTAGCAGTCCAGCTCGTTCTGGCCGTAATAAGTAACGGTGATGTGGCCGTCGGTCTTCTCGGTGATCATCTGAGCCAGCTTCTCACTGGCCTTGTAGTTCCACTCGGTGGGCTGGAACACGTTGGAAAAGCGGATCTCCAGATAGTAGTCGTCATCGCCGCCGGGGGTGCTGGTACCGGCGCTGGGGGTGGAGCTGCCGCCGGGAGCGGGGGTGGAGGTCCCGCCGCCGCCACCGCCGCCGCACGCGGCCAGGGACAGGGCCATTGCCAAGGACAAAATCATTGCTAAAGCCTTTTTCATCACAATCTCTCCTATTTTTTAAATTTATTTCCCGGTCCGCGCAGGCGGCTCGGGGAACACACAGAGTAATCCCGCCCGAAGGGGGGGAGACAACGTATGCTGTCTAGTAGCATAACACAGATACCGGATCTTTTCAACAAAAACTTTGCGGTTCTTGACAGGTTTTTTATGCGTCCTCGATAAAAGGAGGAGGCATATCCCGAAAAAGGGCAAATCAGACCATACTTCTCCAGATTTCCCGAATATTCGGGTAGACTCCGGCGGCCTGAACGCCGAAACGCTCCTGGTCCTCGGGCACGCCCTCGCCGGACAGGACGAAAGCGGTGTCGATACCGGCGTTGACGCCGCAGGCGATGTCGGTATAGACCCGGTCGCCGATTAGGACGGTCTGCTCCGGGGTATAGCCGTACTTCTCCATGGACAGCAGAGCCATCTCGGGCTCCGGCTTGCCGATGAATTTGGGACGCCGGCCGGTGGCCCGGAACAGCATCTCGCACACCGAGCCGCAGTCGGGCACCGAGCCGTAGGAGGTGGGGCACACCCAGTCCGGGTTGGTAGCCACGAAGTCCACCTCCCGGCCCAGAAGGATACAGGCGTCCTCCAGCTTCTGGAAGGTCAGCTCCGTGTCGAAGCCGCACACCAGCAGGGAGACGCCGTCCTCCAGCCTGTCGGTGACTCGGAAGCCCGCCTCCGCCAGCTGCTGGCGGAAGGTCCGGGTCCCGAAGGCATAGATCAGCGCGTTGTCATACTTTCCCCGCAGATACCAGATAAGGGCGTCCACGGAGGTGAGAAAGTCGCCGGCGGAGGAGGGGATGCCCATGCCGTTGAGCCGGTCCACATAGGCGGACACGCTGCGGGAGGAGTTGTTGGTCACAAAGAGGTACTTCCCCTCCTGGGCCCGCACCTGGTTCAGAAAGTCCGTGGTGCCGTCAAAGAGCTGGTCGCCCAGATAAATGGTGCCGTCCATATCCAGCAGGAACAGCCTTTTTTTCCGAAAGTCGATCATTTCCTCATCCTCCGGCGGGGCGTGTCAGATGCGGGCCACGCCGGACTTCCGGGCGGCCTCGGCCACGGCCTTGGCAACGGCGGGGCCTACCCGCTCGTCGAAGGCCTGGGGGATGATGTACTCCTCGTTCAGCTCCTCGTCAGAGATCAGGCCGGCCAGAGCCTCGGCGGCGGCCATCTTCATCTCCTCGTTGATGTCGCTGGCGCGGACGTCGAAGGTGCCGCGGAACACGCCGGGGAAGGCCAGAACGTTGTTGATCTGGTTGGGGAAGTCGCTGCGGCCGGTGGAGACCACCCGAGCGCCGCCGGCCTTGGCTTCGTCAGGGAAGATCTCCGGAGTGGGGTTGGCGCAGGCGAAGACGATGGCGTCCTTGTTCATGGTCTTGACCATCTCGGTGGTGACAGTGCCGGGGGCGGACACGCCGATGAACACGTCAGCGCCCACCAGGGCGTCGGCCAGGGAGCCGGCTTTCTTCTCCAGGTTGGTGACCTGGGCCATCTCCTCCTTGATCCAGTTCAGGCCCTCGCGCCCGGCGTAGATCGCGCCCTTCCGGTCGCACATGGTGACGTTCTTGAACCCGGCGGACAGCAGCAGCTTCACGATGGAGATGGCCGCGGCGCCGGCGCCGGAGGTGACCACCTTGACCTCCTCCTTCTTCTTGCCGACCACCTTCAGGGCGTTGGTCAGACCGGCCAGGGTGATGATGGCGGTGCCGTGCTGGTCGTCGTGGAAGATGGGGATGTCGCACTTCTCCTTCAGCTTCCGCTCGATCTCAAAGCACCGGGGGGCGGCGATGTCCTCCAGGTTGATGCCGCCGAAGGAGCCGGACATGAGATACACCGCGTTGACGAACTCGTCCACGTCGTGGGTCTTGACGCACAGAGGGAAGGCGTCCACCCCGCCGAAGGACTTGAACAGGACACACTTGCCCTCCATCACGGGCATACCGGCCTCGGGGCCGATGTCGCCCAGGCCCAGAACGGCGGAGCCGTCGGTGATGACGGCGCAGAGGTTGTGCCGCCGGGTCAGCTCATAGCTCTTGTTGGGGTCCTCCTGGATAGCCAGGCAGGGCTGAGCCACGCCGGGGGTGTAGGCCAGGGAGAGGGACTCCTTGTCGTTGGCGGGCACGGTAGCCACGACCTCGATCTTGCCCTTCCATTCGCCGTGGAGACGGAGAGATTCCTTTGCGTAATCCATTTTATATTCCTCCATTTATAATAGGATCGTTTCCCCGTCCTCCGGACGGGGCGCACATAGTAAGGACCCGCGTCCCCCGCCCGGCGGGCGGGGGCGCTTAGATCTTATTAGTCCTCGAAGGGGAAGTGATAGGGCAGGTTCAGCTGATCCCGCAGGGCGATCATTTCCTTCTGGATGGACTCGCCCACGGGCACGCCCTTATCCTTGCGGTCCTGCCAGGCCAGATACTCCTTCTCGCCGGCGGTGTAGATGCGCTCGGCGCCGGGGGCCTTCCGGGAGCTCCGCAGGCCCCGGCAGATGCCGCCGGAGGTCTCCTTGAAGGTGTCCAGACCCATGAAGAACTCGGGGTTGATGACGAAGAAGAAGTGGCCCAGACGGTACATGGTGTTGTTGCCGTCAGCGTCCTTGCCGCTCAGCGCCTTCATGAAGGGGCCGCCGGCCAGGGCGGCGGAGAGAATCTCCACGATGGTGTTGAAGCCGTAGCCCTTATAGCCGCCGGTGGCCTCGCCCAGGCCGCCGATGGGCAGCAGGGCGCACTTGCCGGCCCGCATATCCTTCAGGATCTGGCCGGAGTCGGTCATGGTGTCGCCGTTGTCGGTGACCACCAGGCCGGCGGGGGTGGGCTTGCCGCTGCGCTCATAGAACTCGATCTTGCCGTTCTGGACGATGGAGGTGGCGCAGTCAAAGTTGAAGGGGAACTCCTCATCGGTGGGGATGGTGAAGGTGAAGGGGTTGGTGCCCATCATGGGCTCCACGCCGAAGGTGGGGGCCACGGAGGGGCGGGCGTTGGTGCCGCTGATGCCGATCATGCCGGCCTTCTCCGCCATGGTGGTCCAGTAGCCCGCGATGCCGTAGTGGGTGGAGTTGCAGATCGCGCCGCCGGCCATGCCATACTTCTTGGCCTTCTCGATGAGCATCTCCATCATCCGATAGCTGGCCACCATGCCCATGCCGTTGTGGGCGTCCATCACCACGGTGGTGGGGGTGTCCTTCAAAATCTCGATCTCCGTCTTGGGAAGCAGGGTGCCGTTGACGATGCGGTCGATGTAAATGGGCTTAAAGCGGTTGCAGCCGTGGCTCTCGATGCCCCGGCGGTCCGACTCCAGCAGAACGTCGGAACAGATTTTCGCGTCCTCCTCGGGCACGCCGTAGGCCTTGAACACGTCGATCATGAACGCGTCCATCAGGTCCCATGCTACGTAAGGTCTTGTCTCCATAAGTTGTTCTCCTTTCATTCTTTCCGGGACGTTGCGCACAAAAAAAGAGCGCAACGATACCCAGTTTCCCTGGGAGTCGTCACACTCAAATCTCACAACTCTGTCAGTGAAGGCAGTATATCACAGCTTTGTGAAAAATGCAATATAAAATTTTCCTATTTTTAAAAAATTTGTTTTCTTATACGTCCTGCCAAAGCTCCTCGCAGGAGGTGGACACGCACAGCGCTCCGGCGGAGAGGGCGGCGATCACGTCCTCCTTGTCGGAGATCATCCCCCCGGTGATAACCGGGCGGCGGACGGTCTGGCACACCTGACGGATTACCTTGGGCATGACACCGGGCATGATCTCGATCAGGTCGGGGTCGCAGGCGGCGATCTGCTTGTTCAGGTTGTCCAAAGACAAGGAGTCCACCAGAAAGACCCGCAGTACGGTGATCAGCCCCAGGGCCTTCGCCCGGCAGAGCAGGGCGGGACGGGTGCTGATTACCCCGTCGGCCCGGGCGTACTCCTTTGCGAAGTCGGCGGCCACGTCCTTGCTGGACAGCCCCTGGGTAAGGTCCAGATGGACAAAGGCCAGCTTGCCCGCCTCCTTTGCCCTCCGGACCAGACTGCCGATGGTGCAGATGTTGCCGAACAGGAAAAACAGGATGTCATTCTCCAGGGCGAAGGTCTTTTCCAGCTGCCGCTCGTCCTTGACCGCAGCAATGATCGGATTTGTCTCGAACAAATGTAGCTCAGGCCGCATAACGATCTGCTCCCCTCTCTCAATATCTGTGCCCGCCGGCGGGTGTTTCTGACATTTTATCACACCGGGACCCGTTTGACAAGGGAGAAAGGGCGAACCCCTGCCCTGCATACCATATTATATTGACACATCGGAAAAAAGGGGGGATAATAGTCTCAACAAGACACAGGCGAGGAGGAGAAGGAATGCCCCCTTTGAGTATTTTATTAAAGCCGGCCTCCAGCGGCTGCAATTTGCGCTGTGCCTACTGCTTTTATGCTGACGAGGCCAGCGTCCGGGCGGCGCCCAACTACGGACTGATGTCCAAGGAGGTTAGCCATACCCTCATCGACAAGGCGGTGGGGGCGGCGGAGGGCTCAGTCACATTTTTGTTTCAGGGCGGAGAGCCCACCCTGGCTGGGCTGGAGTTTTACAGGGACTTTGTGGCCCATGTGCAAGATACCTTCCCCCGTGGGCTGACGGCGCAGTATGCTATCCAGACCAACGGGACGCTGCTGGATGAGGAGTGGTGCCGGTTTTTCCGGGAACACCGCTTTCTGGTGGGCCTGTCTCTGGACGGGAACCGGGCCTGTCACGACCGCTTCCGCCGGGACGGGGCGGGAAAGGGGACCTACGATCAGGTCCTGCGGGCCGCCCGTCTGCTGGACCGGGCGGGGGTGGAGTACAACGTCCTCACCGTGGTGACCGGGTACCTGGCCAAGCACATTCAGAGCGTCTTCGCCGCCCTGTGCAAGGGCGGATTCCGATTCCAGCAATACATCCCCTGCCTGGACCCGCTGGAGGCGGAGCGGGGCGGGGAGAGCTACTCCCTGTCCCCCAAGGAGTATGAGGAATTTTTGAAAAACCTCTTCGACCTCTGGTTCCGGGAGCTGGAGCAGGGCCGGTACTGGTCGGTCCGGTATTTTGACAATCTGGTGTGGATGCTCCGAGGGCACGCGCCGGAGCAGTGCTCCATGCGGGGGTGCTGTTCCCTGCAATACCTGGTAGAGGCCGACGGCTCCGTCTATCCCTGCGACTTCTACGGCCTGGACCAGTATCGCCTGGGGAATATCCTGGAGCACGCCTGGGACGAGCTGGACCAGACCAGGGAGGAGATTGGCTTTATCGCGGAGTCCCGGCACGTACCGGAGCGGTGTAAGGGGTGTCAGTGGTACCTCCTGTGCCGCAACGGCTGCCGCCGGGACCGCGTGCCCGGCCTGGAGGGGCGCAGTTACTACTGCCAGGCCTACGCCGGATTCTTCGCCTACGCCCTCCCCCGCCTGCGCCGGGCCGGCTCGATGATTGGTTTATAAGGATAACGGGCGGCGTTCGTCAGGGCGCCGCTTTTTTATGCCCAAAATGGGCGCAGTGGAGCAGAGTTTCCATTAAATGCATGGAAACGTGCAATTTTTCCGTGGGTTCCGCCAGGGGTGGAGGGACGCTGGTCTCCGCAGGAAAAAGCCTCCCTTTTGCAAGGGAGGGGGACTGCCGCCGAAGGCGGGGGTGGAGGGATTCCTTCGGAGCACCTCCGCTAGACGGAATCCCCCCGCCGCTTCGCGGCCTACCCCCTTTGGCAGGGGGAGCTGTCGCCTACGGGCGGGACGGGGCCACAACACAAAAAATTGGAGGTAACACGATGAATCGCACAACCAACTACAATCTCTGCCAATTTGAGGAAAACGACCGGGTGCGGCGCACCGATTTCAACGAGGACAACGCCAAGCTGGACGCGGCGCTGACCGGACTGACCCGGAGCAAGGCGGACCTCTCTGCGCTGACAGTCAAGACAGAGGTGGCCGCCGGAGCCTACACCGGCGACGGCGCAGCGGAACGCGTCATTTCCCTGGGCTTTACGCCCAAGGCGCTCTATGTATGCTCCGAGAATGGCATCACCTATGTAGGAGGCAATTACGGCAACTCTTATCGTGGAGGTCTGGCTGTTCCCGGCGCCCCCATTGTCAGCCATGGTTATTCTATCCTGGAGATCGTCTCGGGAGGATTTAAAGTATTTTACACGGAAGTTAAGTTGAACAGCGCCAGCACCAATCATTACGGCGCGAACACAGCCAGCCTAAAATTCCACTATATCGCCTTCAAATGAGCAAAAGGCCCCCCCGAACGAGCAATCGTCCGGGGGGATTCCATCTCTCGGGGGACTAGTCGGCCTTAACTTTGACAGTGTGGGCGAAGGTTCCCACAGTTAAGGTTTTCCCCGCTCACGATAACCTCCAGCGCCAAATCAACTCTCGAGTTTCTCAGGCTGGAGCCCAAGGGGTTAAGTACACCCGCTTCAGGTGGTTCTACAGGAAACCTGTATCGCTGGTGCGGCGGGATCAGGGCGCAGCCTTTTCATCGGCGATGACGTAGACGACCTTAGCGATGTAGGTATCGTCCTTATCATTCTCAGCCACGTAGACGTAGGTGATATCGTCGCCAGTCTCAGCGCCGCTGTTCTCTTTGATGATGTCGCTGGCGGCGCCCACGGAAACCTCATCCCCGTCCACATAGACGAAGATGGTTTCGTCATCGTAAGTGAAATTCTCTCCGTTGATGACCAGAGAACCGTTGGCGGCGTAGGTCGCCTGACTGGTCTTCATGGAAGCCACGGGAACAGGATCGTTTCCGTCGCCGCTGCCCAGAGCGGTGACGACCTCGTCGTCGTTGGCTTTGGCAGCCTTGTACAGGCCGGCTCCGGCACTGTTGATGTTGCTGAACACATCCTGGTTGACCTTCACCTCGGTCTGCTCGCCGTTGACATAGGCGGCGTTCAGGGTGTATACGGCCTTGTCGCTGGTGCCGCTCTTCTCATACTTGCTCTTGTCGGCCACATAGAACCAGAAAGCGTTTTCGTTGTCTTCCTCGTCGCCGCTGACCACGAAGACCAGAGAGGCGATGCCGGCGTTGTCCTCGTCCGCGACGTAAACCAGCTTGACTGCACTCATGCTGGGTACGTTGCGGTAGCCGGTGTAGGTGGCGCCGCTGGAGGTCATGACGTACACGGTGCTGTTGTTGGCGGTCACACCGGTGTTGATCTTGTTGTTGCCTTTCACCAGATTAACAGGAGTAGGATCGCCGACCGCCTCGCCAGCGTTAGTCACCTTGTACTCATTGCCGCTCTCGGTGTAGGAGAAAGCCTTGCCGATCATCTCCTTGGCAATATCGCCTCGAACCTTGTCATAGCTGGCATCGGAAAGCTTAGAGTAGCCAGTAACAGCCTTGCTGCTGAACGAAACATCACCGTTGATGGTGTAAGGGTCACCCGGAGTTACGGTGGCCTTTACATAGGTATCGGGGCTGACGGTGACGACATCGGTGGTACCGTCGGAGAACACGGCCTTGATGGAGACCTCGTTCATGTACAGGTCAGCGCCCTTGACATAGAAGTACTGCTTGGCGGCGGCCTCGACCTCGCTCACATAGATGACATAGCCGCCAGCATCCAGGTAGATGGTGGCGGCGCCCAGAGCCACATCGGTCACCTCGCCGGCCTCGGCCTTGGCCTTCTTGCTGTACTCGTACTTGGTGCCGTCCAGGCGCAGATAGCTGCTGCCGCTGGTGGCGGTGACCTCGCCGTCCACGCTCTCGGCGGCGGTCATGGTCTCGATGCCCTCGGAGCCCACGGTGTAGATGACATAGTCGTCCTTCTCAAAAGCGGCGGTCTCAAAGGTCTTATCAGTCTCGTTACCGCCAGCCAGCTTGCTGATAGTAACAGTGGTCTCGCCGTCCTTCTCAGCAACTTTGGTGACCTTGCCAAAGTAGGTGTTGATAACCACCACGTCAGTGACGGTCTTGTCGTCGTTGGCGTACACAGTAACGGTCACGCCCTTGCCAGCGGCGGCGTTGATAGCGGCGGCCAGAGCGTCAACATTGGCACAAGAGCTACCGTTCTCGCCGTCAACGGCGGGAGTAATAGTAGAAACGGTGTAACCCTTCAAGTCCTTCGCGGCGTCGGTGGTTTTCACGCCGGAAGTGTAGGTCAAAACGGGGGTGTCAGCACGCAGGGCAATGATGTCGTCGGTCTTGTAGGTCCAGCCCATGCCGGGACGGAGATAGTTGTCGGACTCACCGGCGGTCAGCTTCAGGTCGTCGTCATACAGCTTCTCGCACAGCTGCTGACGGCCCTTGCCAACACCGTCGCCGGTGTAGTTTTCACCATCGGTCTCGTTGGCGATCAGGATGGGGTTATACTCAGGCTCACCCATGTTGACGACGGTGCCGTCGGGAGTGGTGACGGTGCCGCTGAGCTTGGTGGTGACCATGTCCGCCTGGAGGGCATTCAGGGCCAGCTGAGCCACCTGGTTGCGGTTCATGGGGGCGGTAGTGCTGGAGCCCACGTCCTTGAACAGACGGATCTCGTTGGCCTTGGCGACCACAGGCTGGGCCCAGTTGGTGCCTTGACTCTCCAGCTTCTCATAGCCCAGCACGCGCAGGGTCATGGCGGCGGCCTCCTGAGCGGTCACAACGGCGCTGCCGTCGTAGATGCTCTCGGTGCGGCCAGCCACGATCTTGTTGTCGTAGCAGGCGGCGACGTACTTCTGAGCCCAGGTGGGTACGTCGGTGAAGGGGCAGGTGCCGACGTACTTGTCAGCGTCGCTGCCCAGGATCAGCTTGGCCAGGATGACGGCCATCTCGTTCCGGGTGACGTTGTCGTCGGGCCGGAAATTGCCGGTGTCCTCGTCGCCGAGCATCACGCCCACAGCGTTCAGGACAGAAATGGCCTCGGTGTTGTCCTTAGCGTCAACATCGGGGAAGCTCGCGGCGCTGGTGCCGACGACCATCATGCCAACCAGCATAACGGAGGCCAGAGCCAGGCTGAGAGCCCGTTTCAGGTTTCTCATAGTGTTTCCTCCTTGTTAATTTTTTCGGCCATGAGAGGGGCCGTATTCCGACAAAAACCGAGCTTCGCACCGTCCTGGTAGTCCTTTCGGATTTAACATTCCTGTAACGAAATTCTCTGTTTTTACCGAAATTTTCGAGGTTTTTCTACTTTTTCCTCCCCTCACCAGGGTGTCACTCCTCTGACATAGGGTCTGAAAGTTGCAAAAATCGTAGGAAACCGCAAAAAACAGGGCTCCAAACCTGCCGAAAAGTGAAACTGGTAGACATTTGGTGGACATCCTAAAATATTCCAGTCCCTGCAACCCCTTGCGGCGCAGGAGTTCGACAGGGCTTTTTGGTAGACCGGTGGTAGACATGGGGAGCTTTAGAAGGGCAAGGATAGAACCGCCGGGTCTAAAAAGAGGACAAAAAAATCCCGCCCTCACGGGCGGGATTTTTTTAATCAAACCAGCTGAATAATGGCCATCTCAGCGGCGTCGCCGCGCCGGGGGCCAATGCGGACGATCCGGGTGTAGCCGCCGTTGCGGTCGGCGTACTTGGGCCCGATCTCCTTAAACAGCTTATTAGCCACATCCTCCTTGGTGATGTAGGACAGGGCCTGACGGTAGGAGGCCAGGGTATTATCCTTGGCCAGGGTAATCATCTTCTCGGCCACGGGAGCCACTTCCTTGGCGCGGGTGACGGTGGTCTTGATCTGCCCATTCTCCAGCAGATAGGTGACCATAGCCCGGAGCATGGCCCGGCGCTGATCGCTGGTACGGCCCAGCTTGCGGTTCTTCTGAGACATGGTAAACACTCCTTCGACCTCGCGTGGCGAGATCTGTTCAAATTCGTTCAATTCAGGCGGCCGGGGCCGCGCAAAGCGGAACGTTACATACGCTTAATTGTTTTCCTCGCTGGCCAGGGACAGGCCCATCATGGACAGCTTGTTGATGACCTCCTCCAGGGACTTGCGGCCCAGGTTCCGGACCTTCATCATCTCTTCCTCCGTCTTGGAGATCAGGTCCTCCACCGTGTTGATGTTGGCCCGCTTCAAGCAGTTGTAGGAACGGACGGACAGGTCCATGTCGTCGATGGTCATCTCCATCACCTTGTCCCGCTGGGTCTCGGCCTTCTCCACCACGGTGGAGCGGCTGCCCATGGTCTCAGACAGGTCGGTAAACAGGGTAAAGTGGTCGCACAGGATGCGGGCTCCCAGGGAGACGGCGTCCCGGGCGTCGATGGTGCCGTTGGTCCACACCTCCAGGGTCAGCTTGTCGTAATCGGTGGCGTCGCCCACGCGGGTGTTCTCCACCGTATAGTTGACCTTGCGGACGGGGGTGTAGATAGAGTCCACAGGGATGACCCCGATGATGGACTGGGCGGGCTTGTTCTTGTCGGCGGAGACATAGCCCCGGCCGTGAGACAGGGTCAGCTCCATAGACAGACTGGCCTCCGGGCCCAGGGTGGCAATGTGCAGGTCGGGATTCAGGACCTCCACATCGGCGTCCGCCTTGATGTCGCCGGCAGTGACCTCGCACTCGCCGGCGGCCTCGATATGGACCGTCTTCACGCCCTCGCTGTACAGCTTGGCGATGATGCTCTTCACGTTGAGGACGATCTCGGTCACGTCCTCCTTGACGCCGGGGATGGTGGTAAACTCGTGCTGTACCCCGGAGATCTTGATAGAAGTCACCGCAGTGCCGGGCAGGGAGGACAGCAGGATCCGCCGCAGCGAGTTGCCCAGAGTGGTGCCATAACCCCGCTCCAGGGGCTCCACCACGTACTTGCCGTAGGAGGTGTCACCGGGATTTTCAACACATTCAATGCGGGGCTTTTCAATTTCTATCATTTGCTGGAATACCCTCCTTTTCTCGGCGGCGCAGACGCCGCCCCATTCAGCTCACCAATATCTTGAGGGTTCTCTAAGTCTGTCATACCCGCCGGGGCCGATGACATAGGCGTAGGGCGCGACGACCTCGGCGCGCCGTTCGTCCAAACCACCATATCCGCGGCGGGCCGGGTCGTCCCGCCCTACAGACACGCCTGCGTGTAGGGGCGGCCTTCGGCCGCCCGCGGGCGCGCACAGCGCGCCCCTACACACCAAATGTCCTCCTGGCGGGCCGTAAAAATTACTTAGAATACAGCTCGACGATGAGGTGCTCTTCCACGGGGAAGTCGATGTCGTCCCGGGTGGGCATAGCAACGACGGTGCCCTGGAGGGTATTCTTGTTGCGGTCCAGCCACTTGGCCACATTGACCACAGGGGCGTCCTCGCCGGTCAGGCGCTTAAACTTGACGGAGGCGCGGCTCTTCTCCCGGACCTCGATCACGTCGCCCACCTTGACCAGGTAGGAGGGCACATCCACCCGCTGGCCGTTGACGGTGAAGTGGCCGTGGGTGGTGAGCTGACGGGCCTCGCGGCGGGTCATAGCGAAGCCCAGGCGGTAGACCACGTTATCCAGCCGGCGCTCGATGAGGGTGAGCAGGTTCTCGCCCGTCTTGCCCTGCATGCGGTTGGCCTTCTCGTAGTACATACGGAACTGCTTTTCCATGATGCCATAGACGAATTTGACCTTCTGCTTCTCGGTCATCTGCATGGCGTACTCAGACTGCTTCTTGCGCATCTGGCCCTTGGGGTTGCGGTTGGTCGTCTTCTTGGCATAGCCCATGGCGGCGGGGGACAGGTTCAGCGCCTTGCACCGCTTGGCGATGGGCTGCATATTTCTAGCCATCTGTCAAAACCTCCTTCAATCAGACACGGCGGCGCTTCGGGGGCCGGCAGCCGTTGTGGGGAACGGGAGTCACGTCCTTGATGAGGGTGACCTCCAGGCCCACGGCCTGCAGCGCCCGGATGGCGGCCTCACGGCCCTGGCCGGGGCCCTTCACATAGACCTCCACGGTCTTCAGACCATACTCCATCGCGGCCTTGGCAGCCGTCTCGGCGGCGGTCTGAGCGGCGTAAGGGGTGGACTTACGGGAACCGCGGAAGCCCAGGCCGCCGGAGGAGGCCCAGGACAGGGCGTTGCCCTGCGCGTCGGTGACGGTGACCATGGTGTTGTTAAAGGAGGAGCGGATATGCACCTGGCCCCTCTCTACGTTCTTACGCTCGCGGCGCTTACGCACCACTTTTTTACCTTTGTTCGCAGCCATGTGTATCCCTCCTTACTTCTTCTTATTGGCGACGGTACGCTTGGGACCCTTGCGGGTACGGGCGTTAGTCTTGGAACGCTGGCCCCGGACGGGCAGCCCCTTGCGGTGGCGGATGCCCCGGTAGCAACCGATCTCGGTGAGACGCTTGATGTCCATCGCCACGTTGCGGCGCAGGTCGCCTTCCACAGTATAGTCGTGGCTGATGACCTCGCGCAGCTTGGCCTCATCCTCCTCGGTGAGGTCCTTTACGCGGGTGTCAGGGTTTACCCCGGCCTTGGCCAGGATCTTGTTGGCGCTGGTGCGCCCAATGCCGTAGATATAAGTGAGGCCGATCTCGATTCTCTTCTCTCTCGGCAGGTCAATACCGGCAATACGAGCCATTTTTTACAGCACCTCCAATTAACCTTGTCTCTGCTTATGCTTGGGGTTTTCGCAAATTACCATGACTTTGCCCTTGCGCTTAATGACTTTGCACTTCTCGCACATGGGCTTCACGGACGGTCTGACTTTCATTGTTAAAACCTCCTGAATGCCTAACGGCCCCGGTGGACTGGAGGCAAGGCTCCCGGCCCATCCGGTCGTTGATAGTTACTTAAACTCACTTGGAGCGCCAAGTGATCCGGCCTCGGGTGAGGTCGTAGGGCGACATCTGAATGGTCACCTTGTCGCCGGGCAGGATGCGGATGAAGTTCATCCGCAGCTTGCCGGAAATATGTGCCAGGATGATGTGTCCATTTCCGATATCCACATGGAACGTGGTATTGGGCAGGGCCTCGGTGACGACGCCCTCCAATTCGATCATATCATCTTTTGCCAAGCGTAGATCCCTCCTTGAAGGCGGCCAGCGCCCGTCTCAATGCCCGGTCGGAGACCGGTTCTCCCTGCTGTAGACTGCGGACCACCGGATGGCTGTACGCAGTCTGACTGTCGGTCAGGTGTATTACGTGGCCAAGCTTTTTGGCCTTGGGGCGGGCGATTTTCCGCCGTTTTCCGTCGGCCAGTAAAAGCATGGCTCGCTCCTGATCCACTCCCACCACGCAGAAGATACCGTCCTTGTCCCGTCCGGCTGTGGCCTGGACGATCTGGCCTGTGTAATCAAACATAGGCCCCGTCCTCCGTGACGGTCAGAATCTCCGGACCGTCCTCGGTGATGAGGATCGTATTTTCGTAGTGGGCGGCCAGGGAGCCGTCCTTGGTAACGGTGGTCCAGCTGCCCTCGCGGTTTTCCACCTGCCAGCCTCCGGCGCACACCATAGGCTCCACGGCGATGGTCATGCCCGGCTGGAGCCGGGGACCGTGGCCGGCGGGGCCGAAGTTACGTACCTCGGGGGCCTCATGGAGCCTCGCGCCCACGCCGTGGCCCACAAAGTCCCGGACCACGGAGAATCCGAAGGACTCCACATAGACCTGGACCGCGTGGCCGATATCGCTCACCCGGCAACCCCGGCGGGCATTTTTGATACCCTCCCAAAAGCTCTGCTGGGTGACCTGAATCAGCTTGGACGCCTCCTCGCTCACCTGGCCGCAGGGGTAGGTGGCGGCGCAGTCCCCATGAAAGCCGCCGATGAAGGCACCCACGTCAACGCTGACGATGTCGCCCTCCTTCAGCTTCCGGGGGCCGGGGATGCCGTGGATGACCACCTCGTTCACCGAGATGCAGGCCGAGCCGGGAAAGCCGCCGTAGCCCAGAAATGAGGGCTTGGCCCCGTGGCTCTCGATAAAGCGGCGGACCGCTCTGTCGATCTCGTGGGTGGTAATCCCCGGGCGGACCATGGAGCCGGCCAGGGCCCGGGCCTGGGCGGTGAGCCGCCCGGCCCGGCGCATAGCCTCAATCTCCCGCTGGGATTTCAGCGAAATCATTTCCAGCGCCATCAGAGTCCCAGCGCCTCCATCATGACCTTGCTGGTCCCCTCGATGGTGTCCTGGTTGGCCACGGAGACCAGAATGCCCTTGGCCTCATAGAAGCCTTTCAGGGGCTCGGTCTCCTCGTGGTAGACCGCCAGACGCTTCCGGACGGTCTCGGCCCGGTCGTCCTCCCGCTGGACCAGCTGTCCGCCGCAGGAGTCGCACACGCCCTCCTGCTTGGGGGGGCGGGCCTTCACGTGGAAGGGAGCGCCGCAGCTCTGGCACACCCGGCGGCCGGACATGCGCTCCTCGATCTCTCCGTCGGAGATCTCGATGGACAGCACGCGGTCGAAGGTGATGCCCGCCTGGTCGATGGCCTCGGCCTGACCGATGGTGCGGGGCACCCCGTCCAGGATGAAGCCCCTGGCGCAGTCAGGCTGCTGGAGCCGGTCGGCCACGATCCCGATGATGACGGAATCGGGCACCAGCTTGCCAGCGTCCATATAGCGCTTGGCCTCCAGTCCGGTGGGGGTCCCCACCTTGATGGCCGCGCGGAGGATGTTGCCGGTAGAAATGGTAGGGATACTCAGCTTGGCACTGAGGATCTCGGCCTGAGTGCCTTTTCCGGCGCCGGGGGCGCCCAAAAGGATCAATTTCATAGCCGTCTCTCCTTACTCCAGGAAGCCCTTGTAATGCCGCATGAGCATCTGGGCCTCCATCTGCTTCACGGTCTCCAGGGCGACGCCCACCACGATGATGACGGACGTGCCGCCGATGGCCAGGGACTGATAGCCCACCAGATTGCCGGTGATGATGGGGGCGATGGCAATCACGGACAGGTACAGAGCCCCGAACATGGTGATCTTGTTGAGCACCTTCATGAGGAAGTCACAGGTGGGCTTTCCGGGCCGCAGGCCGGGGATAAAGCCGCCGTTCTTCTTCAGGTTGTTGGCAACCTCAATGGGATTGAAGGCCATGGTGGAGTAGAAATAGCTGAAGCCCACGATGAGCAGGAAATACAGCACGCTGTAGAAGGGCTTGGTGGTGTCGAACAGCCGCATCATGCCGCCGCCGAAGCCCTCGCTCTTCTCAGTGATGCCCATAAAGCCGCAGATGGTGGCGGGCAGAGAGGCGATAGACTGAGCGAAGATGATGGGCATAACGCCAGCCATGCTCACCTTCATGGGGATGTGGGTGGACTGGCCGCCGTACATCTTCCGGCCCACGACGCGCTTGGCGTACTGGACGGGAATGCGGCGCTCAGCGTTGTTGATATAGACGATGAAAACCACCAGGGCCAGCATGCCGACCACAATCAGAGCCAGGGTCCAGGGGGCCAGGGCGCTGGGCTTCAGAGCATTGATATACTGCTGAGCGACCTCCTCGGTCATGTCCTTGTTCTTAGCCATCAGGCCGGCGGTGCCGGCGTTGACGACCAGCCAGGTCTGGAAGCCGTTGAAGCCATCCATAATCATCCGGGGGAAGCGGGAGACGATACCGGCGAACAGGATAATAGAGATACCGTTGCCGATGCCGAACTCGGTGATCTGCTCGCCCAGCCACATCAGGAAGGCGGAGCCGGCGGTGAAGGAGATCACGATCACCAGACCCACCCAGAACTTGTTCAGGGTGCCGCCATTGACCATGCCATAGCCGTTGACCAGGGCATAGTAGCCGAAGCCCTGGACCAGGGCGATGGCCACGGTGGTGTACCGGGTGATGGAGGCGATCTTCTTCCGGCCCTCCTCGCCGCCCTCCTTCTGGAGACGCTCCAGAGCGGGGATGGCGACGGTGAGCAGCTGGATGATGATGGAGCTGTTGATATACGGCTGGATGGACAGGGCGAAGACGGTAGCCATAGAGAAGGCGGAGCCGCTCATGGCGTTCATCAGGCCCAGAATGCCGGTCTGGCTGTCCATATACTGCTTCAGGGACTCGCCGTCGATATAGGGCACGGGGATGGCGGAGCCCAGACGGAAAATCAGAAGCGCCATAATGGTGAACAGGATCTTCTTTTTCAGCTCAGGAACCCGCCAGGCGTTGCGAATGGTCTGAATCATGGTCAGACCACCTCCCACTTACCGCCGGCAGCCACGATTTTTTCCTTGGCGGAGGCGGAGAAAGCGGAGGCCTTTACAATCAGTTTCTTGGAGATCTCGCCGTTGCCCAGGATCTTCACGCCGTACTGGCACTTGGAGAGGATGCCCTTCTCCAGGAGCGCCTGAGCGTCCACCACAGCACCGTCCTCGAATTTCTCCAGGGCGGAGACGTTGATGGCCTCCAGGGGCTTGGCGAAGATGTTGTGGAAGCCCCGCTTGGGCAGGCGGCGGGCCAGAGGCATCTGGCCGCCCTCAAAGCCCACGCGGACGCCGCCGCCGGAACGGGCCCACTGGCCCTTGTGACCCCGGCCGGCGGTCTTGCCGTTGCCGGAGCCGGCGCCCCGGCCCTTGCGGTAGGCCTTGGTGTTGGAGCCGGGGGCGGGGGAAAGTTCATGCAGATTCATGTCGTGCGCCTCCTCGTTAGTTTTCCTCGGTCACCTGGAGCAGGTAGCCGATATGGGCGATCTTGCCGCGGGTGGCCTCGTTGTCGGGCTGCACGGTGGTGTCGCCGATCTTGCGGAGGCCCAGGGCCTCGGCGGTCGCCTTGTGCTTGACGATGCGGCCGTTGAGGCTCTTGACCAGCTTAATATTCAGATTAGCCATTTTTGACCCTCCTTAACCCAAGATCTCTTCCACGCTCTTGCCGCGGACGCGGGCCACTTCCTCGGGGGTGCGCAGGGCCTTCAGGCCCTCGAAAGCGGCGGAGACCACGTTCTGCGGGTTGTTGGAGCGCAGGCACTTGGTACGGATGTCCTTGATGCCGATGGCTTCCATCACGGCACGGACGGGGCCGCCGGCGATAACGCCGGTACCGGGAGCGGCGGGCTTCATCAGCACGCGGCCGGCGCCGAACTCACCGATCACCTCGTGGGGGATGGTGGTGCCGGACAGGGACACGGTAATCATGTTCTTCTTGGCGTCCTCGATGCCCTTGCGGATGGCCTCGGGGACCTCAGCGGCCTTGCCCAGGCCGAAGCCCACGCGGCCCTTCTCGTCGCCCACGACCATGAGGGCGGAGAACTTGGCCACGCGGCCGCCCTTGACGGTTTTGGATACGCGGTTCAGATAGACCAGCTTCTCAACGAACTCGCTGGGCTCTCTCTCAAATCTAGCCATAGTTTTTTCCTCCTCCCTTAGAATTGCAGGCCGCCCTCGCGGGCGCCCTCGGCCAGAGCCTTCACGCGGCCGTGATAGACATAGCCGCCGCGGTCAAACACCACGGTGTCGATGCCCTTGGCCTTGGCACGCTCAGCCACGTTTACGCCCACCTGCTTGGCGGCGTCGGACTTGGTGCCGTCCACCTTAAAGTCCTTCTCCAGGGAAGAAGCGGAGACCAGGGTGACGCCGTTCACATCGTCGATGACCTGGGCGTAGATGTTGGTCCCGCTGCGGAAGACGCTGAGGCGGGGACGCTCGGGCGTGCCGGAAATCTTAGCACGCACGCGCTTGTGGCGCTTGATGCGCTGAGAGCGAGTATCGGGTCTGTTGATCATAAGTGGCACACCTCCTTTTACTTCTTGGCGCCGGTCTTACCAGCCTTGCGGCGGATGACCTCGTCAGTATACTTGATGCCCTTGCCCTTGTAAGGCTCGGGGGGACGCTTCTCTCTCACTTCGGCGGCGAACTGGCCCACCTTCTGCTTGTCGCAGCCGTGAATGATGATCTTGTTGGGGCCGGGGACCTCGATGGTGATGCCCTCGACCTCCTCCACGATGACCTGATGGGAATAGCCCAGGTTCATCACCAGCTTATTGCCCTCCTTGGCCACGCGGTAGCCCACGCCGTTGACGTCCAGCTCCTTCTTGAAGCCCTCGGTCACGCCCACCACCATGTTGTTGATAAGGGTGCGGGTCAGGCCGTGGAGCGCGCGGTTCTCCTTGGCGTCGTTGGGACGGGTGACCTTCAGCTCACCGTTCTCCATGGCGATGGCCATGTTGGGGTTGAACTGCTGTGTCAGGGTGCCCTTGGGGCCCTTGACGGTGACAACGTTGTTGTCCTCTACCTTGATCTCCACTCCGGCGGGAATGGCGATAGGAGCTCTACCAATTCTAGACATTCCTATACCCTCCTTACCAGATGAATGCCAGGACTTCGCCGCCGACATGGGCCTCGCGGGCCTTCTTGTCGGTCATGACGCCCTTGGACGTGGAAACAATGGCGATACCCAGGCCGCGCAGGACCTTGGGCAGCTCGTCGGCGCCGGCGTACACCCGAAGGCCGGGCTTGGACACCCGCTTCAGACCGGAGATGACCTTCTCCTTGCCGGCGTTGTACTTCAAAGCGATGCGGATGACGCCCTGGGTGCCGTCGTCGATCAGCTGGAAGTTCTTGATATAGCCCTCATCCAGCAGGATCTGCGCGATGGACTTCTTCATGTTGGACGCGGGCACGTCCACGGTGTCATGCTTGGCGTTGTTCGCGTTGCGGATACGGGTCAGCATATCCGCGATAGGGTCGGTGATTTGCATGCGTGTTTACCTCCTATACAGATTACCGGTTTTACCCGGTACAAGCGGCAAGGTATCGGGGATTAGGTCGTCCCCCGACCTGTTGACCGCCCCGCGCCTGGTTGGGGCAGGCGCATTTCATATTGCGGAAGTCCCTCCAAGGCCTGTACACGTTGGGCCCCTTCGTTCCTTCCTATCAAAACCGCATACGCGGGTTTGACCAAATATGGGATCTCTCCCCGGCGGCGGCTGTAGGGGCCGACGACCTCGGCGGCCCGCTCCTCCAGGACCCGTACCGCCAAACGGACGGCGCGCCGGGTCGTCGCGCCCTACACATCTTCTGCGCAAATTGACAAATATCTGCGGCCATGTCACTTTCCAGAGTATCCCGGAGTTTTCACGGTGCGCGGAATTTGAACGCACGGATGCGTGGGGAGTGATTTGTCTTGTCCCACTGGGACACAACGATTGATTATACTCCCAAAGGGAGGAATTTGCAAGAATTTTTTCGCCCGAACGCACGGGTGCGTGGACAGAGATATGCCGGAACGGAGCTTTTTTGGCTCCGTTCCGGACATTTTCACTCTTTTACCAGGAGGCTTTCCGCACTCCGGGGATCTGTCCCTTATAGGCCAGCTCCCGGAAGCAGATACGGCAGATGCCGTAGTCCCGGAGGTAGGCGTGGGGACGGCCGCACAGCTTGCAGCGGTTATAGCGGCGGGAGGAGAACTTGGGCTCCTTCTGCTGCTTCAGGATCATAGACTTTTTCGCCATAACTCTTCCTCCTCCTTAGCGGCCGGCAAAGGGAGCGCCCACCAGCTTCAGCAGCTCACGGGCCTCCTCGTCGGTCTGGGCGGTGGTGACCACCACGATGTCCATGCCGCGGATCTTGTCGATCTTATCGTACTCGATCTCGGGGAAGATCAGCTGCTCCTTGATACCCAGGGCGTAGTTGCCCCGGCCGTCGAAAGCGTCGGCGGAGATGCCCCGGAAGTCGCGGACGCGGGGGAGGGCCACGTTGAACAGGCGGTCCAGGAACTCCCACATCTTGTTGCCCCGCAGGGTGACCTTGGCTCCGATGGGCATGCCCTCGCGCAGCTTAAAATTAGCCACGGACTTCTTGGCCTTGGTGATAATGGCCTTCTGGCCGGTGATGGTGGTCAGGTCGCTGACCACGGCGTCCAGCACCTTGGCGTTCTCGCGGGCCTCGCTGCATCCAACGTTGACCACGATCTTCTCCAGGCGGGGGATCTGCATCACGGACTTATAGCCGAACTTCTGCATCAGAGCAGGAGCGACCTCGTCCTGATACAGCTTCTTCAGGTTGGGTGTGTTAGCCATTTCGCTCCTCCTCTCTTAAATCTCAGCGCCGCACTTCTTGCAGACGCGGACCTTCTTGCCGTCGGCCAGAAGCTTGTGGGCGGGCCGGGTGGGCTTGTTGCACTTGGGGCACACGCGCTGCACCTTGCAGGCGTAGATGGGAGCCTCCTTCTGGAGGATGCCGCCCTGCTGGCCCTGCTGGCGGGGCTTGGTGTGGCGGGAGACCATATTGACCTTCTCCACAATCACCTTGCCGGCGTCAGGCATGACGGACATGACCTTGCCCTGCTTGCCCTTGTCCTTGCCGGACAGGACGACGACGGTGTCGCCGCTCTTGATACTCAATTTCTTCATATCTTACCCTCCCTTACAGCACTTCGGGAGCCAGGGACAGGATCTTCATATAGTCCTTGTCGCGCAGCTCACGGGCCACTGGGCCAAAGATACGGGTGCCGCGGGGGTTCTTGTCGTCCCGGATGAGGACGGCGGCGTTGTCGTCAAACCGGACGTAGGAGCCGTCGGGACGGCGCACGCCCTTGGAGGAGCGGACGATGACGGCCTTGACCACCTCGCCCTTCTTCACGGTGCCGCCGGGCTGAGCCTTGCGGACGGAGGCCACGATCACGTCGCCGATGTTGCCGAACTTGCGCTTGGAGCCGCCCAGCACCAGGATGGTCTTGATCTCCTTGGCGCCGGTGTTGTCGGCCACCTTCAAATAAGTTTCCTGCTGAATCATGCTGCCGACACCTCCTTATTTCGCCTTCTCGATGATCTCAACCACGCGCCACCGCTTATCCTTGGACAGGGGGCGGGTCTCCATGACCTTGACGCGGTCACCCACGCCGCACTGGTTGTTCTCATCGTGAGCCTTCAGCTTATAGGTTCTCTTAACAATCTTCTTGTACAGAGGATGGGCCACGCGGTCGGCGATGGCGACCACAACGGTCTTATCCATCTTGTCCGAAACCACCAGGCCGACTCTGGTCTTACGGGAAGAAGTTCTGTTTTCCATCTTCTATTCCTCCTCTTAGCGGCCGGCGAGCTGCTGCTCGCGGATGATGGTCTTGACCCGGGCGATGTCTTTCTTCACTTCTGCGATGCGCAGGGGGTTGTCCAGCTGGTTGGTGGCGTGCTGAAGGCGGAGGTTGAACAGGTCCTTCTTCAGGTCCATCAGCTTGGTCGAGAGCTCCTCGGCGGACAGCTTGCGAACTTCATTGGCCTTCATTACGCTTCACCACCCTTCTCAGTCTCCTCGCGCTTGACGATCTTGCACTTGACAGGCAGCTTGTGGCTGGCCAGGCGCAGGGCCTCCCGGGCGGTCTCCTCGGAGACGCCGGCGATCTCAAACATGACCCGTCCGGGCTTCACAACGGCCACCCAGTACTCGGGGGAGCCCTTACCGGAGCCCATGCGGGTCTCGGCGGGCTTCTCAGTGACGGGCTTATCGGGGAAGATCTTGATCCAGACCTGACCGCCGCGCTTGGTGTGGCGGGTCATGGCGATACGGGCCGCCTCGATCTGGTTGCTGGTGATCCACGCGGGCTCAGTGGCCTGGAGGCCGAACTCGCCGTAGCTGACGAAGTTGCCCCGGCTGGCCTTGCCCTTCAAACGGCCGCGGTGGACGCGGCGGTATTTAACGCGCTTAGGGAGCAGCATTACTGAGCGCCTCCTTCCTTCGGAGTGTTGTCCCCGGCAGGACGGGGGCCACGGTTGTTGTTAAAGCCGCCCTGGCCGGCGGGACGGGGGCCGCGGTTAAAGCCGCCCTGCCCGGCGGGACGAGGGCCCCGGTTGAAGCCGCCCCGGCGGTCGCCGTCGCGGCGGCGGGGACGGTCCCGGCGCTCCTGATAGGGCTTGCTGGTATCCAGGGTGCGGGGGGTGGTGCGCAGGGCCTGAGTCAGGACCTCGCCCTTGTAGATCCACACCTTCACGCCGATGCGGCCGTAGGTGGTGGCGGCCTCAGCGAAGCCGTAGTCGATGTCGGCACGGAGGGTCTGCAGGGGGATGGTGCCGTCGTGATAGTGCTCGGTGCGGGCGATCTCAGCGCCGCCCAGACGGCCGGAGCAGGAGGTCTTGATGCCCTTGGCGCCGGCGCGCATGGCCCGGCCCATGGAGTTCTTCATGGCACGGCGGAAGCCGATGCGCTTCTCCAGCTGCTGGGCGATGTTCTCGGCCACCAGCTGGGCGTTGGTGTCCACGTCCCGGACCTCGACGATTTTCAGGTCGACGGGCTTCTGGACCAGCTTGACCAGCTTGGCCTCCAGCTTCTTGATATCCTCGCCGCCCTTGCCGATGACCATGCCGGGGCGGGCGCAGTGCAGATAAATACGGACCTTGGCGTTGTCCCGCTCGATCTCGATCTTGGGGATGCCGGCGTCGTAGAGGGTCCTTTTCAGATAGTCGCGGATCTTCTTGTCCTCAACCAGCAGGTCGCCCACCTTTTCGCTGCGGGCATACCAGCGGGAGTCCCAATCCTTGATGACGCCCACGCGCAGGCCGTGGGGATTAACTTTCTGTCCCATATTGTTCCTCCTCCCTTAGCGCTCGCACACGACGATGGTGACATGAGAAGTGCGCTTGTTGATCCGATAGGCACGGCCCTGGGCCCGGGGCATGATGCGCTTGATGATGGGGCCGGGGTCGGCGCTGCAGGCGGACACGTACAGCTTCTCAGGGTCCATCTGGTGGTTGTTCTCCGCGTTGGCGGCGGCGCTCTTCAGCAGCTTGAGCACGGGCTCAGAGGCGGCCTTGGGGGTCTGCATCAGGATGGCGGTGGCGGTGGCCACATCCTTGCCCCGGATCAGGTCCAGGACGATCTTCACCTTACGGGGAGAGATCCGCAGATACATCAGTTTCGCTTTCGCTTCCATCTCGTCTCTCCTCCTTACTTACCGGTCTTGCTGCCCGCGTGGCCCTTGAAGGTGCGGGTGGGCACGAACTCGCCCAGCTTGTGGCCCACCATGTCCTCGGTGACATAGACGGGCACGTGCTTGCGGCCATCGTGCACAGCAAAGGTGTGTCCCACGAAGGAGGGGAAGATGGTGGAGGCGCGGCTCCAGGTCTTCAGGACCTTCTTCTCATTCTTTTTGTTCAGCTCGTCGACCCGTTTCAGCAGCTCAGGGGCGCAAAAGGGGCCTTTCTTAATGCTTCTGCTCATCTTCTACACTCCCTCCTTATTTGCTGCCGCGGCGCTTGACAATGAACTTGTCAGTGCGGTTCTTGGTCTTGCGGGTCTTGTAGCCCAGGGCGGGCTTGCCCCAGGGGGTGACGGGGCCGGGACGGCCGACCGGGCTCTTGCCCTCGCCGCCGCCGTGGGGGTGGTCGCAGGGGTTCATGACGGAGCCGCGGACGGTGGGCCTCCAGCCCATGTGGCGCTTGCGGCCGGCCTTGCCGATCTGGATGTTGGCCCAGTCGGTGTTGCCCACCTGGCCGATGGTGGCCTTGCAGTTCTCACGGACGAGGCGGACCTCGCCGGAGGGCAGGCGGATCTGAGCCATGCCGTTCTCCTTGGCCATCAGCTGAGCGGCCACGCCGGCGGCGCGGACCAGCTGAGCGCCCTTGCCGGGGTAGAGCTCGATGCAGTGGATGGTCTCGCCCACGGGGATGTTGGCGATGGGCAGGCAGTTGCCGGGCAGGATGTCGGCGTCGGGGCCGGTCATGATGACGTGGCCGGCCTTCAGGCCGTTGGGGGCCAGGATATAGCGCTTCTCGCCGTCCTCATACTGGATGAGGGCGATGTTGGCGGAGCGGTTGGGGTCGTACTGGAGGTTCAGCACGGTGGCTTTGCCCTCCTTGTCCCGCTTGAAGTCGATAACGCGGTACTTCTGCTTGTTGCCGCCGCCGTGGTGGCGGACGGTGATGCGGCCGTAGCTGTTGCGGCCCGCGTGCTTCTTCAGCACCTCGGTGAGGGCGCGCTCGGGCTTGGCCTTCTTGTCGATCCCCTCGAAGGCGGACACAGTCATGTGACGGCGGGAGGGGGTTGTGGGCTTATAAGTCTTGATAGCCATTTCTCAATTCCTCCTTACACCATACCCTCGAAGAACTCGATGGACTTGGAGTCAGCGGTCAGGGTGACCATGGCCTTCTTCCAGCTGGGCCGGCGTCCGGCGGGACGGGCGCCCATCCGCTTCTCCTTCCCCTGCATGTTCAGGGTGTTTACCTTGGCGACCTTCACGCCGAAGATCTCCTCCACCGCCTTGGCGATCTCGATCTTGTTGGCGCGCTTGTCGACCTCAAAGGTGTAGCGCTTCATCTCGGTCTGCTCCATGGACTGCTCGGTGATGATGGGGCGCTTGATGATGTCATAAGCAGTAGCCATTACGCGTACACCTCCTCGATGATAGCCAGGGCAGCTTTGTCGATGATCAGCTGCTTGGCGTTGACGATATCGTAGACGCTGAGGACCTTGGCGGTGGTGGTGACCACGCCGGGGATGTTCCGGCTGGACAGGACCACGTTCTTGTCCACGTCAGGGGTGATGACCACGGGCTTGCCGGCCTCCAGGGAGGTCAGGAAGCCCTGCATGGTCTTGGTCTTCACCTCGTCCAGCTTCAGGCCGTCCACAACCAGAACGTTCCCGGCGGCGGCCTTGGCGGACAGGGCGGACTTGAGGGCCAGCCGGCGGGTCTTCTTGTTCAGGCTGGTGCGGTAGCTGCGGGGCTTGGGGGCGAACACGATGCCGCCGTGGGTCCACTGGGGGGCCCGGGTGGAGCCCTGACGGGCGTGGCCGGTGCCCTTCTGACGCCAGGGCTTCTTGCCGCCGCCGGAGACCTCGGCCCGGGTCAGGGCGCTCTGCGTGCCCTGACGGCAGTTGCCCAGGTGGTTCTTGACGGCCTCATGGACCGCGGCCTGATTGGGCTCGATGCCGAAGATGGCCTCGGAGAGCTCGATCTCGCCGATCTGCTTACCAGCCATATCATAAAGGTTCGCTTTAGGCATAACTCAATCTCTCCTTTCCTTACTTGTTCCGGGCGGAAGCCTTCTGCGGGTTGACGCGGGCGGAAGCCTTCTGCGGGTTGACGCGGCCGCCCTCGGTGGCGCGCTTCTCAATGATGGTCTTAACGGTGTTCTTCACATAGACGATGCCGCCCTTGGGGCCGGGGATGGCGCCCCGAACGGCGATCAGGCCCAGCTCCTCGTCCACCTGGACCACGTCCAGCTTGACGACGGTGACCTGCACGTTGCCCATCTGGCCGGCGCCGTCGCGGCCCTTGGCGATGTGGCCGGGGGTGGTGCCGGGGCCCAGAGAGCCCTGGTGGCGGTGGACAGGACCGCCGCCGTGGGTGTTGCGCTTGACGGCCGCGCCGTGGCGCTTGACAACGCCCTGGAAGCCGTGGCCCTTGCTGGTGCCGGTCACGTCCACGTGGTCGCCGGCGGCAAAGACGTTGGCGGTGAGCACGTCGCCCACCTCATACTTGGAGCAGTCGGCCAGAGGGAACTCCTTGAGCACCTTCTTGAACTCGGTGAGGCCGGCCTTCTTCTGGTGGCCCAGCTCGGGCTTGGTGAGCTTGCGCTCGGGGACTTCCTGGTATCCCAGCTGAATGGCCTCGTAGCCATCCTTCTCGGCGGTCTTCTTCTGCACCACGGTGCAGGGGCCGGCCTGGATCAGGGTGACGGGCACCACCCGGCCGGCTTCATCGAAGATCTGGGTCATGCCGATCTTTTTGCCGATGATCGCTTTCTCCATTGGGATGTTTCCTCCTAATAAAGGTTATTGGTCGGCGGAGTTGGCTCCCATTGGGCTGGGGCTATTGCTCCGGCGACTTGACCCGCCTGTCTCGATTGGCGACAGGCCGTGGGTACACAAAGGTTGGTTTCCGGCCTGTAGGGACGCTTCACGAAGCGTCCGCCCCGCCGGACAATTGCGGACGCATCATGATGCGTCCCTACGCGGGGTCTTACAGGCGCGGGCGGATGATATCCGCCCCTACACACGGGGTCTTACAGCTTAATCTCAATCTCCACGCCGGCGGGGAGCTCCAGGCTCATCAGGGCCTCCACGGTCTTGGGAGAGGGCTTCACCACGTCGATGAGGCGCTTGTGAATGCGGCGCTCAAACTGCTCGCGGCTGTCCTTATACTTGTGGACGGCCCGCAGGATGGTGACGACCTCCTTCTTAGTGGGCAGGGGGATGGGGCCGGAGACGTTGGCGCCGGTGCGCTTGGCGGTCTCGACGATCTTCTCGGCGCTCTGGTCGATGAGCTGATGGTCGTAGGCCTTGAGACGGATGCGGATCATTTCTTTCTGAGCCATGTGGGTGTTTCCTCCTTAAAATACGAAGTTGAGTTTTTGGGGTCTTGCGGGGGTCGTTCCTCGTCCTCCGTACGGGCGAGCGTTTTTCAGTACACGCTTTCGTGCGTATCACTCCCAGGCAGGGAAAAAACCGGCGCATAGACAGGCCGGTTTTTGCCGCGCGGGCGATATACGCCGCGTACAGCACTCGCTCAGCCGCCCGATAGTCGGACATACTCCGCGGAAGTTACCTCTTTCCAGAGCAATCTCCCGCATCATCGCACCGCGTCTTTTCAGACGCCCCGTTATCATACAACACTCCCCCGTGTGTGTCAAGCCCTTTCCTGAAAAAAATTCACGAAATATTTCATTTCCAAACGGCAGTCTCTGTGGTATAATGTCTGTATGTGTAAATTAAGCGCAGAAACGCGCGGGGGAGGAAGCTGCTATGAAAAACAAGATCGTAGTCACCATTGGCGGCCGGGACTATACGATGGTGGCAGTGGAAGACGGGGCGTATGTCCGCAGGTGCGCCGAGCTGGTGGACCAGCAGCTGCGGGAGGTGCTGGCGGCGGGAAAGCTGTCCCAGGCGGACGCCGCCGTGCTGGCCGCGATGAACATCGCCGACCAGCTCTTTAAGGAGCAGGACGCCTCGGAAAACCTGCGCCGCCAGGTGAAGGAGAACCTGGAGGAGGCCAACAGCCTCAAGTTGGAGCTGTCAGAGGCCAAGCGGGAGATCTTCAAGCTGGGAACCAAGAAATAAACGGGAGGTAGGCCGATGATGGAACTGCTGGCCCCCGCCGGGTCCATGGAGGCGGTGACCGCCGCCGTCCAGAACGGGGCGGACGCCGTCTATTTTGGTTATGGGGACTTCAACGCCCGCCGGGGCGCCAAAAACTTCACCCGGGAGGAGGCGGCTTCGGCGGTCTCCTACTGCCATACCCGGGGATGCCGGGTCAACCTCACCCTGAACACCCTGCTCACTGACCGGGAGCTGCCCGGGGCGGCGGAGCTGGCTGCCCACGCCAGCGACATCGGCGTGGACGCGGTGATTGTCCAGGACCTGGGGGTGGCCCGGATGCTCCGCCAGTCGGTCCCCGACCTGCCCATCCACGGCTCCACCCAGATGACCGTCCACTCCCTGGACGGGGTGAAGCTGTGCGCCGACCTGGGAATGACAAGGGTGGTGCTGGGCCGGGAGCTGAGCCGGGACCAGATCGCCTATATCTGCCAAAACGCCCCTATTGAGATTGAGGTCTTCGGTCACGGAGCCCTGTGCATGTGCTGGTCGGGGCAGTGCTTTTTCTCCAGCGTCATCGGCGGGCGCAGCGGCAACCGGGGGATGTGCGCCCAGCCCTGCCGCCTGAGCTACGGCTGGAACGGACGGGCGGACGGGCGCCCCCTGTCCTTAAAGGACCTGTCCATGGCGGGCCATTTGAAGCAGTTGCAGGACATGGGGGTGGCCTGCCTCAAGCTGGAGGGCCGGATGAAGCGGCCCGAGTATGTGGCTATCGTCACCGGTATCTACGCCCGCGCCCTCCGGGAGGGCCGGGAGCCCACCCCGGAGGAGGTGGAGATCTTAAAGCAGACCTTCTCCCGCCAGGGCTTCACCGACGGCTACTTTATGAATCAGAAGGGGACCGCCATGTTCGGCACCCGCCAGGAGGAGAAGGAACCCAAGGAGCTGTACGCCCAGGCCCGGACCACCTATGAGAGCGGGGAGAACCGGAAGGAGCCGGTGCGTATGTTCGCCCTCATCCAGCCCGGCCAGCCCGCCCAGGTGGCGGTCCAGGACCGGCAGGGCCGGGTGGCCCAGGTGGAGGGCCCCGTCCCGGAGGAGGCCCGGAACGTCCCCCTCACCCGGGAGAAGGTGGAGAGCCAGCTCTCCCGCACCGGGGGCACCCCCTTCGGCTGTGAGCGGGCCACCGCCAAGGTGGCCGACGGCCTGTCCCTGCCCCTGTCCGCCCTCAACGACCTGCGCCGCCGGGCCCTGGAGGAGCTGTCAAAGCAGCGGGATATCCGGCCTCAGCGGCGAAAAACAGACTATCAGCCGGGCGTCCGCTATGAGAACCCCCGGGAAGCGCCGGTGTTTACCATCTCCCTCCGCACGGCGGGCCAGCTGAGCGGCGAGCTGCTGCGGCTCAGGCCCGCCCTGATCTACATCCCCGCCGGGGAGCTGGCCGCCCACCCAGAGGCGGCAGACCGGTGCCGGGCGGCGGGAGTTCCCCTGGCGGTGTCCCTGCCCCGTATCTGCACCGACGGGGAGCTGCCCCAGCTGGAACGGGACCTGGTGGCTGTCCGGGAGCTGGGCATCACTGAGGCCCTGGCCGGCACCTGGGGTGCGGTCCGCCGGGCCCAGCGGATGGATTTCCAGGTCCGAGGGGACTACGGCTTGGGGGTGTACAACAGTCAGGCCATGAAGGAGCTGCGCCGTCTGGGTTTGCTCTCCGCCACCCTCTCCTTCGAGCTGAAATTCCCCCAGATACGGGACATCTCAAAGGCCATTCCGGCGGAGTTTATCGCCTATGGACGCCTGCCCCTGATGATTACCGAGACCTGCATCATCCACAACCACTCCGGCCAGCACACCTGCGGCAATGTGAACCTGCTCACTGACCGGAAGGGGGAGCGGTTCCCCGTGGTGAAGGCCTGGGGGTGCCGGAACGAAATTCTCAACTCCAAAAAGCTCTTCCTGGCCGACAAGCAGAAGGACTGGCAGAAGCTGGGCCTGTGGGCCGCGCGGCTCATGTTCACCACCGAGAACGCCCCGGAGTGCGCCCAGGTCCTGGAGCGCTACCTGAATCAGGGCAAATACCAGCCCAACGATTTTACCAGAGGGCTCTATTATCGGGACGTGGAGTAACGCCCTATGACAATTCGGTTTGGCCAATTTATCATAAATGTGGACACGGAGCGGACCCGGGCCTTCTATGAGGCCGCTCCGGGCATCGACTGTGCCTGTCAGGGCTGTCGAAATTTTTCCCTGGCGGCGGCGTCTCTGCCGGAGGAGGCACGGGTGTTCCTCCGTACGCTGGGGATTGCCCCCCAAAAACCGGCGGAGACCTGGGTCAACTGCCGCCAGGAGGACGGACGCATCCTGTACGGCGGCTTCTATCACCTGTGCGGGACGCTGCTCCAGGGGAAAGACGGCTGGCACACTGTGACAGAGGATTTCCGTGCGGTCTTTACCGAGGATACCGCCCTGGTGGCCCCGAACTCCCCCCGGCCCGTTTTGCAGCTGGAGATACTCGCCAGCCTGCCCTGGCTGCTGGACGAGGATTATCACTGGCTGTAATTTTTCAAAGGAGTTTACAATATGGACTTGAAAATCAAAGCGGTTTCGAATAAAATCGGGAGGGAAATCCCCCTGCCCTACTACGCCACCCCCGGCTCAGCGGCTATGGACCTCCACGCCTGTATCGACGAGGCGGTGACCATCCCCGCCGGAGGGCGGAGGACCATCCCCACCGGCATCGCCATCGCCCTGCCCTCGGCGGACTATGTGGCCCTGGTGTACGCCCGCAGCGGCCTGGGCATCAAGCACGGCGTGGCCCCCGCCAACTGCGTGGGGGTCATCGACAGCGATTACAGAGGCGAAATATTGGTGGGGCTTCAAAACTCCGGGGAATCGGATTTCACCGTCCAGCCGGGGGACCGGGTCGCCCAGCTGATGATTACCCCCGTCGTCCAGGCCAGCATCCAGATGGTGGACGAGCTGGACGACACCGCCCGGGGCACAGGGGGCTTTGGGTCCACGGGGAAATAAACGGCCCCTTGAGGCGTCTGTAGGGGCGGCCTGTGGCCGCCCGCCGCGTGTAGGGTGCGACGACCCGGCGCGCCGTTTTCAGACGCCCTCAAATCTGCGGCGCGCATTGTGCGCCCGTGGGGCGTAGGGACGCTTCACGAAGCGTCCGCCGTATTGCGGAAAACGGACGCGTCATGACGCGTCCCTACATAAGCGTGCCTGCAACATGTTGGCAATTTGGGTGGGCGGACAATATCCGCCCCTGCACACAGGAGGAAACCACAATGTTCGGATTCAAGAAAAAAGAGCCGGAGCAGACCCCCGACAACAAGCAGTTCAAGGAGCTGGCCGCTCAGTATTTGCCTGGGGAGCTGACCCTGCTTGCCGTCACCGGAGCCAACGGCTTCGGCGGCGGCAAGACCGCAAAGGAAAAGCTGTGGCGGGCCTCCATCGGTCTGACGGCCTGGATGGAGGAGGACTCCCCCGACATCCACCGGGGGGAGTTTGTCCTGTCCACCATCGCCGACGACCGGCTGCTGGGGGTTTTACAGCGGCGGGCCCCCCAGGATTTTATCATCAAGTTCAAGGGCCGGGTGTCGGAGGACGGCAAGCGGTTGCTGCTGCTGGACCTGCCCGAGCCGGGGTTTGACCCCGATTTGAAGGCCATTCTGGAGGAGCAGAAGAAGCCGGTCACCTTCTGGGAGGAGGGGCTGGGCACCTTCACCCTCAACCGCCAGGTGGACTGGTTCGAGACGGAGCTGGACTGGCTGAGGACGGAAATTTCCCTCACCATCGACATGGAGGAGGACCGGGAGGAGGCTCTGCGAAACGCCAAAACCCTGCTGGCCTCCGCCGCCGATTGGGACAAGCGGGTCCGGGCCTACGCCGCGGACGAGCTGGTCTCCCTAGCCAATGACTGGAGCCAGGATATGGACGAGGACGGCGAGACTCCAACGATCACTCGGGAGCAGTTCATGGAGCGGATGGAGCTGGAATCCATTGAAATCGGCGGGGACGGCTCTTTCACATTTTGGTTTGGGGACGGCGACCTGTTCTACGGCCACTCCATCCGGGTGTCCGGCGACCTGGAGAACGGTCCGGACGACGCCAGCATGGAGGGCTGACCCATGCGGGACAAGTGGATGGCCCCCGAGTGGCTGGCCTGCCCGGAGATTCCCCAATACTCCATCGGCTGGCGGATGGGCTACGGCGAGGACTACGGCTGCAAGCTGTGGGCCTGGCTGCAAACGCTGTCTGACGAGGAACAGGCGGAGTACGACCGCCTGTTTCCCCGCCCCGTCTTCTGGGACGATGTCTCCGTGATGGAGGACGGCGAGGACCTGGACCCCTCCCTGCTGTACGACAGGGAGGAATATTTCCTCCGCCACTGGCGTCCCAACGGCCAGCCGGCCTACGACCGGGCCGGACTGATTGCGGAGCTCGCCGCCGGGAAGCGGGCGAAGTGGGTCCACTTCTGGGGCCACACCCCGGAGAAGGACGGCCGCGTCACCGAGACCTGTCTGAGCCAGTGGTGGATGGCGGAGTTTCGGGTGGAGGTTCAGTCCTACTGCTGTATGGAGCAGTATATGATGGCGGAGAAGGCCCGGCTCTTCGGAGACGAGGAGACGCTGGAAAAGATTCTGGAGGCCAATGTCCAGGGGAAGATCAAGGCCCTGGGCCGGGAAGTGAAGAACTTCGACCAGGCTGAGTGGGATAAATGTAAGCACACCATTGTTTTGACGGGAAATTTTCAAAAATTCCTGCAAAATCCCGAGTTAAAGGACTTTTTACTCCGCACCGGGGATAAAATTCTGGTGGAGGCCAGCCCACGGGACCGCGTTTGGGGCATCGGGATGGGCAAGGCCAACGAGAACGCGGAAAATCCCGCCGCGTGGCGGGGACAGAACCTGCTGGGCTTCGCCCTGATGGAGGTCCGGGACGAGCTGCGCCGGGTGTGCGCCAACGAGGATCAGATTGATTGGAATTTGTAGGGGCGGATATCATCCGCCCGCAAAGACCCCCAGGCCCAAAACCGGGTATCGTGTTTTGCGGGGTAACCGCGCGTAGGGCGCGACGACCTCGGCGCGCCGTTCCCCAAGGATGCACCGTTTTCCGTGGACGGCGCGCCGGGTCGTCGCGCCCTACAAAACCGGGCCCAGCGCCTCCAGCATCAGCCGCACGCCCAGAAGAAAGCCGGAGCGGTAATATTGAAAATTCTGCCACTCTTCCCTCTCCCCGTTCAGATCACACAGGTGGTCCACAAATTCAACCCCAAAGACGGCGGCGATTTTCTCCAGCTCGACCAGGGCCGCTTCTGATAATTCCTGTTGCTTTTCGTCCCTCTCTGGGGTAATATCATAGTCGCCGCTGAATAATTGATATAGGATATTTTTCATCATGTGGCCTCCCAGAAGTCTATTTTAATTAGACTTTTATTCGCTTAATTATAGTTCATTTTTAACGGACTTGTCAAGGGGTATTTGTATGTTCTCAAAAGAAATTTTTGGTCAGCGCATTTTTGAACTGCGAACAAACGCTGGAGAGACACAAACGTTCCTTGGCAATTTGATTGGCGTCAAAAAGGGGCAAATCAGCGGGATTGAAAAGGGCAATGTCACCACCACCGCCGAGCGCATCGCCCTGATCTGCCAGCACTACAAGGTCTCCGCCGACTATCTCCTGGGCCTCACTGACGACCCGGAGCCGAAATACGGCGCGGAAACCAAAGATTAAGGAAAAAGTAGGGGCGGATATCATTCGCCCGCCGGACATCGCCTAGACCTGACGGGCGGATAATATCCGCCCCTACAACGCACCCCCGCAGGGCAAGCCTCCCTTGCGAAAGGGAGGGGGACCGCCGCCGAAGGCGGGGGTGGAGGGATTCCTCCGGAGCACCATCGCTAACACGGAATCCCCCCGCCGCTTCGCGGCCCTCCCCCCTTTGGCAAGGGGGGCTGTCGCCTGCGGGCGGGACGAAAGAGTATTTAAAGGAGGTGCTGCCATGAAGATCATACTAGCCTCCCAATCCCCCCGGCGGCGGGAGCTGCTGGAGCGGATGGGGATTACAGATTTCAAGGTAATTCCCGCCAAGGGCGAGGAGATCGCCACCCGGACCCTCACCACGGACCAGCTGGTGGAGGAGCTGTCCCGGCGCAAGTGCGCCGAGGTGGCGGCCCTCCGGCCAAAGGACCTGGTGATCGCCGCCGACACTATGGTTTTTGTCAACAACCGGGCCCTGGGCAAGCCTAACAGCGAGGAGGAAGCCGCCCGGATGCTGGCTACCCTGTCGGGCCGGCTGCACACAGTGTATACCGGCGTGACGGTCAGCCTGGAAGGCAAGACCATCACCGCCCATGAGATGACCTCAGTGCGCTTCCGCACCCTGACCCAGGCGGACATCATCCGCTACATCGCCACCGGCGAGCCCATGGACAAGGCTGGGGCCTATGGCATTCAGGGCTATGGCTCCGTGCTGGTGGAGAGCATTTCCGGGGATTTTTATAATGTGATGGGCCTGCCGGTGTGCCGGCTGTCCCGGATGCTGGCCCGGTTCGGGGTGGACACGCTGGCCCTGGCGGCGGAGAAGGAGCAACGCTTGTGAAGGATTTTTTCCGGCAAAATGGAATACTGCTGCTGGTGATCGCCCTACTGCTGTCCATCCTCATCGGGATCATCTCCTATGTGATGGGCGGCACCGCCGACCCGCTGACCAACCTGGTCAACACCGTGGCCTCCCCGGTGCGGGGGGGCATCGCCGCCGCCGCCGACTGGTTGGAGGGGGCGTATAACTACGCCTTCCGCTACAATGAGCTGGAGGAGGAGCTGAGCACCCTCCGCGCCCGGGTGGGTGAGCTGGAGGAGCAGGTCCGCCAGGGCGAGGAGGCCAGCCGGGAGAACGAACAGCTCCGGGAGCTGCTGGAGTTCCAGTCCCGGCGGCGGGAGCTGACCACCGCACCGGCCAAGGTCACCGCCCGGTCCACCTCCAACTGGGAGTCCACCCTCACCCTGAGCAAGGGCAGCGCCCACGACGTTCAGGCGGGGGACTGCGTGATTACCCAGACCGGCGCCCTGGTGGGGGTGGTGTCCGAGGTGGGGCTGAACTGGTCCACCGTCTCCACCGTCATCAACACCGACACCGAGATCGGCGGCATCGTCACCCGGACCTACTCCGCCGGCGTGCTGGAGGGGGACTTTGCCCTGATGAACGAGGGCAAGCTGAAGCTGAACTACCTGCCCGAGGGGGCCCAGCTGGTCTCCGGGGACGAGGTGCTCACCTCCGGACGGGGGGACATGTTCCCCTCCGGCCTGCTGGTGGGCCGGGTGGAGGGGGTCTTTACCGACCCCTCCGGCCAGACCCGCTACGCCGTGGTGGAGCCCTCCGTCACCCTGGACGAGCTCATTGAGGTGTTCGTCATTCAGGATTTTGAGATTGTGGAATAGGAGCCTTCTGCCATGACCCGCCGAGACCTGATTCAAAAATGGCTGACCTACGGCCTGGGGCTGCTGCCCGTGTGGCTGGCGGACGCTTATATCCTCCCCCGCTATCCCCTGTGGGGGGTTACACCCATGCTTCTGCCCCTGGCGGCGGCGGCGGTGGCCGTGCTGGAGGGGGCCTACGCCGGCACCGGCTTCGGGCTGGCGGTGGGCCTGCTGTGGGAGCTGGCCTACCCCGGCGGCTTCGGGGGGCTGGTGTTCTTCCTGGCCCTGTCCGGGATGGTCATGGGGGCGGTGTCTCAATACGCCCTGAGTCAGTCCTTCCCCGGCTGTCTCATCTGCGCGGCGGGGGTGCTGGGCCTGCTGGGGCTCCTTCGTGTGGCCCGGGGCCTGCTCACCAACGCCGCCCCGCTCCATCAGCTGCTCCAGGTGGCTGTCCCGGAATTTCTCTGGTCCCTGGCCTGGACCCCCCTGGTCTGGCTGCTCTTCCGGTTTATCTACCGCCGGGTGGGTGGAACGAGATTGGCGTAAGGATTGTAGGGGCGGATATCATCCGCCCGCAGACCCAAACCCGAGGGCCGCGTCTTACGGCGCAAATGCGTGTAGGGCGCGACGACCCCGGCGCGCCGTTTCCCGAGGCGCGCCGCTCTCTGTGGACAGCGGGCCGGGTCGTCCCGCCCTACAGAGCCCTGCGGGGCGCGTCCTTGCATGGGCAGATATCCCAAAACGGGCGGCCCAAGTCCGCCCCTACGCGGTATGTTTCCGTCTTGTCTGAAAAAGGAGACCCAAATGAATACCAAGCAATTTCACCGCCGGGTGTGGGCCATGGTACTGCTTCTGGCCCTGATGATCACCGGCATGGGGGCCGCGCTGTATGACCTCCAGATCAACAACGGCGACGAATACTACGCGCAGACCCAAAAGAAAATCGCCGAGAACCAGGCGGTCCCCGCCGCCCGGGGGCAGATTTTGGACCGGAACGGCCAGGTGCTGGTGTCCAACAAGGTGGTCTATCAGGTCACGCTGGATCTGAAGCTGATGGGAGACGACCGCAACGCCATCCTACTGGACCTGGTGAACATCGCCCGGGACGAGGGGGTGGAGTGGGCGGACAGCCTGCCCATCTCCAAAACCGCCCCTTTCCAGTTTGAGACCAGCCTGCCCTACTACACCATCGTCCGGGACGAGGACCACAACGCCTCCAAACGGCTGACCTACCTGGGCCGTCTCGCGGTACATCAGAAGTGGGTGGACGACCCCACCCTGGACCCGGCGCCGGAGGAGGAGGCCCCCGCTCCCCGGGAGCCCAGCCTGATGGACAAAATCAAGTCCTTCATCAAGGGCGGCGGCGAGCCGGCCCCCAAGCCTTCCAAGACTCCCAAGCCCCTCCTGGATGCCGAGGGCCTGCTCGGCAAGCTGTGCGCCAGCTACGGCATCGCCGGGGAGGGGGCGGTGGATGTCAAGGAGGCCCAAAAGACCGGCGAGACCGTCCCCACCCTGAACATCGGAAGCATGTCCAAGACCGACGCCCGGGCCCTGGCCGGAATTTTGTATGAGCTGTACCTCCGGTCCACCGGCGTCTATCAGGCCAACGAGTATGTCTTCGCCCAGGATGTGGACATCGACTTCATTTCCCGGGTAAAGGAGCGCTCCCTCACCGGCGTCATTATTGAGGCCACCACCGTCCGCCAGTACCACACCCAGTACGCCGCCCACCTCCTGGGCCGGGTGGCCCAGATGAACAAGGATGAGTGGGAATACTACAAGACGGTGGACGAGGACGGGGACGGCGTGGCCGACTACCAGATGAACAGCGTGGTGGGCAAGGAGGGGGTGGAGAAAGCCTTTGAGTCCTACCTCCGGGGCTCCCCCGGGGTCCGCTCGGTGGAGCGGAACACCAAGGGGCAGGTCGTCTCTGAGACCTGGCTGTCCGAGCCGGAGCCGGGAGGCAACGTGCTCCTCACCCTGGACATAGGCCTGCAGGCCTATGTGGAAAATCTCCTGGCTGACGCCGTCCCCAAGCTGAAAAGCGAGAAGAAGGAGGGGGCCGCCTGCGTGGTGCTGGACGTGCAGACCGCCGACGTGCTGGCCGCGGCCTCCTACCCCACCTTCGACCTGGCCAACTACGGCCAGGAGCTGAAGGACAAGGGAGACGACCCCCTAAAGCCCTTTTTAAACCGGGCCTTCCAGGGGGCCTATCCCCCAGGCTCCACCTTCAAGATGGTCACCGCCGTGGCCGGTCTGGAGGAGGAGGGCATCATCACCCCCACCACCCAGATCCGGGACGAAGGCCGGTACACCTACTACACCGCCGACGGCCCGCAGTGCTGGATTTACCGGCAGTACGGGAGCAAGCACGGCCTGGTCAACGTGTCCAAGGCCATTGAGGTCTCCTGCAACTACTTCTTCTTCGACGTAGGCCGTCAGCTGGGCATCGACCGGCTCATTGACTACGCCTCCCGCTTCGGCCTGGCTCAGAAGACAGGCATCGAGCTGGAGGAGCGCATCGGCGTCATGGCAAGCCCGGAGTACACCGAGTCCCATGGCCAGACCTGGTACGACGGCAACACCCTGTCAGTTGCCATCGGCCAGGAGAGCAGTCAGTTCACCCCCCTCCAGCTAGCTAACTATATCGCCACCCTGGTCAACGGCGGCACCCGCCACGCCGCCCACATGCTCAAGGAGGTCAAGTCCAGCGACTTCTCCCAGGTGCTCTACGACTACCAGCCCCAGGTGCTGGGCACCATCGAGATCGAGGACCAGAACCTGAATGCGGTGAAGGCGGGGATGCTGGCGCTGACAAAGGGCAGCCTGTCCAGCTCCTTCGGGGACCTGCCCTTCCAGGTGGGCGCCAAGACGGGCTCCGCTCAGACCGGTATCCAGTCCGATTCCCACGCCGTCTTTGTCTGCTTCGCCCCCTACGACGACCCCGAGATCGCCGTAGCCATGGCGGTGGAACACGGCGGCAGCGGCTCCGAGCTGGCTAATATGGCCGCCGACGTGCTGGGCTACTACTTCTCCTCCCAGGAGACCCGGGAGGAGCTCCCCACCGAGAATACCCTGATCCGGTAATTCATAATGTAGGGCGCGACGACCCCGGCGCGCCGCGAATGATGAATGCGGCGTACAGACGGCGCGCCGGGGTCGTCGCGCCCTACGAAATGCAAAATCAACAAGGAGATGTATCAATTATGGCAGAAAATTGTACCCACGACTGCTCCAGCTGCGGCGAGGACTGCTCCTCCCGGGACCTGCGCGTGCCGGCCAACGCCCTGTCCAGCATCAAGCGGGTCATCGCTGTGGTAAGCGGCAAGGGCGGCGTGGGCAAGAGCACCGTCACCGCCTCCCTGGCGGCGGCGATGGCGAAAAAGGGCCGCAAGGTGGCCGTCCTGGACGCCGACATCACCGGCCCCTCCATCCCCACCGCCTTCGGCATCCATGAGCGGGCCACCGGCTCCGACCAGGGCATCGACCCCGCCGTTACCAAGGGCGGCGTCAAGCTCATGTCCCTGAACCTCCTCTCCGCCAACGAGACCGACCCGGTCATCTGGCGGGGCCCCGTCATCGCCGGCGTGGTCACCCAGTTCTGGCAGGAGGTGGTCTGGGGCGACATCGACTACATGTTCGTGGATATGCCCCCCGGCACCGGCGACGTGCCCCTCACCGTGTTCCAGTCCCTCCCGGTGGACGGTATCATCGTGGTCACCTCCCCCCAGGACCTGGTGTCTATGATCGTAGCCAAGGCGGTGAATATGGCGAAGATGATGGATATTCCTGTGCTGGGCCTGGTGGAGAACTACAGCTATTTCCAGTGTCCCGACTGCGGCAAGCAGCACGCTATCTTCGGCGAGAGCCACATTGAAAAGGTCGCCGCCGAGCTGGAGGTCCCCGTCCTGGCCAAGCTGCCCATCGATACCGCCCTGGCCGCCGCCTTCGACGCCGGCCAGATCGAGGATTTCCCCACCAACTATATGACCCAGCTGGCCGGCCTGCTGGACGGCTGAGTTTCCAAAGGAGCGGTTGCCCTGTGAGCCAATATGAAAAGCTGCTTAGAGCTGTTATGAGCGGTACAAAGGATAAAAACATTTCTTTTTCTGATCTACAAACCCTGCTGGAGCGCTTGGGCTTTCAGTGCCGCATAAGAGGCGACCACTTCATCTATACTAGGGATGGTGTAGAGGAAATCATCAACATTCAGCCATCCGGCACACAGGCAAAGCCCTACCAGGTCAAGCAGATACGCAGTATTATTTTACAGTATCGGTTAGGAGGCGATTTGATATGAAATATGAGACCATCATATATTGGAGCGAGGAGGACAGCGCCTATATTGCCGAGGTCCCGGAGCTAGCCGGCTGTATGGCAGACGGCCCCACGGCAAGGGAAGCCCTCCATAACGTGGAGCAAATCGCCCAGGAATGGATTGAGACCGCCCTGGAGCTGGGGCGCCCCATTCCGGAGCCAAGGGGCCGCCTGCGCTACGCATAAAGCTATACCGCCCGGAATGGCCTGAATCAGGTCATTCCGGGCGGTTTTTAGTATCTTCTTTCCAACTAAACCAACAGTTGATTGCCAAACTCGGTCCTTAGGGGTAGAATAAGCCCAAAGGAGGGGATGAAATGGACGCAGTCAAAACAGGCGGGCTGATTGCCCAGACGAGGCGAGAGAAGGAGCTGACCCAGAAGGACCTGTCGGAGCGGCTGCACGTGTCGGTCCAGGCGGTGAGCAAGTGGGAGCGGGGGCTAAGCTGTCCCGACATCGGCCTGCTGGAGCCCCTGGCCGAGGCCCTGGACCTCACCGTTACCGAGCTGCTGTCCGGCCAGCGGGGGGAGGAGCCCGGGGAGGAGGCCGTCCGGGATTCCCTGCGCTTCGGACTGGCCCAGCTGGGACCGAAGATTCGACGGTGGAGGTGGTTGTTCATTCTGGCGGCTGCGCTGCTGTCGGCTGTGCTGGCGGGCCTGGGCTATATCTGGGTCCGGGACAACACCGAGCTTCTGCCCCAGCGGGAGACGGTAGTCCGCCCGGTAGTTGTGACAAACCGGGAATCCACCATGGCACAGGCCGCCGGCAAGTTGCAGGGCCATCTCTACCAGGTGGATTTTGCCGACAGTGTGACTCGATGCTCCTTCCAGTGGGAGCTGTGGACCCATCAGGGCCTGGAGCAGAGCTGGGCGGCGGGCGAGCGGGAGCGGTATGGGGACGGGCGGCGTAAGCTGATCGCCGTCGCCATTTCCACCGACGGGTCCCAACTTGATTATGGAATTTCCCTGGAAACGCCCAGCGGGGTAGCCGCACATGGGCTGAACGGTACGCTGGAGCCGCCCTATATGGGGCAGGGATACTCCTTCTCCGCCCTGGAACAGCGGACAGAGGTGGACCGGGAAGAAGGGATCGTCCTTCTGGCCCTCACCCTGAACCCCGAGGGCCGCTTCCAAACCGGGGATATTGCCAAGGTCAAATCCGGCCGTGTCAGCGGCCTCCCCGAGGATGAACAGACCGCTCACCTCTTGCTGAAAATGTATTGTGAATAGAGCACTTGTGCTCCACGAATTATTATGATAGAATACTGTCATAATAATCCGAGAGGAGGGACACAATGATCATCAAGCCATCAACCGCGCTGCGAAACGACTATGGAACGATCTCCGACCTGGCACATCAGGAGGACACGCCCATTTATATCACCAAAAATGGAGAGGGCGACCTAGTGGTCATGAGCATCGACGCCTTTGAACGGCGGGAGGAGGTCCTGAAGTTGCGGGCCCGCCTGGCGGCGGCGGAACAGAGCCGTCTATCCGGTCAGCCAGGCTTCTCCATTGAGCAGTCCCGAAAGAGGCTGGAGGCGCTCTATGGACAGAATTCTTGATCTGGAGATCCTTCCGCCCGCTCAGGGGGAGCTGGAGGAGATCGCTCAGGTCCATATGGCTCTATCTGGCCCAAGCTCCGCCCGAAAGATCACGGATCAGATTTTTGACGCCCTGGAGCAGCTGACACGTTTCCCTTTGTCCGGCCCTCGTTCTTTTAACCTTTCCCCGGCGGGTGCCGGGGATTTTTTCTGTCTCCGGGCAAAAAACCTCTTGACAACCGCTCTGGTTTATGGTAAAACCTTGATAGTAAGTTATGACTAACTAACCAGGAGGAACCATATGAGCAAAAGAACATTAGAGGACCTGGCCCCCGGCGAGCGCGGGACCATCCTGTCCATCGGCAATCAATCAGGGACGGTGAAGCGCCGTCTGGTGGATATGGGCCTCACGCCGGGCACCGAGGTACGGGTGACCAAGATCGCCCCCCTGGGCGACCCCATCGAGGTGAGCCTGCGGGGGTACGAGCTGTCCCTGCGGAAGTCAGACGCCGCCCAGATTGCTATGGGCCAGCCCCGGCCCAGGAGCTCCGGCGCGGCCCGGGCGGCCATGACCCGCCGGGACCCGGAAATTGCCCGCCGCCAGCTCCGGGCCCACGAGCACGAGCTGGAGGCCCACAGCGGCCGGTACGACCCCGCCGAGCACGACCGACGCACCATGCGGGTGGCCCTGGCGGGCAACCCCAACTGCGGCAAGACCACCCTGTTCAACGCCCTCACCGGCTCCAACCAGTACGTGGGCAACTGGCCGGGCGTCACGGTGGAGAAAAAGGAGGGGGAGACCCGCATCGGCGACCGGACGGTGACGGTGGTGGACCTGCCCGGCATCTACTCCTTGTCCCCCTACTCCATGGAGGAGATCGTAGCCCGGGACTTCATCATCGGCGAGGCCCCCGACTGCATCATTGACATTGTGGACGCCACCAACCTGGAGCGCAACCTGTACCTCACCGTCCAGCTGCTGGAGCTGGAGCGGCCCACTGTGCTGGCTCTGAACTTCATGGACGAGGTGGAGAAGCGGGGGGACAGGATCGACGTGGACCGGCTGTCCAAGGAGCTGGGGGTACCGGTGATCCCCATCACCGCCCGGACGGGGGAGGGCATCGAGGAGCTGATGCACACCGCCCACCGCCAGATGCACCTGGGGGTGACGGTGGAGCCCGACGACCTCTACGACGACTACACTCACGACATCCACCACCGCATGGGCGAGCTTTTGCACGACTACGCCTACGCCGCCGATCTGCCCGCCCACTGGGCCTCCATCAAGCTGCTGGAGGGGGATTCTATTGTGGAGAAGGCGCTGAACCTCCCCCCGGAGGTGAAGCGGCGGCTGGACGCCCTGGTGGCGGAGTATGAGAACTCCAGCGACCTGGGCGACCGGGAGACCCTTATCGCCGACAGCCGGTATCAGTACATACAGCGGGTGGTCTCCGCCTCGGTGGCCCGGGGGGGCGTGCCCGGGGAGCTCACCCTCAGCGAGAAGATCGACAAGGTGGTCACCCACCGGGTATTCGCCATCCCCCTGTTCCTGTGTACCATGCTGGTGATGTTCGTCATCACCTTCGGCCCCTTCGGCTCCTGGCTGTCCGACGGCGTGGGGGCGGGGATGGACGGACTGTCCCAGTGGCTGGCCCCCACGCTGGAGGGGCTGGGGGTGTCCCACGTCCTCATCTCCCTGGCCTGCGACGGCATCATTGCCGGCGTGGGGGGCGTGCTCACCTTCCTGCCCCAGATCGCTCTGCTGTTCCTGTTCCTGTCCTTTCTGGAGGACTCGGGCTATATGTCCCGGGCGGCCTTCATCATGGACCGGGCCCTGCGCCGGTTCGGGCTGAGCGGCAAGGCCTTCATCCCCATGCTCATGGGCTTCGGCTGTTCGGTGCCCGCCATCATGGGGGCCCGGACCATGGAGAACGAGAAGGACCGCCGCATGACCATCCTCCTGGTGCCCTTCATGTCCTGCTCCGCCAAGCTGCCTGTCTACGGGCTCATCTCCGCCGCCTTCTTTGGCCCCTGGGCGGGGCTGGTGGTCTTTGGGCTGTACATCATCGGGATGCTGGTGGGTATTGCCTCCGGGCTGTTCTTCAAAAAGACCCTGTTCGCCGGGGAGCCCGCCCCCTTCGTGCTGGAGCTGCCCCCCTACCGCCTGCCCTCTATTGGCAATATGCTCACCCACGTGTGGCAGAAGGTGAAGGGCTTTCTGGTCAAGGCCGGGACGCTGATTCTGCTTATGTCCATGGTCCTCTGGCTGCTCCAGTCCTTCGACTTCTCCCTGCGCATGGTGGACGACCCCACCCACAGTATGCTGGGAGCCCTGGGCAATGTGCTGGCCCCCGTCTTTGCCCCCTGCGGCTTCGGCTTCTGGCAGGCCGCTGTGGCCCTGCTCACCGGACTGATTGCCAAGGAGATGGTGGTGTCCTCCCTGTCCATGTTCTACGGCTTCTCCCTCACCGCCGCCAGCGGCGAGGTAGCCGCCGCCATGACCGGCTTCACCCCTCTGTCCGCCTTCGCTATGCTGGTGTTCATTTTGCTCTACGTCCCCTGCATGGCGGCGGTGTCCACCCTCTTTAAGGAGATGCAGAGCCGGAAATGGGCCTGGTTCTCCATCGCCTGGCAGGTGGGCTGTGCCTATGTGACGGCCTTACTGGTTTTCCAAGTTGGGAGCTTATTCCTATAAACGGCAGTTCCTGTGTAGGGGCGGATATCATCCGCCCGTATCATCCCCGAAATAGGTACCGCAACGGCGGGCGGGTAATACCCGCCCCTACAAAAGCGATTACGGAGACGTGATAAACATGATAAAACTCATTTCCCTGGACCTGGACGGCACCCTTCTGGACCCCAGGGGCCGGGTCACGGAGGCCTCTAAAGCGGCCATTGCCAGGGCGCGGGCGGCGGGAGTCCAGGTGGTGGTCAACACCGGCCGGGACTGCCACGAGGCGGCCTGGTTCGCCCAGGAGGCGGGATGCAGCACGCTGAACGCCTCCACCGGGGGCGCGCTGGTGAGGGACGGCGGCAGGACCCTCCGGCGGTGGGACGTGCCCGAGCCCGCCGCCCGCCGCGCCCTGGAGCTGGCCCTAAGCTGGGAGGGGGTGGGCCTGCTCATCTTTGCCGGGGAGCGGACCCTGGTGAGCACTGCCTACAAGCGGGAGCTGGAGCAGTATTACCCCTTCCCCGCCTTTCACCAGAACGCGGTGGTCACCGACGACCCCATCGGTTACATGGAGGCACACAGCCTCCCCCTGACCAAGCTTCACGGGGAGCTGGACCCCGCCCGCTATCCCGTCCAGGAGTTGGCCGCGCTGGAGGGGGTGTTCCTCACCACCTCCAGCAGTCACGACTTTGAGCTGGTAGCCGCCGGGGCGGACAAGGGCCGGGCTCTGGCCCTGATCGCCGGGCAATACGGCGTTTCCCTGGAGGAGTGCGCCGCCGTGGGCGACAGTGAAAACGATCTGGAGGTCCTCCGGGCGGTGGGTCTGCCTATTGTAATGGACAACGCCCCCCGGAACGTGAAGGACACCGCCGCCCGCGTTGCCCCCTCCAACGCCGAAGAGGGCGCGGCCTGGGCCGTGCTGAGCTGTCTGGAATGAAGTCCCCCGTCCCGCCCGCAGGCGGCCCGGCTCCTTTTGAAAGGAGCTGTCAGCGAAGCTGACTGAGGATTGCGTTCGGCGAAGCCGAACATACGGAGTAAACAAAATTTGCTGAGACCCCGTTTGCTCCGCATATTTTGGCTTCGCCAAAATGCAATCCTCCGCCCCAGTTTGCGAACTGGGGCACCTCCTTTCAAAAGGAGGCTTGTCCGCTGCGGCGGGGACGTAGGGCGCGACGACCCCGCCGCGCCGTCCCCGAGGGCACCCACTCTCCGTGGGCGGCGCGCCGGGTCGTCCCGCCCTACAACGCCCTGCGGAGGTGCGCCCCTGTAGGGGCGGATATTATCCGCCCGTCAGGTCCAGGCGATGTCCGGCGGGCGGAGGAAACAGGGCGGACGGTGCCGGGGTATATACGGCAGATACTGAAGCGGTACCTATGGCATGTGGAAAACGCCCCGGATGCACTGACAGGCCGGTGGAAAATCACATAAGAACAAGCGCGCCCCGGTGAAGGGGCGCGCTTTGCTACGTTTTGTTATTTCAGCTTCCAAATATCCTCATTGTACTGGGCAATGGTCCGGTCAGAGGAGAAATACCCCGACTTGGCGATGTTGACCAGCATCTTTTTCGCCCAGGCACGGCGGTCGCCGTAGTCCCGCAGGCAGCGGTCCTTGGCGGCGATATACTCCTCCACGTCCAGAAGGGCCATAAACCAGTCCTTGTTCTTCATATCCTTCCACAGTTGGGACAGGCTGGCCGGGTCGCCAATCGCCAGCAACTCAGGGGAGACCAGGAAGTCCACCAGCCGCTCCACCGCTGGGCGGTGGTAGCAGTCCAGGGGGCGGTAGGCCCGCCCGTCGGGCTCATTGCCTTGGTACAGGCCGATCACCGTGTCGCTGTGGGCGCCGAAGGTATAGATGTTGTCCTCCCCCACCAGCTGGGCGATCTCCACGTTGGCCCCGTCCAGGGTGCCCAGGGTAATAGCGCCGTTTGCCATGAACTTCATGTTGCCGGTGCCGCTGGCCTCCTTGGAGGCCAGGGAGATCTGCTCGGAGATATCGCAGGCGGGGATGAGCCGCTCGGCCCAGGTGACGTTGTAGTTCTCCACCATAGCCACCCGCAGCCAGGGCCGGACCTGGGGGTCCTGGTCGATGAGCCGCTGGAGGCAGAGGATCAGGTGGATGATGTGCTTAGCCATCACATAGGCGGGGGCCGCCTTGGCCCCGAAGAGGATGGTCACGGGGCGCTCAGGCAGGCGGCCGTCCTTGATCTCCAGGTACTTGTGAATGATATACAGCGCGTTCATCTGCTGGCGCTTATACTCGTGGAGCCGCTTCACCTGGATGTCAAAAACGGAATAGGGGCCCAGCTCAATGCCCTGGGTGGCCCACAGCACCCGGCACAGGTGGTCCTTGTTGTGCTGCTTCACCTCCAGCAGGCGGTCCAGCACCTTCTCGTCCTCCTGGAACTCCAGCAGCTTCTCCAGCTTCCCGGCGTCCTGCCGCCAGTGGGGGCCGATGCAGCTGTCGATGAGCCCGGCCAGCTCGGGGTCGCAGGCCTCCAGCCACCGCCGGAGGGTGACGCCGTTGGTCTTGTTGTTGAACTTTTCCGGATAGAGGTCATAGAAGTGCTTGAGCTCGGAGCTCTTTAAAATTTCCGTGTGGAGGGCGGCCACGCCGTTTACGGAATAGCCGCAGTGGATGTCCATATGGGCCATATGGACCCGGTTCTCCCCGTCGATGATAGCCACCCGGGGGTCGGGATAGGCCTCCTTCATCCGGCGGTCCAGCTCCTGAATGACGGGCACCAGCCCGGGAGCCACCTTCTCAATGAAAGCCAGCGGCCATTTCTCCAGGGCCTCGGCCAGAATGGTGTGGTTGGTGTAGGCGCAGGTCCGGCGCACCTGGTCCAGGGCCTCGTCAAAGGACATGCCCTTCCCGGTGAGCAGGCGGATGAGCTCGGGGATGACCATGGAGGGGTGGGTGTCGTTGATCTGGATGGCCACATGGTCGGCCAGAGTGTTCAGGGGATATCCCTTGGCCTCCAGCTCGGACAGAATGAGCTGGGCCCCGGCGGACACCATGAAGTACTGCTGATACACCCGGAGCAGCCGGCCTGCCTCGTCGCTGTCGTCGGGGTAGAGGAAGGAGGTGAGCCGGTGGGCGATGTCCCCCTTGTCGAAGTCGATGCCCACCCAGGGCTTGTCGGCGGGCTCGGCCACGTCGAAGAGATGGAGGCGGTTGGCGTACTGATTCCCGGCTCCGGGAATAGCGATGTCGTAGAGCACCGCCTTCAGATCGAAGCCGCCAAAGGGCACGTTGAAAGCCACCCCGGTGGGGATGAGCCAGCTGTCCGCCTCCATCCAGGGGTCGGGGACCTCGGTCTGGCGGTTTTTGTCAAATTTCTGGCGGAACAGGCCGTAGTGGTAGTTCAGGCCCACGCCGTCGCCGGGCAGGCCCAGGGCGGCAATGGAGTCCAGGAAGCAGGCGGCCAGACGGCCCAGCCCGCCGTTGCCCAGGGAGGGCTCGGGCTCCATAGACTCGATAACCCCCAGGTCCCGGCCCAGGTCGGCCAGCAGCTCCTTCACCTCGCCGTGGATGCCCAGGGCAAGCAGATTGTTGCTCAGCAGCTTGCCCATCAGGAACTCGGCGGAGAAGTAATAGAGCTTCCGCGCCCCTCCGGGGGCGGGCCGGTCCTGAGCCATGCTCCGGGTCAGGATCAGCAGGGCCTCATACAGCTGGTGGTCGTCGCACTGGTCGGGCGCGCAGCCAAATCGGGCCTGCGTGGTCTGGAAAAGCTGTTCTTTCAGTTGCATTGAGAGACATCTCCTTGTTGTGAGATTATGGGGGTGCTGTGTAGGGCGTGACCACTGGGCACGCCGTTCTCCAGGGGCGCGTTGTTTTCAGGGCGGCGGGCCGAGTCGTCCCGCCCTACAGGGTCCTGCGGGGGGCGTTGTAGGGGCGGATATGATCCGCCCGTCAGGTCCAGGCGATGTCCGGCGGGCGGATGATATCCGCCCCTACATGAGACTCTAAGACCTCGTTTGCTTCGCACATTTCGCCTGCGGCGAAATCAATCCTCCGCCCCGGAGGCTACTTCTTCTTTTTCTTGGGCAGACGCTGATACACCTTCATCTCCCGGCGCAGGCGCTTGGAGAGCTTTTCGTCAAAGGTGCCGGGCAGGGCGCGCCATTTCCAGTTATTCCCCAGGGTGGAGGGGGTATTCATCCGGGCCTCGGAGCCAAGGCCCAGCAGGTCCTGGAACTGCATCACGGCCAAATCGGCGGGGGAGGCCCAGGCGGAGCGCATCATGCCCCAGTGGTAGCCCTCCCGCTTGCTCAGGCGCAGGTAGGCCTTGGCAAAGGACACATCCTTTTTGGGGGCGGAGGCCATCCAGCCCTGGATGGTGTCGTTGTCGTGGGTGCCGGCGTAGACCACGCAGTGGGGGCTGTAGCAGTGGGGCAGGTAGTCGCTGCCCGTGTCCCGGCTGTCGAAGGCGAACTCCAGCACCTTCATGCCGGGGTAGCCCGAGTCCTTGAGCAGCTTATGCACCGAGGGGGTGAGAAAGCCCAGATCCTCAGCGATGATATCCTTTTTGCCCAGCGCCTTGTTCACCGCCTTGAAGAAGCCGATGCCCGGGCCGGGCTTCCAGCGGCCGTTTTTGGCGGTGGCGTCCCCATAGGGGATGGCGTAGTAGGAGTCGAAGCCTCGGAAGTGGTCGATGCGAAGTGTATCGCAGATCTGGAACTGCCAGGCGATCCGCTTGAGCCACCAGGCGTAGCCGTCCTTCTTCATCCGCTCCCAGTCAAAAAGGGGGTTGCCCCACAGCTGACCATCGGCAGAGAAGCCGTCGGGGGGACAGCCGGCCACCTCGGTGGGCCGGCCGTTTTCGTCCAGCTGAAACTGGTCTGGATTGGCCCACACGTCTGCGCTGTCCAAAGCCACATAGATGGGCAGATCGCCGATGATGGAGATGTTCTTTTGGTTGACATACTCCTTTAAGCTCCACCACTGACTGAAAAAGAGATGCTGCACCCACTTCCAGAAGTCAATTTCGGCTGCCAGCTCCTTCCGAGCCAGCGCCAGGGAGGCAGGTTCACGCAGACGCAGTTCCTCCGGCCAATCCAGCCAGGAGGCTCCCCCGAATTTGTCCTTCAGGGCCATGAACAGGGCGTAGTCTTCCAGCCAGTCCGCGCCCCAGAGGGTGCCCCGCATCTCAAATTTGTCTCCCCGAGACAGCCGGGAGACGGCGAGGCGCAGCACCTGAAAGCGGTTTTTATAGAGGAGCTCATAGTCTGCCTGTCCAGGGTCGTTTCCCCAGTTCAAAAACTGATATTCTTCGGGCTCCAAAAGGCCCCACTCAGCCAGGATATCTAAATCAATAAAGTAGGGGTTGCCGGCAAAGGAGGAGAAGGACTGGTAGGGGGAGTCGCCGTAGCTGGTGGGGCCCACGGGGAGCAGCTGCCAGCAGCTCTGCCCCCCGGCGGCCAGGAAGTCTGCAAATTTCCGCGCCTCCGCCCCCAGCGTCCCGATGCCGTAGGGGGAGGGGAGGGAGGAAATGGGCATGAGTATCCCTGCTTTTCTCACGTCTTTTCACCTGTTTCTGTTAGGATAAAGGGCCGCTGTCAGGCGGCCCTCCGTTGGTTATGACAGCTGGGCCACGCTCTCCCCCTCAATCAGCTGGAAGGGGACCAGCTCATGGACGGGGGGACTGTTCCGGGCGATACCCCGAAGGAGGGCGTCCACCCCCCGCTCGGCCAGCTGTTGGGTATCCTGGCGGACGGTGGTCAGCCGGGGGAGGGAGTACTGCCCGCTGACCAGGCCGTCGTAGCCCACCACCGAGATATCCTCCGGCACCCGCTTTCCCATGTCCCGGAGGGCCCGAATGGCCCCCAGGGCCATCACGTCGCTGACCGCGAAGATGGCCGTCAGCTCGGGGCACCGCTCCAGCAGTACCCGGGTGGCGGCGTAGGCCTCGGGCATGGAGTAGCGGCAGGGCTCACACTGGCGGTCCACATCGAAAGGGATGTCCAGGCGGGCGCAGGCGTTCCGGCAGCCCGTCAGGCGGCGGAAGCTGATCTGTGAACAGGACCAGTTGCCGCCCAGCAGGCCGATGTGCCGGTGGCCGTGTCCGCCCAGCAGCTCGATGACCTGCTCCGCCGCCGCGCCGTCGTCGGTGGTAAAGGAGGACAGATTCCCAAACCCCAGCTCCCGGGCGCTGTTGGTCAGAAGCACGCAGGGGATGGTGATGGGGGAGAAGCCGGCCCGGAACAGCTCCAGGTCGCCCCCCAGAAAGAAGATCCCCATGGGCCGGCGCTCCCGGCACAGCTGGAGGGCGTAAGCCACCTCGTTGGCGTCCTCGTCCAGGTAATAGACGGCGGCGTCCTCCTCCGCGTCCCGGAGCAGAGCCTGAAGCCGCTCCACCAAATCGGCAAAGAGCAGATTCATGGTGCCCTTGACAATGATCGCGATGCTGGTGCTGGATTGCTGTTTCAGGTGCTTGGCGTTGTTGTTGGGCTGAAAGCCCTGTTCCTCCACCACCGCCAGCACCCGGCGCCTGGTTTCGTCGCTGACGTCGGGATGGTCGTTGAGCACCCGGGACACGGTTGCCACGCCGTACCCAGACAGCCGGGCGATATCTTTGATGGTCAATCGATGTCCCTTCCTTCAGTTAAGACTGAAAAATCATAGCTGTGAAATCATAGCACGTCCGCGGTGAAAATGCAAGACTTAACCCTTCACCGCGCCGGCGGCCACGCCCTTGATGATGTGCTTCTGGCAGACCAGATAGAAAATCACGATGGGGATAATGGCCATCACCAGGGAGGCCATGATCGCGCCCATGTCCACCCGGCCATAGGAGCCCTGCATCCGCTGGATGGTAATGGGGATGGTGCTGAACTTGTTCAGGTCCAGGGTCAGGTAGGGGAGGAGGAAGTCGTTCCAGATCCACATGGTCTCCAGAATGCCCACGGAGATATAGGTGGGCTTCATGATGGGCAGGACCACGGAGAAGAAGGTGCGCAGGGGGGTGCAGCCGTCGATCATGGCGGCCTCCTCAATCTCCACGGGGATGGACTTGACAAAGCCGCAGAACATAAACACCGCCAGCCCCGCGCCGAAGCCCAGATAGATGATGATAAGGCCCCAGGGGGTGCCCAGCCTCAGCCGGTCGGTGACCAGAGACAGGGTGAACATGACCATCTGGAAGGGGACCACCATGGAAAACACGCACAGCAGATACAAAAGCTTGGTGGCCCGGTTGTTCACCCGGGTGATAAACCAGGCGAACATGGAGGTACAGATCAGAATGACCAGCACCGAGCCCACCGTCATGACCACGGTCCACACCACGGACATGAGGAAGTCGTAGTTTTCAATGGCGGTGGTAAAATTCTCCATGCCGATGAAGTTCTTCTCGGTGGGCAGCTTGAAGGGCTCCAGATTGATGAAGGCCTTTTTCTTAAAGGAGTTGATGAGCACGATGAACAGAGGGGCCAGATAGAGGATGGATACAAAGGAGAAGATAATAGTGGCGAACATTCCGCCTGTTCTGCGACGTTTCATTACTGCTGCACCTCCTTGGAGCGGGTCATTTTCAGCTGGATCAGGCCCAGGGCCACCACCAGGATAAAGAAGAGCACGGCCTTGGCCTGGCCCACGCCCTGATAGCCCACCCGGCCATAGAATGTGTTAAAAATGTTCAGCGCCAGCATTTCCGTCTGCTTCATGGGCTCGCCGGCGGTGAGGGAGAGGTTCTGGTCAAAGAGCTTGAAGCCGTTGGTCAGGGTGAGGAAGGTACAGATGGTGATGGAGGGCATCATGTTGGGGATGGTGACGCTCCACAGCCTCTGCCAGCCGTTGGCCCCGTCGATCTCGGCGGCCTCGTTGAGCTCGCCGGGGATGGACTGGAGGCCCGCGATGTAGATAATCATCATATAGCCGATTTGCTGCCAGCAGATGACCACCACCAGACCCCAGAAGCCGTATTTGGCCGAAATCTTCAGGGCCAGGTCATAGCGGGCCAGAATGCCGTTGAAGATCAGCTGCCACACATAGCCCAGCACAATGCCGCCGATGAGGTTGGGCATGAAGAACACCGTGCGGAACAGGTTGGTGCCCTTGATCTCCCGGGTCAGCACCATAGCCACGGCGAAGGCGATCACGTTGATGAGCACCAGGGTGACCACGGTAAAGGCGGCGGTGAAGCCGAAGGCGTGGACAAAATCCGTATCCTGGAAGGCGCGGATGTAGTTGTCAATGCCGTTGGGTTTGGCGTCGATGACAGTGCGGAAGTCGCAGAAGGACAGGTAGATCCCCATGAGGAAGGGCACGATAAAGCCGATGATAAAGGCGGCGAAGGTGGGGCCCAGGAAGATGGGGAAATACCGCTTGATGGTTTTTTCCATGGCGGATGCCAGACCTCCTTTTTTAATTCACAGCTTGGCGGAACGGGGCGGGTTCCGTATTGGCTCCGGCGGGGGGAGCGAATACGGCGCCCGCTCCGCGAAAAGGGATAAAAGGGGGGTGGACGGGCCCTCCCGCCCACCCCGGAGCATTAAAATCAGCTTACTTGGACTTCTCAGCGGCCCAGTTGTCCACAAAGGCGGCCCGGACGGTCTCCCAGTTGGCGTCGGTCTGGTCGGCGGCGTAGGCGGTCAGGGCGGAGCCCAGAACGTTCTTCCACTCCTCAGAGGGCATGGTGGGGAAGCACCACTTGACGCTGGTCTTGCCTTGGGACACGTAGTCGTTGGCGATGTTCACCAGCAGGTTGCTGGACTCCAGGTTGCCCTTGAAGGGGACCACGAAGCCCATGTGGTCGCCGGAGCACATATACTCCAGGCCGGTCTCGGAGGTGGCGCACCAGTACATGAAGTCCAGGGTGGCCTGGATGTCCTCGGGCTTGGCGTTCTTATTCACACACCAGTAGTTCTCGGTGCCGGTGCACAGGCCCTGGCTGGCCTCGTCGCCTACGCCGATATAAATGGGCAGCATACCCAGGTTCTCGTCGCCCACGTCGGCCACGTCGCCATAGGCCCAGGTGCCGTTCTGATAGAAGACGGCCTGCTCGGTGACGAACTCAGCCACGGAGTCGTCGCCGGTCTTGGCGGACAGCAGGGTGGGGGCGCAGGTGCAGTTGTTGATATACAGGTCCCACATGGCCCGGTAGTTATCCAGATAGGTGCCCTTGATGGCGGCGGTATCGCCGATGCCGTCGGCCTCATACTCAAAATAAATGGGCAGGTTGGCCAGGTGGGTCTTGAAGCGCCAGTCAGAGGAGCCGTCCATGCCGGCGGAGGTGAAGGCGGCGAAGCCCAGCTCATCCTTGCGGGCGGTGATGTCCTCGGCCACTTTCTTCAGGTCCTCGAAGGACTTGATGTCGTCCAGGCTGTAGCCCGCGTCGCCCAGCAGCTTGGTGTTGACGATGATGCCGTAGGTCTCGATGACGTAGGCGATGCCAGACATGGCGCTGCCGTCCATCAGGGCGAAGTCGTCGCTGGACAGCTCGCCGGCGATCTTGGAGCCGGACAGGTCATAGCAGTAGTCCTTCCAGTTGGCCAGACCCACGGGGCCGTTGACCTGGAACAGGGTGGGGGCGTCGGTCTTGGCGATCTCGCTCATGAGGGTGGTCTCATACTGGCCGGAGGCGGCGGTCTGGACCTTCACCTCCACGCCGGTCTCCTGGGTGTAGAGCTTGGCCAGCTCCTGCCAGTCGCCGTCCTGCTCGGGCTTGAAGTTCAGATAATAGACGGAGCCAGTCGCGCCGCTGGCGCCGCCGCTGCCGGCGGGAGCGGGGGTGCTGGTACCGCCGGTGCTTCCGGCGGGCTTGCCGCTGGCGTCTCCGCCGCCGCCGCAGCCGGCCAGCAGAGACAGGGACATGGCCGCGCTGAGGGCCAAGGCCAGGATCTTTTTGCTCTTGCTCATTTCATTTTCCTCCTGAAATTTATTTCGATGAAGCAGTGATGGAAGCGTTACCGGAATCGTTACTGGTAACGTTTCCAACTCATCTGACATAATAATAGCGGCAATTTGTCCAGGATGCAAGAGAAATTTGCCGGTCTCTGCCAACTTTGGAGAGGTGCAAAAAAGTATCCCCCGGTTTTTGGAGATTATGTCCAAAGACCGGGGGATCTATGTTCATTTCATCGTCCAGCAGTCCCGAAGCTCCTGATGGAGCCGCTTGGCCGTCTGTGTGTTGGTCATCGGCACCTGGCGGCTCCACACCCCCATGCGGCCAGTGGCGCTGAGGACGCCGTCCCGGCAATCCAGCCGGGACAGCAGAAGCTCCGCCTCCCGGCGGATGACATCGGGGCGGGGCCCGTCAAAGACTGTGTACGCCTCCACCTCTTGACCGTGAAAAACGGTCTTTTTCAGGTCATGTATATCCACCGTCATATAGGTGTTTCGGTCGGCGATCAGATAGTAGACGCCCGATACCTGGCCGTCCAGCAGCAGGCACATGCACCGCCCCTTCTCCCGGATCAGCACCAGGGTGAGGCGGCAGGCCTGCCCCACCGCCTTGCCCAAACGCCGGACATAGGTCCCCTCCCCGGGCACGGCGAAGTCCAGCTCCAGCCGGTCCAGCCCGCCGGAGCAGAACTGATCCAAAACGCCGTTCAGCTCCCGGGCGGTCCAGTCCTGGTGGGAAACCGTTTCCGGGACGGGGCGCTTTTGGGGGAGGAGGCGGTAGAGCAGGGACAGCGGGAAGGGCCATCCCCGGCGCAGAGCCTTGACGCCGGTGAGGAAGGGCAGACAGGCCTCCGGGCCTGGCTCCCTCTCCGGGGGCCGCTGGGCGGGCTCTAGGGAGGGGGTGTTCTCCTTGGGGGAAGAGCTGTCCGGAGCGGGCGCGGGCCGCACCGGGGCCAGCTGGCCGGAGGCAAGCAGCTCCTGTGCCCAGGGGGCCAGAACGCGCAAAAGCCGTTCCAGACTCTCCTGGCCGCTCTCCTCCGGCGTATCGGAGGCCAGGCACGCCGCAAGGGACTCCCGATCCGCCTTGAAGCGCCGGGCCAGCCGGGCGGCGTGCTGCTCCGGTGTGACGGAGGGCGGAGGGGAGTCCGCCGAAGGCGCGCCTTCAAAGGCGTCCTCCACCGAGCCCTTGAAGCACAGCCGGAAGCCCCAGCCGTCCTCCCGATACCAGAGGTGCATGACTGTACACTCCAGCTTGGCGGAGGGGATACGGGCCAGCATTTCAGGATAGCAGCTTCCCTCAAAGCGGGCCAGCACCCCCTGGCGGCATTCCGCCCAGCGCAGGCCGGACAGGTCCAGCTCGTACAGTCTCATCACATCGACGGACAGATTGCTCACCGCCGGCTGGATATGTCTGAGCCGCTGGTTTGGGCAGATCAAAAGCGATACAAACGCGCTCATCCTCAGTTACCTCCGATAAATTGGAACGTCCTAATCCTTCGCGGGGGGATACTCGTTGCACAGCAGGCGGTAGGGGGACTCGTCCTCCTCAATGGAGGGGAAGCGGCCCACCGGGGGGTTGAAGCGGTTGTCGGTGTTGTCGTCGTTGCACTGGCTGACCTCCCCCAGCAGGACGGGCCCGCCGCCCTCCTCCACGGAGAAGTCGTGGTACAGCCGCTGTTGGATGTGGATGCTCTCGCCGGGGGTCAGCCGGATCTGGGTCCCGGCGGGGACGGTATAGGTCCGCCCGTCGGTGTGGACGGTGACGGGGGAGCGGTAGTCGATCTCCTCGTCAGGCAGGGAGTTGTACACCCGGATGAGCACATTGCCGCCCCCACGGTTGATGATGTCCTCGGTCTTGTACCAGTGGAAGTGGTTGGGGGCGTACTGGCCCTCCTTCAGGTACAGCAGCTTCTCGGCGTAGACCTTGGGGTATTTGTCCGCCATGGCCCGGTTTCCGTTGCGGATGGTGATGAGGGAGAAGCCGAACCGGTCAAAATCCCCCTTGCCGTAGTCGGTGATGTCCCAGCCCAGCATACAGTCCCGCACCTCGTCGTACTCATGGCCCAGCTCATGCCACCGCTCCGGCGGAACGTGGCAGAAGGGAGGCAGGGCGAAGCCGCACTGGGCGCTCATGGCCTCCAGCTCTCTCAGAGCCCGGTTAATCTCAGAACGTTTCATAACAGCACATCCTTGTCATTTCCTAACCGTTAAATTTTCCCATAGCCCGGTCGATGCCCTGGGCCATGATACACTCGATGGCATCAGCCGCCCGCTTGACGGAGGCGTCCATCGCCTTCTTGTCCTCGCCTGTGAATTTTCCCAGCACCCAGTCGGCCATATCATAGTCCGGGTGGGGCTTTTCCCCCACCCCCACCCGCAGCCGGGGGAACTGGTCGGTGCCCAGGTGCTGAATGATGCTTTTCAGGCCGTTATGACCCCCGGCGGAGCCCTTCGTTCGGATGCGGAGACGGCCCACCGCCAGGGCGGTGTCGTCCGACACCACCAGCACCCGCTCCGGGGGGATTTTGTAAAAGTCCGCCGCCGGGCGCGCCGCCTCGCCGGACAGGTTCATGTAGGTGATAGGCTTCATCACCAGCACCTTTTCCTGGGAAATGGTGAGGATGTTGGTCAGCGCCTTGAATTTCAGCCGCTGGATGGGCTTGCTCTGCCGGTCCGCCACCTCGTCGGCCACCATAAAGCCCACGTTGTGCCGGGTGTTCTCATACTTGTCCCCCGGGTTGCCCAGGCAGACCAGCAGCCAGCTGACGCCGCCCGCGTCCTTTTTGAAAAACATGGTCGTTTCCTCGCTTTGATAAAGGGCGGCCGTACCGGCCGCCCCAAACTATATTACACGAACAGGGGAGACACGGAGGTCTCCATGTAGATGTGGCTGATGGCCTCGGCGAAGAGGTGAGCCACGGAGATGTAGCGGATCTTGTCACAGCGGACATCGGGCTTCTGGGGGATGGTGTTGAGGAAGACCACCTCGTCCAGCACGCTGTCCTGAATGCGCTGGATGGCGGGGCCGGAGAGGACGCCGTGGGTGGCGCAGGCGGTGACATCCTGAGCGCCGCCGATCTCCACCAGGGCCTTGGCGGCGTGGCACAGGGAGCCGCCGGTGTCCACCATGTCGTCCAGGAGGATGACCCGCTTGCCCTTCACGTCGCCGATGATGTTCATGACCTCGGAGGAGTTGGCCTTCTGCCGCCGCTTATCCACGATGGCCAGGGGCATGTTCAGCTTCTGGGCGAAGGCCCGGGCCCGGGCCACGGAGCCCACGTCGGGGGAGACCACCATGGTGTCGTCCCGGTCATCCTTGAACTTGCGGTTGAAGTAGTCCACAAAGACGGGGGAGCCCAGCATATTGTCCACGGGGATATCGAAAAAGCCCTGGATCTGATTGGCGTGGAGGTCCATGGTGAGGACCCGGTCCGCGCCGGCGGTGGTAATCAGGTTGGCCACCAGCTTGGCGGAGATGGGGTCCCGGGGCTTGGTCTTCCGATCCTGGCGGGCGTAGCCGAAGTAGGGAATCACGGCGGTGATCCGTCCGGCGGAGGCCCGCTTCAGTGCGTCGATGATGATCAGCAGCTCCATCAGCGCGTCGTTCACCGAGCTGACCCGGCCGTCCTTCACAAAGGAGCAGGTAGACTGGACCACGAACACGTCGGAGCCCCGGACCGTCTCATAGATGGAGGAGAAGTTCTCTCCGTCGGAGAAGGCCCCCACCTCAGAGTTGCCCAGCGGGATGCCCAGCTCCTTGCAGATGTCTCTGGCCAGCCCGGGGTTGGAATTGCCCGCGATAACTTTGATGTCCTTGCCATGTGCAATCATAACTTTTACATCCTCCTGTTTTTGAACCGGTCAGAAGGCCGGTCCTCTCTCTTTTGTCCCTTCTATCTTTCAGCGAGGAAGGCTCCTCACCGGTTCCCCTTCTTTTTCCGGTTTTCCGCCGCCCAGCCCTCCTTGACCTCCTGGCGGGCCCGTCCAATGGCCATGGCGTCCTCCGGGACGGGCTGGGTCACTGTGGTGCCGGCGGCGATAAAGGCCCCGTCCTCCACCGTCACCGGGGCGACCAAATTGGTGTTGCAGCCCACAAAGACCCCGCTGCCGATGGTGGTGCGGTACTTCTGAAAGCCGTCGTAGTTGCAGGTGATGGTACCGCAGCCGAAGTTGCAGCCATCTCCCACGTCGCTGTCCCCCACATAGGTCAGGTGGGCCATCTTGGTCCCCCTGCCCAGATTGCAGTTTTTCAGCTGGACAAAGGCCCCGATGCTGGAGCCCGCCCCCACCACGCAGTGGGGCCGGATGTGGGCGTAGGGGCCGATCTGGCAGTCCCGCTCAATGACGCTCTCCTCGCACTGGGAGGCGTTGATGGTACACCCGTCCTCCACCGTGCAGGCGGTGAGCATCACCTGGGGCCCGATACAGCAGTTTTGGCCGATGACGGTCCTTCCCCGGAGGATGGTCCCGGGCAGAAGCGTCGTGCCGGCCCCCACCTCCACCTGGTCCTCCACATAGACGGCGGCGGGGTCCATCATCAGCACTCCCTGGGCCAGAAGCTGCTCCCGTTTAGCTTGAAGCGGGGCCGAATAATCGTTCATAGCGTCTCTCCTGTCTGAGATATTTTTGAATGTCAGGGCCATTATAACATAGAATTTTCCCTTTTTCCACTATCAGGGAGTTTTTTTCTAAAAAAACAAAATCCGCCCGTTTCCGACAAAAAAACTGACAGAACCGGCAATGACCGCCCGCCCTTGTGCCGGGCAGGCGGTCATTTGTCCATGATTAGAGGGCGGGCGCTAAGGGACGCACCCCCAGCCGCTCCCGCAGGCGGGAGGGACGGCAGATGCGGGACACCTCCAGCCCGGCGCAGACCGTGTCCACCAGGTCCACCATCCACGCCTCCAGCGACCTGGGCAGCGCGCCGCCCAGGGGCCACATATGGGACAGGATGATGTTCCGCTCCTTCTCGGAGAGGGCGGTGAGGGCGGCGGCGTTCCGGGCGGCAAACCGGGGGTGGTCGAAGCACTGATTGCCCGGATGGGCGGACTTGTCCTTGGAGTCGTAGAGATACAGGTCGTGGAGCAGCGCCCCCCGCACGGCGGCCCGCACGTCCATATGGAGCATCCGGGCCACCCGGTAGGTGCTGAAGGCCACAAACAGAGAGTGATCCAGGGTGGTGACCGGCCCGTGGTGCTTCCACCGGCCCATCATCCGCACCTGCTCCGACTCCAGCAGCTCCCTCGTCAGCTCTACAAACTCCCGTTCCCGAAGCTTACGGCTTACATAGCTCATTGGAATCATTCCTTTCTGTCGATTATTGTATGAGGGCATCCTATTTTCTGCCCACATCATACACCAAACCACGCAAAATGTCACGAAAAAATTTTTGCCAGTTTTCGCTTATTTCGGAGGATACGGCTTTGGATTGCCGGTCCGCCCCAGGAGATAGTCCACACTGGTGTGATAATATTCAGCCAGCCGGCAAAGAACTTCCAGCGGAATCATATGATCTCCCCGCTCATAGTAGGAGTAGGAGCGCTGTGTAACATTGATCGCCTCGCTCAATTCCTTTTGCGTTAAATCATGATCTTCCCGAAGATCACGCAGGCGCAAATACATATTCATCACCGAAACCAGCATAGCTTAGACCAAAATGTTCTATTGCATTTTAGACCGAATCAGTCTATACTATGTGTGAGGTGATTATATTGGAAGAACAAAGCGCTTTACATAGCAGCCAGCTGGCAGAGCTGCCCCACGACCCGGCTGACCCCAACAACGACCTTTGGGAGCTTATCATAGCCGTCCGGAGCCTGCGGGAGCAGATGGAGGAATTTGAGGCAGAATGTCAGCGGAAGGTCAACGAGCAGCTGTGTACCCTGGAGGGCCTGCTTCACTGGTGCGACCATCTGTTGTATCAATCCTGTGAGCTCTACAGCGCGAGAGAAAAAGGGGGTACCCCGGGGGGCCGGTAGGCCGCTCCGGGGAATTTTTATGGCATAAACTCCCTGGGGGTGGCGCCGAACTGACGTCGGAAGGCCCGGTGGAAGGCGGAGTAATCCTGAAAACCGCATTGCCCGCAGGCCTCCTGGGCAGACACCCCGGCGCGCAGCAGTCCGGCGGCGGCCAGCAGCCGCTTCTGGGTAATATATTGGTGAACGGGACAGCCGGTGAGCTCCTTGAACCGGCGCATGAAGTGGTATTTGCTGGTGTACACCTGCCGGGCCAGGGCGTCCACTGTCAGCTCCTCCCCCAGGTGGTCGTTGATATAGGACAGCGCCTGGGCGATCTTGGGGTCGTACTGGCTCGCCGACTGGTCCCGGTGAGTGCGGTCCCGCATCATGTCCCGGTTCAGGCGGACCAGCAGCTGAAGAAAGCATGTCCGGGCCAGCAGGTCCCCGCCGAAGCCCCGGTCCTCCAGGGCCCGCTCCAGGTTCTCCAAAAGGCGCTCCAGCCCCTCCCGCTCCCCGCCGCCGGGGCGCATCAGGGCGAACTGCCGCTCCCGGGCCAGGTCGAAGCACAGGCCCAGGTCCTCCCCCCGGGTGCCGCTGGACCGGAGAAAGCCTGAGTTGAGATAGATGACCACCCGCTCATAGGGCTGCTCCGGGTTGGTCACCGGCTTATGAATCAGGTGGTGGCTCACCAGCAGTACATCCCAGGGCTCCAGAAAATAGGAGCGCCCCTCGATGATGTAGCTGGCCCGGCCCGACAGGAAAATCACAATCTTGTCAAACTCGTGGTAGTGATACTCCATCTCCTCCACCCCCATGTCCCGCAGATGGAACAGCCGGAAGTCCTCATGGAGATAGCCCCGCCGCTGGTAGTTGGCCGGTTGGATCATAGCATTGCCCCGTCTTTCCTCGTCTCGCCCGCAGGCGGCAGGCTCCTTTTCCCCGCAAGGGGAGACGTTGGATGTAGGGCGCGACGACCCCGGCGCGCCGTCTCCCGAGGGCACCCGCTCTCCGTGGACGGCGGGCCGGGGTCGTCCCGCCCTACAACGTCCCGCGGGGGTGCGTCCCTGTAGGGCGGATATTATCCGCCCTACATAGGCCCCCGCCTCGCCCGCAGGCTCCTTTGCTCTCACTTCTATTATACCGCATTTTTTGCAAGATAGAAAGCACCTTCCGCAAATTATTTTGGAAAAAATTTCGTTATACTAATTGTACAAATTGGACAAGCCGGGGGCAAGGCCGCCGGGAACAGGAGGAGCGTATTATGAAAAACGAGTGTTATTACGACAACTACGACCGCAAAGAGGAGATGGCCTTCGACACCAAGGTGGTACACGGCGGTATGGGCTGCGACCCCATCACCGGGGCGGTGAGCTTCCCCATTTTCCAGACGGCCACCTTCCGCCACCGGGCCTTTGGCATCTCCACCGGCTATGACTACACCCGGGTGCAGAACCCCACCCGCCAGGAGCTGGAGCGCACCATGGCCATTCTGGAGAACGGCCTGGAGGGCTTTGCCTTCTCCAGCGGCCAGGCGGCCAATATGGCCCTGTTTACCTGGCTGCCCCAGAACAGCCATGTGATTCTCTCCGACGACATCTACGGCGGCACCTTCCGCATCTGCGACGAGATTTTTTCCAAATTCGGCTGTACCTTCTCCTGGATCGACCTGTCCGACCTGGAGGCCGTCCGGGCAGCCATCCGCCCCGAGACCAAAATGATCTATATCGAGACCCCCACCAACCCCATGATGAAGGTGGCCGACATCGCCGCCCTGGCGGACATCGCCCATGAGATCGGGGCCCTCTGCGTGGTGGACAACACCTTCATGTCCCCCTATTTCCAGCGCCCCCTGGACCTGGGGGCCGACGTGGTGGTCCACAGCGGCACCAAGTACCTCTGCGGCCACAACGACGTGGTAGCCGGCATCGCCGTAGCCAAGTCCCAGGAGATGTGCGATTTCTTCCACGCTCAGCTCAAGTCCCACGGCAACGGCCTGGCCCCTATGGACTGCTGGCTCCTCCTCCGGGGGCTGAAGACCCTGGCCCTGCGGATGGAGCGGCACAACTCCAACGCCATGGAGGTGGCCCACTGGCTGCGGAAGCACCCCAAGGTGAAGAAGGTCTACTTCACCGGCTTCGAGGACCACAAGGACTACGCCACCATGACCAAGCAGACCACCGGCTTCTCCGGTATGATCTCCTTCGAGCTGGACAGCCTGGAGACCACCATGAATCTGCTGTCCCGGGTGAAGCTCATCATGTTCGCCGAGAGCCTGGGCGGCGTGGAGAGCCTGGTCACCTACCCCATGACCCAGACCCATGAGTCCATCCCTGTGGACGTGCGGGAGGCCCTGGGCATCAACGAGCGGTTTATCCGCATCTCCATCGGCATCGAGAACCCCAAGGACATCATCGCCGACCTGGAGCAGGCCCTGGCATGATTTTGAACGGATACCGTAGGGGCGACCTGTGGCCGCCCCTACACATTTCCACACAAGGAGAGAACACCATGGAGCTACAATTCACCAAAATGCAGGCCTATGGCAACGATTACGTGTATGTCAACGCCATCACTCAACAGGTTGACGACCCCGGCGCACTGGCCCGGCGGGTGAGCGACCGGCACTTCGGCATCGGCTCCGACGGGCTGGTGCTGATTTGTCCGTCGGACCGGGGGGAGTTCCGGATGCGGATGTTCAACCCCGACGGCAGCGAGGGGGAGATGTGCGGCAACGCCCTGCGCTCCCTATCGAAATATGTCTACGACCACGGGCTCACCCAGAAAACCGAGTTCGAGATCGAGACCCTGGGAGGGATGCAGCACATCTGGCTCCAGGTGGAGGGCGGCCAGGCGGTAAACATCACCGCCGACATCGGTCAGCCCCGGCTCAGCGCCGCCGCCGTGCCGGTGAACACCCCTCTGGATCAGTTCGTCAACCAGCCCGTCAAGGCAGTTGACCAAACCTTTCACATGACCGCCATTTCCTGGGGTAACCCCCACTGCGTCATGTTTATTGACGACACCGCCTCCTTCGACGTGGCCAAATACGGCCCCGCCATCGAGCACATGACCGACCTCTTCCCCAACAAAACCAACGTCACCTTCGCCCAGGTGGTTTCTCGGGATTACATCAAGATCCGGGAGTGGGAGCGGGGGACCGGCGAGACCATCGGCTGCGGCACCGGCTGCTGCACGGCGGCGGTGGCCGCCGCTCTGCTGGGGCTGACCGAGCGGCAGGTCCAGGTGGAGCAGATCGGCGGAATTTTACAGGTGGACTGGCGGGAGTCGGACGGACACGTCCGCATGACCGGCCCGTCCCATACCGTCTTTGAGGGGGTGCTGTATCAATGAAGCTTTCTCAGCTGGTTAAGGACCTGGACTTCACCCTGGACGCCGGGTCGCTGGATGTGGAAATTTCCGCCCTGGAGTATGACTCCCGCAAGGTAATCCCCGGCAGTCTCTTCGTCTGCCTCACCGGCTTCCAGACCGACGGCCACGACTATATTTCCAAAGCCCTGGAGGCCGGAGCCGCCGCCCTGGTGGTGGAGCGGGAGGTCCCCGTTCCCGGGGGGACCGCGGTCCTGCGGGTGGAGGACAGCCGCGCCGCCCTGGCTCTGCTGGCCGCGGCCTGGTTCGGCCACCCGGCGGAGGAGATGACGGTGATCGGCCTCACCGGCACCAAGGGCAAGACCACCACCGCCCATATGCTCAAGGCCATTCTGGAGGCGGCGGGCCACAGGGTGGGCATGATCGGCACCATCGGCGCGGTGATCGCCGGGGAGAAGGTGGAGACCAAGAACACCACCCCCGAGTCCTACGAGCTCCACTCCCTCTTCCGCCGGATGGCCGACGCGGGGTGCTCCCATGTGGTGATGGAGGCCTCCTCCCAGGGCTTCAAGCTCCGGCGCACCGCCGGCGTCCAATTTGACATCGGCGTGTTTCTGAATCTGTCCCCCGACCACATCGGCCCCGGGGAGCACGAGAGCTTTGAGGAATATCTGCAATGCAAGCGGCTGATGTTCCGGCAGTGCAGGCAGGGGCTGGTGAACATCGACGACGAACACTGTCAGGAGGTCACCGAGGGGGCCCTGTGCCCCCTGCGCACCTTCTCCATGTCTCAGCCCGCAGACTACCGGGCGGGGGAGATCGCCGAGGAGCGCCGCCCCGGCTTTTTGGGGAGCCGCTTCACCGCCTCCGGCCCTGTGTCCGGGGAATTTCTGCTCAATATGCCTGGGCGCTTCAATGTGGAAAACGCCCTGGCCGCCCTGGCGGCGGCGGACCTGGCGGGCATCAGCCAAAAGGCCATCGCCGCCGGACTGGAGACCGTCCGGGTGAAGGGCCGCACCCAGGTCCTGCCCACCCCGGGGCACTACACCCTCCTCATCGACTACGCCCACAACGCCGTCAGCGCCGAAAACCTGCTGTCTATGCTCCGGGCGTACAACCCCCACCGGCTGATCTGCCTCTTCGGCGGCGGCGGCAACCGCTCCCGCCTGCGCCGGTACGACATGGGGGAGATGAGCGCCAAATACGCCGACCTCACCGTGCTTACCATGGACAACCCCCGGGACGAGGAGGTGGAGTCCATCAATGAGGACATCAAGGTGGGCCTGGCCCGCCACGACGGCAAATACGTCACCATCCCCGACCGGGCCGACGCCATCCGCTGGGTCATGAACCAGGCCCAGGAGGGCGACATTATCGCCCTTATCGGCAAGGGCCACGAGGAGTATCAGGAGATCAAGGGCGTGAAGCACTTTTTCTCCGAGGAGCAGGTGGTGCTGGAGCATCTGCGTCGCCAGCCCTAATAACTTGCGGCCTGTCTGCTTGGTTGGCAGACAGGCCGCTTTTTGTTCAAGCTGTCAGTTGACGCATTTATTGCAGGCAGTCAGCCCCCGGGCGAGAGCGTCGCTCAGGGTAGAGGCGTAGTAGGTGCCGCCGTTGCAGGTACTGCTGTAATGATACCGTTTACCGGTTTTCGTGACGTAGACAGTTCCGCCGGAGGGGGTAGAGGGCTGGGTAGGCGGGGCCGGGTTGACCGGCGTCGTGGGGTAGGTAGGCTGCGTGGGATGAACCGGCGTTGTGGGATAAGTGGGCTGGGTGGGCGTTTCCGGCTGGACGGGGATGATGGGCCCGGTGGGCTCGGCGGGTACGCCGGTCTCGATATAGACGCCCCGCTGGCTGGTCCACCCCACGGTGAAGCCCAGAGCCTCGCCCAGGTCCCGGAGCTTGAAATAGGTATAGTCCCCGCCCTGGTCGTCGGTGAGGATAATGGACTCCAGGCTCACAAGGGCGCCGTCTACCCGCACCGGGCCGCCGCCCCTCCGATAGCTCCGGTCGCCGGAGTAGGGTGTGTGCATCTCGGAGCCCTGATCGACATAGACCGATCCGGTAATGATGGCAATAGCGCCGTCATACCCCACCCAGAACCGGGCCGGGGTACTGTTGAGCACATGGGCCACATCCCGGAGCTTGACATAGTTGGTGGGATTTCCGTCGCTGTCCTTCAGCGCGTACATCTGAAACTCCACCGGCGCGCCATCCACCTCCACGCTCTGGGTGGAGGCGTAAGCCATACCATCCGCGGCCAGCGCCCAGGGGGCCAGCGTCAGACAGAGGATCAGCGTGAGAACAAAGGAAACCGCTCTCTTTTTCATCGAAGCATCCTCCTTTTTTTGATACTCCATTGTACAGCCCGCCCCGCGGCCTGTCAATATGCCCCTTGCGAAAACCGGGCCGGCGGGGTAAAATAGTGGGACTGAAAGGGGGGAGACCGCTGTGGACCACGAGGCCTATATGAGTCAGGCGCTGGAGCTGGCCCGGGAGGCCGCCGCCGGCGGCGACGTGCCGGTGGGCTGTGTCATCGTCCGGGACGGGGAAGTCATTGGCCGGGGGCGCAACCGCCGGGAGGAGGTGGGGGACGCCACCGCCCACGCCGAGGTGGAGGCCATCCGGAACGCCTGCGCCCGGCTGGGCAGCTGGCGGCTCCACCGCTGCGTCCTCTACGTCACCCTGGAGCCCTGCCCCATGTGCGCCGGGGCCATCGTCAATGCCCGGGTGGAGGAGGTCCGCTACGGGGTTAAGGACGAGAAGGCCGGGTGCTGCGGGTCGGTGCTCAACCTCTTCGAGGAGCGCTTCAACCACCGCCCCCGCATCTATCAGGGCCCCCTGGAGCGGGAGTGTGAAGCCGTCCTCCAGGAATTTTTTCAGAAGCTGCGTTAGATTTAAAGCTTTTGTAACAACTGGTGTGAACTTTTGTAAAATCTCCTGGCTATACTAATACTCGCAAGGCAAGAACATCTTTTCATTCTATCCTCCATTTTTTTGACAGGCTGACGGGTCGCTCCGTCAGCCTGTCCCCCTTTTCAAGGGCTGTCCAAAAGCACCAAAAATTTCCCAGAGCCGGAGCGATTTTTATGCGATTTAATTCTTTTGTAACATCTGGCGTTGGATTTGTTAATATCTTTCCTGTAATATAACATCTGCAAGAGACAGTTCGTTTCATTTTAATCCTCTTTTTCAACGGGAAGCCCCGGATACCTTGGAGCAGGTATCCGGGGTTTTTCGTGCTATCTGGGCCACTTTAATATCCTTCCGGGGGCCTTTTTGTCCTATCCGCACAATCTGGGGCGGTTCACTTTTTATTTGGGAGGCTCCTGCTTCCCGTTGCCCTTGGCCTCCAAATAGGCCTCTACCACCTGGACCACCAGGGTGGAAACGCTCTTCCGCTCGCTCCTCGCCTGAGCCGTCAAACGGGCTTTCAGGTCCTTCGTCACCCGCACGCCCAGCTGCGCGTCAATTTTCGGCATAACCAATCACTCCTTTTGAACCATTATACCGCATGAAGGGCGGGTTGTCCAATTATTTCGACGAATCTTCCTTTTTCTGGCAAAAGCGGCGCTGAAACAGGAAAAAGTTAGAAAATAATTCTTGAGATTTGCGACTTTTTTCTTTACATTGGGGAGAAACTATGATATATTATCCGGGCATGGAATCGTGCGCGTCCATCGCTTGGTTTCGGGATATGGCCCGCGCGGGTGCGCGGGGAGACACCCGCCTGATACCCAGCCCTTGGACAGAACAAATTGAAAGGTGGAATTTCCCATGATCCGCAAGGACGAAAAGACGGCCGTTATCGAGGCCAACCGCACTCACGAGAGCGATACCGGCTCCCCCGAGGTGCAGATCGCCATTCTCACCGCCCGCATCAACGAGCTCACCGAGCACCTGAAGGTCCACATCCACGACAACCACAGCCGCCGCGGCCTGTACAAGATGATCGGTAAGCGCCGCAAGCTGCTGGATTACCTGATGGCCAAGGACATCGAGCGCTACCGCGCCATCATCGCCAAACTGGGCATCCGTAAGTAAGACCGTGTTTCATAGGGCGGCGCGTCTGGCGCACCGCCCTATGTTCGCATATACCCCCGGCGTTTTTTCTGGTTTTTTAGCAGTTGAATATGGGGTTGGAGCGGTTCGGCTTCCCCTCCGAGGCCTTTGTGTAGGGCGCGACCACTGGGCGCGCCGCCGTCATGGGGCCGGCGGAAAACGGCGCGCCGGGGTCGTCGCGCCCTACAGCCGCCGATTGTAGGGGCGGATATCATCCGCCCGCAGCCGCCGCAATTCAACGGGCGCATAATATGCGCCCCTACACGCAGGCCCCCAAGGTCCAAACCCGTATTCAAGTGCTAAAGGGCAGACAAAACTCCGGGGAATCAACAAAAAGGAGAATCGACATGTCAACGATTATCAAGCACAAGCAGTTCCCCAAGTTCAAGAGCTGGACCATGGACCTGTGCGGCCGTCCCCTCACCATCGAGGTGGGCAAGGTGGCCGAGCTGGCCTCCGCTTCCGCTCTGGTGAAGTACGGCGAGACCACCGTGATGGTGGCCGCTACCGTCTCCCCCCGTCCCCGTGACGGCATCGACTTCTTCCCCCTGTCCGTGGAGTTTGAGGAGAAGCTGTACGCCGTGGGCCGCATCCCCGGCTCCTTCATGCGCCGCGAGGGCCGGCCCTCCCTGCCCGCCGTGCTGGCCAGCCGCCTCATCGACCGGCCCATGCGCCCCCTGTTCCCCTACGACTTCCGCAACGATGTGTGCATCCAGTGTACCGTCATGAGCGTGGACTACGACTGCTCCCCCGAGGTGGCCGCTATGATCGGCGCTTCCGCCTGCGTGAGCTATAGCGAGATTCCCTTCGCCGGCCCCATCGGCTGCCTGGAGGTGGGCTTCTGCGACGGGCAGATCGTCCTCAACCCCAACCAGGAGCAGCGCAAGACCTCCCGTATGGACGTGACTGTGGCCGCCACCCGGGAGAAGGTGGTCATGATCGAGGCCGGTGCCGACGAGATTCCCGACGAGATCATGTACGCCGGTATCGTCAAGGCCCACGAGGAGATCAAGAAGCAGATCGACTTCATCGACCAGATCGTGGCCGAGATCGGCAAGCCCAAGATGGAGTATGAACACGCCCAGTTCAACCAGGAGCTCTTTGACGACATCGTGGCCAACTTCATGGACGAGGCCAAGGCCGCTATGGACACCGACGACAAGACCGTCCGGGAGCAGCGCTGGAACGAGATGATCGACCACTGGCACGAGAAGTATCTGGAACAGTACCCCGACATGGATCAGTACCTGGAGGAGTTCACCTACAAGTTCCAGAAGAAGATTGTCAAGGCATGGCTGCTGGAGGGCCACCGGGTGGACGGACGGGCTCAGAATGAGATTCGTCCCCTGGCCGCCGAGGTGGGCGTCCTGCCCCGGGTCCACGGCTCCGGCCTGTTCACCCGGGGTCAGACCCAGGTTCTGTCTGTGTGCACCCTGAATACCCTGGCCGCCGCGCAGAAGCTGGACACCATCTGGGAGGAGACCGAGAAGCGGTATCTGCACCACTACAACTTCCCCCCCTACTCCGTGGGCGAGGCCCGGGCTCCCCGGTCCACCAACCGCCGGGAGTACGGACACGGCTTCCTGGCCGAGCGGGCTCTGGCCCCCGTGCTGCCCTCCGTGGAGGAGTTCCCCTACGCCATCCGCGTGGTCAGTGAGGTGCTCAGCTCCAACGGCTCCACCTCCCAGGGCTCCATCTGCGGCTCCACCTTGGCCCTGATGGACGCCGGCGTGCCCATCAAGGCCCCTGTGGCTGGTATCTCCTGCGGCCTGATTCAGGACGACAACGGAGGCTTCACCACCTTCATCGACATCCAGGGTGTGGAGGACTTCCACGGCGAGATGGACTTTAAGGTGGCCGGTACCAAGGCCGGCATCACCGCCATCCAGATGGACCTGAAGAACGACGGCCTGACCCACGAGATCATCAAGGAGGCCTTGGACATCACCCGGGACGCCCGGTTCGCCATCCTGGACGAGGTGATGCTGCCCTGCATCGCCGCCCCCCGCCCCGAGGTGTGCAAGTGGGCCCCCAAGATGATTTCCATGAAGATCGACCCGGACAAGATCCGTGAGGTCATCGGCAAGGGCGGCTCCGTTATCCAGAAGATCACCGCCGAGTCCGGCGCGCAGATCGACATCGAGGACGACGGCACCATCCACATCGCCTCCCCCGATGCCGCCTCCTGCGACGCCGCCAAAAAGATGATCGAGACCATCGTGTTCGTCCCCCAGGTGGGCGAGCTGTACTACGGCAAGGTGGTGCGCATCCTCCAGTTCGGCGCGTTTGTGGAGCTGGCCCCGGGCAAGGACGGCATGGTCCACATCTCCAAGCTGGCCGAGCACCGGGTGGAGAAGGTGGAGGACGTGGTCAACATCGGCGACATGATCTGGGTGAAGGTCACCGAGATCGACGAGAAGGGCCGGGTCAACCTGTCCTATAAGGACGCCCTCCGGGAGATCAAGGCCAAGAAAGAGGCTGGTCTGCCCATCAAATAAGCAGAAAAGCGGGACGGCGCGCCGTCCCGCTTCTTCATAGGAAAAGGCAGGTGCCCGGAGCTTACGCTCCGGGCACTGTTGATAAATGGGGAATGGCTCAGCACTTCTCGAAGATGGTGGCAACGCCCATGCCGCCGCCGATGCACAGGGTAGCCAGGCCCTTCTTGGCATCGTCCCGCTTAGCCAGCTCGTGGAGCAGGGTGACGATGATCCGAGCGCCGGAAGCGCCCACGGGGTGGCCCAGGGCGATAGCGCCGCCGTTGACGTTGACCTTGCTCATGTCGAAGCCCAGCTCACGGGCCACAGCGATGGACTGAGCGGCAAAGGCCTCGTTGGCCTCCACCAGGTCCATGTCCTCAATCTTCAGGCCGGCCTTCTCCATGGCCTGACGGGAGGCGGGCACAGGGCCCACGCCCATGATCTTGGGGTCCACGCCGCCCTGGCCCCAGCTGACCAGCTTAGCCATGGGCTTCAGGCCGTACTTCTCAACAGCCTCCTTGGAGGCCAGCACCAGGGCGGCCGCGCCGTCGTTGATGCCGGAGGCCTGACCGGCGGTCACCCGCTGGACGTGCTTCTTGGCGTCGGCCTCATGGACGCCGGTGAGCTCGAAGGTGTGGACGATCTCGTCCTCAACGCCCTCGGGGCCGCAGGGGAACGCGCCGCGCAGCTTAGCCAGCTTATCCAGGGGGGACAGGCGGGGGAACTCGTCCTTTTTGAACTCCACCATTTCCTTCTTGACCTTGATGGTTACGGGAACGATCTCGTCGTCAAACTTGCCGGCCTCGATGGCGTCGGCGGCCTTCTTCTGGGAGTTGTAGCCGAACTCGTCCAGCTCCTCACGGGTGATGCCCCACACGTCGCAGATGTTCTCGGCGGTGGTGCCCATGTGGTAGTTGTTATAGGCGTCCCACAGGCCGTCCTTAATCATGGTGTCCACCATCTTGTTGTCGCCCATGCGGGCGCCCCAGCGGGCGGAGGGGAGGGCGTAGGGGGCGGCGGACATATTCTCCATGCCGCCGGCCACGATGATCTCGGCGTCGCCGCAGGCGATGGTCCGGCCGGCCTCGATGACCGACTTCATGCCGGAGCCGCACACCATGCCCACAGTGTAGGCGGGGACGGCGGTGGGGATACCGGCCTTCAGGCTGGCCTGACGGGCGGGGTTCTGGCCCAGGCCGGCGGTGAGGATGCAGCCGAACATGACCTCGTCCACGTTCTCGGGCTTCACATTGGCCCGGTTCAGGGCCTCCTTGATGACGACAGCGCCCAGCTCAGCGGCGGGGGTGTCCTTCAGGGAACCGCCGAAGGAGCCGATGGCGGTGCGGCAGCAGTTGACAACATAAACTTCTCTCATGATGGGTATTACCTCCTGAAATTTGATAGGGCGCTCCGGGGAGCGCCCGGGATAACCGCTCTTGCACTTTATTATACAGAAGACCCGTCCAAATTGCAATAAGATTTTCTGGCAATTTTGAGGGAAGAAAGCGGATGGTTCTCGCGGGGGGATTCTCCCCTGTAGGGCGGGACGACCTCGGCCCGCCGTCCACGGAGAGCGGGTGCCCTCGGGAAACGGCGCGCCGGGGTCGTCGCGCCCTACACCCAATGTCCCACACAGGGCAAAGCCTCCCTCGGGGAGGGAGGCTTTGCTGCGCTCAGTAGACAATTTCCGATCTGTTTTCGGTATACGGCTCATAGGAGGCATCCTCATTCTCCCAGCTGTGGAGGGCGTAGCCCTCCTCCCACAGGCCGGTCTTGTCCAGGACGGCCAGGGTGTGCCTGGCGTTGGGGGTAAGGGTGACGCGCAGCTCATCGTTGGAGTAGTGGGAGGAGGTGTATTCAAAGCCGGGGCGGCCGGCCACCTGGTTTCTGGTAGCCCCGAAGACCAGGTCGGTTATATAGGTGTTTTCTTTCCGGTCTTTGCCGTTGTCAAAGGGATAGCGCAGGCCGATGGTCCCCTCGTCGAAGTCAGCCAGCACCGCGTCCCACAGCTCCTGGGCGTAGTCGTCCACATAGACGCTGTCACTCCCGGAGGTCACCTCCAGCGAAGTCAGCCAGGCGGTGGTGAGGCGGGCGTCCTCCAGGAAGGTGTCGAAGCCGTAGGCCTTCCGCACCAGCTCCCGGTCCTCCAGGAACGCCTGGAAGGCGTAGGCCGCCGTCCCTGGGACCTCCAGGTCGGCCTCATTGATGGGGACGACCTGGTAGTCCCGGTTCAGCTGTCTGCCGTTGGACAGGGTATAGCTCAGCTTTACGTTGGTGTAGTCGTCGTAGTAGTAGTCCAGATCCGTGTCCCGGTTGTCGACAACAGCCTGATGCAGGGCGGTGACCATGGCGATGTGCTCCGGGTCGGTGAGGGTGACCTCCAGGCGACGTCCGTCGTCATAGGGGGAGCCCAGCCAGAGGTTGAGTTCCACTGAGTTTACCTGATCCACAGCGGGCACCCGGCCCACAATGTTGAACAGGTCGAGGAAGCAGACCACGCAGATGGCCAGCAGTACGCCGGCCACAGCCGCCGCTCCCTTCCAGGCGCTCAGCACCCGGAAGGATTTTTTCAGCAGCATCTCGGCGGCGAAGCAGCCGATGACGGCCCAGAACAGGATGCAGGTCACCAGGAGAGGGGCGGTGCCCCAGCCGAAGAAGGCGTAGGTATAGATCCCGAAGAACAGTCCGGCGCAGAAGGACACGCCGTATTTGAACAGGGGCCGGACCAGGGCCACGGCCACCACGTCCCCGGCGGTCTCCACGTGGCGGCGGCGGTAGACGTACAGGGCGGCGAGGAACAGGACCAGTCCCACCAGAGCGTAGACCGCTACCGTGCCGGGGGAGCGCAGGACCATACCCTCATCATCCCAGGTTACCGCGGGCAGCAGGGCGGCTATGGGGGTGAGCCACTCTGCCGCCGTCTCTATGCCGGGAGAAGCCGTATAGCCGAAATAAAACTCACGCATCAGGTTGCTCAGCAGGTACCACAGGCCCGACACCAAAAAATTCAGGATGAAGTAGAAGGCGGGCAGGGCCAGAATGTGCCCGGTGAACATCGCGCAGAAGGCGGCGAAGGAGAAGAAGAACAGGCACATCCCGCCCTGGGCCAGCAGCCAGGCCAGCAGGGCGGACAGGGCCGCGCCCCAACTGGATATGGGCAGGAAGGACATCTCCACAATGGCGGTGAGGACCCCCACCGCCAGAAGGGGCAGGAGCAGGAAGGAGAGGCCCGCCAGATACTGGGTGGTGAACAGGGCCTCACGGCGCACGGGCAGGGCGTGGGTCCAGCAGGCGGACCGGCTGTTGTAGAGGTAACCGAACACCGCCATAGCGCACAGGATGGCGAAGGCGACGGCCAGGAGCAGACCGGCGGACAGGATGTTGGGCAAATCTTTCGCCATGGAAAACAGGGCCTGCGCGGGGTCGTTGCTGCGCCAGCTGGAGACCTCGAAATACCGGGCCAGCAGGTTGAGGGGCAGCAGGAACAGCCAGCCTACCCCCCACAGCCCCCACAGGGGCCAGAAGCGGGCCAGGGTCTTGCGGTAGAGAGTGCCGTTAAAGTACGATGTCGCGGACCGCATAGTCCTCACCTCCCAATTCATAGATAAAAATCTCCTCCAGGGTCAGGGGCAGGGCCTCCATGAGGATGGGGGAGAAGGCCGCCATCCGGGTCTTGATCTCCGCCGGGTTTCCCCGGACGATGAGGGTGAACACCCGCCCGATCTGGGAGGTATGGAGCACGTTCAGGTCTTTGGGCAGGTCGGGCAGCTTACCGTCGGCAAAGGCGATTTGAAGCTTCACTACGTTGTCCTGCAAATCGGTGAGGGACCGCTCCAGCAGCACCTTGCCGTGGCTGAGGATGCCCACATGGTCGCACACGTCCTCCAGCTCCCGGAGGTTGTGGGAGGAGACCAGCACCGTGGTCCCCCGCTGGGCTACGTCCCCCATAAGGAGGGTCCACACCTGGCGGCGCATCACCGGGTCCAGGCCGTCCACCGGCTCGTCGAGGACCAGCACCTCGGGATTGCAGCACAGGGCCAGCCGGAAGGCGGACTGCTTCTGCATCCCCTTGGACAGCCGGCGGATGGGCTGCTTCTCGTCCACCTCGGGGAAGGCCTCGGCCAGGGCCTCGTACCGCTTCACGTCGAAGCTGGGGTAGACGCCCCGGTAGAAGCGCATCATATCTTTGGTGGAGGCGGAGTTGAAATAGTACAGATCGTCGGGGATGGCGGCGATCTTGGCCTTCACCGCCGGGTTTTCATAGACCTGCTCCCCGTCCACCAGCACCGAGCCGGAGTTGGGGCGGTATATGCCCATAATGTGCCGCAGGATGGTGGACTTGCCCGCCCCGTTGGGACCCACCAGCCCGTAGATGGAGCCCTTCTCCGCCGTCATAGTGAGACCGTCCAGGGCCCGGAAGCCGTCGAAGGTCTTGACCACGTTGTTTACCTTAATCATTCTCATTTCCCCCTTCCAACGCCTGGACGCGGGCCCACAGCTCCTCGCCGCGCATGCCCAGGAACAGCAGCTCCCCCGCCGTCTGGTCAAAGGTCTGGAGCAGCTCGTTTTTCCGTCCCTCGTCCACCCCGGTGTTGGGGGCGGCGAAGGAGCCCTTGCCCGGGACGGAGTAGACATAGCCCTCCGCCTCCAGGGCCTCGTAGGCCCGCTGAATGGTGTTGGGGTTGATGGCCAGCGACCCGGCCATGGCCCGTACAGAGGGCAGCTTCTCCCCCTCCTGAATCACGCCGGTGACCATCAACCGCCGCAGGCCGTCCTTCACCTGTTCATAGATGGGGCGCGCGTCCCGGTAGTCCAAGTTCAGCACATCGGTTCCTCCTCTCGCCGGCGCGGGCCGGACACTGTACTAACTGTATTAGTACAATTAGTGTATCAGAGGCCAGGGGGAAATACCATTAAGAACTGTTTAAGATTTTTAAAAATCCTCTTAAAATCGGCCTGTCCCCCAATTTTTGGGGGTTGACAAACCGGCTGAGACGTATTATTGTATTAGATGAATAGTACAATCATACAAAGGAGGGATGCCTGTGGATTGGAGGCTGGAGGACAACCGGCCCATCTGGCTCCAGCTCAGCCAGCAGCTGACCCGGCGGATTATCACCGGGGTCTATCCCCCGGGGAGCCGCCTGCCCTCGGTGCGGGAGCTGGCGGCGGAGGCGGGGGTCAACCCCAACACCATGCAGCGCGCCCTGGCCCAGCTGGAGCAGGACGGTCTGGCAAAGGCCGACCGCACCGCCGGCCGGCTGGTCACCCAGGACACGGCCGTTCTGGACCGGGTGCGCCGGACGGAGGCCCAGGGCCTGATTCATCAATATCTGGACGCGATGGCCGCCCTGGGCTATGACCGGGACCGGGCCGCGTCCCTTTTGAAGGAGGAAGCGTTATGAGCGATTATTTGATCGAATGCCGCGGGCTCTATAAGTCCTACGGCCTGCGCCCCGCCCTGAGCGGGGTGGACCTGGAGGTGGGGCCGGGGCGGATTGTGGGCCTTCTGGGCCCCAACGGAAGCGGAAAGACCACCTTAATCAAGCTGCTGTGCGGACTGCTCCAGCCCACCCGGGGGGAGCTGGCGGTGGACGGCTCGGCCATCGGGCCCTACACCAAGTCGGTGGTGAGCTATCTGCCCGACCGGATGTACTTCGCCGACTGGATGAAGGCATCCGATCTGTTCGACCTGTTCCGGGATTTTTACAGCGACTTTCAGTATGAAAAGGCCATCGACATGTGCCGCTCCCTGGGGGTGGACCCGGGGGACCGGCTGAAGTCCATGTCCAAGGGCACCAAGGAGAAGGTCCAGCTGGTGCTGGTTATGGCCCGAAACGCCCGGCTGTATCTTCTGGATGAGCCCATTGCCGGGGTGGACCCGGCGGCCCGGGACTTCATCTTGCGCACCATTCTGACCAACTACAACGAGGAGGGCACCGTCCTCATCTCCACCCACCTGATCTCCGATGTGGAGAAGGTGCTGGACGAGGCCATTTTCTTGAAAGAGGGCAAAATCATGCTCCATGCCACGGTGGACGACATCCGGGAGAGGGAAGGCAAGAGCGTGGACGCCCTCTTTCGGGAGATTTTCCGGGCGATGCCTATGGAAGGAGGAGGATTCTGATGCTGCTGAAATTGTTAAAATATGACTTCCGGGCCATGTGGAAGCAGTTTTCCCTCATCTGGGGGGCGGCGCTGGCGCTGGCCCTGGTGAACCGGTTTGTTCTGTTTCGGGACACGGACAACGCCATCCTGAGCGAAGACGGTCTGTTTATGCTTGCATTTGTGGCCGTGATCGTGGCTATGTTTGTCATTGCGGTCATCTTTGTGGTCAACCGATTTTCCAAGGGCCTGCTGGGGAACGAGGGCTATCTGATGCATACCCTCCCCGTCCGCCCCTGGCAGCTGGTGACCTCCAAGCTGATTTGCGGCGTGGTTACCTGGGTGGGCTGCGGGGTGGTAGCGTTCATCTCCCCCGTCCTCATGCTTCCCCTGAACCTGCCCGACCTGCTTCAGTTTCCCTTTTGGTCGGATATCTTCCGAGGCATTATGAAGCACCCTGATATGCTCGTCCTAATGGCGGAGTTCTGCATGGTGTTCCTCTCGTTTATTGTGCTTCTTGTTGCGTCCATGTATCTGGCTATGGCCGTGGGGCACCTGTTCTCCCGCCACCGGAGGCTCATCAGTATCGCATCCTTTATCGGGCTGTATGTTTTGGTGGGCAACGTCTATGACCAGGTGTTCTCCTACCGAATCGTCCGGGCCCTGACGAACGCGGCTTCCGTCAACGCCTATGGCTCCATGCTTGTTGCCATCGCCATTATGCTCATCCCCGCCATCGTGTTTTTGGCGGTCACCTGCTGGATTTTGGAGCACAAGCTGAACCTGGAATAAAACAGGCCCCGCCGGAGCGAGTTTGCTCCGGCGGGGCTTTCGTTGGGAAGAAGGGGATCAGGTCAGTCCGTTCAGGTTGGCGAACAGCTTCTCCGCGTCGGCGGAGGCCACCAGCTTGTCGGTGTCCTCGTCGGTGGAGGCGATGGCTACAATGCGGCCCAGCACCTCCAGGTGCTCCTCGCCCTTGGCGGCGATGCCCACCACCAGCTTTACCTTGTCGCCGTTCCAGTCGATGCCCTCGGGGTAGGTCATGACCACAACGCCGGTGCGCTTGATCAGGGGCTTTACGTCGTTGGTGCCGTGGGGGATCGCAACATGACTGCCGATGGCTACCGAGAAGCTGGCCTCACGGTCCAGCATACCCTGGATATAGGCCTCGTCCACATAGCCGCTCTCCACCATCAGCCGGCCGCAGGCGCGGATGGCCTCCTCGGGGGTGACGGGGGCGCAGTTGAGGACGATGTTCTTCCGCTCAAGCAGGGTCTCGCCGGCGGGAGCGGCCTCCTCCGCCTTGGGGGCGGGGGCGGACGGTGCGGGGGCGGAGCCGCCCTTCCGGGCGTCCAGAAGCTCGTTGACCAGGGCGTCGTACTCCGGCGCGCCCATGAAGTTGTGGATGGGGATAATCCGGGCCTGGGGGGCGCGCTGAGCGGCCCGGCCGGACAGCTCGTGGTGGGTGACCACAATCTGGCAGTCCCCGGGAATCTCAGAGACCGGGTGGTGAATCACCTCAATGCCGGTGATGCCCGCGTCCTTCAGCTTGTTGCGCAGCATGGTGGCACCCATGGCGGAGGAGCCCATGCCCGCATCGCAGGCGAAGACGATCTTCTTCACGGACTTGATGTCCACATCAGCGCCGGTGGTGGACTCCACGGCGGGGGCCTGACCCTTGGAGGCGGCCTTAGAGGCGGCCACCTGGGCCTGGGCCTCGGCCAGGCTGGCATCCTTGCCGAAGAACTTGAGCAGGAAGACCGAGACGGCGAAGCTCACCGCTCCGGCCACGGCGATGCCCGCGATGTTGGCGAAGTATCCGCCCTTGGGGGTCATCAGCAGCTCGGCGATGATGGAGCCCGGGGAGGCCGCGGCCACCAGACCGCCGCCCAGCATGGACAGGGTGAAGATGCCCGCGATATTGCCCAGCATGGGGCCCAGAATGACGATGGGGTTCATCAGGACATAGGGGAAGTAAATCTCGTGGATGCCGCCCACGAACTGGATAAAGGCGGCGGCTCCGGCGGAGGAGCGGGTCTCACCCTTGCCGGCCACGCAGTAGGCCAGCAGCAGCCCTAAGCCGGGGCCGGGGTTGGACTCGATCATGAACAGGATGGACTTGCCGGCCTCCAGGGCCTCGGCGGTGCCGATGGGGGTAAAGACGCCGTGGTTGATGGCGTTGTTCAGGAAGAGCACCTTGGCGGGCTCCACCAGCACGGCGGTGAGGGGCAGCAGGCCGTGCTCCACCAGGAAGCTGACGCCCGTGCCCAGCATATCGGTAATCTTCACGCAGGCGGGGCCGATGGCGAAGATGGACAGCACGGCCAGAATGCCGCCGATGATGCCCACGGAGAAGTTGTTGACCACCATCTCGAAGCCGGCGGGGATGTGGCCCTCCATCTTCTCGTCAAACTTCTTGATGCACCAGCCGCCCAGAGGGCCGCAGATCATAGCTCCGATGAACATGGTGCTCTCGGTGGACGCGATTGCGCCCAGGGTAGCCAGCGCGCCGGTGACGGCTCCCTTCTGACCGCCCAGCACCTTGCCGCCGGTGTAGCCGATGAGGATGGGCAGCAGATAGGACAGCATGGGTCCCACCATGTTGTTGATGGTGGCGGCGGGGCCCCACTTGCCCAGCCAGCCATCAGGGATGAACAGGGCGGCGATCAGGCCCCAGGCGATAAAGGCCCCGATGTTGGGCATCACCATGCCGCTGAGGAAGCGCCCGAATTTCTGTACGCGTTCTTTCACAGGGGTATCTCCTTTCCAGAATGGAATCGCTCTGTGTAGGGGCGGGTATTACCCGCCCGTGGTTTTATGCTCTGGTTTTTCGGGCGGATAATATCCGCCCGTACAGGGGGAAGAGCGGTGGGTTACTTGTTGACGGTGGCCTTCAAATACCCCTCCACGCCGGAGGCGGTGGACAGGCCCATAGCCTCCTCGGTGATGCGGCGGAAGTCCTTTTCCCGCCAGCGGTGGATCTGGGCCCGGGTGGCCAGGACGGAGGCGGAGCTCACGGAGAACTCGTCCAGGCCCCAGCACATGAGCAGGGGGATGAGCCCCGGGTCGGCAGCGGCCTCGCCGCACATGCCCACGGGGATATCCGCCCGCTTGGCGGCGGAGATGACGTACTGGATGGCCCGCATGACGGCGGGCTGGAAGGGGGTGTACAGCTTCTCCACCTTGGCGTTGCCCCGGTCCACCGCCATGGTGTACTGGGTCAGGTCGTTGGTGCCGATGGAGAAGAAATCGCACTCCTTGGCCAGCAGGTCGGCAATGAGGGCGGCGGCGGGGGGCTCGATCATCGCGCCCAGGGCGATGTCCTTGTCATAGGGGATATTGGCCTCAGCCAGCTCCTTTTTGCAGGCCTCCAGCAGCTCACGGGCGGCCCGGACCTCCTCCACGCAGGTGACCAGGGGGAGCATGATCTTGATGTTCTTCTCCTCGGCCCCCGCCCGGAGCAGGGCCCGCAGCTGGACCTTGTACAGCTCGGGGCGGTCCAGACAGTAGCGGATGGCCCGGTGGCCTAGGAAGGGGTTCTCCTCCTTCTCCAGGCCCAGGTAGTCAATGGCCTTGTCGCCGCCCACGTCCAGGGTGCGGATGATGACCTCCTTCCCCGCCATGGTCTTGGACACGGCGTGGTAGGCCTCATACTGCACCGTCTCGTCGGGCAGGCTGGTGCGGTCCATGAAGAGGAACTCGGTGCGGAACAGGCCGATGCCCTCCGCCCCGGACTGGGCGGCGGCCTCCGCCTCGGCGGCGGAGCCAATGTTGGCGTAGAGGTGATAGTATTTCCCGTCAGCGTCGGCGGTGGGTTTATCCCGATAGATCTCCAGGGCGGCGACCTTCTCCTGATAGTCCTTCTGGCGGGACAGGTACTCCCCCCTGGTGCGGGCGTCGGGGTTGAGCACCACCACGCCCTCGCCGCCGTCCACGATGAGGCCGTCTCCGTCCTTCACCAGCTCCAGGGCCTTGGGGATGGACAGGACGGCGGGCAGCTGAAGGGCCCGGGCCAGAATGGCGGAGTGGCTGGTGCGGCCGCCGGTCTCGGTGACGATGCCGGCCACGTTCTCCTTGTTCAGCCCCACCGTCATGGAGGGGGTCAGGTCCCGGGCCACCAGGATGGTGCCGGCGGGCAGCTTGCTCAGGTCGGCACCCGCCACACCCAGCAGGATGGACAGCAGCCGGGAGCGGATATCCCGCACGTCGGTGGCCCGCTGGCGCATCAGCTCGTCGTCCACGCCGGCGAACATGTCGGCGTACATGGTGCACACGGCGTCGGCGGCCCCCTCGGCGCAGGAGCCGCCGTCAATGGCCTCCTGCATCTGGGACTGCATAAAGGGGTCGGCCAGCATGGTGATCTGCCCGGTAAGAATCTCGGCCTCCTTGGGGCCGGTCTGCTCCCGGATGCGGTCGGCCATGGCGGCGGTGCGGGCGTTGAATTCCTCAATGGCGTTTTGCAGGCGGGTCTTTTCCGCCTCCTTGCCGGAGTAGGGGACGTCGGAGTAGTCCAGGCTCTCCTCCCGCAGGCAGACGGCGCGGCCTAAGCCGACGCCGTCTGACGCGTTGATTCCCTTCAGAACCATAGCGCCCCGCCCCCCTTACAGGTCGCCCAGGCCGGACTCCACCAGCTTGACGGCGGCGTCCAGCGCCTCGGCCTCCTGGGCGCCCTCGCACTGGATCTCAATCTCGCTGTCCATCTTGATGCAGGAGGCCATCAGGTTCATAATGCTCTTGGCGTTGATGGTCTTCTCGCCGAAGAGGATGGTGACGGTGCTGTCATACTTGGCCATTTCGGCGACGAACAGCTGGGCGGGACGCATGTGCAGCCCCTGGGGATTGATGACCTTTACTTTTTTGGATACCATAGTGAATACATCCTTTCTAAAATATTTATTATCTCATACTGTGTGCCACAGTATTATAGAGAACAAAATTGGCTCCGCCTGTAGGGCGGGACGACCCGGCCCGCCGCCCCAAGGCGCTGGTGCGGGCGTAAGAGCGCACGGCGTCAGACCTCCACAATCTCGGCGCAGTCCAGATACTTCTCGTCGGGAATGCGGTCGGTGATGATAGCGGCCCCCTCCAGGGGGAGGATGGCGGCGGCGGTGACCCGGCCGAACTTGCTGGAATCGGCCAGCATGTAGGCCGTCTGGGCCCGGGAGGCCGCCAGGGATTTGAGGGCCGCCGCCTCCGGGTCCGGGGTGGTGAAGCCCTGGCTGACGCTGACGCCGCTGGCGCCCAGAAACACCTTGGTGAAGTTATACTGCCGCAGGGTCTCCAGGGCCTCGGCCCCCACAATGTCCACTGTCCCCGGCTTCAGCGCACCGCCCAGGATATACACCCGCCGCTCGTGGGCGGAGAGCATTCCGGCCAGGTCGATGCTGCTGGTGATGAACAGAGCCTTGGAGTCCTTCAGGTGGTCGGCCATGTGGAGCACCGTGGTGCCCGTGTCCAGAAAGACCACGTCGTCGTCGCTCACCAGTCCGGCGGCGTACCGGGCGATGCGCTCCTTTTCCCGGGCGTAGCGCTGCTTGGTGGCCAGGTCGGGCTCCCGGGCGAGAAATTCCTCCTCCTCCAGGCTGGTGGCCCCGCCGTGGACCTTTACCAGACGCCCCTGCCGGGCCAGCGTGTTCAGGTCCCGGCGGATGGTGGCCTCCGACGCCCCCGTGATTTGACACAGGTCGGTGACGCTGACGGTCTGCCTCTGGGAGACCTGCTGCAAAATCGCCCGTGCGCGCTGCTCAGCCAGCATAGGGGCCCCTCCTCTCGTGATGATTGTTTTTGATTTGTTGACTGATTTTGACTGACAAAATCTTACCACAGGGCGCGATCAAAGTCAATCAAAATTTCATTCGCTTTCTCACCAAATTCTGGCCTTTATTTTTGTTCACTCTGCCAAAAGATCGGATTTTTGGGAAAAACCCACCTCAAACAAGCAGATTCATACCGCCGGGGGCTTGAGAGAAAATGCAGGTCGGGACCAAAACAATCACAATCGCTCATTTGACAGTTTTTGATTGTAATTTATCGGAAATTTTCGGTGTTTTACAGGCTTGCGGCAGATGGACGGGGATGCTATACTATGTCCAACGAGACCCGGAACCATTCAAAACTATGATATAAAGGAGCGAAACGCACATGAAACAGGCAATTATGATCGGCGCGGGCAACATTGGCCGGGGCTTTATCGGGGCCCTGCTGGAGAAGAGCGGCTATCATGTCACCTTCGCCGACGTGGCGGAAAACCTGATCTCCGCCATCAACGAGCGCGGGAGCTACACCGTCCACGTCCAGGACCGTGAGTGCGCCCAGTTCACCGTGACCAACATCAGCGGCATCTCCTCCGCCAACCAGGAGCTGGTGGACGCCATCGCTGGGGACTGCGACATCATCACCACCGCTGTGGGCCTGCGCATCCTGCCCATCGTGGCCAAGCCAATCGCCGCCGGCATCCGGGCCCGGAAAGCGGCGGGGAGCACGCAGATTCTCAACGTGGTGGCCTGTGAGAACGCCGTCCGGGGCACCAGCCAGCTGCGGGAGGCCGTCTTCTCCCACCTGAGCGAGGAGGAGGCCGCCTACGCCGGGGAGTATGTGGGCTTCGCCGACTGCGCCGTGGACCGCATTGTTCCCAAGGCCTCCTTTGAGAACCCCCTGGACGTGGCGGTGGAGCAGTACACCGAATGGGATGTGGAGAAGGGCGGCTGGAAGGGCGAGCTGCCCGACATCCAGGGGTGCAGCTTTGTGGACGACCTGTCCGCCTATATCGAGCGCAAGCTGTTCACCCTGAACAGCGGCCACGCCATCTGTGCCTATCTGGGTACTCTGAAGGGTTACAAGACCATTGTGGAGAGCATCGCCGACCCCGCCATCGGCGGCGTGGTGTACCAGGCCATGCAGGAGAGCGGCGAGGGCCTGATTAAGAAATTCGGCTTCGACCCGGACGCCCACCACGCCTATATCGACCGCATCTTCGCCCGCTTCCAGAACCCCTACCTGGAGGACGAGGCCCAGCGGGTAGCCCGGGAGCCCCTGCGCAAGCTGGCCCCCACCGACCGGCTGATTAAGCCCCTGACCACCGCCTACGGCTACGGCCTGAACGTGGACCACCTGATCTTCGGCGCTGCCGCCGCCCTCCACTTCAACTGCCCCGAGGACGAGCAGAGCGTGGAGCTGATGAACACCATCCAGACCCAGGGCGTGGAGAAGGCCCTGGAGCAGTACACCGGCCTGAAGGCCGGGGAGCCCCTCTTCGGCCGCATCCTGGACGTGTACCGCGCCCTGGCGGTGGCCCGCAAATAAAACGAATACGGGCAGGACCGCTGAATCACCCGTTGATTCAGCGGTCCTTCTATTGTATAATGACACCAAGCGAAAACAAAATCACAATTTGGAGGATAAGCTATGGAACGCAAGCTGCCCACCCTGGGCTTTATTGGGACGGGAACGCTGACCTCCGCCCTGGTCACCGGCTTCTGCACCCGGGCTTCTGAGACCCCCTACCCCATTGTCCTCTCCCCCCGGAGCCGGGACAACGCCGCCCGGCTGAAAGCGGCCTGGCCCGACCGGATCACGGTGGCCGAAAGCATGCAGGAGGTGGTGGACCGGTCCGACTGGGTGATGCTGGCCGTTCTGCCCAAGGCCGGAGAGGAGGTCTGCGCCTCCCTGCGCTTCCGGCCTGAGCAGAAGGTGGTCAATTTTATGTCGGACAAGGCCCTGCCCCAGATCCGGGAGTGGATTGGCCCCACCGCCGCCCTGGTCCATATGGTCCCCCTCACCTTCAACGCCTTCTGTGACGGACCCATCGTCCTGTCGCCCCCCAACGCCGAAGCGGCGGAGATTTTTGGCCGTATCGGTCAGGTGGTCCAGCTGGAGGAGCGGTATCACGCCGCCGTGCTGGCCGCTATTACCGGCTGTGTGGCTCCCTTCTTTACCCTGCTGGACGCCCTGAGCCAGTGGTCCGCCGCCCAGGGGGTTCCCCCCGACCTGGCCGCCCGCTATGTGTCCGGCTTCTTCGGCGCGGTGTGCCAGGAGGCCGCGCACCTGGACGGGGCGGGGCTGTCCCGCATGGCGGGCACCGCCACCCCGGGGGGTATCAACTTCCTGGTCAAGGACCTGCTGACCCAACAGGGGGGCTTTCAGATGTGGGCGGACGCCATGGAGCCCGCCCTGGAGCGGCTCACCGCCAACATTCCCCGCCCGGAGAAATGAAACTGTCCGGAGCCGCTTCTGTTGCGGCTCCGGACAGCTTTACTTGCCTTGGGAGGACCGGCTCACCCGGAGCAGGCGCTCGTGGGTGAGGACCATCAGGGCCAGGACGGCCAGGAGGTAGAGGGGAAGCAGGGCGGCGGAGAACCGGGAGGCGATCACCCCGAACAGCGGCGGCATGACGCACACCCCCACATAGGCGCTGGCCATCTGCACCCCGATGAGGGCCTGGGAGCGCTCCGGCCCGAAGTGGTCGGGGGTGGAGTGGATGACGCAGGGGTAGATGGGGGCGCAGCCCAGCCCGATGAGGATCAGCCCCGCCAGAGAGGCCCCTGCCCCCAGGGGGAGGAGGAAGGCGGCAATTCCCACGGCGATGATTGCCTGCCCCAGCCGCACCAGCTGCCGGTCGCTGAGCTTGAGGGTCAAAAAGCCGTTGAGCCCCCGGCCCACGGTGATGCCGATGAAAAACAGCCCGGCGAAGCTGGCCGCCGTCTGGGCGGGCACCCCCTTCACCAGTACCAGATAGCTGCTGGCCCACAGGCCGGCGGTCTGCTCCACGGCGCAGTAGCTGAAAAAGGTGAGCATGACCGCCTTGGCCCCGGGGATGCGGACGACCTCTTTGAGGGAGAGGGCCTGGGGGGCCGGGGCATCCCCCGCCTCCTGAGCGCCGGTCCTCCACTGGGAGAGGGTCAGGACGATGAGAAGGGTGAGGCCCGCCTGAAGGACGGCGATACAGCGGTAGCCCCCCTGCCACCCGGCTCCGACGGTGAGGGCGTATCCCATAATGTAGGGCCCCAGAGTGGCCCCGAGCCCCCACATGCAGTGCAGCCAGCTCATGTGCCGGCTGGCGTAGTGGAGGGCCACATAGTTGTTCAGGGCGGCGTCCACGCTGCCCGCCCCCAGGCCGTAGGGGATGGCCCACAGGCAGAGCATCCAGAAGGAGGAGCTGATCGAGAAGCCCGCCAGGGCCGCCGCCGTCAGGCCCACGCTGACGGCGGTCACCCTGCCCGCCCCCAGCCGTTTGGTCAGCCGGTCGCTCATTAAGCTGGAGACGATGGTCCCGCCGGAGATCAGCATGGAGATAACGCCCGCGCAGGACATGGGGACGTTCAGCTGTCCGTACATGGAGGGCCAGGCCGAGCCCAGGAGGGAGTCGGGCAGGCCCAGGCTGATGAAGGCCAGATAGATAATGGCCAGGAGCAGGGACATGAAAAACACCTCTTGCCTCTAAAATGTAAAGTGCTATAATGATAGGGTATCCGGGGCGGATATGCTATTGATAATCCGCTGTTTTTTTCCAAAATCCCGCCGGCCTTTTTGCCGGAACTGACAGGGAGGAGCCTTATGATTCAGAGCTTTTTCAAACAGGCGGCGGCGGGCCGGCCCGTCTATCTCACCGATGTCCGTGAGGCCTTTCAGGCCTGCGGCGTCCAGCCCTTCCATCTCCATGTGACGCTGTATGATGGTACCGTCCGTGTGTTCCCCCTGGCCCTGCCGTGGGCCGAAGGGGAGGACGAGGCGGAATTTCTGGCCGGATATGTCCACGCCCAGCTGTATAATATCCTGTCCGCCCTGGGGGCGGCGGGGGTGGATGTCTATCTGGACCGGAGCGACCCGGCCTTGAAACGCCTGGGGGAGGGACTGGAGGAGGTCTTTCAGGTCCATGCCGCCAAGGAGGACCGGACGGGCTTTGGCCGGTGCCTCAATGTCAACGAACGGGTGCTCAATGCCCTCTCCGGCGGCGGGGAAAGATTTACAATTCGTATTTTTGATGTTGAAAATGAGCCTGTTGTATCGGAGTCCCCCGCCCTTACCGGGTCCGCGCCCGTCTTCTCCCGGCTCCCTGAGCGCCTCCGGGGGCGGATGGTTCTGGGGATGGACGTGGGGGGCACCGACGTAAAGCTGGCGGTGAGCGCGGACGGCCAGCTGGTCCTGTGTAAGGAATTTGACTGGCTCCCCTCCGCCTGCACCCGGGCGGCGGAGCTCACCGCCCCTCTGCTCCTCCTCACCCGCCTGCTCCGGGCGGCGGGCAGTCTGCACATGGCGGACCGGGCGGGGGAGGTGGACCTGCGGGCCCTGGAGCGCTCCACCTCCCTGGCGGAGATGGAAGGGGCGGCGGAGCGGATGGAGCGGTCCGCCGGGGCGGACCTGCGGCCCTTGGACGCCATCGGCCTGTCCTTCCCCGACGTGGTCATCCAAAACCGCATTGTGGGGGGCGAGACCCCCAAGACCCAGGGCCTGCGGAGCCATCCGGACCTGGACTACGAGGCCCAGTTCGCCAAAATTACCGGGCTGAACGAGGCCCTTGCCGCCTTTGTCCGCCCCGGCGGGCCGGTGCTGTGCGTCAACGACGGGCCTATGGCCGCCTTTACCGCCGCCGTGGAGCAGGGTGCGGCGGGGGCGGATCTGTCCAAGGGCTTCTTCGTCCACACCCTGGGCACCGACCTGGGCTCCGGCTGGGCCCGACCTGACGGCACTATCCCGGACATCCCTCTGGAGGTCTATAACTTTATCATCGACCTGGGCAGCTGGCCGGGGCGCGCCTTCCCCCCGGAGGATGTCCGCAGTGTGCGCAGTCTCAACACCGGCCTGCCCGGGGCCCTGCAAAAATACGGGGGGCAGTCCGCCGTTTTCCGTCTGGCGGCGGAGCGCCTGCCCCGGGAGGCCCCCCAGGTCTTTCAGGAGGCCCTGGACCGGGGGCTGTTCCGGTGGGAGGGGGACCGGCTCACTGTCCCCACCGCCCCCCGGGACATGCGGAAGGACTGCCTGGAGTTTTTCATGGACCGGGCCTCCCAGCCGGGAGAGGAGGCCTGCCAGGATATTTTCCGGGAAATTGGGGAATATCTGGCCGTCACCTGGCGGGAGACCGGCTATATCCTCCGGCCGGAGGCGGAGGAGCGGACCCTCTTCGGCCGGCTGGTGACCCGTCCGGCCTGCTTCCGGCTCATCCAGGAGGGGGCGGTCCGGCGGGAGCCGGGACTGCGCCTGCTGGCGGCGGACGGCGGGCTGGCCAACACCCCCCTGATGGTCCAGCTGGCCCGCTGGCCCGGCCTGACGGTGGCCCAGTTCGCCCAGGCGGTGGGGGCGGTCTACTATGGATGCCTGGGATTAAACGACAGACAGAACGCATGACGCCGTGTAGGGGCGGATAGTATCCGCCCGCGCGATCACGCGGTCTGCGTATCGCGATAGGTTCCAGCGGCGGGAGGGTTGTCCTCCCGCCAAATTTTTTTGCCAAAGTCAAATTTCCCCTTGACATTCCAGCGGATGGAGGGTGTACAGTAGCACTGCGGTCAAAGCTGGTTTCAAAAATTTTAATAAAACTTTCATCTTTTCTTTGGGAAAATGTAAGGAACATCCGCTACAATACCCCCAGGAACAGACCGAGACCAAATCGAGGAGGAGCGACATGGAAACCACCCAGATGCCCAACGTACAGGATACGAATGACAACCCGCAATCTCTGCCCCCTATGGAGAAAAAGAAGCGGGGTTTTTCCTTTAAGCTGCCCAAAAAGGGCAAGAAATGGCTGAAAATCGGGGCCGTCCTGGTCCTGGCGGGGGCGGGGGTGTACTGGTTTACCCACCGGGCTCCCCAGAGCCAGGGGCCGGCGGCGGGGCAGTACCTCGCCGACGCCGTGCAGCGCCGGGACCTGGTCAGCAGGGTGTCCGGAACGGGCACCGTGGCCCCCATCGACTCCTACCAGGTCCGGGCCCTCACCAGCGGCGAGGTGCTGGAGTCCCCCTTTGAGGTGGGCGACCAGGTGGAGAAGGGGGCGCTGCTCTACCGCCTGGACGCGGACAGCGCCGAGACGGCCATCAAGCAGGCCCAGCAGGGGGTGGAGCAGGCCCGGCTGAACGTGGAGCAGGCCAAGCTGGGCGAGGAGCAGGCCCGCCGGGGTGTGGAGCAGGCCCAGCGGAACGTGGAGCAGGCGCAGCGGGGCGTGGAACAGGCCCAGCGGGGCGTGGAGCAGGCCGGACAGGACCGGGACAAATACGTCCGCAGCCTCACCATCCAGGCCCCGGAGGGGGGCGTGGTCCAGAAGGTGCTGGTCCAGAAGGGGGACCTGGTCTCCCCCGGCACCCCCATCGCCGAGATCGCCGACACCTCAGTGCTGAAGCTGACCCTGCCCTTCCACTCCGCCGACGCGAAGGGCATCTCCGCCGGTCAGAGCGCCCTTGTGACCATCTCCGGGACCATGGAGACCATCCCCGCCACAGTGGAGTCGGTGGCCTCCGCCGACATGACGGGGGCCGGCGGCACCCTGGTGCGGCAGGTGACCCTGCGCCTGAATAACCCGGGAGTGCTCACCCCCTCCAACTCCGCCACCGCCTCGGTGGGGGAGATCTCCTGCGCCGGGAGCGGGACCTTCCAGGAGAACCTGCGCCGGACGGTTACCGCCCAGTCCAGCGGCCAGGTGGAGCAGCTGCCCATCATGGCGGGCAGTCTGGTCTTTAAAGGGACCACCCTGGCCGTCCTGGGGGGCGAATCCGTCCAGAACGGCCAGGAGGACCTGAACCGGGCCCAGGACACCGCCAAGGACGGCGTGACCATCGCCCAGGACGGGGTAGCCACCGCTAAAGACGGGGTGGCGTCCGCCAAGGAGGGGCTGGAGAACGCGGGGATCACCCTGAAAAATGCCCGGCTCTCCCTGGAAAACGCCCAGCTCACCCTCCAGAGCGCCCAGGACGCGCTGGAGAACTACACCGTCACCTCCCCCATCTCGGGCACCGTCATTGAGAAGAATGTGAAGGCGGGGGACAAGGTGGACGGCATTGAGTCGGGCTCCCTGGCCGTCATTTATGACCTGAGCTACTTAAAGCTGGAGATGAACATCAGCGAGCTGGACCTGAACAAAATCCAGCCCGGCCAGGAGGTGGAGATCACCGCCGACGCCCTGCCCGGACAGACCTTCATCGGGCGGGTGGACCGGGTGAGCATCAACGGCACCACCACCAACGGCTTTACCACCTACCCCGTCACCATCCTTCTGGAGGAGTACGGCGGGCTGAACCCGGGCATGAACGTGTCCGCCGACATCATCGTGGAGCGGGCGGAGAACGTCCTGTCCATCCCCGCCTCGGCGGTCCAGCGGGGAGACACGGTGCTGGTCCCTCTGGAGGGCTGTCTGGCCGAGGACGGCGTCACCGTGGTTGACCCCACCAAGGTGGAGGAGCGGGCCGTCACCCTGGGCGGCGGCGACGGGGACAGCGTGGAAATCGTCTCCGGCCTCAGCGAGGGGGAGACCGTCCTGGTCCCCCTCCAGGCCCAGGACGGAGCCGCCGGAGGCATGAGCGGAATGGCCGTGGCTGTGTCGTAGGGCGGGACGGCCCGCCGCTGTTGGGCAAACGCAATCGTGATAAAACGGCGCGCCGGGTCGTCGCGCCCTACACGCCCGATCGCGTGCCCGCGGGCGGCCGAAGGCCGCCCCTACACACCAGGCCAACAAGGGAGGCAGTCAAATTTGGAACACCTCATCGAATTGAAAAACGTCTATAAAATATACCAGATGGGCTCGGAGACCGTCCATGCTCTGGACGGCGTCGACCTGACCATCGACCGGGGGGAATTTGTGGCGATTGTGGGCTCCTCCGGGTCGGGCAAGTCCACCGCCATGAACATCATCGGCTGTCTGGACGTGCCCACCTCTGGCTCCTACCACCTGGGGGGCGCGGACGTGTCCACCATGGACGACGACCAGCAGGCGGAGATTCGCAACAAGATGCTGGGCTTCATCTTTCAGCAGTACAACCTGATTCCCAAGCTCACCGTGCTGGAGAACGTGGAGCTCCCCCTCCTCTACGCCGGGGTGCCCGGGGACGAGCGGCGGGAGCGGGCCCTGCGCTCCCTGGAGCGGGTGGGGCTGGCGGACAAGGGCAAAAACCTGCCCTCCCAGCTGTCCGGCGGTCAGCAGCAGCGGGTGTCCATCGCCCGGGCCCTGGCGGGCACCCCCTCGGTCATTCTGGCCGACGAGCCCACCGGCGCGCTGGACTCCCGCACCGGCCGGGAGGTGCTGGGCTTTCTCAAGCAGCTCAACCGGGAGGGGGACACGGTGGTCCTCATCACCCATGATAACTCCATTGCCGTGAAGGCGGACCGGATCGTCCGTCTCCAGGACGGCAAAATCATCTACGACGGCGATTCCCGCGACCCCCGGGCGGTGGTCCAGCCCCACGGGGAGGACGAGGAAGAGGAGGTGGGCGCGTGAATTTTACCCAGTCCTTCCGTCTGGCGATCAAGTCCCTCACCACCAGCAAAATGCGGGCCCTGCTCACCATGCTGGGCATCATCATCGGCGTGGGGGCGGTGATTGTGATTTTGTCGTTGGGCAACGGCCTGACCGGAATGGTCCAGCAGCAGGTGGACAAATTGGGCATCAACCTTATCGGCGTCCAAATCTGGGGCGACGGCACCGGAGCCATGCCTGACCCTGACGTCATGTTTGACCTGGTGGAAGAAAATCCCGACATACTGGAGGGGGTCACCCCCTATGTGAACGTCACCGCCGTGGTCCGCCACGGGGACGAGAAATATGAGCGCACCCGCCTCTACGGGGTCAGCGAGATCACGTACAACCCTGCCACCCGCTTCACCCAGGACGGGGAGCAGGTGGAAAAGGGACGGTTTATCAACTATCTGGACGTGGAGCGTCGGGAAGCAAACTGTGTCATCGGGGCCTATCTGGAACAGGAGGCCTTCGGCGGCGATGCCTTGGGCAAACAGCTGTCCATCAACGGCCGGGCCTTTACGGTGGTGGGCGTGTTCAAGCGCAATGCCGAGCTGGAGATGCTGGAGGGCAGTCAGGACGATCAGGTCTACCTTCCCTATACCACCGCGCTGGAGGTCATTGGCAGCCGATGGGTAAACTACTACAACTTTACCAGCACCTCGGGCGAGACCGCCGCAGAAGGCAAGCGCATTATCAGCAATTACCTCAACCAGTTCTTCCGGGTGGAGGACGGAATGTACAACCAGTTTTACGTTACCACCATGGCCGAGCAGGCCAACGAAATCAACGCCATGATGGGGGTGGCTATGGGCGTGCTGGTAGCCATCGCCGCCATCAGCCTCCTGGTGGGCGGCATCGGAATCATGAACATCATGCTGGTGTCTGTTACCGAGCGCACCCGGGAGATCGGTGTGCGCAAGTCCCTGGGGGCCAAGCGGCGGGACATCCGCAGTCAGTTCGTCATTGAGGCGGGCACCACCTCCGCCATCGGCGGACTGCTGGGCATCGGCTTCGGCTGGCTGCTGGCTAAGGCCCTGGAGGCCCTGCTGGGCGGAATGCTGGTGGAGAGCATGGGCACCAGCGGCATCACCTTCAACGCCACCCCCACCCTGGGGTCCATTATGATTAGCTTCGGCGTTTCCGTGGGTATCGGGATTTTGTTCGGCTACCTGCCCGCCAATAAGGCCGCCAAGCTCAACCCCATCGACGCGCTGCGGTATGATTGACGGCTCACGTCCCGCCACGGGCTCTGTAGGGCGGGACGACCCCGGCCCGCCGTCCACGGAGAGCGGGCGCCCTCGAGAAACGGTGCGCCGGGTCGTCGCGCCCTACACGCAATACGGTTCCACAATATTTCACACAGAAAGGAAATTGTTATGAACCCAAAACGCCTTTTCTCCGCCCTTCTGGCGGTCTGTCTTTCTCTTACATTGATGCCGCTGTGCGGGGCGGCGTCCTCCGCGGGGGCGGGGGGCGCTTCTCTGGAGGAGGCGGTCCAGGCGGTGACCACGCTGGGCATTCTGTCCGGGGACGGCTCCGGGGACCTGGGGCTGGACCGGCGGGTGACCCGGGCGGAGTTTATCACCCTGGCCATCAAGGCCTCTCCCGGTGGGGACGGGGTGGGCCAGGCGGCCTACTCCCCCTACCCCGACGTGCCCAAGGGCCACTGGGCCAGCGGCTATGTGGAGGCCGGGGTGGCCCGGGGGCTGATCTCCGGCTACAGCGACGGCACCTTCCGCCCCGGTCAGGACATCAAGCTGGCCGAGGGGGCCACCATCGTCCTGGCCCTGCTGGGCTATGGGGCGGAGGACTTCTCCGGGGCCTACCCCAGCGGACAGATGGCCCTGTATCACAGCCTGCGGCTGGACCGGGGCCTCACCGCCGCCGGAGCCGCCGACCCCCTCACCCGGCAGGACGCGGTCTATCTGTTCTACAACCTGCTGCTCACCCAGACCAAGGCGGGCAGTCCCTATATCCAGTCTCTGGGCTACAGCCTGGACGCCTCCGGCAAGCCCGACCTGGTGACCATCCTCAACCGGGACATGGAGGGGCCTATTGTGGCCCGGGGCAGCTGGCGGTCCCAGTTGGACTTCACCCCCGTCCAGGTGTATCGCAACGGGGCCTCCGCCCCGGCGCAGGCGGTACAGGACTATGACGTGCTCTACTGGAACGCGTCCACCGGGACGGTCTGGGCCTACTCCCAGCGGGCCAGCGGCATGATCCAGGCCATCGAGCCCGCTGGAGCCAATCCCACCTCCGTCACGGTGGCGGGGCGGACCTACGCCATCGAGACCTCCGCCGCCGCCTACGCCCTGTCCGACCTGGGCCAGTACCGCAAGGGGGACAGCGTGACCCTTCTGCTGGGCCGGAGCGGCGGCGTGGCCGCCGTGGTAGGCCTGGGAGAGAGCGCCGGAGAGCGGGTGGGCGTGGCTATCTCGGTGTCCACCAGCGCCTACCCCGACGGAGCCGGCGGGACCTACACCGCCCAGACCGTCACCCTCCTGGCCAGCGACGGCCAGGCCTATGAGTATCAGGCCAAGGGGAACAGCGTGAAGGAGGGCAGTCTCCTCCGTGCCAGTGCCGACGCCCAGACCGGCGAGGTGGTCCTGCGCACCCTCTCCTCCACCAAGGTGTCCGGCACGGTGGACCGGAAGGGGACCCGGCTGGACAGCTATCCCTTCGCCGAAAACGTGGAAATTTTGGATGTGAGCGGAAGCCGCGGCGCGGTTATCACCCCGGAGCGACTGGCCGGACTGAGCCTGAGCCGGGACCAAGTCCGCTGCTGTACCCTGAACAGCCGCAATGAGATCGAGGTCCTGATTCTGAAGGATGTCACCGGAGACGCCCAGCGCTACGGCATCCTCACCCAGATGGAGACCATGGGAGAGGGCATGTCCGCCGTGTACAGCTATGAGTACATCGTGGACGGCTCCACCTACGCCCTGCCCGGCTCCAGCACCCGGTTCCCCGTCTCCCCCGGCCCCATCCAGATCGTGGGAGACCTCGCCGACCCGGAGCGCCTGCGACCCCTCACCGCCACCAAGACCGGAGAGCTGGTCAACGGCTCCTTCGTCGCCGGCGGGCGCAAATACACCCTGTCCGACAACGTGGCCGTCTACGAGCGCCGGAACGGCCAGTACTACCTGTCCTCCCTGGTCCGCGCCCAACAGAGCGGAGGTACCCTCACCGCCTGGTACGATAAAGCCGAATCCTCCGGCGGAAGAGTCCGGGTTATCGTTGTGAAATAACAGCAAAAATCCCGGGAGACAATGCGCTCCCGGGATTCTCGTGCGTCTCCGTTGGTTGAATCAATGGTTACGGGGCCAATTTAAATCTCTTGAAAGCCCCAAAATATAATCCGAAGATACATGATAATATTCGCACAGCTTCGCCACTTGCTCAACGCGAAAAGGCTTTTTGCCCAGCTCCTGCCGGCTAAAATAGCTTTGCGTTGTCTGAATAATTTCTGCGGCCTGTGCTTGCGTCAGATCAGCGTCCTCGCGCGCTTGGCGTAGGCGTTCGTAATATTTCATAGACTTCCCTCCTTGGGAAAAAAGTCTATCATAGTTCCTATGGGTACTATTGACTTTAGGCTCTATAGGTACTATACTGGGCGGCAAGGGGGGAAGAAGATGAATGCACAAGATATGAAAGGCAGATTTTGCAGCAACGTAAGGACTCTTTTGGAGAAAGAAGGTATGACTGCGGCAGAATTGTCTCAACGCAGTGGGGTATCGGTGGAGATTTTGGAGGAGTTGGAGAAAGGAAGGATTTCTGAAAGCATGATGGTTGATGATGCGCTTTGCCTGGCTGATGCGTTCGGGTGTAGGGCATATGAGCTGTTCCAATAGGTGACTGCGCTTTCCGGAGGGCAAAAAAAGCTCCCCCAAAGAGGGAGCCTGCCATTCGGGGGGACATTGTGTAGGGAGCCTCCGTCCCGCCCGCAGGCGGCAAGGCTCCTTTGGAAAGGCGCTGTCAGCGAAGCTGTCTGAAGATTGCGTTCGGCGAAGCCGAACATACGGAGTAAACAAAATTTGCAGAAATCTCGTTTGCTTCGCACATTTCGCCTGTGGCGAAATCAATCCTCCGCCCCAGTTTGCGAACTGGGGCACCTCCTTTCAAAAGGAGGCTGGCCCTGCGGGGGACGTTGGACGTAGGGCGCGACGACCTCGGCGCGCCGTTCTCCCGAGGGCACCCGCTCTCCGTGGACGGCGGGCCGGGTCGTCCCGCCCTACAACATCCTGCGGAGGTGCGCCCCTGTAGGGGCGGATATTATCCGCCCGTCAAGTTTAGGCGGTGTACCGCGGGCGGGTAATACCCGCCCCTACAGACCGGTGCCCGTCATTTGCAAATTGCAATAATCAGCGGTACTCCCGGGTAAACCCCTTGGCGAAGAGGGGGTCAATGTCGAAGGTGGCCAGGTCGCCGGTGGAGCATTTCATATTGGTGACGTTGAGGAGGGTCTCGGTGGCGCCGATGGAGCCAATGACCTTGGCCCGCTGGTCACCGATGCGGACGGTGCGGCGCTGGGACCGCCTCCAGCGCCGCCAGAGGGCCCAGAAGCCGGTCTCTCTGGGGCGGGATACCCCCAGGCCGTTCTGATAGCCTACGGGCAGTACGGCCACCCGCGTGGGCTTTTTCAGGACGATGGGCTTGCCGTAGCCCAGGGTGTAGCCCTTGGGCAGCCAGCGGACCTCGGCCAGCGGGGCCTCGCCGTAGCCCACAGTTTTCAAACGGTCATCCCGGGTGCGGCGGCACCGGCCCAGAATGGCCGACCCCACCCGCACGCCGTCCAGCCGGGCGCTGTCGCTGTGGAGCAGGGCGAAGGAGCCGGCGGCGTGGATGACCCCCGTCTCGTGCTTGTCGCTGTGGATGGTGTCCAGGACCTGGTGGAATTTCTCCAGCTGGTGGCTCAGCTCCGGGTCGTTGGGCTTGGCGGCGTGGAGCTGGGTGTAGATGCCCTCCAGGGCCACGTTGGGCAGGGAGCGGTAGGCCAGCAGGATTTTTTCCGGCTCGCTGGCCAGAAAGCCGCCGAACCCCATCCCTGTGTCCACCTGGATGTGAGCGCAGGCAACGGTGGACCGGTTTTCCGCCAGGGCGTTGAGGGCCAGCCCCGTGTCCACCGAGGAGATGGTACACACCACGTTCAGGTCCACCAGCCGCTCCAGCTCCTCCCGGTCGGTGGTGGAACGGAGCATGAGGATCTCCTCATCCTCGAAGCCGGCCTGACGGAGCTTCTCCGCGTCCTTCACGTCGTAGACGGCGAAGCGGCCAATGCCCTCCGCCCGGAGCAGCTTGGCCAGGGGGACTGTCCCCGCTCCGCCGCCGTCTCCGGTGAGCACGCCGTAGATGGCCGCGCCCGCCGCCCGCTCCTTGATGACGGACAGATTGTGCTTCAACGCGGCCTTTTCGATGACCAGCTTGCGCATATGGATAGCCCCCTTTATCTGTCTGGGAATGTTTGGCCATATCGTATTATGTTATTTTACCACTCTTTCAGAAAAATAGCAATAAAATTAGCGGACCCTCCGGTATTTCGGAGGGTCCGCTGTTATCAGCCTTTTTTCTTGGAGGCCTCCCGCATCCGGGCGCCGTGGTCCAGCAGGCGCTTGCGCAGGCGGAGGTTTTCGGGGGTACACTCCAGCAGCTCGTCGTCGGCCAAAAACTCCAGGCACTGCTCCAGGGAGAGGGTGCGGGGAGTGACCAGCCGCAGGGCCTCGTCGGAGCCGGAGGCCCGCATGTTGGTCAGCTGCTTCTTTTTGCACACGTTGACAGAGATATCCTCCGCCTTGGGGCACTCGCCCACGATCATGCCGCCGTAGACGGGGGTGCCCGCCCCAATGAACAGAGCGCCCCGCTCCTGGGCGTTGAACAGGCCGTAGGTGACCGCCTCGCCGGTCTCGAAGGCCACCAGGGAGCCGGTGGACCGGCGGCTGATCTCCCCCTTCACGGGGGCGTAGCTGTCAAAGACGGAGGCCATGATGCCCTCGCCTTTGGTGTCGGTGAGGAACTCGCTGCGGTAGCCGAACAGGCCCCGGGCGGGCACCAGGAACTCCAGCTTGGTGCGGTTTCCCACGGGGTTCATGGTGACAAACTCCCCCTTGCGGGAGCCCAGCTTCTCCATGACGGCCCCCACATAGTCGGTGGGCACGTCGACGACCACCCGCTCAATGGGCTCGCACTTCACGCCGTCCACCTCCTGATAGAGGACGCGGGGGGGGGAGACCTGGAGCTCGTAGCCCTCCCGGCGCATGGTTTCGATGAGGATGGACAGGGACATCTCTCCCCGTCCGGCCACGTTGAAGGAGTCGGTGGCCCCCTCCATCTCGGAGACCTTCAGGGACACATCCTTCAGCGTCTCCCGGAAGAGCCGGTCCCGGAGCTGGCGGCTGGTGACGAACTTGCCCTCCCGGCCAGCGAAGGGGGAGTCGTTGACGGAGAAGGTCATCTCAATGGTGGGGGCGGAGATCTGGACGAACTCGATGGGCTCCACCGCGTCAGGGACGCAGATGGTGTCGCCGATGGTCACGTCGCCGATGCCGCTGAGGGCGATAATGCTGCCTGCGGAGGCCTCCTGAACGGGAACCTTGGCCAGGCCGTCGAACTCATACAGGGCGGTGGCCTTGGCCTTCACAGGGGCGGCGTCGGGGTGGTGGTAGTTGCACACCGCGATCTCCTGGTTCTGCTTGATGACGCCCCGCTCGATCCGGCCAATGGCGATGCGGCCCACGAACTCATTGTAGTCGATGGAGGAGACCAGCATCTGGAAGGGGGCGTCCACCTCCACCTCGGGGGCGGGGATATAGTCCAGAATGGTGTCGAAGAGGGGCTTCAAGTCGCTGCCGGCCACGTCGGGCTGGACGGAGGCGGTGCCCTGACGGCCGGAGCAGAAGAGCATAGGGGAGTCCAGCTGTTCGTCGGTGGCATCCAGGTCCAGCAGCAGCTCCAGACACTCGTCCACCACCTCGTAGACCCGCTGGTCGGGGCGGTCGATCTTGTTCACCACCACGATTACCTTGTGGCCCAGCTCCAGGGCCTTCGAGAGGACGAACCGGGTCTGGGGCATGGGGCCCTCGGCGGCGTCAACCAGAAGGATAACGCCGTTTACCATCTTTAAAATGCGCTCCACCTCGCCGCCGAAGTCGGCGTGGCCCGGGGTGTCCACAATGTTGATCTTCACATCGCCGTACTGCACGGCGGTGTTCTTGGCGGTGATGGTAATGCCCCGCTCCCGCTCCAGGTCGCCGGAGTCCATCACCCGGTCGGCTACCGCCTGATTCTCCCGGTAGACGCCGGACTGCTTGAGCATCTCGTCCACCAGGGTGGTCTTGCCGTGGTCTACGTGGGCGATGATGGCGATATTTCTCAACTTCTCATGCTTCATGGGAATGCACCTCAAATCTGTGGATTTCTGAATAACCAAAGCATTATACCCCCATTTTCAGGAAAAATCAACACGGACCCCGAAAAAACACATACAAAGGGAACTTTTTTTCTCTTTCTCCGTCTGTATCAAATGTAGGGCAAGGTCCTGATCTTTAAACAAATCGAACAAAATTTTGATTTTCCTCTTGACATTCTCGAACGTCCGTTATATAGTAATAGGCAGAACAAACGTTTTACAGGCCGTGAGGGGGAAAGTCCGGTTTTTCGGGCTGGGTCTCCCCTATAATACAGCTATCATAACAACTAGGAGGGAAACCGCAATGAAGACCATGTATTATCAGACCTCTCATTTTATCAGCCACACCGATAATCTGGTGGACCTGGGGGAGTATCGCAGTAAGCTGGAGCAGGTCCAGCGGGACAGCCTGGCCCGCCGGCGGGAGCCCCTCTATGAGGCGCTGGAGGCCGAAGCGGACGGGGTAGAGGAGCCGGGATTTCAGCCGGTGGTGCTCACCATGTCCCCCGGCCAGCGCCGCCGGGCCCGGCGGGAGCGCCGGAGCTGGACGCTGGACGCCTGCGCCAGCCTGGCGGTGGTGCTCATGACGCTGGTCTTCGTCCTGCGGGTGATGCTCTGCGCGTGACCGCAATATCTTGTGCCTTGGTACAGATTTATAACAATTCGGACAAAAAACGCCGCGGTTTGACCTGCGGCGTTTTACTATTTACAGTTCCTTCATAATTTTTCGGCCTGGAAGCAGAAAAAAAGACTTGACAGAACAGGGCTGGACCGTTTATATTGTTGTTACCATTTTGTAACTCTTATTTCACGATTGTCATTTTTATATGGGTTCATCCCAGCGAGGTAACAGCCATGGAACAACGTAAAAAAGAATCGGAGGCCGCCTCCCCCGTCCAGCCTGCCAGCCAGGCCGGGACCGCCGGGAAGAAGGTCCAGATCCCCCAGGACGGGCCGGAGCAGAAGACGGCCCCCGCCCGGAGCCAGATGGAGGACGCCCTGCTCTACCTGAAGGGCTTTTCCGAGTGGACCCGCATCCACCTGCGCCGCTGGGCCCATCTGCTCCACGGCGCCGCCGCCGGGACGCTGACCGTAGGGCCCGTCTCCTTCCTCCTGGTGGCCGGGGCCCTGGGGACCGCCCTCACCCTGACCACCCTGTATTCCACCAGCTACGCCGTCATTGTGGACGGCCAGGAGGTGGGCGTGGTGGCCGACCAGAGCGTGGTGGACGAGGCCATCCAGACAGTGGAGAACCGGGGCAGCGAGCTGCTGGGCTACGACTACCAGGTGGACGGCAACATTGACTACAGCTTCACCCTCAGCCTGAAAAGCGACCTGAGCCAGCCCCAGGACATCAGCAACTACTTTTACAGCCAGCTCAACGACCTCAGCGACCAGCTCCGGGCCTATGAGGTCTCGGTGGACGGCCGGACCATCGGCACCGTCCGGGACCGGGACGCCCTCAACGCCATGCTGGAGGAGCTCAAGTCCCAGTTCGTCAATGAGAGCACCATCTCCTCCGGCTTTGTGGAGAGCGTCACCGTCAGCGATGTCTACGCGGTGGACGAGCTGATGACCCCCGAGGAGCTGCGTGTTGCCCTGGAGGCCAACACCACCGGCGAGACCACCTACACCGTGGTCCGGGGGGACACCTACAACGGCATCGCCTACGCCAACGACATGTCCCTCAGCGACCTGATGGCCCTCAACCCCGAGGCCAGCATCAACCGGCTGATGGTGGGCGACGTGCTCAACGTGAAGGAGATCATCCCCACCCTGTCCGTCCGGACCACCGAGCGGGTCACCTACAGCGAGGCCATCCCCTGCCCCGTGGAGGAGCAGGAGGACAGCTCCATGTATAAGGGCGACTCCAAGGTCCTGGTCCAGGGCGAAGAGGGGGAGGCCATGGTCTCCGCCGACGTGACCTATGTCAACGGCATCGAGAAGGAGCGGAAGGTCACCGGCTCCTCCACCCTGCGGGAGCCCACCGTCACCGTCAAGGCCGTGGGCACCAAGGAGAAGCCCAAGACCGCCTCCACAGGCCGCTACGCCTGGCCCGTCAGCAGCCACCGGATCAACTCCTATTTCGGCAACCGGAAAATCTTTGGCAAGAGCGGCTTCCACTCCGGCATCGACCTCCACGCCTCCTATGGCGAGACCGTCAAGGCCGCCGACGGCGGCACCGTCACCAAGGCGGGCACCAGCGGCGGCTACGGCAAGCTGGTGGTCATCCGCCACGACAACGGTACTGAGACCTACTACGCCCACAACTCCAGCCTGCTGGTCTCCGTCGGCCAGAAGGTCTATCAGGGTCAGGCCATCGCCAAGGCGGGCAGTACCGGCCGGTCCTCCGGCGTCCACTGCCACTTCGAGGTCCGTATCCGCGGCACCGCCGTCAACCCCCTGAACTATCTGAAATAACGCGCAAACCCGGCCCCCTGCTGAGGGGGCCGGGTCATTTCATTTCCGGACCTCGTTTTCCCGGTAATACTGGGCCCGGAGAAAGAGGTGATAGAAGTCCAGCGCCTCCCCCTCCAGGGTACCGGCGGGAGCGCCGTCCACCCAGAAGAGGTCTCTAATATGGAGCATGGGGGTGATGTCCCGCATCTCCCGGGCCAGCTTCATAAAGCCCGGGCCCTCCCAGCCGCACTGGTCAAAGACCTCCTGCATGAGGAAGCAGGGGGAGAGGTCCCCGCCAACCCCGGTGAAGTCCCGGCCCAGCGCCTCCTTGGCGGCGGAGTTGGCCCAGATGAGATAGGGGGTGGCGTAGTAGTTGGTAAAGCCCTGGGGGGAGTCGTCATAGAAAGGGATGTCCAGCTCCCGGTACACCGACTCCCAGTGCCCCAGCCAGGGCTTGTGGTCGCCGAAGAGGACCAGCACCACCGGCTCGTCCATCGCCTCCAGCTCCTGAGCCAGGCCGGTCATGGCCTCGATGGTGGTGGACAGCCCGCTGAGGTAGTTGTTCAGCACGTTGCAGCTCTCCTCCGTCAGGCCGGAGCCCTCGGGGGTGAGGTAGACGTTCCCCTTGGAGGCCTCCAGGTCGTAGGGGCCGTGGTTTTGATAGGTCACCGAGAAGGAGAAGCAGGGGCCGTCCTGGACCCGCTCCTTCAGCTGGTCCAGCAGCTCCCCGGCCACCAGCCGGTCGGAGTCCTCCGCCGCCGTCCACTCGTCGACCAGCGCGCCGTAGTGGTTTTCCCGGAACCAGTAGTCCTGAAAGCCCAGGTACTGGTTGATCCGCTCCCGGTTGTAGAACCAGCCGTAATAGGGGTGGCTGCCGAAGGTCTGATAGCCCTGGTCCCGGAGGTACCAGACGTAGGAATCGACAGGGCCCCGGAAGTCGCCGTGGGTGGAGTAGCCGGTGAGGAAATCCCACTCGGTATTCACCGTGCCGGCGGCGAAGATGTTGGTCAGCAGGTCGCCGGAGACCGACCGCGCCTCCAGGGCGTGCCAGGGGGCGTAGAGCTCCGCCACGCCGGGCTGAGCGGCCAGGGGGGCGAAGTCGGTCAGGTCGCAGAAGGCCTCCAGCATGATCCCCATGACAGACACCTTCTGCCCCTCCGGGATGTCGCTGTCGGGATACCGGCCCAGCTCCTCCGCCGCCCGCTCCCGCTGGTAGCCCGGAGGCAGGGCGGGGAACATGTCCTGGATGGAGTGGAGGAAGGAGTATGTACTGCCCCGGGCCACAAAGGTCTCCTCGGCGGACCAGGGGTGGACGTAAAAAACGCTTGTGTCGGTGCCGTTGTAGACTGACTGGCTGGAGTAGGGCCCGGCGATGGCCACCGCCAGCAGGGCCAGACAGCTCACCGCCCCGAACCCACGCTCCCGCCAGCCTCTAACCCCGCCGGGCATGAGAAACGCGGCGAACAGCAGTCCCCCCGCCAGGCTGGCCAGGGCGAGGAGCACCAGGTTTGTGACCTCCAGGTCATACCGGCCCACAATCCCCCCGGCCTCGGCGGCCAGCCGCAGGTCGGAGGCCAGAAAGGGGTCGCCCCGCAGGCCGATCTTGTAATAGTTCACCACCGCGACGCCGATGGTGGGCAAAAAGCTGCCCAGATAGCCCGCCCAGGCCCGGCGGGTGAGGAAGTAAAACAGCCAGATCAGCAGCACCGGAGCCAGCAGATTCAGGGCGGTAGTGAGGGGGTTGGTGTCATAGGCTTGGAGCAGCTCCAGCCGGTCCAGCCGTCCGCAGACCTCGGCGGAAAAAAGCAGGGCCAGCCGCCCGACCCAGCAGCCCAGCCCCGTCAAAGCCAGCGCCATCCAGACGCCGTGGGCCGTGCGGAGCCGCCGCCCCGCCCCGGCGGGGGGACGCATGATGTGGTAAAGTTTCTTCAAAAGGGGGCCTCCTGAATATCGCCCGGGCCGGAGGTCCAGCCCGGGACAGTATGCTGACAGCATAGCATAAATTCGACAAAAAAGAAAGAGGGAAACTCCACCGAGATTCCCTCTTTCCTTCTATTTCGTACAAATATTTACTTTGTTCTTCTCATGACGGCGCATGAGGGGAGACAGCAGGGAAGTTCTCCGCGAGCCGGGCAGAAGTGCTTAAATTTTGGAATCCCCCAGGCATTTGCTTCACAAACGCCCTCCCCCTTTGGCAAGGGGGAGGGCGCCGGGCGCTGAAGTTTTTTAAACCGCGCCGAAGCGCTCCATGGGCCACAGGGCCAGCACGGCCTTGCCCAGGATATAGTCGGTGTCGATGACGCCCAGGCGGTCGTCCCGGCTGTCGGTAGAGTGGTTGCGGTTGTCGCCCATCACGAAGATGGAGCCCTCCGGGACCTCCCAATGTGTTTGCTGCATCTCGGCGGCGTAGGGCAGGTACATCTCCTCCGGGATATAGGGCTCATCCAGGGGCTGGCCGTCCACATAGACGGTCCCGGTGAAGTAGTCGATATCCACCGTCTGCCCCCCGGTGGCGATGACCCGCTTGACGATGGCGTGTGGCTCGGTCCAGCCGGGCAGGAGCGCCGAGGTCTTGTTCAGCACCACCACATCCCCCTGCTGGGGGGTGTAGCCCAGGGACCAGATCAGCAGGATCTCCCCGTGCTGGAGGGTGTTGTCCATGGACTCGCCGTCCACCCGGGTGAGCCGGGCGGCGCAGTTGAACAGCACCACCGCCACGATAACACAGCCCAGAAACAGCTGGAGCCATTCAAACAGGTCGGTCCCTGGCCGGCGCGGGGCCTGCTCCTCCGCCTCCTCCCCGGACTGGGGCACTTCGTTGTATTCATCCATCAGAGATTCCTCTTTTCCTAGTGTCGTGAGGGGTATTATACCCGCTTTCCCGGGAAATTGCAACCCTTACAGCTCCACCCGCGTCACGCCGGGGTCGCCGCCCAAAACCTCGCTCTCCCGCTTCTGGCAGGTGAACAGAAGCATCTGCTGCTCGCCGGACAGCTCCCGGAGGAGCTTTAGGGCGTATTCCAGGCGGGTGTCGTCAAAGGCGGTCAGGGCGTCGTCCATCAGGATGGGGGGCCTCTCCGGCAGGCACAGCCGGCACACCGCCAGCCGGACGGCCAGATACAGCTGGTCCGCCGTCCCCTGGGACAGGTAGAGGGCGCTGCGGGGCAGAAGGCTGTCCCCCGTCTGCACAAAGCCCTCCAGCTCCCGGGTGAAGGTCACCGCGGAGTACTTGCCTCCGGTGAGCTGGGCCATATACTCCCCGGTCAGCCGGTTCAGCTCCGGGGAGAACCGCTCCTGGAGCTGAGTGTTGGCCTGATTCAGGCCAACAGCCGCCAGGGCAATGGCCTCCAGCTCCAGCCGCTTCCGGGACAAGGCGTTTTCCAGCTCCTCCCGCTGGGCGGCCAGGGCGGCCGGGTCCCCCATGGTCTGGAGGCTCCCCTGGGCCTGGTTCAGCTGCGCGCTGATCTGCTCCAGGCGGCTGGCCGTCTGGGCCAGGGCCTGGGCGGTCTCCTCCGGACCGCGGGCCGGGGCGGGGGGCGGGGGAGCCTCCTCGCCCCCCTTCGCGCCCTGGGCCTCCAGGTCTTCCAGCCGGCGGCGGCGCTCCTCCAGCCGCTCCCGGGCCAGAGACATGTCGTGGTCCAGCCCCAGGGCCCGGCTCAGGGCGGCGGAACAGCCGAACATGTCCGTCACCTCCGGGGCAAAGCCGTGGGCGAACTCCAACAGGCCGGACCTGGTGGCGTCCCGCTTCTCCTGCCGCTCGGCCACAGCGTTTTGAATGACCTCCACCTCGTGGGCGGTTTTTTCCGCCTTCTGGCACCGCTCCTGATAGCTCTGGGCCAGGGCGGTGAGCTCCTCGGCGGTCTGGACGCTGTAGGGCTCCAGCAGGCCCCGGGCCAGCGCCCCCTGCCTCCGCTTTCGGAAAAAGGCCCATAGACAGGCCGCCAATATCATGACCGCCGCCCCTGTCAGCGTCCCCAGGAGGACGGAGTCGGAGGCGGGCCGGTCCATGAACAGCCGGGCCAGAACTCCCCCGGCAGCTACGGCGGTCAAGCTTATCACAAACCTTCGGGCAAGCTTTCCTGTCCGCTCGATCTCCTGCTTCGCGGCCCGGCAGGCGCTGTCGATCTCTCCCGCCTTGCTTACCGCCTGGTCGCCGGTCAGCTCGGGGAAGAGGTCGTCCCGGGCGGCCTCGGCGTCCTGAGCGGCCCGCGCTTCCGCCTCGGCCAGGGCGGCGGAGGCCTGCTTGATCTCCTCCTCCAGCACCTTTAAATACTGTAATTCCCCCTGGGCCTCCTTCAGCGCCTCCCGGTCGGGGATGGTCCCCAGGCGTTTCTGCTCCCCCTCCAGCCGGATGACCTGGGCCTGAGCCAGCTGATACTCCCGCTCCGCCTGGGCGTAACGGCGGTCCAGCTTGCTCTGGGACAGCTGGCGGTGGGTCTCCGCCTCCTGGGCCAGGAAGTCCCGGGTCCGCTCCAGAGCGGCCCGCTCCGCCTCCAGCCGGGAGACCTGAACGGCCACCCCCTCCAGCTGGGACAGGGCGCTCTTAATCTGGGCCAGCTCCCCCTCCAGCTTGGGGATCTCGCCCACGCTCTTGTTCACCTGACGGCGGTTTTTCCAGTCCTTCAGCCGCCCCACGGCCTGGGAAAAGGACACGTCCTCCTCCCCCGAGGAGACCAGAGCGGCAATGCGCCGCTCCAGCTCCGGGGCGGTGGTGAGGGGTCCGCTCCCGCTGCCCAGGAAGGCGGAGCGGCTGAACACCTCAGCCCCCACGCCGGTAAGCAGCTCGCCGCAGTTGGCGGCGGTGAGGCCGGGGACGGGCTCCTCGGTCCCGGTGTAGACGGCGGAGAAGGCCCCGAAGGGGGTATTCCCCCGGGGACCCCGGCGGATGGTGATGTCCCAGCCCGCCAGCTCCAGCACCAGCTCCCCCTCCATCCGGGCCCCGGACCAGGGCTGATAGCGGTTCTTGTCCGCCAGATAGCCCTTCTTGTCCCGGTCCCGGGTGTCGATGCCGTAGAGCATGGCCCGCCAGAAGGCGGCCCAGGTGGACTTGCCCCCCTCGTTGGGGGCGTGGATGAGGGTGAGGCCCGGCCCCGGCTCCAGCTTGGCGTTTTTCAGCCCGCCGAAGGTGGCCGTCATGGATTTGATCTTCATATCCCTTCCCCTCCTTCCAGAGCGGCCAGCCCATACCGCGCGGCCAGCTGCAAGGCCTGGTTGTCCGGCTCAGCCTGACATTTTTCCCACATGGTCCGGAGGAACAGCCCCGTCAGGGTGTCCTCCTCCCGCCGGGCCCACAGGTCCCGGGGCAGGCGGGTGCGGTCCACGAGGGTCAGGCCGTAGAACTCGGGGGCCAGGGTCTGCTCCAGGTTGACCAGGTCGGGGGCCGGCCCCTCGCCGGTGAGAATCAGCCGGCAGATGAGGTCGCTGGTCCGGCCGGGCAGGACCTCCAAAATAGCGGCCAGCGGCCCCGCGGGGCCGGTGATATCGGCGGTGATGATCTCATACCGCCGCTTGGCCAGGGAGACAAACTGGCTCTTCACCTGGCCGGGCTCGGCCTCCACATAGAGCACGCCCTTGTCCCCCAGCTCGTCAAAGCCCCGCCCCTCGGGACAGCCGGGGTAGGCCCAGAAGGTGTTCCCCTCCTTGTTCAGGCCGCTGCCCTGGTGGATGTGGCCCAGGGCCAGATAGTCCAGCCCGCTGGCGGCGATCTCGGCGTGGGAGATCGGGCCGTAGCCGTTCCGCTCCCCCACACAGCCGTGGAGGACGGCCAGATGGAGCTTTCCATCGCTGGGGACCGCCAGCCCCTCCAGGGGGCTGGTCTCCTGGTGGGCGCCGGTGAAGGCCCGGCCCCAGAGGGTACAGCCGGGCAGGTCCACCCGCTCCAGGTCGAGGGAGCGGAAGATATGTACGTTGTCCGGCCAATTCAGGGCGGTCCAGATGGAGCGGTCGGTATAGGGGTCGTGGTTGCCCGGGGCGATGAACACCGGGCATGGGATGGAGGCCAGGGCCTTGCTCAGGGCCAGGGCCGTCTCGGGAAAGACCCGCTCCGAGTCCAGGAGGTCCCCCGCCAGCAGCACCAGGCCGGCCCCCTTCTTCCGGGCCAGCTCGGCCAGCCGCTCCAGCAGCTCCCGCTGCTCCCCCCGCCGCTGGGCCGCCCGCTTGGGCGTCAGGCCGGAGAACGGGCTGTCCAAATGGAAATCAGCCCCGTGGATGATTTTCAGCATAGTATTCCCTCACTCGATAATATCCGTCCGCGTCACATCGACGCATTTCTTTTTCTCCGTGTCAATGGCAAACAGGCATCCGTTGAGCTTACAGTTTCCTTCGGCCTCCTCATACCGCCGGGGGAGCCCGCCCAGAAACAGGTTCAGGGAGTTCTCCGGCTTGATGCCCAGCACCGAGCGGACCGGACCGGTCATCCCCAGGTCGGTGACGAAGCCGGTGCCCTGGGGCAGGACCTGGCAGTCCGCCGTGGGCACGTGGGTGTGGGTGCCCCACACCGCCGCCGCCCGGCCGTCCAGGTGCCAGCCCATAGCCCCCTTCTCGCTGGTGGCCTCGGCGTGGAAGTCCACCAGAACCAGGTCATACCGCTCCCGGCTGAGCAGGAAGTTGGCCGCCTTGAAGGGGCTGTCCAGGTTGGCGTTCAGGTCCACCCGGCCCATCAGGTTCATCACCAGGATGTCCAGCCCCTGGCACCGGTACACCCCGGCCCCCCGGCCCGGGACCCGGCCGGCGTAGTTGGCGGGGCGGAGGATGCGCGGCTCCTTGTCCAGAAAAGCCCCGATCTGGATGCGGTTCCAGGTGTGGTTGCCCAGGGTAATCACATCCGCCCCGGCCTCCAGAATCCGCCGGGCCTGGGCTGGGGTGATGCCCACCCCGGAGGCGTTCTCCCCATTGACCACGCAGAAGTGGACCCCCAGCCGCTCCCGCAGCTCCGGCAGGCGGCGGGACAGGATATCCTGCCCCCCCTCGCCCACCACGTCGCCGATGGCTAATACATGTAACAGCATAAAAAGCCCTCCTTTGGGCCAGCTCAGAATTTGACACTTTATTATATCGGATATTTGGAAAATTCGCAACCATTTCCGGGCAAGGAAATTCCAAAAACCCTTGACAACCCGGACAAAACCGGATAAGATATGGAACACATATGAAAAATGTGCGGAAAAGGACGAGTACCCGCCCCCGATACGCGAAGAGAGCCGCCGTTTGGTGCGAGGCGGACGGGAGGGAGCGGCGAAGATCACCTTGGAGCAGGGGGCTGAACTTGCAGTAAGCCTCCCCGTCCGGCCCCCGTTACCGGGCCTGCCTTGAGTGGCCGGGATTTTGTGCCCCGGCAAGAAGAGTGGTACCGCAGAGGTTTTCGCCTTTGTCTCTTTACCGAGACAGGGGCGTTTTTATTTTGCGAAAAGGAGTTGGAAGCAGATGACCAACATGGAAAAAATCCAGCTGTGCCAGGAGATTGTGGATCAGATTCAGAAACAGAGCAGGCAGCCCGCCTGTTACCTGGAGTTCAGCAAAGAGCCCTTCGGCGTGGCGGACAGTCATCTGGGCGGCGTGCCCTATGTGCCCCACAATGCGAACATCCCCGCCGACGAGGACGGGAACCAGCTCTGGCTGTGCGCCCAGATCAATTTTTCTCAAGTGCCCCCTATGGATAACTTCCCAGAATCAGGCATTTTACAGATATTTTTGTCCGACTGGGGCGTTGATGACTTTGGCCTGTGCGGAGAGGATACCGGGGAGGGCACCCCTCAGGACGACTGGAAGATTATCTACTATCCGGAGGTTGACAGGACCGTCACCCTGGAGGAGTGCGCGTCGAAAATGGCTGTCCCTTGGGAGGAGGCCAGTAAGAAAAATATGCCTCGCCCCGCCCACAAGATCGACTTGCAGGATATTGAAAACGGGCATGTTGAACTATGGCGCTGCCCCAATGTGCCGCTGAAGATGACCTTCCGGCCGGCGAAACAGGAGGGCGTGGGCGACGAGGAATACCTCTTCAACGAACTCTTTACCGCCGCCTTGAAGGCCCGCCTGCCCGATGCGGACCCGAAGGAGTTCGACACCTACCGGATGCGCTCCGACGTCCCGGAGGAGCGGGAGGCGCTGGACCGTCTGGAGGAGCAGATGAAGCGGGGCGGCTGCAAGATTGGCGGACACCCCCGGTATTACCAGAGCGACCCCCGGGAAAACCCCTATCGGGGCATGACGGAGGAGCTGTTGAAGCAATGCAACATCCCCCGGGAGGAGGTACAGAAAGCCCTGGCCCGGACCGCCTGGGACACCCTGCTCTTCCAGCTGGATGACGATTTTACCGATTTCCCGGCGGGGGAGATGGACGACATGGACCTGTATCTGGGCGGCTGCGGTTCCCTGAATCTGCTGATTCGGGCGGAGGATTTGAAGAAGCGGGATTTCTCCCGCATTTTGGCCCAGTGGGCATGCACCTGAACTTTTGCGATTATAAATCTGTAATATCATAAAGGAGTAATACAAAATGGACTACAACAAGACCATCAATCTGCCAAAAACCGGCTTTCCCATGCGGGCGGGGCTGCCCGCCCGGGAGCCCGACATGCTCAAGCGGTGGGAGGACATGGACCTCTACCATGAGCTGCTGAAAAAGAACGAGGGCAAGCCCCTGTACTCCCTCCACGACGGCCCTCCCTTCTCCAACGGCGCGCTCCACATGGGCCACGCCCTGAACAAGTCCATCAAGGACTTCATCACCCGCGCCGCCGCTATGCGGGGCTACCTCACCCCCTACATCCCCGGCTGGGACAACCACGGTATGCCCATCGAGAGCGCCATCATCAAGCAGAACAAGCTCAACCGCAAGGCCATGTCCGTCCCCGAGTTCCGCACCGCCTGTCATGAGTTCGCCCAGCACTACGTGGACGTACAGCGGGAGGGTTTTAAGCGCATGGGCGTCATCGGCGACTGGGAGAACCCCTACCTCACCATGAACCCCGGCTTCGAGGCCGAGGAAGTGAAAATTTTCGGGGCGATGTACAAAAACGGCTATATCTACAAGGGCCTCAAGCCGGTGTACTGGTGCCCCCACGACGAGACCGCCCTGGCCGAGGCGGAGATTGAGTACCAGGACGACCCGGTCACTACCGTCTACGTGAAGTTCCAGGTGAAGGACGACCAGGGCAAGCTGGGGCAGTACGGCGACATCTCGAAGATGTACTTCCTCATCTGGACCACCACCATCTGGACCCTGCCCGGCAACCTGGCCATCGCCCTCCACCCCCGGGACAGCTACGTGCTGGTGAAGGCGGACAATGGCGAGATGTATATTCTGGCCGAGGCCCTCTGCGAGAAGGTCATGAAAATCGGCGGCGTGGAGCACTATGAGACCGTCGCCACCTTCCAGGGCCAGGACTTTGAATATATGCTGGCCCAGCACCCCTTCCTGGACAAGACCAGCCAGCTGTGCACCGCCGAGTACGTCACCATGGACAGCGGCACGGGCTGCGTCCACACCGCCCCCGGCTTCGGCGCGGACGACTACGAGACCTGCAAGCGGTACAAGATCGAGATGGTGGTCCCCGTGGACGACCGGGGCCGCCACACCGACTACGCCGGCAAGTACGCCGGCATGAAGACCGAGGAGAGCAACCCCGTCATTCTGGCCGACATGAAGGAGAACGGGACCCTGTTCGCCAGCGAGGACATCGTCCACTCCTACCCCCACTGCTGGCGGTGCAAGAAGCCCATCATCTTCCGGGCCACCCCCCAGTGGTTCTGCTCGGTGGAGTCCTTTAAGGACGCCGCCGTCGCCGCCTGCGAGGAGGTGCGCTGGGTGCCCGGCTGGGGCATCGACCGGATGAAATCCATGATTCAGGAGCGGACCGACTGGTGCATCAGCCGCCAGCGCCGGTGGGGCCTGCCCATCCCGGTGTTCTACTGCGCCGACTGCGGCAAGCCCATCTGCACCGACGAGACCATCGCCGCCGTGTCCGCCCTGTTCGGCGAAAAGGGCTCCAACGCCTGGTATGAGACCGAGGCGGCGGACATCCTCCCCAAGGACTTCGCCTGCCCCCACTGCGGGAGCAAGTCCGGCTTCACCAAGGAGGAGGACACCCTGGACGGCTGGTTTGACTCCGGCTCCACCCACTTCGCCTCCATGCAGAAGGACCAGGGCTTCTGGCCCGCCACCGTCTATATGGAGGGTCTGGACCAGTACCGGGGCTGGTTCCAGTCCTCCCTGCTCACCGCCGTGGGCGCGCTGGGCAAGGGCGCTCCCTTCAAGGAGTGCGTCACCCACGGCTGGACCGTGGACGGCGAGGGCAAGGCCATGCACAAGTCCCTGGGCAACGGCGTGGACCCCGCCGACATCTTTAAAAAGTACGGTGCGGACCTGATCCGCCTGTGGGCCGGCTCCGCCGACTACCACGTGGACGTGCGCTGCTCCGACAACATCTTCAAGCAGCTGTCCCAGAACTATCTGAAATTCCGCAACACCGCCCGGTACTGCCTGGGCAACCTGGACGGCTTCGACCCCAACAATCTGGTCAAGCCCGAGGAGATGGTGGAGCTGGACCGGTGGGCGGTCACCAAGCTGAACCAGCTCATTGAGAAGTGCTTTGCCGCCTATGACAACTTCGAGTACCATGTGGTCTCCCATGCCATCAACGACTTCTGCGTGGTGGAGCTGTCCTCCTTCTATCTGGATATCATCAAGGACCGGCTGTACTGCGAGGAGAAGGACGGGCTCCTCCGCCGCTCCGCCCAGACCGCCCTGTTCCTGATTCTGGACACCATGACCAAGCTCTTCGCCCCCATCCTGGCCTTTACCTGCGACGAGATCTGGCTGGCGATGCCCCACCGCGAGGGCGACGACCCCCGGAATGTGCTCCTCAACGAGATGAACAAGCCCTTTGCCGAGTACGCCCTGGACGAGGCCGCTATGGAGCGCTGGGAGGAGATCATCAAGACCCGGGACACGGTTAACGCCGCCCTGGAGCAGGCCCGGAACGAGAAGAAGATCGGCAAGAGCCTGGAGGCCAGGGTGACTCTGAAGACGGCCGACCCGGACCGTTTCCTTCTGCCCGAGATGGACGAGGACAGTATGGCGGACGTGTTCATCGTCTCCCAGGTATCCCTGGAAAAGGGCGAGGGTGCGCTGACTGTGGAGGTCGCCCCCGCTCAGGGCCAGAAGTGCGAGCGGTGCTGGAAGGTCCTGCCCACCGTGGGCTCCGACACCAAACACCCCACCCTCTGCCCCCGGTGCGCAAAGGTCGTGCCCGCCGTCGAGGTGGAGTGAGCGCCCGGAGGTCCAACGAACGCTGTGAGGAGGAGATTGTTATGAACATCAAGAAGCTTTCCGCCCTGTATTTCAGCCCCACCGGCGGGACGGAGAAAATTGCCCGGTATGTAGCCGGGGAGCTGGGCAAGAGGCTGGGTCTGAAGCCGGAGTATATCCCCTTCACCAAGCCCGCTGAGCGGGAGGGCGAGCGCCGCTTCGGCCCCGGCGAGCTGCTGGTGATGGCCTCGCCGGTGTACGCAGGCCGGCTGCCCAACAAGCTGATGCCCGAGTATCAGGCCAAGATTTTCGGGGATGGGGCCATTGCCCTGCCCATCTGCGTCTTTGGCAACCGCAGTCCCGACGAGGCCCTGCGGGAGCTGGCCCTGCTTCTGGAGGGCAACGGCTTCCAACTGGCCGGGGGAGCGGCCTTCGCCGGACGGCACGCCTTCTCCGACCAGGTGGGGGAGGGCCGTCCCGACGGGGACGACCTGGCCCAGATGGCCGACTTTGCCGCCAAAATCGCGGAAAAGCTGGCAGGGGAGGAGCTGCCTCCCCTGGAGCTGGACCGGAGCGAGATCGGGCCCTACTACACCCCCCTGAAGGTGGACGGAACCCCCGCCAGGTTTTTAAAGGCAAAGCCCCTCACCCACTGGGAGAAGTGCTGCTACTGCGGGGCCTGCGCCCGGGCCTGCCCCATGGGCAGCATCGACCCCAAGACCATGGACGCGGTGGGGCTGTGCGTCAAGTGTCAGGCCTGCGTCCGCAAGTGTACCCGGCGGGCCAAGTTCTTTGAGGACCCGGACTTCCTCTCCCATGTGTCCATGCTGGAGCAGAACTACACCCGGCGGGCGGACAATCAGATCATGCTTTGACCGAAAAAATTCTCCGGCCCCGCCGGAGAATTTTTTGTTACCTTTTGCCCCGCTGAGACGTAATACAGACAGAGGAACAAGGAGGTGAGCCCATGGATCAGGCGCTGTTTGACCGGGTGTATGAGACCTACGGCCCGTCGCTGTACCGCTTCTGCCTGCTGCAAATGAAAAACCCGGCGGACGCGGAGGACGTACTGCAGGACGTCTTTGTAAAGCGGCTGTATCAGGCCCCGAAGTTCAAGTCCCCGGAGCACGAGCGAAGCTGGCTCTACCAGGTGGCGCTGAACCTGTGCCGGGGTGAGTGGCGGCGTTCCCGCCGGTCGGAGCTGCCCCTGGCGGCGGCGGCGGGGGTGTCCCTGCCCCCGGAGGAGCTGTCCCTGCTGGACCAGGTGTCCAACCTGCCGGAGAAGCAGCGCACCGTCCTGCACCTCCACTACTACCAGGGGTACGGCCTCCAGGAGATCGCGCGGCTGCTGGGGGTGACGGTGCCCGCGGTAAAAATGCGGCTGAAGCGGGGCCGGGAGGCCCTGAGAAAGGAGCTTATATGAATCGGTATCACGACGCGATGGAGCACTGCGCCCCCGACGAGGGCCTGCGGGAGCGCTTGGAGAAAGGCGTGCGCTCGGCCAGGCCGGAGCGGGCCCGGACCTACCGGCCCCGGCGGAAAAAGACGGCGGTGCTCCTGCTGGCGGCGGTCCTCCTGCTGGCCACCAGCGCCACCACCATCTGGGACCCCCTGTTTATCCGCCGCTTCGGGCCCGGAGCGGCCCTGTCCGCCCTGGGCGGGGCGGTGTTCCAGGAGGTGAATGTTACCTCCGTCTGCGACGACGTGTCCCTCACCGTGACCCAGGCCCTGTGCAGCGACAAAACCATCCACTATATTCTGGAGTACCGGCTGCCCGAGGGCTCGCCCCGAGAGGGGTATGATTTCCCCGAGGTTTACTATTATGGCACCGGGAGCTACACCTGGGAGGAGCTGCGGGACGCCTGCCAGGTGGACTGGGCCAGACAGGACTGGACGGACTGGAAAGCCTTTAGCTCGGATTATTTGCAGAGCGAGGACAACCCCCTTTGGCCCTTCCGGCTCAGTAAGGACGAAAGCTCTGGCTCCTTCAGCGGTGAGGCAGTGGAGGATGTCCTGACCTTCTGCTTCAGCGTTGATGCCGGCGAGGATGTGGATTTCACCGCACAGCCCCTCACTATCTTGGTAACGCCCCCCTGCACCGAGGCGGAGGACGGGATCAGGAGCGCCGTCACCGACCACCCGGCTATTGTCACCTTCCAGCCCGCCTACGACGGGCCCCAGGCCCTCCACGCCGCCCTGGAGGAAGGAGACGTGAACATTTCCGCCACCCTTTCCACCTTCTCCCTGAGCCTGGAGGCCAAGGGGATGGACTACCCCTACTATGAGGATATGGTAAAGGATACCCGGCTGGTCACCAGAGACGGCAGTGAGAAACGGGTCAGCCTGATGGGCCTTACCAGCGGCGGGGGCGGAATCGAAAACGAGGAGGTCTGGACCACCGTCCACTTCATCGGCCTCACCGATCCCAGCGATTTTGCCGCCATCCGCATGGGGGACTATGAGCTTCCCCTCAGCTGATTTTCCAAAAAACGGCCCCATTTTGCCGTTGACAAAACGGGGGCGGGAACGTATAATATGAACAGAAAGGGCACTGTCACAGACGGTTGGCCCGGATCAATCAATCATAGAACACTATGCTGACTGCTCGTGCCACCGGGCAGTCAGCACGCTTTTGGGGCGGTGAGGAGCAAGATCATGACGACCACGCCCAAACTCACCACGAAGCGAAGGATAAACCTCCGAAGTTCGTTTCCCATCAGCACCCCCCCCTCTTATTGGGTCTTTGCAAGAGGTTTGTGGGCCAACCGCCTTTTATGTAACAGCGCCTTTCCGGCCTCCCCTTTCGGGTTGGCCTGTCCATCATACCGCAAGCGCCGCGTTTTGTCAATTTCCGCCGGCTAAGGCAGGACGGCCGTCCTTGATTTTTACAAATTCCAGTGCTATGATGGCACAGAGATCAGGCAAGCTCAAAATGGAAGGAGACCTTGTAATGTCACTGTTCGCAAATCTGTTCGGCAAAAAACCGGAGCTCCTAAAGGAGCCCGAGACCAAGGCCGGTCCGGGCGCGCCTGCGGGCTTTTTCCCCCAGGGGGTGGATATGTCCGACTGGGACCAGGTGTTCTCCGCCTGCCTGGGCAAGATCTTCACCGTGCAGAACCGCTTTGCCGCGCTGGTAAAGGACGAGCCGAGCTGGTATGTGGACTTTGAAAAGGGCGTCCTGACCCTGGGGAAATACCAGTTCCGGCTCCAGTTCCTGGGCAGCGAGTCCTATGTGTCCAACTCCTGGCTGTGGGGGTGGGAGAACATCAACCATTTCCCCGACAACCTCCTGGGACAGGCCCACATCGCCCAGACCTACGGTCAGACCTGGGGGCTGGAGCCCCTGATTCACGCCCAGTGCGAGCTGAACGACACCTTCAATGGACACAGCTTCGCCATGGTGGTGTGCGGAGCTCTGGCGGAGGACCGGTGCTACTACCGCTGTCCCACCGGGAACGATCAGGGGGCCGCCTTCGTGGCCCTGTGCGAGGCCCCCAAGGAGCTCTTCGCCCCGGTGGACGGCCTCACTTTCGTCAACAGCGTGGGCCAGTGCGTTCAGCAGTTCTATCTGGACCACAGGATTTTTGTGGAATCCTTCCTGCGCTGGAACAGGACGCCCTTCGACTGGAATGGCGACACCCTCACCGCCCACTTTGACACTGGCGTGGTTGTGGAATTTGAGCGGGCGGGGGAGCATTACCGGATCAAAAATCTGAGCCAGATTGTAAAGCCATAAGCAAACCGGCCGCCCGTAGGGCGGCCGGTTCCTGTTCATATCATGCGTTCTTTTTTCTTCTGTTCCGTTGGGCCACGGAGCACTTAAAGGCCTTGTACATAGCTGGGGACAGCTCCGGGGCATCCTCATCAAACCGGACCTCCCGTTTCGCCGCCGCCATGGCCTCGGCCAGCTGCTCCTTCGTAGGAGACTGCCCGTCTTTAATTGTAAAAGCTCTGGTCATAGTAAAGCCTCCTTTCGCTTTCAGTCGCCGCCCTCGCGGAAATCAGCCGGATGACCTCCCCCCGCTCGGTAAATACGACAAACAGCAATTCACCAACCAGTCCTATCGCAATATACCGGTCTTCACAGGACAATCCTCATCCTTCCATCGCCTTAGCGAAGTCCTCCACCACCTTGCGGGCAGCGCGGAGGGGGTCCTCGTTTTTGGCCAGGCGGAGGGAGAAGCGGGGGGTGTCGCCGGGCATGAGAAGCAGGCGCTTTTGATAGCCGTCCTGGGCGCACAGGATGGAGAAGGGCTCCAGGCGGAATTCCTCCAGGGTGAAGAGGAGCTTTCCGTCCTTCTGTGCGATGTCGGAGATGCGGAGCCGGGCGGCGTCCGCCCGGAGGAGGGCCACCGAAAGCAGGTTATTCACCGGCCTGGGAGGCTCGCCGTAGCGGTCGATGAGCTCATCCACCAGCTCGTCGGCCTCCTCCTCGCTCTGCACCGCAGCGATGCGGCGGTACAGGTCCATCCGCTGCTCCGGGGAGGGGACGTATTTGTCCGGGATGGAGGCGGCCACGCTCAAATTGGCGGCGCACTCCGTCCGGGTGGGCAGGGGCTGGCCCTGCTCCAGCAGGACGGCCTCCTCCAGCAGCTTGAGGTACATATCATAGCCCACGCTGAGCAAAAAGCCGGACTGCTCCGGGCCCAGCACGTTGCCCGCCCCCCGGATCTCCAGGTCCCGCATGGCGATTTTGAAGCCGGAGCCGAACTCGGCGAACTCCCGGATGGCCTCCATCCGCTTTGACGCCACCTCGGACAGCACCTTGCCCTTCCGGTAGGTGAGGTAGGCGAAGGCCCGGCGGCTGGACCGGCCCACCCGGCCCCGGATCTGGTGGAGCTGAGCCAGGCCCAGCCGGTCCGCGTCCTCCATAATGAGGGTGTTGGCGTTGGGCAGGTCGATGCCCGTCTCGATAATGGTGGTGCAGACCAAAACGTTCAGTTCTCCGTCGGTCATCCGGGCCATCACGTCGTCGATGGCCTCCTGGGTCATCCGGCCATGGGCCACCCCCACGGCGGCGTCCTCCCCCAGAAGCAGCTGAATCCGGGCGGCGGTGCGGTCGATGGTCTCCACCCGGTTGTGGAGGTAGAACACCTGGCCCCCCCGCTCCAGCTCCCGGCGCATGGCGTCGGCCAGGAGATTCCAGTCATGCTCCAGCACATAGGTCTGCACCGGCTGGCGGCCGGTGGGGGGCTCCTCCAGGGTGGACATGTCCCGGATGCCGCTGAGGGCCATATTCAGCGTCCGGGGGATGGGGGTGGCGGACAGGGTGAGCACGTCCACCTGCTTAAAGGTCTCCTTCAGCTTCTCCTTGTGCTGGACGCCGAAGCGCTGCTCCTCGTCCACCACCAGCAGACCCAGGTCCTTAAAGCGGACATCCTTGTTGAACAGGCGGTGGGTGCCGATGAGGATATCCACCTGACCCGCCTCCACCCTGCGAAGGGTCTCCTTCATCTGGGCGGGGGTGCGGAAGCGGGACACCACGTCGATATTCACCGGGTATTTCTGGAACCGGCGCAGGGCGCTGAGGTAGTGCTGCCGGGCCAGGACGGTGGTGGGCACCAGGATGGCGGTCTGCTTGCCGTCCAGCACGCACTTCATCATAGCCCGGAAGGCCACCTCCGTCTTGCCGTAGCCCACGTCGCCGCAGAGGAGCCGGTCCATGGGGGTGGGCCGCTCCATGTCGGCCTTGATCTCCCCGATGCACCGCAGTTGGTCGTCGGTCTCGGTGTATTCAAACTGCTCCTCAAATTCCCGCTGCCAGGGGGAGTCGGGGGAGAAGGCGTAGCCCGGCTGGCGCTGGCGCTGGGCGTAGAGCTGAATGAGGCCCTTGGCCAGGTCCTGCACCGCCTTTTTGGCCTTCTTTTTGGCCTTCTCCCACTCCTGGCCCCCCAGGCGGTTCAGCTTTCGGGTCTCGTTGGCGTCCTCGCCGCCGCCGATGTACTTGCTCACCAGGTCCAGCTGGGTGGCGGGGACGTAGAGCACGTCACTGCCGGCGTAGGTGATCTTTACATAGTCCTTCTCAATGCCGTCCACCGGCATCTTCACCATTCCGGCGAACCGGCCCACCCCGTGGTGCTCGTGGACCACCAGGTCGCCGGGGGTGAGGTCGGCGTAGGACTTCAGCTTCTGCCGGTTGGTGGCCTCCTTCCGGGGCCAGGGCTTCTTGGGAGCGGCCTTCTCCCCCTCGGTGAGGACGGCCAGCTTCATCTCCGGATACTCAAACCCGCTGGACAGCCCCCCCAGGGTGATGACCACCTGTCCCGGCTGGGGCAGAGACTTCATGTGGAAGTCCACGGCGGACCCGATCTTCTGCTCCCGGAGGAGGGTCTGGAGGTCGATGGCCCGCTGTTCCCCGGACACCAGCACCAGGGCGGCGAAGCCGGCGTTCTGGTAGTGGGCCAGGTCCTGCACCGCCGTCTCCAGGCTGGCCAGGAAGGGGGGCAGCTGCTTGGCGGTGACGGACAGCAGCTCCCTGGGGGGGAGGGGATAGCTGGCGGTGGTGAAGGAGTCCAGATAGACTAGGGGGAAGTCCTCCAGGCGGCTGAGGAGCTGGGGGAAGGTCCGGGCCAGCTCGGTGCAGGAGGGGTCCAGCTCCCCCTGCTCCAGAAGGGTCTTTCCGTCCTCCTCCAGCTGCCACTGGTAGGATTTCGCCCGGTCAGCCGCCCGGGGGACCTGGTCGAAGATCACGCAGGCGTCCGTGGGCAGATAGTCCGCCGCCGTAGCCAGCTGGGGGTAGATCAGGGGGAGATAGCGGTCAATGGCGGGGAAGCCGCGGCCCTGGGCGATGGCCTCGCCGTCCTGCTCCAGAGTGGCGGCCAGCTCCTTATTTCCGTTTTGCAGGGCCTTGGCCGCCAGCTTGGACAGCTTTTTGCTCAGCCCCGCCGCCCCGCCGGGGGCCAGCTGGGGCAGGACCTCGGCGGCGGGGAGGAGGAGGGCGGTCTCGATGTTCTCGGTGCGGCGCTGGGTGGCCGGGTCGAAGAGGCCCATGGCGTCCACCTCGTCCCCAAAGAACTCCGCCCGGACGGGCTGCTCCATACCGGGGGAGAACACGTCTAAAATACCCCCCCGCAGGGCGAACTGTCCCACGCCCTCCACCTGCTCGCACCGGACATAACCGGCGGCGGACAGGTCCTCGGCCAGCTGGTTCAGGTCGTAGGAGCCGCCGGTTTTCAGCTCCCGACAGCAGTCCTCCAGCGTCTGAGGGGGCACGGTCCGCTGGAGGAGGCCCTCCACCGCGGCCACCAGGAAGGGGTGCTTCCCCTGGGCCAGCCCCTTCATCAGGGCCAGCCGCCGGTGCTCCCACTGGCGGGAGAGGGCGGCGGCGTTGTGGAAGGTGAAGTCCCGGGGGCCCAGCACCGGGACGGCCACCCCGGCAAAGGCCCCCAGGTCCCGGGCCAGCCTCTGCCCCTCCCCCTCGTCGGCGCACACCACCACCACGGGCCAGCCGGTGGTCAGGCCGATACAGGCGGCGGCGTGGACCCGGTGGATGGCCGCCGCCCCCGACAGGGCCGCGGGGGAACGCCCCGCCTCCAGGGCGGCAAGGAGCTCTTCAAATTCAGGCAGACGGCTCAGGGCGGCGGTAAGCAGCTTCATGATAAACACCTCGTTTTTTGGAAAAATTCGCCGGTTTCAGACAACGCCGAAAGGCCCCTGCCCCCGGATGGGGGAGGGGTGTGTCGATTTATGGGGAGAGGGAGCCCGGCGCGGGGCCGGGCTCCCGGTTCGTTCTAATCAGGTAATCTCATAGTCCCGGCCAAACTGGAGGGAGCCGAAGTCGATGCGGCCTCCGCCGGAGCGCCGGCCCTCGCCGCCGTCCTCCCGGTCCTCCTCATAGGCCCGGGCGTCCTCCTGGTCATAGCCCTCCTCGGGGACCGCGCCGGGGGTAAACTCAGCGGTGTCGGACAAGTCCTGTTCCTCCTCCTCCGCCCGGCTGCGCATGTTCTCGGCGGTAGCGGCCTCCATCGCCTGGGCGAGCAGACGCTGAACATTGTCGTCAATCTCAGAAGCCTTTTCGTCCAGCGACTCCTGGTGGGGCTTGGTCTCGGGGGGGTAGAGGTCCTCCAGGCGGGCGAGATACTCCGCCTCCTTGGCGTGGAGGGCGCGGACCTTCTCCACAAAGGAGGCGGTCTCCTGCTGGGCCTGCTTCAAGCGGTACTCCTCCGCTTGGATGTCCTGCTCAATGGCGGCAACCCGCTCCCGGGACTCCCGCTCCACCTGGGCCAGCATATCCGCCTTCTTCCGCTCGGCCTCCTTCACCAGGTCGTCGGCCATCCGCTGGGCGGCCATCAGGGCCTTGCGCATGGCCTCCTCGGTGGAGCGGTACTCCTCCACCTTGTCCACCAGCACCTTCATCTTGTTTTTCAGCACCGCGTTCTCGTTGTACAGCGCGGAGTAGTCCCCGGTGAGAATATCCAGAAATTCATCCACCTGGGCCATATTATAGCCGCCGAAGTTGGCCTTCTGAAAGGCGCGTTCGGATACCTCCTGTGGCGTGAGCATCGCAAAACCTCCCCACTCTATCTTTCCTTAATAATACCATTCAAATTCCTGTTTCAGCACGACAGGCTGGCCGCCCTCCCAGCTCAGAGTAGTCACCAAATCCCCCATACCGTCCATGTGGGCGGTGCCGTAGAGATACTGCCGCAGGACGATCCCCTCCTCGGCTGACTCCGCGTAGTGGAAGTCGTCGATCTGGCCGGGAGCGGCGGGCCATTCCAAGGTCCCGTCCTCGCTGTAGATGGGCCCGGGGGTGGCGTCCGGGTTCCACTCCTTCATCTGCTTATCGTAATTTGTCAGCCACCGGTTCAGGTCCAGCGTCTCGGTGTATCCCGTCTCCGGGACGGTGACCTGGGCCAGCATGGTCTCCTCGTCCAGCACGGCTTCGACCCCATACTCCGGGACGGGCAGAAGGACGGGCTCATTCCCCTGGAACGCGGCGGCGTAGACCTCAATCCGCCCCGCGCCCCCGGCGGAGATGGTGTCGAACCACAGGGCCAGCACCGAGTTCCCGGACCGGTCCGTGGTCCAGCAGGCTCCGGTGCGCTCCGAGTCCTCCGGAGAAAAGTAATAAGGGTTCGAGATATAGCCGCCGCTGTCCTCCCAGCCCAGGGGCAGCTCATAGACAGTCTCCCCCTTCGTCACCACCAGGGTGTAGGGGCGTATCCCGTTAATCCCCTCGAACAGCTTCTCCGGCTCGGATTCGTTGCCGAAGTAGGCTTTCTCCGCCCGCAGCTCCACCAGCTCGTCCTCGCCGTCGCCGTCCATGTCCAGGGTCCAGCTCTCCACCGCCATGGGGTAGGGGGAATCCGGGTCGTCCACCAGGAAAGACTCCGAGGGGGCGTCCGGCTCCGAGGCGGCGGCGGACTGAGCCGGGGGCGGCGGGGACTGATCTGGAGCGGGTTGACTGCCGCTCTCGGTGGGCGCTCCAGCGCAGCCGGCCAGCAGGGCGGCTGTGAGGAGCAAAACGCAGGGCAATTTCAGTCCCATAAGCAATATTCCTCTTTAGAAATACAGTCCGTTGTTCTCCAGCTCGTCGATGAGGTCGCCCAGGATATCCACGTTGTAGGGCGTGATGATGTAGGTGGAGATGGCCACCTTTTTGATCTTGCCCTCCTGGGCGTAGGACACACCGGCCAGGAAGTCCAGCAGGCGGCGGGCGATCTCGCCGTTGGTGGACTCCAGGTTGAGGACCACGGTGCGCTTCTCCCGCAGGTGGTCGGCGATGGAGGAGGCGTCCTCAAACCGCTCGGGCTTGACCAGCACCACCTGGAGCTGGGTCGCCGCCCGGATGTTGACCACCTTGTTGGACCGCCGGTCCTCCTCGGGGGCGGGGGCGGAGTAGCCGCCTCCGTAGCCGCCGCCATAGCTGGACTCCCGGGCCCCCCGGTCCCGGTCAACCCGTTCAGGGCGCTCCCGCTCCCGGCGCTCTACCGGACGGGGAGAGATGTCGAAATCATCATAGCCGTCATCGTCCTCGTCCTCATATGGGTGGGCCAGCCGCTTAAACTCATCAAAAATTCCCATTCGTCTATCCTCTTTTCTCCGAAGTACATGGTTACTGCATATATAATGGCCATTATTGGGCGGGGCCCATAGGGGGACGCGGGCCAAAGAGGGCGGTGCCTACCCGGACCAGGGTAGCGCCCTCAGTGATGGCATCCTCATAGTCGGCGCTCATGCCCATCGACAGACAGTCCATAGTACATTGATTATCCGACATTTTGCTCATTATGTCAACAAAAAGATTTCGTAATTGAGAAAAATATTTCCTGTTTGTGCCAGAAACCGTTGATACAGGCGGGATTGCCATCAATCCACGCAGGCGGACATGAGGGCAGGTCAGGGCCAGCTCCGCCAGCCGGGGCAGGTCCTCGGGGGAAACGCCCCCCTTGCTGGCCTCCCCGGCCACGTTCACCTCCAGGAGGATATCCTGCCGCAGGCCAAGCTTGTCCGCCTGGGTCTCAATGGCCTGGAGGAGGCGGGGGGAGTCCACCGAGTGGATCAGGGACACCCGCCCCACCACCTGCCTGACCTTGTTGGTCTGGAGGTGGCCGATGAAGTGGACATCCGCCCCGACGTAGGCGTTGGCCTCCAGGTGGGCGGTGAGCTCCTGCACCCGGTTCTCCCCGCACAGGCGGATACCGGCGGCGATGGCGGCGCGGATGGTGTCGTCCGTCTGCACTTTGGTGGCGGCGCACAGGGCGATTTCCCCTGGGTCCCGGCCTGCCGCCCGGGCGGCGGCGGCGATTTTTTCCTCCACAGCTTTGACGTTTTGGGATAGATCCATAATATCTCTTCTTTCTCTACAGAAATCAAACCGTTTCCTTGGGGACGCCGCTCTCTCTAGCCCTCCACCAGCATTCCGTCTTGAAGATTGGTGCCGTGGATAATGACCGAGTCCCCCGCCCGGAGGAGCTTTTTTTCCGGGCCCGCCGGGCGGACCACGTAGTAGTCGCTCCCCTCGGTGACGATCTCGGCCTCCCGGAACTCGGCCCGGCCGTTGACCAGGGCGTATACCCCGATCTTGCTCACCGTTTCCGGTGGCGCGCCGGAGGAGGCGTTGGGGTCATGCACGGCAAATTCCTCCAGGCGCAGGGCCTCCTTGGGGATGCGCAGGCCGGAGAAGCTCTCAAAAATCAGCTCCGCCGTCTGGTGGCGCAGAAGGGTGGTGAGGGTGAGGTAGCGGTTGGAGGAGAAGACCACCAGGGTCCTGCCCTCCTGGGTGGAGCCGATGCGGCTCACCGTCATTTTCACGTCCCGGTTCAGCTCCCCGGAGAAGCGCAGGGTGGCGCTCCGACCCTGGACCAGCCGGTCCGCCGCCTCCTTGGGGAGGTTGGCGGCGAAATACCAGGTGTCGGAGGTAATCAGCTTGCCCATGGAGCCGCTGTCCTCCCCGGCGGGGCTGTCGATGAGCTCCTGGAGCAGAGCGGGGGTGAGCTGGTTCAGGGTGGCGGGGGTGAGGCGGGACTCATAGCCGTCCACCAGGTTGGAGAACACCCCGGGCACCGGGGCGGTGACCCGGGTGGTGGCCTGGGCGGACTGTTGGGTAAGGACGGCCAGCTGCCCATTCAGCGCCCGGAGGCGGTCCGACAGCTCGGCGGAGGTCAGCCCCTCGCCGTAGGTGTAGCCCCGCTTGAGCACGCTGCTCTTCACCTCCAGCACCTGCTCCCGCAGCTGGGTGTAGTCCCCCAGGGCGTAGGAGGCCCGCAGGTCCACCACCGCCTGTAAAATGTCCTCGTCCAGCCGGGCGGAGGACTCCAGGTCCCCCGTCTGGGCCACGGCGTCCTCCAGGAGCTCGATCTCCATCTGGAGCTCCTCAATGACCGCCTGATCGGCCTGGGCCTGGCGGTCCCGATAGACCAGGGCGATCTGCTGGCCCTTGCCTACCCGCTCTCCCTCCGCCCGGGTGACCTCCAGAATACCGTTCTGAGCCGGAAGCACCTGGGCCTCCCGGATGACAAGGCCCTCCGCCGCCACGCTGTCGTGGGCGGTGTAGGCGTAGACCTGGGCGGTGCGGAAGGGCTCGTCCAGGGCGTTGAAGACGTAGTAGCCGAAATAAATTACGATCACGACGGCCAGCGCGAAAATTGTAAAGGTGATAACCGGTTTTCCTTGTTTCATGGGGGTTCTCTCTTTCTGGGCCCGGGGTCAACAGGCGGGTGTTTGGCGGGCGCAGGCTACGCGCCCCTATGCGTCCCTCTCCTCCTGGCCGGTCAGCGGCACGGGCCGCTCGGGGACGATGGTGGAGATGGCATGCTTGTAAATAATCTGCTGCTTTCCGTCGCTGGTGAGGACGACGGTAAAGGCGTCGAAGCCGGTGATGTAGCCCCGCATCTGGAAGCCATTCATCAGGAACATGGTGACCATACGCCGGTCCCGGCGGGCCTGGGTGAGGAAAATTTCCTGTAAATTGTTGCTGTTATTTGACATATGTAGCACTCCTTTTTCTTTACGGCGGTCTGTTTTTCCGCCTGAGTGCCGATATCATATACCAAATTCTTCCAAATATGCTGTCGAACGCTGGAGGACCTCCGTAAAATTTGGAGCGGCGCTCCACAGCAGCCGTTTGGCCTCCAGATTGCGGCGGAACCAGGTGCGCTGGCGCTTGGCGTACTGCCGGGAGCGCAGCTTGATCTGGGCGGCGGCCTCCGCCGCCGTCAGTTCTCCGGAGACGGCAGGGACCAGCTCCTTATACCCGATAGCCTGCATCGCGGTACACCGCCGGGGCGCCCCGCTGTCCAGCAGGGCCCGGACCTCCGCCTCCAGCCCGTCCGCCATCATCCGGTCCACCCGGCGGTCGATGCGGTCCCACATGTCCTCCCGGCGCTCGAAGTCCAGGGTGAGGGTGAGGGCGTCGTACCGGGGCGGAAGGGCGCGGGTCTCCTCGTTGTGCCGGGTGATGGTCTTCCCGGTGGTCAGCCAGACCTCCAGGGCCCGGACAATGCGCTTGCCGTCGTTGGGGTGGAGGCGGGCGGCGGTCTCCGGGTCGACCCCTGCCAGCTCATTCAGGAGGGCCTGGCCCCCCTCTCGGGCGTACCGCTCCTCCAGCTCCCCCCGGATGGGGCTGGAGCCGTCAAAGGCGGCGAAGGTCCGGCCCGACAGCAGGGAGTCAATATACAGCCCCGTCCCCCCCGCCAGAATGGGCAGCTTTCCCCGGGAGAACACGTCCTCCACACAGGCCGCCGCCATCTCCACATACCGGGCTACGGAGAAGTCCTCCTCCGGCTCGGCCACATCCAGCATGTGGTGGGGGACGCCCTGCTTTTCCACCTCGGTGGGCTTGGCCGTGCCGATGTCCATGCGGCGGTAGATCTGCATGGAATCCGCCGACACCACCTCGCCGTTGTGCCGCTTCGCCAGCTCCACCGCCAGCGCCGTCTTCCCCGACGCCGTGGGACCGGTGATAACTAATATTTTGGGGGGCATTGCCTCACCTCCTTGCGGATACTGTCGAAATGTGCTATGATTGCTTTGCCGTCTTTCGTCCTTGTCCTCGTGTAAGAGGAAAGGAGGTGAGTCCTCTTGGACATATTGATTAATCTTATCGTGTCCGTCCTGGCCAATGTTATTGGCTCCTGCGTGAGCAAATGGATTGACGGACACACCGGAAGACGGTAGGCGTAAAGAACCCCCGGAGAGTAGCCGCTCTCCGGGGGTTCGCCTTGTGATACCTCATGGACATATTTATGTTATTGGCAAGTGCCATTATAACACAGCGTGCCCGGATATGCAAGCCCCCCAGGGAGTTTTTTTCATTCAATTTTCAAACGCCAGAGGCCTCCGCAGGGGCGGATATCATCCGCCCGTCAGCCCCTCGTCCCCCGCAGGACAAGCCTCCCTTGTGAAAGGGAGGGGGACCGCCGCCGAAGGCGGGGGTGGAGGGATTCCACCGGAGCACCTCCGTTCAGACGGAATCCCCCCGCCGCTTCGCGGCCCTCCCCCCTTTGGCAAGGGGGGCTTATCGCCTGCGGGCGGGACGGGGGAAGAGACGGCGCGCCGAGGTCGTCGCGCCCTACACGCGTTTCCGCCTCTTGTACGGCTTCGGCTCATCGGTGAGCCCCAGCAGGTAATCGGCGGAGACGTTGTAGTGCTCGCAGATCAGGGCAAACTTTGGAAGCGTGGTTCCTTTTTTGCCGTTTTCCATTTCGCTAATTTGTGTAACGGACACATCCAGAACTTCAGCAAGCTCCGGCTGCTTTTCTCCGCTGGCAGTCCGGATTTCCAACAGCCGCGTTCCAAAAGATTTTTGGTCAAACATAGTGCTCCCCCTTGACAACTTTGCTATTAGCGGATATAATACACTTTGCGAATAGCAAAGTATACCTGGAGGTGTTCATATGGAAGGTCTGCTCTATCATCTATACACCGGCAACTATGATTTTACCCCAAAGCCGGACAAAGCACAGCGAGAATTGGAGCAAAAGCTATTCACCGAGTGGGAAAGAATCCAGGAGGAGCTTGGCCTAGAGTTTGTCGACCGGATGTTTCAACTGGAGGCGGAGCGAGAGGACATCCGGGAATTCCTCGCCTTTCGGGAGGGCTTCCGCCTAGGCATTCGGCTGGCGCTGGAGGGCGTCACGCCCGCCTGAACTGCTTTTCCAGCTCCTTTTTGCTCAGCTCGATGGCTACGGGCCGGCCGTGGGGGCAGTACTTTACCTGCCCGGACATAACAGCCCCGGCCACCCGCTCCAGCTCCTGGGGGGCGGAGTGCCACCCGCCCTTAATGGACGCCTTGCAGGCCATGGTGTGGAGCAGCTCGTCCCGGGCGGCGGCGGGGTCGGCGGAGCCGTTCTGAAGCAGCTTTTGTGCCAGCTCCTCCAGCGCGCCGGGGATGTCCCCGGCATCCACGTCAAAGGGCGCCTGACGCACCGCCAGGTCGGCCCCCAGCTCGTCCACCTCAAAGCCGAACTCCTCCAGCAGCTCCCGGCGGGCCATCAGCGTCTCCCGCTCCTGGGGAGCCAGCCGGCACAGCACCGGCTCCAGAAGCGCCTGCGACATGGGGTCGTAGCCCTCCGACTTCATCCGGTCGAAATTCATCCGCTCGTGGGCGGCGTGCTTGTCGATGAAATAGACCGTCTCCCCGCGCTCCACGATGATGTAGGTGTTCAGCACCTCCCCGGCCAGCCGCCAGGGGAGGTCCTCCGTCCCGCCCGCAGGCGATAAGGGCTTCTTTGGAACGGAGCTGTCAGACGCAGGCTGACTGAGGGTTGATTTCGGCGGAGCCGAGCTGTGCGGAGCGGCCAAGTCCTCGGAAATCTTGTTTACTTCGTATGTTTCGCTATGCGAAACGCAATCCTCCGCCCCAGTTTGCGAACTGGGGCACCTCCTTTCAAAAGGAGGCTTTGGCCGCTGCGGCGGGACGGGGGCGGGCGGTGTGTAGCTGCTGTCGTGGACGCGGACCACGGTGGGGAGGGGAGAGGACGGCGCGCCGGGGTCGTCGCGCCCTACGGGCGATCCGTGCGCAGGGGCGGGCGGCTCAGCGGCTCGAGGTTCAGCACCGATCCGCATTTGATGTTCCGTTACCGTGTCCTGCCTCCGCACCTGGGGAATTTCCACATTTTTCAGCACCGCCTGGGGGTGGGAGGGGTCCCCCTCCAGGGCGGAGAGGACTGCGTGGTACACAGCGGAAAAGACCGCCCGCTCGCCGCCGAACTTTACCTCGGTCTTGGCGGGGTGGACGTTCACGTCCACAGCGTTGAGCTTGGTCCGCAGATGGAGGACGCACCCGGGGAATTTGCCCACCATCTTCTGGTTCTTATAGGCCTCCTCCATGGCGGCCATCATCAGGGGGGATTTTACCTGACGGCCATTGACAAAGAAGAACTGCCAGTTCCGGCTGTTCCGGCAGCAGGCGGGCATGGAGACGAAGCCGGTCACGGTCATGTCCTCGCCGGAGGCCTTGACCTCCCGGAAGCCCAGGGCCAGCTCCCGGCCCAGCACGGCGTAGGCGGCGCTTTTCAACTGGCCGTCCCCGGGGGTAAGCAGCTCCTGCCTGCCGTCCCGGATGAATTTTACAGAGACCTCCGGGTGGGACAGCGCCACCCGCTGGACCACGGCAAAGACGGCGGCGCCCTCGGCGGCGTCTTTTTTCATGAATTTCAGCCGGGCGGGGGTGTTGAAAAACAGGTCCCGGACCACCATGGTGGTGCCCAGGGGACAGCCCGCCTCCTCCACCGCTCCCGGTACGCCTCCCTCCAGGGCCAGGGAGGCCCCCAGGTCCGCCTCCGCCGTCCGGGTAAGCACCTCAATGCGGGAGACGGCGGCGATGGCGGCAAGCGCCTCCCCCCGGAACCCCAGGGTGCCGATGGCCTCCAGGTCGTATTCGGTGCGCAGTTTGCTGGTGGCGTGGCGAAGAAAGGCGGTTTTCAGCTCAGAGGCCGGGATACCCTTCCCGTCGTCGGTCACCCGGAGGAAGGTGAGCCCGCCGTGGTTGATCTCCACCGTCACAGTGGAGGCCCCGGCGTCAATGGCGTTCTCCATCAGCTCCTTGGCCACAGAGGCGGGCCGCTCCACCACCTCGCCGGCGGCGATCAGGTCGGCCACATGGGGGTCTAATACTTGGATGTTTGGCATGGATGCTCTCTCTTTCGTTAAACAGTTGTTCCCTTTTACCGTATGCGGGCGGCCACAGGCCGCCCCTACAGACGGGATCTCGGGTCGTCCACCAGACCCAAAAGATAATCGGAGGACACTTGGTAGTGCTCGCAGATCAGGGCGATGCGCTCCGCAGAGGTGGTGCGGTTGCCCCGCTCGATTTCGCTGATATGGCCCTTTCCCACATCCAGCAGCTCTGCCAGGTCTTTTTGTGTTTCGTTGTGCTGCTTACGGAGCTGTAAGATACGCTGGCCGAAAAGCTCCTTTGAAAACATGGCGGGACCCCCTTGACAAGTCATCTAAAAAGGGACTATAATTAGGTTCAGGAGGTACCTTTAAAGAGTACCTATATTGAGGTGCGGAATGGGATAAGGTGCAGAGCAAGTCACCACGCTCCCCGCAGGCCTCCGGAGGACTCCCTCCGTCACGGCTTCGCCGCGCCACCTCCCTCGGAGAGGGAGGCTTTGTCCTGCGGGAGACGGTGGGTGTAGGGCGCGACGACCCCGGCGCGCCGTCTCCCCGTCCCGCCCGCAGGCGGCAGCCCCCCTTGCCAAAGGGGGGAGGACCGCGAAGCGGCGGGGGGATTCCGTATGAACGGTGGTGCTCCGGAGGAATCTCTCCACCCCCGCCTTCGGCGGCGGTCCCCCTCCCTTTCGCAAGGGAGGCTTGCCCGCTGCGGCGGGGACGTAGGACGTAGGGCGCGACGACCTCGGCGCGCCGTCTCCCGAGGGCACCCGCTCTCCGTGGACGGCGGGCCGAGTCGTCCCGCCCTACAGAGGGCTCAGAACCCTCATCTGCTCCGCACATCTCGCCTACGGCGGGACAGAGTTATCCTCCGTTCAGGTCCTGTTTCAGCTCAGCCAACAGGTTGAGCGCCTCAATAGGGGAGAGGATGTTCACGTCGGTCATGCGCAGTTTTTTCAACACCGCCTCGCCGCCGATGTCGCCCAATGAGACCTGGGCGGCGTCCTCTGTAGGGGCGGCCTGTGGCCGCCCGCCGGTTACAGGGCCGTTCCCCGATTCCAACTCCTCCAAAATCTCCCGGGCCCGTCTGACCACCCGCTCAGGCACCCCGGCCAGCTTTGCCACCTCCACGCCGTAGCTCTGGTCGGCCCCGCCCCGGACGATTTTCCGGAGGAAGATCACGTCCGACCTCCGCTTTTTGGCGGCGATATTGTAGTTTTTCACCCCGGCAATCTCCCCCTCCAGGGCGGTGAGCTCGTGGTAGTGGGTGGCGAAGAGGGTCTTGGCCCCCAGGCGCTTGCGGTCGGCGCAGTGCTCCAGCACCGCCCGGGCGATAGCCATGCCGTCATAGGTGGAGGTCCCCCGGCCAATCTCGTCCAGGATGAGCAGGGACTGCCGGGTGGCGTTCTGGAGCAGGGCGGCTACCTCGGTCATCTCCACCATAAAGGTGGACTGGCCGGAGGCCAAATCGTCGCTGGCCCCGATGCGGGTGAACACCCGGTCCACCACACCCACCCGGGCCGACTTGGCGGGGACAAAGGAGCCCATCTGGGCCATCAGGACAATCAGGGCCACCTGCCTCATATAGGTGGACTTTCCCGCCATATTGGGCCCGGTGATGATTGCGGCCAGGTCCTCGCCCCCGTCCATGTGGGTGTCGTTGGGGACGAAGGGGGTATTTTTCAGCATTTTTTCCACCACGGGGTGCCGCCCCTCCACGATGGTGAGGGCGTCAGAGCCGTCCACCTGGGGCATACAGTAGCCGTTGGCGGCGGCGACGGAGGCCAGGGAGTTGAGTACGTCCACCTGGGCCACGGCGGCGGCGGCGGACTGAATCTGAGCGGTCTGGGCACAGACGGCCTCCTTCAGTTCGCAGAAGAGCTGATATTCCAGGGCGGTGATCTGTTCCCGGGCGGAGAGAATGGCGTGCTCCAGCTCCTTTAGTTCCTGGGAAATATACCGCTCCGCGTTGACGGTGGTCTGCTTGCGCACCCAGTCGGCGGGCACCAGCCCGGTCTGGGATTTGGCCACCTCTATGTAATAGCCAAAGACCTTGTTGGAGGATATTTTCATGTTTTTGATGCCGGTCTGCTCCTTGGTCCGCACCTCCATCGCCACAATGTGGCCGCTGGCGTTGGTGAGCAGGTCCCGCAGCTCGTCCACCTTGGGGTGGTAGCCGGAGCGGATGAAGTCCCCCTCCCGGACGGAGAAGGGCAGGGCCTTTTCGCTGTCGTCCCGAATGGCCCGGTCCAGCAGGTCCCGCAGCTGGGGCAGGTCGTCCAGCTCCGCGCGCAGGGACTGGAGCAGGGGAGAGGGACAGTGTTCCAGCAACGCCCGGATGCGGGGCAGACGGCCCAGTCCGGCGGACAGCGCCGCCAGGTCCCGGCTCCCGGCGGAGCCGTAGACCACCCGGCCCGCCAGCCGCTCCAGGTCGGTGATCTCCCGCAGGGCCAGGGACAGCTCCTCCCGGGTGATGGCGTCCTCCACCAGGTCGGCCACCCCCTGCTGCCGCCGGGCGATGCGGGCGGGGGAGAGGAGGGGCCGCTCCATCCAGCCCCGGAGGAGCCGGCCTCCCATGGCGGTTTTGGTCTTGTCCAGCACCCAGAGGAGGGAACCCCGCTTCTCCTTGCCCCGCATGGTGGCGGTGAGCTCCAGAGTCTGCCGGGCGGTGAGGTCCAGCTCCATGAACTGGCCCACGGTGTAGTAGCTGAAGTGGGAGATGTGGCTCAGGTCGGTTTTCTGGGTCTCGTAGAGATAGGCCAGCAGGCCCCCCGCCGCCTGAACAGCCGCCTCGTCCCCGGCCGGAATGTCGGTCAGGCCGGTCTTGAACTGCTTTTCCGCCAGCGGCCGGGCGGTCTTGATTCGGAACCGGGCCTCGCCCCCGTTCTCACACAGACAGCTCAGCCGCTCCTTTAGAAAGGGGACCAGCCCCTCGGTGCTCCAGGCCCCCGAGGACAGCACCGCCTCGGCGGGGTGGAACCGGGCCAGCTCGTTTCGCAGGTGTCCCAGCCCCTCCTCCCCGGCGGGGAAGGAGGCTCCGTAGGCCTCGCCGGTGGAGATGTCGCACAGGCAGAGGGCACAGGCCGCCGAGTCGGCGTAAACGGCGCAGATGTAGTTGTTTTTGCCGTCCTCCAGCATGGAGGAGGCGATTACCGTCCCCGGCGTCACCACCCGGATGATGTCCCGGTCCACCAGCCCCTTGGCCTGGGCCGGGTCCTCGGTCTGCTCGCAGATGGCGATCTTATAGCCCTTGGCGATGAGCCGGGCAATGTAGCTGTCGCAGGAGTGGTAGGGCACCCCGCACATGGGGGTGCGCTCCTCCGGCGGCTTGTTCCGGTCCCGGGTGGTCAGGGTCAGGTCCAGCTCCTTGGACACCAGCCGGGCATCCTCGTTGAACATCTCGTAAAAATCCCCCAGCCGGAAGAACAAAATCGAATCCGGGTTCTGGGCCTTGATGTCCAGATATTGCTGCATCATGGGGGTGATCTCCGGCATGGGGGTACCTTCTTTCTATCTTTTTCGTCCCCGCCCGCAGGCGGCAAGCCTCCTTTTGAAAGGAGGTGCCCCAGTTCGCAAACTGGGGCGGAGGATTGATTTCGCCGCAGGCGAAATGTGCGAAGCAAACGAGGTCTTAGAGCCTCATGTAGGGGCGGATATCATCCGCCCGTCAGGTCTAGGCGATGTCCAGCGGGCGGATAATATCCGCCCCTACAACGCACCCCTGAAGAACGGCGCGCCGGGGTCGTCGCGCCCTACACGGGTTTACTTCGTATGTTTCGCTCCGCGAAACGCAATCCTCAGTCAGCTTCGCTGACAGCTCCTTTCCAAAGGAGCCTGGCCCCGCGGGGGACGGGGGTTTTACACCAATTCCCCAAACAGCGACCACTTATTGGCCCCTGTAATCTTCACGTCCCGGAACTGGCCCAGGGCGGAGGGGTCGCCTACCACCCGGACCAGGCGGTTGCCGGGGGTGCGGGCGGTGAGGTCGTACCGGGCGTCGTCGGAGGGGGCGTCGATGAGACAGCGGACGGTCTTGCCGGTATAGGCGGCGTGCTTCTCCTCAGAGATGGCGTCCTGGAGGGCGGTGAGGCGGTTGAAATTGGCCAGCTTCTCCTCCCGGGGCATGGGGTCGTCCATCTCCGCCGCCGGGGTGCCGGGGCGGGGGGAGAAGATGAAGGTAAACAGGGCGTCGAACCGCACCTCCTCCAGCACGCGCAGGGTGTCCTCGAACTCCTCTGTCGTCTCGCCGGGAAAGCCCACGATAATATCGGAGGTGAGGACGATATCGGGAATGAGGGCCCTCAAAGCCCGGATTTTTTCCAGATACTGCTCCCGGGTGTGGCGGCGGTTCATGACCTTGAGAATACGGTCGTTCCCCGCCTGGAAGGGCAGGTGGAGCACCGGGGCTACCTTTTCGCACCGCGCCATGGTCTCAAAGAGCTTCTGAGTGGCGTCCTTGGGGTGGGAGGTCATGAAGCGGATGAGAAAGTCTCCGGGGACGGCATTGACCCGCTCCAGAAGGCCGGCGAAGTCCATGGGCTCGTCCAGGTCCTTGCCGTAGGAGTTGACGTTCTGGCCCAGCAGGGTGATGTCCTTATACCCCGCCTCCGCCAGCTGCCGCACCTCGGCCAGGATGTCCTCCGGCTTTCGGGACCGCTCCCGCCCCCGGACGTAGGGGACGATACAGTAGGAACAGAAATTGTTGCAGCCGTACATCACCGACACCCAGGCCCGGATGCCGTCCTGCCGGATCACCGGGATGCCCTCGGCGATGGAGCCCGGCTCGTCCGGGGTGAGAAACATCCGGCTGCGGCGGGTGAGGAGGGAATGGACCATCTCCGGGAACTTCCACAGGGCGTGGGGGCCGAAGACCAGGTCCACATGGCGGTAGGACTCCCGGATTTTCTGGGCGATCCCCGCCTGCTGGGCCATACAGCCGCACAGGCAGATGAGAGTATCCGGGCGCCGCCGCTTCACGTGGACCAGCGCGCCCACGTTGCCGAAGACCCGCTGCTCGGCGTGCTCCCGGATGGCGCAGGTGTTGATAACGATGATCCGGGCCTCCTCCTCGCGATCGGTAAAGCCGAAGCCCATCTTTTCCAGATAGCCCCGGATGCGCTCGGAGTCGGCCTCGTTCTGCTGGCACCCGTAGGTGTCCACAAAGGCCAGGGGCCGCTGGGGCCATTGGGCGGTGAGGCCGGCCACAGTCTGGCATATATTCAGCTGTTTTTCGATCTCGTCGGGGGAGATCACAGTGGTACGTTCCATAATAAACCTCCATAGGCGTCTGCTCGAATGCTTTATTATACTATTTTTTCCCCGCCGGCACAAGAGGCAGGAAAAGAGATTTAACGGTCAAAAAACCTCTTGGAAAACGGCGCGGTTCGTGCTATAATAGGTATAGCTTGATGTTGTGAGCACATTTTTGGAAAATGGAGGGAATACATATGAAAAAGCTACAGAACACCAAGGGCAGCTCCAAACAGAAACGAATCGGCAAAAAGGTCGGAAATGTGGTCGTCATCATGCTTGCGATCACCGTCGTGCTGGCGGTGGCAGTGTGCGCCTGGATGTTCCGTTCCCTGGTCCTCACCACGCTGGAGGCCCAGTGCGTCAGCGGCACGAACGTGCTCGCCTATGAGCTCAACCGCGCCCGGGACGATGATGACATCGAGGCGACCCTGGAAACCTTGAAGAATTACATGAGCATGGAGTTCACCATCTGCGAGGGTGATGTCCGTGCCTTTACCACCGTGATTCAGAACGGCAAGCGGGCCGTGGGCACCAAAATGCCCTCGGAGATCTCCCAGATCGTCATCAAGGAGGGGAAATCCTATGTAGGCCGGGCTGAGATTGCCGGAGAGCAGCACGTCTGCTCCTACGTGCCCACCCGGGACGAGAGCGGCAAGGTGACCGGCGCCATCTTTGCCGGCGTCTCCGCCCACAAGACCGACTTCCAGGTGGAGATGGTCATGCTGATCGCCGCCGCCGTCAGCGTGCTGTCCATCATTGTGTGCGTCCTGGTGCTGACCAGATATCTGCGGAAAAATGTCACCGTTCCCCTGGGCGAGATCGCTCAGGTGGCCGAGCGGCTGGAGGCGGGCGACCTGGGCCTGGCCAGCAACGAGAACATCACCGTCTCCGTCCACTCCAACGACGAGATCGGGACACTGGGCCGGATCTTTGAGGGCACCATCCAGCGGATGCGGGCCTATATCGGAGAAATTTCCTCCGTGCTGGGGGCCATCGCCAGCGGCGACCTGACCAGCCGCGTCCAGCAGGACTATGTGGGCGACTTCCAGTCCATCAAGAACTCCCTGGAGGACATCGAGTCCCGGCTGAATGAGACCATGCGCCAGATCACCGAGAGTGCCGATCAGGTGTCCTCCGGCTCCGACCAGGTGTCCAACAGCGCCCAGGCGCTGGCCCAGGGGGCCACCGAGCAGGCCAGCTCGGTGGAGGAGCTGTCCGCCACCGTCAGCGAGATTTCCGGCAACGCCCAGCGCACCGCCCAGGCCACCCGGGAGGCCGGCCAGTTCGTGGACCAGGCCGGCGCTCAGCTGAACATCAGCGTGGGATACGTCCAGCAGCTGAACACCGCTATGGCCCATATCTCCAGCTCCTCGGAGGAGATCTCCAAGATCATCGCCGCCATTGAAAACATCGCCTTCCAGACCAACATCCTGGCTCTGAACGCCGCCGTAGAGGCCGCCCGGGCGGGCTCCGCCGGCAAGGGCTTCGCCGTGGTGGCCGATGAGGTCCGCAACCTGGCCACCAAGTCCGACGAGGCCGCCAAGGCCACCAAGGAGCTGATTGAGAGTTCCATCAACGCCGTCAACGAGGGGACCGACGTGGTTAACAAGGTGACCGAGTCCCTGGGGCGCACCAGCCAGAGCGCCGGAGGGGTCACCGAGAAGATGTCCATCGTGGTCCAGGCCGTGGAGGACCAGACCAACGCCCTGGCCCAGGTCACCGAGGGCATCGACCAGATCTCCGCGGTGGTTCAGACCAACTCCGCCACCAGCGAGGAGTCCGCCGCCGCCAGCGAGGAGCTGTCCTCCCAGGCCAGCCTGCTCAAGCAGCTGATGAGCTCCTTCCGGCTGAACCGGAACGGGCACTGGTAATCTCTAAACCCCGGGGCGGAGGCCGTTCGGCCTCCGCCCCTTTGTCATATCCTCCGCCCCTGCCTCATATGCTCTGTTACACCGGTATTTCATACTCAGGATAAGGAGTGGTACTATGGGGAACAGGATGGGACGTGCCCTGCGGCGGGGTACGGCGCTGGGGCTGGTCCTCACCGCCGCTTGGGCGGTAAGCCTCACGGCGGACCTCAGCGCCTTGGGAGAGGGGCTGTCCGCCCTGGGCGGGGGGCACACGCTGGCCGTCTCCCTAATGACATCTCAGCTGGGCCCGCTGCCCGGCCAGCACAAGGGGGTTACCGGCTGGGGGAGGCTGCTGGTGGACAACTCCCCCCTTCTGTCCGCCGGGGAGGAGGCGGTGGTCCAGCGCCTGGATGATCGGACGCCCCCCGGGCCCTCCGTTCCCGACAGCTCCCTCCCCTCCGACGGGGACGACGAGGAGGAGCCCGACCTCCAGCCCCCCCGCCCCGAGGACGGCATCGTGGAGATGACCGGCCAGGGGAAGGAGGGCAGTCAGTATCTGTCCGACGGCGGGGTCTATGTCTACAACCGCACCGACCTGGCGCTGGATTCCTCTCTGCTCCAGGAGGGGACGGTGGATGTCCCCCTGGGGGAGGGGCCCCAGATTTTGATTGTCCACACCCACGGCAGCGAGGCCTATTCCATGACCGACGGAGAGCTCTATGAGGAGAGCGACCCCTACCGCACCACCGACTGCACCCACAACGTGGTCCGGGTGGGGGAGGAGATGGCCACCGTCTTCCGGGCCTACGGCTTCCAGGTCATCCACGACACCACCCTGTGCGACTACCCCGCCTATAACGGGGCCTACAGCCGGTCCCAGGCGGTGGTGGAGCAGTGGCTGGCCCAGTACCCCACCATCAAGGTGGTGCTGGACGTTCACCGGGACGCCCTGGTGGGCGGCGACGGGGAGATTTACAAGATGGTGTCCACCGAGGCCGGGGAGAAGGTGGCCCAGGTGATGATGGTCCTGGGCACCGACGCCGGCGGCGCGGAGCACCCCCGGTGGCGGGACAACATGGCCTTCGCCCTAAAGCTTCAGCGCAATCTGGTCCGGGGCTACACCAGCCTGGCCCGGCCCACCGTCCTGCGGAAAAGCCGGTACAATCAGCAGCTGTGCCCCGGTTCCATCCTGGTGGAGGTGGGCGGCCACGGCAACACCCTCACCGAGGCCATCGCCGGCGGCCGGCTGTGGGCCGACAATGTGGCGCGGACACTTCTGGAGATGAAATAGAAAAATAACGCCGCCTCATCCCAACAGGCAACAGCCATTTGTTGGAATGAGGCGGCTCTGCTTTTGTTTGTTATCACTGGGCAGGGTCATTCAAGTCAGGCCGCGCCCTCCGCTCTAAATACTCCTCCAGGCAGAGCCCCAGCCTATGGAGCTCCTCCGCGTATTCGCGTCCCACATAGCGGTAATGCCAGGGCTCATAGATGATGCCGGTGATCTCGCTTTTGTCATTGGGATAGCGGAGGATAAAGCCATATTCCCAGCTGTGCTCCATGAGCCATTTCTGTACGGCGGTATTCTCCTGGAACTCGTCCAAATGCTGGTAGCTGATATCCACGATGTCCACCGCCAGACCCAGCTGATGCTCGCTGGTCCCGGGTACCGCGACGGATTTTCCCGCCTCCGTCCCGGCGCTGTCCTGAGAATAGCCCCGGGCCAGCCAGCGTTCGGTCTCGGCCCGATACAGCCGCTCCTGATACTCCCAGGTCCGGTAGGCGGAGCAGATGACAGGGGACAGCCCCTCCGCCCGGCAGGCGCCCATCATGGCCTGGAGGTCCGGATAACACCGCTCGTCCACCTGGAAGCCGTTCCTAAGCTCCACCAGCTGGACGGAATAGTCCTCGGGCAGCGAATGCCAGCGGTTCACCAGGAGCAACTGCCAGCTGTCCACGGGGGCGGGCTCCGCCGGAAGGGGCTCTCCCCGATTCTCCGGGAGCGGGGGCTCCGGCCAGCAGGCGCCGGTACTCTGTCCGGCTGAATATGCGCTGCCCTCCTCCCAGGGGACCAGCACCGTGATGAGAAGGGCCGCTGAGCACAAAAGAATCGTTATGGACAGCAGATCCTCAAGCACCCTGTTCCGCCTGCGCCGCCGTCCAGCGCGCCAGCGGACAGGGGCAAATTTTTTTCGTCTGTACATCCGTCAAAACACCTCGCTGTGCTGAAGATGGTTTCAGCATAGCAAGGCGCTTCCTCCGAATGTCATCGTTTTACCATCGGATTGGCATCATCGGTCAAAAATTGAAGCGCGCCTCATTGTAATTCAGCTCCAAGGGCAGGCGGCAGGTCTGGGGGGCCTTGTCCGGGTGAAGCTCCAGATCCAGCAAAAATTTCGCGCCTTCCTCTGAGATATCCTCGGGCTCCGTTATCGTTAACACATCAGCATCATAATAATTCGTCAAAAAGCAGCACCACAGGTCCAGCAGGATATAGTACTCCTCTCTTAACTCCGCGCTGTCCGCCTGTACGCTGCCGGCTTTTGCTGATTCTCCATACACGTTTACCAAACTGGCCGTCGAGATCCGCACAGCCTTTCCGCTGACATCATCCACCGTAATAGAACAAGAGGAGGCCCATTCCCCCACATCCCAGCGGCAGTTCCACACCAGCGCGGAGCTGCCATCTCCCGCCACGATCAAGCAGGGCTCCGCGGTCCCGCCCACCTTGCTCAGAATGTGCCGGTCCTCACTGGAAAGCAGGCCAAAGGAGCGCATTTCATCCAGCACATCCTCCGCCGCCCGCAGGGCCTGCGTCTTTGACAGGGCGGTTCCGCCCGTCCAGGGGATTGCGGCAAATTTTGACGAAATGATCCGCAGCGCCTGCTCCACTCCGTCGTCTTGCAGCAAGGTCAGGCTGACCGCGTTCAGCTCCAGACTCTCCTGAGAATTTCCCATCCGGGCGTCCTGAAACGCGGCGGACAGCCAGGGCATCACCGCTCCCAGAGCGACAGGGGGCAGGGCAAACAGGAGCGGCAAATACCGCTTCAGGTCATGCTTCATTGCGTCCTCCCTCCTCTCAGCTCCACTGTGACGCATGCGCCCCCCTCCGGGCGGTTTTCAAACCGGATGCTCCCGTGATGGAGGGCGGCGATCTCGTGGCACAGCGCCAGTCCCAGGCCGAAGCCCCCCTGCTTTCGGGAGCGGGCCTTGTCCGCCCGGTAGAAGGCCTCCGTCAGGTGGCCCAGCGCCTGGGGCGGGATGCCCCGGCCGCTGTCCAGCACCTGAATGAGACAGCCGTCCTCCAGCATCCGCTGGCGGAGCTGGAGCGCTCCGCCGCCCTCCATGGCCTTCTGGGCATTGTCCGCCAGGTTCAGCAGCAGAGACCAGGTCAGGTCCGGTTCCAGAAGGCAGCGGCCGTCCTCACAGTCACAGGCAACGGAGATCCCCTTTGCCTGACAGGCCGGGACCAGCCGCCGGGCCAATTCCTCCACCAGGTCCCTGGGGCTGACCTCCGCGAGAGGCATATCCCGCCGCTGGACGACCAGCAGCTCCAGCAGCTTCCGGGACAGGCTCTCCAGCCGCTTTCCCTCGGTGTAGAGATAGCCCGCCGCCTCAGTCTGCTCCTCGGCGGTCAGCATACCGCTGCGAATCAGCTCCGCGTAGCCGATGAGAGAGGTCATGGGGGTCTTTACCTCGTGGGCAAAGCTGCCCACAAAGCGCTCCTGCCGCTCCACCGACTGGCGCAGCTCCAGAATCTGCCGCTCCAGCTGGTCCGCCATGGTGTTGAAATCCTGAGACACCATCCCGATCTCGTCGGAGGACCGCACCTGGACCCGGCTGGCGTAGCTGCCCGAGGTGATGTCCCTGGAGGCCCGGGACAGTCCCTCCAGCGGGGCGGTAAGCACCCGGGACACCATGTAAGACAGGACGGCGCACAGCAGGCACATCACCAGAAAGACCTGCAAATAGGTGCGCTGCTGGGCCTGCCGGGCGGTATAGAGGGCGGTGATGTCGTGGCTGGTGGCCAGATACAGAATTTCGCCGCCGGTCTCCACCGCCCCGGAAAAGGTCAGGTAGCGCCGCCCATCCGGCCCGTCCGCGATCCGGAACAGGCATCCCCCGGGGCCCGGCTCCCCGCTGTCCCGAAGAAGGGAGGAACGGCCCTCCCCCATCTCGCAGAGGACCCGCCCCTCCGTGGACAGCCGCAGGCTGGTCCAGGCGGTGCTGTTCTGCTGGTACAGCTGCTCCATGACCCGGGCGATGGCCTCCCGGTCCAAATAGGGGTCCCGGCTGTTGACAATCTGAAGCGTGCCCCAGGCCATGCGGTAATCCCCAAAGGCGGCGACCTTCTCCCGCTCCAGGGAGTCCTGGAAGGAGCTGGAGATCAGCAGACTGCCCCCGATTCCAAAGAGGAGGGACAGCAGCGCCAGCATGGACAGGGTCATTTTCTGGTAAAACCTCACTCCTCCACCTCCAGCCGGTAGCCCACCCGGTTGACGGCCTGTAGACAGCGCTCCCACCCCGCCTTTTTCCGCAGGCGCTGGACGTGGAGGTCCACCGCCTTGCTGCCGAAGGGGTACTCCTCCCCCCAGACATGCTCGTAGATGGTCTCCCGGTACATCGCGCGGCGGGGGTTCCGGGCGAAGAGGAGCAGGAGCTCATACTCCGTCTTTGTCAGGCTGACCTCCTGGCCGGCCCGCCACACCCGCATGGAGGACGTATCAATTTTCAGCCCGTTGATTTCCAGCACCATATCCGTTTTCCGGTACCGGCGGAGGACCACGTCAATACGGGCCAGCAGCTCCACCACCTCGAAGGGTTTGACAATGTAGTCCTCCGCCCCCAGCCTCAGCCCCTTTACCCGGTCCTGGACCGCGGATTTCGCCGTCAGAAAAATCACAGGAATCTCCAAGGGGCGAATATACTCCATCAGCTCAAAGCCGTCGATCTCCGGGAGCATCACGTCCAGCAGGATCAGGTCATACCGGTTTTTCTCCAGCAGATTGGCCGCCTCCGCGCCGTCAAACGCGCAGGTGCAGTGAAATTTCCCTTTGGACAGGCTGAGGCGGATCAAGTCTGAGATGGGCTTTTCATCCTCCACGACCAGAATATGTATCAAGGCAGATCCCTCCATAGTCTTTTGCTTAGTATACACCGTTCTGGCATCTAAATGGCAACAACTTTGCCCGCAGGCGGGACGGGGTCGCCCCCCTACACCCAACGTCCCCCGCAGGGCCAGCCTCCTTTTGACGAGCATCCCATCGGGTACGTCCCGGCGGGATGTTTTTTCTCTCTCGACGCCTTTCCCTCAAAAAGTGGACAGGCTCCGGGTATACTTGGAAAAAAATGGTTTCGGAGGGTGATTCTATGGGCGGCTGGCACAGCCGGAGCGTATCACAAATCATGAAGGACCTGGAGTCCCGGCCCCAGGGCCTGACGGGCCGGGAGGCGGCGGGGCGGCTGGAGCGGTACGGCCCCAACCAGCTGGCCCAGCCGGACCCGCCCAGCCTTCTGTCCCGCATCCTGGGTCAGCTGAAGGACCCTATGATTCTGGTCCTTCTGGCGGCGGCGGGGCTGTCCCTGGCGGCAAGCGGCGGGCGGGACTGGCTGGACGGGGTCATTATCCTGGTCATCGTGGTGGTCAACGGGGTGATCTCCATCACCCAGGAGGACCACGCCCAGCAGGCCCTGGAGGAGCTGCGCCGGATGTCCTCCCCCCAGGCCAGCGCCCTGCGGGACGGCGAGCCCCGCCGGGTGGCCGCCGCCGCCCTGGTGCCGGGGGACGTGATTCTTCTGGAGGCCGGGGACCAGGTCCCCGCCGACGCCCGTATTTTGGAGTGCAGCCGCCTCCAGGCCGACGAGTCGGCCATGACGGGGGAGTCCGTCCCGGTGGAGAAGTCGGCCAGGGAATCCCTCCCCCCGGACACGCCCCTGGGGGACCGGGTGAACATGCTCATCTCCGGCACCCTTATCACCGCCGGACGGGGGTCCGCCCTGGTGGTATCCACCGGGATGGACACCCAAATGGGCCAGATCGCCGGTCTCCTTCTGGAGAGCCAGTCCGGGGACACCCCCCTGCAAAAGCGGATGGCTGAGATTTCAAAATCCCTGTCCTTCCTGTGCCTGTCGGTGTGTGCGGTCATGTTCGGGGTGGGGCTGTTTCAGGGGAAGGGGCTTCTGGATATGTTCCTCACCGCCGTCTCCCTGGCGGTGGCCGCTATCCCGGAGGGCCTGCCCGCCATTGTCACCATCGTCCTGGCCCTGGGGGTCCAGCGGCTGGCGGACAAAAACGCCATTGTGAAAAAGCTCCCCGCGGTGGAGACCCTGGGCTGCGCCGGCGTGATCTGCTCCGACAAGACGGGCACGCTCACCCAGAACAGAATGACCGTGCAGCAAATCTGGCTCACCCCCGGGGCTCAGCGGCGGGAGGCCCTGCTGGCCGGGACCCTGTGCTCCGACGCCCGGCTCACCTGGCACTCCGGGGCCCCCTCCGCCTCCGGCGACCCCACCGAGGGGGCGCTGGTGACCGCCGCCGCCCGGGACGGGGTGGACCAGCTCCGGGAGCTGGAGCGCTTCCCCCGGGAGGCGGACATCCCCTTTGACTCCAACCGAAAGCTGATGACCACCATACATAGCCGGGAGGAGGGGGGCTGGACCGCCTTTGTGAAGGGGGCTCCCGACGTGCTCCTGGAGCGGTGCTCCGCCACGCCCAGAGGACCCATGACCCAGGCCGACCGGGCCCGGGCGCTGTCCGCCAACGAGGAGATGGCGGGCAAGGCCCTGCGCGTGATCGCCGTGGCCCGCAGGGAGCTGGACCGCCTGCCCCGAAATCCGGAGCCGGGTCAGGTGGAACGGGAGCTCACCTTTTTGGGCCTCTTCGGCCTGATGGACCCGCCCCGGCCCGAGGTGCGGGCGGCGGTGGCCAAGTGCCACCTGGCGGGGGTGCGCCCGGTGATGATTACCGGTGACCACCGGGCCACCGCCCTGGCCGTGGCTCAGGCGCTGGACATCGCCCGCCCCGGCGACTGGACGGTGACGGGGGCGGAGCTGGACTTCATGCCCCAGGAGCTGCTGGAGGCCGACATTGAAAAATTCGCCGTCTTCGCCCGGGTATCCCCGGAGCACAAAATGCGCATCGTCCAGGCCTGGCAGAACCGGGGCCGGGTGGTGGCTATGACCGGGGACGGGGTCAACGACGCCCCCGCCCTGAAGGCCGCCGACATCGGCTGCGCCATGGGGGTGGTGGGCACCGACGTAGCCAAGGGCGCCGCCGACATGATCCTCACTGACGACAACTTTTCCACCATCGTCTCCGCCATTGAGGAGGGCCGGGGCATCTATTCCAACATCCGCAAGGCCATCCACTATCTCCTCTCCTGCAACATCGGGGAAATTTTCACGATCTTTGCCGCCACACTGCTGGGCTTCGGCCAAATGCCCCTGGTACCGGTACAGCTGCTGTGGCTCAATTTAGTGACCGACTCCCTCCCCGCCCTGGCCCTGGGGGTGGAGCCGGTGGAGGAGGGGGTCATGGAGGAGGAGCCCCGGGACGCCTCCGCCGGGCTCTTTGACAAACGATTCTCCTTCCGGCTGGCCTGGCAGGGCCTGATGGTGGGGGGGCTTACCCTGGCGGCCTACTTCCTGGGCTTCACCCGGCTGGGGGCCCCGGGGATGGAGGGGGCGGCGGCAAACACCATGGCCTTCGCCACCCTGACCCTGTGCCAGCTGTTCCACGCCTTCAATATCCGCAGCGAGGACCGCTCCCTCTTCGTCCAGGGGGCGCTGTCCAACCCGGCGATGAACCGGGCCTTTCTGGCGGGGCTGGCTATGCAGCTCTCCGTCCTGCTGGTCCCGCCCCTCCAGGGGGTATTTTCCGTCACCCCCATGAACGCCCCCCAGTGGTGTACCGTCCTGGCCCTGGCGATGGCCCCCATCCCCATCTGCGAGGCGGCTAAGGCGATGTCCCTCCCCCGGAGCACACCGGAGGAGGCGGTCACGGCAAAGCAGAGATGAAAGCGCTCCCCGGAGGCGGCCTGCCTCCGGGGAGCTTCCCGTTTATTCAGCCCTGACCGTAGTAGGCGCCGGGGCCGTGCTTGCGGAAATAGTGCTTGTCCTGATAGCGCTGGGGAGCCGCCCCCGCAGAGGGCCGGACCTGCCGGGTGAGGATGGCCATTTTGGCTACCTCCTCCAGCACCACCCCGTGGTACACCGCCTGAGCCGGGTCCTTACCCCAGGTAAAGGGTCCGTGACTGGCGCAGATCACGCCGGGGACGGCGGTGGGCTCGATGCACCGCTCCCGGAAGGTATCCACAATGATCCTTCCGGTGTTCCGCTCATAGTCCTCCTCCAGCTCCCCCTGGGTCAGGTGGCGGGCACAGGGGACGGAGCCGTAGAAGTAGTCGGCGTGGGTGGTGCCGAAGCAGGGGATGTCCTCCCCGGCCTGGGCCCAGGCCACGGCGTTGGGGCTGTGGGTGTGGACGATGCCGCCCACGCCAGGGAATGCCTTGTACAGCTCCAGGTGGGTCTTGGTGTCGCTGGAGGGCTTCCATTTGCCCTCCGTCACCTGGCCGGTCTCCAGGCTCACCACCACCATATCCTCCACGGTCATACCGTCGTACTCCACCCCGGAGGGCTTGATGACGATCAGCCCCTTCTCCCGGTCTATCCCGGACACGTTGCCCCAGGTGAAGGTAACCAGGCCGTATTTGGGCAGGAGGAGGTTGGCCTCCAAAACCGCTTGCTTGAGCGCTTCTAACATATTTGCACCTCTTTTCCGTGTGTAGGGGCGGGTATTACCCGCCCGTTTTTTATGCCGCCTTATTCTCATACGGGCGGATGAAATCCGCCCCTACAGAACAACGGGTCATGTAGGGCGCGACGACCCCGGCGCGCCGCTCCCCGCCGCAGCGGAACAGAGCGGGCCGCCGGGTCGTCGGCCCCTACAGGGTTTACTTCAATCTCCAGGCCAGATCGGACAGGAACAGGTCGTGCTCCAGGCTCTCCAGGGTGGTGTCCTTCCCGATGTGGACAAACTCGATGTCCATCATGGTACACCAGTCCTTCATCTGCTCGGCGGTGACGTCGTAGCTGAGGACGGTGTGGTGGGCGCCGCCGGCGGTAATCCAGCACTCCACCCCGGTGGTGAGGGAGGGCTCGGCCTGCCACATCACCCGGGCCACGGGCAGGTTGGGCATGGGCAGGATGGGCTTGACGCAGTGGATGTCCTGGCAGATCAGGCGGAGCCGTCCCCCCATGTCGATGAGAGAGACCACGATGGCGTCCCCCTCCTTGCCCTCAAAGACCAGGCGGGCGGGGTCCTTCTCGTTCATGCCGATCCCCAGGTGGTGGGTCTCAATGCGGGGCTTCCCGGCGGCGCAGCAGGGGCAGACCTCCAGCATGTGGGCCCCCAGGGAGTACTCCTTCCCCGGCTCCAGGTTATAGGTGTAATCCTCCATGAACAGGGAGCAGCCGTTGCCATTCTCGCCCATGGCCTTCATGATGGCGGTCATGGCGGACACCTTCCAGTCGCCCTCGCCGCCGTAGCCGTAGCCCTGGGCCATCAGGTGCTGGGAAGCCAGTCCGGGGAGCTGTTCCATACCGTACAGGTCCTGGAAGGTGTTGGAGAAGGCCTTGCAGCCCTCGGCGTCCAGCATCTTCTTCATGGCGATCTCTTCCCGGGCCTGATAGCGGATGTGGTCGATCTTGTCGGTAGCGATGTCATAGCTGGCCTTATAGGTCTCCATCAGGGCGTCGATCTCCTCCTCGGTGACGGCGTTCATCACCTTCACCAGGTCGCCCACCGCCCAGGTGTTCACCTGCCAGCCCAGCTTGGCCTGGACCTCCACCTTGTCGCCCTCGGTGACGGCCACCTCTCTCATATTATCGCCAAAGCGCATGACCTTCATGGATCTGGACACCGCCGCGCCCACGGCGGCCTTCATCCAGCTGGCGACGCGCCCCTGGACGGCCTCGTCCTTCCAGTACCCGGCGATGACCTTCCGGGGGGCCCGGAGACGGGCCCCGATGAAGCCGTGCTCCCGGTCGCCGTGGGCGGCCTGGTTCAGGTTCATGAAGTCCATGTCGATCTCCTCGTTGGGGATCTCTCGGTTATACTGGGTGGCGAAGTGGCACCAGGGCTTCTGGAGGCTGGTCAGGCCGTTGATCCACATCTTGCTGGGGGAGAAGGTGTGGCACCAGGTGATAATTCCGGCGCAGGAGTCGTCATAGTTGGCCTCCTTCACCACGTCGGCGATCTCCTGGTTGGTCTTGGCGGTCACCTTGTAGATCAGGGGAAAAGGCAGGGCCTTGCTGAGCTCGCCGGCCATCTCCCGGGCCCGGTCAGCCACCGTCTCCAGCACCTCGGGGCCGTACAGGAATTGACTGCCTACCACGAACCAGAACGAATATTTGTTCATTGGATGTTCCTCCTCATATTTTTGGAATCTGGGAGAGCGGGCCGCCGGGTCGTCGGCCCCTACACACGTATCCTGTAGGGCGCGACGACCCCGGCGCGCCGCCCCTAAGATTAGGAGCCTGCCCGGCGGGCGGATCATATCCGCCCCTACAGGCGCCGTTTTACAAAACAGATACAGCGGTCTTCTCTACCTCCAGCAGAGCCCTGTACCGCCGGATATAGGCGTTGAAGCCCTCCGCGCAGGCGGGGTCGGGCAAAACGGTGGAGCCGGAAGCCCCGGCAAAGACCCGTTTGCTCAGGAAGTCCTCCAGGCGCTCCCCCTCCTCCCTGTTCATCAGGAAGGAGGCCAGCAGGGCCATACCGTAGGGCCCGCCCTCCCCGGCGGTCTCCATGCAGGTGACGGGGGCGTTGCAGGCGGCGGCCATATAGCTCTGGCCCACCACGGGGGTTTTGAACAGCCCGCCGTGGCCGGTGAGGGAGTCGATGGCCACCCCCTCCTCCGCCAGGATGTCCATGCCGATTTTCAGGGTGGACATGGTGGCGTAGAGCTGAGCCCGGAAGAGGTTTGCCAGGGTAAATTTGCTCTCCGGGGTGCGGACCACCATAGGACGGCCGGCGTCCATGTGGGTGACCCCCTCGCCCGCCAGGTAGTTGCACACCAGCACGCCGCCGCAGTCCGGGTCGCCCTCCAGGCTCTTCTCATAGAGCTTGGTGTACAGCTCCCCGGCGTCGGGCGACCCTCCGAAGAGGCGGGCGGTCTCCCCCAGAACGCCGACCCAGGCGTTGGTGTCGTTGGTGCAGTTGTTGCAGTGGACCATGGCCACCGGGGCCCCGGTGGGGGTTGTCACTAAGTCGATCTCCTCATAGACTCGCTCCAGGGGGCGCTCCAGCACCACCATGGAGAAGATGGAGGTCCCGGCGGACACGTTGCCCGTCCGGGGGGCCACGGCGTTGGTGGCGGTCATGCCGGTGCCCGCGTCCCCCTCGGCGGGGGCGAAGACTACCCCCGGGGGGAGCAGGCCGTCCAGCATCGCCGCCCCCGTCTCGGTGAGGGCTCCGGCGTCCTGGCCCGCCGCCAGCACCTTGGGGAGCAGGTCCTCCAGACGCCAGGGCAGGGCCTGGACGGCTGGCAGGGCGTTGAACTTTGCCATCATGGCCGCGTCATAGTCCAATTTTTCGCTGTCGATGGGGAACATGCCCGACGCCTCGCCGACGCCCACGGCGTGGACCCCGGTGAGCTTATAGTGGATGTACCCCGCCAGGGTGGTGAGGTGGGCGATCCGGGAGACGTGCTCCTCGCCGTTGAGCACCGCCTGATACAGGTGGGCGATGGACCACCGCTGGGGGATGTTGAAGCCGAACAGCTCGGTCAGCTCCGCCGCGGCCTGGCCGGTGATGGTGTTCTGCCAGGTGCGGAAGGGGGTGAGCAGGTTCCAGTCCTTGTCAAAGGCCAGATAGCCGTGCATCATGGCGGACACCCCCACGGCGGCGATATCCTCCCGGTCCTTCACCTGGAGCAGGGCGGTTTTCAGACCGATCCACACCTCCTCTAAGGGGTAGGTCCACACGCCGTTCTCATAGCGGGAGGCCCAGGTGTAGTCCCCGGAGGAGACGGGCTTGAACCGGCCGTCGATGGCGACGGCCTTGATGCGGGTGGAGCCCAGCTCGATGCCTAAACAGGTTTTCATGGCGCGCCCTCCTTACTTCTTGTTCTTCCGCAGCAGCACGATGCTCTGGACCACCAGGAACAGGCAGAGCATACCGGCCACGGTGATGTTGGACCACCAGGCCTCGTCAAAGCCCAGGGAGGAGACGATACGCTTGATGGTGTTCAGGCTCAGCACGCCGAAGAAGGTGCCGATTACGTTGCCCACGCCTCCGGTGAGCAGGGTGCCGCCGATGATGGAGGAGGCAATGGCGTTCATCTCGTCCCCCGCGCCGTTGGCCACGTCGCCGCTGCCCACGTGGAGGAAGTAGAGGATGCCGCCCAGGCCGGCCAGCAGGCCGCACAGCACATGGGCCAGGAACTTGGTCCGGCGGACGTTGATGCCCAGCATGTTGGCGCTCTGGCTGTTGCCGCCCACGGCGTAGAAGCCGCGGCCCAGCCTGGTCCAGCGCAGCAGGCAGAACAGCAGGACCACCACCGCCAGCGCGATGATCACGCCCACCTCCACATAGGCGGGGACATACTGGCCCAGCTTGTTGTTGGAGCCCAGGCCGGGGACGATGATCCGGGTCTCCTTCACCGCCAGGAAGGCCTCGTTGGTCACGCGGACGGGCTCCTTGCTGACGATGGTGGTCATGCCCTTGGCGAAGAACATGCCCGCCAGCGAGACGATAAAGGGCTGAATACCCAGGTGGGCCACCAGGAAGCCCTGGACCGCCCCGAAGGCCAGGCCGATGCCCAGTCCAATGAGGATGACGGTCAAGACGCTGCCGCCCTGCCGCTCCAGGTTCACCGCGCAGGTCATGCACACCAGACAGGTGACCGCGCCCACGCTGATGTCGATGCCGCCGGTAATCATGACGATGCTCATGCCGCAGGACAGCACAATGAGGGAGGCGTTGTTATTCAGAATGTTGAGGAAGTTCTGGGGCTTGGCGAAGCCGCCGCCCAGGAAAAATACGGCGGAGAGATACAGGATGAAGAATACCACCACTGTGATGGTGAGCAGAAGGTTGGTGTCGCTGATGGCGGCCCGCTCCTTGAGGCGGCCCTGACTGTCAACTGCGATTCCCTTTGGCATTCAGGACACCCCCTTCGCGGCCTTGGCCGGGGCCTTTTTCACGCTGGCCAGCTTCTCCCGCACCACCGGGGCGCTGAGCACCACCAGCAGAATGACCACCACCGCCTTATAGGCGGGCAGAGCGGTGGAGGGTACGTCGTACTTGTAGAGAGTGGTGGTGAGGAATTGAATCACATAGGCCCCCAGGATGGAGCCGTAGATGTTGAACTTGCCGCCGGACAGGGCGTTGCCCCCCAGGGCCACCGCCAGGATGGCGTCCATCTCGATGTTCTCGGCGATGCGGGAGTAGTTGATGGAGCCGCTGCGGCTGACCCGGATGAAGCCGGCCACCGCCACGCACACCCCCAGAATCACATAGGTGAGCAGCTTAATCATCTTGGGGTCCAGGCCGTTGAGGCGGGAGGAGTTGGCGTTAATGCCCACCGACTGGGTATACAGCCCCAGGTTGGTCCGCTTCAGCACCAGCCAAAAGGCCAGAATCACGGCGGCGGTGATGAAAATAGGCGTGGGCACTGGGATACCGGGGAGGAAGGTCCCGGCGTACTTGAAGGCAAGGTCGTTGATAATGGGCAGCTGGTTGTTGTTGATCCAGGCCGCAATGGAGCGGCCGGCGGTGAACATAATCAGGGTGGCTACCATGGGCTGGATTTTGAAGTAGGCCACCAGAGCGCCGTTGAACGCGCCGAAGAGGGCGGTCACGGCGATGCCGATGAGGACGGCCAGAATCAGGTTCATCTGCATGGTGTCGGCGGTGACCTGGCCGCCGCAGACCATCCGGAGGATAACGCTGCCGGCGATAGCCATGGTGGCGCCCACGCTGATGTCCTGCCCGCCGGAGGAGGCGGTGACCAGCGTCATGCCAATCGCCAGGATGACCAGCTCAGAGGCGTTGTCCAGCACGGAGACGATATTGCCGCTGAGCACCGGATTGCCCAGGCTGTTCTCCTTCACCGAGACCGCGAAGAAGGAGGGGTCGGCGATCAGGTTGAACAGCACCAGCAGGACCAGCGCCGCCACGGGGATAAACATCTGGTGCCGGGTGAGCCGCTTGAAGAGGGGCTCGTCGGGCCGCTTTACCTGGGTCTCAGGGGTCTTCACGGGGGTCGTCATGCCTCATCACCTCCTGCGATAGTCGCCATGATCTTGCTCTGGGTCAGGTCCTCGCCGTTGAGCTCGCCCACGGCCTTCCGGTCCCGCATGACGATGAGCCGGGAGCAGGTGCGCAGCATCTCGTCAATCTCCGAGGAGATGAAGGTGACGCTCTTGCCCTCTGCGGCCAGCTTGAGGACCAGCTTTTGAATCTCAATCTTGGTGCCGATGTCGATGCCCCGGGTGGGCTCGTCCAGAATCAGGTATTTGGGGTCGGTGAGCAGCCAGCGGGCCAGGATGCACTTTTGCTGATTGCCGCCGGACAGGGATTTGATGGGGGTATCCGCCGAGGCGGTCTTGATCTCCAGCAGCTTGATGTACTCGTCGGCGAAGGCCTCCGCCTGGGCGCGGGAGAAGGGGCGGAAGAAGCCCTTCATCACCTGGAGGGCCAGAATGATGTTCTCCCGGACCGACAGGTCGCCCACGATGCCGTCCCCCTTCCGGTCCTCGGGGAGATAGCCGATGCCGCACTTCATGGCGTCGATGGGCTTATGGATCTTGACCTCCTTGCCGTCCACCTTGACGGCCCCGGCGGTCACGTGGTCGGCCCCGAAGATGGCCCGGACGCACTCGCTGCGTCCGGAGCCCAGCAGACCGGTGAAGCCGGTGACCTCCCCCTTGCGGATGGAGAAGTCGAAGGGCTTGATACCCGCGCTGCTGCACAGGCCCTGGGCCTCCAGAACGGGGGCGCCCTCCATGCTGACGGCCGCGCCGCCGGACTCGCCCTTGATATCGGCCATATCGTCCAGCTCCTTGCCCAGCATCTTGCTGACCAGCTGGACCCGAGGCAGGTCCTCAATGACATACTCTCCCACCAGCTGGCCGTCCCGGAGGACGGTGATCCGGTCGCAGACCTCGTAAACCTGCTCCAGGAAGTGGGTGACAAAGATGATGCCCACCCCCTTGGCCCGCAGGTCCCGCATCAGGCCGAAGAGCTTAATCACCTCCTGCTCGTCCAGAGAGGAGGTGGGCTCATCCAGGATGAGCACCTTGCACTCCATGTCCACCGCCCGGGCAATGGCAACCATCTGCTGTACCGCAATGGAGCAGGAGCCCAGCTGCTGCTTGGGGCTGGCGGGGATGCCCAGGGACTGCAAAATTTTGCCCGCGCCGCTGTTCATGGCCCGCCAGTTGGTCACGGCCCCCTTGGTGCGGCCGATGTACATATTCTCCGCCACCGTCAGGTTGGGGCACAGGGTGATCTCCTGATAGACGGTGCTGATGCCCGCGTTCTGGGCGTCCTGAGGGGAGCGGATGACCGCCGCGCCCTCGACGCCCTTGATGCGGACCTCGCCCCCATCCTTGGGGTACACGCCGGTGAGCACCTTGATCAGGGTGGACTTGCCCGCGCCGTTCTCTCCCATCAGAGCGTGGATTTCTCCCTCCCTCAGGGTGAAGTCCACGTCCTGGAGGGCGCGCACACCCGGGAAGTACTTGCAGATGCCCCGCATTTCCAATACAACGCCTTCCTGCATAGGGATACGCCTCCATTCCTTTTAAATTGAAACACGCGGCGCGGCTGACATGCCGCGCCGCGTGTCGGGTCACGTAATACCTGCTGTTTACTTACGCGCTGAGATCAGGTGCCGTAGGTGTCCACATCCTCCTGGGTGATGGTGGCGGCGTCGAAGCCCCGCTCGGGGGTGAAGATCTTCTTCTCGGCGGGCGCCTTGCCGGCCATCAGGTCCTTGATGATGCCGTCAACGGTCTCAGCCTGCATGGGGTTGCACAGGCCCATGTAGTTCCAGCTGCCGCTCAGAACCGCTTCCATGGCCCACTTGTCGCTGTCGAAGCCCATGACGATCACGTCGCCGTCCTTGCCGTGGGTGATGCCGGCGGCGTCCAGAGCGGCCACAGCGCCCCGGGCCATGCCGTTGTTCTCAGCATAAATCACGTTGAAGGGCTTGCCGGAGTCGATGACGGACTGAACGATGTTGCGGGCGGTGGCCTCGTCCCAGTCGGCGGTCTGCTGGGTGACATAGTTCCAGCTGGACTCGGCGTTCACCTTCTCGTCCAGAGCGCCGGTGCGGCCCAGCTGGGCGTCGGAGCCCATGTGGCCCTGGATGTGGATGATGTTGTACTCGTCCAGACCCTGGGCGGCCAGCCAGTCCACAGCGGTCTTACCCTCGGCGGGCATGTCGGACACCACGGCGGCGGCGTACATGCTCTCGTCGGCCTCCAGCATGCGGTCAAAGAGGATGATCTGGGTGCCGGCGGTCTGGGCGTCCTGGAGGACGGTGTCCCAGCCGGTGGTGGAGGCGGGGGAGAGGAGGAGGAAGTCCACCTCGTCCTGGATCATCTGCTGAGCGGTGGCAATCTGCTGGGCCGCGTCGTTGTTGTTGTAGAAGGTGGCCTTATAGCCGTTTTCCTCGGTGAAGGTGGCGCGCATCGCCGCGTCGTTGGCGGTGCGGTAGCCGGACTCGTTGGGGTCGTTGTTGATGACGCCCACGGTGATGGGCTCGCCGCTGGCGGCGGGAGTGCTGGCGGCGGGCTGGCTGCTGGCGGCGGGGGTGCTCCCGGCGGGCGTGCTGCCTGCGGGGGTGCTGCCAGCGGGCTTACTGGAGGCGGCTCCGCCTCCGCCGCAGGCGACCAGACTCAGAGACATGGCCGCGGCCAGAGCAAGACTAAGTACCTTTTTCATTTCATTTCCTCGCTTTCTGAAATTTTGTACTGGGGTGTGAAGCTGAGTTCAGTATAGCAGTTGTATTTCTTTTCGTCAATAATTTGTACCTAATTATTTGCATTTCTGGGATTTAGACAATACAAATTTATGGTACATTTCATTTTAGCGAGGAACAAATTATTGCCTTTTCTTTAAAAGGTGATGATTTTTCCCTATTTGCGGACCATTATCATAATATTTCTTTCAGGTTGTTTTGCCATTTTTCCGCCCCTCTGGGCCAAAGCTTCCCGTCAAACTGCATAAGCCGTGCCGGGGAATCAATTTGTTGTTGTACAAATTTCCCTGTTGTGCTATAATGTCTGAAAAAATGACTTGTTCCTCAAGGAGGCGCAGCCTATGGCCCCGAAATACCAATTCATTGCCGATTCCCTCCGCTCGGAGATTGAAAACGGCCAGTACAGCAGCAAGCAGCTGCTTCCCACCGAGCAGCTGCTGTGCCAGCGCTTTCAAATCAGCCGCCAGACCATCCGCCGGGCCCTGTCCGTGCTGGAGGAGGAGGGGCTGATTACCCGCCGTCAGGGCAGCGGCTCCCATCTGCGGGAGCGGACGGAGGAGACCGCCCCCCTCAACTGCACCGTGGCAGTGGTGACCACCTACATCAACGACTATATCTTCCCCAACATCCTCCAGGGCATGGAGTCCGTCCTCACCGCCAACAGCAGCGCCCCTCTCCTCTTCGCAACCCAGAACCAGATCTCCACCGAGCGGAAGATTCTCCAGACCCTCCTCACCATGAAGCCCCTGGACGGCGTTCTGGTGGAGGGGAGCAAGACCGCCCTGCCCTGTCCCAACCTGGACCTGTACCGGAAGCTGCTGGACCGGGGGGTCCGGCTGGTGTTCATCAACGGCTGTTATCCGGAGCTGTCCGCCATCCCCTCCGTCCTGGCGGACAACTACGGCGGCGGGCGGATGCTGGTGGAGTATTTGGCCCAAAAGGGACACCAGCACATCGCCGGTATCTTCAAAAACGACGATATGCAGGGGACACTGCGCTACTCTGGCTACATGGAGGCCATCCGGGACCTGGGCCTGCCCTTTGAGGACGAGCAGGTCCTGTGGTACAACACAGAGGGCCGGAAGTCCTTCCGGTCGGAGGCCTTTGTGGACTCCGCGCTGGAGGGGTTCCGAGACTGTTCGGCCATTGTGTGCTACAACGACGAGGTAGCCATCCGCGTTGTCTCCCAGCTGAAAAAGCGAGGGACCCGTATCCCGGAGGAAATGGCGGTGGTCAGCTTCGACAACAGCCCTTATAGCGAGCTGTCCCCGGTGCGTATCACCTCTCTGTCCCACGGTCTCCAGAATTTAGGGGAGCTGTCCGCCAGCCTGATGCTCCGTCTGCTCCGGGGGGAGGCCCACCAGTCGGAGGTCGTCCCCTGGCAGCTGGTGGAGAAGGAGAGCGGCTAGTCAAAACGGTAAAACCCCCGCTGGAACCGGTTGGTTCCAGCGGGGGTTTTCAGCTTTGATTCAGCCGCAGTATTTGGACAGAGCGGCCTTAATCATCTCGTGGGCCTCGACGATTACGGGCTGGTCGCTGTCGGCCAGCTCCAGCAGGGGCGCGCGGACGCTTCCAATGTCCGGCCCGCCCTGGAGACGGATGATCTCCTTGATGACGGCGTACATGTTGCCCCGAGCGGAGCACATCTTGTAAATGATGCGGCAGCACTCATTCTGGACCTCCCGGCCCTTCTCCAGCTCGCCGGTCTGGAAGCAGCGGAGGATCTCCAGATACAGCTCAGGCATGGCGGCGTAGGTGCCGCCGATGCCGCCAATGGCCCCGGCGGCCAGGCCGGAGAGAAGCTGCTCGTCAGGACCGTTAAAGACCACGGCCCCCTCGTCACGCCACATCTGGATGTCCTGAACGGGCATGGAGGAGTTCTTGACCCCGATCACCCTGGGATTTTTCAGCATCTCCTGGAGCAGGGGGACAGACAGGGCCACCCCGGCCAGCTGGGGGATGTTGTAGATGATGAAGTCGGTGTTGGGGGCGGCGGCGGAGATGTCGTTCCAGTACTTGGCAATGCCCTTGGGGGGCAGGTGGAAGTAGATGGGGGGGATGGAGGCGATGGCGTCCACGCCCAGGCTCTCGGCGTGGGCGGCCAGTTCCCGGCTGTCGGCGGTGTTGTTGCAGGCCACGTGGGCGATGACAGTCAGCTTGCCGCCCACCTCGGCCATGACCTGCTCCAGGGTCTCCTTCCGCTCGGCCACGCTCTGATAGATGCACTCGCCGGAGGAGCCGCCCACATACAGGCCCTTGACTCCCTTGTCCAGCAGATACCTCGCCAAGGCCCGGACGGCCTGGCCGTCCACCTTGCCGTCCTTGTCATAGCAGGCGTAAAACGCGGGGATAATCCCCTGGTATTTGGAAAAATCTTTCATGCTTCTTACTCCTTTTCCCGTCCGTCAGCGGACAGGTTTTTATCCCTTGACCGCGCCCATGGTAATGCCCTGGGTGAAGTACTTCTGGAAGATCAGGAATACGATGATAATGGGCACAGCGGCCAGCGCGGCGCCCGCCATCAGCAGACCCATATTGACGGTGGTGTCGTTTTGCAGGGTGGCGATACCCAAGGAGATGGTATTGTTGCTTCCGCTGGGCAGCATGACCAGCTGCATAAAGTAGTCGTTCCAGGCGTTGATGAAGGTGAAGATAGCCAGCGCGCCGATGCCCGGCTTGACCATGGGAATCACGATGGTGGAGAAGGTCCGGAACTCGCTGGAGCCGTCCACCCGGGCGGCCTCCAGGATCTCTCCCGGGATGCTCTCGGAGAACTGCTTCATCAGGAACACGCCGAAGGGCCAGCCCACCGTGGGCAGGATGACCGCCCAGAGGGTGTCATACATATACAGGCCGGCCATCTCCTTCAGCAGCGGGATGAGAATGACCTGCTTGGGCAAAGCCATCGCGCACACGATGAGGGAGAAGACGATCGCCCGGCCGCGGAAGCGCTTCTTTGCCAGGGCGTAGCCGGCCATCGCGGCGGTGAGGCAGGTGAGGAGCATCGCCGCCACCGACATGAACACGGTGTTAATCAGCCAGCGGAAGGCGGCGGGGAACACCGGACCCGTGGACCAGATCAGCGGCTTGTGGTCGTCGGTAAAGAACTGGCTGAAGGGTACCGCCAGTTCCCACAGGGGGGCGGTGCGCTTGTTGAACAGGTCGTCGAAGTTGGTCTTGACCCACTCCGTGGGCCACCACACCGGCTTGGGGTTGTAGATATCCACGGCGGGCTTGAACGCGCCGGTGAGAATCCAGTACAGCGGGAAGAGGAACAGGAATGCCAGAATGACCAGCACAATAACGGAAATAACTTTGTACGCTTTTTTGCGCGCGGCTTCGTTTGCTGTCAGCATGTTTCTCCCCCCTTACTTTTCTTTCGCCAGACGGAACTGGATGGCGGACATGATTCCAATGAAGATGGCCAGTACCACGCCCATGGCGTTGGCGTAGCCGAAGTGGCCGGCCTGCTCGGTGAGCTTGAAGGCGGTGTAGTAGATGTAGTACATCACCGTATCGGTGGCGTGGCTGGGTCCGCCCTGGGTCAGCAGCTGGATCAGGGCGAAGCACTGGAAGGAGTTGATGGTGGTTATGACCAGGATGTACAGAGTGGTAGGCATCATCTGGGGCCACTTCACCTGCCAGAAAACCTGCATATCGGTGGCGCCGTCTACCTCGGCGGCCTCGACAAGGGTGGTGTCCACGTTGCCCAGGGCAGAGACGTAGAGCACGATGGGCTGGCCCACGGAGGTGGTGAACAGGATCACAATGATACAGCCCAGGGCCGTCTTGGGGTCGCCCAGCCAGTTGATATTCTGCTCGATCAGCCCCGCGCCCTTCAGGGCCGTGTTCAGGATACCGGTGTAGTTGTCATACATCCAGCGCCACACCACGGTGACCGCCACGGAGCCGGTGACCACGGGCAGATAGAAGATGCACCGGAAAGCGGACAGGGCGACGTTGTTCAGCTTATAGATAGCGGAGCCCACCCACAGGGAGAAGGCACAGACGGTGGGCACGCTGACAATCACGATGATGAAGGTGTTCACAAGCCCCTTCTGGAACACCTTGTCCTCAAAGAGCTTGGCGAAGTTTTTCAGTCCCACAAACTGGCCGAACATGGTGGTGTCGTTCATGTTGCTGGCCGTCAGGCTGGTGAAGATACAGATGAACATGGGGATGATGACGAACCCCACAAAGAAGATCAGGCTGGGAAGCATGAACAGGTAGCCCGCCACGTCCTCCCGCCGCTGGAGCGCCCGGCTCATAGGCGCCGACGATTTTGCCAAGGTAGACACCCCTTTCTCTCAAATCTCTCAATTACTGGAAAACTAGACGCGCCCCCTCCCCGCGCGGAAGCGGAGAGGGGGCGCGCGAAGCCCTTATTATGTTAGGTTCCGAAATCAGCCCGCGGCTGAGTTGGCGGCGGCCTCGTGGGCCTCCAGCACGGTGGCAACGTCAGCGCCGGTGCCGACCTCCTGGAGCATGTTCCACCACTCGGTACGAGCGGCGGCCCAGCCGGTGGTGACCTGGTAGTAGTCGCCCAGGTAAGGCATCAGCTTGGTGTACTCGGCCATGATGGGGTTGTCGGCCCAGATGCTGGACAGGTCGGTGCCCTCGGCGGCAGTGCGGACGGCGAAGTAGTTGGCGGTCTTCACGGCATCCACAGTGTGGGCGGAGTCGCACATGAACTTGATGAACTGCTTGGAGGCGTCGATGCGGGCCTGGTCGCCGTTGTCGAAAATGCCGAAGCCCCAGATGCCGCCGCACAGCTGAGACTCGCCGTTCTCAGAGGGGAAGCTCATGAACACGATGTCGTCGCCGGTGATGGTCTTCTCAGCGCCGGTGCCAGCGCCGTTGGGGTCCAGCTGCTGGGCGATGTTCCAGCAGAATGCCATCTTCAGGATGCCCTGATAGAAAGCGGTGATCTCCTTGCCGCCATCCAGAGAGGGGTCAAAGGCGATGCCCTTCATGCCCTTCAGCTGCTCCAGAGCCTTGACGTTGTTGGGGTCGTTCCACAGGTACTTGGTGTGCTCGGCGTTGGTGAAGGTGCCGCCGTAGAGGTTGTTGACGAGGGCGCGGGTGCCCTGGTCGCCGCCCTGGCCAGCGCAGAAGACAGCGCCCACGGTGCCGTCGAACTTGCCGGACAGAGCCTCAACTGCCTTGATGAAGTTCTCGGTGGTCCAGGTGTGGTTCTCCAGATCCACATACTGGAGAGCGCCGGCCTCCTCAAAGGCGTTCTTGTTGATGGCCATGCAGTGAGCGGTCATAACCAGAGGATACTCATACACAGCGCCGTTGGTGTGGGTGCAGGCCTTCATGACGCCCTCGTTGACGCCGTTGATCTCGGCCAGGTCGGTCTCGTCAAACATGTCCTTCAGGTCCACCATGTGGCCGTTGGCGCCCCAGTTGGCGACCAGGCGCTCGGGACCCTCCATAATCAGGTCGGGGGTACCCTTGGCGGTGATGGCGGTGTTCACGCGGTCGTCGCCGGCGGTGTAGTCCAGATACTCCACCTTGACGGCCACGCCGGTCTCGGCGGTGAAGGCGTCGGTCAGCTTCTTGACCTCGTTCTCATCCTTCCAGTTGCCGATGGGGTAGGTCCACAGGGTGATCTCCGACGCGCCGGAGGGGGCGGGGTTGCTGGCGGCGGGCTGGCTGCTGGCGGCGGGGGTGCTGCCAGCGGGCTGGCTGCCAGAGGAAGGATTGCTGGAGGCGGTTCCGCCGCCTCCACAGGCAGCTAAGGCCAGGGTCATGGACATGGCCAGCGCGGCCGCGATCAGTTTTTTCATCTTCATTGCGGTTCCTCCTTTAATTTCACAAAAAATTTAGACGCAAGGCTGGGGTCAATGTGTAAATTATACAAGTATCTTTCCGCTCTGTCAATCAAAATCGAAAAAATTTTTGTAAAAAACCGTAATTCATGGGAAATTACAAAAATAATTTCGATTTTTGTGCAACCTGCATCATGGAAATAAAAAATTGTTCGCTCTCCCTTGACAAACAGAAAAAAACTGCTAGCCTTATGATATCCGAACTATATGCGTTCCGTTCAGAAAGGATGACAGCTTATGAAAAAACACATTCTCTGCCTGGGCGATTCCAACACGCACGGCTACTGCGCCGACCCTGCCGACTGCGCTGACGGCGGCATCCGCTTCAACGAGGACGAGCGTTGGACCTGTCTGCTGCAAAAGGCCCTGGGCCCGGACTTTCTGGTGACGGAGGAGGGCCTGTCCGGTCGGACCACCGTCTTCCCCGACCCCCTCCACGAGACCATGGACGCCCTGACGGTGATTTACTCCCTGCTGAAAAGCCACGAGGTGATTGACCTGCTGGTGATCATGCTGGGCACCAACGACACCAAGGAGCGGCTGGGGGCCAACGCCGCCTGCATCGGCATCGGCATGGAGCGGCTGGTCCGCAAGGCCCAGAGCGTGGACTGCTGGGGGGACCACGCCCCCAACATCCTCATCGTCTGCCCGCCCCCCATCCGCCCGGAGATGGAGTCCAACGAGTGCGGCGTGCCCATGGGAAAGGGCTGTCTGGAAAAATCCCGGGAGCTGCCCCAGTACTATCAAAAGACCGCCAAATTGGTGGGGGCCCACTACATGGACGCCAAGAGCTGCGAATTCAACTCCGTGGACGGGATGCACCTGACCAAAAAGGGCCACGCCCAGCTGGCCGCGCTCCTGGCGGAGCTGGTCCCGGGGCTGCTGCCCTGACCGGCGTCTGGAGGGATTTTGATGGGGTTTTTTGATCGCTTCAAGGGCAAAAAAGAGCCGGCCCCAGCCCCGAAGCCCCCCGCAGGACCCGGCTCCGCTCCGGAGCCCGACACCGCCGCCGTAATCCTGCTGGGGGAAGACGTAGGGTGGGCCGCCGTGACTAAGGCGGTGGAGGAGCGGTTCGGCGCTCAGGCCCTGGTCTCCACGGACAACAGCGCCCCCAACGCCCCCGCCATGACAATCCGGCTGGAGGGTGTGGAGTTCTTTTGCAGCTATCTGGCTATGCCTCACCCGGCGGAGGTCTACGACCTCTCCTCCCTCCAGGAGGGGCTGTTCTCCCCCCAGGAACGGGAGGAGCTTCTGTCCCACAGGGCCTTCCTGGTGCTGGCCCAGAAGGGAGGCGGGACCTCGCTGGCGGAAAAGCGCCGGGTCTGCCGCCTGTTCACCCGGCTGGCCGGGGCGCTGGTCGGACTGGACAGGGCCGCGGGCCTCTTTCTCACCAGCGCCGAGCTGCTCATCAGCCGGAGGGTCTATCTCTACCACGCCGCCATTCTGGAGAAAAACTGGGAGGACCCGGAGTACTTCCCCGTCCCCCTGTGGATCAGCATCCGCAGCGGCCAGAAGGGGGAGGTCCCTATGGTGGGCACCTGGGGCCTGAGACAGTTCGGCTTTCTGGAGCTGTGGTTCCTGGACGCCAAATCCCCCTGGCCGGAGCTCCACGAGAAGCTGTATCTTATGTCCATGTTCCAGATCACCGGGCGGGAGCTCTATCGGGATACGGACACCATTGCGTTTACACCGGGGAATCCGTCGGTGTTCAAGGAGCTGAAGGGCGCGCTGTTCATTGTGGGCGGCGGCGTTTGACTGGACTAAAAAAGTCTGCCCGTGGGGCAGACTTTTTTTTACTCCTCCTCGGGGGACAGCTCCGGGGAGTATTTCGCAAAAATCCGCTCGGTGAACAGGGAAACCAGCAGCATGGCCACCGAGGGCATAAACAGCACCGGCCACCAGCGCTCGAGGCAGAACACGGCTGTCTGGGCGGTGAGGAGCACCACCACCACCGTGCTGGGCAGGTGGGCGATGGAAAGCTGGAGGGCAGTGCGGAACAGGTCCTTCAGGCTGTATTCAAACCGGCCCAGGAGGGGGAACAGCCAGCACAGCACCCCTCCGGGGACAATCAGGGCGAAGTAGTAGGCCACGTAGAGGATATAGGCCGCTCCGCCCAGGTTTGTTCCGTACCAGCGCACCACGTCGTGCCCCATCCACAGCAGCAGAGCCGCCGGAAGGACGGCCAGGGTCGCCAGGAGTCCGGTCTTGAAGCCGCTCAGGAAGGAGCGGAAATAGTATCCAAAGGCCCCGCTCTCCCGGCCCCGGACGCACTTGACCACAGTGTAATACAGCGCCGCCGTGGCCGGGCCGATGGTCACCACCGGCAGGCACAGAAAAATCCACACAATGGACAGCCCGCACACATCCACCATGGTGCTGAGCCAGGCCCATATTCCCTTTTCCGGGTTAAAAAATCCGCCCAAAATCGCGCTTCCTTTCTATCAAGAGGCCGTCGGCCCCGGGCTTATACGCACTTCTGGGTCAGCGCCTTGCCCACCGACTGGCGGTTGGCCTCCGCCCGCTCCGGGTCCCGGCGGACGAACTCGCTGAGGAGGACCTCCACCACATAGAGCTGGGCGACCAGCGCGGCGGAGGAGCCGAACTGAAAGGGCAGCTCGTTGGGCCCGCACAGCAGGACCACGTCGGCGTAGGCGCTGGCCGGGGAGTTGAGATACCGGGTCACCAGAATCAGCCTGGCCCCCCGGTTCCGGATCACCTCCGCCGCCGACAGCACCTCATGGGTGGCCCCGGAGTAGGAGAAGTAGAGGACCACATCCGTCTTGGACAGGGTGGACAGGGTCACCATCTGCATATGGGAGTCCTGAATGGTCTTGAACTTGGAGGAGGTTGTGGAGAACTGCGCCCAGGCCGCCAGGGCAACCACCGAATGGTTTCCCTGGCCCAGGCAGATCACCTGGCCCGCGTCCCGCAGCAGGTCGGCCGCCCGGGCCACCTCCCGCTCGGCCAGCATATGGTAGGCATTGGTCAGGGCGTCCTGGGCCTCCCGGAGGACCTTGTCCTTCACGGCGGTGGGGGTGGAGGCCCCCCGGCCCCCCGACCCGATTCCCGCCCCGCCGGCGGGGGAGGCCGCCCGGGCCAGCTCCAGCTTAAAGTCGTTGAACCCGGCCAACTTCAGCTTCCGGCAGAACAGCGACACCGTGGACACAGCCACCTCGCACTGGTTGCTCAGATCGGTGATGCTGATATACTGGGTCTCCTTCTGGTGCTCCAGCACATAGTCGGCGATCTTCCGCTCGGAGCGGGTGAAGCTCTCATACTCCTGGAGCATCTGGGCCAGAATATTTTTCTCCACGGTGCGCCTCCAATCAGAGGGCCGTCAGGCCCGGTCCAGAATCTCGCCGATCATCTTATCCACCAGAATCATGCTCCGGGGCATATGGAAGGGGCCCTTGAAGGTACTGCCCTTGGTGCTGGGCTGTGTGGGCAGGCCGTCCCGGCGGAGGTAGCCGTACCACTCGCCGAACTCGGGGTCGGCGAAGTGCTCCTTGCAGTAGTCCAGGGTCTTATAGAACCAGTCCAGATACTTTTCCTCGCCGGTGTCCCGGTAGAGCATCATGGAGGCAATCAGAATCTCGTTGTGGGGCCACCACAGCTTCATGTCGTGCTCGTAGGCCTCGGGGGGCTTGCCCAGGCAGTCGGTGAAGTAGAGCAGTCCGCCGTATTCGTCATCCCATCCGGCCTCAATGGCCCAGTCAAACATCTGAGCCGCCTTGGCCACCAACTCCTTGTCCCCGGTGCGCTGGGCATGCTCCAGCAGGAACCAGACGCCCTCGACGTCGTGACCGGGGTTGACGGTGCGGCCCTCGGTGTAGTACAGCCGGGGGGTACCGTCCACGTCCACGTTCTCCAGGGTGCATTTCAGCTCGGGCTTGACGTGGTACTTGAAGATGTCGTCCACGCACTGCTGGGCCCGCTCCTCATAGAGGGTCTTCCGCTCTGGGTCGGTGCGCAGCATCACGCCGGTGACGTTGAGGATAATCATGGGCGCGCCGAAAGCCCGGCCAGACCGGGTCTCGGGGATGGTCTTGGGGCCCATGCCCACCGGGTCGGGCTTGCCCTGGCTCAGGTCCCAGTACAGGTCGTAGCACTGGCGGGCCCGCTCCAGCCGGGCCTTGTCCCCGGTGACGCCGTAGTACTCCGCGTTGGCGATGGCGCAGAAGGCCTCGGAGAAGTAGTACCGCCGCTGGCGCAGGGGCTTGCCGTCCTCTGTGACGGTAAAGTACATCCGGTCCCCCGCCGCGTGGTTGAAGCAGTACTGTTCCATAAAGTCCAGACAGCTCTTGGAGGCGTCCAGCCACTCCTGGCGCACTCCGTAGTGGTGGCACAGGAAGGCGTAGATCCAGCCGCACCGGCCCTGCATCCACACGCTCTTGTCGGTGGAGTAAATTTCGCCCTTCCGGTCCAGGCAGGTGTACACCCCGCCGTGTTCCTTGTCCATGCCGTGGTCCAGCCAGAACTGAGCGGAGCGCTCCAGCTCGCTCTTCACCCAGGACTGGGCATTCTGTAACGCTTGACGGTCCATAGTTGACCTCTTTTCTTGTTTTGATATTTATGCCTCCCCGCCGCAGGCGGTCAGGCTCCTTTTGTGTAGGGCGCGACGACCCCGGCGCGCCGTCTCCCGAGGGCATACCGCTCTCCGGGGACGGCGGGCCGAGTCGTCCCGCCCTACAGGGCCCGCGGTGGCGTTCCCCTACACGATCTCCGGCAGGCTGGCCGCGGCCATGGACTGGCCCACACGGCGGAACTTCTCGTCGGGCAGCTCGGGGACCATCTTCGCCGCCTCGGGGTACTCCTCGGCCAGCACCTTCTTGGCGGTGTCCAGAATCAGGTCGCCGCCCTTGCCGCTCATGACCCGGCCCAGAAGGAGGACATGGCGGCAGCCGTAGAGCTCGTGGTAGTAGGCCAGGGTGTGGCCCAGGTAGATGCCGATGGACTCATAGACCTTAGCGGCCCGGGGGTCGTCCTCCGCCATCAGCTTCTGGACCACCTTCAGCTTCTCGGCGGGACTGAGGCTCTCGTCCAGCTCGATGCCCGCACGGGGAGCCAGCTTGATGACGCCGTCCTGGGAGAAGTATTTCACGCCGCAGCCGATGTCGCCGCTCCACTCGTCCCGCATAGCGTCGGGGTTGGCGTCCACGGGGACGAAGGCCAGTTCGTTGAGCCAGCCGGTGATGCGGCCCTCTTCGTCCACATAGCCCACCGCCTCGCTGGTGCCCATGGCGATGCCCAGCACGTTGTTGTCCTCCAGGCTCATGGCCCCCGCCAGGGCGGACACGTCGCCGTCGTTGATGACGGCGTAGGGCACGCCGCCAAAGGTGTCCCGGATGGCGCGGATGTAGATATCCTTCACCTTGGCGTCATAGAGGTCGGGGGGGACCTGGAGAAAGAGGGAGGCCCGCATGGTCCGGTCGTTGATAAACACGCCGGCAGAGCTGACCCCTACCGCGTCCACCCGGGGCATATGCTCTGCGGCCGATTTCAGCGCGGCCACGATGCCCTCATAGTGGTAATCCGGGTCGGCGTTGATTTTGGGGAACCAGACCACCTCTTCGGAGAAGACGGTTTCCCCATCCACCACGGCGGACACCTTCCGGTCGGAGCCGCCGGCGTCGAAGCCGATGCGGCAGCCGTCCAGGTGGCCGCCGATGGCCTTGGGGCTGTTCTTCTCCTCGGGGATCTCGTCCACATAGACGATCATAAAAGGAGCCTCAAACACATTGTGCATGAAATCCGCATCGAACCACTGGGGACCCTCCGGCCCATAGAGCTGGTTCAGCCGTTCGCACAGGTCCCGGTCGGTGATCTGGACGCAGTAGCCGCCATACATCCAGAGCATGGTCTTGATCAGCCGCTCCACATAATACAGGTCCGCCTCGGCCATTTCGGGGGTGCCGTGAATGAAGGTGTGTCGGACGGCCATCTGACCGCCGGCCCGCTCCACGGCGATGCCCACAGGCTTTTTGGCGCCCTCCAAAAAGGCGTGGTTAAAGCGCATCAGGGGGATAAACTCCGGGTCCAGAGAGGGGACATTCTTCAGCTCCACTTGGATTCCAAATCTGTTCATAAACGGTTCCTCCTTAAAGCATATCCATAAAAAATTGTACAACCAGGGTGCTTTACAGTGGAATTGTATCATAGATTTGTGCAATGTGCAATCCCAAGCTGACGATTATGGGCGCAGAATCCAAAATGCGGACGATTTTCACCAACCCGCGGAAGAAAGTTCAGATTTCCCTGATGACATACCGGTCAAAGCCCTCCGCCGCCAGCCGTTCATAGGCGGCCCAGATGTTCTCCGGGACCTCCACCGGGGCCTGGAAGCGCCCGCCGTAGACCCGCAGGCGCTGGAGGTCGCCCACCATCAGCTCCAGGACGGTCCTCATGTCCCGACCCCGGTCCACATACTCCAAAAGCCCGCACCGGGGCCGGGCCACGCTCCAGCTCACCTCGGGCCACTGCTTCGCCCCCGTGGCCCAGGCCCGCCGGGCCATATAGGGCTTGCAGGCCACCACGCCGGTCCTGGGGAACACGCCCCGCCGGGCCAGCAGCTCCCGGGTGAAGCGAAAGTTTTCCCCGGAGTTCGCAGCCGACCGCTCCAGAACGAGCCGGTCCTCCGGCACCCCCAGCTCCAGACACCGCCGGCCATACAGCACCGCCTCCTCCTCCCGGAAGAGGGCGGAGGTGTCCTTGCCGAAGCCTCCGCTGCAAATGAGAAGCTGGGCTTTTTTGTCAAAAAAAGCCGCCGCCGCCGTGTCCGCCACCTCCAAATCCTGACCGCCCATAGCCAGCACGATATCTACTGTCTCCGGCCCCTCATCCCCCTCCGATAGGAAGTCAAAGAGACGCCGGGCGTCCTCCAGGGTCCTGTTTTCAAGCTCCATACTCTGCTCCTTTCTTTACGCTTTTAAAGGATATTATATCACACTCCAAACTATAGAAAAAAGTATTGTCAAGAGAAATGGAGTAGTGTATAATGTGTGTCCGGAACGACACCGGAGGCGGCGCCTGGAGGGAAGTGGTTATCCTGGACGACACCAAAACGAGGATCATTATGGCGGCAATCAAGGCTGTACGCCAATACGGCCTTGAGGGTGTGCGCATCCAGAACGTCAGCGAGCTGGCGGGGATTTCCCCCGGGGCGCTGTACCGCCATTTCGAGAGTAAGGACCAGATGATCGAGGAGTGCTTCACCTACGTGGACAAGCAGGCGGCGGCTATCTTCGACCATTTGAAGCTCAACCCTTTTACCATGCTCACCGACCCTATGGGCGCGGTAAAAGGCCTGTGGCTGCCCTATTTCCGGTTCTGGACGGCGCACCCGGATGAGACCGTCTTTTATCACCGCTTCCGCGACAGCGCCTTTTTCCCAAAGTATGACAAGACCCGGGATTTTACTTATTTTAAAACATTCGCCAGAATGGTCCAGCTCTTTATGAAGACGTTTCCCGCGTTGGAGAGGATTAACCAGGACCTGTTGTGGCACCACGTTCTTACCTCCACCGTGATGTACGCCAAGTATGTGGTGGAGGGCACCCTCCCCAACAATGAGGAGACTGAGGACACCGTATTCCAGCTGCTCTCCACCGGTCTGAGCGGCTATTTGAAGCCGGAGAAGCCCAAAAAGAGCGGAGGGGAGTAACATACACCAGGGGGTGGTGTGTGTTTTCTTCGGGTAAGTGAACATTTATTTATTAAAATTCTTATCGTCAACTGCAAGAGCCCGCGGCAAATATTTGGGGGAGTGTCATCATGGAAAAAATTTTAATTGTGGACGACAGCGTAGTACAGACGGCCCAGCTAAAGTCTATCCTGGAGGACGAATACAGCGTGACCACCGCGTGTACCGCGGAGGAGGGACTGCGTCGGGCCAGCAATGAGAACTATTCCCTGATTCTCCTGGACGTGGTGATGCCGGGGATGGACGGCTTCACCCTGCTGAAAAAATTGCAGGAGGAGATCGTCACCCAGAGCGTCCCGGTCATTCTGATCACCAGCCTGTCCGACGTGGAGCACGAGCAGTACGGCCTGATTCTGGGGGCGGTGGACTATATCACAAAACCCTTTAACTCTATGATCGTCAAGGCCAGGGTCAACACCCACGTCAAGCTGTACAACTACCGCAGGCAGGTGGAGCATCAGTCCATGACCGACCAGCTGACGGGGATCGCCAACCGGCGGCGGTACGACCGGTACAGCGAGGTCAAGTGGCAGGAGGCCACCCGGCTCCAGACCCCCTTTTCCGTCTGTATCTTCGACATCGACAATTTTAAGATGTACAACGACACCTTTGGACATCCCGCCGGAGACAAGGTGATCGCGGCGGTGGCGAAAACCGCCGCCGCCCGCCTGAACCGCAGCACCGACTTTGTAGCCCGCTACGGCGGGGAGGAGTTCGTAGCCATCGTGCTGGGGGACCAGTCGGAAAAAATCTTTGCCCATCTGCAAAAAATCCGGCAGGCCGTGGAGGACCTGCATATCCCCCACAGCCCGCTGGCCTCTGAGTGGGTCACCATCAGCGTCGGGGGCGTCACCGTCGTCCCCACGGCGGAGAACCCCTGCTCCGTCTACTTAAAAATCGCGGACACCATGCTGTATGACGCGAAGCGGCGCGGCCGGAACCAGGTGGTCTGGGCCGACGAGCAGATGAGACAGCTCTGGGAAAAATAAGCTTGAATGGGGGTCATGAATGATGAAGCTGTTTGATCTATTTGGCAGGCGGCAAAAGGAACAGCCGCCCCAGGAGGAGCATGAAGAGGAAAAGGAGCTTCAAATTTATTCCGGAATGCGGGTGGAGGTGACCGCCCCCGACGGACGGCTGCTGTTTGTGGCTCAGCTGCGGCACCTGCGGGAAAACGGGGCAGAGCTGTATCTGTACTCAGAGTCCGCCCTTCCCCCGGACAGCGAGCCCCTTCCCGCCTGCATCCGCGGATACAACGACCGCAATCGAAAGGCCGTCTATATGGAGGGGGTCATCTCCCCCATGCCCCAGAATATCTGGAAGGTGGAGGAGCTGGTCGTCCGCCGGGTGGGCAACGACCGGGCTTTCTTCCGCCTTGAGACCAACCTGGACGCCACCGCCACCATGTTCAGCGGCCTGAGCATGGGGGAGCGGCCCTGCAAGCTGCTGAATATCAGCGTGGGCGGGGCCTGCATCACCTCGGAGACCCCGTACCACGAGGGGGACAAATTCCTGCTGAAGGTCAAGCTGCTGGCCGACCGGCCGGAATCGGTTATCTACAGCGAGGTCATGCGCATCATTCACAAGGGCAAGGACAAGGTGGAATACGGCTGCCGCTTCCTGGAGCTGACCGAGGAGGACGAGACCAAAATCACCCAAAATATCTTCACCGTCCAGCGTCAGCAGCGAAACCGCTATTAAATCGGACCGTCCACAGCTTTGGACCGGCGTCCTCGGGACGCCGGTCCGCCTTTATTTCAGAGGATCTTAGGAAAAGGTTCATGAAAGTTTAATTTGTTTTCTTGGAAAATTGTGCTATACTATACGGATAGAACGGAACATTTTCCACGGGAAAGGATGTCTGAATTTTGGAGAAGCATTACGATGTCTGGGTGGCGGGCGCGGGCTACGCCGGCGCGGTGGCCGCCCGGGCTTTGGCGGAAAAGGGAAAAAGCGTGCTGGTGCTGGAGCGCCGGGACCACATCGGCGGCAACGCCTACGACTGTCTGGACGGCCACGGGGTGCTCATCCACAAATACGGCCCCCACATCTTCCATACCAACGATAAAAAGGTGTTTGACTTCCTGTCCCGGTTTACGGAGTGGAGGGACTATCAGCACCGTGTTGTCGCCAACATCCCCGACCCGGCTGGCGGCGGAAAGCCCGGCTGGCGGCTGCAATACCCCGTCCCCTTCAACCTCACCTCTCTGGAGGAGGCCTTCGGCAAGGAAGAGGGCAAAAAACTGGGGGACAAGCTCATCGCCGCCTATGGAGCGGAGAAGAAGGTCACCATCCTGGAGCTCCGGCAGAACCCGGACCCAGAAATCGCCGCTCTGGCGGATTACGTCTATGAGCACGTCTTTGTTCACTACACCATGAAGCAGTGGGGACAGAAGCCGGAGGAGATCGACCCCAACACCACCGCCCGGGTGCCTGTGTTCCTCTCCCGGGACGACCGCTATTTTCAGGATACCTACCAGGGGATGCCCTTAGAGGGCTACACCAGGATGTTCGAAAAAATGCTGGACCACCCCAATATCGAGGTCCGGCTGGGGGTGGACGCCCGGCCCATTTTGAAAGAGGCGGAAGGACCCATCATCTACACCGGCCAGGTGGACGAGCTCTTCGATTTTAAGTTCGGCCCTCTGCCCTATCGGACCCTGGACTTCCGCTTTGAGACCTGGCAGGACCGGGACTACAGTGCCCCCGGTATGCCCTATCCCGATCCGGACCACCCCCTCCGGGGCGGCGGCTTCTACCAGACCCACGGCACCGTTAACTACACGGTGGACCGGGACTACACCCGGATCACCGAGTTCAAGCACCTCACCGGCCAGGACCTGCCCGGGGTGACCACCATCGTGAAGGAGTACTCCCGGGCCTACACCGGGGCGGAGGGGGAGACCCCCTACTACGCCATTATCAACCCGGAAAACAACGCCCTCTACGCCAAATACAAGGCGGAAGCGGACAAAAGACCCAGCCTTTACCTGCTGGGCCGGCTGGCGGAGTACAAATACTACAACATGGACGCCATCGCCGCACGGGCTCTGGAATTGGCGGAGGGGCTGTAATTGAGGACATGTGTAGGGCGCGACGACCCCGGCGCGCCGTCCCCCGAGGGCACGCATTCTCCGTGGACGGCGGGCCGGGTCGTCCCGCCCTACAGAAAAGCACAGCCTGCAATCTCTCGTTGTGTAGGGCAAGGGCTCTGCCCTTGCCTCAAGATAGATTTTGCCTCTGTGAAAAGGCAAGGGCAGAGCCCTTGCCCTACAGGGCGGACCCAAAAGCAATAGAATAGGAGAATCAAACCAATGGAAAAGCTGATTACCTTTGCCGTACCCTGCTACAACTCGGCGGCGTATATGGAGCACTGTGTGGACACGCTCCTTCAGGGTGGGGACGACATTGAGATCATTCTGGTGGACGACGGCTCCACCAAGGACGACACCCCCGCCATCTGCGACCGGTACGCCGAGCAGTACCCCAACATCGTCCGGGCCATCCACCAGGAGAACGGCGGCCACGGCGAGGGGGTCAACCAGGGCATCCGCAACGCCCGGGGTATCTACTACAAGGTGGTGGACTCCGACGACTGGGTGGATGTGGATGCGCTCCATCAGGTTTTGGACAAGCTGCGCCAGTTCACCCGGGACGGCAAGCCCGTCGATCTGATGATTGCCAACTATGTCTATGAGCATGTGGAGGACAACACCCAGCGGGCGGTGAACTACCGCAACGTGTTCCCTGTGGGCCGGGTGTTCAACTGGAAGCACATCGGCCACTTCAAACCGGGGCAGTACCTCTTGATGCACAGCGTCATTTACCGCACCCAGATTCTGCGGGACTGCCAGCTGGAGCTGCCCAAGCACACCTTCTATGTGGACAATATCTTTGTGTATGAGCCTCTGCCTCTGGTGCGGAACATTTACTATCTGGACGTGGACCTGTACCGCTATTTCATTGGCCGGGCGGACCAGAGCGTGAACGAGAGCGTAATGATGGGCCGGGTGGACCAGCAGCTGCGAGTGAATTATCACATGATCGACTGTTGGGACCTGCGTGAGGTGGCGAAGAAGGACAAGCGGCTGGCGAAATATATGTACAACTATTTAGCCATCATGATGACCATCTCCTCCATCTTCCTCACCATGGAGGGCAGTCCGGAATCCCTGGGCAAGCGGACGGCGCTGTGGGAGTATCTGCGGACGGTGGACAAGGGGCTCTATACCAAAATGCGCTATTTCTCCATCCCCGCTGCCACCAACCTGCCCACCCTTCCGGGCCGGAAGCTGTCGGTGGGCCTGTACCGCATGGCCCGGAAGATTTACAAATTCAACTAAAGCCGCCCCAGCTCCAGGCCGATGGAGATGCCGGACAGGAGGAACGCCCGTTCCCGGCAGATGGAGACTGTGTCCTGCTCAAAGGTCAGCCGCCTGACATGGCCCTCCGCCTCGGGACTGATCGCCTTTATCTGGGCGGTCAGCTCCTCCACCCGGACCTCTGCCTCTGAGAACTGAGGCCCGGTCTCCAGCAAAAGGCGGGAGACCAGATTTTCTTCTGCGTATTGCGCCAGGACATCCATTAAGGTTGTCATAGTGATTCCTCCATGCAGCGTACTTTAGTACGTTTCTATTTTCATTATATACGTATCTTAGTACGTTGTCAAGGAGCTGTTGTTAAAATGTCTGTTTTTTCTGAGCGCTTAGTTCTGCTTCGCAAAGAGAAGGGCGTTTCACAGACCTTTGCGGCAAAAGAACTAAATATTTCTTCCCGTGCTTATCAAAAATACGAATACGAGGAAGCGGAACCTAAACTGTCGATAGCTGTCAGAATCGCGGATTTTTACGGCGTCTCCATCGACTACCTGGCTGGCCGGACGGATACGCCATAACCCCCGTCCCGCCCGCAGGCGATGAGCCCCCCTTGCCAAAGGGGGGAGGGCCGCGAAGCGGCGGGGGGATTCCGTATGAACGATGGTGCTCCGGTGGAATCCCTCCACCACCGCCTTCGGCGGCGGTCCCCCTCCCTTTCGCAAGGGAGGCTTTGTCCTGCGGGGGACGTAGGGTGTAGGGCGCAAAATTGATTTCCCTGATCCCCTGTCTCATTGTCTTGACAAGGCAGGGGCGGGCAGGTATAATAAAAACAGAAGGGCACTTACTGCTTTTGCGGTCAGTCCACCTTAATGATCAACGAGAACCGTTGACCGCTCGGGTAGGGGCCGGGCGGTCAACAAGCATTTATGGCTGACAGGTACATAAGTATTGCGATACCCGCCAGAAAACAGACCGTTTTGAAGATCCATTTTTTCCACATCCGCTTCCACCTCCCCCCATTTGGGTTTTGCGCAGGGGTAATAACGGTGGACTGACCGCCTTATATGCAGCAAGCGTCCTTCTGGCCATCCCTTTCGGTTTGGCATCGATATCATAACTCTGCACGCCGTATTTTGTCAATAACTGCCGCCCGGCCGGGCGGCTTTTTTGTCTTTTGATGGGGCAAGAAGGTATTGATTTGACGGGCCTGTAGTGCTAAACTATGGATGAAAACAGTCGGACTTATGGCCGAAAAAAGGAGTGTGCGGGGAATGGACCGGGGAAACGGCGGATTCCGTCTGAAGTGGCCTTGGAACTGGGTGGTCTGCGGCGTATTTGTGGTGGCCGCGTGGTATTTGATCGGCATATTCAGTCTCCTGCTGGCGGCGCTGTTCCTGTGGTGGCAAAAAAAGCGCCACCCGGACGCGGTACCCCAGGGGGGCTACTGCCTGGACCGGACCCGGAAGCGGCTGGCCCGGCTGGTGTGGTCCCTTTTCTATCTCCTGCTGGCCGGCGCCTGCGGCGTGGTCTTTTTTGTCGGCCTTGGGGAGGAAAAGGACGAAATCGCCGACTGGGCCGTCTGGATTGTCAGCGGGGGCGCGTTCCTCCTCTTCGCCGGGTGCTTCCTGTATGAGACCTATACCGACCTGCGGGACGCCTTCTTTCCCGCCAAAAGCCGGCTGGCCAGGTCCATCCGCTCCCAGCTGCCCTACCCCGACGAGGCCCCCCCGGTGGGGGAGCTCTTCGCCATGGTGGACAGGGACATTGAGGCCAACGGCCAGTGGTTTGACCGGGTAGCCATCGGGAAGGAGTGGGTCCTGGGGGACGAGGCCAGCGCCATCTCCCGCATCCGGGGGGTCTTTTCCCGGGATGAGATCAAGGTCAGGTACTCCAATGGCCGGCGGCAGTCCACCCGCGTGATCGAGCTGTACATTGTGGACGACCGCAAACAGGTTCAGCTCACCGCTATGCGGAACCCCGGGGAGCTGAAAATGGCGGTGACCTGCCTGCGCCTCCGGGTCCCGGAGGCCCGCTTTGCCGGGTATGAGAGTATGTCCGCATTCACCAGCCAGACCGAGGAGGAGTGGCAGGCCATGGAACGGGACTTCTGCCGCCGCCGGGACCAGCGGCTGGCTCAGGCCGAGGGACAGACCAGGGGCGGCTACACCCCCGACCCGCTGCCGGCGAGCGTCCCCCGCCAGGATATCGCAAAGATTTGGAAAAATACAAAGAAATAAAAGGAGTGGATTATCATGGGCAAGTATTTCAGCGACGTGGTAGACAATGCCATTGAGGCCATCTATTACACCTATGACCAGGAGCGGGCCGCCTCCGTGCTTCAGCCCCTGGCCGACGCGGCCAACGCGGGGGACGGGGACGCAGCCTATATCCTGTCCCGCTGTACCTCCGGGCCTCAGTACAGCTGGGACTACCACCCCTTCCAGCCTGACGACGACACCACTGAGCAGCTGATCCGTCAGAGCATCCTCAACGGCAGCGCCATGGGGGTGCTGGGGGCGATGCGGTGCGGGATGCTCACCCCCGAGATGGAGCAGGCTATGAAGGCCCACTATCCCAGCCTCCGGGAGGTCTGGAACGCGGTGTATGAAAAGGCCCAGGCGGGCTGTCTGTTCGCTATGAACATGATCGGCAACACCTATTTCTGGCTGGACATCGTCCGCATTGAGAACCGGAGCGCCGAGGACTTCCCCAGCAAGGCGGCTTTCGGCCAGTGGCTGCGGGAAAACGAGCTCAAGTGCCTGCCCTGGTTCGAAAAGGCCTTTGAGGGGGGCATGGGCTTCGCTGGGCGGAATATGTACAACCTGTACTACGACGGGGAGGAGGGGGTCATGGCCGCCGACAAGTCCAAGGCGGAGGCCATCGCCCGCCGGGGCGCTGAGCTAGGCTACCCCGACTGGCAGGAGCGGTACGCCGGCTTCCTCCTGAACCGGGAGGGCCGGGCCCAGGAGGCCCTGGACCTGTACACCGCCGCCGCCAAGCAGGGCCAGCTGTCCAGCTGGTATTACATCGGCAAGACCCATCAGGAGGGCAAGCTGGTGGCCAAGGACTGCGTGAAGGCTATGCGGTGCTATGAGCTGGGCCTCCAGGACCCGGGACAGATCGGCTGCGCCAACAAGGCCGGCGAGCTGTTTTTCCAGGGCAAGGACGGCATTTCTCAGGACTACGCCCGGGCGGTCCAGCTCTTCGAGCGGGCCCACGGCCTCAAAAACACCTGGGGCAACGATATGCTTGGCATCTGCTACCTCTTCGGCCACGGCTGTCAGAAGGACCCCCAGAGAGCCCTGATGCTCTTCCAGGAGGTGGACTACAGCACCGACCTCTTAAACTACGGCCTGGGTACCATCTACAGCGAGGGCCTGGGGGTACCCCAGGACATCAAAAAAGGCGTGGAATATTTTCAAAAGTGCAAAAATTACGCCCCCGCTCAGGAGGCAATGCTGAAATTCAAAAAGACCCTCTTCGGCAAGTGGGTCCGCAGATAAATCAGGACAGAACACGGCCCGCTCTCAGGAGTGGGCCGCTAATTTTTCCAAAACAGCTTGAAACCACGGGGGCAGGGGACACTCCAGCTCCACCGGTTCTCCCGTGGAGGGGTGGACAAATTTCAGCCGCCGGGCGTGGAGGCACTGGCCCGCCAGACCGGAGACGGGCTTTTTCGCTCCATATACCGTATCCCCCAGCAGGGGGTGCCCCGTGGAGGCCAGATGCACCCGAATTTGGTGGGTACGGCCTGTCTCCAGGCGGCATTCCACATGGGTGTAGCCGGGGTACCGGGCTAGGACGGACCAGTGGGTCACCGCCTCCCGGCCATTTTTGGGATCGACAGCCATCCTTTTCCGGTCCACCGGGTGCCGCCCGATGGGGGCGCTGACCGTGCCGCTGTCCTCCTTGAGGCTCCCCACCGCCACCGCCTCATAGGTCCGGGCCAGGGAGTGGTCCTGGAGCTGAGCGGCTAGGGCCAGGTGGGCTCCGTCATGCTTGGCGGCAATAATCAGGCCGGAGGTGTCCCGGTCGATGCGGTGGACAATGCCGGGGCGCAGCTGGCCGTTGATTCCAGATAGTGAAGTCCCGCAGTGATATAACAGAGCGTTGACCAGCGTCCCGTCCGGATGCCCCGGGGCGGGGTGGACCACCAGACCCACCGGCTTGTTGACCACAATTACGTCCCCGTCCTCATATACCACGTCCAGGGGGATGTCCTGGGGCCGCACGTCAACCGGCTCCGGGTCGGGGAGGGTAAGGCTCAGTTCAGCGCCAGGGGAGAGGCGGTCATTTTTTTTGACCGCCCTCCCGTCCAGAAGGACCGCCCCCCGCTCCAGCAGCCTCTGGGCGGCGGACCGGGTCAGCTCCGGGACCGACCGGGCCAGAAAGGCGTCCGCCCGCTCGCCGTCCCGGTCAGCGGTCAGCGTCAGCGTTGTCATCGGCCTTCTCCCCGCCCTTTTCCAGCTTGTCCATCAGGAACAGATAGTAGATCCCGGCGGCGATGCCCCCCACTACCACGCAGATGTCCGCCACATTGAACACGGCGAAATTCATGAACAGCACATTAAACATATCTACCACGAATTTTCGGAAGACCCGGTCGATCAGGTTGCCCACCGCCCCCGCCAGCAGCAGGGTAAGGGCCAGCTTGCCGAAGGGGTGCTTAAACAGCCCCTTCCACAGGGCCAGGGCCAGCAGGACCGACATGACCAGCGACACTAGGGACAGGGCCCAGGTGTGCTCCGAGAAGCTGGAGAAGGCCGCTCCGGTGTTAGTCACATAGGTCAGGTCCAGAATATAAGGGATGAGGGGGACGTGCTCCCCAAAAGGGATGTTGGTCATCACCAGGTATTTTACCAGCTGGTCCACAGCCACCAGGGCCGCGGCGATGATTGCGTAAATCATGGAAATTCCTCCGTTAGTCAAGAGCATTAATTGATGAGGGCTTCGGCGTTTATCTTAGGGCAATTCTCAAAAATGCTGAAGCCACTCCTGTAGGGGCGGGTATCACCCGCCCGCCGTTATCAATAAGGTTGGTTGGCGTTCTGCGGGCGGATAGTATCCGCCCCTACAGAAAGAAGCCTTCTCGTTATTTCTCGGAATTGCTCTAGGATAATAAAATCAGCTTCCTCACAGCCGGTTCTTTTTCAGCAGGCGGATATCGTCGCCGAAGAAGGGGAGGACGTGGTATTCTCCGTCCAGGCGGGAGGCGATTTGAGGGGCGTAGCGGCGGGCCACATCCTCCATAGACAGGTTGGAGGAGATGACGGTGTGCCGGCCCGCCACCAGGCGGGTGTTAATCAGGTCGTAGAGGGCGGACTGGGTGAACTGGGTGGTCAGCTCGCTGCCCAGGTCGTCCAGAATGAGCAGGTCGCAGTGGAGATAGCGGCGGGTCTCGTCCCGGGCGTCCAGGCCGTCGGGGCTGTCCCGGAGAAACTTCCGGGCCTCAAACTGGGCGAATACAGTCCCAGCGGTGTCGTAGACCACGGAAAAGCCCCCCTCCGACACGGTGCGGGCGATGCAGGCGGACAGAAAGGTCTTGCCCAGCCCCGGCGGGCCGGAGAGAAACAGATTCTTCATGCCGAACCGGCCAAATTTGGCGGCGTAGTTCAGGCATACGTCATAAATCAGCTCCATATTTCCCCTGGGGGAGGTCCCCCAGCCGGGGTAGGGGGTCTGGCTGTAGTAGTCCATGCGGAAGGTGTCGAAGGACTGCCCCCCCAGATCCAGCAGCTTGGACAGCTCCTTGATCTGCTCCTGAGTACACAGCTCCCGGAGACAGCGGCACATTTTGGCCCCCTGCCAGCCGGTGTCCCCGCAGAGGGGGCAGGCGGGGCGGTCGTCCAGAGCGTCCTCGGGCAGGCCCAGACCGCCCAGAAGGACGGCCCGCTCCCGCTGGAGCTCCTGATTCTCCTCCCGGACCGACCGGACGGCCTTCACCGGGTCGGTCCCCTGGCGCAGGGCGGCGGCTACCAGTCCGGCCATAGTGCCCTGAATCCGCCGGTCCAGACGCTCCAGGCGGGGCTCCCGCTCATAGGCCTCCAGCCGCAGACGCTCGGTCCGCTCCCGGCGCTCCCGGCGCTCCCGCTCTAGCCGCTCCACGGCCCGCCGCTGTACGTTGGCGTCGTATGCCATTTATCCTTCCTCCTGTTTCATCTGCTCCATCAGGCGGCGCATCCGCTCCAGGTCCTCCCGGCCCCGCTGCTCCTGGGCGGCGGGAGGAGCCGGCGGTCTTGGCCCGCCCCCCGCCTGGATGGGCCGGGGGTCCCGGTCCCCCGCCTGGACGGCGGCGGCGGTGTGCAGCCCCTTCTCGTGCCAGCGGCGGAGGATGCCGTTCATATATCCCCAGTCCATGGACTGCTTCTTCAAAACGGTCCGCTCATAGGCCAGCCGGAGGGCGTCGTTGTCAAAGCCCATGTCGTCCCAGGCGGCAATATAGGTCTTCTCCCGCTCCACCAGGGGGCGGGGGCTGATATCCAGCAGGCGGAGCACCTCCGTCTCCCGGCCGCGCAAGCGGGTGAGCTTTTTCACATGCTCCTCCGCCCGCTCCATGGTATCCACACCCCGGCGGGCCCAGGCGAAGCCCTCCCGCTTAATCTGGGACAGAAAGGGACGCCGGCCTGAGCCGTATTTCCGCTCCGTCTCCTCGCCACACCAACCCACCAGCATGAGGATTACCTCGGCGGGGAGGGCCAGGTGGTCATAAAGGGTATAGAGGGATTTCAGATCGGAGACCGACAGCCGCTTGCCCAGCCGCCGCTCCACCTCGCCCACCAGGACCGGGAAGGTGGATGCGCCGTCCGCCAGGGCCTGGGTGATGTCCTCGGTGGAATACTCGGGGGGCGGGGCCTCCTGGACCGGGGGCTCAGGGGCAGTCAGGGGCTGACTGGGGGCCAGGCCCTGGCTCCGCAGCTGCTCCAGCGCCCCCTGAATCCGGTCCTCCGGCCATTTCAACCCGGTTACGCCGTCGTGGCGCAGCAGCTGGAGGTAGAGCAGAGCCGCGTCGCCGCTGTCCAGCTTGAGCAGCCGGTCCGCCGTCTGAGCCGTCATAGCCAGCACCTGACCGGGCAGAAATCCCTGCGGCACCTGTCACCACCCCCTCTCCTGAAAATCGTGTATCCCCTATTCTACAACAAAATCGGCCCCGCGTCCATCCTTTTCGCTCAGACCGGAGAATACCTATGGATCTTCAATAAAAAATGTGGAAAAACCTTGCCCTTTAACCTATTTTTTGGTATAATAAAATGCTATGAAAATAACGTTTTGCGCGTTTTGACGTTTTGTCACCGTGAGGAGGACTTTTATGAATCCCGCTGCGGAAGTATGGGAAAAAGTGAAGGCTCTGATGGGAGCTGAAATGACCGCGACCACCCTGAATACCTGGTTTGACGACGCTGAGGCGGTGGCCCTGGAGGAGAGCCGCTTTGTGCTCTACACACCCACCCGCTTCAAGCGGGATATCATCGCCGCCCGCTATCTCACCCCGATCCAGAACGCCCTTCACGAGCTGTTCTCCGCCGACTTTCAGGTGACCGTCCTGACGGAGGACGAGAAGAGCGGATTCCAGGAGGCGGCCAAGCAGGGGGTATTCCTCCCGGGGACGGAGGAGTATACCTTCGACCGCTTTGTGGTGGGCTCCTCCAACAAGTTCGCCCACGCCGCCGCCCGGAAGGTAGCCGACAATCCGGGGGAGAGCTATAACCCTCTGTTCATCTTTGGAAACTCCGGCCTGGGCAAGACCCATCTGCTCTACTCCATCGCCCACACCATCCACGCCAACCACCCGAACTACAAGGTGATCTATGTCAAGGGCGACGCCTTCACCAACGAGCTGATCTCCGCCATCCGGGAGGGGCGCAACCAGGAGTTCCGGGACAAGTACCGGGGGGCCGACGTATTCCTCATGGACGACGTGCAGTTTATCGCCGGCCGGGACTCCACCCAGGAGGAGATGTTCCACACCTTCAATACCCTGTACGAGCTGAAAAAACAGATCGTCTTCACCTCCGACCGCCCCCCCAAGGAAATGCTTCGCCTGGAGGACCGGCTAAAGACCCGCTTCGAGTGGGGCTTGCTGGCCGATATCATCCCCCCGGACTACGAGACCCGGATGGCCATCATCCGCAACAAGTCCATCCGTATGGGAATGGAGCTGCCCGACTTTCTGATCCAGCTTATCGCCGAGAACATCACCGCCAACGTGCGGCAGATTGAGGGCACCGTCAACAAAATCATGGCCTATCAGGACCTGATTGGGGATACTGTAGATAAAAACACGGTCATCCGGGCGGTGAAGGATATCTTTAAGGAGAAATCCGACATCCTGCCCACCGCCGACGTTATCATTGAGGAGGTCTGCAAGTTCTACAATATCGAGCCGGACATCCTCCGGGGGCAGGGCCGCTCCAAGGACATCTCCCTGGCCCGTCAGATCGCCATCTACCAGATCCGCCGCATGACCAACCTGTCCCTGAAGGAGATCGGCCAGGAGTTCGGCGGAAGGGACCACAGCACCGTCCTCAACGCCCTGAACCGCATTGAGAACCTGGTGAAAACCGACCCGGAAAAGGCGGAGATTGTCAAGGACATCACCACCAACATCAACGCCCGGTACGAGTGAGTTTCCACACCTAATTGTGCAATGTTTGTGGAGGAATGTGGGGAAAAATCGGCCCTGTGGAAAACGCCCGTTTTCGCTCCACACCCCCTGTTGAGGAATTTTCCTTAGAGCCACAAGGCTTTCGCCCTGTTTTCCACATTATTTTTGCCTACGGACTACTGTTACTAAAATTTTCATCCTCTCCTCCTATGGCGGAGAGAGAACGAGATTGGAGGAACCTGTTATGAAGTTCTCCTGTGAGAAGGCACTGCTGTCCGCGGCGGTATCCGTCACCTCCCGGGCTGTGGCCGCTAAGAGCTCCATCCCCGCTATGGAGGGCATCCTCATCGAGGCGGGGAACACCCTGCGCCTCACCGGCTATAATCTGGAGACGGGTATTCAGGCCACTGTTCCCGCCGAGATCGGGGAGGGGGGGTCTCTGGTCCTCTCCGCCCGGCTCTTTGGGGAGATTGTCCGGAAGATGCCCGACGACGTGGTGGTGTTCTCCGCTCAGGGGTACACCGTCAACATCAGGTGCGGACTGTCCGAGTTCAACATCCTGGGCACCGACCCGGAGGAGTTCCCTGAGCTGCCCAGCGTGGACCAGCAGAACGCCCTGACCATGAAACAGCCCGTCCTGCGCTCCATGATCGCCCAGACCCTATTTGCCGTCAGCGACAATGAGAGCCGCCCCATCCACACCGGCTCCCTCTTTGAGGTGGACGATACCGGCCTCACTGTGGTGTCGGTGGACGGCTACCGCCTGGCTCTGCGCCACGAGGCGGTGGAGGAGAAGAAGGGGGCGGACGCCTTCTCCTTTGTGGTGCCCGGCTCGGCGCTGAACGAGGTGGAAAAGATCTGCTCCGGGGAGGAGGAGGTCACCATCACCCAGGGCGCCCGCCACGTCATGTTCCAGACGGGGGACACCGTTCTGGTCTGCCGCCGGCTGGAGGGCGACTTTTTGGCCTACCGCAACGCTATCCCCCGGAACAACTCCATCAAGGTGGAGGTGGAGGCCCGGGCTCTGCTCTCCTCCATCGACCGGGTGTCCCTCATCATCAGCGAGAAGCTTAAGTCCCCCCTGCGCTGTGTCTTTGGGGACGGAATGGTAGATATCACCACCAAGACCGCCATCGGCGACGCCGCCGACCAGTGCGTTATCAACGGAGACGGCAGTGGGCTGGAGATCGGCTTTAACAATAAGTACCTCATGGACGCTCTGAAAGCTGCCCCGGCAGACAAGCTGCGTATGGAGTTTACCTCCGGCGTGGCTCCCTGCGTCATCCTGCCCGCCGAGGGGGAGGAGAATTTTACCTATATGGTACTGCCTGTGCGGCTGAAGGCGAATTAAAGCAAAAGCCCCCTTGTGAAAGGGGGGAGGGCCACGAAGTGGCGGGGGGATTCTTCTAGACATGGCTCAGCAGAACGGAATCCCCCAGTCGCCGCCTGCGGCGGCGCCAGCCCCCTTTGGCAAGGGGGCCTTTAGAGGAGGATATGATGGAAACCCACAAAATCAAAATACACACCGAATTTATCAAGCTCCAGGACCTGCTCAAATTCGCTGGGGCGGTGGAGACGGGCGGGGACGCCAAGCTCATCATCCAGGAGGGCCGGGTGGCGGTCAACGGCGAGCCGTGTACCATGCGGGGGAAGAAGTTGCGCCCCGGGGATAGGGCGGTCATAGACGGCGGGACGGAGCTGGTCGTCACGTGATCGTCAAGGGGCTGGAGCTGGACTTTTTCCGCAACTACGCCCATCTGGCGGCGGACTTTGACCCCCGGGTCAACCTGATTTATGGCGACAACGCCCAGGGCAAGACCAACCTGCTGGAGGCCGTCGCCTATCTGTCCGCCGCCCGGTCCCACCGGGCCAGATGGGACCGGGAGATGATTATGCTGGACATCGACTCTGCCTTTGTAAAGGGGACGGTGTTCAGCCGGGACCGGGATTTCGTCCTGGAGGCCAAGCTGTTCCGAGGCCGGGGCCGGCAACTGTTCTCCAACGGGGTGAAGCTGAAAACCGCCGGGGAGCTGGCGGGGATTTTGAATACGGTGCTCTTCTGTCCCGAGGACCTGTCCCTGATCCGGGCGGGCGGGGCGGAGCGGCGGAGGTTTTTAGACGGGGCTATCTGTCAGCTGCGGCCCCGGTACGCTCAGGCCCTGGCGGAGTATCACCGGCTCTACGACCACAAGACCCGCATCCTCCGGGACTGGCCGGAGCGGCCCGACCTGCTCCAGACCCTGGACGACTTCAACCTCCGCATGGCTCAGACCGGGGCTATCGTCATTCACTACCGGGCACACTTTGTCAAGCGCCTCCGGGAGCGGGCCCCCGCCATCCACGCCGACTTCTCCGGGGGCCGGGAGGGTCTGGAGCTGGGGTATGAGACGGTCTCCGGCATAGACGACCCCCAGGCAAGCCCCCGGGAGCTGCTGCCCCTCCTGCTGGAACACCAAGAGAAGCACCGCAAGGCGGAGATTGATTCCCATCAGTGCCTGTCCGGGCCCCACAAGGACGACCTGACCGTGATGATTGGCGGGAAAAACGCCAAGACCTACGCCTCCCAGGGACAGACCCGCACCGCCGCCCTGTCCCTCAAGCTGGCTCAGCGGGAGATTTTTCAGGAGGAAACCGGGGAGTGGCCCGTCCTCTTGCTGGACGACGTGCTCTCTGAGCTGGACCCCAAGCGGCAGGCCTTCGTCCTCAACCGCATCCGGGGGGGTCAGGTGTTCATTACCTGCTGCGAGGAGGAGAAGCTGGAGGGTTTGGAGGGAGGCAGGGCGTTTCATATCCACGATGGGAAGCTGGTATAGGAGGAAAATATGACATTTCTCATGTTTCTTATTTACTTTTCAGTTCCTACACTCGTGATTTTTGCTATACAATATCTGTTCTGTCGGTGCAAATATATGGTGGTGAAGCTGATTCCAACCATTGCCGCTTTTTGTTTTCTGTTTTGGTTTCTTGCGCCTCAAAGCCAACTGCCGGAGGAACCGAGAGGCTGCTCCACAGGGGCAGGTATTGCCGCATTTTTTGTAAGCGGAATATGTATATCTCTTTTTATCGGAATTTCCGTAGGGTGGCTTGTATCCCTCAAAAAGTCTGACAGTAAGGAAGAGAACAAAGAAGAGAGCGAGGAATAAGCTACATGTATTTGCATCTCGGCCAATCGGTTGTCATCCCCCACCGGGATATTTTAGGCATCTTCGACCTGGACAACGCCAGCTGGGCCTTTAAGACCCGGGAGCTGCTGGAGCGGGCGGAGGAGGAGGGGCGGACGATCTGGCTCACTGAGGATTTGCCCCGTTCCTTCATCCTGGCTGACAGCCGCTGGGGCGAGCCGGTGGTTTACATCTCCCCGCTGTCCTCCGCCACCTTGGCCCACCGGGCGGAGCGAGGCGGGTTGGAGTAGGGACGCTTCACGAAGCGTCCGCAGACAACTGGACCCCAAGCGGCAGGACCTTTCACATTCAAAACGGGAGGTTGATATAGATGATTGATTGGAATGACATTAAGTTTGCTTTGGGGTGTACCGCTGAAAATCTTTATATCATACTTCCAGTTCTGCTGGTGTCCGGCGCGGGCGCATTTTTTGCCGGGTCAGTTGTCAGAAGAAGGAAAAAAAGTATCATAATATGCTTACTTCCTTTGATTTTGGCCGAGCTTGCCCTATTTTTGGTTATGTTTCCTTATCTGGTCCGGTGGGTTGGCATTCAGTCCTTCACCTGGGGCTTTTGGTATGAAGGGGGATTGGATTTTTATCTGCCATTCTCCTCTATGATTGGGATTTTGGCCGGGTATCCACTGGCATTTAGGAAGAAAGCGCGGGCGAAATGTGCGAAGCAAACGAGGTCTTAGCGCCTCATGTAGGGGCGGATATCATCCGCCCGTCAGGTCTAGGCGATGTCCAGCGGGCGGATAATATCCGCCCCTACAATGCACCCCCGCAGGAGCCGTAGGGCGGGACGACTCGGCCCGCCGTCCACGGAGAGCGGGTGCCCTCGGGAGACGGCGCGCCGGGGTCGTCGCGCCCTACACGGGTTTACTCCGTATGTTCTGCTTCGCCGAACGCAATCCTCAGTCAGCTTCGCTGACAGCTCCTTTCACTGGATAGCCGTTAGCGGCTTTGCCGCTTACGGATATCGCGTCCCCCTTGCGGGGAAAAGGAGCCTTGCCCTGCGGGGGACGAAAAGGTTTTAAAAGCCATGAGAGCCATAAGAAATAAGGAGGGTTAATATATGGAATCCATCGAATATCTGTGGAAGGACCGCAAGCGTCATTTGGGACTGCCTCTGTCCTTCACCCGGTACCGTCTCAGCGAGGACCGGCTGTTCTGCGAGACAGGCTTCTTTAACATCAAGTCCGACGAGGTGCTTCTCTACCGGGTGCGGGACCTCCAGCTGAACATGACGCTGGGTCAGCGGATCTTCGGCGTGGGGACGGTATGCGTGGTCTCCTCGGACAAGAGCATTCCTCATCTGGACCTGAAGAACGTCAAGAGCCCTAGAGAGGTCAAGGAGCTGATCCACAAGCATGTGGAGGCAGCCAAGGACAAGCGCCGGATGCGCACCACCGAGTTGGTGGGCAGCGAGGGCGGCGAGGACGACTACCATGACATCGCCGGTCTGGATGACGAGGAATTGGATTGACTTTGTAGGGGCGGCCTTTGGCCGCCCGCCGCCGGATAAAACCGGCGGGAAATAGAATTGCGGGCGGATATCACCCGCCCCTACAGAATTTCCATCGCGGAGGTAACTATGTCTGAAGAACGAAACGAACTGAACGAATTGAACACCACCCAGACCGATCACGAGTACGGCGGGTCGGAAATCCAGGTCCTGGAGGGCCTGGAGGCGGTACGGAAGCGGCCGGGCATGTATATCGGCTCCACCTCGGAGTCCGGCCTGCATCACCTGGTATATGAGATTGTGGACAACTCCATTGACGAGGCCCTTGCCGGACACTGTACGGACATTACAGTCACCATCAATCCGGGCAACACCATCACCGTAACTGACAACGGTCGCGGCATTCCGGTTGACATTCAGCCCCAAACTGGTAAACCTGCCCTGGAGGTGGTGTTTACAATCCTCCACGCCGGCGGCAAATTCGGCGGCGGCGGGTACAAGGTCTCCGGCGGTCTCCACGGGGTGGGCGCGTCTGTTGTCAACGCGTTGTCTGAGTGGCTGGAGGTCCAGGTCCACAAGAACGGGGAAATTTACGAAATGAAATTTTCCCGGGGCAAGATCACCCAGGAGATGAAGGTGGTGGGCAAGACTGACCACACTGGCACCACCGTCACCTTCAAGCCCGACCCGGAGATGTTCGACACCCTGGAGTACAGCTACGACACCCTCCATACCCGCATGCGGGAGGAGGCCTTCCTCAATGCCGGACTGCGGATCCAGACGGTGGACCTGCGCCCCGGTCAGGAGCAGGAGGACGACATGTGCTATGAGGGCGGCATCCGGGAGTTTGTCACCTTCATCAACAAGAACAAGGACGCCCTGCATAACGACGTGATCTATATGTCCGGGGCTCGGGAAGACTCCATGGCCGAGGTGGCTATGCAGTACAACGACGGATACCAGGAGGTCATGGTCTCCTTTGCCAACAACGTCCACACCCCCGAGGGCGGTATGCACGAGGAGGGTTTTCGCCGGGCGCTGACCAATGTGCTCAACGGCTACGGGCGGAAAATTAAGATGCTCAAGGATGACGAGAAGGTGTCCGGCGACGACTGCCGGGAGGGCCTCACCGTGGTTATCTCGGTAAAGCTCACCGAGGCTCAGTTCGAGGGCCAGACCAAGGCCAAGCTGGGCAACAGCGAAATGCGCACCCTGGTCAACGCCATCGTCACTGAAAAGCTGGAGACCTTCCTGGAGGAGAACCCCTCGGTGGGCCGGGCCATTCTGGACAAGGCCCTGATGGCCAACCGGGCCCGGGAGGCCGCCCGGAAGGCCAGGGAGTCCATCCGCAGAAAAACCGCCCTGGGGGGCGCGGCCATGCCCGACAAACTGCGGGACTGCAACGAGGCCAACCCGGAGCTGACAGAAATATACATCGTCGAGGGCGACTCCGCCGGCGGCTCGGCCACCCAGGGCCGGGACAGCCGCTTCCAGGCGATCCTCCCCCTGTGGGGCAAGATGCTCAACGTGGAGAAGGCCCGGGCGGATAAGGTCTATGGCAATGACAAGCTCACCCCTGTGATTACCGCCCTGGGGGCAGGCATCGGGGACGACTTTGACCTGAATAAGCTGCGCTATCACAAGGTTATCATCATGGCCGACGCCGACGTGGACGGCGCCCATATCCGCACCCTGCTGCTTACCTTCTTCTTCCGCTTTATGCGGCCGCTCATTGAAAACGGCTATGTCTACTCCGCCGTCCCCCCCCTGTTCAAGCTGACACGGGGCAAGACCACTCGGCTGGCCTTCTCTGAGGAGGAACGCGACGCCATTTCCGCCGAAATGCGGGGGGACAACCCCAACGCCAAGGTGGAGATCAACCGCTTTAAGGGCCTGGGCGAGATGAACCCCCATGAGCTCTGGGAGACCACCATGGACCCGGAAAAGCGCACCCTGCGGCGCATCGAGCTGGACGACGCCGTCCGGGCCGACGAGACCTTTACCATCCTCATGGGCGAGAAGGTGGAGCCCCGGAAGGAGTTCATCGAGCGCAACGCCAAGTACGCGGTGAATTTGGACTATTAGCAGCTCACCAGGGAAGCGAAAAAAGCCTCCTTTTGAAAGGAGGTGCCCCAGTTCGCAAACTGGGGCGGAGGATTGCATTTTGCGAAGCAAAATATACGAAGTATACGAGGTTTCTGCAAATTTTGTTTACTTCGTATGTTCGGCTTCGCCGAACGCAATCCTCAGTCAGCCTGCGGCTGACAGCTCCTTTCAAAAGGAGCCTTTGGAGAATACCTCTAACAAGGAGGAACACAATAAATGTCTAAGAAACCCCAATACGACCCCGAGGAAATCCGCTACCCGGACCAAAAGATCATCACCTCTTCTCTAGTGCCGGAGATGGAGAATTCCTACATTGAATACGCCATGTCGGTCATCGTGGGCCGGGCCCTGCCCGACGTGCGGGACGGGTTGAAGCCCGTCCACCGGCGCATCCTCTACGCTATGTATGAGGACAACCTCACAGCGGACAAGCCCTTCAAGAAGTCGGCCACTTGCGTGGGCGACGTGCTGGGCCGCTACCATCCCCACGGGGACCAGTCTGTCTACGACGCTCTGGTGCGCCTGGCGCAGGACTTCTCCATGCGGTACATGCTGGTGGATGGCCACGGCAACTTCGGCTCCATCGACGGCGATCCCCCGGCGGCCTACCGTTACACCGAGGCCCGTATGTCCAAGCTCTCTGACGAGATGCTTCGGGACATCGAAAAGGACACGGTGGACTGGGACCCCAACTTCGACGAGACGAGGAAGGAGCCCAAGACCTTGCCCTCCCGGTTCCCCAACCTGCTGGTGAACGGGTCCTCCGGCATCGCCGTGGGTATGGCCACCAACATCCCGCCCCACAACATGCGGGAGGTGATCAACGCCGCCATCTGCGTGCTGGACGACCCCGAGGCCACCCTGGCCGACCTGATGGAGCACATCCACGGCCCCGACTTCCCCACCCGGGCCATCATTATGGGCCGGTCGGGCATCCGCGCCGCCTACGCCACCGGCCGGGGCCGGGTGACCATCCGGGCGAGGCACGAATTTGAGGAGTTCGGCAAGGACCGCACCCGCATCGTCATTACGGAAATTCCCTACCAGGTGAACAAGCGGATGCTCATCAAGAGCATGGCCGACCAGGTGGAGGACAAGCGGCTGGAGGGCATCTCCGATATCCGGGACGAGACCGACCGCAACGGCATGCGTATCGTCATTGAGCTGAAGCGGGACGCCAACCCCCAGGTGGTCCTGAACCGGCTGTTCGCCCAGACCCAGCTCCAGACCACCTTCGCCATCAACATGCTGGCCCTGGTGGAGGTCAACGGCAAGCTCCAGCCCCGGATCCTGTCCCTGCGGCACATCCTGGACGAGTATATCGCCTATCAGGAGCAGGTCATCATCCGGCGGACCAAGTACGACCTGCGTAAGGCCCAGGAGCGGGCCCATCTGCTGGAGGGTCTGCTCATCGCCCAGGACAACATCGACGAGGTTATCCACATTATCCGCAACAGCTACGACAACGCCAAGGAGCGGCTGATGGAGCGCTTTGGGCTGGATGACGTTCAGGCTCAGGCCATCTGCGACATGCGGCTTATCGCCCTCCAGGGCCTGAACCGGGAGAAGCTGGAGGCGGAGTACAAGGAGCTGGAGGAGCGGATTGCCTACTTCAACGAGCTGTTGGCCTCTGAAACCATGCTGCGGGGGGTCCTGAAGGACGAGCTTACCGCCATCCGGGACAAGTACGGCGACGACCGGGTCACCGAGATTCAGGACGTGGAGGACGAGATCGACATTGAGGACCTGATCGAGGAGGAGCAGTGCGTCTTCACCCTCACCCAGGCGGGCTATATCAAGCGCACCCCGGTGAGCGAGTACGCCGCCCAGTCCAAGGGGGGCATGGGCAAGAAGGGCATCACCACCCGGGAGGAAGACTATGTGGTGGATGTGTTCACCGCCTCCACCCACGACTATATTTTGTTCTTCACCGACACCGGCAAAGTCTACCGCAAGAAGGGCTATCAAATTCCCGAGAGCGGCAAAACCGCCAAGGGTACCAACATTATTAACATCCTCCAGGTGGAGCAGGGGGAGCGGGTTCAGGCCATGCTCCACTACCGGGAGCACGAGGGCGAGGAACTGTATCTGTTCATGGTCACCCGGAACGGCACGGTGAAGCGTCTGCCTGTCCAGACCCTGAAAAACCTGCGGAACAACGGCATCCGGGCCCTGCGCCTGGACGAGGGAGACCAGCTTGTCTCTGTCCGGGAGACCGACGGAAGCAAAAAAATCCTCATTGCCACCCACGACGGTATGGCCGTCTGTTTCGACGAGAACGACGTGCGGCCCATGGGCCGGGACGCCGTGGGCGTCCGGGGCATCCGCCTCCGGGAGGGGGACTACGTGGTGGGCGCCGCCCGGGCTCTGGAGGGCAAAACGGTGCTGTCCATCACCGAGAAGGGCTTCGGCAAACGGACCCCGGTGGAGGAATACCGCATTACCAACCGGGGTGGCCTGGGCATCAAGAACTATATGGTCACCGACAAAACCGGCCCCATCGTGGGGGTCAAGGTGGTGGACGGCTCCGAGGACCTGCTGGTGGTCACCCAGGCGGGTATCCTCATCCGTACCCACGTGGACGCCATCAAGCAGTGCGGACGGTCCACTCAGGGCGTGATTGTCATGCGCTTCAAGGAGGAGGGGGACAAGGTGATCTCTCTGGCCCTGGCTGAGCGGGAGGAGAACGGTGAGACCGTCCAGCCCGAGGAGGCTCCGGCAGAGGAATGATCCCTATGTTTTCCATGGAGGCCGCGATTAACCCGGGCGGAGACACGGAAGTCATGCTCTATGTGATTTTGTCTCTTATTGGTCTGTGCCTGGAGCTTGGGGCCTACGGCAAGCTCTATAACTGGACCATGGCCTGGCTGCGGAAGCGGACCGGCGGGAAGCTGGAGAACAGCACTTATCCCCCCAACAGGACACAGGTCATTGTGGGCATGGCGTGGGGCGGTGTATTTACGCTGCTTGGCCTGCTGGTGCTGATCCCGGTCACTGGCGGATTTGGAATCTTCTGGACGCTGGTAGGCGCGATGTTTACCCTTCTGCAAGGCTGGCAGTATTTGAAAAAGTACCCCGTGTCCGGGAGAGACCGGGGTACTGCCCGCCGGCTGGAGCAGCTGGAGAGCTTGAAGTCCGCCGGACTCATCAACGACCGGGAGTATCAACAAAAGCGGCAGGAGATTCTGAGGGGGCTGTGATATGGGGAGCATGGTGATGTCCACCTTTGCGATGTTTATGCCTTGGAATGTGCAGTTTACATTTATTTTGATCCTGTGTCTGGGTCTTTCCTATTTGGAGAGTAAGAGCCGGGGAAAGGTGTGGCCTCCCCTGCGCTGGCTGGACAAAATCCGGAAAATACCGAAGGATTCCCAGTCTGCTCAGAGATACCAGAGAGACCCTTCTTCTATCTCCGCCCGGCTGGAGCAGCTGGAAAGCCTAAAGTCCGCCGGGCTCATCGACGGCAGGGAGTTTCAGCGGAAGCGGGAAGAAATTTTGAAAAAATAGACAAAGAGAGGCTTATGTGTCATGAATCAGAAAAAGCTTTGGACAGGAATGATTTGCTTGGCCTTGAGCGCCGCGCTGCTTCTGACTGGATGCGGCGGCAAGGGCGGCAGTGATAAAAGCGGCGGTGCCACCAGCGGCGGCGGGAGTAAAAGTGATGTGAGCTCCTCCGCGTCCTCCGCGGACAAGAGCGGCCAGCCCGTGGATTACAGCAAATATAACGCCTATCTGGATTTGGCGGATGAGATCGGCGGGGAGATTGAGCCCATTTTGGAGGTCTATTTCTCCAACGTGAGCTTTGACCCCAGCTTTACCGTGACCGGAGATTACGCCGCCATCAAGGAGGCGGTGGAGTTCTACACCCCCAACACCTACCTTGTGGAAAAGGCGCTGGACTACCTGGACGAGGAGCCCGCCTATCCCGAGGCGGATGCCGCTCTCCGGGACCTGGGGGACAGTCCCGTCAAGGTGATGGAGGCCCTGAACCACCTGGGCTCCTACATGCGCTTTGATGAGTTTGAGGAGGACAACCTGGCGAAAGCCCGGGAGATTCACGCCGAGCTGTGGAGCGCCCTCCAGGTCTATGACGCCAATTATGAGGCCTTCCTGGCTGCCTTCGACATCCTGGCCAGCCAGGGCGAGGAGGACAGCCTGAACCAGCTGCTGGAGGAGGAGGAGATGATCCTCTACCACTCCCTGTGCCTGATCCGGACCAGCGAGGATATTCTGAACGATGTCTGGAGCCAGATTGACGCCGCCAACACGGGGGAGGAGACGGTCCTGCCTGAGATCGACATGACCAACCTCTCCCCTCTGTTCGACAGCCTCCAGACCTCCCACGACAGCCTGACCCAGGCCTTGGGAAGCGAGTCCGAGCGGGAAAAGGTGGAAATGTTTACCGGCCGGGTAGGGGACAGCGCCCTGGAGCTGTACACCAGCAGGGCGAACTCCCTCTACAGCTATATGGGCTCCCTGGCCGAGGCTCTTATGGCCGGTACCGACTACGCTGAGGCTCTGCTCAACGCCAGCGACGCCATCGGCAGTATGATTGACAGCTATAACAATATTCTCTGACCATCATAGTCGAAGGGGTGTTTTTATGAAATTGGCTAACGCTCTGTCTCAGCGGTCAGAGCTGCAAACGAGGATTCGTCAGCTGGAGGTCCGGCTGAACAACAACGCCCAGGTTCAGGAAGGGGAACAGCCCGCCGAGGACCCCATGGAGCTGTTGGAGGAGCTGGAGGCGGACTATGCCCGGCTGGAGGAGCTGGTCTCCGCCATCAACCGCACCAACAATTCCACCCGGCTGGAGGACGGGGCCACCCTGTCCGACCTGCTGGCCAGGCGGGACTGCCTCAAGGGCAAGTTGTCCGCCCTGCGCAATTTCCTCAGCAATGCCAGCGCCCTGGTCCGCCGCCACAGCGCCAGTGAGATCAAGGTGAAGAGCACCGTCAATGTCCGGGAGTTGCAAAAGCAGGTGGACGGCCTGTCCAGGAACCTCCGTCAGCTGGAGGAGACCATTCAGGAGAAAAACTGGACCACAGAGCTATTATAAAAAACATTTGGTTGCGTGAAAGGCGGATGTCAGCTCCGCGCCGGAGCCATCGGCGCCTCATGGAGGCGGCGGGACCTCGCCTGGGTTCGAATCCCGGCTCTTTATCAGGTCCGTTACTGTTACATCTGTATCGTTATGTCTTTCGGGACGCTTTTTATCATTACCAGACGTCGGTTTCACGCGGGCGGGTTTGGGGAACAGCCGGGCGCAGTCAATGTGTCCGGCTTTTGTATAGAAATGTCTTGACAATGTATTGAAAATTATTTATGATACATAGTATAAGACAGAAAGGGGTGTATGATATGGCGCAGACTAATATAAGCATTCGTATGGACGCGGAATTGAAGCGTCAGTTTGAGGAATTTTGTTCGGATATAGGTATGAGCATGACAACGGCGTTTACTGTGTTCGCCAAAAAAGCCGTGCGGGAGAATAAGATACCGTTCCAGGTAGACCGGGAGGTTGTCAACGAAGGGACGCGGGAAGCAATGGAGGAGGCCCGGCGGATGACGGAGGACCCGAGCTATGGGAAGAGCTTCACGGATATTGATGAAATGATGAGGGAGTTGCTGAACTGATGTATACGGTAAAACCGACCTCAAAATTTCAGCGGGATGTCAAACGGGCTGAGTGGCGAGGATATGATATTTCTTTGCTGACCAATGTAATCAAGATTTTGGCTGCCGGAGAGGCTCTGCCCAAAAAGTACAAGGACCATGATCTGATTGGAGATTATATTGGATTCCGGGAGTGTCACATCACGCCTGATTGGCTGCTGGTCTATCGGATTGACCGGGATCATCTGATTTTAGTGCTCACCCGAACGGGTACCCACAGCGATTTATTTTAAGGAAGAAGAGACTATGAAAACTGTCACCATCTACACCGACGGAGCCTGTTCCGGCAACCCAGGCCCTGGTGGCTGGGGGGCCATCCTGATGTACGGCGGGCACAAAAAGGAGCTGTCCGGGGGAGAGGCCCAGACCACCAACAACCGCATGGAGCTCACCGGGGTCATCGCCGCCCTGGAGGCCCTGAAGGAGCCCTGCGCGGTGGAGCTGTACTCCGACAGCAAATACGTCATCGACGGTCTGGGCAAGGGCTGGGCCAAGGGCTGGCGGGCCCGGGGCTGGGTGAAGTCGGACAAAAAACCCGCCCTCAACCCCGACCTGTGGGGCCGCCTGCTGGACCTGTGCGAGAAGCACACCGTCAGCCTTCACTGGGTCAAGGGCCACGCCGAGAACGAGTTCAACAACCGCTGTGACCAGCTGGCGGTGGCGGAGAGCCAGAAATATAAATAAGTCCTCCGAGGCCGGGACGGCCTTAATTATAGAGAAAGAAGGCACATATTATGGGCAAGTTTGTCATCTCCAAGACCAAAAACGGCGAGTTTACCTTTAATCTGAAGGCGGGCAACGGCGAGGTAATCCTCACCGCCTCCGAGAGCTACACCAGCATGTCCGGCTGTCAGGGGGGCATCGCCTCCGTACAGAAGAACGCCCTGGCCCATGTGGAGGACCAGACGGTGGAGGGTTTCGAGAAGCTGACCCACCCCAAGTTCGAGGTCTACCAGGATAAGGCAGGGGAGTTCCGGTTCCGCCTGAAAGCCAAGAACGGTGGGAACATCGGCAAGAGCGAGGGCTACAAGGCCAAGGCCAGCTGTATGAACGGCATCGCGTCGGTGGGCAGGAACGCCCCCGACGCCAAGATTGAGGAGCCCGAGGAGGACTAAAACCCTTTGAAACCGTAAAAAAGCGCCCGTCAGGGCGCTTTTTTGTCGCTTTTCTTCTTGTTACGATAACAAATATCCCGGTTGCCGCAGGTGGCGCAGCCCCGGCCGCATCCCCGCTTCTTGCCGTAGTCGTTGAACAGCAGAATGCCGATGGGGATGCCGATGACGGCCACGGCGAACAGTCCAATGGCGAAAGGCTCCACAGGCGGGCCTCCTCTCAGTCGAAATAGAATAATTCCTCAAACTTCTTATCCAGGGCGACGCACAGCACCAGGGCCAGCTTGGCGGTGGGGTTGAATTGCCCCGTCTCAATGGAGCTGATGGTCTGGCGGGAGACGCCCACCAGCTTGGCCAGCTCCCCCTGGGACAGGGATTTTTCCGCCCGGGCCACCTTTAACCGATTTTTCAGGACCAGCTGATCGTCCATGCCCTCACCATCCCTGTGTGAAGTATTTTACCACATAGAACACCAGAAACACAAGGGAAATTATCATGGTGACCAGATCGGAGGTATCCTTCCGCTTGGTGAGGCGGTAGAGCCGGCTGCTGACGCAGGAGGTCCAGAACATAATCATGACGCTGTCAGAGGACAGGTTGTGAAAGTGATTGTAGGCGACAATCGCAAGGCCTGCCATCAGGGTAAAGGCCAGACTGAAGGACTCTCCCTCGATGGTGATGGTCCGCTCCATCTCGTCCCGGTTTTCATTTTCTTTGCGGCTTTTTTCCAGAATTTTGTCCTTGTCCATAAAACTGACTTCCTTTCAAAATTCCCGGCATTGGTCCGACCGTGACCGCCTCCGTTGAGGATATCATAGCATAGAGGCTTTACGTTGTCAAGTATACTTGTCAGAAAAACAATGAAACTTGGCAGGAATCCCCCCGCCACCGGGCTTCGCCCGGCGGCCCTCCCCCCTTTGGCAAGGGGGGCTTTAAAATGCGGCTCGGCTTGTCTCCGCTCCAAAGGCCCCCTTGCCAAAGGGGGCTGGCGCCGCCGCAGGCGGTGACTGGGGGATTCCGATTCCAATATAGACTTGCCTTTTTGGGCAAAACAGGATACAATCAGGGACAACACCCCACGACCAGGAGGAAAATGGAATGAAGGAATTTCGCGGAAGTCAAAATTATGTGGCCTCGGAGGAGCTGCTCCGAGCGGCCAACATCGCTATGGTGCTGCAAAAACCCCTGCTCATCAAGGGGGAGCCGGGCACCGGCAAGACCATGCTGGCCGAGGCCATCTCTCAGGCGCTGGGCAAAAAGCTCATCATCTGGAATATTAAGTCCACCACCAAGGCCCAGGATGGGCTCTATGTCTACGACGTGGTCCAGCGGCTCTACGACAGCCAGTTTGGGGGCCAGGGAGTGGACGACATTGAAAAATATGTCAAGCTGGGCAAGCTGGGGGAGGCCTTTACCGACGATGAACAGGTAATCCTCCTCATTGACGAGATAGACAAGGCGGACCTGGAGTTCCCCAACGACCTGCTGTGGGAGCTGGACCGGATGGAGTTCCACATTCCAGAGACGGGCCGCACTGTAAAGGCCAACCACCGCCCGGTGGTGATTATCACCTCCAACGCCGAGAAGGAGTTGCCCGACGCCTTCCTGCGCCGGTGCGTCTTCCACTATATCGAGTTCCCCAATAAGGAGCTGATGGAGGACATCGTCCGGGTCCACTTTCCTGACATCGACAAAAGGCTGCTGGACCAGGTGCTGGAGGCCTTCTATAAGATTCGAAATCTCCCCCAGATCAAGAAAAAGCCCTCCACCAGCGAGATCATCGACTGGATTCAGGCCCTCCAGCACGGGGGCGTGGATGTGCGGCGAATTGTGAAGGAGGTCCCCTATGTGGGGGTGCTGTTGAAAAAGAACGAGGACATTGATGTCCTGCGCCGTCAGTGGCGGTGAGGCCATGTTTACCGATTTTCTGTATCTGCTCCGGCGCAACGGCTTGAAGGTGTCCCTTACCGAGTGGATGGGCCTGATGGAGGGACTTAACAAGAATCTCCACAACGCCAGCTTTACCGGCTTTTACCACCTGTGCCGCTGTCTGCTGGTAAAGAGCGAGGCCGACTTCGACACCTTCGACCGCGCCTTTTTGGAGTATTTTAAGGACGTTCCCTTCCAACAGGAGGTATCTCAAGAGTTATTGGACTGGCTGAATAAACCAGAAGTATTATCTGACTACGCCAACTGGGACGAGGTGCAGGCTCTGAAAAACATGGGCTTCTCTGAGGAGGAGATTGAGCGGATGCTGAAGGAGCGGATGGAGGAGCAGAAGGAGGAGCACAACGGGGGCAATTACTGGGTGGGCACCCATGGCATGTCCATGTTCGGCAACTCCGGTCTGTCCCCCAAGGGCATCCGGGTGGGGGGACAGAGTATGTACCGCCGGGCCTTCCGGGTGGCGGGGGAGCGGAAATTCCGGGACTTCCGCCGGGACAACACCCTGGACACCCGCCAGTTTCAGGTGGCCCTGCGCCACCTGCGCCAATTCTCCGGCCTGGTGGACCTGCCGCCCACCGAGTTCGACGTGGACAGGACCATACAGGACACGGCGGACAACGGCGGCGTGCTCAAGGTGCGGTATAAGCGGCCCCGGGAGAATACGGTGAAGGTACTCCTGCTCATGGACTCCGGCGGCTCTATGGACTACTACGCCCAGATGTGCTCCGCCCTGTTCCAGGCGGTGAGCAAGTCGGGGCACTTTAAGGATTTGAAGGTCTACTACTTTCACAACTGCGTTTACAGCCGCCTCTATCAGGACCCCACCCTTATGTCCCGGAACAGCATCCCTACGGACTGGGTGCTGTCCAACCTCCCGGGGGACTACAAGCTGATTTTGGTGGGGGACGCTCAGATGGCCCCCTATGAGCTGATGGGGGGCTACTACGGCAGGGGAGAGCGGTCGGACGGTCCTCAGTGCGGGATGGACTGGCTGCGGCTTTTAAAGGGCCGCTTCCGGCACACCGTCTGGCTCAACCCCAGCCCCCGCCCCGACTGGGGCCCCTACTGGTCCCAGACCTATGACGCCATCGCCAAGGAATTTTCCATGTTCCCCCTCACCGTAGACGGCCTGGAGGAGGGCATGAAAAAGCTGTTGACGCGATAAAAATCCCGGAGAGTTGCAGCTCTCCGGGATTCCTTTTTGCTGAAGAAATGGTGATACCCTTTTTGGATTTCGGAAACCTCATTATGCTACAGACGCTATGATATTTGCAATAGGGAAAATAATAAATTTTTACGGCAAAAAAATGGTTGACACAGGTACTGGTTATCCGCTATAATATTAGTCGTATCTTTTGCAGACCGCAGCTCCCGTCCGGGAGCTGTTGTTGGGCCGGACAAGCCGGCTTGAAATTAAACTGAGGAGGTGTCCCCCATGCTTCGTACCTATCAGCCCAAAAAGCGTCAGCGCTCCAAGGAGCACGGCTTCCGTAAGCGTATGGCTACCCGCAATGGCCGCAAGGTGCTGGCCCGCCGCCGGGCCAAGGGCCGTGTCCGTCTGACTCACTGAGAAGCGTGAGGCAGACAGGACCGGAGCTCAAAACGAGACGGGACGACACATAAATAAGCGCACAAAACAGGGGCGTGGGAGAAATTCCCCCGCCCTATATGTGCATACGCCGCTTTATTGCCTAAAATGCAGTGGAGGAAGTCATGAAGCATACCGTGCCTTTGAAACAGAATCATGAGTTCCGCCGGCTGTACAGCAAGGGAAGGAGCGGGGTCTGTCCTTATTTTGTCATCTACTGCCGCAAGACTGGCCGGCCGGTGAGCCGGCTGGGGATTACCACCGGGCTGAAGCTGGGCAACGCCGTCAAGCGCAACCGGGCCCGCCGCCGTATTCGGGAGCTGTACCGCACCCACGAGGGGGCGCTGCTCCCCGGCTATGACATTGTGATCGTGGCCCGGGCCCGGGTGATCTATGGCCGCTATGGCGAGCTGGAGCGCAGCTTCGACCGTCTGGTAAAAAAGCTGGAGCTCACCCGCGCCCCGAAGGGGGACAAGCCCCGGTGAAAGCCCTGTTCCTGTCTCTGATCCGGTTCTACCGGCGCAATATCTCGCCCCTGCGTCCCCCCTGCTGCCGCTTTATTCCCACCTGCTCGGAGTATGCCCTGGAGGCGGTGGAGAAATACGGCGCGCTGAAGGGGGGGTGGCTGGCCCTGCGCCGGGTGGCGCGGTGCCACCCGTTTCACCGGCAGAGGTCCGTGGAGTATGACCCGGTCCCATGACCCCTTCTGCCACAAAATTTTTGCGGAGGTAACACTGTGGGTATTATTTTGCAGCCCTTTGCCTGGCTGCTGCTGTTTTTCTATAACTTGTTCAGCAGCTACGGCGTCGCCCTGATCCTGTTCGCCATCGTCATCAAGCTGATCCTTTTCCCGGTCACGCTGAAAAGCAAGAAAAGCATGATTCAGACCACTATGCTCTCCGAGCAGATGCAGAAGCTGCAAAAGCAGTATGGCAAGGACCGGGAACGGTATAATTTAGAGGTCCAGAAGCTCTATGAGAAGGAGCACGTCAACCCCATGGGGGGCTGTCTGTGGTCCCTGATCCCCATGTTTGTGCTGATCGCCCTGTACGGCATCATCCGGGAGCCCCTGACCTATTTTATGAGTATGTCCATGGAGCAGATCGAGACCCTGGCCGCTGAGCTGGACTGGCCGACGGTGGCCCTTGCCAACGGCTGGCTCAACCAGGGGGCCTTGGATAAGCTCCAAGAGCAGCTGGCCGAGGGCAAGATCACCAGCCTGTTCCAGAACGGGGCCTACAACCAGCTGTATCTGCTGTCTCTGGTCAAGCCGGAGAATCTGGCCGCCCTCCAGACCGCCACCGGGGCCGAGGGCCTGTTCGTGCTCAACTTCAACTTCCTGGGCATCGACCTGTCCCAGATTCCTCAGTGGAAGCTGTGGGCGGTGGATATGAACCTGAACAACATCGGCCTGTTTATCCTGCCCATTATCTCCGTGGGCGTGTCCTATCTGTCCATGAAGGTGTCGATGGCCACCAGCCGGATGAACAATCAGGCCCAGAATGCCCAGCTGGACAGCACCAACAGAATGATGCTGTGGATGATGCCGGTTATGTCCCTGTGGATTGGCTTCACCGTCCCCGCCGGACTGTCCATCTACTGGATCGCCCAGTACTTTGTCACCATGGCCCAGGAGTATATCTGCGGCAAAATGCTGAAAAAGGACTACGAAGCCGCCCGGGAGGCCTCCGCCCGGCGGGAGGCCGAGGAGAAGGAGGAGGAAAAGCGCCGCAAGGAGGAGGCCCGGCTGGAGCGCCAGCGCCGCCTTGAGGAGGAGAAGAAGAACCGGGGCAAGAAGAAGCCCGGCCAGAAGAAGGAGGACGAGCCCGACCAGGAGGGCGTCAACAAAGACGACAGCCGGGAGGGCATCCGGGCCCACGCCCGGGGCCGGTCCTATATCCCCGGCCGCTACGGCGGCGTGACCCCCTACACCGATCCCAATGTGCTCTTTAAGGCCATCGCTGAGGCGGAGGCCGCCGGTAAGAAGAAAAAGCCCGCGAAGGATAAGAATAAGGAGGGTTAAGTGATGTTGAAATGGATCGAAACCACAGGCCGCTCCGAGCAGGACGCCATCTCCGCCGCCCTGTTCCAGCTGGGACTGGAGCGGGATGATGTGTCCGTTGAGGTGATTGAACGGGCCAAGTCCGGTTTTCTGGGCTTTGGCAGCAACCCGGCTAAGGTTCGGGTGAGCTATGAGGAGATCGACGGCAAGCCCTGTCCCCTGGCGGAGGAGGGCGAGAAGGAAGCGCCGAAGGAGGCGCAGGAGCCCCCCAAGACCCCGACGCCCGCCGTGGAGGAGACCGCCCTGCCCGCCGCCCCCATGAAGAAGCCGGCTTCCCCCGCCCTCAAGGAGGAGAAGAAGGAGCCGGCCCCCGGGGCGGAGGAGACCATCCTGGCCGCCAAGCCGGGCATGGCTCCTCCCAAGAGGAGCCAGCCCCGTCAGGAGCGCCGGCCCCGTCCCCAGCGGGAGAACCGCCTCCAGGAGGGGGACGAGGTGCTCATCGGCTCTCCCGCCCCCGCCCCCAAGGCCCCTGTGACCTATGAGCCGGCGGCTGAGGACGACGAGAAGGCCATCCGCATCCGGGAGTTCCTCACCGGCCTGATGGCGCACTTGCAGGTTCAGGCCTCCCCGGAGATCTTCGCCACCAGCGAGGGCGGCTATAAGGTGGTCCTTCAGGGGGAGAATTTGGGCGCGATCATCGGACGGCGGGGGGAGACCCTGGACGCCATCCAGCAGCTGACCAGCTACTCCATCAACCGGGGCCAGTCCAAGCGGGTGCGGGTCCATGTGGACGCCGAGGGCTACCGGGCCAAGCGGGAGGAGTCCCTCCAGCGGCTGGCGGTGAAGGTGGCCGGGAAGGTGGTCAAGTACCGCCGGAATATGACTCTGGAGCCCATGAACGCCTACGAGCGGCACGTGATTCACACTGCGCTCCAGGACTACAAGGGCGTGTCTACTTATTCCACCGGCGTGGAGCCCAACCGCCGCACCGTGGTGGCCTACGCCCCCCATCAGAAATAAACGTGAAAGGCGGAAGGGTTGTCCCTTCCGCTTTTTTTTGGAGGTCATCATAATGCCAACCCCTCTTTACGACGCCGTTCGCGGCTATGCGGACCGGGAGCCCATCCGGTTCCACATGCCGGGGCACAAGGGACGGCCCTTTCAGCCCGCCGATTTGAAGTGGCTGGCCCCCATCGACGTGACCGAGCTGCCCGGGACGGGCAACCTCTACGAGGCCGGGGAGCCCTTCGACTCCGCCCAGGCCCTGTGGGCGGAGCTGTTCGGCTTCGATCAGTGCCAGTTCCTCACCGGGGGCTCCACCATGGGCATCCACACCGGACTGGCCCTGTGCGCCGCCCCGGGGAGCAGGGTGCTCATGGACCGGAGCTGTCACCGGGCGGTATTCAACGCACTGGCCCTGCTGGACCTGGAGCCCGTCTGGCTGGAGGGGCCCTGGCTGGCTTCTGAACGTCTTATCGGCCCAATCTCCCCGGGGGATGTGGATAAAATCCTGGAGGAGCAGCCGGATATCAAAACAGTCTGTATTACCTCGCCCACCTATGCCGGAGTGTTGTCAAATATCGGGGTCATCTCCCGGATTGTTCACGCCCACGGGGGAAAACTCTTTGTAGACGGCGCTCACGGGGCCCACCTGCCCTTCCTGGGGCTGGCCCCCTTCTGGGGGGCGGATGTGGTCACCGTCTCCGCCCATAAGACCCTCCCCGCTATGGGGCAGACCGCCCTCCTCTTCGCCAGCGGCTTCCACCCCGACCAGGTCCGGCGGACCGCCTCCATCTTCGGCACCTCCAGCCCCTCCTATCCCATGCTGGTCAGCCTGGACGTGGTCCGGGACTGGATGGTGAATTGGGGCGGGGAGTACTATCAGCGGACGGCGGTCCGGGTGGCCCAGCTGCGGCGGAGCTTCCCCAGCCTGGAGGCCGGCCTCTCTCTGGACCCCACCCGGCTGGTGCTGAAGGTGAAGGACGGTCCCGCCTTCGCCCGGGCCCTGGAGCGGCGGGGGATTTTCCCCGAGATGGAGGACGGGGGCCATGTGGTGCTGATCTGCACCTGCCAGGATGAGGACTTTTCCTTCCGCGCCCTGACCCGGGCGCTGGAGGAGCTGCGGGAGATGATGGGGGACTGCCCGCCCATCCCGCCGCCCCCTCTCCCTCAGCGGGTGTGCTCTCCCCGGAGCGCCCTATTCGCCCCCAGCCGCCTGCGGCCTCTGGAGGACTGCGAGGGGGAGGTTTCCGCCTGCCAGATCGCCCCCTATCCTCCCGGCGTCCCAATCGTGGCCCCAGGGGAGCGAATTTCAAAAAAAGAACTGGCCTATTTGGACAAAATAGGGTATAATATGCTGTCAGAGATTCGAGTACTTTTGTAGGGGCGGCCTGTGGCCGCCCGCGGTGAGAGAAATGTAGAACGGGCGGCCGCGGGCCGCCCCTACAGGAAGCTGAGGAGCGTCTATGAATTTGTCCGCCTTAGCGGGAAACCAGCGAATCAAGGAGCAGCTGTCCCTTCAGGAGAGAGGACGGGGGTTGTCCCATGCCTATATGATCTCCGGGCCGGCGGGGGCGGGGAAGCATACCCTGGCCCGGCTGCTGGCGGCGGCGATGCTGTGTACCGGCCCCGGGGAGAAGCCCTGCGGGCGGTGCGGTCCCTGCGTCAAGACGGCCAAGGGGCTCCACCCCGACGTAATCCTTGTGGACGGCCCGGGGGAGGGGAAGCCCATCACCGTGGACCAGGTGCGCCAGCTCCGGGCCGACGCCTATATCCGCCCCAACGAGGGGGAGCGGAAGGTCTATCTTCTGGAGCGGGCGGACCAGATGAACCCCTCGGCCCAGAACGCCATGCTCAAGCTGCTGGAGGAGGGCCCGCCCTACGCCGCCTTCCTCCTCCTGGCGGAGAACGCCGGGGGACTGCTGGAGACGGTGCGCTCCCGTTGCGAGTCGCTGGCCCTGGGCCCGGCGGAGGAGCCGGCGGACGGCGAGGCCCAGCGGGAGCGCCGTCAGGCGGCGCGGGAGCTGGCCGGAGCCCTGGAGCGGGCGGGGGAGCTGGAGCTGCTGGAGGCGGCGATGGTCCTGGACGCCCGGCGGGGCAGGGAGGAGCTGTCCGCCCTGCTGGAGGCCCTGGAGGGTGAGCTGGGGGCTCGGGCCGCCCAGGCCGCCGACCGCCGCCGCCTGCTGCGGGCGGTGGACCTGGTGAAGGAGCTGCGGAGCGCGGCCAAGCTGAATGTCAACGGGGGCCAGCTGTCCGGCTGGTTGTGCGCGGGTATGTTTGACGCCCGATAGGTTTTGATCGTGATTTGATGGTGAGGAGTTAATAGAATGGTAGAAATTATCAGCATTCGCTTTAAAAACGGCGGGAAGGAGTATTATTTCAACCCCAATGGCATCCAGTTCCAGGTGGGGGATGGGGTGATTGTGGACACCGCCCGGGGGATGGAGTACGCCCAGTGCGTCCGGGCCAACAATATGGTGGATGAGATCGAGCTCACCGCCCCCCTGCGCCCGGTGGTCCGCAAGGCCACTCCCGAGGACGGCAAAGCGGCGGAGCGGAACAAGGGCCGGGAGAAGCAGGCCCTGGAGATCTGCCAGCGGAAGGTGGAGGAGCACGGCCTGGATATGAAGCTGGTCAGCGCGGAGTACAGCTTTGACGGCAGTAAGATTTTGTTCTTCTTTACCTCCGAGGGCCGGGTGGACTTCCGGGCCCTGGTGAAGGACCTGGCCAGCACCCTCCACGCCCGGATTGAGCTGCGCCAGATCGGCGTCCGGGACGAGGCCAAGCTGCTGGGCGGGCTGGGCATCTGCGGCAGGCCCTTCTGCTGCGCCCAGTTTTTGGACGAGTTTCAGCCGGTCTCCATCAAGATGGCCAAGACGCAGAACCTGTCCCTCAACCCCACCAAGATCTCCGGCACCTGCGGGCGGCTGATGTGCTGTCTGAAATATGAGCAGGACGCCTATGAGGACCTGGTGAAGCGGGCCCCCAAGCAGGAGTCCTTTGTGGAGACCCCCGACGGGGCGGGGACAGTATCCGGCGTCAACCTCCTGCGGCAGACCGCTCAGGTGCGGCTGGAGTCCGACCCGGAGAGCCCCAGGACCTATCACAACTGTGAGTTGTGCGTGGTCCGCAGCGGCAAGGGCAGGAGGCCGGAGGGCTATGTGGAGCCGCCCCTGGAGGAGCTGGCCAAGCTGCGCCGCCAGGAGGAGGACAGGATTCCTACCGAGGAGGACTCCCTGGCCGCCGCCATTGAGGCCGCTTTCCCCAGCCGGGAGTATCATGAGGAGCCCGAGGGAGAGGAGCGCTGTCATAGCCGCCGGAACCACCGCCGCCGCCCCGGCAAGGGGGAGGGGGGAGGCCGTCCCGCCCGGGAGGGAGGGGAACAGCCTCGCATGGACCAGCCCCGGGCTGACCGCCCCCGGACGGAGCACGCCCAGGCCGACCGCCCCCGGGAGGAGGGGGCCAAGCCCAACCACAACAACCGCCGTAGGAGACGCCGTCCCAACCGGGGCGGCGGCGGAAAGGCTCAGGGCTGATGACTGGTTTTTTCAACGCGGTGGCCGCATGTCTGGTCCTGGTGATGCTGATGGCCGTGGGCTATTTCATGGGCGTCGAGGGCTGGATGGGGGCGGCGGAGAAGAGGTTTCTCAGCCGGTTTATCATGAACATCGCGGTGCCCGCCAACTGCCTCGTGGGCCTGCTGAACAATCTGAACCGGGAGGACCTGGCTCGGGCGGGTCTTCAGGTGGCGGCCGCCCTGCTGGGAGTGGGGGTCACGCTGCTGCTGTCCATGGGGGTGGCCTCCCTCCTCCGCCTGCCCCGGGAGCGGTGGGGCGTCTTTGCCGCTATGGCCGGGATGTCCAACACCCTCTTTATCGGCATCCCTGTGTGTACCCAGCTCTTCGGGGAGGCGTGTATGCCCTACGTCATGCTCTACTACCTGGGCAATACCACCTTCCTCCAGTCGGCGGGCATCCTCCTGGTGGAGCGGTCCGGGAACCGCCCCAGGCAGGGGGGAGGTCCGGTCCAGTTTCTGACGGACGTACTCACCAAGCCCCCTATTTTAGGGGTGATGGCCGCAGTGGCCCTGCTCCTCCTGGGAGCGGACCTGCCCGGTCCGGTGATGCGGTTCGCCGGGTACATCAGCGATACCGTGTCCCCTCTGGCCCTGATCTACTGCGGGTTTATCGTCTATGAGATGGGGCTGAAAAACCTCCGATTCCTGCCCGGCCTGCCCGTCATGCTGGTGATGCGGCTGGCGGTGGCTCCGGTAATCTGCTGGGGCTGCTGTCTGCTCTTCGGGGTGGAGGGTTTGGCCCGAAACGTCTTTCTGGTGGAGAGCGCCCTGCCTGTGGTCAGCCAGGTGACGGTGATGGCCGGGGCCTACGGGGCCGATGAGGAGTACGCCGCCACCGGCGCGTGTATGTCTATTTTGGGCTGTTTTGTGACCTTGCCTGTTTTGATGCTAATCATTGGATAAAGTAACCCCGCCGTTTGAAACGGCGGGGTTTTGTCATTCTTCTGTTTTGGTGATGACGATATTCAGCTCGTCCAGCTGGCTCTGCTCCACGGTGGAGGGCGCGCCCATCATCAGGTCCTGGGCATTCTTGTTCATGGGGAAGGGGATTACCTCCCGGATGGACTCCTCACCGGACAGGAGCATCACCATCCGGTCCACCCCGGGGGCGATACCGGCGTGGGGAGGCGCGCCGTAGGTGAAGGCGTTGTACATGGCGGGGAACTTGCTCCGCACGTCCTCTTCCTCCAGGCCCACCATCCAGAAGGCTTTTACCATAAGCTCCGGGTCGTGGTTGCGCACCGCGCCGGAGCTGAGCTCCACCCCGTTGCACACCAGGTCATACTGGAAGGCGGTGATGGACAGGGGGTCTGTCTCCCCCTTGATGGCCTTTTCGATGATCTCTAACCCGCCGTTGGGCATAGAGAAGGGGTTGTGGCAGAACTCCAGCCCGCCGGACTCCTCTCCAATCTCATACATGGGGAAGTCCACGATCCAGCAGAACTCATACCGCTCCTTGTCCATGTGTCCGGGGCAGAAAGCGCCCAGCTTGTTCCGGAGCACGCCGGCCGTCTTCTGGGCGGCCTGCTTTGCTCCGGCGGTGAGGCCCACAAAGCAGCCCTTCTCCAGCTTCAGGGCCTCCACCACCTGGTCCTTGATGGGCTGGACGAACTTGGCGATGCCGCCTACAATTTCGCCGTTCTCGTCGTAGCGGAACCAGTAGGCCTTATTGCCGGACTGGACCTCCACCTCATTGCACAGCCCGTCAATCTGCTTCCGGGTGCCGGAGAAGCCGGACACCACAATGGCCTTGACAGTCTGATGCTCAAAGGGCGGGAAGCCGCAGCCGGCCAGCAGCTCTGTTGCGTCCGTGACGGTCAGGTCGATACGCAGGTCGGGCTTGTCGGAGCCGTATTTCTCCATGGCCTCCAGATAGGGGATACGGACGAAGGGGGCTTTTGAAGCGGTGTTGTACTTGCCGTGCTTGGCAAAGATGGGGGGCAGTACGTCCTCCAGCACGGCGAACACGTCCTCCTGGTTGGCGAAGGCCATCTCCATGTCCAGCTGGTAGAACTCGCCGGGGGAGCGGTCGCCCCGGGCGTCCTCGTCCCGGAAGCAGGGGGCGATCTGGAAGTACTTGTCAAAGCCGGAGGCCATCAGCAGCTGCTTGAACTGCTGGGGGGCCTGGGGCAGGGCGTAGAACTTGCCGGGGTGCTTCCGGGAGGGCACCAGGTAGTCCCGGGCCCCCTCGGGGGAGGAGGCGGTGAGGATGGGGGTGGTAATCTCCAAAAAGCCGTGGCCGGTCATAGCCGCCCGCAGGGCGGACACCACCTGACACCGCAGGACGATGTTGTCCTTCACCTCCGGGTTGCGCAGGTCCAGATAGCGGTACTTTAACCGGGCGGACTCGTCCGCCTCCCGGGAGCGGGTGACGGGGAAGGGCAGCTCGTTGTGGCGGCAGCGGCCCAGCACCTCGATCTTGGCGGGGACTACCTCAATGTCGCCGGTGGGGAGCTTGGGGTTCTTGCTGTCACGCTCCCGGACCGCGCCGGTGACGGAAATGACCGTCTCTTTGTTCAGCTCCTTGGCGGCCTGAACGGTCTCCTCGGTCTCCAGCACGATTTGGGTGGTGCCGTAGAAGTCCCGCAGGACCAGAAAGGCCAGATTCTGCCCCACCTCCCGCAGGTTCTCCATCCAGCCGGCTAGGGTTACGGTTTCCCCGACCTGTTCCATGCGAAGCTCCCCGCAGGTGTGGGTACGGTAAAAGGTGCTTGTGTCACCCATAAAATCAACTCCTGTTTGTATTATTTACCATTTGTAATTCCATTTTGTAATTTCAAGCTCGACTGTAGTTCCTGCTCTATGTCGTCGGGGGAGGAGGGGGCGTAGCCCCGCCAGTGCCCTTCGTCGGGAAGCCATAAATGTTTGCCGTCCCAGTATGCGATATAAGAGGGAGAACAGCCGCTGATCTCATGGATCCCGATTCCTTTTTTGCTGGGTCTTATAAGCGGGAAAAGCCGAGTATATGTTTGCCCTCGCAGGGCGTTCAGCGCTTTTTTCCCTGGTTCGGCCCTCTCTGCGGAGATAGGGATGTCGCTCATGCCGGGGAAGTCGCCCTCATAAAAGATGTTGATAAAGTGGGCCGACTGGGGGTGAGGGTCAGCACTGAAGCCCTTGATTTGGTCGTAGCTAAACTCCTCCGTCGAATAGTCCGAAGTAACATAGGCCGCAGTAAGACCGAGACCGAAGGAGGATAGAAGAACGGCAATGACGCAGAGAATCCAGAGCTTCTTTTTCATGAGCGATCCTTTCCGTTTTGTTACTATTTTATATCACGAATCGCATAGGGGTTTCAACATTTCGTCCAGCTTGTCCGGGTCGGAGGGGCGGTATCCCCGCCAGGGGCCGTCAAACCCTCTGGGCAGCCACAGGTGACGCCCGTCCCAGTAGGCCCTGTATTCCGGCGTACAGCCTGACGACTTATAGATGAGGATTCCCCCCTCTTGGGGCTTGCTTAAAGGCCCAGGTGTATTTCTGCTGTCCCAGAGCGTACAGGGCCCTCCGGCCTGGCGCAGCCTGCTGGGCTGTAACGGAGGTGTCGGCAAAGCCTGGGTAAGAGCCCTCTGAAAGAATGGCGATGGAGTGTGCGCCTCTGGCGGGGATCTGGCCTCCGGTCTCCTGGGGCAGCTGGTCAAAGGAACGGGGGGTTGTCATCCCCGCCAGCAAGAAGCCCAGGCAAAATATAGCCAGCAAACCGACGATAATCAGGGGGACCCACAGCTTCTTTTTCACGGCAGCTCCTTTCTCGGTACAAGAATCCCCCCACCACTTCGTGGCCCTCCCCCCTTTAGCAAGGGGGGCTTTTGACGCTTAATTGTGAGTTTTCCTCCCAAAGCCTCCCTTGTTAAAGGGCCGACTCCCCCTGTCAGGAGGAGATGGCCGAAGGCCAGAGAGGGTAGGGCAGGGACCGCCGGACGGAGTCCGGTGGTGGAGGGATTCCGCACCAACAGCGGCGCTCACTCCCCCTTGTCCAGGATGGGGGCCTCGGCGTCGTTGGCGCCCATCGCGACGACGATTCTGCCCACGGCCTCGCCGGTGGGGATCAGCTCCTGCTCGCCGGAGCGCATATCCTTCAAGGACACCTTGTCCTGCTTGATCTCGTCGTCCCCCAGGAAAATTACATAGGGCACACCCAGCTTGTCGGCGTAGTTCATCTTCTGCTTGAATTTCTTCTGTTCGCCGTAAATCTGGGTGCGCACCCCGGAGGCCCGCAGCTGAGTGGACAGGGTGATAGCGGGGCCCATGTCGTCAGTCATGGGGAGAATCAGAACGTCGGCGGGGGCGGTGTTCAGCTTGTCGTTAAGATAGCCCTGGTCCTCCAGCACAAAGAAGAGTCGGGTCAGGCCGATGGAAATGCCTACGCCGGGGAGTTGTTTGTCAGTGTAATATTCCGCCAAGTTATCATACCGCCCGCCGGAGCAGATGGAGCCGATCTCCGGGTGGTCCAGCATGGTGGTCTCGTAGACGGTGCCGGTGTAGTAGTCCAGGCCACGGGCGATGGTCAGGTCAAGGATGAAGTTGGTCTCGGGCACACCGAAGGCGGCCAGGTTTTTGGCTACGGCCCCCAACTCGTCCAGACCCTCGTCGAACTTGGGGTCCCGGCCCCGGTAGCCCTCCAGGGCGGCGAGGACGTCGGCGTTAGAGCCCTTGATGTCGATAAACTTGAGAATTTCCGCCGCCTGTTCGCTGGTCAGGCCGATGTCCGGGCCGGTGAGCAGATCGCGCACCGACTTCTCGCCGATCTTCTCCAGCTTGTCCACCGTGCGCATGATGGCCCCGGCCTGGGCGGTGAGGCCCAGCATGGCGTAAAAGCCGTTGAGTATCTTCCGGTTGTTCACCCGAATCTGGAACCGTTTCAGGCCCAGGGAGGTGAAGGTACGGTAGATGATGGCGGGGATTTCCGCGTCGTTGGAGATGTCCAGCTGGCCGTCGCCGATGACGTCGATGTCCGCCTGATAGAACTCGCGGAACCGGCCCCGCTGGGCCCGCTCGCCCCGGTAGACCTTGCCGATCTGGAACCGGCGGAAGGGGAAGGCCAGCTTGGCGTAGTTCAGGGCCACGTACTTGGCCAGGGGGACGGTGAGGTCGAAGCGCAGGGACAGGTCGCTGTCCCCCTTGGTGAAGCGGTAAATTTGCTTCTCAGTCTCGCCGCCGCCCTTGGCAAGCAGAATTTCGCTGGCCTCAATGAGGGGGGTGTCCAGGGGGGTGTAGGCGTAGAGGGAGAAAGATTCCCGGATGATGGCCGCCATGCGGTCAAACTGAATCTGCCGGGCGGGGAGGAGCTCCATGAATCCAGAGAGAGTTCGAGGTTGTACCTTAGCCATATTGATCTTCCTTTCTTTTACAACACGTTTATTTTGTAGGGGCGGCCTGGGGAAAGGGCGACGGCCCCCATGTAGGGACGCTTCACGAAGCGTCCGCACGGTGCTGGCAAATTTCCGAATCGGACGCATCGTGATGCGTCCCTACGGAGCGGGCCTGGAACACGGCGGAAAAGCGGAACGCTCCCATCCACGAGATCGGGACGGGAGCGCGTACCTTCTTCCCCGGCTGCGCCTGTTACAGCGCGAAGGGCACCCGATTGGGGTTCATGCCCTCCCGCCAGTCCAGGTCGCCCCGGGCCAGACCGTGGATCAACAGCTCGGCGGTAGCCACGTTGGTGGCGACCGGGACGGAGTGCTGGTCACACAAGCGGGTGATATACAGCACGTCCTTATCCATCTCGTTGTCCTGGGGGGAGTTGAAGAAAAGCACCATGTCAATCTCGTTGTAAATGATGCGCTGGCCGATCTGCTCGATGCCTCCGTGCTCATGGGACAGGAAAAGCTGAACGGGCAGGCCGGTGGCCTCCGCCACCATGCGCCCGGTGGCGTTGGTGCCGCAGACGGAATGCTTGGACAGGACACCGCAGTAAGCTGTGCAGAACTGCATCATCAGCTCCTGCTTCTTCGTATGGCTCATAATCGCGATATTCATGGCATCAATACCTCCTTATATGTATGGTACTAACGGATGCGCATTATAGGGATGTGCTGGCCCTCCAGCCGGCGGGCGATGTTTTGGCAGGCCAGGGCGGCTCCCCGCTGTCCCCGGCTGGTGAGGGGCCGGCCCAGATTGGCGCACAGGATCACGTGGGGGTCCTCGGGCACCACCCCGATGAGGGGCAGGCCGGCGGTGTCCATAGCGTCGTCAATGGTGGCCCGCAGCTTGCGGAGAAGCTTGCTTTGGATGCGGTTCATGATGAGATGGACTTGGCGTATGTGCTCCAGCTCGGCCACCGTCCGCTGGGCGTCCCGCAGGGAGGAGGCGTCATTGGTGGAGACAACAAGGACCCGGTCCGCCCCGCAGACGGCCAGCCGGAAGCCGGTGCCCAGCCCGGCGGGGGAGTCCACCAGAACGTAGTCGTACATGGTGCGGGCGGTGCTCAGGAGAGCCCGTACCTTCTCCGCAGTGAGGCTGGCGGGCAGGGTCATGGGGGCGGTGAGGAGGGACAGGCCGCTGATTTCAGGGTGCTCCACCGCCGCCCGGGCCAGGGGACAGCGGCCAAGGGCCACGTCGGTGAAATCCATCAGCGCCCGGTCGTTCAGGCCCAGGCTGATGTCCAGATTCCGAAGGCCTACGTCCATATCCACGCACAGCACGGTTTTGCCCATCAAGGCCAGCGAGCAGGCCACGCCGCCGGTGATAGAGGTTTTTCCAGTGCCGCCCTTTCCGGAAGTAATCGAAATTACGGTGCTCATGGAAGAAACCTCCTAATTCATAGTGTTAGTGTATCACAAATCTGCCATCCGTCAACCTTTTTTTGCGGAGTTTTTAGAAAAAATTTACATATTGACGGATTTTTTTGGAAAACTCACCCCTCAGAGGGGCGCGCTCTGTATTTTTGCCCACCGGCGGGGGTAGCCCTTCAGGGTGGGAGCCAGCTTTTCGATGACGATCAGGCGGTGTGTGACCTCCGTGCCGGGGATGGTATAGTCCTCCACAGCGGACACCCGGCCTCCCAGAAGCTTGATGGCGTGGGCGGCCTGGGACAGCTCCTCGTCGCTGTTGGTGGACTTCATCGCCAGGAATTTCCCCCCCGCCTTGATGAAGGGCAGGCACAGCTCACACAGCACCCGCAGGTCGGCCACCGCCCGGGCTGTGGCGAAATCGAAGCTGTCCCGAAAGCGCTTATTCAGTCCGAACTCCTCCGCCCGGCCGTGGAAGGCGGCGATACTGTCCACACCGTCCAGCTTTTCATAGACCTTTGTGAGCCAGTCCAGCCGCTTGCTCAGGGAATCAAGAAGGGTGATTTTCAGAGAGGGGACCAGAATCTTCAGTACCATCCCCGGAAAGCCCGCCCCGGTGCCCACGTCGATGAGGGTCTTGCCCTGAAAATCGCAGTATTTCAGGAGGGCGGCGCAGTCCAGAAAGTGCATCCGGGCCACTCCCTCCGGCTCCCGGATGGCGGTGAGGTTCATCACCTGGTTTTTTTCCAGGAGCATTCGTCCGTATTGGGCCAGCTGGGCGGGGGCGTCCTCTGGGACGCGGCCGGTCAGCCCCAGCTCCTTCAGTCCGGCGGAAATAATTTCTTCCATGGCTCAGCCTCCGAAGTTGGACATCAGTCCGGCGATGCCGATGGGCAAGGTGGCCAGAGCCAGCAGCCAGCAAATTACCGCCAGGGCGATGGCGGGCCATTTCCCCGGCCTGCCGGTGGTCCGCCAGGACACTACCGCCACCGCGCCCAGGCCAATGAGCCCGGGGACGGTGAGCAGAGGGCCCAGGTTGTCCAGGCCGGTGCCGGTGAAAATACCATAGGTGGTCAGGGCCAGCAGGATGAGCATATAGATCAGCCCAATCCAGGCCAGGGTACGCTTGACGGGGGAGGCGGGAGTGTAGCCCTTTTCCTCCTGGGGGGTGCGGTTGTCCTCTGACATTTACTGCTTCTCCTTTAACAGGTCCCGAATCTCCATGAGAAGCTTCTCCTCCGCGGAGGGCTCCGGGGGCGCGGGCTCTTCCTTGGGGGGCTCCTCCTTCTTGCGGTGGAAGCGGTTGATGGTCTTAATCAGGCAGAAGACCACAAAGGCCATAATGAGGAAGTTGAAAACCGCCTGAATAAAGTTGCCGTAGGCGATGACCGCCCCGTTGATGGTGAAGGACAGGGCGGCAAAGCTGATACTGCCGGTGAAGATGCCCAGGAGGGGCATGATGATGTCGTTGATGAGGGAGGTGGTGATGGCGGTAAAGGCTCCGCCGATGATGACGCCCACCGCCATATCCATCACGTTGCCTCGGGCGATGAATTGCTTAAATTCATCCATGAATTTTTTCATAAGGCTTGTTCCTTCCATTTATCTTTTGTGTGTATACATAATACCCGACTAAACGCACACCTCCACATAGGGGGCGTACCAGGCGTCTGGGGCCACGTCGGAGAAGGAGGCTTCTGCCGCCTGAGCGGGGCAGATGATGGCACAGCAGAGGGCGCAGAGGACAAGGAGCTTTTTCATACGCCCCTCCCTTTAATCGTCCCTGTGGTAGCCGCTGTTATACCAGCTGCCGCCGGAGGTGCGGCGGTGGGTCTCCTTGATGCCCATTTGCAGATTATAGAGGGTCTTGTTCAGCGAGTCGGTCTCACGCTCGGTGAGCTGGGCGAAGAGGATGCCATAGCGGAACTTGCCGTCGCCCCGCTCCATGCACCGGACGATCTGGCCCAGGAAGGTGAGAGGGGTGTAGTCGTCCAGCTTGACCCGGATGCGGAGAATCTCGTCCTCCATGTGGACGTAGTCGGTCTGGACGCAGCAGCCGCCGGTGCTGATGTCCACCAGCTGACACTCTTCCGGGGTGGAGAACAGGGTGTCCTCCTGGCGGTAGAGGGCGGCGGGAGCGCTGTAAGGCAGGCGGAAATTGTCCCGGACCTCCGCGTGGATCTCCCGCTTCAGGTTTTTCACCTTGAAGCTGGTTCGGGTGGACTCCTCTATGGTGCCGCTGAAATGGATGGGCACCAGGCGCTTGTCATAGCCCACCAGGCTGACGTCCGCGCCCAGAGGGGCGGTCTTGAAGGACAGCTCGCCGGGCAGGCGGGCCAGAATGATGACGGCGGCGTTGTGCTCGGTGACCTGTCCGGTGAGAAGGGGCTCGCGGCTGTCCTTGAGGGTCACTTCGATCTGCATTCCCTTATAGACCTGCCCGCTGGATGCCTCCCGGCTGGGGGCGTATTGGACCTCCTCTTCTTCCAGGAATTCGTCCTCGTCCTCATCGTCGTCCCGTTCTCTGGAGAAGAAAGAAAAGATACCCATATTACATACTCCTTTCCAAGCTTAGTTGTTAGGGACCATGACCTCCAGGCCGCCCATATAGGGCTGGAGCACCTTGGGGATGGTCACGCTGCCGTCAGCCTGGAGATTGTTCTCCAGGAAGGCGATGAGCATACGGGGGGGAGCCACTACGGTGTTGTTCAGGGTGTGGGGGAGATAGGCGCCCTTCTCGCCCTTGACCCGCATTTTCAGGCGGCGGGCCTGGGCGTCCCCCAGGTTGGAGCAGGAGCAGACCTCGAAATACTTCTGCTGACGGGGGGACCAGGCCTCAATGTCGCAGGACTTCACCTTCAAATCGGCCAGGTCGCCGGAGCAGCACTCCAGCTGACGCACGGGGATGTCCAGGGAGCGGAAGAGCTCCACGCTGTACCGCCACATCTTCTCGTACCAGTCCATGGACTCCTCGGGCTTGCAGACCACGATCATCTCCTGCTTCTCAAACTGGTGGATGCGGTAGACGCCCCGCTCCTCGATGCCGTGAGCGCCCTTCTCCTTGCGGAAGCAGGGGGAGTAGGAGGTGAGGGTCTGGGGCAGGGAGTTTTCAGGGATGATCTGGTCGATGAACTTGCCGATCATGGAGTGCTCGCTGGTGCCGATGAGGTAGAGGTCCTCCCCCTCGATCTTGTACATCATGGCCTCCATATCGGTCTGGCTCATAACGCCCTCCACCACGTTGCCGTGAATCATGAAGGGGGGAATGCAGAAGGTGAAGCCCTTGCCGATCATAAAGTCCCGGGCGTAGGCCAGCACCGCCTCGTGGAGGCGGGCCACGTCGCCCATGAGATAGTAGAACCCGTTGCCCGACACCCGGCCGGCGGCGTCCATGTCCACGCCGTTGAACCGCTCCATGATCTCGGTGTGGTAGGGGATCTCAAAGTCGGGGGTGACCGGCTCGCCGAACCGCTCCACCTCCACGTTGGCGGAGTCGTCGGGGCCGATGGGGACGGAGGGGTCGATGATATTGGGAATGAGGAGCATGATTCTGCGAATCTTCTCGGCCAGCTCGGTCTCCTTCTCCTCCAGCTGGGCCAGCCGGTCGGCGTTGGCCTTTACCTTGGACTTGGCCTCCTCGGCCTCGGCCAGCTTGGAGGGGTCCTTCTTGGCCTGGCCCATGAGCATGCCCACCTGCTTGCTGAGGGTGTTCCGGGCGGCCCGGAGGTCGTTGGCCTCGGACATAGCGGCCCGGTTCTCGGCGTCCAGAGCCAGCACCTCATCCACTAGGGGGAGCTTCTGGCCCTGGAACTTCTTCTTAATGTTTTCCTTCACGGCCTCCGGGTTCTCCCGGATGAATCGAATGTCAAGCATGGTATATTCTCTCCTTCAATTATAATCAGTTCTTAGGTTTCACGTGAAACATTTTATTTCATAACCTTGTCGTATATTTCCTGATACCGGGCGGCGGGGGAGGGCTGATCCTCTCCCAGGGCGCTGGCGTGGGGGAGGTAGTTGGGAAGCAGCTCCCCCATTTGCTGGATGATCTCCCGGCATTGATTATATTTCTTTTGACTGTAAGCCCGCTCCAGGAGACAGAGATGCTCCAGGGCCTCGGCCTCCCGTCCCAGGTCGGCGTTGGCCTGCTCTGAGACGTTGTAGTCGGCTTCCAGCTGGTCGTGCCGGTCCTGGAGGGCGTCCAGCTGGGCTTTTTGCTCCTCCAGCTGATCCTTGAGGGCCTCGTTCTCCGCGATCAGCCGCTCCAGCCGCTGGACGGCGGAGGTGGACTGCTGCTGTAGGTCGCTGATGTTGGCCTGGTCCTGCTCCTGCTGCTGTTCAAACTGGCGGCGCTCCATCATAAAGGTGTAGAGCAGAAGCACCAGGGCGGCGGCAAAGAGGATGGTGACGTATTGAAAGACTGACCGCTGGCGGCGGCGCTGCTGGCCTCGGGTGACCCGAGAGGCGGGGGGCGGGGCGTCCTGCTCCTCCATGGACTGCTGACGGTCCTCAGCCATAAACCGCACCCCCCTCGCTGTTGAGATGCTGGAGCAGGGCCAGAAGGGCTTCCATGTCCTGCTCGTTGTAGTATTCCAGCTCAATGCGGCCCTTTTTGCCCTTGTGGGCGATTTTCACCTTTCGGCCCAGACGGCCCGACAGGTCCTTTTCCAGCTCGCCCAGGTAGAGGGACAGATCGGGGCCCTCCGGCTTGGCCTCCTCTTTTTTCTCCTTCTGGAGGGCCTTTACCAGGGCCTCCGTCTGGCGGACGGACAGCTGGCTCTCCACCACTCGCTTAGCCGCCTCCTTTTGCAGGGCGGGGGAGGGGGCGCCCAGGATGGCCCGGGCGTGTCCGGCGGAGAGGGAGCCCTCCTCCACCAGGGTCATGACCTCTTTGGGCAGGGCCAGAAGGCGTAGGGTGTTGGTGATGGCCGGACGGGATTTGCCCATCTGCTGGGCTACCTGCTCCTGAGTCAGGCCGTACTCCTCCATCAGGGTGCGGTAGCCTCTGGCCTCCTCGGCGGGATTCAGGTCCTCCCGCTGGAGGTTTTCAATCAGGCCCAGCTCCATTACCTTCCGGTCGTCCGCCTCAATGATGACGGCGGGGACCTCCTGCAAACCGGCGGCCTTTGCCGCCCGCCACCGCCGTTCCCCGGCGATGATCTGATAGTAGCCGGTGGCCAGCCGCCGGACGGTCAGGGGCTGAATGATGCCGTGGACCCGGATGGAGTCGGCCAGGTCGGACAGGGCGTCCTCGTCAAACCGCTTCCGGGGCTGATTCAGTCCGGGCTCCACCTGGGAGATGGGCAGGGAGATGGACCCCTCGTTCTGATCTGGCAGGTCCGGGTCGCCCAGCAGGGCGTTCAGCCCCCGGCCCAGGCCCAGTTCTGTATTTCGTTTTGCCATTTTACTATTTACCTCGCAATCATTTCCTCAGCCAGCAGCCGGTAGGCCTCCGCCCCCCGGGAGTAGGCGTCGTAGGCAGTGATGGGCTTGCCGTGGCTGGGGGCCTCGGACAGGCGGACATTCCGGGGGATGACGGTGGCGTAGACCTGGCCGGGGAAGTGGCGCTTGACTTCCTCCGCCACCTGGAGGGACAGATTGGTCCGGCTGTCGAACATGGTGAGGAGGACTCCTTCCATATTGAGGGACGGGTTCAGCCGCCGCTTCACCAGCCGGACGGTAGCCAGCAGGTCGCTCAGGCCCTCCAGTGCGTAATACTCACACTGGACCGGCACCAGCAGGGAGCCGGCGGCGCACAGGGCGTTGACGGTGAGCAGCTCCAGGGAGGGGGGGCAGTCGATAAAGATGAAGTCGTACCGGTCCGCCAGACCGTCCAGCGCCTGTTTCAGCAGGTTTTCCCGGTCCTCAATGCCGATCATCTCAATGCCTGCGCCGGCCAGCGCCTTGTTGGAGGGCAGTACGTCGCCGAACTTGGTGGATACCACCGCCTTGGACGGCTCCGCTCCGCTGACCAGAACGTCATAGATGTTGGGGGAGGCGGTGTTTTTGTCCACACCCATCCCCGAGGTGGCGTTGGCCTGGGGGTCGAAGTCGCACAGCAGGACCCGTTTGCCCGCCTCATGGAGGGCGGCGGTTATGTTTACGGTGGTGGTGGTCTTGCCCACCCCGCCCTTTTGATTGACAACGGCGATGATTTTTGCCATTGGGATGCCTCCTATGTGGTTGGACTGAAAATAGAGTTGTGCAACTTTGTATTATAACAATGGTGGGAGAAGATTTCAACCGTTTTGCGTAAAAAATCAGGGAAATCAATTTTGCGTCTGTAGGGCGCGACGACCCCGGCGCGCCGTTTGTAAAATCTGACCAACAGCGGCGCGCCGAGTCGTCGCGCCCTACAAATGCGGTATTATCTTTTCAAAATTGCTTTCCCTGGTAAAAAATAAAAAAGCTTCCCCGGAGGGAAGCTTTCGCCGCCGCAGGCCGATGTTTCACGTGAAACATCAGCCCGCACGGCGGGGGATGTGGATGGTGAGCAAAATTTCCTCCTCCCGGTCCTCCCGGCTGCACTGGGCGTCCACTCCGGCGGAGCGCATCACGTCCAGGCTGTGGGTGATGGTGTTGAGGAAGAGGCGCACGTCCTTGACAATAAAGGTGGGCCGCTTTCGAGGGGGCGCGGGCTTGGCGGCCAGCAGGCTGTCCACCAGGGCCTCAGTCTGGGCCACGGTCAGCCCCTGGCTGACCACCTGGCGGGCGGCGTCCAGCTGGCGCTCCGCCGTATCCAGCCGGAGGAGGGCCCGGGCGTGGCGCTCGGTGGCCCCGCCGTCCCGGAGGAGGGAGAGGGTGTCTGAGGACAGCCGCAGCAGCCGTAGCTTATTGGCCACGGCGGATTGACTCTTGCCCACCCGCCGCGCGGCCTCCTCCTGGGAGATGTGGTAGGTGTCGATGAGGCGGCGGAGGGCCAGGGCCTCTTCCCAGAAGTCCAGGTCCCGGCGCTGGAGATTTTCCACCAGCGCCAGTACCGAGGAGGACTGGCTGTCCGTCTGGATGGACAGGCAGGGCACCTCATCCAGCCCGGCCAGCCGGGCCGCACGCAGGCGGCGCTCCCCGGCCACCAGCTCCCACCGGCCCTCCCGGCGGCGGACGGTCAGGGGCTGGAGCACCCCCAGCTCCCGGATGGAGGCGGACAGCTCCTCCAGGCCCGACTGGTCGAAGGTGCGCCTGGGCTGGTCGGGATTTGGATAAATGGCGTCCGGGGAGAGAAATAACACGCGTCCTGTCTCAAAAAGTCCTTTTTTGGTCAGCGGCCACATAAATAAACCACCTTTCTCATGTACATCACCCGGCTGTGGGGCGTCGGCCTCTTGCTTCTGACCATAGTTTACCATAAATTGGAAAAGAGACCGTCGAACGCTGACGCCCCCAAAAAATTTCCCGGGGAAGGAGGGACGAAAAAGGGGGTTGCGGGTCGAAGAAATATCCGATACAATGGAAGAACTATAAAAAAGGCGGTGGAGCATGTGGAATTGCTGAAACAGCGCATCCGGCAGGACGGAATCGTGAAGGGGACCGACGTGCTGAAGGTGGACAGCTTTCTGAACCATCAGATGGACATTGACCTCTTCGAGGAGATCGGAAAGGAGTTCAAGCGGCGGTTTGAGGGCTGCGGCGTCAATAAAATCCTGACCATCGAGGCCTCGGGCATCGGGATCGCCTGCATCGCGGCCCGGCACTTTCATTGTCCCGTGGTCTTCGCCAAGAAGAGCCAGAGCAAAAATATCGCCGGGGCGGTGTACGCCACCCAGGTGGAGTCCTTCACCCACGGAAGGGTCTACGATGTGATCGTCTCCCGGAAATTTTTGGGCCCGGGGGACAGAGTGCTGATTATCGACGATTTTTTAGCCAACGGCGCGGCGTTGGAGGGGCTGACCGACCTGGTGAGCCAGTCCGGGGCCCAGCTGGCCGGGGCGGGCATCGTCATTGAAAAGGCCTTTCAACCCGGAGGGGACCGCCTGCGGGCCAAGGGAATCCGGGTGGAGTCCCTGGCCCGGGTCAAGTCCATGAGCGAGACCGGCGGAGTGGAATTTATTGATTAAAAAAACAGGAGCGTCCCGAGAGGGGCGCTCCTGCGCGTTATCCGGCCTGACTTCCGTCGGTCTGACCCATGGCGGCTTGCAGCTCCAGCTGGATGGCCGACTGGAGGGCGGCGAGGTTTTCATTGATCGCGGCGGGGTCCAGCTTGTCAAACTCGGGCGTTTTTTCCGGGGGGGAGGATTCCAGCATATCCTCGATCTTCTGGGCGCCAAGATAGAGGATGCAGTCCGCCCGGAAGGTGTCCGGGTTCATGGGCAGGCGGAGAATGATGTGATAGCCGAAGTCGCTCTCCACGATATCGCTGATCTCTCCGTCCTTCAGGGCCAGAGCGGCCTCCTCAAAGGGGGCGACCATCTGGCCCTTGGAGGTGGTATAGCCCTCCGGGTTGGCGGCCAGCCCGGTGTCTTCACTGTACTCGTGCATCAGCTGGTCGAAGAGGTTGACGGGGTCCTCGGCGGCCCGGAGCTGGGCCAGAAGCTCGTCCGCGGTGGCCTTCTTCTGCGCGATGGTCTCCTCGTCCAGGGGCTGGCGGGTGCTCAGATCAATGGTGGCCAGCAGGATGTGCTTGGCCCGGTACCGGCCGGCCTCCTCCAGATAGGCCGCTACCTCGGCGTCGGTGGGATAGCTTCCGCTGTCCTCGCCGAAATAGCGCTGAGACAGCTGCTCGACCAGATAGCCGCTCTCCGTGATATAGGGGAACAGGTCGCGGGTGAACAGTCCGTTCCACAGGGCATGGTCCACCAGCTCCTCGCTGCCGGTCTGCTCCAGAAGGCCGGCGAAGTAGGCCTCCATCTGCTGGTTGGTGGCCGGGTCGGGGGACAGCCCCTCCTGGCGGGCCAGAAGGTGGATCAGGGCGTGGAAGGAGGCCAGCTCCAGGGACTTATCCAGGCTGGCGTTGTACTGGCCGACCCAGACGAGCAGATGGGCGGCGGTGATATCCTCATCCCCCAGCCGGGCCACCACCGTATTCCCGGGCATCCCGGCAACGGCCTGATAGGGGTCGGTGACGGCGGACAGGTCCATGGGCGCGGTCTGACCGGTCTGGCTGGAGCTTCCCGAGGAGCCGGAGCCGCTGGGCGCGCCGCTGGAGGAGGCCCCCCCTCCGCAGCCGGACAGGGCGGTCAGTGTTATTGCGAGGGCCAGCGCGGCGGCCCACAGCCGTTTTGAGTTTTTCATAGCGGTTTCCTTTCCAGTGAAAAATGATTGGCACCTATCATACCACAGATTATAAAATGGAGCAACAGAATTTTGCAAACGGCGGGATACTTGCGGTACACCCCCGGTCGTGGTACAATAGCCGCTAAGACATAGGGAGTGTGCTGTTATGAGAACTTATTTCGCCGGAAAATACGATATCGCCGTCATCGGAGCGGGCCATGCGGGCATCGAGGCCGCGTTAGCCGCCGCCCGGATGGGGATGAAGACCCTGTGCTTCACCGTCAACCTGGACGCGGTGGGCAACATGCCCTGCAACCCGGCCATCGGGGGCACGGGGAAGGGCCACCTTGTCCGGGAGCTGGACGCCCTGGGGGGAGAGATGGCCCGCGCCGCTGACCGGGCCTGCATTCAGTATCGGCTCCTCAACCGGAGCAAGGGCCCCGCCGTCTGGTCCCTCCGGGCTCAGGCTGACCGCCGGGAGTATCAGAAGGTGATGAAGCACACCCTGGAGCGCCAGGAGAACCTGTGGGTCAAGCAGGCGGAGGTGGTGGACATCCTCACCGAGCGCGGGGCGGTATCCGGCGTAGTCACCCACACCGGGGCGGTGTATGAGGTGAAGGCCGCCGTCATCGCCACCGGCACCCACCTGGGGGGGCGGATCGTGGTGGGGGAGGTGGTCCGGGACTCCGGCCCCGACGGCCTGTCCGCCGCCCTGTCTCTGACCCAGGCCCTGATCCGCTTGGGCCTGTCCATCCGCCGGTTCAAAACGGGCACGCCCCCTCGGGTCAACGCCCGCAGTGTGGACTTTTCCAAAATGGAGCTCCAGGAGGGGGAAGGCGGGGGGCTGGCCTTCTCCTTTCAGACAGAAAATCCCCCGGAAAACCGGGCGGTGTGCTGGCTGACCTACACCAACGAGGCCACCCATGAGGTCATTCGGGCCAACATGTCCCGCTCCCCCCTCTACGACGGCACCATTGAGGGGGTGGGGCCCCGGTACTGCCCCTCCATTGAGACCAAGGTGGACCGGTTCCCCGACAAGGAGCGCCACCAGCTGTTCATCGAGCCCATGGGCCTGGACACCGAGGAGCTGTACATTCAGGGCTTTTCCTCCTCCCTCCCGGAGGAGGTGCAGATTGAGATGCTCCACACCATCCCCGGGCTGGAGCGCGCCGAAATGACCCGGTGCGCCTACGCCATCGAGTACGACTGCGTGGACCCCACCGGCCTGGAGGCCACCCTGGAGACCAAGGCCGTCCCCGGACTCTACGGGGCGGGGCAGTTCAACGGCTCCTCCGGCTATGAGGAGGCCGCCGTTCAGGGCTTTATCGCCGGGGTGAACGCCACCCTGAAGATACAGCAAAAGCCGCCCCTGATCCTCCGCCGGGACCAGGGGTACATCGGGGTGCTCATTGACGACCTGGTCACCAAGGGCACCAACGAGCCCTACCGCATGATGACCTCCCGCACCGAGTACCGCCTCCTCCACCGCCAGGACAACGCCGACCGGCGGCTGACCCCCGTCGGCTATGAGTTGGGGCTGGTCTCCCGGGAACAATATGATAAGGTACAGGAGAAGTACGCCGCCGTGGACCGGGAGGTCCGCCGCCTGGAGCACACCGGCACGCCCCCCACGACCGGGCTGGCCGCTCTGCTGGAGGAGCGGGGGGAGCCCCCCGTCAAGGACGGGGCCCGGCTGGCCGACCTGCTCCGCCGCCCCCGGCTGTCCTACGCCGATCTGGCCCCCTTCGACCCCGACCGGCCCGCCCTGGCCCCTGCGGTGGTCAGCGAGGCGGAGATTACCATCAAATACGCCGGGTACATCGACCGCCAGCTCCGTCAGGTGGAGGAGGTCCGCCGCCTGGAGGAGCGGCCCATGCCCGTTGACATTGACTATCTCTCCATCTCCGGCCTGCGCCTGGAGGCCCGGCAGAAGCTGGACGCCATCCGTCCCAAAAATCTGGGACAGGCCGGGCGGGTGTCCGGCGTCTCCCCGGCGGATGTGGCGGTGCTGATGGTGTATTTGAAAAGCAGAGGAGACGGCAAAAAAGAGCGTATGTAAACAAGTGTTGTCAGCGAAAAACACGAGGGCAACCGGCGCTTGCCCCTGATGCAAGCCGCTTTTGGTTTACTTTTGCCATAAATTGGACTTAAAATGGGAGGTAGAAACAGATGGAATTGGCGGAGAAACTGACTGCCCTGCGCAAGGATAAGGGCTTGACCCAGATCGAGGTGGCCGAGGAGCTGAACGTCTCCAGGCAGGCTGTATCCAAGTGGGAGGTGGGCGACACTGTTCCCTCCACAGCTAACCTGAAATACCTGGCCCGGTTGTATGAGGTTCCATTGGAATATCTGTTCAATGAGGACGCGGCCAGCCCGCCGGAGGAAAGAACGGTTGAGGCCTTGGCCGGGAGCCCGACGGATGAGGGGGACAAGGACTATGCGGGTCAGGTGCGGTTCTGGAAAGGGCTGGCTGTCGCGGCAATGATCCTCTGTGTAATTTTGTCGGCGATCTTATTGTACATAAAGGTTTTCGAAAAATCAGGGAATTTACCAAACACAAATCAAACTACTGAAATAAAGGAGGGAAGTATCGAACTTAACCCAGGAGGGGGATTTGATTTGGAATGGTGATCTGGACGGAAGGAGGTGAAATAAATGCGGGTAAAAAAATTCGTTCTTTTAGCGGCGTGCGTGGTTTGCGCTTTGACAGTTTCCGCTTTCGCATATACAAACGGAGCTGACGAGGGCTTCACTGTCAGAGAAAGCAAATATGAATGGCGCGATGACACAATGTACAACGGGAAAGCGTCCAACAACTTTAATTTTGAGCTGACTGAGAATTACCGTCACGCGAAAGTATTGATTGTGAATGAAAGCAAAGACCCCGTAAAAATCATCTTTTACAAAGAAAGCATCACCAGCGATGCCATTGAAGAATCACCCTTTACCTTGCGGCCCGGTGGTCGGACCGTTTATAATGTCCATGCGAATGGAAACTACGACATATATTGGTGCGGCGTATCCACCAGTAACGGCAATCCTCTTGAAGGAAAAATTACCGTACAAGTTGGTACTACTATGGAAGAACTGGAAGCTGTCAGGAAAATCTGCGAGTGAAACGGACTGAGCCGGGAAAAAACCTGGCTCAGTTTGTTTTTTCTGAGATGGGCATAATAAAAATACCTTGATTGTCCCGTCCGGCTGTGCTATGCTGGACGAAACGGAGGAAGGCCATATGAAACTGACGCAAGTAAAGGGAAACACCTGGGTGATCGAGGCCAACCAGCTCATCCCGCTGTACAGGCTGGGGGAGGGGCGGTGCGTCCTGCTGGACACCGGGCTGGCGGAGGAGCGGGAGGAGCTGGAGCGTACCCTCCTGGAGGCGGGGCTTACCCCGGCGGGAGTGCTGTGCTCCCACGCCCATGTGGACCACTGCGCCAACAACGGCTATTTTCAACAGCGGTTCGGCACGAAAATCGCCCTCACCGCCCCGGAGGCGGGTATGTGCGCCTCGCTGCTCACGCTGAAATGCTACTTCCTCACCCTCTCCCCGGGGACGGTGGAGCGGGAGTCCTCCTGCATGATTCACCGGCCCGACGTAATCATCCCGGCGGAGGACGGCCCCTTCTCCTTCTGCGGGGCGGAGTTCCGCATTGTCCACACCCCGGGCCACTCCGCCGGGCACATCTGCGCGATTACCCCGGACAACGTGTGCTACACCGCCGACGCCCTGCTCAGTCAGGAGCTGCTGGGCGCCAAGCTGCCCTATAACCTGAGCCAGGAGATGGCTATCCACAGCCGGGAGAAGCTCCGGGGCCTGGACTGCGGCGCCTATATCATGGCCCACCGGGGGGTCTGCTCCGGCAGGGAGATCGGGGCGCTCATCGACGGCAATCAGGACCTGATCCGCCGCCGGGCGGAGGACATCCTCTCCCTGGTGGAGGGCCCCATGACCGCCTGTCAGATCGACGAGGCCGCCTGTGTGCTCCACCAGCTCTTTACCAAAAAGCCCCGCCGCTCCCTGCGGTTTGAGCGCAACGTCCGGTTCTTCATCGAGTACCTTGTGGACACCGGCCGGCTGGCGGAGGAGTGCCGGAACGGCGCGACCTACTACGTCAGGACAGAAAATTCCTGAAAATTGCGGGGAAACCCTTGCAATCCGCCGGAAACTGTGGTATGCTCTTGGTTACGTTCGGGTTTTCCCGTCTGAAACGGTAAATTTACGGCCCAAGGGCCTTGAAAGGAACGAGTAAAACATGGAAACACTGAATCTGATCCTCACCGTCGTCCAGGTCCTGTGCGGTCTGGCCGTCATCGCCGTGGTTATGCTCCAGTCCGGCAAGAGCGCCGGCCTGTCCGGAGCCATCGCCGGCGGTGCCGACACCTTCCTGTCCAAGAACAAGGCCAAGAGCCTGGATGCCAAGCTGGCCAAGATGACCAAGTGGGTGGCCATCCTCTGGATCGTCATCACCCTGGCCCTGAGCATCATCTAAGCGTAACATGAGACAGCCCCCGTCCGGGATAAACGGACGGGGGCTTTGCAATTATGCCCAAATTTCCGGGTTGCCCCTTGCATTTGTTGGAGGAATGGGGTAAAATCAGTGTGGAAACATAAAGCGGCAGGCCACGAGGTGTTCGCAGCACCCCGCGGCCCTGTACGAGTGAATAAGCCACTCAGCACAGCAACTTTGTTGCGCCACAGGGGTATTATACCCATTTTTCCTCCCGCTTTCAAGAGGGAGGCTGTGCGTTACGCGTTGATTTTATATCAGGGCGGTGTTGAGGAAAGCTCGACACCGCCTTTATGTTTCCAACAGGAGCCCCGGGCGGGGGCGTCCCTCCTGTTGGAACCGCGCCCCCGCCCACCCCAAAAACCTGTTGGAATTTGAATAGAAAGGAATGATTGCATGAAAAAGAAGACATTATCCCTGATTTTGGCCCTGGTATTGTGCCTTGGCCTTTTCCCGATGACCGCCCGGGCAGCGGGAACCAAAACCATAGAAGTGGGGAAAACACTCACATTGTATGCTCATGGCAGTTATGACCCAGATAGCGAATGGTATGGCTGGGAAATTAAGGACGAGGATATTGTTACCGGAGAAATGGAGGGTACTCACCACGAAAGACTGGTTTTGACCGGTGTGCGTCCCGGCAGCACGGAGGTTACGCTGAATTATTGTAAGCTGGAATGGGACGCTAACAAGGCCGACAGATGGGGCAATATTGTGGGCGATTTTGTGACACGCTATAAATCTGACACTTGGACCATCAATGTTACCGGAACCTCCTCTTCGGGAGGCAGTTCCACACCGCCCCCGGCATCCGGGGGGGCGTCGCCCTCGACTTTTCCTGTACCATTAGTTGAGCCGTCGGTGAAACGTGGCGTTGTGGGTGAAGATGTGTCAGGGTATATCACCAGAATCAGTGTTAATGGATACAATAAAAGCACCGGTTTGTTGCCAGTTGAATATGACGGCCTGTGGGGGTTTGTAGACAAAGACTTCAAACTGGTAATTCCATTCCAGTTTTCTTCATGCTCGGACAGCAATAACGTAAAATATGTGGAAGTGTGTATAGGGGGGAACCGGCAGGTTCGATATCTTATGGATGGCACCGGCAAATATCTCATGCGGGAGGGCTATTCAGGGTATGAGTTCTTTGGCAACTACTTTCGTGCCTATGAACGCAATAAGTCGGGAAAAATTGTAAATAATTGGTATTTTGTGGTCGAAAACGGAACAGCAAAAGAAATAACGGAAGCAGCCTTTAATGCGGGGAGCAAAGACTATGAAGCTCCGGACGAGGGCAAACTGTATCTCCAATGGTCATCGGGCGGCGAATGGTATTTCGCTCCAGCAGGGCATAGTGTTGGAGAAGGTGAGGACTGGGCCTGGATTCTCTCACGGCCTGAAGGGGTGGAAAATGGTCCAAATAACAAAGACCGCAACCGCTTCATATGCGAAGAAGTTATGGTTGTTACCAAGGATGGAAAGTCCGGTGCTATTGATAAGTACGGCAAAGTGGTGATCCCCTTTGCATATGATGAACTTTGCAATTCATCAGGCGGCTATATGGCTTATCGAAAAGGCAGTGAGTTCGGTATACTGGAAAACCCCGTCAACCCGCCCAGCGGGGAAGCGGTAAAACCGACTAAACCCGTTAAACCCACCGAGCCTACCACACCTACTGAGCCCACCACACCCACTGACTCAGATTTTACCATTGAAAACGGTGTGCTTACTGATTACAAGGGCTATAAGGGATTGGTAACAATTCCAAATTCGGTAAAGGAAATTGGAGATTTAGCGTTCTTTTCTTCCTTAAGCCTAAACAACGTTTTCATTCCAACGGGCGTAACCAGGATTGGGGATATGTCATTTAAATACTGTACAAATCTGCGTCAGGCAATTCTTCCCAACGGCGTGAAGGAAATTGGCGAACAGGCATTTGCATGGTGTAAAAGCATGACCGAGGTTAGCATTCCCGCCAGTGTGACGAAAATTGGCGAAGACGCTTTCCTAGGGTGTGAAAAACTGTCTGTTACCTGTATTGCGGGCAGTGAGGCAGAGGCCTACTGCAAGGCAAACGGTATACCCTTCCAGAGCTACGGTGGTTCTTCCGATTCTGTTCCCCCAGTGGTGGAGACCATCCCCGCCAGCGGTACGGCCTATGCCTCCACCCAGACCATCCGGGTGGACGGCATCCCGGTCAAATTCCAGGCCTACGCCCTGAAAAACGCCGACGGCGACCCCACCAACTATGTGAAGCTGCGGGACGTGGCCTATGTCCTCAGCGGCACCGGGGCTCAGTTTGCGGTGGGCTGGAACGGGAGCGGCATCAGCCTGACCACCGGGAAGGCCTATACCGCCGCCGGCGGGGAGATGGAAACCCCCTTCTCCGGCGACCGGACCTACCGGGACGGCACCTCCAGCGTTAATATCGACGGCCGGTCCGTCCCGCTGACCGCCATCACCCTCACCGACTCCAGCGGCGGCGCGTATAACTATTTCAAGCTCCGCGACCTGGGCCAGGCCCTGGGCTTTGACGTGAGCTGGTCGGCGGAGACAGGCATCAGCATCAAAACAAAATAAGACCAGGCCCCTCGCGGTTTGCGCCGCGAGGGGCCTTTTAACACTTGCGTAATGTGTCGAATCTTGGTACAATAAGGCATACCGTCCCGCCCCTCCCTGGAAAGGGAAGGAGGTGAAGCCCTATGGGAGGTCTACAGGAGATCTTGATGACCGTCGCCGCAAATGTGATCGCGTATTACATCTGCAAGTGGCTTGATGGTCATACCAAGGGACGGTAACCATAGCGAAACCCCGGAGAGCCACTCTCTCCGGGGTTTCTTTTTGTGAATACCTATGAGCGGTCTACATACTCACTAGGGATAAATTGATTGTACCACAGCACAGCCCGAAAGTCAAGGGGGAAATTTACTTCACCTCGTGGCTGTTCAGCAGGGACTGCTTGATGTCCCACAGCTTCTGGGACAGGTCCACGTAGTAGTTGTGGGGGTTTTCGAACCGCTTGACCTCGTCCCAGAGGGCGTCCACCTGGCGCTGGCAGTAGGCCCGGCTGGACTGGAGGTCGGGGACCTGATAGACCAGCTCGCCGTTTTGGAAGATGGGGACCATCAGCTCCCGGGCCTCGATGCCGGTGTATACCTTCCGCTTCCAGGTGGCGTCCGGATCGAAGAGCTCCAGGGGCTGGGTGAAGTCGATCTCCTCGTCGTGGAGGCAGATCAGGTCGGCCTCCGCCTTGCCGGTGTCCTGGGAGAAGATGCGGTAGATTTTTTTGAAATGGGGGGTGGTGATCTTGGCGGGGTTTTCGCTGATTTTGATCTTGGGGATGATGGTCCCGCCGTCGTCCTCGATGGCGGCCAGCTTGTACACGCCGCCGAACACCGGCTCGCTGCGGGAGGTGATGAGCCGCTCGCCCACGCCGAAGGAGTCGATACGGGCCCCCTGGCGCACCAGGTCCCGGATGATGTACTCGTCCAGGGCGTTGGAAGCCACGATCTTGCACTCGGTCAGCCCCGCCGCGTCCAGCAGCTCCCGGGCCTTCTGGGACAGGTAGGTCAAATCGCCGCTGTCCAGCCGGATGGCGCACTTGGTGATGCCCTGGGGGAGGAGGACCTCCTGAAAGGCCTTGATGGCGTTGGGCACGCCGGACCTCAGCACGTTGTAGGTGTCCACCAGCAGGGTGGCGTTGTTGGGGTAGAGCTGGCAGTAGGTCTTGAAGGCGGTGTATTCGTCGGGGAACATCTGGACCCAGGAGTGGGCCATGGTGCCGGTAGCGGGGGAGCCGTACCGCTGGTCGGCCATGGTGCAGGCGGTGGCGGAGCAACCGGCGATGTAGCTGGCCCGAGCCCCCAGCAGGGCGCCGTCCGCCCCCTGAGCCCGGCGGGAGCCGAACTCAGCCACCGGACGGCCCTCGGCGGCCCGGACAATGCGGTTGGATTTGGTGGCAATGAGGCTCTGATGGTTCAGGGTGAGCAGAATAAAGGTCTCCACAAACTGGGCCTGAATGGCGGGGGCCCGGACGGTCAGAATCGGCTCGTTGGGGAAGACCGGGGTGCCCTCGGGGACGGCCCAGATGTCGCCGGTGAACTGGAAGTTCCGTAAAAAGTTCAAAAATTCCTCGCTGAAGCAGTCCTTGGTCCGCAGATAGCTGATATCCTCCTCGTCGAAGCGGAGCTCCTGGATGTATTCCACCACCTGGGCCAGCCCCGCCGCGATGGCGAAGCCCCCCTTGTCCGGGACGGAGCGGTAGAACATGTCAAAGTAGCAGATGCGATCCTGCAAACCGGTCTGGAAATAGCCGTTGGCCATGGTCAGCTCATAGAAGTCGCACAGCATGGTCAGGTTTGTTTTCGCTTTCATCGGGGAAAGCCTCCTTGCGTCAGGGGCGGCGGGCGCCCCCTCGTTTGAGTTTATTATACTCACGCCCGGGAAAAAAGCAAGGAAAATTCTTTTTACCCCAGGGAAATCAATTTTGCGTCTGTAGGGCGCGACGACCCCGGCGCGCCGCTTGCAAAACCTGCCCATCGGCGGCGCGCCGGGTCGTCGCGCCCTACAAATGCGTAATTATTTTCTCAAACTTGATTTCTCTGTTTTCGCCCGCCGGTGAAACCAAAGGGCCGCGAGGTGTGATATGATAGGTGAAAGCGCTTTCAGTTCAGTTGAGGAGTTTCAGTTATGCGGGAAGACACAATGTTGCAAAAGCTCTGGGCCGGCGACCCCGCCGGGCTGGAGGCCCTGATGGAGCGGTATATCCCCTATGTCTCCGCAGTGGTGTGGAATATCCTGCGCAGCTCCATGTCGGCCGAGGACGGGGAGGAGGTGGTCTCCGACGTGTTCCTGGCCGCGTGGCGTCAGCGGGACGACCTGCGGCCAGGCACGGTCAAGGCCTGGCTGGGGGCGGTGGCCCGGAACAGGGCCAAAAACCGCCTGCGCCGGATGGGCCGGGACCTGCCTCTGGAGGAGGACGCCTTGGAGATCCCCGGTCCGGGGGATCCCTCCGAGCACTATGAGCGGACAGTGGAGCGGCAGCTGGTCCGGCAGGCGGTGGACGCCCTGCCAGACCAGGACCGGGAGATATTCCTGCGGCACTACTACTACGCGCAGACAGTCCCGGAAATTTCCCGGCAGATGGATCTCAACCAATCCACCATAAAGACCAGGCTCCGGCGGGGCCGGACCAAGCTGAAGGACATTTTGACAAGGGAGGGGTTTCTCCGTGAAGCGTAATATTTCGGACCTGCTGGACGGATACCTGGCAGAGGACATGGAATTGGGCGGGGGTCCCCCCTATTGCCCATCAAGAATAAAGGAGATTACTATGAATCACATTATGAATACCGAACACAACGATCAGCCCAAGACCAAGGCCCGGGCCGGGAGGCGGCCCATGCGCCTGCTGATTGCCGCCGCCGTGATCGCCGCCTTCTCCGTGTCCGCCCTGGCGGCGGGCCGCATACTGGGGGGAGGGGAGCTCTTTGGAAACGTCTTCTCCCAGGAGAAGGACGCCCTTTCCCAGGGACAGCTGGACGCCATCGGCCAGCTGGTCCAGTCCTTTGAGGCGCAGGACGGCTCTATCCCCGCCGCCGTCACCGATAACGGGGCCACCATCACCCCCATCGCCGCCCTGGCCGATGAGAACATCTACTACCTGCGCCTGCGGGTGGAGGCCCCGGAGGGGACCGTTCTGCCCGACTTGGATTGGGAGCGGGACGAGGCCTGCTATCAGCTCTTTGGCGACGAGGCGGCCAACGACCTTACCTTGGAGCCCGCCCAGGGGGCCTATCCCGAGTACGCTTTCGGCTACCAGCTTGACTTCCGTCCCCTGCCCGACAGCGACCCCAACGACAACATCAAGGAGTTCGTGGTACAGTTTGCCAACCTCAGCGAGAATGGGATCACCCTCAACGACGGGGTTTCCAAGGTCCTTACCATCTACGGCCTGTGGATTCAGGACCCGGGCAAGAACTACACCCCCATTTTTACCGGGACCTTCACCTTTGACATAGGCCTGAACTTCCAGTCTCAGACAGCGGCGCTGCCCGTGGAGGGCCTTACCTGGCACCATGATCTGCTGGACTACACCAACACCCTCCAGGCGATGACCCTGTCGCCCCTGAGCCTGTCCTACCGGGTGGACAGCACCATGCCGGAGAACGACCGCGTGGGAGCGCAGCTGGGTACGCTGGAGATCGTGCTGAAGGATGGGTCGGTATTCTACGCGGAGAGCACCGAGTATGATGAGCAGCTTGCCCGCTATATCGAAAGAGGCGAGATCGAACTGCCCCTCACTGGCGAGCCCACCGGCGTGTTTGAGAACTACATCGTTTTTGAGCAGCCCCTGGACCTGACCCAGGTGGATTACATCCGCTACGGCGAGGCGAAAATCCCCGTCGCCGTCGAGTGATTTCCAGCCTTTGAGCGACAGCCCCACAAAAGCAACGGATGGCCGGTAATTCGGCCATCCGTTGTTTTGTCATAAAGCTCGCCGTCCACGAAGAATGCGTGCCCTGCGTCCCCGCCGCAGGCGAAATGTGCGGAGCAAACGAGGGTTCTGAGCCCTCTGTAGGGCGGGACGACCCGGCCCGCCGTCCACGGAGAGCGGGTGCCCTCGGGAGACGGCGCGCCGAGGTCGTCGCGCCCTACACCCTACGTCCCCCGCAGGACAAGGTTCCCTCAGAGAGGGAGCCTCCAGGAACAAGAAGCTCACTACTAGATGTCCGAAAAGAAGTCATCGTAGGATTCGACCGCGTACATGTCTTTCAATGCCCGCAGTACGCTCACTCTTACATTATAGCACCCGCGCTCGATTTGGGATAAAGTTTCACGGCTTACATCCAGCCCCGCCAGCTGTAATCTGGCCGCGACTGCCTCTTGAGAAAGACCGGCGTTTTTTCGAAGCTGCTGGAGATTGCCGCCAATAGACAGGTCCCCGACCTGCTTTATTTTCTGCGCCAGAAAAAATCCCCCCTCTTTTTGGAATCTATACATTCCGGTCTTGATTTTAAGACATAGCATGTGCTATGATTGGAATGAATACATTCCAAAGCGGGAGGGAATTATGGACAAGCCAGAAAAAAAGATTTTCAGCATTGAAGAGCTCAGATGTGGACTGGATATGTTCAACTGCCTAAAGGATTTGCCAAAGGCCCAGAGAAATGTTGTCTTATGGATTTTGTACCGCCATGATTTTCTGGATTTAATCAATTCAGGGAAGGTCATGACGGCGGAGGAGGAACAGACTTGGAGCCAGAAGGCGGAGCTGGACAGGGACTATATGCTGATGGCTTTAATTCTCTACAAGAAAACGAAGGACGTGGAGCGGACATAATCTTGCGCCAAACTATAAACGTTTTGTATTTTACTGAGTAAAAATACGGAACGTTTTTTATTTTGCTGGAATTTTGGAGGGCTCTGGGTGATTTTGTCGAGGCCTGCGCGTCCGGAAAGGAACGAAATGGTTTGCAATCCCAGGCTGTTTGGTGTAGAATACACACAGTCAATTTTTAAATTGGAGGAGTATCGGTATGGATGAAAAGGTAAGGGCGCTATTGGAGCAGGTAAAGGGTGCGGCCAACTACGCCGCCGACGCCGCCGCGGACGGAGCCCGGGCCGCGGGCCGGAGGGCGGGGCAGATGGTGGACGTGGCCAAGCTGAACGTTCAGCTCTTCGACCTGAACGGGGAGTATAACGACGTTCTGCGCCAGCTGGGCCAGGTGATGGTGGACACCCACCAGGGCCAGGCCCCGGAGAGCAGCGCGGTCACCGCTCTGCTGAATCAGGCGGACGAGAAGGCGGGCCGGATCGCCGAGCTGAAAAGCCGCATTGCCGACCTGAAGCAGAGCCAGGCCTGTCCCGTCTGCGGTGAGCCCTGCGGGAAAAACGATAAATTTTGCCGCTCCTGCGGCGAAAGACTGTGAGGAGGAACAGAATGAAGACCTTATTTACCAATGTCACCGCCGTGACCATGGACCCGGCCAGCCCGGTCCTCAAGGACGCCTTTGTGGTGGTGGAGGGCATGAAGATCGCCTCGGTGGGGACCCAGCGCCCCGCCGGGGACTTCGACCGGGTGGTGGACTGCACCGGGAAAGTGATGATGCCCGGCCTCGTCAACGCCCACACCCATATCCCCATGGTGCTGATGCGGGGCTACGGCGGGGGCTGTGACCTGCACACCTGGCTCAATGAGTATATTTTCCCCGCTGAGAGCCGGTGGGACGACCGGTCCATCGCCGCCGCCACTCAGCTGGGGCTGGCGGAGATGATCTCCTCCGGCGTGACCTGCATCGCCGATATGTATATGCGCACCGGCGTCATCGCCCAGGAGGTGGTGAAGGCCGGCATCTCGGCCAACCTGTCCTGCGGCGTGGTCTACTTTGGCGCCCCGGAGGACTTCTCCCCGGAGAAGTGCGGCGACTGTCAGGTTACCGAGGAGCTTCGGAAGAGCTGGCACGGGGCGGAGGACGGGCAAATCCTGATCGACGCCTCAATCCACGCGGAGTACACCTCCTGCCCCCCTCTGTGGCAGTGGGTGGCCGACTACGGCCAGCGGTTCGATCTGGGGATGCACGTCCACATCTCAGAGACCCGGTCGGAGCATGAGAAGTGCCTGGAGAAGTACGGCAAGACCCCCATCGCCCTCTTCGACCAGTACGGCGTGTGGGAGCAGGGGGGCCAGGCGGCTCACTGCGTCTGGGTAAACGACGAGGACATGGAGATTATGGCCCGGAAGGGGATCACCGCCATCCATAACCCCTACTCTAACCTGAAGCTGGGCTCCGGCGTGGCCCGTGTGCCCGTCCTGAGCAGGGCGGGGGTGAACATCGCCCTGGGCACCGACGGTGTCAGCTCCCACAACAGCACCGACCTGTTCGCCGACATGAAGCTGGCCGCCATCCTCCACAACGGCGTGGGCTGCGACCCCATGGCCGTGACCGCCCCCCAGGCCCTGGCTATGGCTACCGTCAACGGGGCTAAGGCCCTGCGCCGGGACACCGGCGTCATCGCCCCTGGCAAAATAGCCGACCTGATTCTGGTGGATTTCACCGCCCCCAACCTGATCCCCTGCCACGACCCGGCGGAAAACCTGGTGTTCTCCGCCTATGGTAGCAATGTGGTCATGAATATGGCCCGGGGAAAAATCATATATGAGAATGGGACATTCCTCACTTTGGACCTGGAAAAAATCCGGGCCGAGGTGAAGGACTATGCCCTGCCCAAGATTTTTGGTTAACGCCCTTCCGCCAGCGGCGGAACAGATCAAGGAGGCTGCCTATGGCCCGATATGACGCGCCCTCCCGCCGGAGCGGCGGACAAAAACAAAATACCTTTTTCGGCGGGGCGGCGATCCTGGCGGCGGGCATCCTGATCGTCAAGCTGATCGGTATGTTCTACAAGATCCCCCTGACCAACGTCATCGGGGCCCAGGGGAATACCGACTTCGCCAACGCCTATAATATCTACGTGGTCCTGCTCACCATCTCCACCGCCGGGCTTCCGGTGGCGCTGTCCAAGCTGGTGAGCGAGGCCAACGCCCAGGGCCGGCGCAATCAGGTGCGGCGCACCTTCCAGCTGGCTATGGGTATGTTCCTGATTCTGGGGGCCGTCTCCTTCATCATCATGTATTTCAAGGCCGACTGGCTGGCCGGCATGATGCACGACACCAAGGCCGTCCACGGCATCAAGGCCCTGGCCCCGGCGGTGGTGTGCGTGGGCTGTCTGGCCGCCCTCCGGGGTTACAGCCAGGGACATATGAACATGACACCCACCTCGGTGTCTCAGATCATCGAGGCGGCCTGCAAGCTGGCCATCGGCCTGCCCTTGGCCTGGTGGCTCATCAGCAAGCTGGAGCGCCCCCCGGAGATCGCCGCCGCCGGAGCTATCACCGGCGTGACGGTGGGCACCATGGTGGCCTTGGTGTATATGACGGTGAGCTTCCTGATGACCCGGTCGGAGGATTCCCGCCGGACCCGGGACATTCCCGACAGCACGGGGACCATCATCCGGGACATTCTGCGCATCGCGATTCCCATTACCCTCAGCTCCTCCATGGTGGGCATCGTCAACGTGATCGACGCCTCCCTGGTCCAGGGCCAGCTCCAGCGGGTGCTGCTGGAGAACCCGGACAGCTGGACGATGTATGTCAACTTCGTGGACTTCGCCCCCCTGGAGAGCGCCCTGAACGCCTGGAAGGAGACCCTGGCCGGGGCCCCCGCCACCATGGCGGCCCTCAGTGCCCAGGTGGATCAGGAGCTGGCCGCTCAGGTGGCCCAGTCCGCGGCCCAGGAGCTCCACGCTACCCTGGAGTCTCTGAGCCGGACCCTCTATGGCAACTACTACGGCGCGCTGAACATCTACAACCTGCCCGCCTCCCTGATGACGGCCATCACCGCTTCGGTGATTCCCGCTGTCTCCGGGGCGCTGGCCCGCCGGGACAAGCGGGGAGCCTCCCGGGTGGCCGGGTCCTCCCTGCGGATCACCGCGCTGCTGGCCTGCCCCATGGGCGTGGGCCTGCTTGTCCTGGGCGAGCCCATTATCCGGCTGCTCTACCCCAAGCTGGAAGCCGAGCTGGCCGGGCCTCTGCTGTCCGCCCTGGGGGTGGCCGCCGTCTTTGTGTGCCTGATGCTGGTGTGCAACTCCATCATCCAGGCCTATGGCTTTGTCAACGTCCCCATCCTGGTGATGGTGGGCGGCGGCGTGGTGAAGATTTTTGCCAATTACAACGCGGTGGCTATGCCCCAGGTGGGCATCTACGGCGCGCCCTTGGGCAACATTCTGTGCTTTGGGCTGTGCCTGCTGCTGGACCTGATTATAATCGCCCGGGCGGTTCCCCGCCACCCCCGCTATCTGGATGTCTTCCTCAAGCCCATGATCGCCTCCGCCGCGATGGGCGCGGCGGCCTGGGCGGTGTACGGTCTGGCCTCCAGGGTGCTCAGCTCGGTCCCCGAGGGGGAGACGGAGGCGGTCCTCAGCCGCACCGGCAGCGTTATCTCTGTGATGGGGGCCATCGGCGTGGCGATGGCTGTCTACTTCGGCCTGGTAATCGCCCTGCGGGCCATCTCCCGGGACGACCTGTCCCTGATGCCCAAGGGGGACAAAATTGCCCGTCTGCTCCACCTGTGACGGGGAGACTTGGCGGGAAATTCAGGGAGGGAGAGAATGAATTTTTACTTTCTCGGAAAAAGATATAAAAAAAGACTTGATAAGAAGGCGGATTTGTGGTAAATTTTAAAATAGCTGAATGTTATAAAATAGGCGACCTTTTGCGCTTGATGGAATTGCTCCGTTCTCCCGGGGGCTGTCCCTGGGACCGGGCCCAGACGCACCAGTCCATTCGGGACAATATGCTGGAGGAGGCCTACGAGGCCGCCGACGCCATTGACCGGGAGGACATGGACAACCTGAAGGAGGAGCTGGGCGACGTGCTCTTTCAGACCGTGTTTCACTCCGCCCTCGCCCAGGAGGCCGGGGCCTTTACCTTCGACGACGTGGTGGACGGAGTCTGTAAGAAGCTGGTATTCCGGCACCCCCACGTCTTCGGTACGGAGGACGCGGCGGACGGGAGCCAGGCCCTGTCGGTCTGGGACGCCCGGAAGCGGGAGGAGAAGGGACAGCGGACCGCCGCCGATGCTCTGGACAGTGTGGCCCGGGCCCTGCCCGCCCTGACCCGCGCCTCCAAGCTCCAGTCCAAGGCGGCCAAGGCCGGCTTCGACTGGAGGGACGCCGCTCCGGCCCTGGACAAGCTCCGGGAGGAGCTGGGGGAGCTGGAGCGGGCCATCGCCGAGGGGAGCAACATTGAGGAGGAGCTGGGCGACCTGCTGTTTGCCGCTGTCAAGGTGGGCCGCTTTACACAGGTGGACGGCGAGGCCGCTTTGCAAAAGGCCTGCGAAAAATTTATCCGCCGCTTCCGCCGGGTGGAGGAGCTGGCGGACGGGCCGCTGGACCAGCTGGATGTCCCGGAGCTGGAGGCGCTGTGGTCCAGGGCGAAGGGAGAGACTTAACGCCCCGATCTGGAAGGGCTTAAGTATAGACTGCGACAGTCCGCCCCGCGGGCTGCCAATACGATGCACAGGAGGAAAAAATATGAATAAGACGGAACTGATCGCGGCAGTGGCGGAGAGATCTGAGCTTTCCAAAAAAGACGCGGAGGCGGCTGTCACCGCCCTGGTCGATGTCGTCACCGAGTCCCTGCGCCGGGAGGAGAAGGTGCAGCTGGTGGGCTTCGGGTCGTTTGAGGTGAAGGTCCGGGCTGAGCGGATGGGGCGCAACCCCCAGACCAAGGAGCCCATTCCCATCCCCGCATCCAAGGCCCCGGTCTTCAAGGCCGGCAAGGCCCTGAAGGACGCGGTCGCCCGATAATTTAATAAAAAGGGGCGCCGCCAGGCGTCCCTTTCGTTTTTGGAGGAATATTATGCGGTTAGACAAGTGGTTAAAGGTCTCCCGGCTGATTAAGCGCCGCACCGTGGCCAACGAGGCCTGCGACAATGAGCGGGTGTCCGTCAACGGCCGGCCTGTCCGGGCCAGCTACGACGTGAAGGTGGGCGACCAGGTAGAGCTGCGCTTCGGGGCCAACACCGTCAAGGTGGAGGTGCTGGTGGTGGCCGACAACGTGGGCAAGGCGGACGCCGCCGCCATGTACCGGGAGATTTTATGAAACAACGGCTGCTGTGCGTTCTGCTGGCGGCGGCCCTGTGCCTGTCCGCCCTGACGGGCTGTGAAAAAACTCCGGAGCCGGTGGAGTTTTCCACCTTCGCCATGAATACGTTTATGAGCTTTACCTTTTACGGCGGGGATGAAAAGGAGAACCAGCGTGTGCAGGATCGGATGAATGTGACCCTGAGAAGGCTGGATAGTCTGCTCTGTGTAAACAATGAAAGCGGCGATGTGAATCAAATCAATCGCGGGGCGGGACGGAAAACGAAAGTGGATACGCTCACAGCCGAGCTGCTGTCTCAGTCCCTGGAGCTGTGCCGGCTCACCGGCGGGGCGCTGGACATCACCGCCTATCCTGCTGTAAAGGCATGGGGCTTTACACAGGAGGAGCACCGGGTCCCCGCTCCTGATGAGCTGGAGGCGCTGGCGGAAAAAATCGACTACTCCGCCGTCAGGCTGGAGGGGGATACCGTCACCCTCCCGGAGGGGATGGAGCTGGAGTTGGGGGCGGTGGCCAAGGGCTATGCCGGGGATGTGCTGGCGGAGACCGTCCGGGCCAGCGATATCCCCTCCGCCCTGCTGGACCTGGGGCAGAGCACCATTATGGCCGTGGGGACCAAGCCCGGCGGCGTCCCCTGGAGGATTGGAGTGGTGGACCCGGCCCAGCCGGGGAGCTATTTCGCTGTTGTGGAGCTCCAGGACATGGCTATGGGCACCTCCGGGGGCTATCAGCGGTATTTTGAACAGGACGGGGAGACCTACTGGCACATTCTAGACCCGGACACCGCCGCCCCCGCCCGGTCCGGACTGGCCTCGGTGACGGTGGTGTCCCCCTCCGCCTTCCTCTGCGACGGCCTGTCCACCGCCCTGTTTGTCATGGGGCTGGAGGAGGGGGCCCAGCTCTGGCGGGACCACCCGGAGCTGGAGTTTGAGGTCATTTTTGTGACGGAGAAGGGGGAACTCTACCGCACCGCCGGGCTGGAGGGCCGCTTCTCCCTGGCGGAGGGCTATGAGGGCCGGGAGGTGGTGGTACTGGAATGAAGACCAAGCTCATTGCCGGACTGCTGGCGGCGGCGGTGGCCGGGTCGGCGGTCTTTATCCTGCTCCAGAGGGGGCAGGCCCCCGCCCCCGTGGCCCGGATCAGCCGGGACGGCGTCTTGCTGGAGGAGATCGACCTGAGCAGGGTGGATGAGCCCTACTCCCTGACCCTGGAGGACGGGAGCGGGCGCAACGTCCTGTCGGTGGAGCGGGGGCGGGTACGCGTCTCAGAGGCCGACTGCCCCGACCAGGTGTGCGTGAAACAGGGCTGGGTCTCCAACGGGGCGGTGCCCATCGTCTGTCTGCCCCACAAGCTGGTCGTTGAGCTGGTGGGGACGGGGGAGGACCTGGATGGCGGGGCCGGTTAAGGGGGCGGGGCGTACCGCCCGGCTGGCCCTGCTCACCGCCGTCGCCCTGACCATCTTCCTGGCGGAGGCCCAGCTGCCCGTCATCCCCATCCCCGGAGTGAAGCTGGGGCTGGCGAATATCGTCACCGTGTACGCCATGTTCGTCATGGGGCCGGGGGACGCCCTGATGGTGCTGTCCGCCCGGGTATTTCTGGGGGCGGTGTTCTCCGGGCAGATGATGACCTTGATCTACAGCGCCGCCGGGGGGGCGCTCAGCTGGTGCGCCCTCTGTCTGTTGAGGAAGGGGCTTTCTCAAAAGCAAATATGGCTGGCCAGCCCGGCGGCGGCGGTGTTTCACAACCTGGGCCAGCTGCTGGCCGCCTGCGCCGTGGTGAAGAGCTGGGCGGCAATGGCCTGGCTGCCCTATCTGCTCATCGCCGCCGTGGCCGCCGGACTGTTTACCGGAATTGCCGCCCAGGCGCTGATCGGGCGGCTGGAACGAGTTTGGAAATAATGGAGGCGCATGTGATGGGAACCATTCGGAAGGGAAGGCCGGAGGACATTCCGGCGGTGGCGGCGATCTATGACCGCATCCTGGCCGAGGAGGAGGCGGGCCGGGCCTCAGTGGGCTGGGTCCGGGGGGTCTATCCCACCCGGGAGACCGCACAGGCGGCGCTGGAGGCCGGGGAGCTCTTTGTCCTGGAGCGGGACGGGGCGGTTATGGCCGCGGCCAAGATCAACCAGGAGCAGGTGCCCGAGTACACCAACGCCCGCTGGGCCGCCCCCGACGCCCCCGAGGAGGAGATTATGGTACTGCACACCCTGGTGGTGGACCCCTTCCAGGGAGGGAAAGGCTGCGGGACGGAGTTTGTCCGCTTCTATGAGGACTACGCCCTGTCCCGCGGATGCCGCTTTCTGCGGATGGACACCAACGCCAAAAACGCCGCCGCCCGGAGCCTGTACGCCCGCCTGGGCTATCAGGAGGCGGATATCGTCCCCTGCGACTTCAACGGCATTTCAGGTGTCCAGCTGGTCTGCCTGGAGAAGACACTCCCCTGATTGAGGTCAACCAGTTTGGAGGAAAACGCATATGAGAGCCTTTTTGTACTTTACCGCGTTTGCCGCCGCCTGCGGACAATTCCTGCTGTGTTCCGGTCGGTTAAAGGGGTTGTGGAAGCCGGTACCAGCCTTGCTCAGCCTTACATTAACCCTTGCGATGTATGATATCACTGAGCATTCGTCTGTTGGCGGAGGAACATTTCCGTTCCCGGCCGGTTTTGGGCTGTACCTGTTTTGCATTATGTGTACAACAGGAGCCGCTGTCGGGTTAGCCGCGTGGCTTCTTTGGAGGTATCAGCGCAAACAGCACTCCACAAAAATAAGCAGATTTATACCTGCGAAAGCCTTTGATAACTTCCCAAAACCTGCCATTTCCGCAACTCCTTTCGCCTGTCCATTATGAGCGTTTGCATTCTGACCACATATTTGCCCACAGACAGAGAAAAACTGGCCCACTGGAGGTGTCCCAGTGAGCCGCAGTTCTCAACTTGCTCTATTTTCCGCTGTCAGCCGCTCCTTTTCAGCGGCTACCTCCGATTTCATATCTGCTATCATCGCCGCCAGCAGCCTTTCGCATTCCTCCTCAGTAGCGGCATAGACCTTTCGTGTTTCGAACCTTCCATCTGGCCATGTGATCGTATAGCGTCCAACCCATTGACCGTTTTGATTTTTACTGAGAGACCCGGTTCCCCACCGGCGCTTTCGCTCCCTGATAGGCCGAAAATCGGTCATCGTGGACATGGATTTTGCTATCGATGTGGACTCCGCCACTTCCGCCTTGCCGATACCCCGGTCGATCCTGGCGGCGGCTTGCCTCTGCATATCATCGGTGACATGGGCGTAGACATTCAGCGTAGTGGCACTGGAGACGTGCCCGATGACGGTGGACAGGGTCTTCACATCCATCCCATGTTCCAGAGCATTGGTAGCGAAAACGTGCCGCAGGTCGTGGAAGCGTACCTTTTTACATCCGGCGTGTTTTAGGATCTTAGCCAGACGATGACTTGCGACAGACGGAGCTATCGGAGCATCTTCTTTCTTCGGGGAGGGGAACATCCATCGGGAGAAAACCGTCTGCTTATATTTTTTCAGTGCGGTGACCACTGCGGGTGGCAGGATCACCGTCCGGATGGAGGCTTTGTTCTTCGGCGGCTGTATCAGCAGTTCACCTTTGATCTGGTAAATCTGCCGCTCGATTCGTAGTTCCCCGGTATTGAAATTCAGGTCGTCCCACTGGAGTGCCATCAGCTCCCCCACCCGAAGCCCGGTGGTCAGCTCCAGCAGGAACACTTCGTAGTAGCCCTCGGCCTTGGCCTGAATGAGCAGCTTTTGCAACTCCTCCCGACTGAGCAGCCGCATCTCCATTCGTCTGGCCGGTGGGAGCTTACATTCCTCCGCCGGGTTGCGCACGATCAGCTTTTCGGTGACGGCCTTCTCCAGAGCCCTGCGGCACAGGCCGCAGCAGTGCCGTATCGTATTGGCGGAGAGTCCTTCCCCTCTGGACTCCCGGTATTCACTACGGCCATCCTGCCTCATCCAGTTTATGAACTGCTGAATATCATTTGTGGTCAGCTTGTTCAGAGGAATGTCACCGAGCCTTGGGCGGATATACAGGCGGATATTATTTTCGTAGCCTGTCCGTGTGTTTGGCCGGACGGCGGGTTTACAGCAGGTCTCATACCAGAATGTCATCCACTCGCCGAAGGGCATATCTGCCCTGACCTTGACAGCGGTTGCGGGAGCCACGGACTCTTTCAGCGATTCCAGTTTCGCCACGCACTCCCCCTTGGTCTTGGCAAGGACATTCTTCGTCTTGGGCAGCCCCTTGTCATCATAGCCGACGACCACTCGCCCCTCCCAGCGGCCGTCCTTTCTCAGTCGGACAGTACCCTCGCCGCTTTTGCGCTTTCTTCCCACGGTCTCAACTCCTCTCCGAAAATATCTGTCAGAAAATCACCCACCACTTCCGATGCGCGTTTCTGCATATCGCCGGTGGTGTGGGTGTAGGTGTCCAGCGTGAATGCTGCTCTGGTATGGCCCAGGATGCCTGACAAGGTTTTCACATCCACGCCCGACGCCAGAGCGTGAGTCGCGAAGGTGTGACGCAGGTCGTGGAAGCGAATGTTCGGAAGGCCAGCCCGCTTCAGCAGAATCTTCAACCGGCGGTATGCTGAGCCAGGATTGACAGACTGCTCCGGCTTCAGCGGGTTGGGGAATATCCACTCGGTCAGTGCGGACTTTTTTCGTTCACGGAGGACCTGTACTGTGCTGGCTGGCAGCACGATTTTCCGGACGCCGGCGCTGGTCTTGGTATCCCCGGCAGTCAGCCCGCCACCAGTTTCCCAGTAGACGGTACGGCAGACTTTCAGTGTACCATTGACCTCATCGAAGTCCTCCCACTTGAGCCCGCAGATCTCACCCCGTCGCAGACCAGTGGTCAGCTCGGCATAGAAGAAGTCACACCAGATTTCATCCTCTGCGATGACCTTCATGAACACATCCAGCTGCTCGTCCGTCAGTATCTGCTTTACTCCATAGCTGAACCTGGGAGCGGTGATCTGCTCGGTCGGGTTGCTGGCGATCAGGTGCGCCTGCTGCGCCGCCTTCAGTGCACCGTGGAGCGTGGTGTGGATGCGGCGCACTGTACCGCTGGCCAGGGTGTCATTCAGCTTCTCGTAGAACCGCTGCACATCTTTCGGCGTGATTCGAGTCAGTTGCTTATCGCCCAGGCTGGGTTTGACGTGGTTCTCAATGTAGCTGCGGTAGTTCTTCAGTGTGTTGGGCCGCAGGGTGTCCGCCATGTTCTCCAGCCACTTGTCGAGCCACTCGCCCAAGGTCATCCTGCTCTGCTCCGTCAGGTCGGCGCCCTGGTAGCTGTCGATGTGCTGGCGGAGCTTCGCGGACAGCTCCTTCTGCGTGGGAGCGTAGACGTAGCGGAAGATGGAGTCACCATTTTCTTTGTGGCCTACCACGATGCGGCCCTCCCAGCGACCGTCGTCCCGCTTGCGAACCATACCGTCGCCGGACGGTCTGCGCTTTGCCATTTGTTACTCACCTCCTGTCCGAATATCACCGTCGTTTTCGTCCATGCACTCGACCATCAGCCTGACACCCAATCGGAAACCCAGGATGAAATTCTCGGTTGCTGTGATACTGTTGATCTCATGTTGTGCCCGAATGAGCTTTGTGAGGATTTCTTGCTCAGTTTCCTTCATCTGTTCCATGAGCTGATTTTCATATTTGGCGACACGATCCACTGCCCATTTCAGCTCTGAGCCAGGTGTCATCTGCTGTTCGTTGGGTGTGATGTTGCCGTAGTAGAGGTCTTCCAGAATCGTTCTCATATCTACCGCCTCCTTTGCAACACAAACACATACCACACTTTGCGGAATATAGCTACTACTTTTTTCGAGGGCTTTTATTCTTTGTTTTGCAACGCAGAATTTGAACAGGGTGCGGGAAATCACAGGCCGCTTCTTTGATAGCGGACGGCATCGTCCAGCGAGATACTGCCGCCGATTTTTCACATCCTGGATGCACCGACTCCGCAGTGTGCGGAGTTGCTCATCGGGAATCTCCATCCCCGCTACCAGCACGTTCATCACCATGTCCTGCTCCACCGCCAGTTTGAAGAGCAGATGGCAGCTGTTCAGAGGACGCATCTCTTTGACGAGTTGCTGTGCCTCAAGGGAGGTTCGCACGCAAACTTGTTTTTCTCTTGGCATGATGACCCTCCTGAAATTCGCAAATATCCCCGCTTTGACCCGCCAATATTGTGGCGGCTGTAAGGATAGAGGAAAAACTGACCCCCGACTTGCCCCCAGGGGGTAAAAAATGACCCCCGCACTAATTCCCGTGAAATTCCGGAAAACCACCTGTGACAGCCACCTTGTGAAAAGGCGGAACATGGCGGTTCTCTCTCTGAATTTTCTGATATCGGCCACCTGCCACAGCAAAAAGTGAAAATTCCGACCACCTATTGAAAATCCCCGACCCGCTCTGCGGGGCGGTGTAGCTGGCCGGGGGGCGCGTAAGCGACCCCCGGCCTTTATCCTGCACTTTTTTCGACCCCCCGGTTCACCTGCCACTTTCGGTTGTGCTGATTTCGCCGGATGGCACACACCGGCCACACGCTTTTGACACGGCTGCGTCTGCGGTGAGCGGCGGCTTGTTACCTTCCAGATAGCAGAGGAGGCACACAGCGGCGCACAGGCTGTCACGCTGAGTGCGCACTGTCACTGTGGAGCGCGAGTGCTTGTGCGACTCGCTGACGTTCAGCTGCCACATCCATCTGCGCCATTTGCTGTTCGTAGAACTGATTCAGCGCCAGTTGGATCGGACGGATGGTGTAGAGCAGATTGCCGTTGCGCTTCAGACCATCCCTGGTGGTGACGCTTGTGCTCTCCGTACTGATGAGTTGTCGCTCCTCCAGTTCACACACATACTTGCGGACGGTATTGGTGCTCATCCGCACTGCTCTGCCGATGGTTTTGTAGCTGGGCCAGCACTGATAGGTACTCCTGCCTTCACAGCAGAGCAGGTACGAGTAGACGGCCAGCGCGCCGGGTGACAGACCCAGCAGGAATATCTCGTTGGGCAACTGGAAGTAGTTCTTGACTGGATCACGCTTGGGCCACGGTGTATACTTCACTCCGCACCTCCCCGAGTGCGCTGTGACACTGTCAACGCCAATTTGAAATTGTAAGAAAACGCCGAAGAAATTTTGTAGTTTTTCGGCGGGGGGGGGGTAACAAAACTAAGCGTTTCCTTGTTCAAAAAGAGTGTTCACGATTTGCTGTTTCTGGCGCATAAATTCCTTGCGCTCCTTCAGGCGGTAAGACTCACCCTTGATGTTGATAACGGTGCAGTGATGCAGTACACGATCCAAGATGGCGGAGGCGATGGTGACGTCGGCAAAGACCTCGTTCCACTGGGAGAAGGTCTTGTTGGAGGTAAAAACGGTGGACGTTTTCTCATACCGTCTGGCAATGAGCTGGAAGAACAGGTTTGCACCTTGGATATCCATAGGGAGATAGCCGATTTCGTCGATGATGAGCATCCTGTACTTGGCCAGAACCTTGAGCTTATCCGGCAGACGGTTCTCAAAGTGGGCCTTCTTGAGCTGTTCAATGAGTTGGTGGCAGTTGATGTAGTAGGTGGAGAAACGGTGCTGTGCTGCCACCAGGCCCAAAGCGGAGGCCAGATGGGTCTTGCCCACGCCGGGCGGGCCGAGGAATACTACATTCTCCCCGTTTTCCAGGAAGCGCATGGTAGCCAACTCATCGATCTGGCGCTTGTCGATGGAGGGCTGGAAAGAGAAATCGAAGTCGTCCAAGGTTTTCTTAATGGGAAAGCCAGACATCTGGATCTGCTTCTCATAGGCCCGTCTCCGCTTGGATTTGGCTTCTTCTGAGAAAATGTGATCCAAAACCTCCACAATGTTGAGCTTGTCCGCCACCGCCCGTTCCAGGTAGTTGTCCAGAATCTCCAGGGTGTTTTTCATCTTAAGGGCTTCCAGGTTTTCCCTCAGCCTGTCCATAGTAAATTCACTCATACAGCACCTCGTCATATCTGGATAAATCAGAGGGTTTCAAGGGGAAATCTATCACTTTGCCCTGTTCCAGCAGAATATTTTCTGCATCCATTGTCTGCTTCAACGTAAGCCTTCGGTAATGCTGAGGATTGACAACCATGTCCTTCCTTTGATACGATATTCGGTGCAGAGCGATCTGCTTGCCTTCATAGTAGGCCGCCAGCATACTGTCGAGGGCTACGACTGCCACATCTTTGCCGACGTACTCCGCTGGCACGGAGTACTGATTGCCGGCGTAGGAGATGAGGCAGTCTTTTTGTACCCGCCTAAGGTTGATCTTGTCGATGATGTACTCTCTGGAGAGGGGACTCAACCCCTCCTTTTTCAGCCGCTCAAAAGGAACCTCGTTCGTGGTGGCATGAACTTTGCCATTGACCTTATTACACCAAGCCAAGGCTTGTCCATTCAAATCTGCCAGGCTGTTGTACTTGATCCCGACCATGAAGTTGTCCCGCACAAACTGCACCGTCCGCTCCACTTTTCCTTTCGTCTGGCCACGGTAGGGGCGGCACAGGATGGGCTTGAACCCGTAAAATCCCGCAAAGTCCTCAAACTGCCGGTTCAGAGTAGAGTCCTCCTGTTTCAGCAGCCGCTTAATGACCACCTGCTTCATGTTGTCGTACAGGATTTCCTCCGGGTAGCCGCCAAAGTACCGGAATGCGTTCTGATGGCACCGGATCAGTGTGTTTGTGCTCATATCTGTGACAAATTCGATGTACCGCATCCGCGAATATCCCAGAATCATGAGAAAGCAGTACAGCTTCTTCCACTTTCCATCCTCGTACACCAGGTGATCCTCGAAGAATCCCCAGTCCATCTGCCCTTGCTTTCCTGGCATCGTCTCAAACCGCACCGTTGCTTTCTCATTCAAGTCCATCTTCCGGCTGCTCACATACGCCTTGACGATGCTGTAGCCCCCGTCAAATCCCATTTCCCGCAGCTTCTCCAGTATCCGCAGCGCCGAATACGGCGCCTCTTCCAGCCACTCGTCCACGATCTGCTTGTACGGGTCCATCTTCGTGGGCTTCGGTTCGCTCAATGTGTACTCCGGCTTCTGTGGCGACTCCGCGTACCGCTTTGCCGTCCGTGGGTCCATGTGGTACTTCCGGCCCAGCTCCACATAGCTCAGTCCTTTCTGTCTGTCGCTTCGGATATCCATCCACTGTGCTCCTTTCATTTCCTGACTCCCTTTCCGGGCTCTTTCTCGCCCTATTGGGAGTCTATCTTTTTCCCTTCACCTCCGCCACAAAACTACATTTTTTCCTCGGCCTTTTTTTACATTTTATCACTGGCGATGACACTCCGATCAGGGCGCATGACGGCAGGAACACAGGTTTCCGCATTATGCCAAGTGTCGCTTTCAATGCTGTCCACCGGGCCGGTGTAGTGGAACCAATCGCCCGCCTGGGAAATGCCCACCATCACCGGCTCATACCGGCTTTGAGCCATGTGCCGGAGAACGGCGGCGGCAGACTGGAGGGACACCCCGTACTCCGGGGAACAGCCGCCGAACAAGACGGCGATTTTCAGCCTGCTCATTCCTCTCCCTGCCTTTCCGCCAGATATTCCTCCAGGCACAGGCCCTTTTCATACATTTCCGTGGCCGCTTCCACGCCTACATAGCGGTAATGCCATACTTCCTCCGCCACGCCGGTAATCTCGGTTTTACTCCCAGGGTAACGGAAGATAAAGCCGTACTTGTAGCTGTTTTCCTGAAGCCAGAAATAGAGGTCATAGGTGGCCCCGTTGATGTCCACCGCCAGCCCGACTTGGTGTTCGCTGTATCCGGGAATGGCCACCCACTGCTTTGCCAGTTCTTCCGCCTCGCTCTTGGAGTGTCCTTCACTTCGATATTTGGATACCTTATCATCAAAGAGCTTCTGCTGCTTGGCCTGGGTGCGGTAGCCGGACACTACCATCGGAAGCTGATCCCAATTCCCCTCTTTGGCCGCTTCCAGCATTTCCATCAGAGGATCATAGATGCGTTCATCTACCTTTTCGCCGCCAGCTACCTCCACCAAATTGATCTCGTAGTTTTCGGGGAAGGCGGTTTCATAGTTCACCAGCACCAAATTCCAATCGGTGTCGCTGGCCGCAGGCTGCGTGTTTTCAGCCAAGATACCAACCTGCACGTTGTCCTGCGCCTGGGTCGTGGTCGGAGCAGATGCACCCCTCACGGTTGTTTCTTCATCGGGCGTTTTTTCGCCAAAGGACATAAAGACGTAGACACAAAGGGCTACCACCAACAGCGTCGCCACAATATCTCCCCAGGGAAACCGCTTCCGGCGGCGCTTTTGACTGCGGCGGGGGTGGTCATTACGGACTTGCATCATTTTTTCTTCCATCATAAAAAGCTCCTTTCAAACGTTGAGCAAAAGTGCCCCTGTCAGCATTTATTCTACTGGACAGCGGCACTTGGAACTTTAATATGAAGTTGTTTATTTCCTAAGAAAATCCTAATATAATGCGGAGATTTAACTAATTTGTTTTTGACAGACAGACCGCAGCTTTGTGTCAGATAACACCACACCTTTCATGCTATGGCTGCCAACAGAAACCAGGAGTTGAAATGTGTGGGCGGTATCGTTTCTGACCTTCAAATCCAGCCAGCCCTCGGCCACCGCAGCGTCGATGCCCTGGGGAATACCGGGCATATTGAGATGGAGGTCAATTCCGTGGGTGTGCTGTTCTGTGATAGTCAGCGGGGTATGCAGAAACAGCCAGTACAAAAAGCTGCTCATTTGGCACAGCCCGCCCCCCGGCAAAAGCTGGAGCCGTCCATCGGACAGAACATATCCATTTTTATAGGCCGTTTCCCGATCTGCGCCCCGTACAGCGTTCCAAAAGGAAAATGTTTCGCCGGGGGCGATGATAAGTTTATCAAGCACCTTCGCCGCCAGTTTGCAGTTGTAAGCCTTATTCTCCTGGTAGGTCAGCTCGTAGCCCGTTTTATAGTTATAAAGAGGCCAGCTTGCATGAAAGAGCGGGTGGGACAGCATGAAGTCAGAACGGATTTCTGAATAGCGGTTATGGTCTAACCTCATTCCCATGTAGTAGCAGAATATCTTCTGTTTTTTCCGCAGCGGCAGCAGGCCAGGAAAAAACTGCGTAAGGCGTTTTCTTCCCATAATGCGCTCCTTTCTGTTGTCGCTCTGACAAAGAAATGCTCCTGTCAGCATCATTCTACTGAACAGGAGCATGGAGTGCTTTAAGATGAAATTGATACATTCCTAAGAAAATATAGAGATTTTCCTAATTTGCCAGCGGTAAAGAAATTGTGAATGTAATGACATGATTTTTGCTGGATGCGCTGATCGCTCCGCCGTGGAGTGTGACGATCTCCTTGGCGATAGCCAATCCCAGCCCTGTGCCGCCTGTATCAGAGGAACGGGACTTGTCAGCCCGGTAAAATTTGTCAAAGAGGGATGCCAAAGCCTCGCTGGGAATATCTTCGCCGCTGTTCTGAAATTGGATGATGACCTCATGCTCTGCCTTTTCTGCGGAGATCGTGATTTCGGTGTGCGGGTAGCTGTACGATGCCGCATTTTTCAGAATGTTGCTGAACACCCGCGCCAGCTTTTCCGGGTCGGCCTCCACCGTCAGATCCTCGGCCAAATGCAGCGCAACCGTGTTCCCCCTGGGGGCAAAGACCGGGGACAATTCATCAGATAGCTGCACCAGCATATAATATAGGTCAATCGTTTCCTTGGACAAGGTAATTTGCTGGGAATTGTACCGGGTGATCTCAAAAAACTCGTTTATCATGGTTTCCAGTCGGTAAGCCTTTTCCAATGCGATATGGACACGCTTGGCCCGCTGTTCCGCAGGCATATTCGGTTCTTCTTCCAATAAATTGAGGTAGCCGATCACAGAGGTGAGGGGCGTGCGAATATCGTGGGCCAGATACATCACCAGCTCGTCCTTCCGCTGCTCGGCCAGGGCTGTTTCCGCTTTTCGTTCCGCCAGCGTCCGCTTGACCGTGTTCAGCTTCCGCTCAAAGGGCAGCATTTCCGGCGACAGTTGGATTTGTTCTTCGTCGTCTACCAGCAGCGCCTCGATACCTTGGTTGACCTCGCTGAAATAGCCTGTCACCCATCGGAAAATCCGCACCAGCAATACCGTAAAGATCAGCAGGACAGCGGCGGCAAAGAATATCTCCTTATTGCCCCGAAAATGGTCGCTGTAATAGTAAAACGCATCCTCATGTCCCATTTTGAAAAGGGTTTCCAGCAGCCAGACGATCCAATCGCCCATCCGCTGTTTCCAAACAAACAGATAAAGCCCCACCACCACAGCGGCGGATGTAACTGCGTTGACGCAGGCCCGCCGGATCAGTTTGGATTGAAAAGCAAGGTATTCGTCCTTTCGATCAGTTTTCAATTTTATACCCTACCCCCCATATCGTTTTGATAAACCTGGGCTTGTCCATACTATCTCCCAGCTTTTCCCGCAGATGGCGGACGTGGACGGTGATGGTGTTGTTGGATTTGCTGTAATACTCGTCCTGCCAGATTTTGTGAAACAGTTCTTCCGAGCTGACTACGTTCCCGGCGTTCTCCAGGAGAATACGCAGGATAGAAAATTCCGTAGGTGTCAGCACCAGCGGTTTTTCACCCAGGAAACAGGTGTGGGCCTTGATATTCATGGTCAAGTCGCCGCAGATGATGGTGTCTGCCGGGGCAGTGGGTGTTTCTATGCTGCCGGAACGGGCGGGGTTGTATTTCTGATACCGGCGCAGTTGAGATTTCACCCTCGCCATCAGCTCCAGAGGGCGAAAAGGCTTGGTTACATAGTCGTCCGCCCCCAGGGTCAGACCCGTGATTTTGTCTGTCTCCTCGTCCTTGGCCGTCAGCATGATAATGGGCCAGGTGTGCTTTTCCCGTATCTTCTGGCACAGCGCAAAGCCGTCTATTTCCGGCATCATCACATCAAGAATGGCAAGGTCAAGCTCCGTGGTGTTGATACACGCAAGGGCTTCCGTTGCCGAGTAGAACTTAAATACTGTATAATTTTCGCCGGTCAGATAGGCTTCGATCAGGTCGGCAATTTCAGCTTCATCATCTACAACTAAAATCCGATTAGCCATTTCACTTACCTCTTTTCTGTGGTGAATTTTAACCATTATATCAGATTTTCTTTTGCAGCTCCTTGTTTTTTCCATAATAATTTCTTAAGATTTTCCTAATTGCCCACAGCTTTTATTCTTTGTTTTATGCTATGCAAAATCTGAGCAGAAAATCTGCACTTCCGGGTATCATATTTTCCTGCCTGCACTCTATTTCCGCCGCCATGAGAGCGGGCCGTCCAGCCTTCTGGACGGCCCGCTCCGAATGCTGTTCATTTACGCATAGAAGTTGACGCTGTTGGGTATCCCGACGAACATATAGCAGTAGGTGATGCCGTCGTACTGGGTCACGCCCACGCCGATACAGTCGCATCTTGAGTCGATCATGGTCTCGAAGTGACCGGGGGAGTTGATCCAGTTGTCAACAGCGCGTTGGGCGGCATCGGCTGTGCCGGTGAACACGGTGAGGTTGTCACCGAAGCCGTAGGGGTATCCGGCATCGGCAGCGGCCTGACCCTCCTCTGGAGCGTGATGCCAGGTATAGCGCCGGTTGGAGCAAGTTTGGGCGGCGTTCATCAGGGCCTCGTTGACAGGCAGTTCTGGCATCCCGCCGGCCTTTCTGGTCTGGTTGATGAGCCGGATCATCTCCTGCCGTATCTCCAGGTTGTCCGTTAGGCTGGTGCTGTCCCCGCTGGCGGGGACCTCCAGTGGGGCGGAGTCAGCGGAGCTGACCGTTAGTGTCATGCTCCCGCACTCTCCGGCACTGTTGGATGCAGTAATCTCTACGTTCCCCTCTGCCTTGGCGACAGCGACCCAGAAGGTCAGCACCTGCTCCACCGCTACCGTGTCCGGGTCGCTGGAGGTGACGGCGTACTCCGTACCGCTGGGGCCGATGATGAGGCCGCTTCGCTCTCCCACCTCCAGGGTACTGCCTTTGTAGCTGCTTACCCGGATGGATTCGGCTGGCGCTGCTGTCGCTGCGGCGGGGATGGTGAGAGCGGTTGCGAGGATGACTGCCGTCAGTGCGGCGGCGCTGTGCTTTTTTATGCCGGTCATTTGTTTTTCCTCCTGATTTCAGTGTTTTATAGGGGCTTTTGCAAACAATACAATACCAAAATAGGAGATGTAAGTCGATAGGGACAAACAGAGAAATACAGAGGCGAAAAGCAAGCGAACTACACAGTACCTCGCTATCCATGCGGAAGGTTTCTTTCGTTGTGTCAATCTTTCTGACCACATAAATAGCCACAGACAGACGTGGAGCACGTGGAAACACTGGTTTCAAAGAGTGCTAGAAAGCAAATGGAAGGGAGCCAAAACGACTATGAACCATCAAAAATTGTCTAAAAAATGTCTGCTGGCCTTTTTGGTGGCTTTTGTTTCATAAGGCTGATTTGCCGAAGGATAAATTAACGCTTACCCGCATAGGGTTCATTTTCGCGTTCTTTTTCCTCACGTTCATTATTTATCACTTAACCGATTGACGCAATAAAGCATATACCAGCGAATCTGGGAGGCATGAAAAACAGCGGACTGCGCAAAGCAGTCCGCTGTTTTTATCGGGATTCAAATCTGGAATCAGAACGGGGGATGGCGAGGGCGATGGATTTGGGGATATATGCGTCGGGAGCGGGGTTGGGCTCCACCTGGATACCTGTCAAGGTAGAGGAGTCGAAAGCAATTTCGGGCGCGACGGTGAACACGTCGCCTGTATTGACCTCCCGGCCCGTTCCCTTTTCACGGAGGGTGGCATGGACCCTTACCGTTTCTCCGCTGTATTCGGGAAGGGTCAGGGCGGCCTTGCCGGTCTTTGGGGCGGCGGTCAGGTATTCGGTGCGGGGTGGGGGGACGCTGGTCTCGGGCTGTCCCTCGGGCTCCAGCCACCAGGGCTTGGGCCGGCTCTGGATGACAGCGGTGTAGCCGACGACGCTCCAGCCCTTGAGCTGTTTTACCGGGCGCAGGGTAAAGTCCAGGGTCAGGTCCTGGTCCCCCTCATACCAGAGAAAATCAAACTCCATGTCGCTGAGCTGGCACTCCGCCGTCTGGAACAGCTCCCGGTCACGGGAGTCGATATAGTCCTCGCTCAATACCGTTTGACGGGTCAGCACCTGAAACTGAGACCACAAAATCCCAGTCATAACGGACAGGATCACCAGGGCCGCCCCCATCCCGGCCAGGAGGAACTTTTGCCAGCGGGGCGCCCGCTGGGGCGGGGCCGGGGCGGGGGCGGGCTGTTCCACCCCCAGGAGCTGGCCCACCGTGAGACCGAAGAGCTTGGACAAGGCGATGAGCTTATCCAGCTCCGGGATGGCCTGGTCCCCCTCCCACTTGCTGATGGCCTGACGGGATACCCCCATCCTCTCTCCCAATTCCTCCTGTGAGAGCCGCAGTCCCTTTCGCAGCTCCTGAATGCGCTGGCCCAATGTCATAACGGGCACCTCCTTATCTTTTTATGTGTCCAGCATACCCTGAACGGCTGTTTTTGACAACCAGCCGCGGGGTTCTTTTTGTCAACGGCCGGTTGCGGGCCTTGGGAGACAAGGGATTGAACAGACAAGGGCCGGGGAGTGTTCCCCGGCCCGGTCTTATTTTATTCCTGGTCCTTCGCGTCCGCGATGGTGTCTAACAGCCTGCAAAGTTCTTCGAGCGTGTAGCTCTCCTTACCGGAGTTGACAAAAATGCGCCGCAGATCATAGATTGTGGCTTTCTCAATGGTTTTATAATCCTTCTCGGTTGGCATGATAGCACCTCCATTCATACTTAGATTATATCACACGAAAGGGTGAAAGAGCAAGAGAAAAACAAGGTATAATTCCCCGTTCATCCGGCACACTAAGCCGGGAGGAGGGAGTTTTTATGTCCAAACAGGAGGCCAACGCGCCCCACCCAAGAAGGGAACCCCGCCTCCCCGGGCCGCTGTCGCTGGGGCGGCTGGAGGAGGTCTTTTCTGACTGCGTGGACTTCGCCAAACGGGAGGTCTACCTCCACGGGGACAGCCAGCGGAAGGCCGTGGTCTGCTACATCGACGGCCAGGCCCGGTCGGAGCGGCTGAACGACTACGTTCTGCGGCCTCTGGCCCAGGACCCCATGCTGGCCTCTGTTCCCGAGAGCCAGCTCTTCGACCTGATGGAGCGGGGGGCCCTCTACGCCCACGGGGCCAAGCGGCTTACCGAGCTGGACCCGGTGGTCTTTGCCCTCATCGACGGATCCTGCGCCCTCTTTTTGGAGGGCCGGGACGACTGCCTGGTTTTCCCCGTGGCTACCGAGGAGAAGCGGTCTGTGGGGGAGCCGGAGAACGAGCCTGCCCTGAAGGGGGCTAGGGACTCCTTTGTGGAGAGCCTGCGGACCAACACCTCTCTGGTCCGCCGCCGTCTCCGGGCCCCGGAGCTGAAAATTCGGGAGCATATCGTGGGCCGGCAGTCTCTGACGCCGGTGGATGTGCTGTGGATTGACGGCATCGCCGACCCGGACACGGTGGCCCTGCTGGAGGAGCGGCTGGACGCCATCGACATCGACGGCGTAGAGGCGGCGGGCAATCTGGAGGAGTATCTGGTAAACAGCGCCAAATCCCCGTTTCCCCTGATGCCCTACACCCAGCGGCCCGACCGCTTCTGCCAGGGGCTTCTGGAGGGCCGGGTGGGGCTGTTTGCCGACGGCATCCCCCTGGGGTGGGTCCTGCCGGGGACCATAGACCAGTTCTTCAAGACCGGGCAGGACCGGGCCTACCACTGGCTGGTGGCCTCCGCCCTCAGCGTGATCCGCTGGCTGTGCGCCCTCATCACTCTGCTGACGCCGGGGCTGTATATCGCCCTGGTCACCTTCCACCCCGAGGCCATCCCGCCCAAGCTGGCCCTGTCCATCGTGGCCGCCAAGCAGGAGGTGCCCTTTTCCACCATCTTTGAGGTGCTCATCATGCTGCTGGCTTTCGAGGTCATCCAGGAGGCGGGACTGCGTCTGCCCGGGCCCATCGGGGCCACCGTCTCCATTCTGGGCGGGCTGGTGGTGGGCAACGCGGCGGTAGACGCCCACATTGTTTCCCCCGCCGTCCTCATCGCCGTGGCCATCGCCGGGGTGGCGGGATACACCATGCCAAGCCAGGACTTTGGCAACGCCCTGCGGTTGTGGCGGTTTCTGCTAGCGATTCTGTCCAGCCTGGGGGGGCTCACCGGCCTGGCCCTGGGGTGCGGGGCGCTGATCTATCACATGGCGGAGCTGGAATCCTTCGGCGTGCCCTATCTGGCCCCCTTCACCACCGGGACCAGGGTGCCCCGAGGTCACCCCAGCCTCTTCCGCCTGCCTCTGCCCATGATGAAGTGGCGGGACGGGCCCGTCAAGACCCAGAATAGGAGGAACCAGCGATGAAAAAAGGGTTTTGCGCCGGTCTGACCGCCTGCCTCCTGTTGACCGGGTGCTCCGGGCTCCCCGACGCCCGGGAGATGGGGGATATGGCCCTCCTGCGGACTATGGGGGTGGACGCGGCCAAGGCGGGGGTGGCGGTGACCGGCTCCACCGGCCCCCGGGCCAAGGGGGTACAGTCCGAGGGGGAGCCCGCCCTCACCCTGATGGCCGACCGGGAATCCCTCAGCGCCGCCTGTCTGGCGATGCAGGGACAGAGCGACAGCTATGTGTTCTTCGGCTATGTGGACCAGCTGCTGGTGGGGGAGGGTCTGGCGGCGGAGGGAGTCCGGCCCGTGCTGGATCACTTCGCCCGGAACAGCGAGCTGGGTCTGGGCGCTCAGCTGTGGCTGGTCCGGGGGACCACCGCCCGGGAGGCGGTGTCCTCCGGGGGCGAGGAGGGGGTGGACAAGCGGCTGGAGACCCTCCAGCACGACAGTGAAATGGGCATCGCCTCCATCAGCCGCACCGCCGGGGAGGTGTACGCCGACCTGCTGGAGCTGGGCTCCGCCTTCGTCCCCGCCCTCACCTCCGCCGGGGAGGACGGTCCACTGGCTGAGCGGGGCTACGGGATCTTAATAGGGGATACCCTGGCCGGATTTCTGGACGGGAAGGAGGCCAAGGGCCTGGAACTGCTGGCCGGAGGACCCTCCGCCGATATTCTGGTGGGGAGAGACGGAGAAGTGTCCGCCAAGGTCACCTCGGCCCATACCACAAGTGCCCTGGAGTTTCAGGGTGATATCCCCTCGGCGCTGAAATTACAGTGCCGGGTGGCGGTGCGGCTGGCGGAGTACCGCCGGAGGCCAGAGGGCCAGGAGCTGGAGGAGCTTCGTCAGGAGCTGGAGGGGCAGGAGCTGGCCCGCCTGACTGCTGCGGTGGACCGGCTCCAGAGCCTGGGGGCGGACTGCGCCGGCCTGGGGGCGAAAGCCGGCATTGCCCACCCCGCCCGTTGGCAGGTGGTGCAGGAGCGCTGGCCGGAGTGGTTTTCCCAGGTGCCGGTTGAGATTCAGGTTGAGGTAAAAATTTTGTAGGGGAGGCCCGCGGCCGCCCCTGCGTGGAAGGAAGCGCCATATGAAAGACGACAAAATTTCCCGCACCCAGCTGATGGTCCTGCTGTGGGCGGGGGTGATGGCCCCGGCGGCGGAGCTGCTTCCCGGACTGCTCCTGCCCGATGTGGGCCGGGGGGCGTGGCTGGCTGTACTGCTGGCCGCGCCGCTGGTGCTGGGGGCGGGGTGGCTGATGGGCTCCCTGGCGGGCCGGGAGGGATTTGTTCAGGATACTGTCAACCTGCTGGGAAAATGGTTGGGGAATGGGGTAATACTACTATATATAGTATGGGCTCTCCTTCTGCTGTCCCTCCGCCTGCGGCTGTGCGCCCGGCGCCTGTTCGCCTCCGGGGAGCGGGACGGCTCCCTGTGGTTCTTTCTGCTGGCGGTGACCGCCCTTCTGCTGTGGATGGGCCGGGGCAAACTGGACGCCTTTGCCCGGGCGGGACAGCTCTTCCTCGCCGCCCTGCTGATGACGGCGGGGGTGGTGCTGGGTCTGTCCCTGGTCCAGGCCAAGGCGGAGCGGCTGTTTCCCCTGTGGTGGGGAGACGTGCGCCCGGTGATTCGGGCGGTTCTGTCCTCCGCCGGGGTGATGGGCTGGGGGCTGTTTCTGCCCTTTTTAATGGGGGATGTCCGGGACCAGGGGGAGAACCGGCACTGGCACTGGCTGTTCTGGGGGCTGGGGGGCGCGCTGCTGCTGTCCGCCGCCCAGGCGGTGATCGTGGGCAACCTGGGGGCCGGTCTGGCCGCACGGCTGGACAACCCCTTTTTTGCCCTGGCCAAGAGCGTAGGCGTGGAGGGGGCCTTTCAAAGGGTGGAGAGCGTGGTCGCCGCCCTGTGGACCTTTGCCGACCTGGCTATGGGGGGCGTGCTGATCTTCGCCCTCCGGGCTATGGCGGACCGGCTCCTCCCGGAGCGGGCCCAGCCCTGGGTCCCCTGGGGGGCGGTCCTGCTGGGAGCGGCGGGTGCGGCTATCCTCTTTCCGGCCCTGGGCACGGCGGAGGCCTGGAACCGCCGGGTGGCCCCCGTGGGCAACTTATTTTTGGGGCTCCTTGTGCCGGCCGTCCTGTTTCTAATAGAAGGGATACGCCGGAGAATGGGAAATCATGGCTCATTTAGGGGCAAAAGGACGGGCTGAACCGAAGATATTGTGGTTGAAAAGAAAGTTGAAAAAAACTTGAAAAAAGGTATTGACAAAGGGGAGTAGGGGTGGTATTATGTCAAAGCTGTCCGCGAGGTCCAGAAGACGGCGGCGCAAGAGCGAAGGTCGAGTAAAAAAGATTTTGAAAAAAGTCGAAAAAAGTACTTGACAAAAGCTGGAGCGTGCGCTAAAATCTAAAACCGTTGCGAGACAACAGCTTTCTAAAACACAGAGGTTTCCGAAACGAGTGCGAAAAAAGAATTTGAAAAAATTCAAAAAAGTACTTGACAAAGGAAAAGAGATGTGGTAAGATGAAAGCCCGCCGCTGATGAGCGGTGTGCACCTTGTAAATTAAACAACGTGACAAACACGAAGCACCAGAAGGATTGGTTGTTTCAAAAAGTTTCGAAAGAAGCTTGTTTTGGACAACGTCAATTATTTCTTTGAAGCTAAGGTAAGCTTCAATAAGATTGATTTGAAGAACCACGGTTCTTTAGATACCATTTTATTGAGAGTTTGATCCTGGCTCAGGATGAACGCTGGCGGCGTGCTTAACACATGCAAGTCGAACGGAGGACCCCTGAAGGAGTTTTCGGACAACTGAAGGGAATCCTTAGTGGCGGACGGGTGAGTAACGCGTGAGTAACCTGCCTTGGAGTGGGGAATAACAGCTGGAAACAGCTGCTAATACCGCATGATATGTCTGTGTCGCATGGCACTGGACATCAAAGATTTATCGCTCTGAGATGGACTCGCGTCTGATTAGCTAGTTGGCGGGGTAACGGCCCACCAAGGCGACGATCAGTAGCCGGACTGAGAGGTTGGCCGGCCACATTGGGACTGAGACACGGCCCAGACTCCTACGGGAGGCAGCAGTGGGGAATATTGGGCAATGGGCGCAAGCCTGACCCAGCAACGCCGCGTGAAGGAAGAAGGCTTTCGGGTTGTAAACTTCTTTTCTCAGGGACGAAGCAAGTGACGGTACCTGAGGAATAAGCCACGGCTAACTACGTGCCAGCAGCCGCGGTAATACGTAGGTGGCAAGCGTTATCCGGATTTACTGGGTGTAAAGGGCGTGTAGGCGGGACTGCAAGTCAGATGTGAAAACCACGGGCTCAACCTGTGGCCTGCATTTGAAACTGTAGTTCTTGAGTACTGGAGAGGCAGACGGAATTCCTAGTGTAGCGGTGAAATGCGTAGATATTAGGAGGAACACCAGTGGCGAAGGCGGTCTGCTGGACAGCAACTGACGCTGAGGCGCGAAAGCGTGGGGAGCAAACAGGATTAGATACCCTGGTAGTCCACGCTGTAAACGATGGATACTAGGTGTGGGGGGACTGACCCCCTCCGTGCCGCAGTTAACACAATAAGTATCCCACCTGGGGAGTACGATCGCAAGGTTGAAACTCAAAGGAATTGACGGGGGCCCGCACAAGCGGTGGAGTATGTGGTTTAATTCGAAGCAACGCGAAGAACCTTACCAGGGCTTGACATCCCGGCGACCGGTGTAGAGATACACTTTCTTCTTCGGAAGCGCCGGTGACAGGTGGTGCATGGTTGTCGTCAGCTCGTGTCGTGAGATGTTGGGTTAAGTCCCGCAACGAGCGCAACCCTTATTGTTAGTTGCTACGCAAGAGCACTCTAGCGAGACTGCCGTTGACAAAACGGAGGAAGGTGGGGACGACGTCAAATCATCATGCCCCTTATGTCCTGGGCCACACACGTACTACAATGGTGGTCAACAGAGGGAAGCAAAACCGCGAGGTGGAGCAAATCCCTAAAAGCCATCCCAGTTCGGATCGCAGGCTGCAACCCGCCTGCGTGAAGTTGGAATCGCTAGTAATCGCGGATCAGCATGCCGCGGTGAATACGTTCCCGGGCCTTGTACACACCGCCCGTCACACCATGAGAGTCGGGAACACCCGAAGTCCGTAGCCTAACAGCAATGGGGGCGCGGCCGAAGGTGGGTTCGATAATTGGGGTGAAGTCGTAACAGGGTAGCCGTATCGGAAGGTGCGGCTGGATCACCTCCTTTCTAAGGAGACCTCAGTCACCTAAGACGTGGCTGTAACATTCCTAGGTCAGACTTCGGTGTTAGAATGAGAGTCGCGTTGTTTAATTTAGAGGGCGCACGCTGCTAGGGAGGCGGCAACCCGACGGGCCCATAGCTCAGCTGGCTAGAGCGCACGACTGATAATCGTGAGGTCGGTGGTTCGAGTCCACTTGGGCCCACCACCCAACTTGAGCGGTTACGGGGGTTTAGCTCAGCTGGTAGAGCACCTGCTTTGCAAGCAGGGGGTCACCGGTTCGAATCCGATAACCTCCACCACGAGATTGGATTGAAGTGTTTATCCAAAAGGGTGAGCATTTCAATCTGACCTTGGAAAAGGTTGGAGACTGCACCTTGAAAACTGAACAGTGAAGCAAGCAAGAAATTGCGAGCAAGCAACAGAGAGGTAACAAAGTTTTAATTTGTGGACTTTAAATAATAGGGTAACACAAATACTACAATGAACCAAATCTGAGGCCTGCATAATTCTTGTGAGAACCAGAGATCTTCTCAAATTGAAGCCCAGCGAAGCGGGTTCAATTTGAAGGAGGAGAGGCAAGGGAATGAAGTGAGGGATGTCCAAAGGATATCCGGAACGGAATGGACTTTGCCTCGACGAAGGTCAAGCTATAAAGAGCGCAAGGGGAATGCCTTGGCATCAAGAGCCGATGAAGGACGTGACAAGCTGCGATAAGCCGTGGGGAGCCGCACATAGGCGTTATATCCACGGATTTCCGAATGGGGAAACCCGGCAGAGCAATACTCTGTCAGCCTGCGTTGAATAAAATAGGCGTAGGTGGGGAACCGCCTGAACTGAAACATCTAAGTAGGGCGAGGAAGAGAAATCAACAGAGATTCCGCTAGTAGTGGCGAGCGAACGCGGAAGAGGGCAAACCGGAGGATTTATCCTCCGGGGTTGTGGACTGACACAACAGAGCAATAGGTTAGACGAACGGTATGGGAAGGCCGGCCATAGCGGGTGAGAGCCCCGTAGTCGAAAGCTGAATTGTTCCAGTCAGGATCCAGAGTACCGCAGGACACGTGAAACCCTGTGGGAAGCTGGGGGGACCACCCTCCAACCCTAAATACTACTTGATGACCGATAGAGGAGCAGTACCGTGAGGGAAAGGTGAAAAGGACCCCGGGAGGGGAGTGAAATAGAACCTGAAACCTTGTGCTTACAAGCACTCAGAGCACGTTAAGGTGTGATGAGGTACTTTTTGTAGAACGGTCCGGCGAGTTATTGTACGTGGCAAGCTTAAGGTGTTCAGCACTGGAGGCGAAGCGAGAGCGAGTCTGAATAGGGCGAAAGAGTCGTGTGCAATAGACCCGAAACCAGGTGACCTATCCATGAGCAGGTTGAAGTGAGAGTAAAATCTCATGGAGGACCGAACCGACCCCCGTTGCAATGGTGGCGGATGACTTGTGGATAGCGGAGAAATTCTAATCGAACTTGGAGATAGCTGGTTCTCCCCGAAATAGCTTTAGGGCTAGCGTTGATTTAGATTACCGGAGGTAAAGCACTGAATGGGCTAGGGGCTGATAAAGTTACTGAACCCTATCAAACTCTGAATGCCGGCTAATTGATGATCAGCAGTCAGACTACGTGAGATAAGTCTCGTGGTCAAAAGGGAAACAGCCCAGACCCACAGCTAAGGTCCCTAATACATGCTAAGTGGAAAACGATGTGGAGTTGCGAAAACAACCAGGATGTTGGCTTAGAAGCAGCCACTCATTAAAAGAGTGCGTAATAGCTCACTGGTCGAGTGACTCTGCGCGGAAAATGTAACGGGGCTAAGCATGTAACCGAAGCTTGGGATGCAGCAATGCGTGGTAGGGGAGCGTCGAATACGGGGTGAAGTCGTAGCGGAAGCAGCGGTGGATTGTATTCGAGTGAGAATGCCGGAATGAGTAGCGAGAATTATGTGGGAATCATAATGGCCGAAAATCTAAGGTTTCTTGGGGAAGGTTCGTCCGCCCAAGGTAAGCCGGGAGCTAAGGCGAGGCCGAGAGGCGTAGTCGATGCACATACGGTTGAAATTCCGTAGCCACCGAAACTTAAACTAGAAGGACACTTGGAGCTAGCTGGACCCGGGCGTTGGTTGACCCGGGCGTAAGGGACCGAAAATAAGTAGGGAAGCCAGTGAATGACGAGGCGAGAAAAGTTCTAGTGTATGCTAAGGTGCCCGTACCGCAAACCGACACAGGTAGATGAGGAGAGGATCCTAAGGCCAACGGGAGAAGGGTTGTTAAGGAACTCGGCAAAATTACCCCGTAACTTCGGGAAAAGGGGAGCCTATGTAATGTAGGCCGCAGAGAATAGGCCCAAGCGACTGTTTACCAAAAACACAGGTCTATGCTAAATCGAAAGATGACGTATATGGGCTGACGCCTGCCCGGTGCTGGAAGGTTAAGAGGAGGGCTTAGCGCAAGCGAAGGTCTGAATTGAAGCCCCAGTAAACGGCGGCCGTAACTATAACGGTCCTAAGGTAGCGAAATTCCTTGTCAGGTAAGTTCTGACCCGCACGAATGGCGTAACGATTTGGGCGCTGTCTCAACAGCCCACCCGGCGAAATTGTAGTACCGGTGAAGATGCCGGTTACCCGCAACTAGACGGAAAGACCCCATGGAGCTTTACTGTAGCTTAATACTGAGGATTGGTAAATCATGTACAGGATAGGTGGGAGGCTTGGAAGCAGAGGCGTCAGCTTTTGTGGAGCCGCCCTTGGGATACCACCCTTGATTTACTGGTTTTCTAACCTGCGGCCGTGAATCCGGTCGGGGGACACTGTTAGGTGGGCAGTTTGACTGGGGCGGTCGCCTCCTAAAAGGTAACGGAGGCGCTCAAAGGTTCGTTCAGCACGGACGGAAATCGTGCAGTGAGTGTAAACGCAAAAACGAGCCTAACTGCGACACCGACGGGTGGAGCAGTAACGAAAGTTGGAGTTAGTGATCCGGCGGTATGCAAGTGGAAGTGCCGTCGCTCAACGGATAAAAGCTACCCTGGGGATAACAGGCTGATCTCCCCCAAGCGTCCACAGCGACGGGGAGGTTTGGCACCTCGATGTCGGCTCGTCACATCCTGGGGCTGAATTCGGTCCCAAGGGTTCGGCTGTTCGCCGATTAAAGTGGCACGCGAGCTGGGTTCAGAACGTCGTGAGACAGTTCGGTCCCTATCTGTTGCGGGCGTAAGAGATTTGAAGGGAGCTGTCCTTAGTACGAGAGGACCGGGATGGACAGACCTCTGGTGCATCAGTTGTCCTGCCAAGGGCACAGCTGGGTAGCTACGTCTGGACGAGATAAACGCTGAAAGCATCTAAGCGTGAAACTCTCCCTAAGATAAGATCTCTCATTCGAAAGAAGTAAGGCTCGATGTAGACTATGTCGTTGATAGGTCGGAGGTGGAAGCGCTGTAAGGCGTGCAGCTGACCGATACTAATAAGCCGAGGGCTTGACCTACAAGGTCGCAAGAAAGAAATGCAGGCGCTTGCAAGCAACGAAAGGTTGTTTCACTGTTCGGTTTTCAGGGTGCAGAAATAGCGCATGACGCGCCTTTAGCTCAGTTGGTAGAGCAACTGACTCTTAATCAGTGGGTCCCGGGTTCGAATCCCTGAAGGCGCACCAAAGACGAAGCGCTGAGCGCCTGGGAGCAGGCGGGTAAGACGCGGAGCGGAGCAAACGGACCGAAGGCACGCAGTGCCGTAGGCCGGCTTGTGAAGTCGTAGCGGCTTAGACGCCGTAGCGAAGGGCGCGAAGCGTGACACGGCCCGTTGGTCAAGCGGTTAAGACGGCGGCCTCTCACGCCGCAAACATGGGTTCGATTCCCGTACGGGTCACCAGTTTAAATTTTCTCTTGACATTTTGAGAAAGTCTGCTATAATGCTTACTGTTGAGAAGACGGTAAGGAGAGAAAAATAAGATGTTTTCTTTGCTTACTTTCTTTTCAAAGAGAAAGTACAGTTGGTGTTGATTAGGGCGAGGGTCCACCCGTTCCCATTCCGAACACGGAAGTTAAGCTCGCTTCTGCCGAAAATACTTGTCTGGAGACGGACCGGGAAGATAGGTAATGCCAACACAAAAGGGTCCAGCCCGCTGGGCCGGACCCTTTGCTTATGCCTCCTTAGCTCAGTCGGTAGAGCATGCGGCTGTTAACCGCAGGGTCGTTGGTTCGAGTCCAACAGGTGGCGCCAAAAGCGGCTTGCCGCCAATTACGACGGCAAGCCGTTCTTTCCAGATAAGGTGTCACGGCCATGGGCCTTTAGCTCAGTTGGTTAGAGCAGCCGGCTCATAACCGGTCGGTCCACGGTTCGAGCCCGTGAAGGCCCACCATAATTTAGGGGTATAGCTCAGCAGGTAGAGCAGCGGTCTCCAAAACCGCGTGCCGAGGGTTCGATTCCTTCTGCCCCTGCCATGTGAGTTGCAGACTTGTCTGTTTCGATAGTAAAAATGGCGCGGTAGTTCAGTTGGTTAGAACGCCGGCCTGTCACGCCGGAGGTCGAGGGTTCAAGTCCCTTCCGCGTCGCCATTTGTTTGACTCAGCCGTTTGGCTGTTTCTATAGCGCCCCGTAAGGGGAGCAAATGTGCTGCTATAGCTCAGTCGGTAGAGCGCATCCTTGGTAAGGATGAGGTCCCCAGTTCAAATCTGGGTAGCAGCTCCAAAATCCCGCTGGAATCGATTGGTTCTGGCGGGATTTCTCTTGTTTTTGTAACTTTTTGGGTGGATTTATTTTTGCGATTTTCCGCTGACCCATACCGTGACCCACACGGCGAAATGTCCAGAGAGGGGCAGAGAGTGCCAGACAGGAAGTTTTGCTTTCCTGTCTGGCTTTTTTGTTGCTTTTTCTGCCCTACATGACCTTCGCCATGAAATTTCCCATCGTCTCTGCCGCTCGGTTCTGTTGCTGCCGAGTGGCGTGGGTGTAGGTGCGGAGGGTGAAGCCTGCGTCATAGTGCCCCAGCATACTGCTGACCGTTTTCACATCTACACCATTCTGGAGGGCAAGGGTCGCAAATGTGTGACGGAGGTCGTGAAATCTGATGTGCTCCAGCCCTGCGTCTTTCAGTATTTTCTCATGGAGTTTCACCACCGAGTCAGGGTGGTACATCTCTCCGGTCACTGGCGAGGGGAACATATACTGGTTGTCCGGGTGCTTGCTGTGTTCCTGGATCAGCAGATCCACAGCATCCTGTGGGATGGACACCTGCCGAACCGACGTCTCTGTCTTAGGCCTGGAGAGCATCACCTCTCCGCTGGGGTTGCGGACGTACTGCTTGCTGACGGAAATCGTTTTGTGTTCTGTGTCCAGGTCAGACCATAGGAGTGCCACCAGTTCACCCTTTCTCAGCCCACTGACCAGTTCCAGGTAGAACATGGGCAGGACGTCTCTGGCATTGGCGGCGTCCAGGTAGGATTTGAGGTGTTCAGGGAGAAGTGTTTTCATCTCTACCTTCTGCACTTTCGGAGCGATGCAGTCATCGGTGGGGTTGCGTGGGATCAGCCGCTCTTTCACCGCCCTCTCAAATGCGCAGTGGAGGGTGAGGTGGACACTTCTGACTGTGGTGCTGCTCAGTCCTGGATTGCCCTTGCCGCTCCGCTTCTGTATCCTTCCACGCTCCATCAGGTCCTTGTAGAGCTTTTGCAGATCACGGGAGGTCAGCTTCTTGAGCTTGATCTTCCCGATGCGTGGGATGGTGTAGGTCTCGATGATCAGGTGGTAGCGGTCTGCCGTCGCCGGCCTGACGTTGGGCTTGGCGTAGAGTTCGTACCAGCTGCGGAGCCAAGTAGACACTGTGTAGTCTTCGCTACGGGTTACGTCCAGACCGGCTGTCTCCTGCTGTGCCTGGGCCAGCTTCTCTTTGACCTCTGCCTGGGTTTTGCCCAACACATTTCTGATGATTCGCTTGCCAGTCTCCGGATCGTAGCCGGCGGTGTACCGTCCCTCCCAGCGGCCGTCCTTGCGCTTGCGGATGTTGCCCTCACCATTTGCTCGTTTCTTTGTCATCGTTATCCACCTCCATTTCTGATATCGCCGTCATCTTCGTCCATACACTCAGCCATCAGCCGGACGCCCAGACGGAAGCCCAGGATGAAATTCTCGGTTGCAGTGATGCTGTCGATTTCATGCTGTGCCTTGACCAGCCTGGTGAGGAGTCCACGACCAACTTCATCAAGCATCTCTGTGAGTTGGTTTTCACACTGGGCGGCAGTATTTACTGCTCGCTGCAGCGTTGAGCCCGGTCTCATTATTTTTTCGCAGGGCGTAATATTGCCGTAGTAAAAATCTTCGAGGATTTTTCGCATCTGCTCCGCCTCCTTTGCAGTGACACACCATACCACACCTCGGCGGGAATAGCTACTACTTTTTTCGAGGACTTTTATTCTTTGTTTTGCAACGCAGAATTTGAATAGGGTGTGGGCGATCACAGACCGCCCCTCTGATAGCGGACAGCGTCGTCCAGCGAGATACTGCCGCTGGTTTTTTTCACGTCCTGGACATACCGTCCCCGCAGTGCGCGGAGTTGCTCGTCGGGAATCTCCATCCCCGCCACCAGCACGTTCATCACCATGCCCTGCTCCACCATCAGCTTGAAGAGCAGACGGCAGCTGTCCAGAGGACACATCTCTTTGACGAGTTGCTGTGTCTCAGGAAAGGTTCGTACGCAAACTTGTTTTTTCTCCCGACATGATGCTCTTCCTGAAATTCGTAAATATCCCCGCCTTGACCCGCCAGTATTGCGGCGGCTGTAAGGGCAGAGGAAAAACTGACCCCCGACTTGCCCCCAGGGGGTGAAAAATGACCCCCGCACCGACTCCCGTAAAATCTCTGAAAACCACCTATAACGGTCACCTTGTAAAAAGGCGAAACACTGAGGTTTTCTCTCTGGATTTGCTGATACCGACCACCTGCCACAGCAAAAAGTTGAAATTCCGACCACCTATGGAAAAGCCCCGACCCGCTCTGCGGGGCGGTGTGGCTGGCCGGGGGACGCGTAAGCGACCCCCGGCCTTTATCCTGCACTTTTTTCGACCCCCCGGTTCACCCGCCACTTTCGGTTGTGCTGAATTCGCCGGATGGTGCACACCGGTCACACGCTTTGGACACAGCTGTGTCTGCGATGTGGAGGCGGCTTGTTACCCTCTGGACACCAGCGAGGCCACACAGGCGGCGCACAGGCTGTCACGCTGAGTGCGCACTGTCACTGCGGAGCGCGAGTGCCGTTGCGACTCGCTGGCGCTCAGCTGCCACATCCATCTGCGCCAGCTGTTGGTCGTAGAACTGGTCAAGGGCCAGTTGGATCGGACGGATGGTGTAGAGCAGATTGCCGTTGCGCTTCAGTCCGTCTCTCGTGGTGACGGTCGTTCTCTCTGTACTGATGAGCTGCCTCTCCTCCAACCCGCACACATACTTGCGGGAAGTGTTGGCGCTTATCCTCACTGCTCTGCCGATGGTCTTGTAGCTGGGTCAGCACTGGTAGGTGTTTCGATTCTCACAGCAGAGCAGATAGGAGTAGACGGCCAGCGCACCGGGCGACAGTCCCAGCAGGAATATCTCCTTGGGCAGTTGGAAGTAGTTCTTGATTGGATCACGCTTGAGCCAAGGTGTGTATTTCAATCTGCACCTCTCTGAGTGTGCTGCGACACCCACTCCACGAATTTCTCTTTTGGTACTACGAGCCTGCTGCCGATTTTCAGAACAGGGAAGAAAGGGGACCCCGCACAAACGCACAGCGTTTGTGTGGGGAGAGGAGGAGCAACGGAGTGAGCGAGCCCTGCCGCTTGCGGTGGGGCGAGTGATACGGAGTTTGTGACGACGATGTGCATCAACTCGTACCCGCTGGACGGTGAGACGCCCAGCACCTTTGCCACTGTTGCTGCGTTCAGGAACAGTAGCAGCTCGCCGTAGTCCTTGTAGATGGATTCTTTCATGTTGCGCTTGACCTCCATTTCTTTATGACATGATTTCTTTCTCTGCTTTTCTGCACTGACTTTCTCACTCTTCTACCACAACCTCTGATGGCTGAAACGGAACTTCCTTATAAACGAGTTTATAAATTGTTTACCAACAGTTTATTTTTCGTATGCTGAAAAATTTTTAGAAAAAATCACTCGCCAGAACTGAGTTTGGCGAGTGACTGTATCAAAAAATTGAGGAGCGTCTGATAGAGCATAGTACTTTCGATTCTGGCCAGTTCATAGTCTTTAAACTTTTCTTAAAATATCCTGTTTCCAGTTCCGTATTTCAGCAGGTTATGCTATACTGACTGTGTTTTCAGATAAAGAGGAGGAAAACTTACTATGCATGACTTTATCCGTACAATCTTCTATTTGTTCCGGCAGGCAATTCCTCCTGCCTTGATTGGCCTGGCAATAGGAGCAGTACTTCTCGTCCTGCTGAACCAGAAATACCGTCAGAAGGGAATACAGTTTCCGAAAGGACAAGCTGTAGCTGTTCTGTTGCTGTTATGCTACTTGGGTGGACTGGTCTCCATCACATTTATGAACCGAATTGGAAACGGTATGCAGATGTATCAGCTTTATCCATTCTTGGCGTTTTGGGAAGCATGGAATGCCTTTACACTTCAGGTCTGGCTGAATCCTTTGCTGAACATTGCCATGTTTGTCCCCCTGGGTGTGTTTCTCCCTTTGGCGGCAAAACCCTTCCGACGGTGGTACTGGATGCTGGCGGCAGGAGCAGGAACATCCCTTATTATCGAAGTGGCCCAGTACATCCTTGGCCGGGGACAGGCCGATGTGGACGATCTCATTTGCAATACCTTGGGAGCTATGTTGGGGTACTGCCTGTGTATGTTGTTCGTCAGCTTGTCAGGAAAACGATGGAAAACCGCTGGGGCCTATGCCTTACTCCCGGCCTTGTCCATTGTGGCCCTGACGGGTGTGTTCTTTGCCTACCGTTTCCAGCCCTATGGCAATCTGGAGGATGCCCCCATCTATGCTGCCGACACCAAAGGAGTGGAGTGGGTACTGGAATGTGCGTTATCCGATGAACCGGGGCCATCCGGGGTATATTGGACGGAACCCTTTACCTCGGAAAGTTGTGATGCTTTTGCCGTGGACTTCCTTGGGCGGCAGGGCGCAGAAATCAATTTTGGTAGCCCCGATGTAAATTACTATGACAACAGCACATTCTACTCTGACCATCGCACATATAACCTGATCATAAATCACAATGACCGCTCTTACGAGTACACAGATTATCGGGTGGGTAGCGACTTGCGTTACAGTAACAAAGGCGGAAGAATTACAGAAGATGAACTCCGTACCGCCCTGGGGACGTTGGGCATTGATGTACCTGACGCAGCCCAATTTGTTACTGTGGACGAGGAAAGGGGCGAGTATGCGTTCCGGGCAGAATGTGTGGTGGAAGATGGTGTACTGACTGCTGGTGAGTTGATTTGCCACATCGCGGAGGGTGGTATTCTCTATGAGGTGGACAACGCCCTCTCTGTCAGCACCCTTCACGGGAATGCCACTGTAATATCTTCCCAAGAGGCATATGACCTTCTTTGTGCGGGCCGGTTCTCCTGGCAGGACGTGCCAATGTTCAATTACCTGAAGCCCAATCAGGTGCGGGTTACCGCCTGCGCTCTGGAATACATGGCCGACAGCAAGGGGTTCCGTCAGCCGGTCTATGTCTTTACCCTCTCGGATGACCGGGATGCGGAGCTGCGCAGCGGCAACGGCTGGACTACCTTTGTTCCTGCACTATCCGGGTCATGAGTGAGTCAATAGTTGGAAATGTGTCAGCCGTAGGAGAAAACAGTCACATTACGAAAAACTTTTGCAATGTTGGGCGCATTCCCAAAAGAGTTCGGTAAAATTAGCTTTCTCTTTACCAAAGGGCCATGCCGCCAGTCCGAAGTTCTTAGATACTCCTTATTAGAACCCACCGAATGAAAGGCTTTAATTCTTTGTTTTCTGGTACGCAATATCTGAGCAGTAAATCTGTGCTCTGTTTTTGCCACCACGAGAGAGGGCCGTCCAGTTTTCTGGACGGCCCTCCTTGAGGACTATTCGCTTACGCATAGAAATTGATGCTGTTGGGTATTCCAACGAACATGTAGCAGTAGGTGATACCGTCGTACTGGGTCACGCCCACGCCGATACAGTCGCATCTGGGGTCGATCATGGTCTCGAAATGACCGGGGGAGTGGATCCAGTTGTCGACGGCGCGTTGGGCAGCGTCGGCTGTGCCGGTGAACACAGTGAGGTTGTCACCGAAGCCGTAGGGATATCCAGCCTCGGCAGCGGCCTGGCTCTCCTCCGGAGCGTGATGCCAGGTATAGCGCCGGTCGGAGCAGGCTTGGGCGGCGTTCATCAGGGCCTCGCTGACCGGCAGTTCCGGCACCTCGTTGGCCTTGCGGGTCTGGTTGATGAGGCGGATCATCTCCTGCCGTATCTCCAGGTTGTCCGTCAGGCCGGCGCTGTCCCCGCTGGCGGGGGCTTCCGGCGCGGCGGGGGTAGTGGAGCCGACCGTCAGCGTCATGCTCCCATGCTCCCCGGCGCTGTTGGAAGCGGTGATCTCCGCCGTCCCCACCGTCTTGGCGACGGCGACCCAGAAGGTCAGCACCTGCTCCACCGCCACCGTGTCTGGGTCGCTGGAGGTGACGGTGTAGTCCGCACCGCTGGGGCCGATGATGAGTCCGCTGCGTTCTCCCACTTTCAGGGTACTGCCCTTGTAGCTGCTCACTCGAATGGCTGAGGTCTCCACTGCCGTGGCGGGGATAGCGAGGGTTGTTGCGAGGATTGCTGCCGTCAGTGCGACAGTGGTGCGCTTTTTGATACTGGTCATTTGCTTTTCCTCCTGATTTCTGTATTTTAAAGGGCTTTCGCAAGCAACACGATACCGAAATAGGAGGCGAAAGTCGATAGGGATAAACGGAGAAGTACAGAGGTGAAAAGCAAGCGAACTGCACAGTGCCACAGCCCCTATATTGTTTACAGCGTAGCAAATTCTGTATGGGTGGCGGACTTGTATTTTGTGCTCCTATATGGTAAACTGTTACCTGTAAAGAGGTGATAGCGGTGCGGTTTGAGCCGTTTGTACTGGACGGAGAACATCAGCGGGTTCCAGTTTCTATTGAACCGATGACACAGGAGGATGCCGAGTCAACGGATTCTCCGCCGACTTGGCAGACTTCATGGACCAGCGAATATTTGGCTGATGACCGTTTTGAGAAATATGCGGCGAAAGCGGGCAATGAGTTGATTGCACTGGGGGCATACGAAATTCTGGAGCATTCGCTTGTGGTTCATATCGCCTATATGGAGGCCCAGCCGGGCTCGAATCCGACGATGGACGGCGGAAGGCCGAAGTACGCTGGAATCGGGCGGCTGATGATTGCCTACGGTATCAAGCTGTCCATTGACAACGGCTTCGCCGGGGACGTTGTGCTGGAGGCGAAGACGGGTGAACTGGCCCGGCATTATGAGCGGGATTTTGGAGCGGTAAGACTTCCGATGTTTGCTTCTTCCGCCCCAAGGTATTTGATAGCGGACGAGGCGGCGAAACGGATCTTTTTCACATACCTTGCTTGACTCAGGAGGTGCTTGGATGGAACACAGAAAAGAAAACCCCGTATCTGATGCGGCGTGGTATTGCCGCAGAGATGCGGAGGAAGATCGGTTTTACGAGATTTTTTTCCAGATGTGCAGGAAGTATGCTGTGAGATGGGCCAGCGCGGACGAAAAAGAGCGGCGGTTTATTGAGGAGATCACCAGAGTCACCTATGAGCGGGAGCGGGCAATCAAGTTGGGACTTCCGCTCTCTGAGGTGCGTCCCGCCTTTGCTTCATGATTTGGGTTTGACCCACACCGTGACCCACACGCGGAAAAAAGCGGGCGGAGACAATGGACGGGAAAGTGCCAAAGACCATGCGCCTCCGCAACAAAAATGCCCCGAAAGTGCTGAACAGCGGCACTCCCGAGGTTTCCAATCACTTGGTAAGGACGGAGAGACGTGCCCATGCCGAAATAATACCATCATCAATGGGGCGGATTCTTCTGCAAACACCCGGGAAATTTCCAATATTCAGCACTTTTACTGCGTGTTTCAATTTGCGCTTTTGGTCTGACCACATATCTGCCCACAGACAGAGAAAAACCGAGGGACTCTGGATTTTGCGCTCCAGAGTCCCTCGGCTCATATTAACCAGCTTGCTCTTCTAACCTCAGTCTCTCCTTTTCTGCGGCAATCTCCGCTTTCATCTGGAGGATCATCTCCGCCAGCAGTTGCTCACATTCCTCTCTGGTCTTGGCGTAGACGTTGCGGGGATGCTTTTTGCCGTCAGGCCAGACGGGGGAGTAGCGGCCCTCCCACAGGTGGTCATTGATCTGTGTGACGCATCCGGTGCCTGGCTTGCGACGTTTACCCTTGTAAGGCTGGAAGGCGCTGGGAGCGGATTTCTTTGCGGCGGATTCTGTCTCCGCTTTGAACTCAGTCTTGCCAATCCCCTGGTCAATCTTGCGTGCTGCCGTCTGCCGCATCTCGTCCGTGACATGGGCGTAGATGTTCAGCGTAGTGCTGCTGGACACATGCCCAATCACCGCAGAGAGGGTCTTGATATCCATTCCATGTTCCAGGGACATGGTGGCGAACAGGTGGCGGAGGTTGTGGAAGCGGATATGCTTGCACCTGGCCCTCTCCAGAATGGTGGTCAGGTGTTTGCGGACGGAGGCGGGGTCTGAGGGCAGGTCATCTTTCCTCGGTGAGGGGAACAACCAGCGGGAGTGTACCTGCTGACGGTATTCCTTCAAGACAGCCAAGAGCGGAACGGGGAGAATGATCGTCCGGTTGGCGGCTTTGGTTTTGGGCTGGGAGAGGATCAGTTTGCCCTTAGCTCTGTGGACTTGACGTTCTACACGCAGTGTCCTGGTCTTGAAATTGAGGTCATCCCACTGGAGAGCCAGAAGCTCGCCCCGCCGCAGGCCGGTGGCAATCTCCAGCAGGAGCAGTTCATAACAGCCGTCTTCCTTGGCTTGAATCAGCAGACGTTGAACCTCGTCCGGAGTGAGCACCTGCATCTCCCTGGGCTTGGCGGGAGGGAGCCGGCAACCGTCCGCGGGGTTGCGGGCGATCAGCTTCTTGGAGACCGCCATCTCCAGCGCGGAGCGGAGTGTGGTGTGACAGCCCCGCACCGTCTGGTCGGAGAGGCCGTTGCCATAGTAGCTGGTATTCTTGATTCGCCCGTTTTGCTTGAGGTTAGTGTAGAACTGCCGGAGGTCATTTTGCGTGAGCTTGTCCAGCGGGGTGTCCCCCAGCGCGGGGATAATGTAGTTGTAGATTCGCTGTTCGTATGACATCTGGGTGTTGGGCCGCAGGTTTGGCTTCTTGCTGGTCTGATACCAGGAATCCAGCCATTGGCCCAAGGTTATACCGGGTTTGGTAACGGCAGATTCCGATTTCCCGATGCTGGAAGTCAAATTTTTCAGTTTCTGGACACATTCGGATTTTGTCTTTGCCAGAACATTTTTCGTTTTTGGCAAACCCTTATCATCGTAGCCGATAACGGCTCGACCCTCCCAGCGCCCATCCTTTCTCAGGCGGACGCTGCCGCTGCCCCGTTTTCTGCGTTTTGCCACGGTTTCAACTCCTCTCCAAGCAACTCTGTCAGAAAATCGCCTACCACCTCTGAGGCTCGCTTCTGCATATCTCCGGTGACGTGGGTGTAGGTATCCAGGGTGAACGATGCCCGGCTGTGACCCAAGATGCCAGAGAGCGTCTTGGCATCCACGCCGCTGGACAGCGCGTGGGTCGAGAATGTGTGCCTGAGATCGTGAAATCGGATGCTGGGCAGGCCGGTGTCTTTCAGCAGCGCCTTCAACCGGCTGTAGGCGGCGCGGGGATTGACGGGCAGCTCTGGCTTCAGCGGATTGGGGAATATCCAATCGGTGAGTGCCGCTTCTTTCCTCTCACGCAGACACTGCACTGTGCTGGGCGGCAGTACAATCTTGCGAGTACCGGCGTAGGTCTTGGTGTTCCCGGCAGTGAGCACCCCACCCTTTTCCACATGGATGGTGCGCTGAATGTTCAGCACTCCATGCTCTGCGTCGAAGTCCTCCCAGCGCAGGCCGCATATCTCACCCAGCCGCAGGCCGGTGGTCAGTTCGGTGTAGAAAAAGTCGTGCCAGATATCGTCCGCTTGAATCGCGGACAGGAACGTGTCGAGCTGTTCACCGTTGAGGATTTGCTTGGGCGGCAGCTTTCGTTTGGGTACAGTGACCTCCGCAACTGGATTTCTGGGGATTAGCCGGAATTGCTCCGCCGCGCCCATCGCCCCGTGGAGCAGAGTGTGGATACAGTGTACCATGCTGTCGGACAACTGGTGTCCGTATTTTTTGTGCTTGCGGATGCGGCCCCGCTTCTTCAGATGGGCATACAGCTTCTGTATCTCCGCCGGCGTGATTTGGGCGAGTGGTCTGTTGCCAAGGGTGGGCTTAATGTAGAGATCAGCGTAGCGGCGATAGGTCTGGAGCGTGCCGGGGCGCACAGTGCCTGCCATGTACTCGGCCAGCCAGCGATCCAACCACTCGCCCAGCGTCATGGAACTGTCTTCGGTCAGGTCTACGCCCTGGTAGGCATCGATGTTCTGACGGAGCTTTGTGGACAGCTCCTTCTGCGTGGGAGCGTAGACGTACCGGAAGATGGACTCGCCGTTTTCCTTGTGGCCCACCACGATGCGGCCCTCCCAGCGACCGTCGTCCCGCTTGCGCACCATACCGTCGCCGGACGGTCTGCGTTTTGCCATTTGTTACTCACCTCCAGTCCGAATATCACCGTCGTTTTCGTCCATGCACTCCGCTATCAGCCTGACACCCAATCGGAAACCCAGGATAAAATTCTCGGTTGCTGTGATACTGTTGATCTCATGCTGTGACCGGATGAGTTTTGTAAGAGTCTCCTGATCGATTTCCTCCAGCTGTTCCATGAGCTGATTTTCATATTTGGCGACACGGTCTACTGCCCGCTTCAGTTCTGAGCCCGGTGTCATCTGCTGTTCGTTGGGTATGATGTTGCCATAGTAGAGATCTTCCAGAGTCGTTCTCATATCTACTGCCTCCTTTGCAACACCAACACATACCACACTTTGTCGGGAATAGCTACTACTTTTTTCGAGGACTTTTATTCTTTGTTTTGCGGCGCAGAATCTGAGAGGAGGATGGATGATCACAGGCCACCCCTTTGATAGCGGACAGCGTCATCCAGCGAGATACTGCCGCTGGTCTTTTTCACGTCCTGGACGCACCGCCCCCGGAGCGCCTTGAGCTGCTCATCGGGAATCTCCATCCCCGCCGCCAGCACATTCATCACCATGTCCTGTTCCACCGCCAGCTTGAACAGCAGACGGCAGATTCGGTTCTCCGTGTCCTGCACCGTTCCGCGCAGAACGGACGCCAGTGCGGGTGGCAGATAGGCGGTAGCGTCCTGACCGGAGACGTAGCCAGCGTAGAACAGCGTGGCCTTCTCCAGATACTCACTGCGGCTTTTTCAGTTCGCAATTTTCATTGCTCTGTCCATCACTTCCAGTGTGGATGGGTACAGCCAGACGGGGATGCGGGTCTTGACTTCTGCGGGTGTGTTTGGTTCCACCGAAATGTGCGTATTTTGGCTCATTGGAAAATTCCTCCTTTTTGTTGGAAAACCACCTGTCACAGCCACCTTGGAAAAGGTTGAAACAGGGCGGTTTTTCCTCTGTTTTTCTTCATTCCGACCACCTGGGACAGCCAACAGGGGGTAAAACCGACCACCTATGGAAAAGCCCCGACCCGCGTTGCGGGGCGGTGTGGTTGGCAGGGGGGCGCGTAAGCGACCACCTGCCTTTATCCTGCACATTTTTCGACCCCTCGGTTCACCTGCCACTTTCGGTTGTGCTGAATTCACTGGATGGCGCACACCGGCCACACGCTTTGGACACGGCTGCGTCTGCGGTGAGCGGCGGCTTGTTACCCTTCGGACACCATCGGGGCCACACAGCGGCGCACAGGCTGTCACGCTGAGCTGCACTCATTACCGTGAAGTGCGAGTGCCTTTGCAACTCGCTGACGCTCAGCCGCCACACTCATCTGCGCCAACTGCTGGTCATAGAACTGATCCAACGCCAACTGGATCGGGCGGATGGTGTAGAGCAGGTTGCCGTTGCGCTTCATACCGCCCCTGGTAGTGACTGTCGTGTTCTCTGTACTGATGAGTTGTCGTTCCTCCAGCTCGCACACGTACTTGCGGACGGTGTTGGCGCTCATCTTCACTGCTCTGCCAATGGTCTTGTAGCTGGGCCAGCACTGGTAGGTGTTTCGATCCTCACAGCAGAGCAGATACGAGTAGACCGCCAGCGCACCAGGCGACAGGCCCAGCAGGAATATCTCGTTGGGCAGCTGGAAGTAGTTCTTGGCTGGATCACGATTGGGCCGCGTTTTGTACTTCACTCCGCACCTCCCTGAGTGTGCCGTGACACCCACTCCACAAATTTCTCTTTGGGCACGACCATCCTGCTGCCGACCTTCAGCACCGGAAAATCCGGCTCATGCATCAACTCGTAGCCGCTGGACGGTGAAACGCCCAGCACCTTTGCCACTGTCGTTGCATTCAGGAACAGCGGCAGTTCATCATAGCTCTTGCAGCTGGATTCTTTCATGCTGTGCTTGACCTCCATTTCTTTATGACATGATTTCTTTCTCGGCTTTTCTGTACTGACCTCCCCCATCCTTCTACTACAACCTCTGGCGGCCGAAACGGAACTTACTTACAACCGAGTTTACAAAATGTTTACCAATTCAGAGAGCAGGGTCCTCATCCCTATACCACAACCTCCAGCGGCTGAAAGCGACGTTTTATTTTCGGAAAAAGTTTTGCTGTAAAAAATCACCCGCCAGAACTGAGTCTGGCGGGTGACTGTATCGGAAGATTTAAGTTGTCTGGCTGTGGGCGGTACTTCTTTGTTTAGGCGTAGTAAAAATTGAGTATGTCTGGGAAGAGCGGAATACTAAAAATCACAGTTCCTGAAATCGCTGAGCCAGCTGCATGAAGGAGGAGCTTGGCAGAACCTGCTTGGATGGGATAAACAGATAGCGCCATGCCTTATAGCCGTTGGCTTTGCCCCAGCGGGAGGCCGCCTCGCAGTACTGTATACCGCGTTTTTTCTTGGCGATCACATCAGGATCGTTCAGTTTATCCTCGCCCTTAACCTCGACCAGGTAGATGATCCGCTCTGTTTCCACAACAAAATCCGGCTCATAGATGTGGCCGCAGTTGTAGGTGATGTTGAACTCTCTGGGATGAGGGCGGAGCCAATTCAGAACGTCATCGTCTGATTCCAGCACACGGGCAAGGGTCAGTTCGCCCTCTTTGCTGTCGAACTTCGCGGTGGTGAAAACGCCATTCCTGATTCCGGTGAAAAGAACCGACCGGATGTCCTCAGTGAACTCCTCATACAGACCGACCCTTTCTTTGAACTGGTAGCTCTGCTGCATGTTGTAGTTCCTGATACCCACGACCTCCTCTTGGAGGAATCCGTTCTCACAGTAGAAATGCCGCATCATCTGCTGATAGATCTTGTTCCCGATATCCCGCTTGTACATCATGACAGTGTTCTGCATCCCGTTTGTACCGAACTCTGTTTCATAGTGGTCGCAGAGCTGCGTGATCAGCTTGAACAGCAGGGCGGAACATTTCATGTAGTCGATTTCCGGTTTGTTGCGGAGCTGTTCCAGAATCACCTTCTTGGGATTGTACCCCTCAAAATCAATGGCGTCACCCTTGATCCTCTGCCTGTCCTGCATATCCTCCAGGTTCTGAATGAGCAGTTCATTCTTGATCGGCACATGGGTAAAATCAGTTAGCGCCAAATCGAAATCGGTGAAGACATATTCCTCCACGCCGGCGTCTGTGATTTTGATACGGGGAATGGGAATAAATCCGGACTGTGCGGCGCGGTGCGTCTCCTCGGTCTGGTACAGCATCCAGGCGGTGAGGGGCATTTCGTTTTCCCGGAAAACATCTCCCAGATCCTTGTCCTCAGAGACTTTCACCTTCACCTCAGCCACAATTTTTTGCGCCTGAGCGGGGGTTACGGTGTGCTCCGGGGCGGTTTGGATATGTGCGGTGACGGCCTGCTGGATGAGTTCCGCCGTGGTTTCCAGCAGAGCGTCCGCAGCGTCGGACTTCTGTATTCCGGTCTGCTGATAGGCAGTTTCCAGGGCCTTGTTCGGTTCCAGATCAAGGGCAAGCTGGGTATGTGTGACTTGCTCCGGGACGAACTCCTCTGCCTTGATGATGTTGCCCGCCTTGAAAATGGAGTCGCCCTTCTGTGCTTCGGCCAGAATGTCGGCGAACTTGTCGTGGGCGGTGAGCATGACCGCGTCTACGTCCCGGTCGCCGGTGCGCTCTCCGTAGGGCAGGCGCAGGCCCCGGCCCACCATCTGCTCCCGTAGGATTTTGGAAGCCGCGGTGCGCAGAGGCACGATGGTATAGAGGTTGTTGACGTCCCAGCCCTCTTTCAGCATATTGACGTGGATGACGATCTCTACCGGGTTATCCGGACTCTCCACGTCCAGCAGCAGGCGGGTGTTGGCCTCGCTTTCCGCGCCCTTCTGCTTGGAGTGGACAACGATGGTCTTATTGCGGTAGGCTCCATCCCGGAACTCGTCGGAGCGGATGTAGTCCTCCACCCAGGCGGCGTGGGCAGTGTCCTTGCAGACCACCAGCATAAAAGGTTTTACTGTTCGAACGGGCTTGTCTGGAGTGCTGCTGTTGGCGGCGTACAGCTCCAGTTTCCGCTTCGCATTTTCGTGGCAGGTGATACCGTCGGTCAGCATCAGCTTGTCCAGCGCCTCGTCGCCAAAATTATAGAAGTCTATGTCGGAGCGGGTCACGGCGAAGGGGGTGCGGGTATATCCGTCCTCAATGGCCTTGGACAGCGGATACTCATACACCACATTCTTGAACGGAACTTGCTTCGCTCCTTTGGTGACAAGCGGTGTGGCGGTGAGCTCCAGACCCAGCAGCGGGCGGAGTTCGTTCAGGGCCTGGGCGCCCCTTTCCGCCCGGTAGTGATGAGATTCATCCATAATGAGTACCAGGTCCGGCAGGTTGGAGAGATATTGGTAGAACGAGTCGCCGATCCACTCGTTCACCTTTTTCATGTTGGCGTCTTCTTTGTTGAACTTGTCGATGTTGTAGATAAAAATGCGAATTTCTGAGGTGAAAATCGGGAGCTGCTTATTCTTGTAATCGTCGCCAGTGACGATTTGCGGCGGAGCGGAAAAACATCCCAGGCCCTTGAACACATACTTGGGGCTGTTCCAATCGCTCAAGTCCCGTTTCAGCTTTTCATAGATTGTGGTGTTGGGGGCGACAACAAAAAAATTCCTGATGTTGTGCTGGGTATACAGATAGGCGATAAAGGCCCCCATCAGCCGGGTTTTGCCTACGCCAGTAGCCAGGGCAAAGGTCAGGGAGAGAAACTCCCGCTCGAAATCAGAACAGATCGGATACATAGCGTGGACGGCGCCCAGGGCCGCATTCAGATTCATACCCTTGCGCAGCTGCACACTGTTTACGATTTCCTCCAGGATTTTGAGAGATTCCTTCTGAGGCTTGCGCAGGGACATGACGCCGCTGATGTAGTCCGTGGTATACAGGGGAAAATCACTCCGCATCGTATTCCTCCTCGTCCTCATACACCGGGGGATGTACGATATTCAGATTGTAATCCGTTTTGCCAAACTCACAGCGTTCCAGGAGCATCTGGGGAATTTTTTTGACGGTGATATGGTCATAGATCCTGTCCAACCCCTTGTCGTAGGAGCAGCAGGCGATAGTGAGATATTCGTCCTCCTCCATAGTGCTTTGGATGGAGTCCAGATAATCGCTGTTCAAGTGGCGGGTGGTGACGAACAGATAGGACTTTTCACTGCCCGAGGACTGCTTCCAGAACAGCTTGCTGTCCGGATGGTAAGTAAAGCCCTCATGGAGCGCCACGCCCGCGGCCAGCATGTCCGCGTCGTAGTCCGGATTGATGACCGCCTCCCCGAAAGCGTCCTCGTTGATGAGAGTGGGGGCCAGCTCGTAAAAACGGTACCCGCCGCCCTTCTCCCATTTGGCGGACTTGGTGATCCCGCCCGGGTCCTCCCCGGCAATCACCTTGTCCAAACGCACCTTGCAGTGGGTGTATGCGTGACTGCCCATTTCAATCCCGATGTACCGGCGGCCCATCTTGTGGGCAACGGCGGCAGTTGTTCCGGAGCCGAGGAAGGAGTCGAGAACCAGGTCGCCAGGGTTGGTGGCGAGTATAAGTACACGTTCAATTAGACGCTCAGGCTTTGGGGTAGCAAATATACTCCCCAGGTTTAAAGTCATTGCTTCTTTTTTCGCCTCTTGATTATCCCCGACTTCTGTTCTAAACCAAATGGTTTTGGCTGATACTCCTTGTTTTACTTCAGAAAGAAACTTCTTTACAGCAGGAACGTTATTTCCATTTGCCCCAAACCAGATACGATTATCCGCAATTGCCTCTTGCATTTTCTCTTTTGTAAAATACCAACATCTTCCCTTTGCAGGCAATAATTTCCTTCCAGACGGTGTTATAAGTTCATAAATATTGGCTGATACTCCTGTCTTTGCATATTGTGCGCCACGTTGTCCGCCGGATAGGCTGATTGTGCCATCAACCGGTTTCCATGGGCCTCTTGGGTCGTTATCTGGATTTTTGTATCTTCCATCCATTTCGGCTGTGCGAGGAAGCAATCGAGGTAACCATTTTTCCTTATTTTTGGCATAGACCAATATAAAATCATGACTATCTGAAAGCCATTGAGCATTACCTTGTGGGGCATATTTCTTTTCCCAAATAACTGTATTTATAAAATTATTCCTACCAAAAATTTCGTCACAAAGAACCTTCAAATAATGTCCTTCGTCATCGTCAATACTTATCCAGATACTTCCATCTCCTGCCAACAAAGCACTCAAAATTTCCAGCCGAGACCGTATCAGTTGTAACCATTGGCTGTGCTCCAGATTATCGTCGTAATGCTCAAACGCAGAGCCAGTGTTGTAGGGCGGGTCGATGTAGATGCACTTCACCTGTCCGGCGTACTTGCCCTCCAGCGCCTTCAGCGCCAGGAGGTTGTCCCCGTGGATGAGCATATTTTCCGTGTCCGGGTCGGCGGCGGTGTTGGACAGTGCGGCGTTTTCAATCAGCAGGCGGGGCTCCACCAGAATGGGTTCATCCTTGCCGTACCAGGTCAGTTCCAGCTTATTGGCCATTGCGGTGTGCCTCCAATTCCCGTTTTCCCAGTGCTTCAAGTTGACTTATCAGGTTGGAATATACATCTTCGTCCGAAGCGGCTGCCCAAGGTTTTAATACTGTTGTAGGTTTTGCAGATATTTCCACAAAAATATCAGGATGATTCACATTGTTTTTTTGACTTTGCCGGATAGCTGAATTGCGGTCAAGGGGCTTTTTGCTTAACTCGTTGTATGTATCAAGGATGTCCTGCTCCAGAGGGGTGAGGAGTCGATTTTGTTTTAGCAGCTCAGTAATAAGGCCTTTGATATCCATGGTGCAAATTCCTCCTGAAGTAATGCGATTTTAATTTATTATAGCATTGACATGGCAGAATGTCCAACAGAAAAGGCGAAAACGCCCACATACCTTAAAGTATGTGGGCGCATTGACGGTTATTGGAGGTATCGTACAAAATCAGTGCTTCTCGGCTTTGTGATCAGCAAGTGTTTTGCCAGCCTTGCTTTTGGCACTCTTCGACGAACCCTTTGTTGCAAGTGTTTTAGCGGCTTTTCCAACTTTGCCGCCGTGATGAACAGCCATGGTTATTCCTCCTTTTACGGTTTATGCAATTGCTGAAATCGAGCGCCCATAGACAGCCCGGTCAAGATCATTGTCGTCCATACAACCAGCAGAACGATTGTAGTAATTCGGCATACGGACATGATAATCATTTAAGGCATCTGGATGCTCCTGCGTGTATTCGATAACTTTGGCGTATTCCCAATGCTCGGAATCACGCTCCATGTTTTTCCAAACGTCTATTTTAGCAAGGTTCTCATATCCTGGTTCTCTCTTCATGCGTTCAATAATAACACCATATAGGTATTGATGGGCCTTGAAGAGGAAGTTTTTTCGCACCCACCACTTTGGGACGAGCAAAATTTTTTGCCCAGAGACAGTCCAATATGGCTACTCGGTTTCGACCCAGCTGTGGGTTTGTAAATCCCAGGATTTAATCAAGTGTATACCAGCTGGTTCATTCCCGTAAGTGTGCATGAGGTCGGCAGTGAATAGACTAAGGTTCAACCTTAAGATATTCGTCAGCAGGTCGCTCATGCAATCTTCCGCAAAGGCCTCTACGAAAACGGAGATGTCTTGTATCCGGGAAATAGTCGGAATACTGTTTGCTAATTTGCATAGACCTCTCAAGCTATCCCGCATACCGTGCGGCGTTTTGCCTTTCCCGTTATAGCCTGTGCCATAGCCGAGTTTGGTATCATTGATTTCATGTGCTTCATCAAAGACCGTAGTGCTGTCCCAACGTCCGTGCCGCATATCCCAATACAGTTTATCTTCAAAATCGGAAATAAGTGCGGTAGAATACCGGCTAAAATCATCTTGGCCTCGTTCGATCAAGCAGGGATCAAGGAACAATCTGGTGTCGCTGCGGGTTGTTACGTCCACAAAAGGAAAATGTGAATGTCCAGGAGGAAGGCCCAAATGGGCGGAAATATGCATTAAATTACACCTCTTTACAAATAAAATATCTATCGTCGACACACAGCGGAGGAAACGCTCCTGTTTCACCTCTTTTCAGACGACAGATTTTACTTGCATTCGGCCGCAAATCATGGTAAACTCAATCTGCCACAATCGATGAAGTACCATTCGCCGTGCTTTGTCGCCTAAGAGCGCCGGGGGAACCCGGCGTTTTTTCGTTACCTAAACCTGCGTAAAATTTTAGTAAAGCGTTGTGAATATTTAGCGAGCCAAGTCTAACAAATCCATAAAATAATACTTTCTATTGCGCTTGTTGTCGCTACCTTGCAAAATATGTGCGCTCTCCAATGTGTCAAGGTAACGTTTTGCTTGCCCGATACTCACATTCAGTTTCTCAGCTAAATAGGAAGATGTTAAAATTGGCTGAGTATAAATACATTCGGTGATCTGGTCAAATTTAGGACTATTTAATGTTGCTTGCAATGTGCGCCTGGTTTTTTCATACAGCCGATTGAGTGAATCGATATATTCAATGTGCTTGTGAGCCTGTACGATACATTTTTTTAGAAAAAACCTGATCCACTCATCATAGCTATTCTCTCTTGATGCTGTCAACATATTGTAATATATGCGTTTATCTTGGCTGATGGCTTCGCTCATATAAAAGAAAGGAAAATTTATTACCCGTGCTTTATATAAGTGTAGGCTAATAAGCAATCGACCAACACGCCCATTTCCATCTTCAAATGGATGAATCGACTCGAATTGAGAATGGATGATGGCTGCTTTGACTAAGGGATTAATGCCATCATTTACGTCATTCATGTAATCGATAAGTTCATCCATATATTTTTTAGTTTCAGTGTATGAAGGGGGAATAAAAACAACTGAACCCATACTGTTTACAATTTTGTTGTCGATTTCCTTATATTTGCCAAGAGAATTTTCTTTTGCTGGGGGAACAATACTGTGCAGAATTAACTTGTGTAATTCTTTGATAAACGAGTGTGAAAAAGGATTACTGCGTAGATACTCTGCCCCATATAGTATACTACGGCTATGGTTATTTGCCTCCTTGATGGTTTTATCCGTACTTGGCTGTGAACTAATCTCACTTTCAAAAATATCGCTGAGGGTTGTTTGAGTGCCTTCGATATACATAGTCGAAATGGCCTCTTTTTTGTGTAGCATAGGAACTAAAATACGATCAAATTGATATCCTGCGATTTTAGCTTCTAAGATACCTAAACACTTTGACGCTTCAAATAATTCACCGATAAATGTATTGGCGTCGTAATCCTGTTTTCGCTCCCTAAGAAATCTTAACATATCAGACACCTCCGGGAGAAATTTTTTCATTCGTGATTATAGCATGGTTTATCTCAGATGTCAAGACGATTACCTGCATTTATTTGAAAAAAGTGCAGGTATAAACGATAGCAGAGAATAATTAAATGCATCTAAGCAGATAATGCGCTATTAGATGGGACCCCAGAAACAGTCATGTCAGTTATGCGGTCCCCTTTTCTTTGTTTTCTGCTACGCAATATTTGACAGGGTACTTTCACAATTAACAGAAAACGGTGCGTTCCACTACCCGGAACGCACCGCTTTGTTTCATATCTGGTTATGCGTAGAAGTTGACGCTGTTGGGTATTCCGACAAACATATAGCAGTATGTAATCCCGTCGTACTGGGTCACGCCCACACCGATGCAGTCGCATCTCGGGTCGATCATCGTCTGGAAGTGTCCGGGAGAGTTAGTCCAGTTGTCGACGGCGCGTTGGGCGGCATCGGCTGTGCCGGTGAACACGGTGAGGTTATCACCGAAGCCGTAGGGATATCCGGCATCGGCAGCGGCCTGACCCTCCTCCGAAGCGTGATGCCAGGTGTAGCGCCGGTCGGAGCAGGCTTGGGCGGCGTTCATCAGGGCCTCATTGACCGGTAGCTCTGACACTCCATTGGCCTTTCTGGTCTGGTTGATGAGGCAGATCATCTCCTGCCGTATCTCCAGATTGTCCGTCAGGCCAGTGCTATCCCCGCTGGCGGGGGCCTCCAGTGGGGCGGAGTCAGCGGCAGCGCCGACCGTCAGTGTCACGCTCCCGCATTCTCCAGTGCTGTTGGATGCGGTGATCACTGCGGTCCCCGCCCCCTTGGCGACCGCCACCCAGAAGGTCAGCACTTGTTCTACCGCCACTGTATCCGGATCGCTGGAAGTGACAGCGTACTCCGTACCGCTGGGACCGATGATGAGTCCGCTACGCTCTCCCTCCTTCAGAGTACTGCCCTTGTAGCTGCTCACCCGGACAGATTTGTCAGGCGTTTCCGCTGCCATGGCGGGGACAGTGAGGACAGTTGTGAGGATGGCTGCTGTCAGTGTGGTGGCAATGCGCTTTTTCATGTTGGTCATACATTTTCCTCCTAATTTTCAGTGCTTTGTGGGACTTTTGCAAGCAACACAATACCGAAATAGGAGGCGAAAGTCGATAGAAAATTGCAATCTAAAACGGAGAAATACAGAGATGAAAAGCAAGCAAATTATACAGTGTCCTCGTGCGACAGGACTTTAGGAAATCTGCTTATCATTGTAGACGGAGGTGCAATTCATCGCTTGATACCTCCCCAGAGTTGACAGTCGGTTTAAGACAGCCTGATTCAAATTTGACCACTTTCTTGGCCTGGAACAATATTGCTTCAGGACTGGAAACCCAAGTGCCGCAAGGGCTTCTGACCACATAACCAGCCACAGACAGACGTGGAATATACGGAAACGCTGTTTTCAAAGAGTGTTGGAAAGCAAATGAAATAAAGCAAAAAGGGTTATAAACAAGCGAAAAATATGTAAAAAATGTTGCCATGGCAGTTGGTAAGGATGAGGTCCCCAGTTCAAATCTGGGTAGCAGCTCCAGAAAGTCCAGTTTTTCCTGCGGGAAAGGCTGGATTTTTCTTATGTTTCAGAACTTTTTCTGCTGGTTTGAATTTCTGGATTTGGATTTGACCACACAACCAGCCACAGACAGAGAAAAACGGCTCACCGGGGGGGATATCCCACTCGTTGAGCCGTAGATTTTTGTCAGCCTGCTTTCAGACGCTCTCTTTCAGCGTCGATTTCCGCTTTCATTTCTACGATCATCTCTGCCAGCAGTTTTTCACACTCTTCCTTACTGTGAGTGTAGATGTTCCGAGGGTGTCTTTTGCCATCCGGCCAGATAGGAGAGTAGCGTCCTTCCCAGAGCTTCTCGTTGATCTGAGTGACGCATCCGGTCCCCGCTTTACGCCTCTGGCCTTTGTGGGCCTGGAATGTACTGGGAACAGGCTTCCGAGGTGCTAACTGACTCTCTGCTTGTAGCTCAGTTTTGCCGATACCCTGGTCGATTTTTACCGCCGCTGTACGGCGCATCTCATCGGTAACGTGAGCGTAGATGTTCAGTGTGGTGCTACTGGAGACGTGTCCGATGATGGTAGACAGGGTCTTAACATCCATCCCATGCTCCAAAGCACAGGTAGAAAATGTGTGTCTGAGGTCATGAAATCTGATTTTCTTACATTCTGCCCGTTCCAGAACGGTCTGTAATCTTTTGCGAACTGCGGCTGGGTCTCTGGGAGAGTCCTCACTGACCGGGGAAGGAAACATCCACCGGGAGTTCACGGTTTTTTTGTATGCCTTGAGGACACCCAGAACAGGCACAGGGAGGATTACGCTGCGGTTGCCAGCCTTGGTTTTGGGTGGAGAGGCCACCAGCTTGCTCTTTATCCGATGAACCTGTCGCTGTACTCGGAGTTCCCCAGTGCGGAGGTTGAGGTTATCCCATTGGAGGGCGCATATCTCGCCCCGCCGCAGTCCAGTGGAGAGCTCCAACAGGAGAAGCTCAAAGCAGTTGTCCTCCTTGGCTTGGATTAGCAACCGCTGGATCTCTTCCGGGGCCAGCACCTGCATCTCTCTGGCTTTGGCGGAGGGAAGGCGGCAGCCATCAGCGGGATTGCGGAATAGGAGCTTTTCGGAAACCGCCTTGTCCAGTGCGGCGTGGAGGGTGGTGTGGACACCTCGAACAGTCTGGTCGGACAGTCCCTCCCCGTATAACTCTGTGCGGAGGAGTCTGCCGCCCTGCTTGAGTTTAGCGTAGAACTGCTGGATGTCGTTGGTGGTCAGCTTGTCCATTTGGATGTTTCCCAGGGCTGGGGTGATGTGCTGGTAGATGCGCCGCTCGTAGGACATCTGAGTATTGGGGCGGAGATTGGATTTCTTATAGGTCTGATACCAGATATCCAGCCAGTCCCCCAATAGGATTCCAGGTTTAGGCTGTTCAGGAGCAGGAGCCTGGATGCTGTCCCTCAGTGCCTTGAGTTTTGCGATACAGTCCGACTTGGTCTTTGCCAGAACATTTTTGGTGACGGGGAGGCCTTTATCGTCGTAGCTGACGACTACCCTCCCCTCCCAGCGGCCGTCTTTTCTCAGGCTGACGCCGCCGTCCCCGCGCTTTCTGCGTTTTGCCACGGTTTCATCTCCTCTCCAAGGTAATCAGTCAGAAAGCCGCCGACAATGTCAGCGGCACGCTTCTGCATATCGCCGGTGGTGTGGGTATAGGTATCCAGAGTGAAGGACGCTTTGGTGTGGCCAAGGATTCCAGCCAGGGTTTTGGCATCCACACCGCTGGACAGCGCATGAGTTGAGAATGTGTGTCTGAGGTCGTGGAAGCGGATATTTGGCAGTCCAGCCTCCGCCAGAAATTTCTTCAGCTGTCGGTAGGCACTGTCGGGATTCATAGGAGCCTCTGGACGAAGTGGATCGTGAAAGATCCAGGGAGAGAAGGATTTACGCTTTCGCTCTTTCAACAACTCCGCTGTGCTGGGCGGCAGGACAATTTTCCGGGTGCCGGCGTAGGTTTTGGTATCCCCAGCCACCAGCCTGCCGCCTTTTTCCCTGTGAAGGGTGCGGTTGATTTTCAGAGCGCCGTCACGCTCATCGAAGTCAGTCCACATGAGACCACAGATCTCTCCTCGGCGTAGACCGGTGGTCAGCTCGGTGTAGAAGAAGTCGTACCAGAATTTGTCGGCTTTGATCGTTGTCAGGAAAATATCCAGTTGCTCCTCGGTTAGAATCTTCATAGGCTGGTGAATTACCTTGGGCGGCTCCACCTCATCAGCGGGATTGACAGGAATGAGTCCCTGATCTTTTGCTGCTTTGAGTGCGTGGTGGAGCGTAGTGTGGATGCTGTGGACGGTAGTGCTGGACAGCCCTCGGTCTTGACCATGTCGAGGGTTTACCCTACCGCTTTGCTTCAAGGCATCGTAGAGCTTTCGGAGGTCAGCCGCTGTCAGTTGGGTGAGCAGTTTTGCCCCCAGGCGGGGCTTCACATGATGTTCCATATCTCTGCGATAGTGTTCCAGCGTGCCAGGCCGGAGGATGACCGCCATCTGCTCCAGCCATGTGTCCAGCCACTCCCCGAGAGTCATCCTGCTCTGCTCCGTTAGGTCAATGCCTTGGTAGGCGTCGATATTCTGGCGGAGCTTTGCAGTCAACTCTTTTTGATTATCAGCGTAGACGTAGCGGAAGATAGAGTCGCCGTTTTCCTTGTGTCCTACCACGATGCGGCCCTCCCACCGACCGTCGTCCCGTTTGCGCACCATGCCGTCGCCAGACGGTCTGCGCCTTGCCATTTGTTACTCACCTCCTGTCCGAATATCACCGTCGTTTTCGTCCATGCACTCGGCCATCAGCCTGACTCCCAGCCGGAAGCCCAGGATGAAATTCTCGGTTGCTGTGATGCTGTTGATCTCATGCTGTGACCGGATGAGTTTTGTAAGAGTCTCCTGATCGATTTCCTCCAGCTGTTCCATGAGCTGATTTTCATATTTGGTGACACGAGCTACCGCTTTTTCCAGCTCTGAGCCAGGTGTCATCTGCTGTTCGTTGGGTATGATGTTGCCATAGTAGAGATCTTCCAGTGTTTTTCTCATCTCCAGCTGCCTCCTTTGCAACACCAACACATACCACACCTTGGCGGGAATAGCTACTACTTTTTTCGAGGACTTTTATTCTTTGTTTTGCGGCGCAGAATCTGAGCGGGGGATGGGTGATCACAGGCCGCCCCTTTGGTAACGGACAGCGTCGTCCAATGAGATACTGCCGCTGGTCTTTTTCACGTTCTGGACGCACCGCCCACGGAGCGCCTTGAGCTGCTCATCGGGAATCTCCATCCCGGCCGCCAGCACATTCATTACCATGTCCTGCTCCACCGCCAGCTTGAAGAGCAGGCGGCAGATCCGGTTCTCCGTATCTTGCACTGTACCACGCAGGACGGATGCCAGCGCGGGCGGCAGATAGGCAGTGGCATCCTGACCTGAAACGTAGCCAGCGTAGAACAGCGCGGCCTTCTCCAGATACTCACTGCGGCTTTTGCAGTTCGCAATTTTCATCGCTCTGTCTATCACCTCCAGCGTGGACGGGTACAGCCAGACGGGAATGCGCGTCTTGACTTCTGCGGATGTATTTGGTTCTACCGAAACGTGTGTTTTTTTGCTCATTGAAAAATTCCTCCTTTTTGTTGGAAAACCACCTGCCACAGCCACCCTGGAAAAGGTTGAAACAGGGCGGTTTTTCCTCTGTTATCCTTCATTCTGACCACCTGAGACAGCCAATAGTGGGTAAAACCGACCACCTATGGAAAAGCCCCGACCCGCGTTGCGGGGCGGTGTGGCTGGCAGGGGGGCGCGTAAGCGACCACCTGCCTTTATCCTGCACTTTTTTCGACCCCCCGGTTCACCTGCCACTTTCGGCTGTGCTGAATTCACCGGATGGCGCACACCGGGCACACGGCTTTTGACACGGCTGCGTCTGCGGTGTAAGGCGACTTGTTACCCTCCGGACACCAGCGAGGCCACACAGCGGCGCACAGGCTGTCACGCTGAGTGCGCACTGTTGCTGTGGAGAGCGAGTGCCTTTGCGACTCGCTGACGTTCAGCCGCCACATCTATCTGCGCCAGCTGCTGTTCGTAGAACTGATCCAGCGCCAGTTGGATCGGACGGATGGTGTAGAGCAGGTTGCCGTTGCGCTTCAGACCAGCCTTGGTGGTGACCGTCGTGCTCTCTGTACTGATGAGCTGCCGCTCCTCCAACTCACACACATACTTGCAGACGGTGTTGGCACTCATCTTCACCGCTCTGCCAATGGTCTTGTAGCTGGGCCAGCACTGATAGGTACTCCTGTTCTCACAGCAGAGCAGGTAGGAGTAGACGGCCAGAGCACCAGGTGACAGACCCAACAGGAATATCTCGTTGGGCAGCTGGAAGTAGTTCTTGATCGGATCACGCTTGGGCCACGGTGTGTACTTCAATCTGCACCTCCCTGGGTGTGCTACGACACCCACTCCACGAATTTCTCTTTGGGCACTACGAGCCTGCTGCCAACTTTCAGAACGGGAAAATCCGGTTTGTGCATCAGTTCGTACCCGCTGGACGGTGAGACGCCCAGTACCCTTGCCACCGTTGCAGCGTTCAGGAACAGCGGCAGCTCATCGTAGCTCTTATAGCTGGATTCTTTCATGTTGTACTTGCCCACCCTGTCTGTTGAGTCAGCTTTTCCTCTGCCCTTATGCGCTGACTCCCTCATCCTTCTACCACAATCTCCAGAGTCCAAAAACGACATTTTATTTTTTGTGTGCCGAAAAAATTTTTGCTGTAGAAAAATCACCCACCAGAGTTGAGTCTGGCAGGTGATTATATCAGATGATTTGATGGGTATCTGATGATAGGCGGTATTTCTTTGTTTAGGCGAAGCAGAATTTGAGACTTCGAAACCAGACCGCTTGACAAGAACTTCAACCGGAAATAAAAAACTTTTCTTTTTTCTGCAACGATGTTACTCTGTCATACGAATATATCAATAAGGGAAGGCGGTGAGGCCATGGAGCAGGAGAGCAAGTGGATACGGGATATCCAGCGCGGCGGTTCGCGTCAGGCGGCGGAGCGGTTGGTGGAGCGGTACTACGACGAGATATACATCTTTGTCTACCGCCAGACCGGGCACAAGGAGGATGCCATGGACCTGACCCAGAGCATCTTCCTTGCGGTCCTCCGGGCGCTGCCCTCCTACGACCCGAAGAAGGCGGCCTTCCGCACCTGGCTCTATCGCATCGCTGCCAACAAGGTCATTGACGCCCGCCGCCAGTCCCGGCCCGTGACTACGCCGCTGGAGGAAATCGAACTGCCTGTTCAGGAGGACTTTGTCTCCCAGATTCATGACCGGGAGCTGCTGGAGCGGATCGAGGGCTATGTGTCCGGGTTGTCTCCTTCGCTTCAAGCCGTGTTTCGGCTAAGACTCTACGGGGAGCGGAGCTTCGGAGAGATCGCCGCCGCCCTGGGCCAGTCGGAGTCGGCGGTAAAGAGCCAATACTACCGCCTTTTGGGGCGGATCAGAGAGGAGTTTGATCCACATGAGTGAAAAAATTCCCATGCCCACAGGCGAAGAGCGGCAGGCGGCCATCCGGCGCATTGTGGAGCTGAGCGGGGTAGAGCAGAGAGCCAGGCGGCGAAGTGTCCCTCTGTCCGTGGTGTTTTTCGGGGTGGAGGACTGCCTGTTCCTCCCTGTACTGGCGGCGCTGCTGTGTCTGATTCCGGGAGCGGCGTTGGCACGCTTTGACACCGTGGCCCCGCTACTGTTTCTGTTCTCCCCCGCGCTGTACGCCGCTCTCTACCTGTTGACTGCCTGGAAGGACACAATGAGCGGCATCGCGGAGTGGCGGCGAAGCTGCCGGTTGTCGGCCTGTACCCTTCTGGCCCTGCGGATGCTTGTATTCGGAGGTTTGGCAGTAATCGTGTGCGTCCCCGCCGACATCCTGCTGTGGCTGACCTCTGGGCGGAGCTGGTCCTTGCCTTGGATGCTGGGATTGTCCTTCTCCAGTCTGTTCCTCTACGCCGCCCTGACTCTGTTTTGTCTGAGACTCCGCCAGGGGATGGTGATTCCCCCTGTTGTGTGGGGTGTGGCCGGACTGCTTCTGCTGGTGTGGGAGCGGGGAGATGAACTGCTGCTCCGGGTCCCAGTACTGGTTCTGTTTTTCCTGGCCGCCGCTGGGCTGGCCTACTGTGTCATGACCCTGGAGCGGATGCTCCGCTATCCCAATCAAGGAGGTCGCTTCTATGCTTACAGTTGAACATGTCACCAAATGCTATGGTAAATTTACTGCCCTGGAGGACATTTCTCTGCAATTTACTTCTGGGGTTTATGGCCTGCTGGCTCCCAATGGGGCGGGCAAGACCACCCTCATCAAAATGCTCACTACCCTGCTGTTTCCCACCTCCGGCCAGATCCTATGGGAAGGTGAGGACATCCACGCCCTGGACGAGCACTATCGGGGCTTGTTGGGCTATCTGCCTCAGGAATTCGGCTACTACCCCGGCTACACCCCCCGGCAGTTTCTGCGCTATGTCGCTGCACTCCAGTGTATCCCCCGGAAGGAAGCCGATGGGAGAATCAGCGAACTGCTGGAGCTGGTGGGGCTGTCCGATGCGGAACACAAGAAAATGCGGCAGCTCTCCGGCGGGATGCGTCAGCGGGTGGGCATCGCCCAGGCCATGCTCAACGACCCCAAGCTGCTGATTCTGGACGAGCCCACTGCCGGATTGGACCCGCGGGAGCGGGTGCGGTTCCGCAATCTGATTCACTCTTTGGCGGAAGACCGGATCGTTATTCTCTCCACCCACATCGTCTCCGACATTGAGACCATCGCCGGGAAGATCGTCATGTTCCGGGACCATAAGCTGTTCTGCTGTGACAGCCCGGCGGGTATCTGCGGCAAGATGAAGGGCCGGGTGTTTGAGGTCCCGGCGGAAACCGCTCTGGAGGAAAATCAGTTTCTCCTCAGCGAGCGGCAGGGGGAACAGGGAACGGTCCTGCGTATCTTCTGCGACACTCCACCCCAGGGAGTTGTTCCAGTGACGCCCAGCCTGGAGGACGCCTTCCTGGCGATCTACCGGGAGGGGCAGGTATGAGGCTGCTGAGATATGAGTGGAGCAAGCTGTCCCATCTGCCCGCCTTTTGGGGTGTGCTGGTTCTGTGTTTGGCCTTCAACTGCCTGCTCATCGGCAGCGGGGATCGCTGGCGGTGGGAGTGGAACGAGACCGCTGCTATGACCGGCGGGCTGAGCCAGCGGGTGGATACTGATTTTCTGGACGGGCTGCGGCAACAACCACAATCGGAATATCGGGATTATCTGCTGTCCGCCGCGGAGGGTATGACGGACATTTATGCGGACTACGACCTGAAATCTCTCTCGGACTTTTACAACAGCTATGTCAAAAGCTCTCCCACGGCGGCAGTCCTGATGGAGTGCAAGTATGAGCGGCTGGCGGAGCGGATCGCCCACCTGTCAGAAACAGGAGCGGCCATGGATTGGTATAGCGGGCCAATTACCCATTACGTCCACCAGTTTCTCTATGGGACCCTGATGCGGGCTGTCCTCACCGAGGGTGCGGTGCTGGGGATGCTGTCCATGTTGTTTCTGCTGGGCTACGAAAATCAGCAGCGGACGGCGGCGGGGGTGTACGCCTCCCGCACCGGGAGAAAGCTGTGCCGCTGGAAGGTGCTGGCCGGAATCACCTGGGCGCTGGCGGTGTATCTGCTGCTGGCGGCGGTCACGCTGGGGATATTCCTGCTGTTCTGGGACTGGAGCGGCGTCTGGGGCGGCAGCGTCTCCGGCCAGTTCAACTACATCATTGATCTGTTTTACCCACGCCCGTTTTTCACTTGGACGGACTTCACTGTAGGGGGCTATCTTGCGGCGGCAGTGGGGCTGGGCGGTTTGTTGACCGTCGTATTCGCTCTGCTGGCGGCCATCTGCGGAACGCTGGTGCGAAATGTCTACCTGTCCGCCCTGCTGCTGGCCCTGCTGCTGTGCGGCAGCGCGGCGGCCCAGGCCCTCTGCTCCCAGGCGGGGCTTTGGATGGGGTATGCCCTGCTGACTTTTCAGCCCGTCAGTATCTGGCTAACAATCAACGGCTGGTTTACCGAGCTTGGCCTGAACGCTTTTGTTCCCTGGCAGGAGACTGTCAGCACAGGGTTAGGTTTGGCGGTCTGCGGTATGGGGACGGCTTTGGCGCTGAGACACTTTGGGCGAAAGGACGTGATGACATGAGCCTGTTTTGGCAGGAACTGAAAAAGATTTGGCATCCCGGAATTTTGGCGGGCATTATCCTGCTGGGGCTGATCTACTACTATATGTTCCCCAGCTTCTATATTGAGCACTTTTCCAACGGCCCCTCAGCACAGGAAGAGTTTAATCTGTCGGTGGAGTGGGTCAATCGGTACGGCCCTACACTGGAGCCGGAAGAGCGGGCGGAGGTGGACAGCCAGCTGGCGGAGGAAGTTGCCAAATTCAACCGGCAGTTGGAGGAGTTCCCCGAGGCCAAGGCAGCGGGAATCACAGACTATGAAAGTTTTCGCGCCGCTTCCGAGCAAAACGAGAGGGATTCTCAGCTGATGTGGGCCATCCGGGAAGGAACCAACTGCTATACAATTGAAAATATCCGGCAGATGATGGAACTGTGTGACCGCCAGAGAGACTATCTCGAACAACCGGAGTTTTTCCAGTATTACACGCCAAAGGAGCAGGCGCAGATGCTTGCAGTGGATAGCTGGCCCAAGAGCCTCTTGTCCAGATCTGTTATGGATTCTACCAACAGCTATCTCAAATATCTGGCCCAATGGACGGCTATCAGCGTGATTTTGCTGCTGTCCCCCACCCTGGTGCGGGACCGGCTGCGTCGGACGAGACCCCTCCAGTGGTCCAGTCGGCGGGGACGGCGGGTGCTGCACACACAACTGGCGGCGGGGCTGGTCTCCGCATTGCTGCTGAGTGTGGTGAATGTAACGGCTTACGCCATCCCGTTTTTGGCGCAGGGTCCCCTGGCCCTGCGGGACTGTCCCTTGGGCAACTCCGTTTGGGACACCGGAACCCCTTGGTTCAACTGGACCTATGGGCAGTATCTGGCCATTTTGATCGGGATGGTGCTGGCGTTGGGGATCGGCATCGGTGCTGTGACCCTGTTCCTGTCCCGGTTCAGTGACAACTATGTGTCCATGCTGCTCAAGGCTTTCCCACTGCTTGTGGCGATGGGCGGGTTTTTCGCCACATGGGTGATACACTATGCGTTTTTCTTCCATCCAGCCTGGGATTATGCGGAGTTTTTCGTATCAAAGGGAGCGGAGGCGGTCTGTATCGCGGTGCTGCTGGTCGTGGGGGCGGCGCTGACGGGGTGGAGCTGTTTCAGGCAGAGAAAGTTGGAGTGCTGAACGGGGATATTCCCTGCTTTCTGGTATGCAATATTTGACAAGGTACTTCCACCAATTAACAGGAAAGCGGTGCGTTCACTACCTGGAACGCACCGCTTTATCTCATATTTGACTACACGCTCTATTTGCCTTTTGAGGTGTCTATACCTCCCCAAGCATACTGAGCAGCAGATAGGACGCCGGGTAGCGTTCCGCAAGCTCGATTTCCCGATATTGCTCCAGCAAGCTCTGTGCATTGTTTTTGAACGCGCTGTACCACATTTGCCCGGTAAACACTCCATTGTCAGGCGTGGAGAACACAAGCGGTTCTTCCCCCCAGCCGACCGCAATATCCTCACACGCCTGTGCCATGATTTGATCGGCCAGCCCGGTTTCACCGCCCTCCTCAAACCGGGCAAAGCAGTATTTCAGGGTATACCGGCCATAGTATGTCAGCTCCCGGTACTCAATGGGATGTTCCGCGATATAATCCCCCGGATTTGAGGACAATGCGGGGCTGCCGCAAATTGTCTCAATGAGCGTCCCGATCACCTTGTCGGTATTCAGCCCGGTAGACGCTATCGCCTGGGCGTAGCACTCCTGTGTCTGCTGAAGAATGAACTTCTGGCTGTCAAGGGCGTTCTCGGCAATGTGCGCAGGGAACTTTTCCCGGATGTCCGGAGCATAGTAGCTGCCGTCCCTGGGTTCCCAATATTCCTCCAGTGTAAGAGTGCCGGACGGGCCTTCACGAAATGTGATGGCAACAGGGACATGGCCGCCGCTGACTGTTTTCAGGCCGCTGTCTGTGACCCTGTATTCGTTATAGAGCGCCCAGCCGTAGTGAGTATACTCTGAAAAGTCACTTCCATCCACAACGATACAGGCAAGCTCTGCAAAACTAGCGCAGGATACAAGTCCGGTCGGGTCTGCGGAGCGGTTATGCTTCAGAATCGCCTGACGGATAGCGGCTTGTTCTTCGGAGAGCGTTGTAGCAGCTGCGTCTGGCCCGGCAGGAATCGGCGTATTTTCCCCGGCTACAAGCACCCCGCTTTCTCTTAATAGGCGGATCAATTCATCCGATAATTCAGCCTGCTCGTTGTTTCCCCGCCATACCCATTTTTCAGAAAAGTTTATCGAATATACTGTGCCGTCAATGTCGTATATTTGGTACTCCGGTACGCCGTCACAAGTGAATGGCTGGTATTCCAGTTTGTTTAGTGCAGCAGATAGTTCGTCAACCTTTAGCGCATCATCCCTGTGCGCTTCGATAAATGCGGAAACATCCTCTGTCCGAATATCAATTCTATCATCGGCCTCATTGTTGACCCTCAGATAGATATACCAAGGCGTCTCGTCTGGAACACCGCCCACCAGGACATCAAAGAGTTCATCAATCTCGTAGCGCATGATATACAGACCGGAGCCAACCTCCCACCCCTGATACCGCTCAAAATCTGGCCAACTCAGCGCATTTCCCTTTTTCGACAGCGTGACCACATCGTCAAGGGTGAGCCGGGGCAGAGCGTCTGCCCGTTGATACCCCGCGCAGATATTCTGAAGATAACGGCTGAAATCATCGTCCTGCACGCGATAGTAGTGTCCCTGATACAGAATCCCCACATGGTTCCCATCTGTGTCAAAGCCGGAAACAGAAAAGCCTTCCACTTTTTGATCTGTAATTGTGATGGAATAATAAGGCGTCATGCCCATCAAATCATCATCCACACCAGTCATATTGATATCTTTCAGGCGTGAGGACAGTTCATCCAGTTCCGATGTGTTCATGCTGTATAAAATTGGAGGATCGGAACGCAAATTCATCACATCTGCCGAAATAAGCTGCAAATTATTCATAGGGGGCTGTTTCTTTACCGGGTTTGTAGCAAAAATCACCGCAACCACCCCACAGGCGACAACCGCCACAACAATGAGCCAAAACGCTGGTTTTTTGTAATTCAGCACATTTTTCACCCGTTCTTTTACGCCAACCTCTCCAAAGGCCAGCGGGCAGACTGTGACCAGCCGCCGCCCTGTACTGCACTCCAGCAGAGCGGCGGAGTATTGCTTTTTCCCGTCCAGATCCATCTGCCGGATGACCTTTTCATCACAGGCCAGCTCAATGTCCCGGCACAGCAGCACATAGGCAATCCAGCACAGGGGATTGAACCAGTGAACCGTCAAGACCAGAAAGCCCAGCGGCTTCCACCAGTGGTCACGCCGTGCCAGGTGCGCCTTTTCGTGGTCAATTACCGGCCCCATAGCCGCCTCGTCCATACTGGAAGGCAGATAGATTTTGGGTCGAACCAGTCCCAGGATAAACGGAGACTTTACATGGTCGCACAGGAAGATGTTTCCCTCATAGGGTATTCTTTCCGCAACGCTCCGGCGTACCCGCACATAACTGATGACCGCATACAGTAGCATGGCGGCGATACCGATAAACCAGATGACCGACACAATAAATGTCCAGACATAGAGCGGATTGACACTACCAGCCGGATTCGGCGCAAAGGTCTCACCCAGGACGGGATTGACCGCATTGTTGACGGCGGGGATGCCACTGCTAATGGCGGGTGTTCCATACTGAATGTTATGGGCGTTGAAGGTCTCGGCGCTGGGGATCAGGCTCAACGCGCTCTCGAAAGAAAAGGGAACCGCCAGCCGCAGAGCAACAATGCCCCACAAAAGAACGGCAATCGATTTCGGTGCCTTTTTCAACACGAACCGAAGCAGCACCACCGCCAGAATCAGCCAGCTTGCGGCAATGCTCATGTTCAGAATGTTCAGGAATAGATCGCTCATATCATTCACCTGCCTTGTTGATCAGCGCACGAATCTCGATGATTTCCTCGGCTGTCAGCTTCTTTTCGCTGGTAAATGCGGCAAGAAAAGCGGGGAGAGAACCTGCAAAGGTTTCGTCCACATACTTCTTGCTGTGGCGGGCGTAGAACTCCTGCCGGGACAGGAGAGACGTCACCACCCCGTTATTGTTTTGAAACAGGCCCTTGTCGCAGAGCCGATGCAGTACCGTGTGTGTTGTTGTCCGTTTCCAGGCCAGTTTGTCCGCGGCCAGTTTGATAAGTTCGCCGGATGTTACGGGCTCCCTCTCCCAGATGATGTCCGCAAACCGGGCCTCCACAGCCCCTAATTGAATTTCTGCCATTGGTATAGCCTCCTGTCTACATGATGTAGCCTCATGTATAGACTACACCATGTAGACGTGCTTGTCAAGGACCTTTTCAAAATACGATATCGCAAATATGAGATCGCACATCAAGAATGGAAGTTCCTTTTATAATCCTTTGGGACTGATAAAAGGGTTTAATTCCTTGTTTACTGGTACGCAATATCTGAGCAGTAAATCTGCTCCCCGGTGTTGTATTTTTCTGCCTGTACTCTGCTTTCTACCACCATGAGAGAAGGCCATCCAGCTTCCTGGACGGCCCTCCTTGAGTACTATTCGCTTATGCATAGAAGTTGACGCTGTTGGGTATCCCGACAAACATATAGCAGTAGGTGATGCCGTCGTACTGGGTCACGCCCACGCCGATACAGTCGCATCTGGGGTCGATCATGGTCTCGAAGTGACCGGGAGAATTGATCCAGTTATCGACGGCACGTTGAGCGGCGTTAGCTGTGCCAGTGAACACAGTCAAGTTATCGCCGAAACCGTAGGGATAGCCGGCGTCGACAGCAGCCTTGCTCTCCTCCGGAGCGTGATGCCAGGTGTATCGCTGGCTGGAGCAAATTTGGGCGGCGTTCATCAGGGACTCATTGACCGGCAACTCTGACGCTCCATTGGCCTTTCTGGTCTGGTTGATGAGGCGGATCATCTCCTGGCGAATCTCCAGGTTGTCTGTCAGGCCGGCGCTGTCCCCGCCGGCGGGGACCTCCAGTGGGGCGGAGTCAGCGGAGCTGACCGTTAGTGTCATGCTCCCGCACTCTCCGGCACTGTTGGATGCAGTAATCTCTACGCTCCCCTCTGCCTTGGCGACAGCGACCCAGAAGGTCAGCACCTGCTCCACCGCTACCGTGTCCGGGTCGCTGGAGGTGACGGCGTACTCCGTACCGCTGGGGCCGATGATGAGGCCACTGCGCTCTCCCACTTCCAGGAAACTACCCTTGTAGCTACTCACCCGGACGGTTTCGTCAGTCGCCTCCGCTGCCATTGCGGGGATGGTGAGAACGATAGTGAGGGTGGCCGCGGTCAGTGCGGCGGAAATGCGTTTTTTCATGCTGGTCATACGTTTTCCTCCTGTATTCCATATTTTGGGGTACTTTTGCAAGCAATACAATACTGGAATGGAGTCCGTAAGTCGAGCGATTTTCGGGAATAAAATGTAGAAATACAGAGGTGAAAAGCAAGCAAATTATACAGTATCTTTGTGCGACAGGACTTTAGGAAATCTGCTTATCATTGTAGACGGAGGTGCAATTCATCGCTTGATACTTCCTCTGAGTTGACAGCCGGTTTAAGGCAGTCTGATTCAAATTTGACCACTTCCTTGACCTGGAATAATATTGCTCCTGGTTTAGAACCTCAAGTGCCGCAAGGGTTTCTGACCACATAACCAGCCACAGACAGGCGTGGAACACATGGAAATGCTGTTTTCAAAGTGTGCTGGAAAGCAAATGAAATGGAGCAAAAAAGGCTATAAACAAGCGGAAAATATGTAAAAAATATTGCCATGGCAGTTGGTAAGGATGAGGTCCCCAGTTCAAATCTGGGTAGCAGCTCCAAAATCCCGCCGGAATCCATTGATTTTGGCGGGATTTCTTTATATTTGATAACTTTTTAGCTGAGTTTATTTTTGCGGGTTTTCGTTGACCCACACCGTGACCCACACGCGGAAATGTCCGGAAAGGGACAGAGAGTGCCAGACAGGAAGATCCGCTTTCCTGCCTGGCGTTTTCGTCGCTTTTTTGGCTTACATGACCTGTGCCATAAAATTTCCCATTGTCTCCGCCGCCCGGTTCTGCTGTTGCCTGGTGGCGTGGGTGTAGGTACGGAGAGTGAAACCCGCGTCGTAATGGCCCAGCATACTGGAGACCGTTTTCACGTCCACGCCGTTCTGGAGGGCCAGGGTTGCGAATGTGTGCCTCAGGTCGTGGAAGCGGATGTGTTCCAAGCCAGCATCCTTCAGTATCTTTTCATGGAGCTTTACCACTGAATCCGGGTGGTACATCTCTCCGGTCACTGGTGAGGGGAACATATACTGGTTGTCCGGGTGCTTGCTGTGTTCCTGGATCAGCAGATTAACCGCATCCTGTGGGATGGATACCTGCCGTACCGAGGTTTCCGTCTTTGGCCTGGAGAGCATCACCTCCCCACTGGGGTTGCGGACGTACTGTTTGCTGACGGAGATCGTCTTATGCTCTGCATCCAGGTCGCTCCAGAGGAGCGCCACCAATTCACCTTTTCTCAGTCCACTGACCAACTCCAGGTAGAACATGGGGAGGACATTCCTGGCGTTTGCGGCATCCAGGTAGGACTTCAGGTGCTCTGGTAGGAGCGTTTTCATCTCTACCTTCTGCACTTTAGGGGCGATGCAGTCGTCGGTAGGGTTGCGAGGGATGAGCCGTTCCTTGACTGCTCTCTCGAAGGCACAGTGCAGGGTGAGGTGGACGCTTCGTACTGTGGTGCTACTCAGTCCTGGGTTACCTTTACCGCTCCGTTTCTGTATCCTGCCACGCTCCATCAGGTCTTTGTAGAGTTTCTGGAGATCACGGGAGGTCAGCCTTTTGAGTTTGATCTTGCCGATCCGCGGGATGGTGTAGGTCTCGATGATTAGCTGGTAACGGTCTGCTGTGGCCGGCCTGACGTTGGGCTTGGCGTAGAGTTCGTACCAACTTCTCAACCAGCTGGCCACTGTGTAGTCCTCACTGCGGCCCACGTCCAGACCAGCCGTCTCCTGCTGTGCCTGGGCCAACTTCTCCTTGACCTCTGCCTGGGTTTTGCCGAGGACGTTCTTGATGATCCGTTTTCCAGTTTCGGAGTCATAGCCGGCCGTGTAGCGGCCCTCCCAGCGACCATCCTTGCGCTTGCGGATGTTGCCCTCACCATTTGCGCGTTTCTTTGCCACTGTTATCCACCTCCGATTCTGATGTCGCCATCATTTTCGTCCATGCACTCGGCCATGATCCTGACGCCTAACCGGAAACCCAGGATGAAATTCTCGGTTGCCGTTATGCCGTTGATCTCATGCTGTGACCGAATGAGTTTTGTGAGAGCATCTTGTTCGGCGTCCTCAAGCTGCTCCATGAGTCGCTTTTCGTAGCCGGCGACACGGGCTACCGCCTTCTCCATTTCTGAGCTGGGGGTCATCTGCTGTTCACTGGGTGTGATGTTGCCGTAGTAGAGATCTTCCAGGGTTTTTCTCATTTCCACCCACCTCCTTTGCAGTGACACACCATACCACAACCGGGCGGGGATAGCTACCGGAATGGAGGAGAGTTATCAGAAATTTAATAGGTCTCTCCTTTGTTTGCTGCGAAGCAACTGTTGAACACTCACAGGGACATCGACGCTTCGCTGTATTGATTTTTCGGGGACTTTTATTCTTTGTTTTGCAACGCAGAATTTGAACAGAGTGTGGGTGATTACAGACCGCCTTTTTGGTAGCGGACGGCGTCGTCCAACGTGACGTTGCCGCGGGTCTTTTTCATATCCTGGACGCACCGACTCTGCAGTGTGCGGAGTTGCTCATCAGGAATCTCCATCCCCGCCGCCAGCACATTCATCACTATGTCCAGCTCCACCGCCAGCTTGAAGAGTAGACGGCAGCTGTCCAGAGGACACATCTCTTTGACGAGTTGCTGTGTCTCAGGGGAGGTTCGCACGCAAACTGGTTTTTCTCCTGGCATGATGATCTTCCTGAAATTCGTAAATATCCCCGCCTTGACCCGCCAGTATTGCGGCGGCTGTAAGGGCAGAGGAAAAACTAACCCCCGGCTTGACTCCAGGGGGTAAAAAATGACCCCCGCACCGACTCCCGTAAAATCTCTGAAAACCACCTATAACGGTCACCTTGTAAAAAGGCGAAACAATGAGGTTTTCGCTGATACCGACCACCTGCCACAGCAAAAAGTTAAAATTTCGACCACCTATGGAAAATCTCCGACCCGCTCTGCGGGGCGGTGTGGCTGGCCGGGGGACGCGTAAGCGACCCCCGGCCTTTATCCTGCACTTTTTTCGACCCCTCGGTTCACCTGCCACTTTCGGTTGTGCTGAATTCACTGGATGGCGCACACCGGCCACACGCTTTTGACACGGCTGTGTCTGCGGTGAGCGGCGGTTTGTTACCCTCCGGATACCAGCGAGGCTACACAGCGGCGCACAGGCTGTCACGTTGAGTGCGCACTATTGTTGCGGAGTGCGAGTGTCGTTGCGACCCGATGACGATCAGCCACCATATCCATCCGCGCCAACTGCTGTTCGTAGAACTGATCCAACGTCAGTTGGATCGGGCGGATGGTGTAGAGCAGGTTGCCGTTGCGCTTCAGACCAGCCTTGGTGGTGACGGTCGTGCTCTCTGTACTGATGAGTTGTCGTTCCTCCAACTCGCACACATACTTGCGGACGGTGTTGGCACTCATCTTCACCGCTCTGCCGATGGTTCTGTAGCTGGGCCAGCATTGGTAGGTGTTACGGTTTTCACAGCAGAGCAGGTAGGAGTAGACAGCCAGAGCGCCGGGCGACAGGCCCAGCAGGAATATCTCGTTGGGCAGCTGGAAGTAGTTCTTGATTGGATCACACTTGGGCCACTGCTTGTACTTCAATCCGCACCTCCTTGGGTATGCCTCGACACCCACACCACGAATTTTTCCTTGGGCACGACCATCCTGCTACCGACTTTCAGAATCGGAAAATCCGGCTCATGCATCAGTTCATACCCGTTGGACGGCGAGACGCCCAGCACCTTCGCTACCGTTGCCGCATTCAGGAACAGCGGCAGTTCATCGTAGCTCTTGTAGCTGGATTCTTTCATGTTGTACTTGCCGGGGTCAAACGTGCCGATGGAGTCCCACACCCGGAGCAGCACATCGGACAGACACTCCTCCCGATCCCGCTCGTCAGGGAGGATGGGGGCGATGATGTATCGCAGCAGAGGGGTGTACGCCGTCTGGAATTGCTCCATCGCCCCATTCTGCCGGTTTTGCAGGGCGTGAACCAGCTGCACATCCTCCACAATGTCTCCCTCCTTTTTCTTCGTATGTCCTACTATACACCGGAGACGGCAAAATCCCACAAAAATTTTCTGCAAAATTAAGACACAGAAAATGCCTGCCCGCGCTCTGGAGAAGGCGGGCAGGCGTTCTTTCAGGCTACACAATGATTCGTCTGTACTCAGATGTTATCCTCGCACCACCTCGCAATCTCCCCAATCAGCTCCAGCGGGAGCGGCTTGCTGTAGGGGAGCTGGATGGCACCCTTGCTGGTCTTGTACTCCGTCAGCTGGGCGGCAAACGCCTCCACAGCCTCCGGGCCGGGGTACAGGCCGACGTGCCGCTTGGAGGCCGCAAACTGGATCAGGTTGCGGTCCTTCCAGTAGGTTGGCATACTCCAGGAGATTTTCTCCTTGGTTTCCGGGATGCTGGCCTTGATGGCGGCGTTGATCTGCCGCAGATAGTCCTGCGCCTCTTCCGGCTGGGCGGCGATATACTCCTCAATCGTCGCCGGAGGTTTCCCGCAGTAGTGGCTCTGGTCCACATTTTTGAATGATCGCCCGCACTTGGGACATACCCACATGGCTGCTTCCTCCTATTTCCGCAGAATCTTCTCCATCGTCTTTCCCTTCGCCAACTCGTCGATCAGCTTATCCAGGTAACGGATTTCCCGCATGAGCGGGTCCTCTACCTCCTCCACCCGGACGCCGCAGACCACGCCCGTGATCAGCGTCCGGTTCGGGTTGGGCTGGGGCGCGTTACGGAAAAAGTCCCCGTAGCAGAGGCCGGCGGGGCGGAACGCCTCCAGCTGCTCCGGGCTGTACCCCGTCAGCCAGCAGATGACTTCATCCACCTCGGCCTTCGTCCTGCCCTTCCTGGTGGCCTTGTCCAGCAGAAGCCCGTAAACTTTCCCGAAATTCATTTGAAACACTTTGTCGTTATTCATAATGTATGCGCTCCAGATAATGATATAATATATTTTACCACATCCTATATTGTTTTGCCAAGAGTCGGCCTGAATCTTGCGCGGGTCAACGGAAAGGGTTTCATTCTTTGTTTTCGGTTACGCAATATCTGAGCAGTAAATCTGTGGCCTTCGGCGTTATATTTTTCTGCCTGTGCTCTGCTTTCTGCCGTCACGAGGAGGTTGTCGTCAAAGCCATAGGGCTAATATCATCCTCCGGCTATGTTAGAAGCACGTTGGTAGTCCCGCTTGGCGGCAAAGCTCATGCCGGGCCGGTAGTTCCCTGAACAGTCCATTGGGACTGATAAAGGGGTTTAATTCCTTGTTTACTGCTACGCAATATCTGAGCAGAAAATCTGTACTTCCCGGTGCTATATTTTCCTGTCTGCACTCTGTTTCTGCCGCCATGAGAGAGGGCCATCCAGCTTCCTGGACGGCCCTCTTTGAGTACTATTCGCTTACGCATAGAAGTTGACGCTGTTGGGGATTCCGACGAACATACAGCAGTAGCCCCTATATTGTTTACAGCATAGCAAATTCTGTGTGGGTGCGGGACTTGTATCTCTCGGTTTTCTATGGTATACTAAAAAAGAAAAGTGGGGCGGTTAATGTGGCGAGATTTGAACTTTTTGTTTGGGACCGGTTGGGAAAGAAAGTCCCTGCCAAGGCGCTTAGAGCGACAAGAGAAGACTTGGAATTTACTGTTGCCTCACCCGTATGGCAAACGGACTGGACGACTGAGTATATTGTAGAAAGCGGATTTGAAATCTATGCGTTAAAAACCAAGCAGGGTGAATTGGTGGCCCTGGGTGCTTATGGGATTGAGGAAAATGTTGTTGCTGTCCATATCGTTTACATGGAGAGCCAAGCTCAAAGTAATCCGACCCTTTGTAAAGAGCCGAAGTACCGGGGGATCGGACGGGCGCTGGTTGCCTACGGTATCAAGCTATCTGTGGATGCCGGTTTCAATGGAGATGTGACACTGGACGCAAAAACGCCGGAGTTGGCGAAGCATTACGAGCAGAACTTTGGTGCGCTCTTGATTCCGGGGCGTAAGAGCGGCGCGGCTCCACGGTACTTGATTTGTGATGAGGCTGCCATAAACATTTTCACATCCTACTTGGAGGAGGGCTGATTATGGATGACGCAAAGTGGTATTTCACGCACGAGAGCGATGAGGACAGACTGTGGTATCGAATCTTTTTTTCCATGTGTCGGAAATTTGGGGTGTCCTGGTCCAAGGCTGGCGAAATGCAAAAAGCCTTTATTGAGGAACTGACCCGCATCAATTTTGAGCGGGAGACGGCAAAGAAAAGTGCTGTGGCGCAGCCCATCCGTGGCTTTTTTGACACGGAGATATCCGCTTGACCCACACCGTGACCCACACGCGGAAAAAAGCGGACGGAGTCAATGGACAGGAAAGTGCCAGAGACCATGTAACTCCGCGACAAAAATGCCCCGAAAGTGCTGAACAGCGGCACTCCCGAGGTTTCCAATCACTTGGTAAGGATGAGGTCCCCAGTTCAAATCTGGGTAGCAGCTCCAAGAAAACCCCGTAGCCGCAACGGTTACGGGGTTTTTCCTGTTTTATAACGCGCCCTCTTTTTTTGCTTTTGGGGTGAATTTGGGGTGAATGTCTTCGGCAAACTTGTCCGTCACCTGAGCGGCCTTTGCTTCTGCCGAGGCTACAACGTGGGAATAGATGTCGTTGGTAGTACTCACCTGGGCATGGCCTAAGTTGTTTGAAACGACCACCAGGGGCGTACCCTCTGCGATCAGAAGGCTGGCGTAGGTATGCCTGAGCGAATGGACACAGGCCGGAGGAAGGCCGCTGCGCTTGATGAATTTCCCCATCCACTGTGTCAAGGATGTGGGGAACATGGGCCGCCCCACCTCGTTTGTAAAGATGCGGTCATCCTCAGCAGTTCCCTCCCAGGCGTCCCCTACCTTCGCCCTCATGTCATCCTGCCAAGCCTTGTACTCCAGTAGCATGAGAATGGCCGTCCGGGACACCTTCAGATAGCGGTCTGAATCCTCGGTCTTAGGGGTGCTAACGTATACGCCAGTGCCGGATACATAGTTTGAGGTCTGGACGATGTGGATTACGCCGGTATCCAGGTCTACATCCTGCCAGCGCAGGCCCAGAAGCTCCGACCGGCGCAGACCGGAGAGCAGGTCAAAGGTGATGGGTGCCCTCCACTTAATCGGCTCCTCCTGGAGCAACTGGAGCATTTTCTTTGCATCCGGCTCGTCCAGGTACCGGGCCTTGTGCCCAGCCAGGGAGGGCAGCTCGGCTCCCTCTGCGGGGTTCGTGGGGATGCAATGCCATTTGACGGCCTTCTCCAAGATGGAGGAGATCGTGCGGTGATAAGAGTGGATGGTGGCGGGGGCCAAAGGCTCCCTGTGATCGACCACGTCAAAGAGCTTGTCGGTTTTCGTACCCAGGGCCACCGCTATAGCATCGGCGGAGGCGCGGTTGATGGGCTTGCCGTCAATGGCGTATTTGATAGTGGCCCGGCTGACTCCGGCACGGGCAGAAAATGCGGTCATGGCTCCGCGCTGTGTGCCAATAAGCTCCCGGAGGTCGGCCTTACAGATGGCCACTTCTCTGTTGCGGATGCCATCCTCCTGGAGGTTGCGGTAAAATGCCTGAATGTGGAATGTGGTTAAATCTTTCAGACGTATGTGACCGATGGCCTGATTGATGCGGACGAGGTTGCGCTGGTAGTTAGATAGGGTAGTGGGCTTTAAGTTGGGCCGCCCATAGTCAGTCATGTATCTCTCGGCAAAGTCCGCAAACCGGATGTTTCCCTCTGCAGCGATAGAGCCAGTCTTGACCTGCTCCTCAAAGCGGGCGACCTGCCGGTTCAGTTCTTTTTCCACTTGGCGGGGTGTCAGCTTCTCGTCAGGCGTCCAATTCAGCCGGTGGCGGATCTGCTTGCCGTTGAGGTCTATGCCAGCAGCCACGGTGATGCGGTAACCCTTCCCGCGTTTTTCTACGGTTGCCATTGATTTTTCCTCCTGTTTTTTGTATAATAGGAGGGCAGTAGGCCGGTCAAAACTTACTGCCCTTATAGCCGTCCTCGATGTTGGTAGCACCGAGGGCGGTTTTTTATTTTTGCGGTATATATTGACAACTTACGATAGATTTCACCCAAAAAGTATGATATAACCCATTATGCGCGAATACATATCCTGGCGCCAGGGTGGAAAGGATCACTGCCATGAATCCCGAACTGGAAGAATTCATTCGGCTTTTGAAGCTTCACCCTGAGCTTCATTCTGCGCTTCAGCAGATCTTAGCAACGCAAGAGCTGCAGCACGAAACGCAGCCGGAGCCGCATCAAAAAGCTTGATAAGTTCCATCTGCTCATCATTCAGTCCATCTCCGGAAACGGGGGTGGGCTTTTTTTTGTCCACAACAACATCAACAACATCTCTTGGTACTTCATAAACATCCTTACCGTCTACCATTCCGGTAAACGTATAGCCCATTAATGCAGTAACAGGCACTTCTAATGCTGAGGCAATTTTATCCATTGTTTCAAATTTGGGGTTTAATCGGCCCGATTCATACTTTCGAATTGTGGGTTCTGCAATATGGCATCTGGCGCTAACTTCGCGTTGTGTTAAGCCTTTTTCGATTCTTATTTTCTTTATCCGATCCCCTACAGTCATACAGACACCCCCTTGAGGCCAGTATAACACATTACTTTCTATTCAGCAACAAAAATTTCTAAAACATTCTTGACAGCAATAAAACTATCTGCTATAATCCACTCGGTTAGCGACAAAAGTATCTGATAATACGGAGGTGAATTTAGTGAAAATCAGCAGGAGCAAAATTGAGGCATTGCTGGCAGAGTACGGCTGGACCAAAACGGTCTATTCGGAAAAGTGTGGTATTTCCAGGCAAAACATCAGCACTATTGTTCTTCGGGGTAGTTGCGAACCAAGAACTGCTGGAAAGCTGGCAGCCGGATTAGGTGTTTCTGTGTCTGAAATTATTGATGAAAACCAGCACAGCACATAAAAAGCCGCTCCAGGCGGTAGAGAGGGGGAACACCATGCACTTGAAATCCGATAAAAAAGGTCGGCTCTATATGTGTGTTGATTCCGATTTACTTGCTGCAGTGGACGCAGTTGCGAAAGAATGTGGGCTTTCTCTTGAGGACAAAGTAGAGCAAGTTTTGTGTCGGGCGGTAGAACGGCGCCTCAAACTTATTAAGTTATTTTCCGCATTAACGACCGAACAGCGCATATTTGTACTTGGTTATGTCAAGGGATTGTCTGACGAGAACGAACGGTCGCACGGTGGACGAGATGCTGACCGATCAATCGGCGCGGGATGTTGACCAGTCCAGCGCATGAAAACGCCCTTCGCGGCGAAAGGTGGTGAAATGATGGATGGTGTAGAGCGTATCCCTCGGATGCGGACAGCGGCTAAGATTGTGGAGGAGGTCAAAAGGATTGATCCAGAGACTGACCTGACAGAGAGCTGTGTTCGTCGGCTGACTAAGCAGGGGGCTTTCCCCGTGGTATGGGCAGGGAGTAAGGCGCTCATTAACTTGGACGATGTCCTGGAACTTTTACGGCTGGGAACTCCCCGGCCAGCCGAGAATACCGTTCCTGCCGTTGGAGGCATCAGGCGCATTGATCCCAAGCGAACAAAATGAAAGGGATGAGATTTACATATGAGATCCAGACGGAGCCTGGCCTAGGTGATATTCGAGGCGACCATTGTGCTCCTGGTTACCGCCCTCGCATTTGCGTGGGGCAAGGAAACGGCCCGGATTGAGCGAGGCTATGAGGCTGTTGGCGGGGAGTACCTGCTCCTCCTGCTCCCGGCAATCTACTACACTAGCAAGCGGACGCTGCTGGACTGGATCGCCGAGCTCCGCGAGCTGAAGAAAGGACGGTACTAAGAAATGAACAGAAGCGTTAGAGGTGGCACTCTCCTGATTAGGACCGCCGGAGACCAGTCCGAGGTGGAGATTTCCGGGAATTCCGCAGACATCATGTTCAACTGGACGGCCCTGACCTATCAGGTCAGCGAGGCGCTGAACATTCCCCCGATTGCCCTTGCCGCCATGTTGCCGCAGATGGTCAGCGACTACCAGCGCACCGCCCTCAAGTATGAGATCAAGATGGGAGGGAGAATGCGTGGTTGATAAAGTGACCACCCTCACGATGGATGAGATCATCACCGGTTTGGGAGACATCCGGGCCACCGTCGAGGGCAAAGGACAGGAAATCTGCCAGGCGGCAGTGAACATCCTTTTTGCCCTGTCTGAAGAAGGCGCCAAGACCTCGGAGGACGCATTGGACATCCTCCACGACTATCGGCTCCAGGCCAAGCAGATCACCAGCCTCCGCAGCAAGCACATGGTTGCGGGAAAGCCCTTCCTAAAGGATGGCGTGCGGAGTTTGCCCAGGCGGTGGTCCAGGGAGGTACCTTCTCCGACTGCATGAAGACGGTGGCCAAGGGCTGCGGGAGCGCGATCTCCGACCTGGAGGCGTTCCGCCGGGCGGTGAGATTCTACTTCCCCGGCGCCGACGTGAAGTTCCACATGACAGTCAACCTCTGCGCCGACGTGGAGACCGAGGCTACGGCCGCGGCGCCGATAGCCAGCACCGGCCCGAAGATCCTCAATCTTGAGGACTTCCTGTAAGGGGGCGCGAGAGGTGACGAGCCAAGAAAAAGCTGAGCGGTTCTCCGGCAAGGCACCGCCTTTGAACCAAGCGGAGCGGGACGCGATCAACGCCCTGTTCCCCGCGTACATCTTCCGCCGCTCCTGCACCAATGAGGTCTGGACTACCTGCTGCCATGAGCACACGACGGTGGGCGTCGAGGATATGAGGGTGACCACGCCGGAGCGGAACTTCCTGGCGGTCATGTGGGAGCCCCACCAGCGGGAACCAAGAAATCGGTGGTGTGAATCCGCAAAGCCCCATGTGGAGTGCCCCTTCTGCGGAAAGCCAGCCATTGTGAAGGAACTGCGATACACCGGCAAGCGGGAAAACCTTTCCAGCTATCGGCGAGCGGTAGTCCTTCGATGGTACCGGGGAGCGTTGTGGGCCAGAGCCTATGACTGCGGTAAGCACTATACGGCAGGCTATGACTTGGCAGGAGATCCTACATATAAGCTGGTGGGAGTGTATCGCTTCCGGCCAGGACTGGCCGAGGCGACTACTCGCGGCTGGTACGGGAACAGCCCTTTCGGACACATCGAAAAGCAGGACAGGCCGCTAACCAAGGGGCGCTGGAACATACACGCTCCATTCTCCGCGAATGCGGACTACGGCATCGGTTACGATGTGATTGGGCTGGATGAGATCAAAGAGAGCCCTTTCCGCTACTGCTGTGCGGCAGATTTCAACCTGAGTGGCAGCCGGCTCCTGGAGTTCCTGACCGCCTGCTGTTTTTACCCCCGGCAGATTGAGATGTTGATGAAAGCCGGAATGAAGGATGTTGTCACGGACTTAGTGGACCGGGGAGTAAAGCACGCCTCGGTCATCAATTGGGATGAGCCGAACCCGGCGAAAGCCTTCGGCATCAACCGCCAGGACATGAAGACGTTCCTCAGCACGAACCGCGATATTCGGATTCTGGAACTGCATAAGCGTCTGAAGGGTCGCATTCCGCTGATGCGGTGCGCGGAGTGGATATCCAGGGGCGTTGATATTCAGAGAACCGTCCGTGCGGCAAAGAAGTGGAATATCCCCCTGGAAAAGCTGATCCGATACCTAGACGGCTATGTGGGATGTGCCCAGTATGGCGGCATGAGCAGTCTTAGCTCGGCCCTGCGGTTTTGGGAGGACTACCTCACCGCCGCCGAGGCCATGGGCTACCAGCTCCACCGGGAGAACGTTCTGCTCCCCCGGAACCTGGGGACGGCTCACGATAACGCAACTGGGCAGCATCGGGCCCAACTGGAGCGGGAACGGGCGGCCCAGCGGCAGGAATGTGAGCGCCGGTGGAAAGAGGCACAGGCCAAACACGACCGCCAGGTACGTCTGGCTGAAGAAAAGTACGAGGAGCGCCGCCAGAAGCTGGAGAAGAAGTATGGCTTCACTATGGATGGCTATGTAATCCGGGCACCCCTCGGAAAGGATGAAATTTTGGCTGAAGCCCGGAAACTCCAGCATTGTGTGGGCGGCTACGCCGACCGGCACATCCAAGGGAAAACGACCATCCTTTTTATGCGGAAGGTCAAAAAACCGGACGAGCCGTGGCTGACCATTGAAATGAACGGGAACAAGCTGATGCAGATCCACGGGTTCAAAAACGAAGGTATACACACGACCAAGGGCCGCTTTGCCCCCGATCCGCGGGAGGTCTACCGGGAGTTCCTGGATACCTGGCTGGATTGGATGGAAAAGGGCAGCAGGCGCGACAAAAAGGGCAATCCCAAGTTGCCCAGGAAGAAAGGAGCAGCAGCATGAGCGAAATGGAAGTAACCGAGGGCCGGCTCCTCAGTCAGGACTTTGGGGTGGGCGGCCCTCCTGTGGACTCCGGCAAAACGCCTGACATCCTGGCGGCGGAGATCCGCACAATCAAGTCGCAGACCGGCAGGATGGTGCTCAACGCCTCTATTGAGGTTGGGCGGCGGCTGACGGAGGCCAAGTCCAAACTGCCTCACGGGAGCTGGGGCGAGTATCTGAGAAACGAGGTGGACTACTCTCCCTCTCAGGCCCAGAACCTCATGCGGGTGTTCCGCGAGTATGGGAGCGACCAGCAGAGCTTGTTCGGCGGTGAGGCAAAATCCCAGACGTTTGGGCGTTTGACATTCTCCCAGGCGTTGAGCCTCCTGGTGATCCCGGACGAGGACGAGCGGGAGAAGTTCGTGCTTGAGAATGATGTGGAGCACATGAGCGTCCGGGAGTTGAACGAGGCGCTCAAGGCGAGGGACGAGGCCGAGGAAAAGGCCGCTGCCGCCGAGGATGAGGCCCGCGGACTGCGACAGGAAACGGAGCGGCTCCGGGAGGAACTCGCCGATCAGGCCCAAGTCTACAAGGCCAAGCTGACCGCTGCCGATGTGGAAACGACCGAGGCCAACAGGAAGGCACGAGAAGCCCAGGAGGCCCTTGATAAGCAGAGGGAGAAGGCCCAGCGGCTCCAGGATGCTCTGAGTGAGGCCAACACCTCCGCACAAGCCGCCGAGGGGGAACACGCCCGCCTGACGCAGGAACTGGAGGAGCTTCGCAACCGGCCCGCCGAGGCGGACACGGCGGCGGTAGAGGCCGCCCGTCAGGCCGCCATCGCCGAGATGACAGAGAAGGTGGACAAGGCCAAGGATGCCAAGGAGAAGGCCGAGGAAAAGCGCAAGGCCGCTGAGGAGTCCCTGGAGGCCGCACAAAAGGAGCTGGCTGACCTGAAGGCCAAGGGGCCGGAGGTCCGGGAACTCACCCAAGAGGAAAAGGACGCCCTGACCGCCGAGGCGGTGGAGCGCATCAAGGCCGAGAACGCAGAGCGAATGCAGGCTCTTGAAAAGCAGCTGTCCAAGGCTGATCCCGATACAACCACCCTCATGGTACTGTTCAAGGGCTGGCAGGAGACCTATGCGAAGATGCAGGAAACTCTGCGCCGGATCGAGGCCGCAGACAGAGATAAGGCCCAAAGACTGCGGGGCGGAATCCGAAAGGCACTGGAAACCACGCTGGAGCAGATGACCTAATGCCATCCCAGGAAAGGAGGTGAACAGCATGGAAACCTTGAACATCGGCTCAATGCACATGAAATCGATCCTTGAAATGGACAGGGGTGCTTTCATGGAAATCGCCGATTACAGTATGGCAAAGATCTTAGATGACATCATGAACCCCAATACCCAGGCAACATCCCCGCGCACGCTCACCATGACCTGGAAATTCACGCCAAACGAGCAGCGGACGAAAGTGGAGGTCGAGTGTACTCCCAAGCTGGGCTTTGGGAAAATGCTCCCCCTGGGCACTGTCAGCGCCAGTGATAAAATGTAAAAAAACGCCGAGGAAAAAATGTAGTTTTGTGGCGGAGGAGGCGAAAAAAAGATAGACTCCCAATAGGGCGAAAAAGAGCCCGGAAAGGGAGTCAGAAAATGAAAGGAGCACAGTGGATGGATATCCGAAGCGACAGACAGAAAGGACTTAGCTATGTGGAGCTGGGACGGAAGTACCACATGGACCCGCGGACGGCAAAGCGGTACGCGGAATCGCCGCAGAAGCCGGAGTACACATTGAGCGAACCGAAGCCAACAAAGATGGATCCGTACAAGCAGATCGTGGACGAGTGGCTGGAGGAAGCGCCGTATTCGGCGCTGCGGATCCTGGAGAAGCTGCGGGAAATGGGATTCGACGGAGGCTACAGCATCGTCAAGGCGTATGTGAGCAGCCGGAAGATGGACTTGAATGAGAAAGCAACAGTGCGGTTTGAGACGATGCCGGGAAAGCAGGGGCAGATGGACTGGGGATTCTTCGAGGATCACCTGGTGTACGAGGATGGGAAGTGGAAGAAGCTGTACTGTTTTCTCATGATACTGGGGTACTCGCGGATGCGGTACATCGAATTTGTAACGGATATGAGCACAAACACACTGATTCGGTGTCACCAGAACGCATTCCGGTACTTTGGCGGGTACCCGGAGGAAATCCTGTACGACAACATGAAGCAGGTGGTCATTAAGCGGCTGCTGAAACAGGAGGACTCTACTCTGAACCGGCAGTTTGAGGACTTTGCGGGATTTTACGGGTTCAAGCCCATCCTGTGCCGCCCCTACCGTGGCCAGACGAAAGGAAAAGTGGAGCGGACGGTGCAGTTTGTGCGGGACAACTTCATGGTCGGGATCAAGTACAACAGCCTGGCAGATTTGAATGGACAAGCCTTGGCTTGGTGTAATAAGGTCAATGGCAAAGTTCATGCCACCACGAACGAGGTTCCTTTTGAGCGGCTGAAAAAGGAGGGGTTGAGTCCCCTCTCCAGAGAGTACATCATCGACAAGATCAACCTTAGGCGGGTACAAAAAGACTGCCTCATCTCCTACGCCGGCAATCAGTACTCCGTGCCAGCGGAGTATGTCGGCAAAGATGTGGCAGTCGTAGCCCTCGACAGTATGCTGGCGGCCTACTATGAAGGCAAGCAGATCGCTCTGCACCGAATATCGTATCAAAGGAAGGACATGGTTGTCAATCCTCAGCATTACCGAAGGCTTACGTTGAAGCAGACAATGGATGCAGAAAATATTCTGCTGGAACAGGGCAAAGTGATAGATTTCCCCTTGAAACCCTCTGATTTATCCAGATATGACGAGGTGCTGTATGACTGAATTTACTATGGACAGGCTGAGGGAAAACCTGGAAGCCCTTAAAATGAAAAACACCCTGGAGATTCTGGACAACTACCTGGAACGGGCGGTGGCGGACAAGCTCAACATTGTGGAGGTTTTGGATCACATTTTCTCAGAAGAAGCCAAATCCAAGCGGAAACGGGCCTATGAGAAGCAGATCCAGATGTCTGGCTTCCCCATTAAGAAGACCCTGGACGACTTCGATTTCTCTTTCCAGCCCTCCATCGATAAACGCCAAATCGATGAGTTGGCCACCATGCGCTTCCTGGAGAACGGGGAGAATGTGGTTTTCCTCGGCCCGCCAGGCGTGGGCAAGACCCATTTGGCCTCCGCCCTGGGCCTGGTGGCAGCACAGCACCGTTTCTCCACCTACTACATCAACTGCCACCAGCTTATTGAGCAGCTCAAAAAGGCCCACTTTGAGAACCGCCTGCCGGACAAGCTCAAAGTTCTGGCCAAGTACAGGATGCTCATCATTGACGAAATCGGCTATCTCCCTATGGATATCCAGGGCGCAAATCTCTTTTTCCAGCTCATTGCCAGACGGTATGAAAAAACGTCTACCGTTTTTACCTCCAACAAGACTTTCTCCCAGTGGAACGAGGTCTTTGCCGACGTCACCATCGCCTCCGCCATCCTGGATCGTGTACTGCATCACTGCACCGTTATCAACATCAAGGGTGAGTCTTACCGCCTGAAAGAACGCAAAGAATTTATGCGTCAGAAACAGCAAATCGTGAACACTCTTTTTGAGCAAGGCAGCTGCTGATTTTGTTACCCACCCCCGCCGAAAAACTACAAAATTTCTTCGGCGTTTTCTTACAATTTCATATTGGCGTTGACACCATCAGCGGTTTTGAAATTGCCCAAAAGATGGGGGTCAAAGTAATCCCCTACTCTGTGTACCCAGAACGTGTCCAACAGCTAATGCGTAAGAAGAGCTTGGATGGTTTTTCGGCAGAGAAGGAGGAGGGAGAGTGGTATATTTTCTACAACGACGATGATGAGCACGATTACGGGCGGATTAACAATACGATGATGCACGAGATCGGCCACATTGTCTTGGATCATTCAGAGGACAGCGAGTTAGCGGAAAAGGAAGTCAAGTTCTTTGCCAAGTACGCTCTGGCACCTCCCGCTCTCATTCATAAACTGAAGCTCGACGATGCCCAGGGCATAGCGGATATCTTCGAGATTAGCTACGAGGCTGCCAAGTATGCCTTGAACTACTACAACAAGTGGCTAAATTATGGCGGTATCCATTACAAGGACTATGAACTTCGGATGTTGCGGCTATTCGCCGCTGTAGGTTAAGGGGGTGGTTGCCTTGGATGTTCAAAGAAAAACGCATTGAAAAGCTGCTGCCAACAGCGGTTCAATGCGTTTCCCGTGTAGAATCCGCTATGCTAATCCTACACATCAACCATGAGAAGCATAGCAGATTTTGCCCTAAGATGCAATAGGTACTTTGCATCTTATCAGATTTTGCATTAGAATTTTATTAGAAAGGAAAATTTTATGAAAAAGTACTATATCAACAACAACAAAACTCGCAATCCCGGACTTCACCATGAAGTTCACACCGAAGAACATGCGCAGCAGCTGAAGATTGCCAACAAGACATATCTCGGTGAGTTCTCCAGCGAAACGGAAGCTGTTCAAGCTGGCAAGCGATACTACAGCGATGCGGACGGGTGCGCTATCTGTTGTCCAAAAGCGCACAAGGGGTAAGAACATGGCAAGGAGAACTCATCATGTTGTCCACAACAGTAAAGGCGGTTGGGATGTTAAGCGGGGTGGAGCTCAGCGTGTCAATTGGATTTGTCGGAACAACTTCCTGTGCTTATGTGCCTGGAGAGCGTGGCCCTACTGAAAGCCATTGACGGGCTGAAGGAATCAGAGCAGACGATTCTGTTTGCCCGTGTTGTGGAGGAGTGTAGCTATGGCGAACTGGCCCAAAAGCTGGGTCTGCGGTACAAAGGGGTCTCGGCCGCATATTACCGGGTGGTTCAAAAGATACACCGAAATTTGGGAGGGAAGGAATGAATTTTAAGAACTTTTTGCTCCAAGCCAAAGATGGCAGCAAAGAGGCGGAGGAGAATATTTTAATGCTCTATAAGCCCCTTCTTCTGAAAGAGTCAATCCGTTATGGTGTTTTTGACGAGGACTTATACCAGGAGCTATGTATTACCCTGATTAAGTGCATTCGCAAATTCCGAATCTATGATAAATAGAGTTGACATTATGTGATAAATCACATACAATAATGGCAGTAGAGAGTTGGTGAGTGTATGAGTTACGATGTGGAATACTATGAACTGGAGGCTGGAAGCAAACCGGCAGAGGAATTCATACTTGCCCAAGATTACAAGATGCAGGCCAAGATATTCTCAACTCTGACATACCTTGAGGCGCTGGGCCCCAGTTTGCGGGAGCCCTATTCAAAACCGCTCGGCGACGGAATTTTCGAGATCAGGACGAAGTTGGGGTCCGATATTACCCGTATTCTGTATTTTTTCGTGGTCGGGCAGAAAGTGATTCTGACCAACGGTTTTGTGAAGAAGACACCCAAGACCCCGCCTGGGGAAATAGACCGAGCGAAGCGGTATCGCGCTGATTATCATCGCAAGGCGGCAGCGAAGGAGGAATAAGCTATGGGGAAGAATTTTCGTGATACGCTCAATGAACAGTTGAAAGATCCTGCATTCCGGGCCGAATGGGAGGCGCTGGAGCCTGAGCGGCAGATTACTATGGCAATCATCGAAGGCCGGGAGGAAAAAGCCCTAACACAAAAGCAACTGGCCGAGACGACCGGTATTGCTCAGGCTGACATCAGCAGGCTGGAGAATGGGACAGCAAACCCATCCTTGCGAACGCTCAAACGTCTGGCCGCTGGCCTGGGGATGCAGCTCAAACTTGAGTTTGTCCCCCTGGCCCGTTCTGAGCAGTAAGCCCACTACCCTCTAAGAAGCAAGTTTTTCACGCCAGACAGGTGGCGTATGAAAAAAGCAGTCCTGTTCTACCCAGGAAGGACCACAATATGACGAATGTAGGGATGAGGTCAGGCAGTGTAACTCTATGCAGAAACCGACACAAAACCGACACGGGCACCAAATATCAGCTTTTTTAACAGACACTAAGGGACAACAGGAAGCGGGAAGAGTTTGCGGTAAGCCTTGTAGCACAAGGGATTTGGGTCTATAAGGCACAACAACCAACGACAAGCAATAACAGCTTCTTGTTAGTTGGTAAGGACGGAGAGACGTGCCCATGCCGAAATAATACCATCATCAATGGGGCGGATTCTTCTGCAAACACCCGGGAAATTTCCAATATTCAGTACTTTTACTGCGTATTTCAATTTGCCGCTTTTGGTCTGACCACATATCTGCCCACAGACAGAGAAAAATCGAGGGACTCTGGATTTTGCGCTCCAGAGTCCCTCGGCATATATCAGCTAACTTGCTTTTCCAACCTCAGCCTCTCCTTTTCAGCGGCGATCTCCGCTTTCATCTGGAGGATCATCTCCGCCAGCAATTGCTCACATTCCTCTCTGGTCTTGGTGTAAACATTTCTGGGATGCTTCTTGCCATCCGGCCAGACTGGGGAGTAGCGGCCCTCCCACAGATGGTCGTTGATCTGAGTGACGCACCCGGTTCCTGCCTTGCGCCGCTGGCCCTTGTAAGGCCGGAATGTGCTGGGAGCGGATTTCTTTGCGGCGGATTCTGTTTCTGCCGTAAACTCGGCCTTGCCGATTCCCCGGTCGATTTTGCGTGCCGCTGTCTGCCGCATCTCATCGGTGACGTGGGCGTAGATGTTCAACGTGGTGCTGCTGGACACATGCCCGATCACCGTAGAGAGGGTCTTGACATCCATCCCATGCTCCAGGGACATGGTGGCGAACAGATGGCGGAGGTCGTGGAAGCGGATGTGTTTGCACCCTGCCCTCTCCAGAATGGTGGTCAGGTGTTTGCGGACAGAGGCGGGGTCTAAGGGCAGGTCATCTTTCCTGGGTGAGGGGAACAGCCAGTGGGAGTGTACCTGTTGTCGGTATTCCTTCAAGACGCTCAGGAGCGGAGCGGGGAGAATGATCGTCCGGTTGGCGGCTTTGGTTTTGGGCCGGGAGATGATCAACCCACCCTTGACTCGATGAACCTGTCGTTCCACCCGCAGCGCCCCGGTCTTGAAATTGAGATCGTCCCACTGGAGAGCCAGAAGCTCGCCCCGCCGCAGGCCGGTGGCAATCTCCAGCAGGAGCAGTTCATAACAGCCGTCTTGGGTATGATGTTACCATAGTAGAGATCTTCCAGTGTTTTTCTCATCTCCGGCTACCTCCTTTGCAACACCAACACATACCACACTTTGAGGAATATAGCTACTACTTTTTTCGAGGACTTTTATTCTTTGTTTTGCGGCGCAGAATCTGAGAGGGGGATGGATGATCACAGGCCACCCCTTTGATAGCGGACGGCGTCATCGAGAGAGATACTGCCGCTGGTCTTTTTCACATCCTGGACGCACCGCCCACGGAGCGCCTTGAGCTGCTCATCGGGAATCTCCATCCCCGCCGCCAGCACATTCATCACCATGTCCTGCTCCACCGCCAGCTTGAACAGCAGACGGCAGATCCGGTACTCCGTATCCTGCACCGTGCCGCGCAGGACGGAGGCCAGCGCGGGCGGCAGATAGGCTGTGGCGTCCTGACCGGAGACGTAGCCGGCGTAGAACAGCGCGGCCTTCTCCAGATACTCACTGCGGCTTTTGGAGTTCGCGATTTTCATAGCTCTGTCCATCACTTCCAGCGTGGACGGGTACAGCCAGACGGGGATGCGCGTCTTAACTTCTGCGGGTGTGTTTGGTTCCACCGAAATGTGCGTATTTTTGCTCATTGGAAAATTCCTCCTTTTTGTTGGAAAACCACCAGTCACAGCCACCTTGGAAAAGGTTGAAACAGGGCGGTTTTCCCTTTGTTTTTCTTCATTTCGACCACCTTGGACAGCCAACAGGGGGTAAAACCGACCACCTATGGAAAATCCCCGACCCGCGTTGCGGGGCGGTGTGGCTGGCAGGGGGGCGCGTAAGCGACCACCTGCCTTTATCCTGCTATAATTTCGACCGGTGGGTTCAGCGGAAGATTACCCACCGGTTATGCACCGGCTGATTCAACAGTTTCGGTATCCTCGCCGGGTACGGCGGTGATATACTTTCCCCGCAGACAGAGGTTCCCTTCTTTTATCCCTGCGGCGTTAATCCGCTTGTGCAGCATGGGACCTCTGGATGCTGTTGCTGTCCCCCTCGTTCTCGTCGTCGCGGGAGAGCCGGACATAAAGGGCCGTCCATTTTTCGCCCTGGTTATTATACTGCCTGTTCATCATAGCCTCCAATCCGGCAGTCACCATTTCTTGTCCTTGTGACACTTATATTATACTAAATGTCAAGGAAAACGTCAAATTTTCGACAAGTTTTTACTGCTTTTTCCGCTTGGTTTCCTTGTCAAGTAAACGCTTTATTTTTTCTGAAACGGTGACACCCTGGGGGGCAAAATACCCGCCTACTATGTAGGTCGTATTGCCGATCTTAATCTCCGTCTTTATTCCCGGCTGTGCCGTTCGGATTGCATTTGCCATTTGTCAAGCACACTCCTTTGTGAAATGTGTCCCACCGTGAGACGTATTTCCAATGAAAAATGCGTCTCACGGTGAGACGCATTATCGACAAATTTCGCACCGTCGGGCGGTGCTGTATTCTGTTGTTCACGATATAAAGCAAAGGCAGGTTCAGACGGCGGCTGGCAAAGCCGCTCCATAGGATTTTTCGTGCCTCCCCCCATTCCCGTGGCGGGGCGTCCTACGCTGTGACGCATAGCCGACGCAAGTATCATCATGCCTGTATGCGGTTCGTGGCCCGCTGCTGTGCCATAGCTGCTTTGCGGCGCTGGCCTTGTTCGCTCCGTCCTCCCGATGTCCTGCCTCCTTTCACGGGGGAGTCTCCCTGCGTACCCGCCGCCCGGCTCCGCGCATACAGAATGTATCTGATTGCCCTATTCAGTTGTAGTGGTAAGGCCATTTCCGGCCCGCAGGGATGCGTCCTGCCGCGCACGGCGCACCCCTGCCAAACGGAAATGTTATGGCATAAAATCATCGGGCGGTTCTCTGAATTGGAAACCGGCGATAGCTCTGAACAGTGCGATTTCTGCCTGATAGCGGAGGTCATCATCCACATAGGAGCGTTCTTTTCCGTATTCGTCCGTGTAGTGCCTCTGGCATTTGCTTGCGATAAAGCCCGCAAAATGCCGAAACACAAATTCGACAGCCTCGGTGTCAAATTTTTTGGCTTCTTGGATAACGGCAAAAGGGACTAATTTCATGATGTGTCCTCCATCAATTCACGCAGCCGCCGTGTAGCGGCTTTTCGCCGTCGGGAGACGGTTGGGCGGCTCATATGTACCAGCGGCGCAATTTTTTCGTCTGTCAGCTCTCTGAAAAAGTAAAGCAACACGATTTCCCGGTCTGCGGGCATCAAGTGGGACAAAGCACAGGACAGCTTTGGATCATAAATAGGGATGTTTCCTCCATGAATGCAGAAAATTTGGTGCGGCTTCTCCGCCTGGATCATCTCATTATCCTCTGTTGACAAGGCGTACAACATTGCGTCTGTCAGCGTGGACAGGGACTGCTCCACTTCTCCCCGCGCGTCCTTCCGATTTCGTTCCTTTTTGATGGCGTTGAGGACAGATTTCATGCAGTAAGATTCAAATATCATTTCGTTAAATCGTTCAAATCTTTTCATAAGCAAAACTCCTAATTTGTCCCTCTACTCCTTAATATCCCTGGAAATTGCTTTTTGCTCATTATCCGCAGGAACACCCAAAACTTCCCAAAAGGTTATAAAAAACGACAACTTTTCTTAAATGCGTCTCACGGTGAGACGTATTTTATCGACAAATTCCGCACAATCTGTTATACAAAGAGCGGGACGGCAAGAACCGTCCCGCTCTTAAAGGGAATATCAATGTATGCAAAAGTAATATTACGCTTTGAAAATCGCGTTTTGAAAAGAGTGATAGACACTTTCCCGATCAATATAATCTGTTCTGATTGTGCCGGACATCCAGGGCTTTTCCGCCGCCCATTTTCGGTTGCTATCAATCAAAGCATCCAGCGAATCCATCAGCCGATCCATAAACGGGTCGAAGGAGGAATTAAGCATATTGGACAGCTTTTCGCTGATACCGGCGCTCCCGGCGCTGGTTTTCAATGCGCTGTACTGCTCCGCAAGGTGCTGGCCCAGGGCCACATCACTTTCATTGACATTCCAGGTTGGGCGTTGCAGTTGTTGGAAAAGCGTCTTTGCATAGACACCGGCAAATGACAAATCGTTTCCGTCATAGGGGGCCTGTTCATTGGCAGATTGCTTTTGCGTTTCTGCGGACGATGTACCGGCGCTTTGCCGAAGCTGGGCTGCCATATATGCGTCGTCATGTTTGAGCCACTGTTTATCGGGATCGGTAATGCTCACATAGTCCGCATTTTTTTCAATGTAATCCGTGTAAGCATTGGCCTTTTGATCTACCAGCGCCAAAACGCTGTTACGCATATCTTCCGCCGCGCCGGACTGCCCCAGGTCCTCGAAAAAGCCGCCGATACTTTCCGCGTAGGTGTTCGCCATTTCCTCTTTTGCCTGTGTATAAATCTGCTCCAGCTTTTGCAGCTCCGCCTCTTGATGTTCCCCTGTAAATTGAGTTTGGATACGGTCTTTCAAAACCGCGTACCGGGAGGCGAGGTAATCGGCCTTTTGCTCGAACCGCTCAATGTTATCGAAGCCGACGCCGATTTGCACAAAATCTTCCTTTACACCTTGCCAGTCAATGTCTGCTTCAAGTCCTTTTTCGGCAAGCTCGCCACGGAATTTTTCCAAATCCGCTTTTGAGATGTCGTTTTTCAAAATCAGCTTTACAGGTTCAGAGGAAGTGCGCACGAATGTATCTCCATCAAAATAACCGTCAATGCGGGATTGCTTCATATATTGGTTGAGGAGCGCGTCCTCCTCGGTGTAAGAGGATTGTTCCGACGGAGGCAGAAGCTCCGCCTGCAAACGGCTGTCAGGAGCGGCCCAAGTATAAGAGGGACTTCCCATCGCCTGCATCTGGCCGGAACTCGGCTTATAGATGCCGGAGCGTGTATCCGCTTGTGCGTGAGTACCTATTTCCACACGATCATATTGCGTTGGAGTGGTTTGCATTGAAGCAAAGGGCAAATTTGCGCGTACTGCTGAAATGCCCATCTTGCCCATATAGGGAGCTGCCTGTATTTGACCAACAAACATAATGTTATCTCCTTTTATTAAGCGCGAATATTTACTGATAGCATTAAGGTGTATTAGGTTCACTGGGTTCGTCCAGGTCGAAGCCTGGGACAATGATGGTGTCGGGGTATTCGGTGGGGGCGCTGCCCTTGTCAGGAAGGACACCAATATCGGGATGGGCCTCTATACTTTCGCCTGCCAATATATACATATCCCCGTTCAATTCGCAAAAGGTGCTGATACCGTCTTTGGTATCCCAATTTATATCCTCATAATCTCCTTGACCAGAACCAACGTAAAAACACCTTGCTCCATTTTCTGCAAGGGCGAAAATCTGTTCCGCTGTCAAGAAGTAATAGTATCCGTTGTAGGCATCAAAGGCGCCGGAGATATTGACAGAAATTGCATCAGTGGCATTGATTGTCACATTCAGGCTTTTGTTTGCGTTATTTAGCACCTGTTCAAGCGTTGATTCGAGAGGAGTACGAACAAGCACAGAATACTTGTAGTTAATATCGTCAGTTATGCTTATTTTCAAAGCAAGGGCAGAACCGATATTATCATTGAACCCTTTCGGTCGATACATATCACCTGCAAATTCTCCAGGATTACTCTGAGACAAATCCACCACGTTAATTGTTTTTTGGGGAACTGTATCGCTAACCCCAGGCCCAAGATTGGGATTAGGAGGCGGCGCAACTCCACCCGGCCCTTTCAAAAGGCCCGGTAATGCTGCCATAGCTACTGTGACAATCAGGCCAAAACACGCCGCCATAGCACCCCATTTCAGCCAGCCGCTTTTCTTTTTGCGCTCATAGGTGATTGCTTCCATGATGTACTTGTCGTTGACTTTTCCCAGCGCGCTGGAAAACTGTTCTGCGTTCATCGTACACCCCCTCTTTCTTCAAAATAGTTCCGCAGTTGTTTTCGGATACGGGTTAGCCGGACGGATACATTCTTTTCCGATAAGCCTGTCCGCATCGCGATCTCCCCATAGCTGTCAGAAAACCAGTACCGCCGCATAAGCAGAACGCGGTTCTCCGGGGATAGAGTATCCAGAAAGTCCTCGATCAGCCGGACAAGTTCCTGTTCCTCTATGTTCCCTTCTACTGTGTGGGGCGAGGCCAGACAGCCCTCCAGTTCCTCGAACGCCACTGTATAACTCCCGCCCCCCCGCTTGACCGCCCTGTCTGCGCGATACCGCATGAGGGAGAGATTACGGACAATCCGGCATAGGAACGCCAGCAACGGATTGGGCCGCGCCGGTGGGATGGTGTCCCAAGTGCCCAGGTAGGCGTCGTTCACACACTCCTCCGCGTCCTGACGGCTGTTGAGAATATTGTAGGACAAGCTGTAACAGACTTTGCCGTACTTGTCATCCAATTCTCGGATCGCTTGCTCTGACCGGGCGAAGAACAGTTCTATGATGGCGCTGTCATCCATCGGTGTATCCCCCCTTTTTGTCCCTCAACTATCTACTATGGATTTTTCGGAAAATACTGTCAGCGCCAGTGATAAAATGTAAAAAAACGCCGAGGAAAAAATGTAGTTTTGTGGCGGAGGAGGCGAAAAAAAGATAGACTCCCAATAGGGCGAAAAAGAGCCCGGAAAGGGAGTCAGAAAATGAAAGGAGCACAGTGGATGGATATCCGAAGCGACAGACAGAAAGGACTTAGCTATGTGGAGCTGGGACGGAAGTACCACATGGACCCGCGGACGGCAAAGCGGTACGCGGAATCGCCGCAGAAGCCGGAGTACACATTGAGCGAACCGAAGCCAACAAAGATGGATCCGTACAAGCAGATCGTGGACGAGTGGCTGGAGGAAGCGCCGTATTCGGCGCTGCGGATCCTGGAGAAGCTGCGGGAAATGGGATTCGACGGAGGCTACAGCATCGTCAAGGCGTATGTGAGCAGCCGGAAGATGGACTTGAATGAGAAAGCAACAGTGCGGTTTGAGACGATGCCGGGAAAGCAGGGGCAGATGGACTGGGGATTCTTCGAGGATCACCTGGTGTACGAGGATGGGAAGTGGAAGAAGCTGTACTGTTTTCTCATGATACTGGGGTACTCGCGGATGCGGTACATCGAATTTGTAACGGATATGAGCACAAACACACTGATTCGGTGTCACCAGAACGCATTCCGGTACTTTGGCGGGTACCCGGAGGAAATCCTGTACGACAACATGAAGCAGGTGGTCATTAAGCGGCTGCTGAAACAGGAGGACTCTACTCTGAACCGGCAGTTTGAGGACTTTGCGGGATTTTACGGGTTCAAGCCCATCCTGTGCCGCCCCTACCGTGGCCAGACGAAAGGAAAAGTGGAGCGGACGGTGCAGTTTGTGCGGGACAACTTCATGGTCGGGATCAAGTACAACAGCCTGGCAGATTTGAATGGACAAGCCTTGGCTTGGTGTAATAAGGTCAATGGCAAAGTTCATGCCACCACGAACGAGGTTCCTTTTGAGCGGCTGAAAAAGGAGGGGTTGAGTCCCCTCTCCAGAGAGTACATCATCGACAAGATCAACCTTAGGCGGGTACAAAAAGACTGCCTCATCTCCTACGCCGGCAATCAGTACTCCGTGCCAGCGGAGTATGTCGGCAAAGATGTGGCAGTCGTAGCCCTCGACAGTATGCTGGCGGCCTACTATGAAGGCAAGCAGATCGCTCTGCACCGAATATCGTATCAAAGGAAGGACATGGTTGTCAATCCTCAGCATTACCGAAGGCTTACGTTGAAGCAGACAATGGATGCAGAAAATATTCTGCTGGAACAGGGCAAAGTGATAGATTTCCCCTTGAAACCCTCTGATTTATCCAGATATGACGAGGTGCTGTATGACTGAATTTACTATGGACAGGCTGAGGGAAAACCTGGAAGCCCTTAAAATGAAAAACACCCTGGAGATTCTGGACAACTACCTGGAACGGGCGGTGGCGGACAAGCTCAACATTGTGGAGGTTTTGGATCACATTTTCTCAGAAGAAGCCAAATCCAAGCGGAAACGGGCCTATGAGAAGCAGATCCAGATGTCTGGCTTCCCCATTAAGAAGACCCTGGACGACTTCGATTTCTCTTTCCAGCCCTCCATCGATAAACGCCAAATCGATGAGTTGGCCACCATGCGCTTCCTGGAGAACGGGGAGAATGTGGTTTTCCTCGGCCCGCCAGGCGTGGGCAAGACCCATTTGGCCTCCGCCCTGGGCCTGGTGGCAGCACAGCACCGTTTCTCCACCTACTACATCAACTGCCACCAGCTTATTGAGCAGCTCAAAAAGGCCCACTTTGAGAACCGCCTGCCGGACAAGCTCAAAGTTCTGGCCAAGTACAGGATGCTCATCATTGACGAAATCGGCTATCTCCCTATGGATATCCAGGGCGCAAATCTCTTTTTCCAGCTCATTGCCAGACGGTATGAAAAAACGTCTACCGTTTTTACCTCCAACAAGACTTTCTCCCAGTGGAACGAGGTCTTTGCCGACGTCACCATCGCCTCCGCCATCCTGGATCGTGTACTGCATCACTGCACCGTTATCAACATCAAGGGTGAGTCTTACCGCCTGAAAGAACGCAAAGAATTTATGCGTCAGAAACAGCAAATCGTGAACACTCTTTTTGAGCAAGGCAGCTGCTGATTTTGTTACCCACCCCCGCCGAAAAACTACAAAATTTCTTCGGCGTTTTCTTACAATTTCATATTGGCGTTGACAGGCTGGATAGATCCAATGGTCAAGGTTGCTCTGGTAGGCACACCGGCTATTCTCACTCATAGTGACGCTCTTGGCTGGCATGAAAACTGTTTCGCCGTATTGACGCACCGTCTGGACTTTTGCGGCCTTCCGCTTCTGCTGGAGGTCGCTTTCTTTTTGCTCCGCCCGGCTGACAATCTCGCCCTCACGGCAGCGGCGCTCAAATTCCGAGGCCTCTTTTGCCAGAGCCCGCTCAATGGCTTTCTGTCCCCAGCCCTCCGGAGGATACCAGCGGGTGGTCAGATAAGACTTTCCCCGCCCACGGCTGACCCGGATTTCATAGAAGATTTGTCCGTCTTTGGTTGTTCGCTTTCTGGTTGACGCCATAACAATTCCTTTCCTTTATTCGCGTTGGTAGGGGTGTTCCACAGAGATCCCTCTTTTCTTTTGGCTTTGTACATCCAGAAATTCTCCGTAGGATACCAGTTTTTCCTGATCCCTGGCATCGAGCGTTGACACCAATTCTCCCAAGATTCGAAGCGTGCGCATTTTCGTGTTGGGTCTGCTCAGCGACGATCTTCAGCAGCTCCCGGCGCATGGCGTCCACCGGGGGCTTTTTGCCGGACCACAGCTCGATCTGGGCCGCGCCTTGATACAGGGACATGCCCAGGCCGTTGAGCACCTTGCAGCCTTTCTCCTCCGCGTCCATGAGGAACTGGGTACGCTCCGGGTTGTAGCAGGCGTCGAAGAAAAACTGGCTGGGCTGGATGTACTCCTTGGGCAAGGGGGTCTCGCCGATGTGCTGGCCCATGCCGATGCCGCTGGCATTGAGGACCACGTTGCAGGCGGCCAGCTTGGAGAAATCGCCGTGGGGGACAAACTCGGCCACGGGGGCAAAATTCTCGTTGATGTCGGACACCAGGGATTTGGCGCAGGGCTCGAAGAGGTCGGTGATGTAGATCTTCCGGGCGCCGCGGTAGGCCAAAATGGAACACTTTGCTTACTTGGATTACTACAACAACCGCCGTATCAAGGCAAAGCTGAAGGGCTTGCCGCCTGCCTTGCACAGACAACAAGCCCTTTCGGTTGCTTGAACAATTTCTATTGGCATTCTTTGTCTAACTTCTTGGGGTCACTTCAAAGAAAGCACAGCCCGCCCAAGACGGCGCAGCAGAGCCTTTTCCCACCCGCCGAAGTGGAGTACAGCAACCCCGGCTCTATTCGCACCCTCTCCACCAGCCAGTTGACCTCCGGCCTGCCCTACCAGCGGACAGTGAAACAACAGCGGGTGGATGAGATCGTCCGGGGGTGGAATGACCGGAAGCTCACTCCTGTGATGGTCAGCTTCCGGGACGGCAAATTCAATGTGGTGGACGGACAGAACCGAATCGCCGCGATGCGCCAGATGGCGGGCGGCGGCGATGTGATCGGCCCTTGTATCGTCCACACCGGCATGACCTATGAGGAAGAAGCGGATATGTACGCCAAATTGGACACAGACAAGGCCCCTCTGACCCCGCGCCAGTACACCAAGGCTCTGGTGGAGGCTGGTACGGACGCGAAGGTTACGGAGGTCAAACGTCTGGCGGAAGAAGTTGGTTTTACCTGGGCGTTGACGGAGCCGACCGGCGAACCCTTTGAGATCGCACCCGTTCGTACCCTCATCAATACCTATCAGCTTCTCGGTGGCGAGGGCTTTACCCGTATGCTGTCCCTGCTGGCTGGAGCGTGGCTGGGAACCCCCAATTCTCTGAAAGCCTCTATGCTCTCCGGCATGGCCCTGTTCATCAAGACCTATGAGACAGAACTGCACGACCGGACCTTTATCCGGCGAATGTCCCTTGTCAGCCCGGATGAGATTATCCGCCTGGGCCGCATTGAGACGGATGTTGGCCTGCGCTTCGCCCGTATCATCCTGGACAAGTACAACGGCGGAGGCGCGGAGCTGCCCTACCGCTTCAAGCGTTGAAAGGGGGCGCGATCATGGAACAGTCTCTTTCTCCTGCTGGTATTCCCCTGGCTGACATTCGGGATGTGTCCGTAGACCCGAAGCTCCCCAAGGAAGAACGGATTGCCGAATTTCTCCGGCAAATCAAAAATCCCTACTGCTTCAAGTGCGGCAAATTCACCGTCCGGGCGCAGTTTGCTGATAACGGTGTGTCCCTGGAGGACTGCTTGAAACAGATTTTAATTTAGTGCTTTAATGTGTTGACTTGCCCGACTGGGTATGTTATACTTATGACTGGAAAAAGAACTAAATAGGGATAATCCAGCCACTCGTTACATCGCGGGGTAAGTCCGTGATGCAAAGGAGTGACTTTTTTATGCCTAAGTACAAGGGCGACGCTTATCTGCGCCTCTCCTATTCCGCTGACCGAAGTGTGGAGAGTGACAGCATTGCCAATCAGAAGAAGCTCATTGAGGATTTTGTGGCGGCTCACCCGGACATTGAACTGGTTTCCGAGCGGGTGGACGATGGTTACAGCGGCGTTCTGTTTGTTGAGGTAAGATAACGTAACCTTTTTTGCAGAGGGCGTTATCTTACCTCTTTTTGATGTATGTTAGATAGCATAACTCTTTACGTCGGCTCCTATCTGTCTGAAATAGGAGATACTTTCGGTAGGCTTGTCGCCTGTATCAACTCTGCCGACAAAGCTATAAAAGATTTCGATTTTGCGGGTGTTCGTTTCCTTATCCAGTTCGTGAATAAGAATACGGTCAATAAATTTATGGACGTTTTCGTAGGTCAGTTCTTCAATCGCTGTGTATCTGCGTACCAGTGCGACAAACCTTTTCACGTCCGCGCTGCGCTCGGTGGCGTTGTCAATTTCCTGTGTCAGCTCCGCAATCCTCCGGGTCAGCGTCTTTTTTTCTTCATCATAGCAGGAAGTCAGAAAAGCAAACTGTTCATCAGAAAGTTTCCCTAAAGCGTTGTCCTCAGAGAGCTTTTGTCAAGGGCAAATTTCAAAGCACGGGCCATTTGTCTCCGATGTGACAAACGGCCCGCGCTTCGTATTTTCTGCTATATGATAAGCGCTACTTGCTTTCCGCTCCCGCCCAGTGATAGGGCTGGTCAATGGGCCAGGAGAGGCCCAGGATGGGAAGCTCCAGAGGCTGATTCCCCTCCATGTAGTACCAGATATCCAGCGCGTCCGGGTCGCCGCCCTCCAGGGTGAAGCCCTCCTGCAAGGTTTTCTGGATACTGTCCAAAATCGTCTCCGCGAGCTGGCCCACGTCGTACATATGAAATTCCTCTCTCTGCGGGTCGGGCGGGCCAGTAAACAGGGACGATTCGCTGGACAGGCACACGCTCATACCGCCCTTGCCGCTGGTGACCTCCTCCGTGAGGGTTAAGTCCCAGCCGGTCAGGTCGGCGATGCCCTGGATCAGCTTCTCCGGGGTCAGGTCCCCGTCGTAAGTTATGGGATAGTCGGTGAAGCCGTCGGCCTTGGTGCCGATATACACCATAGCCACCTGCCCGACGGCTGGGGGCGTCGGTTCGGCGGGGCCCTCCACGGGGGGAGCGCTTACCGTGCCGGAGAGCTCCAGCGGGGGTTCGCTGGCCTGGGGCGGGGCGGACTGGTTACAGCCCGCCAGCGCCGCGCAGAGGGCCAGCGCAAAAAGAATCGCAAGCTTTTTCAAAAATCTTCCTCCTGATGTTCAATAAAATTTTTCAGCATCTGTGCCGCCTGCGCCCGGGTAGCCTGGTCCTGGGGGGCCAACCGGCCGTCGCCGCCGCCGTTCAGGATGCCGTTCTCCACGGCCCAGCTCAGGGCCTCCAGGGCGAATGGGCTGATCTCGTTCTCGTCGTTGAAATCCAGGTCCTTGCTGGAGGCGGGACTGCCGGAGTACCGCCAGAGCATGACGGCCAGCTGTTCCCGGGTGATGGGGGCGTCGGGGCCGAAGGTGCCGTCGCCATAGCCGCTCACGATGCCCTGGCTGGCGGCCCAGCGGACGGCCTCGGCGTACCATTCCCCGCCCGCCACGTCGGAGAACTCCAGGAGATAATCCACTCCGGACGGCCCTCTCTGTTGAACAGGATTTGGGCGAGCTGGGAGCGGGAGAGGGTGTCGCCCCGCTCCGGGCGGGAGGGTGTGACGGAAACCATGCCGCCCACGTCGGGCTGGGTTACGTCGGGTTTGTAGGTGGGCGGGGTGTAGCTGCCGCCGGAGGTGTGGGCGGCGTAGCCGCTCTGATCGCCGCAGGAGCACTCATACCAGTGGCCGGAGGCGTCCGACTTCCACTCATCCTCATAGCTGTGACTGTGCACAGGCGGGATGGTCTCGGTCTGTGTGGTATAGCCGCAGGTGGTGCATTCTTTGTGCTTACTGCCCGCTGTGGAACTGGTGGCCGCTTGGTCCACAATCCAATCGCCGGGGGTGTGGAGGTCCTTGTTGAATTGATGGTTTGCGGCGCAGTCCGCCACAGTGCAGGGATGCCAGTGCTGGGTGCCGTCGGAGAGCCACTCATCTTGCGCTTGATGTGTGGCGGAGCCGATATTCAGTTCACCTCCGCCGGGGCGCGTCACTGTGGCGTCGCTGATCTCAATTTTGTCGCTTGGAACAATGGACTGCGCCGGGAAGACGCTGACCATCGCCCAGTCCACCGCCCCGTTCTATGAGGGGAATTACGCAAGAGTCTATCCCGCCGCCGTGACGCTGTACTGCGGCTACGCCTATGAGAGCGCCTTGATCTCTGAGAGCTTTCAGACCGCCATCCCATCCGCGCTGTCCTTTGCGGCGGGGCTTTTGCTGCTGGCGCTGTTTCTCTGGCAGGCGGTTCAAAGGCGGCTGGACCCCGGGACGCTGTGCGGAGCGCTGGCGGCGTTTTCCTACCTGTCCACCCGAATTATGGATGTCAGCTTTCGGTATCAATATTTTTCCCTGGATGGCAGCATAGCGCCTGTGGACGTGAGCAGCCTGTGCCAGAATTTGACCCTGATTATGCTGCTGATTATGCTCCTGTGCAAGCTGTCCGGCTGGCGGCAGGCCGTTTTGAGCGCCGTTACAATCGTGCTGAACGGGATGCTGGTGTTGAATCTCATTCTCTCGGCGCGGGAAAATGCCAGCATTACCCTGGTGATATGGTTCTCGTTCCTGGGCACAATAGGGCTTCTTCTGGCGCTGGTCTTTGGGCTCTGGGAGTGGAACCGGCGGCGGTGGTTTTTCCGCCTTTTCTGTCCCATGACTCTGGCGGGGACGCTCCTGTATGTTCTGCCCACCGCGCTGACCGGGAACCCGGCCACTTGGACCATCGCTATTTTCCTGCGGCCGCTGACAAATGTGTGCATGCTGACAGCCTTTCTGTCCGCCGCGGTGGAATGGCTCCATGGGGAGCTGGCCCGCCGGACGGAGGAGCGTCTGCTGGTACAGCGGAGTGAGCTGGCACGGAGCAGTTATGAGGCTTTGCGGCGGCAGCATGAACAAGTGATGATGCTCCGGCACGATATGATGAAGCACTTTCAGCTCCTGCGGCAGACCACCAGCGACGGGAAAACAGCGGAGTATCTGGATGAGCTGATGGGGGAGAATGAAAAAATCCGCCCTGTTGTACAGAGCGGAAATGAGATGCTGGATATTATCCTGAACGGAAAGCTGAGCGCCGCCGCCGATGCGGGAATTGCGGTGGAGCTGGCCCGGACCAACGCCCCGGCCAGGCTGCCCCTGACAGACGCGGAGCTATGCTCCCTGGTCATGAACCTCCTGGATAACGCGCTGGAGGCCGCGGCCGAGGCGGAGCACCCTTATATCAAGCTGGATTTGTGCGTCAGGGAGCACTTTTTTGTAATCTTCTGCGAGAATTCCACAACGCTGGAGCACATTCAAAGGGAGACCGCGCCGGAGCACGGGCTGGGGCTTAAAATTATCAAACAGATCGCCGCGCGGTATGATAATCTCCTGGAGGTGGAGTATGGCGCGGACTATTACAGCGTAAAGCTGGCGATCCCTCTGGATTAGCTGCGCAGATAGCTCAGAGGGCTCTTTTTCAAAGTGGAAATCCGATACTTGCTGACGGGGATTGTCTTCCCGTCAGCAAGTTCTATTTCACGGGGGCGCAGGTGCTTGACAAAGGCGAGATTGACCAGAATGGTCCGGTGGCAGAAGGTGAAGCTCCGCTCCGGCAGCATGGCCGCCAGCTCGGAGAGCCTCGCGGGGGTTTCGATGGGGCCGCTGGTGAGCTGAAGCCTCGACCCCCGCTCCCAGGATTCCGCGTAAATAATGTCGGAGGGGGACAGCTTGCTCTGGCCCTTTTCCGTGGGGAGCAGGAGTTCCTTTTTCTCGCAAAAGGTTTTGTAGCAGTACAAAAGAGCCTCCCGGAGCTGCGGCTGCTGGAGCGGCTTTGCCAGATAGCGGGCGGCGGATACCTCGTACCCCCGCAGAGCCATTTCCCGGTTGGACGAGAAAAAGATGATGGCGCTGCCGTCCCCCAGCGCTCGCAGGGCGGCGGCAAGCGCCATCCCGTCCATGCCGTCCATCATCACGTCCAGCAGAAGGAGCTGAAATTGCGCGCCGTTTTGGATCGCGGTGAGCAGGGCTGAGGCGCTGTCGTAACAGGACAGGGAGCAGGGCAGGGCCTCAGCCGCCATAATCTCACGGGTCAAGCCGGCGGCCTGCCGGAGATCTGTAGGTTCGTCGTCGCAGACGGCGATTTGCAGCTGCGGGCTGAGATGTTCCGGCATGACCTGCCCCCCCTGGATTGTTTTCTATGCCCATTATAGCACAGATTCCCAAGGGTGCAAGGGTAATTTGACGCTGGAGCGCGGAGGGGCTTTTTGCGGCGGACGGGCTTTACAGCTTCAAGTAGTCGATGTAGGCGTTCATCAAGCTCTGATAGTACCGGCGGCTGACAGGGATTGTCTCGCCGTTGTCCAAGGTGAGGCAGGCGCGGTCCACCCGCTGGACGTGGGACAGGTTTACCAGAAAACTAAAATGGCTGTGGCAGAAGCCCCGGCCGAGCAAAGGCTCCTCCAACTTGGACAGGGGGTCGGACAGCAGCAGGTTCTCCTGGGTGGTGTGGACGGCGGTCTTGCGGCCGGAGATCTCCAGATAGAGGATGTCCTCCAGGGGAATGGAGCCGCTGCTGGTGTTTAAGCGCATGGGCTTGAATTTGCCGCGCCGGAGCCTGTCCCAGCTCAGCGCCGCAGCCAGCCGGCCCTCGTCCACCGGCTTGACCAGAAACTCCAGGGGGTAGGTGGGGAAGCTGTCCAGGGCGTAGGCGGGGTGGTCGGTGATATAGATGATGGAGGCGTCCACCTGCCGGTCCCGGAGCAGGGCGGCGGCGTCCACACCATTTTCGCCGGCGAACTGGATGTCCAGAAGGAGCAGCTGATAGCTGTCCGGGTCCTGCTCCAGCTGCGCCAGAAGGGGAGCGGGGGCATGGAACACATCTACGGTGTAATTGAGATCCTGCCCGCTCAGAATACGGCAGACCGCTCCCCGGTTTTGCTCCGCGGCGACCGGATCATCATCGCATACAGCGATGCGGTACATTGGGATTTCCTCCTTACGATCGGGCGGCGGCTGATAAGGAGGGGGCGGAATCGCTTTCCTCTGGCAGCAGTAGCGCGGTACTGGCGGAGAAGGGCCCGGGCGGGGCCTTCAGCCGCAGCTCACTGTTATATTTTCGGGCGATAGACCGGGCGGACCGCAGTCCCAGGCCGTGGCCGGCGCCCGGCTTGTCGGAGTGGGGCAGATCCTGCTCGCCGGAGCGTCTTACCGGGTGGAAGCGGGCGTTCTCCACGCCGATGTATAGATACTGGCCCCGGATGTGGATGGCTACCCGCAGCCAGCGCTCCACACCCTCCGGGATTTTCTTGTTGGCCTCAACGGCGTTTTCCAGCAGATTGGTCAGCAGGGCGCACAGGTCGGCGTCGGGCACAGGCAGGTGGGGTGGCAGCTCCACCCGGACGGAGGCGCGGATGTCCAGCTCCCGGCACCGCCTGAGAAAGTCGGTGAGGATGATATTCACCACCGGGTGGATGGTGTAATCCCCCTCAGGAGGCTGGGTCCAGGCGCTGATGGTGTCCAGATAGTCAGAGATCCGGTCCAGCTCTCCGGAATGGCACAGGCCCCGCAGGACGGCGCAGTGGTGGCGCAGGTCGTGGCGGAGGGGGGCCAGCTCCTGGCTGTGGCGGCGGAGGTTCTCATAGTTCTCCATGGCCCGTTCGCCCTGCTGTAAAAGAAGCTGACGTTCGGTGCGCCGCTGGGTGTCCCACCGGAGGAAAAACACCGTTTCCGCCACGATCGTGGGCAGCAGGAACAGGACGGCCAGCCGCCACAGAAAGAACCGGCACAGGCCCATGGTGAACACGGCCAGGAGCTGCGTCCAGAGGTAGTACCGCAGGGATGGGGAGAGCAGACAGCCAATCAGAATCGCCGTCCCGGCGGCGGACAGGACGGCCAGGAGCATGGGGGTGAACAGGCGGAAGAAGGGGAGCCCGCTCTTCCGCCAGGTCAGGGACAGGACCAGAGCCGCCGCCAGACCCAGAAGGCCGCTCCACTCAGAGAGGGTGAGCCACAAGGAGTCGGGGAAGAAAAGCCCCGGCAGGGCCGAGCCTGCGGACACTCCGGCCAGCGCCCAGAGGAGCTGCCGCCCCCATCCGCCCTGGTATCCCAGATAGACCAGCAGAAGGGAGAGAAAGACGGACCAGCACACGGCCTTGAGGTCCAAGAAGAGTTCGGGAAAAAAGAAATAGAAGAATTGGGCGCTGAGGATGCGGGAGGCCATCAGGACAAAGCCCGCCAGAGACAGCAGGGCGAGGCTGGGGTTCCACACCTGGTGGAAGCCTTGCCACAGGAAGGAGGACAGTGCCGTGAGGCCCAAGGAGAAGCACAGGGCCACCGTCAGGGCGGTGGAGAAGCCCGCGGAGATCAGCTCCTGCTCCTGGGCGTAGGCCTCGGCCAGGGTGACCACGCAGGGATAGACCCGCAGCTCCTCAATGGGGGGCAGCGCCTGGGTCTCCGGGTTGCCGCTGGATTGGGCGACGGTGAGGGTTTTGCCCAGGTAGTCCGGGGGCAGGGAGACGGTGACCACATCCCGGTCCCAGGGCAGGAATGTCAAATTCAGGTGGCCGATACGGTTGTCCTGGGCGGGGGCGTCGGAGTAGAGCAGTTCATCGTCCAGAAACACCACCACGGAGCGGTTGGCCGCATCCAGGGTCAGGACAGGCTGACGCACCTCCTCGGTCATCACCCGGGAAAAGTAGAAGGTCTGCCCCAGGAAGGACAGTCCGGAGAAGCCGCCGAAGCCGTCGGCGGTGAGCTCCCGGCACCGCTGTCCCTCCTGAACGAATACCGTCCAGCCCTTCTGGTCGTAGTCCTCGGCTGACAGCATGTAATCTCCCTCAAGCTCGCCAAAGCCGCCAAGCTCAAAGCTATAGGAGGATTCCCCCCTGGGGCGCGCATAGAGCAGCAGGATCGCGGTAAAAAACAGAAAAATCAGAACCGCCGCAACCGAAGCAAGCAGCCGAAGGGGCCGGTTGTTCATGATGATCCCACCTCTTTTCACGGATTTGCGTCCACGCGCCGAATTACCGCGAGCGTTTCTTCAACAGCTCGACCATACTGCATACAACCGCCGCCTCCTCGTCAGAGAGCGGTGATATATCCAGAAAACGTTTGTCCTCACGGCAGAGCAAATAGTCAACCGTTACGCCGAACAGGTCGGCGATCTTTACCATGACCTCATAGGAAGGCAGACGTATATCTGTTTCATAGGAAGAAACCATGGAAGCGGTAACGCCGATACGCCTTCCCACCTGCTCCTGTGTCAGGTGTTTATCCTTGCGAAGCTGTTTTAATCGAATCGAAAAGTCAACCATTAGCCGTATCCTCCCTTACTAGGTAGTGTACACGGCTAATGTCTTCTTATAGAAATGTTTTCTGTATGTAGCAGTTGATTTTTGGAGAAGGATGTTATATAATGCCGATCATATGAACCAAGCGTTGAGATGTGAGAGCTGTCCCGCGCATTTCGTCATTTCAACCCTTGATTCACATTATCAAATCCAATGGTATTACGTCAAGGGGAGAGAAAAACCATTTTTGTCCGAAATTCGACCATGTTTGCAAAACGCCTTGTTTTAGGCCGAAAGAGGCCATAAAATGGGAGCGATCATAGCGCTGAACGGATGCCGGCGGCAGGGAGAGAGGTGATTTATGGCCTATCAGGAACGTCAGAAAAGGGACGGGAGGCCCCCCGGAAAACAGAAATGGGCCAGGGCGGCCGGCGACCACGAGGTGGTCAGCGCCCTGGGGAAGCAGTCCACGGGCCAGTATCTTCAAGACCTGGACTGCGAGTCCTCCCAGCGCATCCAGTTCCGCCCCTCGGAGCGGGAGGACAGCCGGGTGAGCAGCGTAAAGCCCTCCTGCTGTGCTCCCAGGTCGGAGCTGCCGCGTTTGGCCGGCCAGCTCCAGCTGACCACGGGCCGGGCGGACATCGGCTTTGATGAAAAAAAGAAGGACATGGTGTTCATCTTCGTCCGCCACGAGAACGACGCCGAGGGGCGGGAGGTGGTGGAGAACCGTGCCCGGGTCCAGGGCATCCAGGGCCGGGAGCGGTTCCGGAGCAACGACGGGGACTTCTCCACCGGGGCTATGGAGCTGCGCTGCGAGGCGGCCCGGACCCCCAGAATGGTCATGAACCGTTTCGGCCGCATGTCGGCCCGAAACGGGGGAGACACCACCATGGACCGGGTCCTGCCCTTCCAGAACGCTCGAAGGGAGCGGAACCGGGCAAGGGAGCTGAGCGCCCTGGAGCACAGCTCCGTGGACGGCCGGACGGCCCTTCACGGCGCGGCCTCTGCCGCCGCCGCTCTGGCGGGAAAAAAAGAGCAGAAGCAGCGGGAATTTCGGGTGAAATTCGCCAAGGCGGTGGCCCAGGCCAAAGAGCACACCCGCACGGAGGACTACCAGCTTTACATCAAAAAGAAATGGGAGGAGATGCGCAGGCAGGCGATGGAGGACGGTTTTTTCCCGGAGCTGGAGGAATCGCTCCAGCCCGAGGAGGAACAACAGGAACAGGAGCTAAGGAAAGAAAGGAGTTGAAATGATCCGGGGACTGCGGCCAGGCCGCGGTGTGGACGGATCGAAAGCGTATGGCGGAATATTTATCTCCCGGCGTATATGTAGAGGAATTTGACAGCGGCCCTGCCCCGATGCAGGGGGTGGGCACCAGCACCGCCGGCTTTGTTGGCCTGGCGGAGAAGGGCCCGGTGACCGGAGCCCCCGTGTTTGTGACCGGCGCGGCGGACTTTGCCCGAAAGTTCGGCGGATATCTCCAAAAGAGCGAGTTCGGCGAGTACCGCTACCTGGCCCACGCGGTGAACCATTTCTTCGCCAACGGCGGCGCCCGGGCCTTCGTGATGCGGGTGGCTCCGCCCGACGCCAAGGTGGCCAAGGCCGGCTGCGGCAGGCAGCTCACCTTCCAGGCCAAGAACCCCGGCGCCTGGGGCAACGGCGTGGTGGTGACCATTACCAGCGCCAGTAAGGCCAAGACCCAGATCCTGACTGAGGGCGCCGAGGGCATTTATGGCTTTAAGAGCGTGGTGGATTTCCACGTAGGCGATGTGGTGGTGCTGGAGAACGGCGGCGACCGGGAATTCAACATGATCGCCGCTATGGAGGGCAGCAACGTCACCATGGTCAAGCCCTTCGCGGCCTCCCAGGTGGTGGACACCGCTCTGCTGCCCAAGGTGACCGTCCGCTCCTGTGAGATGCTTGTGGAGGTCCGCTGCGGCGAGACCGTGGAGACCTATGACAACGCCTCCTTTAACGTGACCATCCCCAACTACATCGAGAAGCTGATGAGCAAGTCGGAGCTGGTGGATGTGACCGCCCTGCCCGGCAAGGACCCCGTCGACCCGGTGGACCTGCTCAGCGGTGGAAGCTGCCGCCCCAGTTACCGGCGGCGGCAGCGGGGATGACGAGGATGAGGACGCCGTCCCCGCCGCCGCTCCTGCCCTCCCCGCCGGCGTCATGAAGCTCCAGCTCAGCGGCGGCTTCAACGGTACCCAGTCCTCCCTCACCGACGGGGATTTCATCGGTGTGGACAACGGCCCCGGCGCTCGTACCGGTATCCAGGCCTTCCTGGACAACAGCGACGTGTCTCTGATGGCGGTGCCCGGCATCGTGGCCCCCAACGTCCAGCTTTCCCTAGTGGCCCATTGCGAGAACCTGGGCAGCCGCTTCGCCGTGCTGGATATGCCCCAGGACGCCAAGAGCGTCACCGATATCATGAACCACCGGAACATCGTGGACAGCGACTACTGCGCCATGTACCACCCCTGGCTCCAGGTGTTCGACCCTCTGGACAAGCGGGACGCCTTTATCCCGCCCTCCGGCTCCGTGCTGGGCATCTTCGCCCGCAGCGACAACACCCGGGGCGTCCACAAGGCCCCCGCCAATGAGACGGTGGCCAACTGCACGGGCCTGTCCGTCACCTACAACACCGCCGAGCAGGACATGCTCAACCCCAACGGCGTCAACCTGATCCGCCGCTTCCCCGGCCAGGGAATCCGGGTTTGGGGCGCCCGCACCGCCAGCTCCAAGCCCCTGTGGAAGTACGTCAACGTCCGCCGTCTGTTCATCTTCCTGGAGGAGTCCATCAAGGCCAACACCAACTGGGTGGTCTTTGAGCCCAACGACGAGCTGCTCTGGATTCGGGTGCGCCGCACCATCGAGGTCTTTTTGGAGGGCGTGTGGAAGAGCGGGGCCCTGGCCGGCGCTACGGCCGCCGACGCGTTCTTTGTGAACATCGGCAGCGCCACCATGACCCAGGACGACATCGACAACGGCCGGCTGATCTGTGTCATCGGCGTCGCCCCGGTGAAGCCCGCCGAGTTTGTGATCTTCCGCCTGACCCAGAAGACCGGTGAATAAGAAAGGAGCGGGATGAACAGTGCTTCCCTATAGAAATTTTCGATTCCGGCTGGAGATCGACGGCCTGGACGCCGGCAGCTTCAGCGAGGTGAGCGGCTTTGACGCCACCATCGACGTGGTGGAGTACCGCGCCGGCGACGACCCGGCCATCACTCCTACCAAGCTCCCCGGCCTGATTAAGTACGGCAACATCACCTTGAAGTGGGGCGCCGCCGAGACCATGGTCCTCTACGACTGGCTCATTGACATCACGGAGGGCACCATTGAGAAAAAGACCGTCACCCTGACAGCCCTGGACGAGGAGGGCTCCCCCGCGGCCTCCTGGCGGTGTATCAACGCCTGGCCGGTGAAGTACACCGCGCCCGACTTCAACGGCACCGCCTCCGAAATCGCCATTGAGACCATTGAGCTGGCCCACGAGGGCCTGACCAGAACAGACTAATTTGCTGAAGCGGGGCCGGCTGACAGGGCCGGCCCCGCCCGCTTTGACAACGCTGTGACAGAAAGGTGACCAATATGGCTTATCAGACAGAATACCCCTTTATCTTGCCCAAGGGCTACATGGACGAGAGCGGAATGGTCCACAAGGAAGGGACGATGCGCCTGGCCACGGCGGCCGACGAAATCCTCCCGCTGAAGGACCCCCGTGTGCAGCAGAATCCCGCCTACCTCAGCATCGTGCTCATGACCCGGGTGATCACAAGTCTGGGCACTGTGCCCGCCATCGACAATAAGCTGATTGAAAAGCTCCCCTCCGCCGACATGGCCTATCTGCAAAACCTCTATCAGCAGATTAACGCCGTGGAGCCCATCCGGGTGGAGGTTACCTGTCCCTCCTGCGGAGAGAAATTCAAGATCGAGGTGCCCCCCTGGGGGAATAGCAAAAAGCTACCCTCTGGACCGGGTCTATGAGGAGATAGCTTTTCTTGGATATTATCTGCACTGGGGCTATGAGGAGCTGATGAATCTGGAGCATAAGGAACGCCTGCGGTTCTGCCGGGAGGTGTCCCAGATCAACAGCCGCATGAACCAGGAGACCCAGGGCAAGAACATCTTTGACGTATTCTGAGAGGAGGGGGCTATGAAGGTACCGTTTTTCGTCTCCCGCAGCGGGCACTATACCCCTATCTCCGGCGTGCGCTTTATCGTGCTGTTTAATATGTCCACCCTGGGCTTTCAGCGCGTGTCCGGCATCGGTACCCAGCGCTCGGTGGACTTCATCAGCGAGGGGGGCCGCAACGACTACCCCATTATGATCCCCAAGCCCCAGGCGGAGCCCTTCCGCCTCACGTTCGAGCGGGGCTACCAGATGCGGGAGCTGAGCATCACCGGGCTGCTGTCCCAGTACATGGGCGCTCAGGCCATTGAGGCCAACCCGGCATTGGGCCTGATTCTGGTGCTGGACGAGCGGCAGGAGATCAAGGCCATCTACTCCTTCATCTCCCAGGGTGTGCTGGAGTGGCAGGTCAGCGAGTTGAACGCCTCCCGGGCCACTCCGCTGATCGAGACCTTTACCGTCGCCCACCGGGGCCTGAAGAACATACCGGTCCCCAATTTCTTCTGAGGACCCGAGAGAGGAGGAGCGGATATGGCCATTGCGGACTTCAGGCCCACTTTGGGCAAATTGGAGCTGAATACGTCCTTCTCCATCCTGACGGGGAACAACGCGGCCTTCTGCGCGAGGCTGCTGGAGGGCCGGGAAAGGGGACCGCAGGCGAGCCTGGAGTCCCTGACCTATGTCCTGCCCGTCCAGGGTCAGGAGGGGGAGGGGCAGTCGGAGCGGCCCTCGGTGGTGGTGAACCTGCTCATGCAGCTGCGGGCCAGCTGTGACCAGAACAACTTTTTCCTGCGTACCAATCAGGCCACCCAGGCCCAGGTGACGGCCCGGCTTCATCAGGTGCTCAGCCAGTGCGGCGGTGCGGTACAGGCCCAGGCAGGGGAGATCGAGCGGGCCATTCGAACCAGTCTGGTCCAGGAGGAGGAGTTCAGCCGCGCGCTAAAGCAGCTGGAGCAGGAAGTAAAAAAAACAGCGTTAGCCTGAGCCGGCCCCAGTCCGAAGGGGAAACCAGCCTTTGGGGCGGCGGCCCCTCCCGACAGAAAAAGGGCTGGACGGCGCGGGCGGAAAGACCGGAGGACTTCTTGCGCATACAAATGCACCGGAGTGAGACGCTGCGGTCCATTGGTATGCGCCAGGAGGAGTGCGTCCCCCGCCGGACAGCGTCCCATCCAAACGCGGTCCGAAAGGCGGAGGAGCGTGTGTCCCCCGAGGCGCACCGGACCCGGGAGGAGTGGAGCAGGGAGCGGCTCGCGTACCTCCAGAGGGAGACCGGGGTGCTTGCCCCGGAGCCGCCCCGTGGCCGGGAAGGACAGGAAGAGGAGACGTCCCGATCCGCCAAGCGGCGTCGAAAGGACCGCAAGGGCAAGACCACGGAGACGGAGCAGACTGTCCAGACGGTCCGGACTGCGGAAACCCGCCGGGAGACGCGGATAGTCGAAGCTCCAGAGACGGAGCGGACTGTCCAGGCGGTCCAAGCCACGGAAACCCGCCGGGAGACGCAGACAGCCGAAGCTCCGGAGACGGAGCGGACTGTCCAGGCGGCCCAAGCCACGGAAACCCGCCGGAAGACGCGGATAGTCGAAACTCCAGAGGCGGAGCGGACTGTCCAGGTGGCCCGGACCACGGAAACCCGCCAGGAGACGCGGATAGTCGAAACTCCAGGGACGGAGCGGACTGTCCAGGCGGTCCAAGCCACGGAAACCCGCCGGAAGACGCGGATAGTCGAAACTCCAGAGGCGGAGCGGACTGTCCAGGTGGCCCGGACCACGGAAACCCGCCGGGAGACGGGGATAGTCGAAGCTCCGGAGACGGAGCGGATTGTCCAGACCGCCTGGGCCTGGGAAACCCATCGGGAGACACAAAGCGTCCATATCCCGGAGATAGAACGGACGGTGCGAACAGTCGAGGCCCAGAAGGCAGGGCAGGTATTTGAGACCGTTCAGAGCTTGGGATTCCACCAGAAGCTTCGGATGGCCGGGGACCCGGGACCGCGCTGGGATGTTCTGCCGCTTCAGATCTGGCGGCGGGTTGTGCGGCGGGCGTTTGCCCCGTTCAACTGGCCCCTCATTCGGAACCTTCCTGGAGCCCGAGCCTGCTGGTGGGAGAAACCAGAGCGGTCTTACGGTCCAACCCAATGTTCCATGTAGGGGAGCTCCCCGGTGAGAGGCCGGCGTTTGGCAGCGAGACATGGATACAGTCCCACAGCGTCACAGCCTTGGTCTGGAGGAGCCCGGGCCTTTCCGGGGAAGAAACCGCCTTGGACAGCCTGTCCCCAGAGGTACGGCTGCTGCCCCAGGTCACGGCGGCGGGACAGCTGCTTGATCGGGACAGCGTCATTCAACCCCCCGGCGAAGGCGTTCTCAGCGTCTGGCGTCAGGCGCTGGGGCGGAATGGCTTGGAAATTTACCGGCGGGTACTGGAACGGATGCCGGGGGTGCTCTCCCGGCGGGAGGGCTTGAGAAGCGTTGCGGATAGGTTTCGTCAGATGGCTTCCCAAAGGGTGCCGGAGCGGATTTTGCGGATGGCCTCGGTTTTCCGGGAGGTTCCGGCGGAGCCGCAGAGCGTACCCGGGAGCATCTTGGCGGACACCCGGCTGATCCTGACGCCAAGCGTCTCGGGGACAGCTCGGCTTGTCCCGGCACAAAGCGCGTTAGAGCCTCACCGGCCCACAGCGGCGCGGGATTCTCGGACATTTTGGCGTCAGATCCTGGGAAAGGCGTACACCGCCGTCAGCGGGGAGGTATTTCGGGACATCTCCACCGTTCGGGTCGTGCCGGCGGGAGGGAGCGGGGCGCTCCGGTTCATTCCGGCGCTCCACAAGGAACAGCTGCCCAGCGGGGCAATAACCTTTGTCCGTGAGACACAGATAGATTCCAACGGTATTTCCTTCCTTCACCGGGAGGGCCCGGTCCGGGAATTCACAGGGCACACACCGGAAGCATACCCGGCGGAAGGATACACATTTGAAGAATACACAGCCCCGGACGGACTACCGCCGGAGGTGCGGCTGCTGCCACAGCCCACAGCGTCGGAACGGGCCATATACCGCGTCAGCGGTCTCCTGGTCCCGGGCAGTTTTGGCGAGACGGTTCGGACAGTCCACTGGCAGGGCCCGGCTCGGGGCGGCTTGACGCTTTACCGTCAGCTGGTGAAACGAAGTCTCCAAGAGGTTCGGAAACAGCTGATAGAGCGGATGCCTCCAGAGGCTTACCAGCAGGTTATAGAGCGAAGCGCGCCGGAGGTTTACCGGCAGTTCATAGAGCAGAGTGCCCCAGAGGTCTACCGGCAGGTCATAGAACGGAGTGCCCCGGAGGTCTACCGGCGGGTTATAAAGCGAAGCGCGCCGGAGGTCTACCGGCGGGTTATAGAGCGGAGCGCGCCGGAGGTCTACCGGCAGGTTTTAAGGCGGAGCACGCCGGAGGTCTACCGGCAGATTATAAAGCGGAGCGTACCGGAGGTCTTTAAGCGAATCGTCGGGGAAACGCCGCCGGAGTTCGTTGGACGTAAGGTTTTCCGAAATGTCTCGGAGAATTACCGGTGGACGGCGCTCCCAAACGGCCCGGAAATCTTCCGGCCGGTGCTTTTGGAAAGCGGCCCCAGTGTGTTCGAAACACGGACAGATGGGTGCGCGCGGCTGGTGGAGCGCAGGGGGGTATTCGTTCGAAGAGAGACAGATACCTTCGTCCGGGAGACCTGGACGAGAAACCATATTTTGTACCGGCTGTTCCGGCAAAAGCATGGGACGGAACCGGAGACGAAGGAGGCCGCGCTGCTTCCGGAGGGGGAGCGGCCCTACGGGAAGCGCTCTGTTCCGGAGAGGAGCGGCCATAGCTCCCGCCGCCCGGAGGCGGAGAAGGCGCAAGGAGAGCGGGACGGCGAGACATATGTCCAATCTGTCCTGACGCCTGAGCGTACGGAGGGGAACCCGGTGATCGTCTACCGCAGTCCCGCCCGGCCGGGGTCCCTGGCGGGAGAGCCGGCGTCCGCGCCGGCTCTCCCGGGACAGGTGGAGGGCGAGGATGTGTTCCGGGCGCAGACTGTTACCCCGGGCCAGGCCCGGGCGCTGGGACAGGCATTCTCCTATGAGGCGCCGGAGCGCCGGCGGGAGGAGCGCGGCCAGCTCCCGGCGGACGGCGTCCCCCCGCTCCGCGCGGAGGAGAGTATTAATTACAACCGCCTTACGGAGGAGATCCTGGTCCGGCTGGAGCGCCGCCTGCGGGCGGAACGGCGGAAGTTCGGACTGTAACGGAGGGAGGGAGCCCGCATGATAGACATCGGAGCCATTAAAAGCGCGGTGGGCGGACGCTTCGGTACGCTGAGCAAGGCCGCCTTCGCCATCGGGACAAAGCAGAAGCCCGACGGCACCTGGGATTTTGACCAGACCGCGGAGGTGCTCATCAACCCCAGCGAGCTGCGGATCATGGCCTCCACCCAGACCAAGAAAGAGGAGGGCGCGGCCAACGAGGCCACCTCCAAGAGCCAGAATGCGGATGGCAAGATCACCCCCAAAGGGATCACCGAGCAGACGGTGGAGATGAAGCTGATTTTCAACGTGGTGGAGGCCTATGAGGCGAAGGTCAAGGGCGGGAACGCCGAAGCCCTCCTCTCGGCGGCGACGAGCATGGTGAGCAGCCTTGTGGGCGGCGCCAGCCTTCTGGACAGCACCGAGGGCGCGTTAAACGACCTGATTAACAAGACCGATTTTACAGGCTTCAGCCTGCTCAACCCGGAAATGTGCTGCTACACTCCCCTGCTTATAGCCGCCCACAAGCAGGTGCCGGTGATTTTTTACTGGGGAAACCTGATCTACGCTGGCCTGATTACCAAATTCCAGACCACCTTCAACTATTTTTCCAACCAGGGCGCGCCCCTGGGGACGGAGGTGTCGCTGTCGCTGCTGTCCGGGGTGGACGACGAGCAGCGGGTCAGTATGTCCACCCAGAAGCTGCTGGGCCTGGTACAGGAGGGCGGCAGAATGATCCGGGAGCCGCCGGGCTGAAAGAAAGGAGGCGGGGCGCTTGAACCTGCGGGAAGCGGAAAAAAAGTATAACGGCTTTGAGCGCCCTGTGGTCTACTTCAAGGTAAACGACAGCGAGCTGTCCGGCAAGAGCCTGATCTATCAGGATGTCCGGGTCACCCTCACCGCCGGCATGGATGCCAGCGACTGTACCGCGGAAATCCTGGGACAGTATTCCCGCTTTGAGGATGGGGAGCTGAAGCTGGACGCGGCTCTGTCCAAGCTGATTCTGGGGGCCAAGCTGGAGGTCTTTATGGGCTACGGCGAGGCGAGCAAGGCGGAGTCGGTCTTTGTGGGTTATATCTCCTCCCTGGAGACGGATATTCAGGGGGAGCGGGTGTCCATGCTGGTGACGGCTATGGACTGCAAGCAGTTCATGATGAGCAGCTACCGCTCCCTGCGGAAGAAGGACATCAAAAAGGCCTCTGAGGCGGTGGCCGATGTTCTGAAGAGCTACAGCTCCATGTACACCGGCACGGTGGTGGAGGCCACCGGCGAGGCGAAGGCCCCCATCGAGCAGCACAACCAGAGCGACTACGACTTTGTAGTTGCCCTGGCCAGAAAGCACAACTATCTGTTCTATGTGTCGGCGGGGAAGGTGTACTTTGTCAGCTATCAAAAATTCACCGACAGCGTCCTCACCGTAGAGCCGGGACGGAACCTGCGCCGCCTGCGGCGGGAGCTCACGCTGGCCCATCAGGTGAAGTCGGTGACGGTGCGCAGCCACAACGTGGAGGACGCCGACAAGCCCTTCGAGTCCAAGGCGGTAAACGTGACGGCGGTGGGGGGCGGCTCCAAGAGCGGGGCGGACTCCTCCAAGCTCATCGGGGAGGCGTCGGCCAAGGTGGTGGTGGACAACACCGTGCAGTCGGAGGCGGAGGCCAAGACACGGGCGGAGGCCCTGCTCGACGGGACCGCCATGGGATTTCTCACCGGCGAGATGGAGATTGCCGGTATGCCGCCGGTGATCCCAGGCCACATGGTCACCATCGGAAAAGTGGACAAGAGCTTTAACCGGGACTACTTTATCACCCGTGTGATCCACCACATGGACGTGGAGGGCTTTGAGACCACCATCCAGTTTGCCGGAAGCAAGGTCTGACAGGTTTGAAGGAGGGAGACTGTGAGTATCTACGATATGCTGTCTCAGGATCAGCAGACCCAGCCCGTATGCGGTATCACCGTAGGGGTGGTCACCGACATCAAGGACCCGGACAAGAAAAACCGGGTGAAGGTGCGCCTGATTAACCGCACGGACTCCACCCAGGAGACGGACTTCATCCGGGTCATGTCTCCGGCGGTGGGCAAGCAGTTCGGCTTGTTCGCCCTGCCGGAGGTGGGGGACGAGGTGCTGGTGGGCTTTCTGGACGGCGATTACGCCGCCCCCTACGTGCTGGGGTGCTTGTGGAACACCAAAAACCCCGCGCCGGTCTCGGTGCAGGACGGGAAGAACGAGGTCCGGATGTGGAAGTCCAAAACGGGCCACAGGCTGGAGCTGAACGACGGCCAGGATGCCCCGGGCATCACGCTGTTCACCGCCAAAGAGACCCATCTGGTGATAGACGACAAGGCCCAGACCGCCGAGCTGGCCGACAAGGATAAGAAAAACAGCGTCGTCATCGATATTGGCGGCGGGACGGTCACAGTAGAGGCCAAGAGCAAGCTGACTCTCAAGTGCGGCAAGGCCTCCATTGAGCTCAACGGAAGCAGCGGGGAGATCAGTATCAAGACCTCCGGGAGCATCAAGATAGACGGCCAGCAGGTGGATGTGTCGGGCAAGAGCGCCGTCAACGTGAAAGCCAGCGGCCAGCTGAACCTGGAGGCCAGCGGCCCGGCCAACTTGAAGGGCGCTATCGTGAAGGTCAACTGATTCAGTTTCTCCCGAAGGGGAGACGAGAAAATACAGACGCCGCCCCGGCGGCGCGGAGCGGAAAGGCGGGAGGAGCATGGGACAGCTGAACGGCTGGGCCTTCCCCGTAGAGGTGGACGAGGCCACCGGACGGGTGAAGCTGGTGGAGGATGACGGCTGCGTGCGTCAGGACATCCGCCTGATCGTACAGACCGACCGCGGGGAGCGGAAAATGCGCCCCAACTTCGGCGCGGGACTGAACCGCTTTCTGTTTCAAAATGTGGACCTGGTACTGGTCAACCGTATGTCAGAGGCCCTGGCCCAGAGCATCCAGCTCTGGGAGGAGCACGTGATCGGGGTCAACGTGGGGGTGACGCAGGTTCCGGAGAATAACACCCAGGTGCGGGTGAACATCGAATACGTGACGGACCTGGAGCCCAGCCGAATCCAGCGGATGGAGGAGCGGGCCCAGCTGAACGAGCCCGGCGGCTGACGGCGGGCCGATATCTGAGGAAGGGGGGAACGGAGATGGACGCGCCCAAGCTGGACGAGAGAGACAGAGAGGATATTCTGGAGCAGGTGCGCAAGCTGGCCGCCAGCTATACCCCGGAGTGGCGGTGGGACGACCGCCAGCCCGACGCCGGCGGTGTGCTGGCCCGGATCTTCGCCGAGCAGATGGAGAACACCATCAGCAAGTACAACCGCTCCCTGCGCAACCACTACCTCGCCTTCCTGAACCTACTGGGGACCCGCCTCCTGCCGCCCGCGCCCGCCAAGGGGATGGTCACCGTAGGGGTGATTCCCGGCGGCGAGGGGGTCCATATCCCCCAGGGCACGGTGGTGTACGCCGCCGCCGGGACGGAGAGCGGCCGGGTGTTCTATGAGACCACCGAGGCGGTCTATGCCCTGGACACCGAGGTGGACCGGGTATTCTTCACCAGCGCCCTGCGGGACAGCATTGTCTGTGCCTACGACCGGGCCAGGGAGGACAATCCCCCCGTCCGCCTGTTTGACTTCGACGCCTACCCGGAGCTGCAGCGCCATATGCTGTACTTCCGGGAGGACCGGATCTTTTATACCAGGGACCGGCTGGACCTGACGGTCCACATTGCCCACACCCGCTCCGCCAAGCGGCTGGAACGGGCTCTGGAGGTCCTGATGGACCGGGACCTGGCGGAGTGGGAGTACCACACCGGCGAGGGCTGGAGCCCGGTGGACCGGGTGACCCTCACCTCCCAGGGCATCCGCCTGACGGCGGACCGGGGGAGCGTCCCTGTGGAGGTGGAGGAGAACGGCGAACGCTGCGGTCTGCTCCGCTGCCGCCTGCGTCCGCCGCCGGGAGGACTGCACCTCACCGGCGTGAGCTGGACGGCCCAGGGCGGCCCCCAGGAGCCCGACGCCCTGCTGTGCGGCGTGACCGAGCTGCCCAAGCGGGACTTCTCCCCCTTCGGGGATATCCTGTCCATCTTCACCAGCCTCAGCCTCTCCGACCGGGAGGTTTTCTCCAAAGCCGGGGCGGAGATTGAGCTGGAGGCGGAGCTGGACTTTTTCAAGACTCCGGTGGAGCGTACCTACGACTGGGAGGCCAACATCCACTACCGGAGTCTCATGACCGAGGAGGACTTCGCCGCCCCCGAGGAGCGGGATGTGCGCGTCGAGCGGGTGATATGGGAGTACTGGAACGGCCTGGGCTGGGCCCGGCTGTTCCCCGCCGGGGAGAACGAGGACTTTTTCACACCCCAGGAGACGGAAAAGCGCCGGCGGACCCTGCGCTTTGTCTGTCCTCAAGATATGGCCGACGTGGCGGTGGGGGCCTGGGAGGGTCCCTTCCTCCGGGCCAGGATCGACAAGCTCACCGCTATGGTCCCCCAGGGGGGGAGCTACATTGTCCCCTTCGTCCGGACGCTGAAGCTGAGCTATCAGTATCATCAGCCGGTGGACAGCCGGGAGGTGTGGGCAGAATCCAACCTGGAGCGGAGGCTGCGCCAGCTCCCGGACCTGGGGGAGGAGCCATTGGTGTCGGCGGGGATGTGCCCCGTGCCGGCCATGTATACTTCGGTTTTTCCCTCAATATCTCCTATGTCTCCGTTTCCTCCGGCAAGAACATGGCCGAGATTATCCCACTTCAAATGCTCCATCAAGTGATTATAGTAAAGAAGAACATCATCAAAGCCGCAGCCCTCCGCAGCCATCAGCAGAGCAGAAGCCCTGCTGTGTCCCCGCAGAAGATTGCCATCCCCCTCTTCCAAAGCAAACAGGCGGTCAACAGCAGTTCTGATTTGACCGCTCATGTTCCAGTAATAGAGCGGACTTGCCAGCACGATCACATCGCACTCCCGCACCGCCGGATAAATTTTGTCCATGTCATCCCGCTGGACACAGGGACACTCTCTGCTGCTATGTCCGCCAAAGCAGCCTTTGCAGCCGTGGATGCTCATGCTATCCAGAAAAAATTCTGTTACAGTATGGCCGACGCTCTCCGCGCCATTGGTAAACGCTTTAACCAGCGCGGAGGTGTTTCCGTTTCTGCGGGGACTGCCATTGAGAATGACAATTTTCTTGGGCATGGTGTTTTTCCTCCTTAAAACTTCTCTGCCAGAACCGCCGCCTGTTTACAGCCGTCTGTCTTAGCAATATCACCGACATTCAGCACGCCCGGAACCAGAACCTCGCCCACCATCTTCCACTTCATCAGTGCGGCAGAGCGTTCTATGGGGATGCGCACACCGTCAAAGACGGACATATCATCTTCTTCACAGCAGGCAATCACAGCACACTCCTTGCCCGCAATATCCTTGCCGCCCACCACAAAAGAGAACAGGCGGTCAATGACGCCCTTAATCTGTGCGGGAATGGAATACCAGTAGACGGGCATGGAGAAAACCACTGCGTCGGCCTCCAGAATAGCGGGGGCAATCGTGTTGAAGTCGTCGTCAAAGGAGCAGGCTTTTCCAGTCTTAAAGCAGGTTTCGCAAGCCCGACAGCCGCCCACATTTTTCAGCGCGGCATCAAAGCGGGTAACAGTATGGCCTTTCGCCTCTACCGCCTGGATGAACGCCTCCGTCATGGCAAAGCTATTGCCCTTCTTTCGAGGACTGCCAGTAATAACAACAATTTTTTTGCTCATGCAAAATACCTCCTGATTTTGTGGGCTTGACTTTACCCACATCTGATAGTATGATTGTAGCAAGAATTAAACTAAAATCAAGTACGCACATATAAGTGCGATACTTACCTGGAGGAAAGTGTACTATGGGCGAACGCTGCATTTCAAAAGAGTGTCTTAACGATACGGGTTTCAGCTATACCCTGTCTTTGATCAATGGCAAATACAAAATGACAATCCTTTATACCTTGATGGAATTTAAGGTCGTGCGGTTTAACGAAATGAAAAAATATATTGGGGAAATTTCCTATAAGACGCTGAGTTCCACACTGAAAGAGTTGGAAAATGACCAATTGGTACATAGGGAGGAATACCCGCAAATTCCACCTAAAGTTGAGTATAGTTTAACAGAGCGTGGGAAGTCCCTTATGCCCATTTTGGATGGAATGTGCGAATGGGGCGAAAAAAACAGACTTCCGACCGCATGATTAGCGGCAAGCAGGGCAAGTGTATAACACTTGCAATTTTCGCTTTGCGAAAATGCTTGTTGGGGTGCCCCCAAACCCTCGTCGTCGCAAAGTCCGCTCAACTCCGTTTCCGCCTTGCGGCGAAAACTACGCCCGCTCCCTTGCTCCTCCTCTCCCCACGCGACCCGCTCCGCTGGGCTCGTGCGGGGGCCCCTTTGCCTCTGGACACCGTGTCCAGAGGCTTCCCTGTCTGCGGCCCTGTCGCTGACGCTCCTGGGCCTTATGCGCTTACAGCGCCACTACCTCCGAAAGTTTCTCCAGCAGTTCAGAGAGGGGACTCCATAAATCCGTATAGTCCTTTTGCAGGGTCTTGATTTCTTCGGGGTAAACTCCGCCACAGGTATTCACCCTGACGGCAATTTGATTGAGATTATTTGCACACCGCCTTTGCAGGGAAACAATCTCTTTGACTGGCGCGAGATCAACATGGAGCACATAGCCGTTGAGAGCCATTTTTCTCATATATGCTGAAAGATTGCGAATACCCACGTCTGCCATGCGCTCTCGGATTTTTGCCTGTTCATCCGGGGACAGCCAGACACAGACGGACGTACTCCGAATACGCTTTTTCCCAGCGACCAGTGTTGACTGGTTTTCAGGGCTGCAAGGCATTGAATTTTGACTGCTCATAGATACCTCCCATAAATTCAAATGTTGACAGTATTTCGATGAATCGGGGGTGGGGAATGATACTATACCAGCCCACACAAAACCGGAGCTGGAAACCCTTGCGGGGCAAGGCTTTGAGATTGCTAATTTTCAACACATCAGCCGTGGAAAGACAGCGATTTGAGAGGAAGCGGTTCGACCCTATCCCCCCGCCCTTTCCCTATCCAGGGAAAGGGGGCGGCTCTGGAGGATATATCCCCCGTCGCGCCTTAGGAGGTAGCACAGCCGGGACAGCCTGTCAAGGGTGCGGAGCACCGCCGCACGGCGGCGGCTTTGCCCTTGACAGGCTGTCCCGGCTGTGCTATGGGTGGCGCGGCGACGGGGGATACATCCAGCAGAGACTCCGTGGAGGAAGCGGGGAAATGGGCGGGTCCCTTCTGGTCACGGTGTCCAGAAGATATACAAAAACACCGCTCCGGTTTTTGTCGGAAGCGGTGTTTTGCGTAAGGTTGACAGTCCATTCATTGTCGTGTTTTTGTATGCTCTTGTTAAGGGAAGATACCCGGACGTGATAGAATTGGAGGGGACACAGTTTTATGAATATCTGTCTAAAAAAGACAATAGTACAGATTGAGCGCTGTCTGCCAGACAATGGTGAGGCGAATGGAGCTCAATTTCGTAGAATGTACGACCTGACATTGCGGCTGCAAAGCCAACTGCTGTCGGTCATTTACGACATGGAAACCTTTGGTGGGATTACGGAACGAATTGCAAATGAACATAGCGGTGGAAGAAATGAAAATTCTGTAGTGACGCTGACAATTACGGAGCCGCTGCCGTCTATGAAGAAGCTGACAGAGGCGGTGGAGGAGCACTGGAAAGCGATGCTCCATGCTGCGATTGCGGAGGCAGCACAACAGGAACCTCTCCCCTATTTTGGTAGGGCGATGGTGGAAATCGAGATTATTACCCCTAGGGGGAGTAACAATACCCGATTGTGGGATACCTCCAATCGGGCTATCCAAGTGGTGATCAACAATCTGAAGGGTATCTTTTTTGAAGACGACAACATGGAGCATATGGCCTTTTCGGTGGTTGGAAAGTGGAGAGAAAAAGGTGCTACAATTATACGTATTTTGGCTTTTAACAAATCGTAGCGAATCAGGGGTATCACATGAGGGCTGATTTTTGGACGAAACTATGAGATTTGAAAAATGTCATAGTGAACAAAGTAAAGCGCAAAATCTGTGCCTACTTTGGACCTCGATTGGTTATGATACGCTATAAATTGAACACAAAAACCATTATAGTGAAACGGGTACAGAGAGGGGTTCTGCAAGGAGCGTCAGTCTGGGCAGACGTGACAAACAGAACCGGAAAAGGGGCGGGAAGTGCCCTTGCGTTGGTACCAACGCAAGGGCACTTCCCGCCTCAACATTTTGACCTAAAGTCCTTGCCTTTGATTGATACTGTGATTATAATTAAAATTTGATACTAGGGTTTATTTTATGTGTTTCAAGCAGAAGGAGGGGAAGAATGCTGAAATTGCACGAAAGATCTTCGCTGAAACGGACTTATTACCGCAGCTTTCTCTTCCTGATCGTGATTCCGCTGATTCTGGTTTTTGTATGTGCAGAAATTGTGGTCAGCTATATTATTCGAAATTCCGCCATTGAAACGATAGACGCATTTCAGGAGAATATTGCCACCACCCTGAGCGGAGATATCCGGGACAACGCCCTCCAGTTGTCCCACTTTGTGTATGCCAACGACGGTGAGTTTATCCAGACCGCTGTTCAGGTGGATCAGAGCAGCGGAAACGAGTGGTATGAAGCGGACCAGGCCATGCAGCGGGCCTTCCGTTCCGCAATGGTCCCCTCTCAAGACATCCGGGTGGGTGCCTTCTACATGGAAGGATCTGGGGCTGTGTACATGAAGGACGAGGTGGCCATTCCCGAGGGGCAGGTCCGGGATGCGGACTGGTACCGGCAGGCGATGGAGCACCCCAACCGGGTGGTGCTGGGCTGCTGCGACACCAGCCGCACCCGAGTGATCAGGACCTCTCATCAGGACCGGCAGATGATTCTGGTGACCGCCATGGCTACCGACGCGGCCACTGACCGCAGCGGAGAGAGGGGGATTTGGGGCGGAGCGTGATTCTGGACCGGGAAGGCCATGTGCTCTTCAGCGACATGGGGGACGACGGCCTGCGGGACTACTTTGAGGAGCGGCTGGGCCGGTTCACCCCCGGCAGCTTCACCCGACGGGCGGCCCTGTCGGAGGGTGGGGAGCGGGACTACTTTTTCCGCACCAGGACCATCCCGGATTCAGACTGGTCGGTGGTCACCTTTGTGGAGGAGAGCAGCCTGGGCCAGCAGTTTTATCAGGTGGGCGGTATCCTGGCCCTCATTGTTGCAGCCCTGTTGACTCTGTTCTATTTCTACTCCCGTTACTTTCTCAACGCCATTATCCATCCGGTACAGGAGGTGTGCCGGGGAATGGAACGGCTGGATCAAAACGACCTGGAGGTCCAACTGGAACCCAAGGGCCAGCGGGAACTACAGGATTTGATGACCTCCTTCAACCAGATGGTGCTCAGCATCAAGCATATGCTCCATCTGACGGAGGAAACCATGGAGAAAAAGCATCAGGCGGAGATACAGGCCCTGCAAAGTCAAATCAACCCCCACTTTATCGTAAACACTCTAAACTCCATCCGGTTTATGGCGCAGGTAGCCCGGTTCGACGGAATACGGAAAATGGCGGAGGCTCTGGTGAGTATTGTCTCCTGCTCCTTCCGCAGCAACGTCAGCTTTTACACCGTGAGGGAGGAACTGGAGATGCTGAAGACCTATGTCTACCTCATGCGCATCCGGTATTCCAACGGCTTTGAGGTCAGCTACAACGTACAGCCCGACTGTCTCGATTACATGGTGCCCCGGCTTACCCTCCAGCCGGTGGTGGAGAACTCCATTACCCATGGCTTTGATGAGATGACCGAGGAGTTGGGGAAAATCGAAGTTTCCGTATATCGGGAGGAAGAATTTTTGTGTTTGTCGGTATGGGACAACGGCAGAGGAATGAGTCAAAGGGAAATAGCCCTGGTTCAGAAGGGCCGTTCCAGGGAGAAGAACGACAACACCAGCATTGGACTGGAGAATGTGCAGGCCAGGATACGGCTGAACTTTGGAGGTGCAGCCGGGCTGACCCTGGACAGTGAGCCCGGGCGGTACACCAGGGCCACCCTGCGGCTGCCCCTAGCGGCCTGTACGAAAAAGGAGGAGGAGCGGGATGATTCGGACCCTGATTGCAGATGATGACTCTCTGATCCATGTGACCCTGCGCTCTCTCATCGACTGGGAGAGCTGCGGCTGTACAGTGGTACAGAGCTGCGCCGGCGGGAACCAGGCCCTGAGTTACCTGATGGAGCATCCTGTTGATCTGCTGATCACCGATATCAAGATGCCGGGGATGGACGGCCTGGAGCTGATGCGTCAGCTGCGGCAGAGCGGGTCAATGCCGGTGACAGTGGTGCTGTCCGGCTATGACGAGTTTGAGCTGGTGCGGGAGGCCTTCCGGCTGGGCGCCTATGACTATCTTCTCAAGGGCGGCATCAGCCGGGCCAGCCTCACCCGTCTGCTCAATGGTTTGCGGGAAAAGGTGTTCCATACCGCCACCGGCTCTGCCGCCGGCATTTCCGAGCGCGCTCCACTGGAATTGGAGGAGGGGGACTACGTCCTGGTCCTGTTTACCGTGGAGGACTTTGCCCGGGCCGCCCAGCGGTTTGAGGGAAATTTGAGGGAACAGATGGAGAAGCCTATGCTGGAGCTGGTCCACCAGATTCGCCGCCTCCAGGACCGGGTGACGGTGCGGGCCCGGACCCCCTCCTGCTATGAGCTGTACTACCGGGTCCAAACCCGGACCGGGGTGCAGGACACGGTGCAATCCCTGACCCGGCAGATCCAGGGGCTGTGGCACGACTTTATGAATCTGGACACGGCGGCGGGGATCAGCGCCGTGGTGTCCCGCCAGCAGCTGGAGGAGGCCGCCGCCTGTTGCGAGACGCTGTGTAAGCTGTCCGTCCTCCAGGGGCCGGGGAGCGTGTGCGTCCAAGGGCGGTACGGTGAGCTGGTTCGGGCTTACGACGCCCAGGCCTCCGGCTGCGACCGGCTCATCGCCGCCCTGTGCGGGGAGGAGGGGGATATGTCCGACCAGGAGCTGGGCCGGTGGTTCAGCGGCTTGAAGCGGCTAGACAACAAGGAGCACATCCGGCGGTGCCTGGTACTGCTGGCCCGCCTGGGGGAGCGGCTGGAGAGCTACAGTCTCAGCTTTTCCCGGGTGTTTCCGGAGCGGCCCGATTTCCACACCCTGCTGCGGGAGTTTGACTCCAAGGGGGAACGGGAAATCTGGCTGCGGAATACCCTGCGCCGGGTACGGGAGGCCTGCGACAGCCAGCGGCAGGAACGGCAGAAGAGCGCCATCCAGCGGGCAAGGGAGTTTATGCAGGACAACTTTACCAACCCGGAGCTCATGCTGAAAACGGTGGCCGACTACGTGGGCTTCAGCGAGAAGTATTTCAGTACCCGTTTTACCAGGGAGTGTGGCTGTACCTTTATCAATTACCTCAACGACCTGCGTATCCGCCGGGCCCAGGAACTGCTGGTCCAGACCGATATGAAAATCTATGAGATCAGCGACGCGGTGGGTTACAGCAATGTTGAGCACTTTAACCATATGTTCAAGAAAAAATTGTGCATAAGCCCCAAGGATTTTCGAAAAAGTAAGATTTAGTTCCAACGAAACATCAAGAAATCAAACGATTTTTCATGGCATCTTTCTTTGATATTTAGTAAAATAATATCAACATTCAGGAGAAGAATCCTGGAAAGCGATTAAATGGGAGGAATATGTTATGAAAAAACTGTTATCCGCGCTGCTGGCTTCTGCCATGACGCTGAGCCTTCTCGCCGGCTGCGGCGGCGGGAACGGCGCGACCGGGAGCAGCCCCTCCGCCGGCGGCTCCAACCCCGGCGGCTCCGGCGCTTCTGCCACCGACCTGAAGGGCGATCTGGTCTTTGCCATCTGGGACAACAACCTGCTGGAGTACATCGAGACCAACGACATGGAGGGTAAATTCCAGGAGACCTACCCCAACATCAATATTGAGGTGGAGAAGATCAAGGATGACTCCGAATACTGGAACTCCATGAAAATGCGGGCCAGCGCCAACCAGCTGCCCGACGTGATGTTCAACAAACCCTTTACTTTATCCCGGTTTCAGGACTACCTGCTGGACCTGAGCGGCACTGAGGCCTGCAAGAACAACACTCTGGCTCAGGGCTACGCCATCAACGGCAAGGTGCTGGGCATCCCCATGACCGCCGGCTACGAGTACGTCTACTACTGGAAGGATATGTTCCAGGAGGCCGGTGTCCAGGTGCCCACCACCTGGGAGGAGCTGAAGGACGTGTCCAAGAAGCTCCAGGACTACTATGGGGCCAAGGACCCCGACTTTATGGCCATCGCTCTGGGCGCCAAGGATGAGTGGCCCACCTACCCCTACATGGAGTTCATGCCCGCCCTCATCAGCGGCAACGGCCAGAACTGGAACGATATGGCCAAGACTGACTCCCCCTTCGCCGAAGGCAGCGACATCAACACTGCTTATCACCGGGTGTATGATCTGTTCACCAGCGGCGTGCTGGGCAAGGACCCCTTGGCATGAGCAAGGACCAGGTAACCAACCTCTTTGCCCAGAAGAAGGCCGCCATCACCGCGCTGGGTGACTGGGGACTCCAGGACATCGGCGGCGCCGCCGACAGCACCGACCAGCTGGGCACCTTCTACCTTCCCGTCCGGGAGAGCGCTTCTGAGCCCTTCCGTTACATTGTCCAGGGCGACAGCTTCATGGGCGTAACCACCCACAGCAAGAATCCCGAGGCCGCCAAAGCCTTTGTGGAGTGGTTCTACTCCGAGGCCTGGTACCCCGGCTACATCAACTACGTATCCAGCGCCTCTTCCATGAGCAACTTCCCCAAGGATAAGGACCCCATCCTGGCCGAGGCGGACGCCGCTCAGCCTGACGGCGAGATGGTTATGTACGACGGCGGCGGCGACGACTTCACCGCCCTCCAGAACGAGACTACCTTCGACTACAAGAAGCTGGGGGCCCAGATGCTCACCAACGGTTTCGATCTGGATGCCGCCCTGGCCGACCTGGACGCCAAGTGGGCTGCCGCCCGCGCCAAGCTGGGCATCCAGTAAAATAAACAGAGAATTGAGACGAGGCCGCCCAGCGCCTGAGCGGGCGGCCTCCTTTTTATCAAAATAGAAGGAGGGAACGCGATGAATTCCTTAGAACGGCAGCGAAAGCTGTTTATTATATCCTCGCTGGCCATCCCCGTCTTTCTGCTGGTGTGCTTTGTGGTTTTTCCAGCTATCGACCTGTTCCGCATGAGCTTTACCAACTGGGACGGCCTGTCCAAGACCAGTGAGTTCATCAAATTTGATAACTACATCTCCATGTTCAAAAACCCCGACCTGTGGCAGAGCCTGAAAAACAACGGGGTGTACTTTGTGGTCCATCTGTGCATGATCCCGGTGGAGCTGGCCTTCGCTGTACTGCTCAACAGCAAGCTGCGGGCGGCCAAGTTCTACAAGACCATGGTTTTCCTGCCCTATATCATCAACGGCGTGGCCATTTCTTACGCCTTTTCCTACTTCTTCTCCCCCGTCAACGGCGCCTTTGACGGCATTCTGGAAACCATCAAGCTGGGGATGCTCACCGGTCACGGCTGGCTGTCAGATGAGAAGATCATCAACTTCACCCTGGCTTTCGTCTCCCTGTGGCGGTTCTCCGGTTACCACATCATCCTGTTTATGGCCGCCCTCCAGTCGGTGAATCAGGACATCATGGAGGCCGCCCGCATCGACGGCGCCAACTCCTGGCAGCTGTTCCGCTATATCCAGACCCCCTCCATCGCCCTGATGGTGGAATTTGTCCTCTTTGACAACATCCGGGGGGCCATGCAGGTTTTCGACATTCCCTTCGTCATGACCCAGGGCGGCCCGGGCTATGCCTCCAGCACCTTCACCCTGTACACCATCAAGACGGCCTTTACCTTCTCTAACTTCGGCCTGGCCGCTACCATGGCTGTGGCAATTATGCTCCTCATTATTCTGATTTACATCGTTCAGAACTTTATCATCCACAAATTCATTTTGAAGGAGGGGCGGTAATATGCATACCCTGCAAAAGCCCAACCTGCGGTCGGTCCTGATTCAGGCTTTTAAGCATATCATCTGCATCGCTATGGTAATCATTGTCATACTGCCCATCCTGGTAACAGTGTTCGCCGCCTTTAAGACCCGGGCAGACATGGTAAACACTTCTCCTCTGGCCCTGCCCCCTGAACCTACCCTGGAAAATTTCAAAGAGGTGCTCACCAACAAGCGGCTGATCACCGGCCTGAAAAATACCGTCCTGATCCTGGCGGTCAGCCTGTTTTTCAACATTCTGCTGGGCACCATCACAGCCTACATCATCGAACGGTTTGATTTTCGTTTTAAAAAGGTGGTCGTAGCCCTGTTTTTCGTGGGGATGCTGGTGCCTACCTTCGTCACTGAAATTGCCCGCTTCAAGATCATCAACGGTCTGGGGTTATACGGCAGCCCCGGTGCGCCGATACTGATCTATGTGGCCTCCGATCTGATGCAGCTGTATATCTACCGGCAGTTTCTGTCCAATCTCTCCACCTCACTGGATGAAAGTGCTCTGTTGGATGGGTGTGATTACTTCCAGCTGTTCACCAAAATCATCTTCCCGCTGCTGGCACCCGCTACGGCCACGGTGGCGATTATCAAATCTATTACGATCATCAACGATATGTACATTCCCTATCTGTACATGCCCGGCAGCAAGCAGCGTACCCTGACCACCTTCCTGATGGACTATGCCAATGCGCAGCAGGGTTCCTGGCAGAGTCTGGCGGCAGGTATTGTCATCATCATGCTGCCCACTATCGTGATCTATGTGTTCTTCCAGAAATACATCCTGGCTGGCGTTGCCGCCGGTGCGGTAAAAGAATAAATCTGGGTCCCCGCCCCTTTGGGACGGGGGCCCTTCAGCCTGTCGAAAAAGTCTGTCTTTTGGCAGACATTTTCATGTAAAGATGATAAAATAGGGAGTAAGGGGTGAGGGAAATGTTGGAGCGAGGGAAAAATGAGCGAGGGGTCATAGAAATGGTGGACACAGAAAGCCTGGTGCCGCCTGAACATCTATTGCGGCAGGTGGATGCAGCGGTAGATTTCGAGAAATTGTACGAAATCGTGGAGCCGTTGTACAGCGAAGAAGAGGGCCGGCGGAGCATCGACCCAGTGGTGCTATTCAAAATCGTATTGCTGCAGCATCTGGATGGGAATGTATCTTTGCGGGGAACGTTGCGCAGAGCCCAGACAGATATAGCATACCGGTGGTTTTTGCGATACACGCTGAGTGAGGAGCTGCCCCATTTTTCCACGGTGAGTTACAACTTCCGGCACCGGTTTACTTCAGAAACCATAGAGGCAGTATTTCGATGGATATTGGAGGAGGCGGGCAGTGCGGGAGCACTGACCCCGGCGGCGGTATTTATAGATGGGACACACATCAAAGCCAGCGCAAATCTGAAGAAGAAAATGAAGCAGGAGGTACCAGCAGCGGCAAAACGATACCAGGAAGAACTGCTGGCGGAAGTGAACGCGGACCGGGAGGCTCATGGAAAAAAGCCACTGGATGATGAAGAAGAACCACCCAAAGCTGGAGGGAAGAAACAGGACAACACCTCGAAAAAGAAGCAGGCCCGGAGGAAGAAAGCGGCGAAAAAGCAGAAAACAGTAACGGTATCCACCACAGACCCGGAGTGTGGAATGTTCCACAAAGGGGAGCACGAGCGGTGCTTTGCTTATGAGGCCCATACCGCCTGTGACAAGAGCGGTTACGTATTGGAAACAGTGGTCACCCCCGGAAATGTCCATGACAGCGTGGCGTTTGACGATGTTTACGACAAATTGATTCAATCGTTTCCAGAGGTGGAAACAGTGGTGGCAGATGCCGCCTACAAGACCCCGCATATTTGCAAAAAGGTATTTCTAGATGGTCGGGTATTGTCTACAGCCTACAAGCGGCCCACGACGATGAAGGGTGGACATCCCTGGTGGTCTTACGTCTACGATGAATATTATGACTGCGTGATCTGCCCGGAATACCACATCCTGTCCTACCGCACCACCAACCGGGACGGATACCGTGAATACCGCAGCGATCCGAAAATTTGCGCCCAGTGCCCCACCCGGCATTTATGTACAAAATCCAAAAGCTTCGTAAAGACTGTCCTGCGGCACATCTGGAAGGGCTATGAGGAACTGGCCGATGATGCCAGGTACACCCCGGAGTACAAGCAGCTCTATTCAAGGCGCAAAGAGACCATTGAGCGAGTTTTTGCCGATGCAAAAGAAAAACACGCCATGCGCTATACCGTTTACCGTGGTCTGGCCCAGGTTTCCAACTGGGTGAGGCTTAAATTTGCTGCCATGAACCTAAAAAAGTTGGCAAGATGGAAAGCCAGAAAGCGCTTTGCTCCGCCCTCCTCCACACCCTTCTCCTACATTTTATTCCTCATTAACGTTGTGCCCTGTCTGGCTTCATTACCAGACAGGCCATTTTTCGACAAGCTGCTGGGTCCCCGCCCCTTTGGGACGGGGACCCTTTAAAGGAGCGTTTTCTATGAAAGCTGATCTCAACTGGCTGACCGACCCCACTGTGTTCCGGGTAAACCGCCTGGACGCCCATTCCGACCATGTGTGTTATGAATCCCCGGAGGAGATGGCCACAGGTAAAACCTCTCTGCGGCAGTCGCTGGACGGGATGTGGCGCTTCGCCTGGAGCAAACGTCCCGCCGACCGCCCGGCGGACTTCTGGCAGAAGAATTTTGACGATTTTGATTTCGGGATCATCCAGGTGCCCGGCCACATGGAGCTCCAGGGCTATGGACAGATCCAGTATATCAACACCCTCTACCCCTGGGATGGACATGCGGAGCTGCGTCCCCCGGAGATCGACTGGGAGGACTGCCCCGTGGGCAGCTACGTCCGGGAGTTCGACCTGGAGCCCGGCCTGCTGGGGAAATCGGTCTGCATCAGCTTTCAGGGGGCGGAGCAGGCCATCTATGTATGGCTCAACGGCCGATTCGTGGGCTACGCAGAGGACAGCTTCACCCCCTCCGACTTCGACCTGACCCCCTATATCCGGGAGAAGGGCAACCGGCTTTGTGTGGAGGTTTACAAACGCTCCAGCGCCGCCTGGATCGAGGACCAGGACTTTTTCCGGTTCAGCGGTATCTTCCGCTCCGTGTACCTGTATGCCAGGCCTGCGGTCCATCTGGCTGACCTGTGGCTCCAGGCCGGGCTGGAGGAGGACAACACCACCGGCACCCTGCCGGTCCGGCTGCTGCTGGAGGGGGAGGGAAGCGTCCACATGGAGCTCACCCACCCCATTCAGGGGACGCTGTTTGACGGCGACTTGGAGTTGAGCCCCGAGGGGAACTATCTGCGCAGCCAGCCCTTCCGCTTTGAGAATATTTTCCTCTGGGACCACGACCATCCGGAGCTGTACCAGGCAACCTTGACTGTTACCGCCCTGGACGGGACCGTTACGGAGGTGGTCCCCTACAGCATCGGCTTCCGCCGGTTCGAGCTGAAGGACGGCGTTATGCTCCTCAATGGAGCGCAGCTGATGCTCAACGGGGTCAACCGCCACGAGTGGAACCCAGACACTGGCCGGGCCATCAAGATCAACGACATGACCGCAGCTATAGACACGTTCAAACGGAACCACATTAACACCGTCCGCACCTGCCACTACCCAAACCAGACCCCCTGGTACCATCTCTGTGACCAGAACGGCATCTACATGATGGACGAGGCTAACCTGGAGAGCCACGGCTCCTGGCAGAAGCTGGGGAAGGTGGAGCCCTCCTGGAACGTACCGGGGAGCCTGCCCGAATGGCGGGACTGCGTGGTGGACCGGGCGAAGTCCATGTTTGAGCGGGACAAAAATCACGTGTCCATCCTGTTCTGGTCCTGCGGCAATGAGTCCTACGCTGGGGAGGATATCCTGGCCATGGCGGACTTCTTCCGGGCAAACGATCCCAGCCGTCTGGTCCACTACGAGGGGGTGTTCCACTGTCGGGAATTCGACCGCATCTCTGACGTGGAGAGCCGGATGTACGCCTCGCCGGAGAATATCCGGGTCTATCTGAAAAACAGCCCTAAGAAGCCCTTTCTTCCGTGCGAGTATATGCATAACATGGGCAACTCCCTGGGCGGGATGGAATCCTACATTCGCCTGGGGGAGGAGTTCCCTCAGTACCAGGGGGGCTTCATCTGGGACTACATGGACCAGGCCCTGTGGCGCACCGACGTAAACGGCCGGCGGGTGCTGGGCTACGGCGGGGATTTCGGCGACCGGCAAACCGACTACGCCTTCAGCGGCAACGGCATCGTCTTTGCCGACGGGACAGAGAAGCCGGCCATGCAGGAGGTGCGGTACTGGTATGCCTCTCCGGCGCAGCGGGCGGCCCATGACGCGGCCAATGAGCAGGCAAAAAGGGCCCTGGCACTGCCCACCGGTCAGACCCGAAAATCCCCCCTCCGCGTGATCCACGGCGACGGAGCTCTGGGGGTGCGGGGAGAGGGCTTTGAAATTCTGTTCTCCTACCCCGAAGGCGGGCCGGTGTCCCTGGCATCCAAGAGCCAGGAGTGGTTGTGGCGGGCGCCCCGCCCGGCCTACTGGCGAGCCCCCACCGAGAACGACCGGGGGAATGGCTTTGCCCTGAAAAGCTCCATCTGGGCGGCGGCGGACAGCTGGCAGAAATGTGAAAACATCGAAATTCTGGAGGAGAGCGGGGAAAGGGTCTGCATTCGCTTCACCTACACCGCACCCGCTTTGCCGGGACTGAAAACCGACGTGACCTACATGGTGGAGGACACGGGCTGTATCACCGCCGCTGTCCATTATCACGGCGGGGCCGGCCGGCCCGAACTGCCCCTGTTCGGTCTGCGATTCGCCACCCCGGAGCCGGTGGAGACGGTGGAGTGGCTGGGCCTGTCTGGAGAGACCTACCCAGACCGGAAAAAAGGGGGCGTCTTTGGCTGGCACCAGGAGGTTCCGCATATTCCCGCCTACCTGGTCCCCCAGGAGTGCGGCTGTCATGTGGACACCCAGGCGGTGATCCTGCGGAACGGCAGCTCCCGCCTGACCCTGGAAATGGCGGACCGGCCCTTCGCTTTCTCCGCCATTCCCTACATCCCCCAGCAGCTGGAGCAGGCCGCACACCGGGAGGAACTGCCCGATCCCGTCCGCACGGTGGTGACGGTGTGCGGGGCCATGCGGGGCGTGGGCGGCATCGACAGCTGGAGCAGCGATGTAGAGGAGGCCTATCACATTAGCGGAGAGGCGGATCAGGAGTTCTCTTTCTCCCTGTGGCTGTGATTTTTGTCACTTTTTTGTTCTCCTCCTCTGGACATCATGATGCCCAAGCTGGGTGGATCCAGGCGTTGCAGGCCCTGCGGGCCAAAAATGTCGCTAGCCGGTGCTGCTCCTAACGGCAAAAAGCCAAGTAGAGGTATATATGACAAAACCATGCAGGAAATTTTGCCTTCCTGCATGGTATTTTTGTAAAAGAGACAAGCGGGAAAAGTTTGGACATTGGGAAATAGACAGCATTATGGGGTGCAAAGGATCAAAGCAAGCGCTTCTGGTTCTGACAGAACGAAGAACCCGCATGGGGATCATTGTGCTGGTAGAAGACCACACGGCGGCAAGCGTGGTAAAGGCAATCAACCGCCCGGAAAGGAAATTCGGGAAACTGTTCTATACCATGTTCAAAAGTATTACTGTGGACAACGGGAGCGAGTTCCCGGACTTTGAGGGGATAGAGATTGCACACCGCCGGAAGGGGAAGCGGACGATCGTTTTCTTTTGCCACCCGTATTCCGCATATGAACGCGGAAGCAACGAAAACATGAACAGGCTTATACGCCGTTGGTTCCCGAAAGGAACCAATTTTGATGAAGTGACAAAAGAACAAGTGGCGGCGGCGGAACGGTGGGTGAACAACTACCCACGTAAACTGCTGGGGTGGAAATCCGCCCGTTTAGGTTTTTATACTCATTTTGCCGTCAAATAGCATAAAATAGGTAAGCGCATTTTGTGCGCTGTGCTGATTATTCTAATTTATTGCAATTTATTATTGACTTCTGGCAAACAAGCACTAACGCTGTCTGGGTCTGATTTTTGATTTACTGATCGACCGAAGTCCACAGAACTTCCGTGGCAGGTTATTTCAGCGTGACCTCCGGCATCAGCTCCTGGCCGACGATCTGCAGCACCCGGTCCATCTGGGCCACCTCCTCCGGGGTAAAATGCTTCCGCACCCGGTCCATGACCTCCTGAACGTAGGCACTGCTCAGATCATAGTAGTCGTGAAACTTCTGAGTGGGACGCAGGCGGTACTCCCGGCGGTCGCTGGGGGACTGGACCTTCTCCACATAGCCCTTACGGACCAGACTGCTTACCTTATAGGCGGCGTTGGGGGAGGAAAGGTTTGCAAAGGAGGCAAACTCATTGATGGTCGGCTCGTCCAGCGCCCGGATGATCTCCATGCAGAAAGTCTCCACCGCTGTCAGGCTGGCCTCACGGTTTTCAAACCTGGAAAAAACCGTCTGATAAAAGTGCAGCTTAAACTTGGTGTATATCCGGTCAAAGCTCTCCTCCAGCATCCCTTTTCTTCCCCTTTTCTTTCGAATTGAGGTCATTATACCAGAAGACCGGCCCTTTCGCAAGAAGAATCCGGCCGGTCGGTGAGGGCGAAGGTAAGCTCCGCCTTGCAGGCCAGCTTGCCCTCCACCCGGGCTTCCACAGCTCCGAACCCCACCGGCCCCTTCCGGGCCGTCAGCTCACATGTCAGCTCCAATACGTCGCCGGGGCGGACCTGCCGCTTGAAGCGGGCGTTTTTGATGCCGCCTAAGAGGGCCAGTTTCCCTTTGTTTTCCTCCTCGGTGAGAATCGCCACCGCGCCCACCTGGGCCAGCGCCTCAATGATCAACACCCCGGGCATTACCTTGAAGCCGGGAAAGTGGCCCTGAAAAAAGGGCTCGTTGGCGGTGACGCATTTGAGGCCCTTTGCCCTCTCCCCGGGGGTGCACTCGACAATCTTGTCCACCAGCAGGAAGGGGTAGCGGTGGGGCAGGATGGCCTCGATCTGGTCGATATTCAGCTCCATACCATATAAACCTCCGTTGTATTTTGTAGGGCGGGACGACCCGGCCCGCCGTCTTTCCCCGCCTTATCTATGCCTGTTTACGGCGCGCCGGGGTCGTCGCGCCCTACAGGTGTGCCTCCCACTTCTTCAGCACAATGGCTGCGTTGTGTCCCCCAAACCCCAGGGAGTTGGACAGGGCGACCTTAATCTCCGCCGACCGCCCCTCATTGGGCACGATATCCAGGTCGCAGGCCGGGTCGGGAACCTGATAGCCAATGGTGGCGGGGACAAATCCCTCCTTCAGGGCCAGGGCGGTGAAAATGGCCTCCACCGCTCCCGCGGCCCCCAGCAGATGGCCGGTCATGGACTTGGTGGAGCTGACCATCAGCTCCGCCGCCCGCTCACCAAACACCGTATGGATAGCCGCCGTCTCGCTGGCGTCATTCAAGGGGGTGGAGGTGCCGTGGGCGTTGATGTAGTCCACCGCCTCCGGCTTTACGTCTCCGTCAGCCAGGGCCAGGGCCATACAGGCGGCCCCGCCCGCCCCGCCGGGGGCGGGGGCGGTGATGTGATGGGCGTCGCAGTTGGCCCCGTAACCCGCCACCTCGGCGTAGATCCTGGCCCCCCGGGCCAGGGCGTGGTCCAGCTCCTCCAGCAGCAGGGCGCCCGCCCCCTCGCCCATGACAAAGCCGGAGCGCTCCGCGTCGAAGGGGATGGAGGCCCGACGGGGGTCGGCGCCCTCATACAGGGCCTTCATAGCGGTAAAGCCGCCCATAGCCAGAGGCGTAATCGCCGCCTCGCCGCCGCCGCACAGCATCACATCGGCGTAGCCGTCCCGGATGTGGCGGAAGGCGTCGCCCACAGCGTTGGTTCCTCCGGCGCAGGCTGTCACCACGCAGGAGCACATCCCGCGAAAGCCATAGCGGATGGCCATGTGGCCCGCCGCCATGTTGGAGATAATCATGGGGATCACGAAGGGGGAGACCGTGTCATAGCCCCGCTCCTCGCCCCGTTTGTGGGCCTGGCCCACCGTCTCAAAGCCGCCGATGCCGCTGGAGAAAATGACTCCGCAGCGGTCCGGGTGTTCCGTTTCCCGGTCCAGTCCCGCGTCCCGCACCGCCTCGTCGGCGGCTGCCAGAGACAGCTGGGTAAAGCGGTCCATCTTCTTGGCCTCCCGCTTCCCCAGCAGGCCGTCAATGTCCAGTCCTGTCACCTCACCGGCCAGCTTCACCTTCATGCCGGAGGTGTTGTACCGGGTAATGGGCCCAATCCCACAGGTCCCGGCCTTCGCTGCCGCCCAGCTCTCAGCCACGGAGCTCCCCACCGGGTTCACCGTGCCCATGCCGGTAATTACCACTCTGCGCTTATTCATCTCGTTCACCTCATCAAACGGCCATGCCGCCGTCTACGCACAGCACCTGCCCGGTGATATAGGCGCACTCCGGCGCGGCAAAGAAGGCCACCGCCCGGGCGACCTCCTCCGGGGAGCCGGGACGGCCCTTGGGGATGGTGGTCAGCATGGCCTGTCTGGCCTTGTCGGGCAGGGCGGCGGTCATGTCGGTCTCGATAAAGCCGGGGGCCACCGCGTTCACCGTGATGTCCCGCCCGGCCAGCTCCTTGGCGGCGGCTTTCACCAGACCGATCACCCCCGCCTTGCTGGCGGCGTAGGCGGTCTGGCCTGGGTTGCCCCGCAGGCCCACGATGCTGGACAGGCAGACGATCCGCCCGTACTTCTGGCGCAGCATCACCTTTGCCGCCGCCTTGGTGCAGAAGTAGGCCCCTTTTAGGTTGATGTCCAGGGTCTTGGTAAAATCTTCCTCCTTGGCGGTCATAAGCAGGCCGTCCCGGGCAATCCCGGCGTTGTTCACCAGAATGTCCAGCTGGCCGAAGCGCTCCTTCACCGCCGCCACCAGCCCCTCACAGGCGGCGGGGCCGGCCACGTCGGCCTGAAAGGCCTCCGCCTCCACGCCCAGCGCCCGGCACAGCTGTACCGTCTCCTCCGCCGCCTCGGCGCTGCCTCCGTAGTTGACGGCCACCGCCGCCCCCCGCCGGGCCAGCTCCACACAGACAGCTCGTCCGATCCCCCGGCCGCCGCCGGTGACCAGGGCCACGTTTCCCTTCAAGCTCATGCCGTTTCTCCTTTCAAGGCGGACACCACGCTGTGGAAGTCCGCCGCTGTGTCGATGTGATAGGTCTTGATGCCGGGGGCGGTCTTTTTGAAGAAGCCGCACAGGGCCTTACCCGGCCCGATCTCCACCACCGTGTCGATGCCGTCCGCCTCCATGCGGCGGATGGTGTCCTCCCAGTAGACGGAGGACTGGACCTGCTTCTCCAGCAGGGCGGGGATGGTGTCCCCGCTCTCCATAGGTCCGCCTTTGCAGTTGAAGTAGACGGGCAGGGCCATGGGCTGGAAGTCAATGGTCTTAAAGTGAGCAGCCAGAACATCCCCGGCGGGCTTCATCAGCCGGGTGTGGAAGGGGCCGCTTACCTTCAGGGGCATGCACCGCTTGGCGCCCAGCTCTTTCGCCAGCTCCCCCGCCCGGTCCACGGCGGCTTTTTCGCCTCCGATGACCAGCTGGCCGGGACAGTTGTAGTTGCAAATCTGAACCACGCCCAGCTCCGCAGCACCGTCACAGGCCTCCTGGAGCTTCTTCCGCTCCAGGCCCAGCACGGCGGTCATGGAGCAGTCCAATCCGGCGGCGGCCTCCTCCATAGCCCGGCCCCGGAGGGCCACCGTGGAGATGACCGTCCCCCGGCTGAACACCCCGGCGGCGTAGAGGGCGGAGTACTCCCCCAGGGACAGCCCCGCCGCGAGCTGAGGGCGGATGCCCTCCTGATACAGCAGGTCGGTCACCCCCACGGCGAAGGCCGCCATACAGGGCTGGGTGTACCGGGTCTGGGCCAGCTTCTCCTCCGGCCCCTCAAAGCACAGCTGTTTCAGGTCGAAATCCACCGGGGCGTGGTCAAACACCTGGGCGAACAGGGGAAATTCCTCATAAAAGTCCTTCCCCATGCCCACATGCTGGCTGCCCTGTCCGGCGTACACAAAGGCTAATTTCATGTTAAACCTCCTCCGCCAGGCGGCTGACCGTATCCCGACAGCCGGTACACAGCTCCTCCAGAATGGTCCGCAGGGGGCGGATCTCATGGAGCAGTCCGGCGGTCTGGCCGCACATCAGGGAGCCGGTTTTCACGTCGCCGTCGAAGACCGCCCGACGCAGGGAGCCCAGGGTGAACTTCTCCAGCTCCATCCGCTCGGCCCCGGCTCGCTCCAGCTTCAAATACTCTCGGGACATCTGGTTCTTTAAAATACGCACCGGAGCGTTCACCGACCGGCCGGTGACGGTGGTGTCGCTGTCCTTGGCCTTTAAGATGGCCTGCTTGTAGTTGTTATGGATGGGGCACTCCTGGCTGACCAGCAGGCAGGTGCCCACCTGCACCCCGCATGCCCCCAGGGCGAGGGCGGCGGCCAGCTGTTTCCCGCTGGCGATTCCCCCGGCGGCGATGACAGGCAGATCGGTGACCTCACACACCTGGGGCACCAGGGCCATGGTGGTCAGTTCGCCTACATGGCCTCCGGACTCGGTGCCCTCGGCGATAAAGCCGTCCACCCCCAGGGGCTCCAGGCGGCGGACCAGGGTGGTGGCGGGGACCACAGGGAAAACCTTGACCCCCGCCTCCTTCCAGGCGGGGACGAACTGGCTGGGTACCCCCGCCCCGGTGGTGACCACCTTCACGCCCTCCTCAATGACCACCTGGGCCATCTCGGCGGCGGCGGGGTTCATCAGCATGATGTTTACCCCGAAGGGCTTGCCGGTGAGGGATTTACAGGTGCGGATGTGCTCCCGCAGGGTGTCCGCGTTCATCCCCCCCGCGCCGATGAGGCCCAGGGCTCCGGCGTTGGACACGGCGGCGGCAAACTCGCCGGTGGCGATGTTGGCCATGCCGCCCTGGATAATGGGGAACTCGGTCCCCAGGATTTCGTTGAGTTTCATATTACCTCTCCTTGTCTGCTCTCCCGTCCCCCCGCAGGGGCCTGGCTCCTTTTGAAAGGAGCTGTCAGCGAAGCTGACTGAGGATTGCGTTCGGCGAAGCCGAACATACGAAGTAAACCCGTGTAGGGCGGGACGACCCCGGCGCGCCGTCTCCCGAGGGTACCCGCTCTCCGTGGACGGCGGGCCGGGGTCGTCCCGCCCTACAACGTCCTGCGGGGGTGCGTCCCTGTAGGGTCGGATATGATCCGCCCGTCAGGTTTAGGCGATGTCCGGCGGGCGGATGATATCCGCCCCTACAAAACGTCGCGTCTACCACCGCAGCAGCGCCCCGGCCCAGGTGAGGCCGCCGCCGAAGCCCACGGTGACAATCCGCATCCCGGGCCGCAGGAGCCCCGCCTCGGTCAGCTCATCCAGGGCGATGGGGATGCTGGCGGCGGAGGTGTTGCCGTAGCGGTCCATGTTCTTAAAAAACAGGCCCTCCCGGGCCCCCAGCCGCTTAGCCACAAAGTCGATGATCCGGGCGTTAGCCTGGTGGCAGACCACCAGGTCCAGGTCGTTGACGGAGGCCAGCCCCTCCCGCTCCAGCAGCTGGCGGATAGACTGCTCCACCACCTCCACAGCGAAACGGAATACGGCTTTGCCGTCCATGTGGATAGAGGAGGGGACGGGCCCCGGCCCCTGGACCCGGATGCTGTCCGGGTCGCCCCGGGTGCCGAACACGGTGTGCCAGCTGCGGGACTCGTCCCGCCGGATTATCGCCGCCCCCGCCCCGTCCCCGAAGAGGACGCAGGTGTTGCGGTCGGTGTGGTCCATCACCCGGCTGATGACCTCCGCCCCCACCACCAGGGCGCAGGGCCGGGGGGCGTCGCAGAGCAGAGCGTGGGCGGTTTTCAGACCGTAGAGAAACCCGGCGCAGGCGGCGTTCAGGTCGAAGCAGACCGTATCCTCCTCCAGCCCCAGCTCCCGCTGGAGCAGGCAGGCGGTGGAGGGGCTGGCGTGGTCGGGGGTGAAGGTGCCCACCAGGCACACCCCCACCTCTGCCGCCGTAACCCCCGCCCGGTCCATGGCCTGACGGGCGGCGCTCACCGCTAAATCCAGGCCGGTTTCCGATGTACAGAAGTGCCGCTGGTGTATTCCGGTGCGGCTGAACACCCACTCGTCGTTGGTGTCCACCGTCCGGCTCAAATCCTCGTTGGTGACCACCCGCTCCGGAAGACACCGGCCGGTGGCTAAAATATGGGGCGCGCTCATGGCTCCTCCCTCCCCGCGGGAGGCAGGCCCTGCCCCATGGCGCGGAACATCTCATATCTCTGCCGGGCCAGGGCGGGGCCCCGCAGCTTATCCAAAGCGGCCAGCTCGTGGGTCAAAGCGGCGTCCACCGTACGGAAGGCGGCCTCCCAGTTGGTGTGGGCGCCCTCCTCGGGCTCCCGCAGGACGCCCTGGACGATGCCGCCCCGGCGCAGGTCCTGGGCGGTGAGCTTCATCACGCCGCAGGCCTCGCCCGCCCGGCCGGCGTCCTTCCACAAGATGGAGGCGAAGCCCTCGGGGGAGAGGACGGAGTACACCGCGTGCTCCAGCATGAGCACCCGGTTGGCTACGGCCAGGGCCAAGGCCCCTCCGCTACCCCCCTCGCCGGTGACGATGGCAATGGTGGGCACCTCCAGGGCGCTCATCAGGGCCAAGGTCTGGGCAATGGCCTCCCCCTGGCCCCGCTCCTCCGCCTCTTTCCCCGGGTAGGCCCCCGGGGTGTCCACAAAGGTGATGACGGGCCGGCCAAACTTCTCCGCCTGGCGCATCAGCCGCTGGGCCTTCCGGTAGCCCTCGGGGGAGGGCATTCCAAAGTTACAGCGGAGATTTTCCTCCAGATCCTTCCCCTTCCGGTGGCCGATTACGGTGACGGGCCGGCCGTGGAACTGGGCGATTCCGCCCAGGATGCTGGGGTCCTCACCGCAGAGGCGGTCCCCCCGCTGTTCAAAAAAGTCGGTAAACAGGGCGGCGATGAAGTCCGCTGTCCCCGGCCGTCCCAGGTCCCGGGCAATTTTTACCTTTTCCTCCGGTGTATAGCGGCTCATGGGCGTCCTCCCTTCTCATGGAGGGCCAGCAGCTGGGACAGCACCGCCCGCCACTCATTCCGGGGGACAATCCGGTCCAGAAAGCCGTGGTCCAGCAGGTACTCGGCCCGCTGAAAGCCATCGGGCAGCTGTTCCTTGATGGTCTGCTCAATGACCCGAGGCCCGGCAAAGCCGATGAGGGCTCCGGGCTCGGAGAGCATGATGTCCCCCAGGGAGGCGAAACTGGCCGTCACCCCGCCGGTGGTTGGGTGGGTAAAGCAGGAGATGTACAGCCCGCCCCCACTCTGGAACCGCTGAATGGCGGCGGCGGTTTTTGCCATCTGCATCAGGGAGAAGATACCCTCCTGCATCCGGGCCCCGCCGCTGGCGGAGAAAATCACCAGGGGCAGCTTCTTCTTTCCAGCGTATTCGGCGGCGCGGGTGATTTTCTCCCCTACCGCCGTGCCCATGCTGCCCATGAGGAAACGGCTGTCCAGCACGGCGAACACCGCCTTATGTCCATCCACCCTTCCGAGGGCGGACACGGCGGCGTCTTTCAGGCCGGTGGACTGCTCCAGCTCGGCCAGCTTGGCCGGATAGCCGGGGAAGGCCAGGGGGTCGGCGGGGGACAGCTTATCCTCCAGCTCCTGAAAGGAGCCGGGGTCCAGTATGTTGGACAGCCGGTAGTAGGCCCCGACGGGGGCGTGGAAGCCGCACCTGGGGCAGACCTGCAAGCTGCGGTCCCACTCCAGCTGGGGGCTCTCCTCCCCGCAGGCGGAGCACCTGGTCCGCCGGGAGGAGGTGATTTTCCCCTCCCGCATGGCCCGGTAGGTGAGGAGCCTGTCCCGGCGGCGGGAAAATGTTTGATTCACGGTGTTTCATCTCCATCCATCAGGCGATCACAGGTCCGGGCCAGTTCCAGCAGGCGCTCCAGATTTTTGTCCAGAAAGCCGGTGTCATACCGGCCCCGGACAAACTCCGGGTCGTGCATAATCAGGTGGGCCAGGGGGGCGTTGGTGGGGTAGCCCTCGACAATGAGCTCCTCCAGGGCCCGGCGCATACGGCGGATCGCCTCCAGCCGGGTGGAGCCGTGGGCCAGCACCTTGGCCACCAGGGAGTCGTAGTAGGGGGGCACCTCGTAGCCGGTGTACAGGGCGGTATCCACCCGCACCCCCGGCCCGCCGGGCAGGTGCAAAAACGTGGTGGTCCCCGGACAGGGCACAAACTCCCGCTCCGGGTCCTCGGCGTTGATGCGGCACTCAATGGCGTGACCGGCTACCTGGACATCCTCCTGGGCAAAGGACAGGGGTAGGCCGGAGGCCACCCGGAGCTGTTCCTTTACCAGGTCGATGCCGGTGACCAGTTCGGTGACCGGGTGCTCCACCTGGATGCGGGTGTTCATCTCAATAAAGTAAAACTGTCCCTCGGGGGACAGGACAAACTCCACCGTCCCCGCGCCCACGTAGCCCGCCGCCTTGGCGGCGGCCACGGCGGCCCGGCCCATCTCCTCCCGCAGGGCGGGAGTGAGGGCCTTGGAGGGGGACTCCTCCACCAGCTTCTGCCGGCGGCGCTGGATAGAGCAGTCCCGCTCCCCCAGATGGACCACGTGGCCCTGGGTGTCGGCCATAATCTGGAACTCAATGTGCCGGGGGTTGACCACCAGCTTTTCCATGTACAGCTCCCCATCGCCGAAGCAGGCCACCGCCTCGCTCCGGGCCTCCTGAAAAGCCTTGTCGATATCCTGGGGGCCGTCAGCCTGGCGCATTCCCCGGCCTCCGCCCCCGGCGGAGGCCTTCAGCAGGACGGGATAGCCCACCTCCTCCGCCAGCGCCTTGGCCTGTCGGACATTTTTCAAAGCCCCGTCCGAGCCGGGCACCACCGGTACCCCGGCGCTTTGGGCCAAGGTCCGGGCGGCGGATTTACTGCCCAGCTTCCGGATCACGTCGCCGCTGGGACCGATGTACTTCAGTCCCTCCCGGACACACCGGTCGGCGAAGTCGGGATTTTCGGACAGGAAGCCGTAGCCGGGATGGATGGCGTCACAGCGGGTAGCCAGGGCGGCTGAGAGGATGGCCTCCTGGTTCAGATAGCTGTCCGCCGCCCTGGCCGGCCCGATGCACAGGGACCGAGTGGCCAGCTGGGCGGCCAGGGAGCTCTCATCGGCCTCGGAATATACCGCCACCGTCTCAATGTCCAGCTCCCGGCAGGCCCGGATAATCCGCAGGGCGATCTCCCCGCGGTTGGCGATCAACACACGCTTTACCATAGCCTCACAACCTCCGGACGCGGAACAGGGGAGCGCCCACTCCCACCGCCTCGCCGTCCCGGGCCAGGACCTCCTCCACCACGCAGTCGGCGAGGGCGGGGACCTCGCTCATCATTTTCATGGCCTCAATGAGGCAGAGGGTGTCCCCCTTTTTCACCTGGGCTCCGGCTGTGACGTAAGGGGGCTCCTCGGGAGCGGGGGCGGCATAAAACACCCCCACCAGCGGGGCGGACACCACCTCGCCCTCCTCCCGCTCCTCCGGGACGGAGGAAACAGAGACCGGAGCGGGGGCGGCCACAATCGGGGAAGCGGTCCCCTCCCGGCGCAGGCTGATTTTTTCCTCTCCGCGCTCCCATTCCAGGGCTGTCAGCCCGGAGGCGGCAAAGCGGTCCATCAGGCTGTAAAGCTCCTGTAATTCCATTGTGCGCTCCCCTTAGCCCTGCTTGCTCTTGATGTAATCCAGGATGTCCTGGACGGTGTGGATCTTCTCCAGGTCCTCGTCCTCGATGCCCACGCCCAGCTTCTCCTGGAGGGCCATGGACAGCTCCACGATCTCCAAGGAGTCGGCCTCCAGGTCTTCGATCAGGTTGGTCTCCGGCTTAATGTCTCCGGCATCGCAGCTCAGGGTCTCCACAATAATATCACGTACGTTTTCCAAAGTAATTTCCATGATGGTATACTGTCCTTTCAGGCGCAGCCTATTGGGCCGCTGAATTAAAGTATTTTATCTAAAAAAAATTAACTAAAATACTTGAGCATTATTATACCGAACAGCCCCTGAAAGTCAAGAAAAATTTTCCGGGAAAGGATTTTTCTCGTTTTCCCACAAAGTCAGACCCGCCCGCTCCAAGCGTTTCCTCTATTTCTACGGTGCGGGAGATTTTCAGAGTGCCGTTGACCTGTTCGAAGTCCTCCCACTTGAGCCCGCAGACCTCATCTCGCCGCAGACCGGTGGACATCTTTTTTCAGTATGAGCCGGCCAGCTGTTTGTCACTCAGGACAGTCCTGATGTGGTTCTTGATGCAGCTGCGGTAGTTCTCCAGTGTGTTGGGTCGCAGAGTGTCCACCATATTCTCCAGGTGGGATGATGTGATGGATTGTCCGGGCAGACGATTTGTGGACCGGACGGAAAACCCCTCACGGGAAAAGTGAAAATTTCTCCAAACCGCTTTAAGATCGCCCATGTTTTCGACCTGAGCCAGACTGAGGGCCGGGAACTGCCTCAAATCGGCGTTTCCGAATTGAGCGGCGATGTGACGGACTATACCGGCATCTATGACCGGTTGACCGCCCTATCTCCCCTGCCGGTTGTGCAGGAGGATTTTAAGCGGAGTGCAAAGGGCTACACGAGCTTTATAGAGAACCGAATCGTTGTCAAGCCTGGAATGAGCCAGGTGCAGACAATCAAAACCCTAGTGCATGAGATTGCCCACGCGAAGCTGCACCAGCCGGAGGATCTGCTGGCAGTACCAACACCAGCGGAAAAACGGCGCAAGGAAGTGGAGGCCGAAAGCATCGCCTATGTTGTGTGCCAGCATTTTGGCATTGACACCACAGACTACTCCCTCGCCTTTGTTGCCAGTTGGAGCAAGGGCACGGAGCTTGCCGAGCTGAAAGCCTCGCTCAATGTGATCCATTCCACAGCCGGAGAAATCATTGACACTATCTCCCCACCTCCGCCGAAGCTGGAGCGGACACAGGAACAGCACCCCCGCCAGAAAGGAAACCGCCGCGCAAAAAAACACGAAGATAGGAGTTGACCCTATGGAAAAAATGACCGGGCAGACACCCCTGCGGGAAATTGAGATTTTCGGTATTCCCGCCCTGTTCACGGATCAGGACATCCCGCCCGACGAGCAAAGCCCTGATATGTTCTACTATGAGCTGGTGAGCGCCGATGGCAGCGCGGCCTTTTTGGGGACGGTACTGACCTTGATCCCCGTGGAAATCCCGGAGAGCGGTGAACGGGACGTTTACGACAGCGACCTTATGCTGGACACGGCGGGGGAGCTGCTGACCCCGGAGGAATTTGGAGAGAAGTACCTCTCCCCGGTGAATGGCCCTAATCTGGACGAACGCTATGGAAAAGATGATTGATATTATCCCCTTTTTGGCTGGGATTGTTGAAAAAAACACCGCAACTCATCAATCAGACTTTCTCCTTGACAGAAAAATCCTGCAAGGTGCAGCCTGGGAACCCCATCAGGAGAGCCGCACATTTCTCTGGATGAGCCGCCCCTGTGGTACAAATTGTGTTTTGGAGGCGGAAGCGTTCCAGCGAGAAACAGACGCGCACATCACCTGGACGCACTATGAGTATGACGCTGATAGCATTAAGGCATACCGTGTCATCGTTGCCCCCGAACACGCTGGTGGGATTGTGCTGGGAAAAGTCCAGCCCTTGCATTACAAAGAACAGGTACAGCGCGTCAAGCAAAAGGCACTCCATGTTCAATCTGTAAAATTGCAGTTTGAGGATGGAGAAGAGACTTTTCTGCGGTGGTTTGCCAGTGACACATACCGGGACACCAATCGGGTGCTTCAATATCTTTACACCATCGCCCGCAACCTTTGCACCGACGAATACCGCCGACAGCGCCCTGTGCCATTTCCGGAGGATATTCATCAACAAGAAGTTGATCCGCTTCTCTCTATTGCCCTGCGGACAGAATTGGACAAGCTCAATGCAGAGGATCGAGAGTTGGTACTGCTGCGCTATGTCAATGAGGTGCCGATAGGAGTCCTATGTAATTTGTACGGCCAGTCCCGTTTTTCCCTCCACCGAAGATTGAGCCGCATTTTGAAAGTGCTGAAAAATGCTTTAGACTGAACGGAGGCATGAGATGATAAACAAAAAAATAAAACGGGCTTTAGCGGATATGTTTGATGCTCCGCCACCCGTCAACAAGACATCCTTTTTGAAGCAACATCGCCGCCGGGAGTTGGGTCGCTGGGAATTAGTCAGACTGCAAGCCAAGTATATTCGTTGGTGGGTATGGGTGCTATCACTGGTGTTGTCCGCTTTTATTTTTGCGACTAATGTATGGGCAGTGGAGCCTGCCCCGTGGTATGTCGCTGCGCTGACTCCGTTTCTGGCGTTGTTGGTGATAACGGAGAACGGGAGAGCACAGCTACATCAAATGGAGGAGTTGGAGCTGGCCTGCCGAATCTCCCGACAGAGCGTAATACTGGCCCGAATGGTAGTACTGGGTCTGTTTCACATGGCCCTGTTTGGGTTGTTGACACTGCCGTTGACGATTGGGGGGGCGGTAGGAATAGCCCAAGCTGGTATCTATCTCCTTACACCCTATCTGCTCACAACCGCTCTGGGGATGGATCTGACCCGCCGTATACGAGGCTGGGAAGGGCTGCTTGCCTGCGGTGCTACTACGGCGGCGATTAGCATTCTGGGGCCTTTTGCGGCTAAAATCAGGCCCGCCCTATATCAGCCGGAGAATTTGATTTGGTGGGGAGCGACACTGGCGGCGGCAATCATAGCCACGACTGCGGAGTTTTCACTGAATATAAAGAATATGAGGGAATTACAATGGACTTAATTGTGCGGAATTTGACAAAGCAATACAAGGACAAATGTGCCGTAGATGGAGTGTCGTTGCGATTCACAGAGGGAATCAACGGCTTGCTTGGTGCCAACGGTGCGGGCAAGACCACCCTTATGCGGATGCTGTGCGGCATCTTAAAGCCCACGGCGGGGAATATTGCCCTGGATGGCGTGGACGTATCCAGCGAGGACTACCGGGCGGTGTCGGGCTATATGCCCCAGGACTTCGGCTACTATCCCGACTTTACCGGGCTGGACTTCCTGCTATATCTGGCGGCGCTGAAAGGGCTGTCCCGTTCCCATGCGAAACGCAAGGCCGGAGAATTGCTGGAACTGGTATCTCTCCAAGATGCAGGAAAAAAGAAAATCAAAACTTATTCCGGTGGTATGAAGCAGCGATTGGGGATTGCCCAGGCCCTGCTCAATGACCCGCGCCTGAACCTACGGCGGGGTTAGACCCAAAGGAGCGGGTGCGGTTTCGCAACCTGATTACTGGGTTGGGGCAGGACACCATCATAGAAATGGTGGACACAGAAAGTCTGGTGCCGCCTGAACATCTATTGCGGCAGGTGGATGCAGCGGTAGATTTCGAGAAATTGTATGAAATCGTGGAGCCGTTGTACAGCGAAGAAGAGGGCCGGCGGAGCATCGACCCAGTGGTGCTGTTCAAAATCGTATTGCTGCAGCATTTGGATGGGAATACCTCTTTGCGGGGAACGCTGCGCAGAGCGCAGACAGATATAGCATACCGGTGGTTTTTGCGATACACGCTGAGTGAGGAGCTGCCCCATTTTTCCACGGTGAGCTACAACTTCCGGCACCGGTTTACTCCGGAAACGATAGAGTTGGTGTTTCAGTGGATATTGGAGGAGGCGGGCAGTGCGGGAGCACTGACCCCGGCGGCGGTATTTATAGATGGGACACACATCAAAGCCAGCGCAAATCTGAAGAAGAAAATGAAGCAGGAGGTACCAGCAGCAAAACGATACGAGGAAGAACTGCTGGCGGAAGTGAACGCGGACCGGGAGACTCATGGAAAAAAGCCACTGGATGATGAAGAAGAACCACCCAAAGCTGGAGGGAAGAAACAGGACAACACCTCAAAAAAGAAGCAGGCCCGGAGGAAGAAAGCGGCGAAAAAGCAGAAAACAGTAACGGTATCCACCACAGACCCGGAGTGTGGAATGTTCCAAAAAGGGGAGCACGAGCGGTGCTTCGCTTATGAGGCCCATACCGCTTGTGACAAGAGCGGTTACGTATTGGAAACAGTGGTCACCCCCGGAAATGTCCATGACAGCGTGGCGTTTGACGATGTTTACGACAAATTGATTCAATCGTTTCCAGAGGTGGAAACAGTGGTGGCAGATGCCGCCTACAAGACCCCGCATATTTGCAAAAAGGTATTTCGAGATGGCCGGGTATTGTCTACAGCCTACAAGCGGCCCATGACGATGAAGGGTGGACATCCCTGGTGGTCTTACGTCTACGATGAATATTATGACTGCGTGATCTGCCCAGAATACCACATCCTGTCCTACCGCACCACCAACCGGGATGGATACCGTGAATACCGCAGCGATCCGACAATTTGTGCCCAGTGCCCCACCCGGCATTTATGTACAAAATCCAAAAGCTTCGTAAAGACTGTCCTGCGGCACATCTGGAAGGGCTATGAGGAACTGGCCGATGATGCCAGGTACACCCCGGAGTACAAGCAGCTCTATGCAAGGCGCAAAGAGACCATTGAGCGAGTTTTTGCCGATGCAAAAGAAAAACACGCCATGCGCTATACCGTTTACCGTGGTCTGGCCCAGGTTTCCAACTGGGTGAGGCTTAAATTTGCTGCCATGAACCTAAAAAAGTTGGCAAGATGGAAAGCCAGAAAGCGCTTTGCTCCGCCTTCCTCCACACCCTCCTCCTACATTTTATTCCTCATTAACGTTGTGGCCTGTCTGGCTTCATTACCAGACAGGCCATTTTTCGACAGGCTGGGGGGAGCGCAGTCCAAAGGACGGCGCTCCCCTGTTTAGCCTATCAGCATAGGCGGGCTGCTAAATTTAAATGCTCAATAGGCCAGCTTCTGCTCCAGCCAGCTTTTCAGCTCGCTGATGGGCACCCAGACCTGGTCCATGGTGTCCCATACTCATAAATTGTGTCGCTGGGCAGATCAATGTCGTCATTCCAGTATACACAGGTCCGGCTCTGATCGACAGAAACCTGGTCAAACAGCCCGTGTATGCTCAACAGGTCGCGGTAGCTCTCAATCTGCCGGATGTCCTCCGTCACATCATAAATGACGGATTTACCATCGTCAAAGACAACGTGCAGCTGATATTCCGGCATGGGCGTCACATCTTTAATACGCGGCAACATAACAACACCTCCATCACAGCGGCGGCAGCTTCTCCAGCTTTTGGGTGTCCCACATCTCCAGAAGTTTGTCCTGATTTTTAGCCATCCATTCTGCTACAAGCTCCTGTGCTCTTTTGGGCAGGTCGCCCTCGGTCATCGTCATGGTCCTCAGGTCGAACACGCCCACACGCTCCCCATACAGGGCGTGGAGGTGGCTGGGCTCGTGTTCCTTCGGCTTAAAAAACATTTTGATAATAATTCCATAGAAACGACTGATTTCGGGCATATTTTTCCCCTTTCCGACGCAAAAGAAACTTCCTCTGCTCAAATTATAGCATTTCCGATTCCTGCGGTCAATAGGGAAAGTCCCCCGCGCGGGTTACGCGCAAGGGGACTTTCATTTTGAGCGCTTAATAGGCCAGCTTCTGCTCCAGCCAGCTTTTCAGCTCGCTGATGGGTACCCGGACCTGGTCCATGGTGTCCCGGTTCCGGATGGTGACGGCGTGGTCGGCCTCGTCGGTGTCGGAGCCCACGGTCTGGAAGTCCACCGTGATGCAGTAGGGGGTGCCGATCTCGTCCTGACGGCGGTAGCGCTTGCCGATGGACCCGGCGTCGTCGTAATCCACCATGAAATACTTGCTCAGCTCGGCCTGGATCTCCCGGGCCTTATCCCCCAGCTTCTTGGACAGGGGCAGCACGGCGCACTTGAAGGGGGCCAGGGCGGGGTGGAGATGGAGGACGGTGCGCACGTCGTTCTTCTCGGCGTCCACCACCTCCTCGTCGTAGGCGTTGCACAGGAAGGCCAGCAGCATCCGCTCTACGCCCAGGGAGGGCTCGATAACGTAGGGGATATAGTGCTCGTTTTTCTCCTGATCGTAATAGGTCAGGTCCTTGCCGGAGGTGTTCTGATGGGCGGTGAGGTCGAAGCTGGTCCGGCTGGCAACTCCCCACAGCTCGCCCCAGTCGGTGAAGGGGAAGGCGAACTCGAAGTCGGTGGTGGCGTTGGAGTAGTGGCTCAGCTCCTCGGGGTCATGGTCCCGGAGCCGCAGGTTCTCCTCCTTGATGCCCAGGCCCAGCAGCCACTGGTGGCAGAAGTCCTTCCAGTACTTGAACCAGTCCAGCTCGGTACCCGGCTGGCAGAAGAACTCCAGCTCCATCTGCTCAAACTCCCGGGTGCGGAAGATGAAGTTGCCCGGGGTGATCTCGTTGCGGAAGGACTTGCCGATCTGACACACGCCGAAGGGCAGCTTGCGCCGGGTGGAGCGCTGGACGTTGACGAAGTTGGTAAAAATGCCCTGGGCGGTCTCGGGCCGGAGGTAGACGGCGTTCTTGGCGTCCTCGGTGACCCCCTGGAAGGTCTTGAACATCAGGTTGAACTGGCGGATGTCGGTCCAGTTGAACTTGGCGCAGGAGGGGCAGACGATCTGATGCTCGTCGATGAAGGCCTTCATCTCGGCCTGGCTCATGGCGTCCACGCTGTGGCCCAGGTCGAAGCTGTTCTCCTGGCACCAGTCCTCGATGACCTTGTCGGCGCGGAAACGCTCCTTGCACTCCTTGCAGTCCATCAGCGGGTCGGAGAAGCCGCCCACGTGGCCGGAGGCCACCCACACCTGGGGGTTCATCAGGATGGCGGCGTCCAGGCCCACGTTGTAGGGGTTCTCCTGGACGAACTTCTTCCACCAGGCCTTCTTGACATTGTTTTTCAGCTCCACACCCAGGGGGCCGTAGTCCCAGGTGTTGGCAAGTCCGCCGTAGATTTCGCTCCCGGCGAAGATGAAGCCCCGGCCCTTACACAGGGCCACAATTTTTTCCATGGTCTTTTCGCTGTTTTTCATGTTGCAATCTCCTTATTGTGATAATTTGATTTGTAGGGGCGGCCTGTGGCCGTCCGCATTTATTTAGAGGGCCTTGCGTATGCCAGGGGCGGATAATATCCGCCCCTACTGGAGGTCAGCTCCTTGTGCTGTTCCGTCATTCAAACACCCCCTTTGAACAAAAAACGCCCCGAGCCTCTCGGCTCAGGGCGAACAAGACTGTCCGTGGTTCCACCTGAATTCGCGTCTGGCTGACGCGCGCTCTGACCCGGTAACGGCGGGGGCCGGCGGGGCATTTCCTCCCCGCGCTCCAGAGCGCCTTCCCAACCCAGCTTCGGAGGATTTTCACCGGCCATCCTCTCTCTGAACCCCGCTGTGTGGTACTGTTCCCTGTCTTGGCTTTGTGATTTGTTAAGGCGACGGAGTAAAGCTTTCTCAAGAATATTTGAAACATTGTACCATAATATCCGCTGCAAGTCAAGTGTCTGACGCCGTATTTTACATCAAAACTGGAAGGAAACGCCTGATTCTACAGCGGTTTCTACATTGATTCGCCCGGCTTGTAATATATTACAAAAATTTACTTTATATTTTGTATAAAATTTCATCTGAAATTTTGCCGGTTTTTATGTATAATTGAAGATGTCCAAACTGCAGTTTGGGGGAGAGGTCGCTGTTGCAAACAGCGACCACCATTAGCATTCTGGACAAGCTGTATCATGCCATTGCACGAGAAAAGGAGGAAACATCCATGAAGGTAAGACGACTTGTATCTTTGCTCTGCGTACTGGCGATATGCCTGGGATACCTGGGCGGTCTGACGCCGGCCGATGCTGCCGGGGCCTCCGGCCCCGCAAGGAGCGGCGGAAGCGTGACCTATTACGTCAGTTTAAGCGGCAAGGGAGGCAACAATGGGTTGTCGGAAAGCAGTCCGTTCCCTGGTCTGTCGGCGGTGCCCTGGGACCAGCTCATACCTGGGGACAAGGTCCTGCTGAACCGCGGCGAAACGTTCCCCGGCGCCATTCGCATGGTGGACGTTCACGGCACAGCGGGCGAGCCTGTTACCATCGGCGCTTACGGCGAAGGTGACGCTCCCGTGATCCAGACCCGGGGCCAGGGTATCTGGCTTCCGAAGACCGGGAACGGCAACGGTGGTACCCCCGGCAAATATGTTTCCTCCGGCATTACCCTTTACGACTGCTCCTACGTGACGGTGGAGAACCTGACCATTGTTAATGTCCCTGACACGATGAAATCCAGCTTCCTATATGCCGGTAACTTTACGGACAGTGTTAGTGGCAAGTCGGATTTTTCCGACGAGAAAATGGTCTGTTCGGGAATCGGCGTGGGCGCAACCAACGCAGGTGCGGCAGATGGTATCACCCTGACCAATATTACGGTGCAGGGCGCTTCTGATGTGCTTGCGGTCAAGGCTGATACATCCAATAGTATTGACGGCGACGGCGTGACGCTTGACACTACGGGGTCCCCCCGGACGCTGACCAACACACAGGGGCAGACCTACTATGTCAGCTCGCTCAACGGCAGCGACAGCAACGACGGGTCCAGCCCGGAGAAGGCCTTCTACAGCCTGCACAAGATCAACGAGCTGGAGATGGGCGCGGGTACCAAAGTTTATCTGGAGAACGGCTCCGTTTTTGAGGGGCAGTACCTCCATCTCAACGGCGGCGGCACCACCGCCAACCCCATTATCATTGACGCATACGGCAAAGCAAGCCTGCCCAAGCCTCAGATCAATGCCAATGGCGAGGGCGTGTGGTATCAGAATTACCGCAAGAACCTGCCCAATCCCGCCCATCTGAACCATGGCTATGTGTCCTCCTGCATCCTTTTGTACGATGTGCCCGGAGTTGAGATCAGGAACATTGCCATGACCAACTTTGGCCGCTACGGCGAGACAGAGGGCGCGGACTTCGACTATCTGGGTAGCTACGACGGCGGAACCGTCCCCGGTGAGACCGGCTACAACAGCAACGGCAACACCGTAGGCTGCTACCAGTGGGGCGGCAAGATGAGCCGCAGCGGCGTGGCCGGTGTGGCTCAGGACAAAGGGACCGTCAAACATACGGTCCTCCAGAACCTGGACATTGAGAACGTTTACGGCAACATTGTGCATAAGCACATGAACAATGGCGGCATCTATTTTACTACTGCCAGACCGATAAACGAAGGCACTACTGGAATCGCACGGTTTGATGATATGCGCATTGAAGGGTGCTACCTCAAGCGGGTCAGCCGTTGGGGTATTGCCGCCGCCCTCACCACTTACTATGATGAGGTCAGCACCAATGACGAACAGAAGGTGAGCGACGATAGATCTAAGAGGTATGGTACAACCAACCTCTATATCGGACACAACTACCTGGAGGAGGTGGGCGGCGACCCCGTCACCCCCATGCACGCTTTTGAGCCGCTGGTGGAGTACAACGTCTCCTACAATGGTGGCCGTGAGATGGGCGCCCCCGGCGGCTCAAGCCGGCTGCCGGTATACATGAACGGCACCTATTACCGGGGCAACAAGTGGAATGTGGCTGCCGGTATCTGGCCCTGGAAGTGCAAGAGCGCCGTGTTTGAGCACAACGAGTGCTATACTATGCTGTACAGCCACCTGGGCGGCAATAACGACGGACAGCCTTGGGACGCCGACTCCGCCGACAGCACCGTCTATCAGTACAACTACAGCTCCGGCAACTCGGGCGGCTGTATCATGTTCTGCCTCAATAACGCGTATAACAGCGTGTTCCGCTATAACGTCAGCTTTAAAGACGGTAAACCCTGGTCAGAATCGGACCCGAAGACTGATGCAAACCGGCGGGGCATTCTGGACCCCTCTGGCAGTCCCAACGGGCAGTTTACCAACAACACCTTTGTAGTGGCGGAGGGTACGCCCATCTATCACTATACTTCGGCGAGGCACCACACGGTTCGAAACAACATCTTCTTCAATTTGGGGAACCCCTATGCCCCGGAGGGAGGCTGGAACGCGGCGTCTGGCCTTGAGTTCAGCAAAAACATTTATGTGGGCTTTGAACAGTCGGGCGACGGGAGTTACACACAAAAAGACAGCACTATTTATAACCCTGTGCAGAACCAGGTGAAGAAGCGCGAGAATACATCGGGCAATTCTCTGACGCCGTACATTTATGTATACATCAATGGAGTTGAGCAAGAGAGTGAACGCATTGAGCTGAACAAGGACGGTACCGCAAAGACTGTTGATCCGAAAACCTTCACCTTGAACGCGGGCGATACATTGTCCTTCCTGGCGTTTAATGAGGGGCCGTATAGTAACGCTTCTGGCAATAATGGCGTGTGGTTCAACCCGGTTGTCACCTATGAGGATGTGGCCTATGATCCTGGCGACATTACGGTAACAGGGCCTGACGGGGAGGAGATCGGCTCGGAGGTCAAGCTCTATACCAATACCGGCGATGCGGACCTTCCCCATAGCATTACACTCCGCGCCGCTCTGGGTGAATCGTCCAACGATTCTCAGAAGTTCAACTGGACCCGCCCCGAGGGGCCGGAAGGCAGGCTGTCGATTGTGCGCAGCAGCGACGGCACTGTGACCCTGACCGCCACCGAGGATGAGATGAACGTGGGGCCGGTGGTTATAGAGGTGGCTTCCGTTGCGTTCCCCGATGTTACGAAGCAATTTACGGTGAATGTGGTTCGGAAGCTGAAGAACCCGATTTCCATCGACGGAACGCCCAAGTTTGGCGAAGAACTGGTTATCCACCTGAACCAGCTGTCCATGACAGAGGAGGGCAAACAGCAACTGACCTATCAGTGGCTCCGGGACGGCGAGGCTATTTCGGGCGCAACCGCTGAGAAGTACACACTGACTGCGGAGGACATTGGTTGCGTGATCTCCGCGCAGGCCACCGCTGCTTCGAGCTCCTTCTATGAGGGCACGGTGACTGCGGAGATTTCCGGAACTGTGGGCAAAGCGGACAATACAGATATCCCCGCCGGGCTGACCGCTGTGAACTGCACAACCGGCGATGACGGTCAGATCACCGGCCTGGACGCCGCTGTCGCCTACGAGTACAGCGCTGACGATGGCGTTACCTGGACATCTGTGACGGACGCGGAGAGCATTGATAATCTGGCCGCGGGGAACTATCAGGTGCGGTTTGCGGAGACAGACACACATGAAGCGGGAACCAACGCCGTGACGGTGACCATTCTGGCCGCAGGCGTGACCGGATACAGTATTACTGTTGATGAGGTCGAGGGCGGTGTGATCGGCGTCAGCGCCAGCCAGGCGGTAGAGGGCGACACGATCACGGTGACGCTCACGCCCGACCCGGGCTTCAGCCTGATGCCGGGCAGCGTGAAAGTTGAGGCTGAGGACGGCACTGAGGTCACCCTGGAAGACGGCAACACGTTCGTCATGCCTGGAGCAAATGTGACTGTAACGGCTGTGTTTACAGAAAAGGTTCTGCAACTCACCCACAATCTGGAAAACATTTTGTGCGACCAGGCGGAGCACGATCACCAGATTCCATACGCCAAAGCGCTCGACATTTCCCTGATAGCGGAGGAAGGCTACACGATGCCGTCCAGCGTCACCGTGTCCCTGGAAAACGGAGACGAATTTACCAATTACCGCTATATCCACACCGCGGAAAACCCGGACCAGGCAATTATCAGGTTCGATGACGGCGCAATCACGGAGAATCTGGTTATCACTGGCGCCGCCAAGGTCAAGCATTATGCGGTGAACTATTCCGTCACCAACGGTCTGAGCGCTCCGGAGGCGGATGCGCCGCGGGGAGTGGATCATGCTCAGCCCTATACGGGCAAGCTGGTGGCCGCCGAAGGCTATGAGCTGCCCGACAGCATCCAGATTTCCGTCGGAGGCGAACCAATTTCTGATGAGAGCTATACTTATAGCAAGGAGACCGGCGAGTTCTCGATCAACGAAGGCGTTATCAAGGGGAATGTGGTTGTTCGTGCCGAGGGTGTGAGTACCGGCGAAGCGGCGGTGCCCGTCACGGGTGTGACGGTGAATGAAGAGGCCAGTGTGGAAACCGGAAAATCCATTACGCTGACCGCCACCGTGGCCCCCGCCAGCGCAACCGATAAGTCGGTCCGCTGGAGCAGCAGCGATACCTCGGTCGCCACCGTAGATAAACAGGGCAAAGTCACAGGCGTGTCCCTGGGAACTGCGGTGATCACAGTGACCACGGAGGACGGCGGATTTACCGCGTCCTGTACGGTAACAGTTGTCAGCCCCAGCTCCGGCTCCAGTTCTGGCGGGTCCTCCACTCCTCCGTCTACCACTACCAAGGTAGAAAAGAATGAGGATGGCAGCACGACGACCACAGTCGTGAACAAAAAAACCGGCACCGTCACGATCGAAACCGAACGCCCCGATGGCAGCAAGGAGATCGTAGAGACGAAGCGGGACGGCACGGTCGCAAGCACCGCCATTGACCCGGAGGGCGGCAAGGTGGAGAAGGTCGTTACGCCCGAAAAGGATGTGTCGGTTACGGTCACGGATAAGGAAGGCGAAGTGCTGGTCGAGGCGAAGATCCCCGCCGAGGTTCCCAAGCTGGATGAGAGCCAGAAGTTTGTTGATGTGTCCGACAGCCATTTCGCGGCGGAGGCGATTAACAATATGGCCGCGATGGGCGTAATCAGCGGGAAAGGAGACCAGATATTTGACACTGAAAGTCCCATTAAGCGCAACGAGTTCACTAAGATTCTTTTTGAACTGTCTAACGGAAAGCCCAACTACACCCTGGACTTTGACGATGTGACCGGCGGGGCATGGTATGCCGACAGCGTAGCTTGGGCTGCAAAGGCCGGTGTGGTGAAGGGCGTCACCGATACTGAGTTCGCTCCGGAGCGTCCGATTACCCGGCAGGAGCTGGCCGCGATGCTGTGCCGCTACGCACGTTTGCTGGGGGTGGACACCACCGCCAATAGCGCGGGATTGGACGATTTCCAGGACAGCGCGTCAATCGGCAGCTGGGCTGTAGATGACATGTCCTGGTGCGTCGAGCAGGGGATCATTCGAGGCAAGAGCGACGCAAAACTCGACCCCAACGCCGCCGCTACCCGCGCGGAGGCCACAGTAATGCTCCAACGGTTTATTGACCTGATAAAAAAATAAGCGCTTGGGGTTATCAACAGACAGGAGCTCCCCGCCCGATTGGGCGGGGAGCTCCTCAGCTTGTCGAAAAATGGCCTGTCTGGTAATGAAGCCAGACAGGGCACAACGTTAATGAGGAATAAAATGTAGGAGGAGGGTGTGGAGGAAGGCGGAGCAAAGCGCTTTCTGGCTTTCCATCTTGCCAACTTTTTGAGGTTCATGGCAGCAAATTTAAGCCTCACCCAGTTGGAAACCTGGGCCAGACCACGGTAAACGGTATAGCGCATGGCGTGTTTTTCCTTTGCATCGGCAAAAACTCGCTCAATGGTCTCTTTGCGCCTTGCATAGAGCTGCTTGTACTCCGGGGTGTACCTGGCATCATCGGCCAGTTCCTCGTAGCCCTTCCAGATGTGCCGCAGGACAGTCTTTACGAAGCTTTTGGATTTTGTACATAAATGCCGGGTGGGGCACTGGGCACAAATTTTCGGATCGCTGCGGTATTCACGGTATCCATCCCGGTTGGTGGTGCGGTAGGACAGGATGTGGTATTCCGGGCAGATCACGCAGTCATAATATTCATCATAGACGTAAGACCACCAGGGATGTCCACCCTTCATCGTCATGGGCCGCTTGTAGGCTGTAGACAATACCCGGCCATCTCGAAATACCTTTTTGCAGATATGCGGGGTCTTGTAGGCAGCGTCTGCCACCACTGTTTCCACCTCTGGAAACGATTGAATCAATTTGTCGTAAACATCGTCAAACGCCACGCTGTCATGGACATTTCCGGGGGTGACCACTGTTTCCAATACGTAACCGCTCTTGTCACAGGCGGTATGGGCCTCATAAGCGAAGCACCGCTCGTGCTCCCCTTTGTGGAACATTCCACACTCCGGGTCTGTGGTGGATACCGTTACTGTTTTCTGCTTTTTCGCCTCTCTCTTCCTCCGGGCCTGCTTCTTTTTTGAGGTGTTGTCCTGTTTCTTCCCTCCAGCTTTGGGTGGTTCTTCTTCATCATCCAGTGGCTTTTTTCCATGAGCCTCCCGGTCCGCGTTCACCTCCGCCAGCAGTTCTTCCTGGTATCGTTTTGCTGCTGCCGGTACTTCCTGCTTCATTTTCTTCTTCAGATTTGCGCTGGCTTTGATGTGTGTCCCATCTATAAATACCGCCGCCGGGGTCAGTGCTCCCGCACTGCCCGCCTCTTCCAATATCCATCGAAACACTGCTTCTATGGTTTCTGAAGTAAACCGATGCCGGAAGTTGTAACTCACCGTGGAAAAATGGGGCAGTTCCTCACTCAGCGTGTATCGCAGAAACCACCGGTATGCTACATCTGTCTGGGCTCTGCGCAGCGTTCCCCGCAAAGAGGTATTCCCATCCAAATGCTGCAGCAATACGATTTTGAACAGCACCACCGGGTCGATGCTCCGCCGCCCCTCTTCTTCGCTGTACAACGCCTCCACGATTTCGTACAATTTCTCGAAATCTACCGCTGCATCCACCTGCCGCAATAGATGTTCGGGTGGCACCAGGCTTTCTGTGTCCACCATTTCTATGACCCCTCGCTCATTTTTCCCTCGCTCCAACATTTCCCTCACCCCTTACTCCCTATTTTATCATCTTTACATGAAAATGTCTGCCAAAAGACAGACTTTTTCGACAGGCTGAAGCCTTGAAATATCAAGGCTTTTCGTCATTATAGAGAAAATATTATCTTGCTTTATTTTCTCTTAATTTTCAAAAATACACATGGTACAATCAGTCCATCAAACTAGCTTGATTAAAAAACTTAAGAAGATGATTCTGGCACAGTTTATTAAAGCGGTTTGTGCGCAGAGACTATGAAATTGAAATTGAGTTCAACGTATCTTTTGAAGAGTTTCAAGATTTGCGCCTTGCCAAAGAAGCAGTTGATATGATAAGCGAATAAAAAAGCACCGGAGCAAAGTTTCCTTTGCTCCGGTGCGATGGTGGACCTGATCGGATTCGAACCGACGACCCCTACAATGCGAAAAGATTCAGAAAACTTTTTCGGCTTGTTTCTGCTCCTTTTAGCCGTTTCCACTGGAGTTCACTTCATCTGTAAGCCTCTTTAATGGGCTGTTCTCCATATGTTCCGGCCGCGTCTGTGGTAGGTTCTGTGGTCAGAAACGCTTCCCGCCTCTGACCAGAAATTTTTGCTGGTACTGAGCGGGAAGCGTTTTGTATTTGACACCGTCTGCATTGTAACTCTGGCAGGAAAGTTTTGCAACAGTTTTCTGTCAAAGCAGGCCCTCAAATTCTACGGAGCTATCTCCAAAGATAAGGACAGTGGATCAAAACACAAGGCACAGTACAGGATGTCGAAATTGTGTATGGGCAATCAGTTTGCTGAGGAGTACTCAAAGCTGGCATTGGGGTCCGTATGCTGAAACAGGAGATTGTGTCCACACCAGAAGCGGTAGCGCACCTCTGCGCAGAGGCTCTCGTGGATGGTGCGCTCCATGCGGCCCTCCACTGGGGCGCGGAGGGCCTGCCGCCGCTCGTTCAGCAATTCAACTTCCAGGCGGTATTTCCCTTGGCGGATCACTGCGCCGGCGGAAGACCACGCCTCGATTTTGACGCCCCGGTAGGTGGCCAGGCGGTATTCCTGGTCACAGTATAAAACAGAGCAGATACAGCCAGTGAAGCCGCCCACAGGCAGGGGGATCGCCGCAATTGCAAGCATAAGACTGCCCTGCTCCGGCCTGTCCCAAACGCACTGTGTCCAAAGGTATCTGCTGGGAAAAGAGCGGCCCCGGTCTGTTTCAATGTATCCAATCCCGTCGGAGAAGTCCAAACGCTCACCGTTCAATTTCAGCGTTCCACTCAGGGAATGACCCATACTGATGACGCCGTGGGAGCACTGCATTCCTGCGAAAAATCGAAACGGTCCCATAATGTCAGACCGCAGAGCGGTAAAAGGACCGTAGCGCAGAGAGCCGCAGAGGGAAAGATTGTCTTGCCGGATATGGAGGTCAATCCCCTGACTGCCAAAGCTGGACTGTCTAATCTGTACCTGAAAAGGCTGCCGGGAGACTTTCAGATGTGCTTCCGGGTATTCCAGCCACCACGCCTGATCCTTTGAAATGACCTGGAGGGAGGCGGTGCGGCGTCCATCTCTATCGATATGGAATGCGGGAATCAGCGCGAGAGTCTGCCCCTGCGGGTTCTGTTGCTTGAAGTACCAGCCCTCAAAATAGGGGCCTGTCCTATTTGTATCGCGGAAAAATCCCATAATTTATCACCCCGGATTCAGTTTTCCCTGAATCTGGGGATTTTATATGGGATATTCTCTGATGCTGGAAGCCGTCGAAGCTGTCTTAGTGAAAAAGTTTTGCAGATATAAACCGCAAAACTTTTGATATTAAGTGAGTATTGCGGTTATAACCATATACTTTCGCAATATAAAAATACCCCCGCATCAACAAACAGACCAGCGGAAATTACCAGGGGATCAAGATGATGCACGTTGCGGATTTTCTGCTGAATACGGAATATTGAACCGCTCCCGGCCAGGAAGCGGCTCAATCCTTGTGGGACTGTATCCAAAGATAAGCGGTGTGATTCCCCACCGATGTGGAGCGGCAGAGTTGATAGCCCAGCTGGTCAAAGGCCTGGAGATCCTCCGGGCTTTTGATTTGGTTTTCCGCCAGCCAGCGTACCATCTGCCCACGAGCCATCTTGCATTTGGTGCCCTTTTCGATGACCTTGCCGTCTTTCAACTCTCCAAAGGCACAGGTGACGAACCGGACGGTTTTAGGCAGATAACCCTCCACTGCTTTGCTGTACTCCCTGGAGGCCAGATTCAGCACCACATCCGTCTCCGAGGCCAGCTGTCGGGCCAGGCGGCTACCCCAAAACTGATAGAGATCCCGGCAGCCGTCCACCGCCAGCTTTGCCTGCATTTCCAGACGGTAGGGGGTCACGCCGGCGAAGGGCCGCAGCAGACCGTAGAAGCCAGAGAGGATGCGCAGGTGCTCCCGGAGGTAGTCCAAGTGAGTCGTCTCCATCACGCTGGGGGCCATGTAGCGGTACTGGATGCCCTCGTAGGAGAGAATCGCCGGAGTGAGATTGCGGCGCAAATCCATCTGTTCCAGCCGCTCTATGTTCAGTTTGGCGATGGAGTTATTGCACTTCCAGAGGGTCTGTAAGTCCTTGGAGGACATACCCTGGAGGACAGCCTTCAGCTGCTCTGTCTGCTCTATAAATTGAGGCAAATCGTCCACGGCAAAGCTGTCCGTGTCCACTACCATTTTCTTCGCCGGGGCGATGATGATGCGCATAGAGTCCCCTCCTTTCAGATTTGGGAAAGCATCTCCGTCAGCCGCCTTGCCGCTGTGTCCAGGCCTTCTATTCCCGCGCAGCGGCGGAGTTTGGCGTTGACCAGCTGATCCAGCAGGGGCTGACTTTGGCTGTTTTCGTCCAGAGCCAGTTCCGTAGCCATCACATCCTCCCAGGCGCGGTTTAAAAAGGCCACCTCCCGGCGACCATGAGTCCTGGTGAACAGAGGCGGGTTTGAACCGCACAGCTCCTTCGTCGTTTCTGCGGGAAAACCGGAGGCGGATAAACTGAGCCGCAGACCGTCCAGGAAAATGTCCGGCAGGCACTCCCATTCCGGATGGCTGAGATCGGACAGCACAAATGTGTATCGCGTATGGCAGTGGACCGCCAGCAGACTGGGCCTGCCCCGCAGCGGAATGACGTGGAGATCCCAGCAGAAGCGGCGGTCTGATTCCTGGCCGTAAGGGAGTGTTTTGATGTGTAAGTGTCGCTGGAGGGGAATGGTCAGGCCCAGTTCTATCTCATTATTTCTTTTCATGAGGAATGATTACTTTCTCAACTTGAATATGTCCTCCGTCAACGGTCATGACAGCAAAGGTGATTTCCTGGTCAAAGCGCCGACGTCCACAACTGCCGGGGTTCAGCCACAGAACACCATTCCGCTCCTCACAGGCATACTTGTGGGAGTGTCCGTAAACCACCACATCCGTGTCGGACAAATCTGGAGGAACATCCCTCTTGTTGTGAATCAGGAAGAAATGGATGCCCTCGATGGAAAATAAGAGGCTTTGCGGCAACTCCTCCGCCCAGTCCTTGTCGTTATTCCCTCGGACAATATAGAGCGGGGCGTACTCCCGGAGCTTGTCCACAATGGCCTGGGTGTTGATATCGCCGCCGTGGATGATGACATCTGCCTGGGACAGGTATCCCACCACCTCCGGCCGCAGCAGGCCGTGGGTGTCGGATAAGATGATGACACATTTCATGTACAGGCCTCCCGGTTCAAATCAGAATTCCTTCACAGTGGTCGATTTCGTGCTGGATGATTTGTGCCGTCCAGCCAGTAAAGGTCTTGAAGCGTGTTTGAAACTGCTCGTTCTGATACTGCACCTTGATGGACTGCCAGCGTTTGGCCTTCCGGGTACCGGTGAGGGAGAGACAGCCCTCCTCAGCCTCGTAGGGGCCGGACTTCTTGATAACCTCCGGGTTGAGCATCACCATGTATGTGCCATCGTTGTCAAAGACGATGATCCGCTTGCAGACGCCGATCATATTGGCCGCCATGCCCACACAGCCGTCCTTGTGGGCGGTCAGGGTGTCCAGCAGATCCTGGGCGACAGGCAAGTCCTCCAAAGTGGCCAGTTCAGCCTTTTGGGAGAGAAACGCTTCATCCCGCATAATTTCTCGTACCACGGGCATTGCACCTCCATTGTACACTTCCCCCAGGGGGAAATTTGTGGTATACTCATATAAAATAGCACAAGTACAGGGAAAAGGCAACTTGTGCTGAGGATGGTGTAGGCAGTATAGAGAAGCAGGCACCCGAAATGGATGCCATCCTTTTTATCTGAACGAATAGAATAGGTAAGGGAGATAAAATCATGGCAGATACGAACATCAAATATAGCGATCATTCTATTTCTTCTGCATTCAAGGATCATTACATCGTTCCAGACTACCAACGAGAGTATGTTTGGACAAACGATCAGGTCGAACAGTTGCTCTCAGATCTTTTGGAGGCTTTTGAAGAAGACAACAAGAAACCTTACTTTCTTGGCACTATCGTCACCTGCGATACGGGAAGCCAATTCGAATTGATTGACGGCCAACAACGGCTGACAACATTTTTTCTTATGCTCTGTGCAGTCAAGCATCTGTACAAAACCGCTGGAGAATCAACGGATTTGATTGAGAATCTCATCTATAGTCCAACGATGGATCCAAATGGTGACACTATCCACAGCTACCATTTACAGCTCCAGTATGAGGATGCGGGCAACTGCCTTGAGTTGATCGAAAGCGGGGGGAGCCGGCCGAAGGACTTGGCTCTGAGCGGAGAGAGGCTTTTTGATGCCTTTAAAATCATTACGGATTTTTTGTCTGAGAAGTTCTCCGATTTGCCTCAATTAAAAAAGTTTGTGTATTTTCTTCTGATGGTAACAAGTTTTATACGTATTGAAACCCACGATATTACCGATGCGCTGAAAATATTTGAAACTATCAATCAGCGTGGTAAAGGGCTTGATTCCATGGATCTTTTGAAAAACATGGTATTCTGTCAGGTAGACAGGAATAAGTTCAAGGAACTCAATATGAACTGGAAGGAGATCACCCGTGCTTTGGAGAGTATTGAGGAGAAACCGCTCCGTTTCCTCCGCTATTTTATTATGGCTAGCTACAATACCTCTGCTGTAAAGGATGGCATACTTCGTGAAGACCAAATATATGATTGGCTGAAAAGCAATAATGGTCAGTGTCAATACGAAGAGAAGCCATTTCAGTTCGTTGAAAAGATGAAGCATGATGTAAATCTTTATATGAAATTCCGAAACCCAAAGGATGACCTTGCTGGCAACATCCATTTGAAGAATGTGACCATGCTCGCCGGCAAATCTTATAAGCTCCATCTAATGCTCCTGCTTGCGGCCTCCAACATGGACGAGGATGCGATGATTAGATTCAAGGAAATTATTGAGTCTGTTGTCTACTATACTGTGATTAACCGAATCACTACAAATATTACTGAGCGAACCTTTGCAACTTGGTGCGGGGAGATACGAGAAATTACCACTGTTGAAAATCTGAATGCTTTTGTAAACCGTTCTATCTTACCAATAATTACTGCCTGGAAACAGGACAATCAATCCAACTTCATGCGTTTGAGCCTCAACAGTATGCAGCAATATCGAATCAAATTTATCTTGGGAAAAATCACAGCCTATGTAGATGCCCTGCGCCAGAAACAAACAATCGTGGGGGATATGACCTCCTACGTTCAGTCTACAGTTGAAATTGAGCATATCATGCCCCAGACCTGCCCTGATAAATCACAGTATAGCATAACCGAGGAGGAATTCTCTATTTACATGAACCGGCTTGGCAATCTCACATTGCTGGAAAACAGCATCAACAAGTCTATCCAGAACGAGGGCTATGATGTGAAAGCTAAAGCCTATAAACAATCCAAGTTTTATCTTACCTCTGCGTTGTCTGAGTTGGTGGACCAGGGGATAGATACTGCGATCAACCGCACAAATAAAATCCTGCGAGCATGGCCCAATTGGAACAAAGCCGCCATTGAAGACAGACAGTTGCTTCTCTATGAACTAAGCGAAATGATTTGGGGGATTGCAAAGACTGGAAAGTAAAAATAAGGAGAACAGCTGTTTTCTAGTTCAGAGTCTATTAATGTATTGATCGGCCTTATAAATTGACTTGTGTTCCATATTTGATAGGAATAGGATTCTCATGGCAAACAAGTACCCACTCGTCCTCATTATATTCCAGCCGTACATGCAGCCAGCCATCAGCGTAATATCGGAAGCAATCGCCGCAGTGCAGGCCCCCGTACAGGGTTCCATCTTCCAATGCAATATCTGGGCGATCTCCGTTAAAAATCAAGATTCCAAACATAGATAACTCCTTATAGGGGGATTAGATATGAAACTATTTGACGCGGTTCCCAATGAGCTTTTTTCTGTCCTGGCTTCTCCTAACCGGAGTTTGTATGCAGATGCGCTGGATGTCCTCTATGAGTCGTACCAGGAAAATTTAAAGATTCCTGAAGAGACGTTATACTCCATGCTGCGGGGCAAACTGGAACAGCAACTGGCGGAGGCAACCTTTGAGGGGGAAGACATTGACGAGGAAGAGCTGCGTGATGTCTCCGGTCGTGCCAGATTTCTGATTCGGAAGCTGAACAGCAAGGGCTGGTTAGAGAAACAGCGGGGAGATGATTTTAACGAATATATCACCGTTCCGGGGTACAGCAGCCGGCTGCTGGAGCTGTTTCACCAGCTGAGGGACGACAGCCCCATGCGGGGCTACTGCTACGTCTTTGGCACATATTCTGCATTGAAGGTGGCCAGCGAGGGAACCAGCGTCTATGATAGAATGGCGGCAGTTTACAGTGCCTATGATAACACGCAGTCGCTGATTAAATTGTTGCAAATGGTCTACCACAATGTAAAGCATTTTTTCCAGCTGCAAATCAATATGCAGCAGGTCAATACGGTTCTTGCCTCCCACTTCGATGATTTTGGCCAGAAAGTGGTGGAAGCATACATCCGCCCACTGAAAATCAAGGACTCCGTCCCCAAATATCGGGTACCGATCCAGAAAATATTGACCGGCTGGCTGGAGGACGACGCCCTGCTGACCGCCATGTCCAACGCTGCCCTTCAAGACAGACGTGGGAGTGATCTGAACGCCTGCCGGAGCGACCTGCTGCGCAAGATATTCTGGGTCAAGGAGCGCTACGACAATATTGAGCATGAATTTCTGGATGAGATCGACCAGCAGGTCCGGCGGTATACCCGGGCAACCACACAAAAAATTGAGAACCTGACCAACCGGGATCACAATGTCCGGGGCAATTTGAATTATTTGCTGACCGCGCTGTCCAGAAACCGAAGGGCCTCCGAGCTGGTGGAGCAGATCCAGCCCGCCTTTCAGCTATATGAGCAGTCCTTCCTCTCGGAGAAAAGTGTCTGGTACCGGAAGCGGCCGGGCAAACGGACAAAGGCGGCTCCAGTGCTGATTCAGGAGGGAGAAATCGACCCGGAGATGGCCAGGCAGGCCCAGCTTCTACTGCACTCGGAATATGGCAGGAGCGAGATCGCCGCCTATGTGGAACAATGGCTGGGAGAGGCCGAAGTGTGCTACTCAGAGGACTTGAACCTGGAGGACGACAAAGCCTACATCATGAGTTTGCTTGCCGTGTTGACTGGCGGCGACAGGTCTTCCACTTACACAGTCCGTGAGCTGGAAGGAGTTTACTCGGAAAACGGATACGCTATCCCCCGGCTTCAAATCAAACGCAGGGAGGAAAAGACATGAATGTGGACTGGATCAATGGAGCGACACAGAAAGAGCTGGATCAGTTTAAATCTGTCTGCAACCAGCTGCTCAGCCGGACGTATCTTGTGAAGACCCTGTGCAGGGCGGACAAAGTTCGGATCAATAATCCGGACTATCTCTTCCTGTCCAGCCACTATGCGGAGGTGCGGGAATATCTGGCACTGCTGGACTGGGACCTGCGCAAGGACGATTTCAATGGCTATTTCTATGTCATTAACACGGATGAGGCCAACCGCTGTCAATTGGATAAAGATCAGACTGCCATTTTGCTTGCGATCCGTATGATATATGATGAAAATCAGGAGCGCCTGGGGTTGGAGCACGACGCTATCTGTACCGTGCGGGATCTGCTGGAAAAGGTGGTAACGGATTACGCAATCCTTTCGGCACGGCCCAACATGAAGGACGTGAAGCGGGCGCTAACCCTGCTGGACAACCACTGTGTGATTCAGCGGATTGAGGGAAAATACAGCCAGGGAAACTGTAAGTTCGCGATTTTGCCCACGGTATTGTCGGTGGTATCCAGCGAAAAGCTGGACGCGGTGGTGTCGGTGCTGAGAAAGGAGGAAGACAGTGAAGAAGCTGAAGAAGATTCTGCTGATTAATTGGCTCTATTTCTCAAAACAGCTCATCGAGGTGGAGTATATCAACTTCCTGACAGGGAAAAACGGAGCGGGTAAGTCCACCGTAATCGATGCGCTGCAGATTGTCCTTCTGGGCGAGACGAACGCCAGGAATTTCAACCAGGCCGCCAATGAAAAGTCCCAACGGACGCTGGACGGATATCTGCGGGCCGACATGGACAGCGGTTCCCCCTATTCCAGACGAGGCAGAGACTTTTCCAGCTACATCGTCTGCGAATTTCTGGATGAGGAGGAGGGCAGCCGCTTTGTGACCGGGATCGTCTTCGACTGCCGCAGCGACGGGAGCCGGCAGGAGCGCTTTTTTATTTACGACGGCGGTATTCCGGAGAACTGTTTTCTGGATGGGCAGGAGGCAATGGACATTCCCAGCCTCCGTGTCTATCTGAAACAACAGTATGGCCTGCGTCAAAAGCTGTATGACAGCCACAAGGAGTACCGCACCGATATGCTGGCCAAGTGGAACGTCCACAACGAACAGGTCAGCCGTATGCTGAAAAAGGCGGTCTCCTTCCGCCCTATTGTGGATATCCAGAAATTCATTACGGAAAACATCTGCGACATCCCGGACAAGCCGGATATCGAGGCTATGCAGCAGAATATCCGGGACTACAAGCGCCATGAGCAGCTGGCCCAGCGGCAGGAGGAAAAGCTGGAAAAACTGATGGAGATCAGCCGCCTCTACCGGGATATGCAGACTGCTATCGACCGCTGGGAGCAGCAGACCTTCTTGGTTCTGTGGGCGCAGAAGGAGGACCTGGAGGGCCGGATCAACCGGCATCAGGCGGAGGAGGCGGACTGCAAAGCGGAGGCGGAGAGGGCCGCCGCCGGGTTTGCCAGCGTATCGGAGGAGATCGACCTCAAACGCAGGCGGCAAGATGAACTAAAAGCGGCCTGCGCCCAGAGCAGTGTGGCTCAGGAGGAGGACAGGCTGCGTTCCGGCAGGGAACGTCTGCTCAAGGAACAACGGAATCTGCTGCTCCAGCTGAGAAACACCGCGCAGGAAATTAAGCGGGAGGCAATTTCTCTGTGCAGTTTGTGTGAAAGAATTTCGGAGTGGCAGAACCGACAGCTTTTAGCCCCGGTATTCTCCACGGCTGGTAACATCCAGAAGGCTTATGGGATATTCCTCAACTGTGACGAACAGATATTTGACAGTTCCCCGGCTCCCTTTGAGCAGGCCCAGGAGGCTGCCGCCCAATTTATGGGGGCAGTTCGGGAGGTATCCTACAAGCTGGAGGAGATGCTCCACAGCTTGAGGGAGGAGCAGGACCGCCGGAGGGCCGCTCTGGTAGATCTGCGCAAAAATATCAAGGACTACCCCCAAGGACTGCTCCAGCTCCGGAATCAGATTGCCGCGGAGCTGAAGCAGCACAGCGGCCAGAACGTTCCAATTGACATTCTAGCTGATGTTCTGGAGATCCCGGAGGCGGAGGAGTCCTGGAGAAATGCGGTGGAGGGATATTTGAACACCCAGAAGTTCTATCTACTCATCCCGCCAGAGCACTACCAGCGGGCGCTGGCTTTCTATGACCAGATCAAGCGCGATTATAACAACCGCTCTTTCGGTCTGGTGGATATTGCCAAGCTGAGGGAAAAGGAGCACCTTGCCCCCTGGGATGACAGCCTGGCCAGAAAGGTGGAGACAGAGAATAATTTGGCCCGTACCTATATCGACTACCTCTTAGGCCGTGTGGTGTGTTGTACCCACGTTAGCCAGCTCCGGAAACACAGGACAGCTATCACTGCGGAGGGCATGGTCTATCAAGGCTATGTGGCCCGCCCGCTGCGGAAAGAGTTGATGGAGGACGCCTTCATTGGACGCCGGGCGGTGGCCCTGAGGATTGAAAAGCTGGAATCGGAGCTGAGAACAGCTGAGACAGAATTGTCCGGCTGGGAGCCCATTGGGGCTGAGCTGGCAAAGCACAAGGGCAAGGATCCACTCTTTAGCCGTTTTTTTGTACACAGCACTGTGGAGCAGCGTAGGGATGATTACCAGCGAGGCATAGAGATCACAAAAGAGGTGGAACAGATGGAAGAGGATCTGTCCCACCTGGATTTGTTCTGGCTGGAGGAACAGCGCCGGCAGATCGGCATATTGGATCAGGAAATTAAGGATCTGGATCAGCAAAAAATACAGTATAACAGCGAGAAAACACAGATGGAGGTGCGAATCCATACCTTGGAGTATGATGTGCTTCCGGGCTTATATCAGGAGCTGAGCGAAAAGGAGGACAGCTTGTCAGAGCGTTTTTCTCCGTCGTTTATCGAAACGGTAGGCCGTCCCCGCTACCGGCAGGAGTTTGCGCGGCTGAAGAGAGCCTCCGCTGTTGCAAAGAACTTTGGAGACCAGATGATTCGGACGGAAAATGAGAGGAATTCCACCCAGCGAAAGCTGTTTCAGGCCCGGGCCGATTATGTCAGCGCGTTCCAGCCCTGTTCCTTCCGGACCGACGCCATGACCAACGAGGAATTTGACCGAGAGAGGCAGCTGCTGGAGGAGAGTGAGCTGCCCAAGTATCGGGAGAAGATCAAAGCCGCCCGGGAGAGTGCTATGGAGCAGTTCCAGAACGACTTTCTGGCCAAATTGAAGTCCAGCATTGAACAGGTGCAGGATCAGGTAAAGAGCCTGAACAAGGCGCTGAAGCAGACACAGTTCGGCACAGACCGGTACCAATTCCGGGCGGACCGGAACCCTGACTATGCCGAGTACTACGACATGATCATGGCTCCGGAGCTAATGGAGGGGGAGGGAGGACTGTTCGCCATGCCCTTCCAGCAGAAGTACGGGCAGCTGATCGATGAGCTGTTTGGCCGTCTGGCCATGTCTGATGACACACAGCTCAACGCCAGAAAACAGAGCGAGCTTCAGCAGAATATTGAGCGATACACCGATTTCCGCACCTATTTGAAATTTGACCTGGAGACTACCGACCAGAACGGTTCCAAACAGCTGCTGTCCCAGACACTGAACACCAAATCCGGAGGTGAGACCCAGACCCCCTTTTATATCGCTGTGCTGGCTTCCTTCGCCCAGCTCTATCAGGTGAACAACCTCTCGCCGCTGGCCAGCAACACGGTCCGGCTGGTAGTGTTTGATGAAGCGTTCAATAAAATGGACAGCGACCGTATCATTGAAAGCGTGCGCCTTCTCCGGAAGATGGGCTTGCAGGCGATTATCTGTACTCCGCCGGACAAGCTTCCCGACATTATGCCTCTGGCGGATAAAACGCTTCTGGTTCTGAAAGAAAAATACCAGATGCACGTCATGCCTTGGCGGAAGGAGATGGGTTGATGACGGAACAGGGTATTATTCTTACCCGCCTACTAGATAAATACGAAAAAAGTAAGCACCTGTTGGAGCCGGGGAGCTCCAACAGGCGGGTCATGCTGCGTATCGAGAAGAAAGAACTGCCGGAATACAGGCATGAGACAGCCAGCATCCGGGATGCTTTCAATCAGGCTGTGCAGGAATTGGAACAGGAGCAGTTGATTTCGGCTGAATGGCTGAAGGGACGGCCAGTCCTGTCGGCGGTTATCCTCAATTTAGATCAGGTAGAGCGCTGCTACCAAATGACCGACAGGACACATCCCAGACGGCAGGCAGAGATCGTGGAACAGATGGTACAAAGCGCTTTAGACAGGGTAGAAACGGCTTGGATCACCGCCTGGCGGGACGATATATGCGCAAATGCAAAAGATACATATACAGTTCCGGGTTATTGTAGAAAAGATACCGGCTTTCTGGCTGATTTGCTATCCGCACTGGTACAATATGACTTCCTGCGCGGGGAACCAATTACTATGCGGGCGTTCAGCAGCATGTGCTATCATAACAGCAAGACCTTTGAACGGGAAGTGCGTGATACCTTTTTGCATATCGCCGAAAAATACCACCCAGGTCTGGCAGAGGTGTGTGAGCAGGAGAAAATGGGTATCCGGGACAAGCTGGCCTATCTCGGCATCTACGCACGTCCGGAACTCTACGAACTTTCCGGAAATTGCAGCTTTACAATGCTGGCAGGAACAGTAAATATTGGCGCGGCGTATCCTTACGGAATAGCCCTGCCCAGCACAGCGGTAGACTCGATTACAAAAATTGATCTCAGCGGTGTCCACAGTATCATATTTATCGAAAATAAGACAAATTATGATGAATATTTACTTTCTGAATTGAAACCGAATACCCTGGCTGTGTATCATGGCGGTTTCCTTAGTCCCCAGAAAAGAAAACTGTTTTTAAAAATTCGGGATGCAGAGTCTAAAGGTACGCAAACCTATTTTTGGGCAGATATTGATTTGGGTGGTTTTCAGATGTATGCTCATTTGCAGGAGATTTTTCCGGATGTTCAGCCTATACGAATGTTTGGCGAGGATGTTGTGAAGCACTGCCGCAATGGGTTAAAGCGGCCAGTAAAGTATTTAAAGCAATTGGAGCAGATGCTAACAGAGGGGACATATCCTGTGTTTGAGGACGCAATTCGTGAGATTTTGAATCTTGGTGTTACTATTGAGCAGGAGAGTTTTTTGACCTAATTGTTTATCTAAACTTATTTGGGGGCCGCCACTTTGTTGGCCTGACAGCGAAAAAGAAAAACAGTATCTTTGCCAAAAACAGCTGCACTGACAAAGTTGTAGAGTAGAATATTCTAGCCAATCCTTTTAAGAAATTCGAAGGTACACAGACGCTTTATCACACCAAGACCCTTGGTATCATTTAGCGTCTAAATCGGGATTCCTAAGAACGTCAACTTCTATGTATAACAAAATAATTGCCCAGTAAAAAGCCAAGAGCAGACTGCAGATGTGGTCTGCTCTTGGCTTTCAGATACTGCGTCTCCATATCCGAAGAAGTCTACAAAGAATTTTGGACAATTTTTGATAGTTTATAGCCGTTTTCGCTCCGTTCCAATTGCTTTCTTGCATTTTTTAAAAATAGTGTTTCCACGTGTTCCACGTCTGTCTGTGGCTAATTATGTGATTAGAAAATAGACCGCATTCCCAAAACCCTCTCATGAACACTATGTAAAATGCTTTGTTTTCACTCTCGAATTTTTCCGTTTTAGACCGCATTTTCTTCTCGACTTTTGACTTCCGTTCCGATATTGTATTGCTTGCAAAAGCACCAAAAAATACGGAATACAGGAGGAAAAAGTATGAACAGCATGAAAAAACGCATTGCCGCCGCATTGACAGTAGCCACCCTGTCCCTCGTCCTCGCCGTTCCCGCAATGGCGGCGGAGGCCCCGGCCATCCGGGTAAGCAGCTACAAGGGTAGTACCCTGGAGGTGGGAGAGCGAAGCGGCATCATCATCGGTCCCAGCGGTATGGACTACTCCGTCACCTCCAGCGACCCGGACACGGTGGCGGTGGAGCAGGTGCTGACCTTCTGGGTCGCTGTCGCCAAGGCAGAGGGGACCGCGGAGATCGCCGTCTCCAACAGCGCCGGGGAGTGCGGGAGCATGACGCTGACGGTCGGCTCCGCCGCCTCCGCCGCGCCGGAAGCCCCCGCCAGCGGGGACAGCGCCAACCTGACGGACAATCTGGAGATACGGCAAGAGATGATCCGGCTCATCAACCAGACCCGCAAGGCCAATGGGGTGCCGGAGCTGCCGGTCAGCGAGGCCCTGATGGACGCCGCCCAAGCCTGCTCCGACCGGCGCTACACCTGGCATCACGCTCCGGAGGAGAGCCAGGCCGCTGTGGACGCTGGCTACCCCTACGGTTTCGGCTCCAATCTCACCGTGTTCACCGGCACCACCGACGCCGCCCAACGCGCCGTCGACAACTGGATCAACTCCCCCGGTCACTTCGAGACGATGATCGACCAGCGATGCGACTGCATCGGCGTAGGCGTGACCCAGTACGATGGCATCACCTACTGCTACATGTTCGTCGGGATACCCAACAGCGTCAATTTCTACAGCTGAAAACACCGCCTATGCGGTACCAGGGGGCAGGCACTCTGCAAATTGCGGAGTGCCTGCCGATATTTTCCACGATAACTCGTACGGTCAGTGGGGCAATCCCTTGTCAAACATTGCGTAGAAATACAAAAAATAAAACTTTCTGGTGTTCTCTTGATTAATTCGACCCGCTCACCCGAGAAAAGATTTCTCATTGAATTCAGGACAAGATTATGGTAAAATTGACAGTATAAAGTTCCGATAATATCGGTTTATCAGAAGCACTACCAAGCTTAGGAGGACATATATGAAGTCTAACTTTGAATTCCTCAAAAAATACTGGCCCGTACTTGCTCAAATTGGTGCGGCAGCAGAGAGCTATGTGTATTCTGATGCCAACGCCTGCCTGTATAAACTGGGTATGTTCGGTGAACGACTGATTCTTGAGATTTTTGCTTTTGAGCATATCAAGGAGCCAGCTATTGACAATACGCACGCCAACCGGATTCGTTTGCTGAAACGGGAGGGACTGATTCCAAAGAAGATTGACGATATCCTGTTTGTGTTGCGGAAGACTCGTAACGATGCCGTACATGCTGGCGCTGATTCCGTAGAGGACGCAAAAACGCTGCTTTCCATGACTTACAATCTTGCGGTTTGGTTCATGGAGGTATACGGTGACTGGGGGTATATTGCCCCTGCTTTTATCATGCCTGAAAATATGACCAAACCGGATTACGCTGCCATCATCAAGGAGCAGGAGGAGAAGATAACCGCACTCTCCAAACAGATTGAGGCAGTATCTACTGCGGCATCCTCCAAAACCTCCAAAGAACGTGCAGAAAAGGGCGAAACTGCATCCGAGAGCATGGAACTTTCCGAAGCTGAAACCCGTTATCTGATTGACGAACAGCTCCGCAAATTCGGCTGGGAAGCCGACACCAACAATCTTCGCTATTCCAAGGGAACTCGTCCGCAAAAAGGCAGAAATCTTGCCATTGCTGAGTGGCCCACTGATTCTACTGTGGGAAAAAACGGTTATGCAGATTATGCACTGTTTGTTGGATTGAAGCTCGTAGGCATTGTGGAAGCAAAGAAAGCCGCAGTTGACATTCCCTCTGCAATCGACTATCAGTGCAAGGAATATGCTAAGGGAATTAAGGCTGAACACAAGGAGTATATCATCAGCCAGTGGGGTGCATATAAAGTTCCTTTTGCCTTTGCCACCAATGGCCGTAAATATCTAAAGCAAATCGACACCAAATCCGGCATCTGGTGTCTGGATCTGCGCAGTGGAACAAGTGCCCCCAAGGCCCTGCAAGGCTGGATCAGCCCTCAGGGGCTGATGGAGCAACTTGAAAAGGACATTGCCACGGCCAATTCTGTGCTCCAGAACACCCCTTTCGATTTATTGCGTGATCCCGATGGATTGAATTTACGCAAATATCAGATCAATGCTATTGAAGCTGCGGAGCGGGCTATCATTGACGGGAAACAGACTGTTTTGCTTTCCATGGCCACCGGAACCGGCAAAACACGGACCATCCTCGGCATGATCTACCGCTTTATTAAGAGTGACCGGTTTAAGCGCGTTCTGTTCCTTGTAGACCGTACCGCACTTGGGGAACAGGCTGAAGATGTTTTTAAGGAAGTAAAGATCGAAGAATTGATGACCTTAGATTCTATTTACAACATCAAGGGTTTGGATGAAAAGGAGATCGACAAAGAAACCAAGATACATATCGCAACAGTTCAGAGCCTCGTAAAGCGCATTCTTTATCCCGAAAGTGACACCATGCCATCTGTTACCGACTATGATTTGATTGTAGTCGATGAGGCACATCGTGGATACATTCTGGATAGGGAAATGAGCGAAACGGAGATGCTCTATCGCAACCAAGATGACTATATCAGTAAATACCGTACTGTCATCGAGTATTTCGATGCTGTGAAGATTGCTTTGACCGCAACCCCGGCGCTCCATACTACTGAGATTTTCGGAAAACCTGTTTTCAACTACTCATACCGTGAAGCTGTCATAGACGGTTACCTGGTCGACCATGATGCGCCTCATAATATCCGCACTAAACTGCGTATTGAGGGTATCAACTATCAGAAAGGCGATCAGCTTGCTATTTATGACCCGATTACTGGCGAAGTTCTCAACAGCGCCGAGCTGGAAGATGACATGAAATTTGAAATTGACAGCTTTAACCGGCAGGTAATCACGGAGAATTTTAATCGGACAGTCCTTGAGGAAATCGCTTGGGATCTCAATCCAGACGGCCAGGGTAAAACCCTCATCTATGCTGTTGATGACAACCACGCTGACCTCATCGTAAAGATTTTGAAAGAAATCTATGCTGAGGGCTGCGTTGACAATGATGCTGTTATGAAGATTACGGGAAGCGTAGCGGGCGGCAATAAGAAAAAAATCTCCGAAGCAATCAAGCGTTTCAAGAATGAGTCCCTACCCAAGATTGTGGTTACTGTTGATCTTTTAACCACCGGCATTGACGTACCTGAGATTACCAATCTGGTTTTTATGCGCCGCATCAAATCTCGTATTCTCTATGAACAGATGTTGGGCCGAGCTACCAGATTGTGTCCTGCTATCGGCAAAACTCACTTTGAGATTTATGATCCTGTGGGCGTATACGAGTCTTTACAGGATGTCAGCAATATGAAACCGGTCGTTACTAACCCCTCTGCCAGTTTTGAGGATTTGATGAGAGGGCTGGAGATAGCAACCACCGACGAACAGCTTGCCTATCAGATCGATCTGATTATTGCCAAGCTACAGCGTAAGCGCCGCAACGTAAGTCAAACAGCACGGGAGCAATTCATCCATCTTACCGGTGGAAAAGATTTGGGAGCTTTTGCGGAGCATCTCAACAGCAGCGCCATTAAAGAGGCTTTAGCCGAGTTGCTGAATCATCGTGACGCATTCTCTGTGCTGGATAAGGATAAGTCCCACCACAAGCGCTCGGTTGTCATTGATTATCATGTGGACGAGCTGATTGACCATACTCGCGGCTACGGTGAAGGTCAGAAACCGGAGGATTATTTGGAAGCGTTCAAGGAGTTCATCAATAACAATATGAACGCCATTGCTGCGCTCCGTATGGTGTGCACCAAGCCTTCAGAGCTTACCAGAGAAGCTCTCAAGAGCTTAAAACTGGAACTTGACCGCCATGACTTCACGGAGAAGCAGTTAAACTCCGCATGGAATGAGATGACCAATCAGGACATTGTGGCCGATATCATCGCATTTATTCGTCAGCAGGCCCTTGGCTCTACGCTTATCAGTCATGAGCAGAGGGTAAAGCACGCTTTTGCGAAACTGCGCATCAATCATGGTTTCAATAAGACCCAGCTTGACTGGCTAAAACGCATCGAAAAAGTACTGCTGGAGGAAAGCGTGCTGGATGAGCAAATCTTTGAAGTCGGCGCATTTAAGAACGCTGGCGGGTTTACCATCATTGACCGCCGCTTTGGCGGCAAGCTCCGTGAGATCATTACGGAGCTGAATGAGTATCTCTATGAAGATGGAGGAGGCGCAGCGTGAATAATCAGGAGATTGTAGCAAAGCTTTGGAACCTCTGCAATGTGTTGCGGGATGACGGTATTACTTATCATCAGTATGTTACGGAACTTACCTATATCCTGTTCCTGAAAATGTGCAAGGAGACCGGTACAGAGGGAGCGATTCCGGAGCAGTACCGGTGGGACAGGCTCCTTGTCAAGCAGGGTGTAGAGCTGAAGAAGTTTTACAAGGAATTGTTGGAGCATTTGGGCGAAAGCTGTACCGGTCGTGTCCGCGAGATCTACCAAGGCGCGCAGAGCAATATTGACGAACCCAAGAACCTGGAGAAGATCATCCAGACCATCGACCAATTCGACTGGTACACCGCCAAGGAAGAAGGTCTGGGCAACCTTTATGAAGGTTTGCTGGAGAAGAATGCAAATGAGAAGAAATCAGGCGCTGGGCAATATTTCACGCCTCGCGTTCTTATCAACGTCATGACTCGGCTCATTGCGCCCCAACCCGGTGAGCGATGCAACGACCCGGCTTGCGGTACGTTTGGCTTTATGATTGCCGCTGACCGCTACGTCAAGGATCATACTGATGAGTTATTTGAACTGTCCGTGGATCAGCAGGAGTTCCAGCGTACCCAAGCATTCTCCGGTTGCGAGCTGGTTCATGATACCCACCGCTTGGCTTTGATGAATGCCATGCTCCACGATATCCGCGGTCCCATTTATCTTGGTGATACCCTGTCCAACTTTGGCAAGGAACTGAAAGGCTATGACGTTGTACTGACCAATCCGCCTTTCGGCACCAAGAAAGGTGGCGAGCGTGCCACCCGCGATGACTTTACTTTCCCCACCAGCAATAAACAGCTAAATTTTCTGCAGCACATCTATCGCAGTCTGAATAAGACAGGGAAGGCGCGTGCGGCGGTCGTTTTGCCGGACAATGTTCTGTTCGCCGATGGCGATGGCGAGCGTATCCGCCGTGACTTGATGGAGAAGTGTAATCTGCATACCATTCTGCGATTGCCAACTGGTATCTTCTATGCTCAGGGTGTTAAAACCAATGTGCTGTTTTTCACCCGTGGCTGTGAAGATAAAGGGAACACCCGTGAGATTTGGTTCTATGACCTGCGCTCCGATATGCCCTCTTTTGGCAAGACCAATCCGCTGAAGGAAAGCCATTTTGATGAGTTCGTGGAGTGCTATAAGGACGGCGATCTGTCCGCCCGTGTCGAAACATACAGCGAGGAAAAACCGAACGGCAGATGGCGCAGATATACCTATGAGGAGATTCTGGCCCGGGACAAAACCAGTCTGGATATCACCTGGATGAAGTCCGACAGCGGAGCTGAGGACTATACGCTTGCTGAACTGCTGGAGCAGATTAAGGAGAAGTCCGGTAATATTGCGAAAGCTGTAGCCGCATTGGAAGAACTGATTGGCGAGGTGGATGAATAATGGATACAAAGGCATTACGCCAAAAGGTGCTTGACCTTGCTATCCGCGGCAAGCTGGTTCCGCAGGATCCAAATGACGAACCGGCTTCTGTTCTGCTGGAACGGATTCGCCAGCAGAAGCAGCAGATGGTGAAAGACGGTAAGCTCAAGGCCAAGGATATCAAGAACGATACTATTATCTTTGTCGGTGAGGATAATTTACATTATGAGAAGTTCGCCAACGGCAGCGTGAAATGTATTGAGGAAGAGATACCATTTGACCTGCCAGAGGGTTGGGTATGGGTGAGACTAAGTTCTATTGCTGACATGGCTTTAGGAAAGATGTTGGATGTAGCCAAAAATAAAGGCTCGCTTAGACCCTATCTCCGAAACGTCAATGTTCGCTGGGGCACATTTGAGTTGAGCGATGTTCTCGATATGCGTTTTGAAGACGACGAACTCGAAAGGTACAGCATTCGTCATGGCGACTTGGTTATATGTGAGGGTGGTGAGCCTGGTCGATGTGCTGTTTGGCAGTCTGAGGAAGTGGTGTTTTATCAGAAAGCTTTACACAGAGTAAGAGCTATCGAAGTCCTACCAGAGTATTTGTACTATGTAATCAGGCACTTCATAACATCAACCCAGTACGAAAGGTATTATACTGGTACAACAATAAAACATTTGACCGGGCAATCATTACAGGTTCTTCCTATTCCCTTGCCTCCGATGAGTGAGCAACAGTTGATTGTTAAACATCTTCAACACATAATCGGAGAAATTGACAAAGTTGAAACAGAAAAATCCGAAGCACTTTCTTTGGTTTCGCTTGCCAAATCCAAAATCCTTAATCTCGCCATTAGCGGCCAACTCGTCCCCCAAGACCCCGCTGACGAACCTGCCTCCGTCTTGCTGGAACGCATTCGGGCAGAGAAAGAAGAGCTCATCAAGCAAGGCAAACTCAAGCGTGACAAGAAGGAATCTGTCATCTTCCGTGGTGAGGATAACTCTTATTATGAGAAGATTGGCTACGAGATCCATTGTATCAATGAAGAGATGCCATTTGAGATACCCGATACATGGGAATGGATGCGGTTAGAAAACTGTTGCATCAAAGAAATTCGTCGGGGGAAATCTCCAAAATATATTGAGCAAAGCGGTACACTTGTCTTTGCTCAAAAGTGCAATACGAAATACGCCGGCATTGATATCGGACTGGCGCTGTATCTTGATGAAAATACCTTGGGTAAATACACAGATGATGAATATATGCAGGATGGAGATGTCGTTATTAACTCTACTGGTACAGGAACCCTGGGCCGTGTTGGGTTCTATCGTGTTGCTGACAATCGTGCCAATCTTCCTATAGTTCCTGATTCTCATGTTACGGTTGTTCGAGCCCATCGCAATGTTCACGCATTTTACCTATATGCATTTATGAAAGCAAATCAAGCCGAGCTTGAAAAGGAGGGTGAAGGTTCCACGAACCAGAAAGAACTTAAACCGCTCACACTAAAGGAAATGCTTATCCCAATACCGCCATTCTCAGAGCAAAAGCGAATTGCTTTGGCAATAACCGCCGCATTTTCAACTATATCAGCAATAGAAAAGAGCCTCACATAAGACTCTTTTCTATTGCTACGAGAAGTGCAAACAGCTCATCTATGCGTTCCGCAATTCTGATTTGTTCTTGATATGGTGGAATCAAAACTGGATATTTCTTAACCGACTCAGGCTGTGCTCTCATCAAGGAACCACCGACACCGGAAACATTTGAAAGCATTAATTTACGAAAGTGCGGCGAAGAAAAATAATGTCGCAAATATGGTGCAAATAGCATATTATTTCTAAAAACAATCCACTCAGATGAACCGAGAATCCGATAGGATGTAATATGACCCGTAATCCAGACCCGATTAATGCGAGGATTAATTTTACAGACAAGTACATCATTCTCACAAACAGATTGCTTGGATGATCCTATTTCTTTACCGATAATGATTTCAGGTACACCTACATCAAAGTTCGGTACACTATACAGTTCAAACATTTCGTCAGTAGAATTACTTGGGTCAACAGTTTCGGAAATAAACATATTGACTTGCGAGAAAGAGCCAATGCTCCAGCCGTAAGGAAGTTCATCTATATCATACTCAGATACCTTTTCACCAATCTTCTCATAATAAGAGATAGTCACATATTTCCCCTATAATATTGGCGCGATAAACTCGCAAAAATATTATTGGGAGGCGCCTTTTATGAGGACAAATGAAACATTCGAACAGCACCTGAGAAAGTGCAATCTTTCGGAGAACACTATCCACTCCTATCTCTGGACGGTAGATTTCTACCATGCTCACTACGATGAAATCAGCAAGGAAAACCTGATGGCTTACAAAGGGTATCTAATGGAATTTTTCAAGCCCAAGACCGTCAACCTGCGTATCCAGGCAATGAACAAATACCTGGAGTTCCTGCACAAAGATCGTCTGCGGTTGAAAGCTGTGAAGGTGCAGCAGAAGAACTTTCTGGAGAATGTGATCAGTAACGCCGACTACAACTTTTTGAAAAAGCAGCTCAAGAAGGACGGTAACATGGAGTGGTACTTCGTGGTCTGGTATCTGGCTGCGACCGGGGCACGCGTGAGCGAACTGATCCAAATCAAAATCGAGCATGTGGAAGTCGGTTATTTTGACCTGTACACCAAAGGCGGAAAACTGCGCAGGCTGTACATACCCAAAAAGTTAAGGACGGAAACTCTTGAATGGTTGGAGGAATCAAACCGTTCCTCCGGCTATTTATTTTTGAACCGCTATGGGGAGCGCATTACCACCCGCGGCATTTCCCAGCAACTCAAAAACTATGCGGACAAATATGGACTGGATAAAAAGGTGGTGTATCCGCACTCCTTCCGGCACCGGTACGCCAAAAACTTCTTGGAGAAGTACAATGACATTGCTCTGCTGGCAGATTTGATGGGTCACGAGAGCATTGAAACGACACGCATCTACCTTCGCAGAACTGCCAGCGAACAGCAGGCGCTGGTGGATAAAATCGTCACATGGTAAAGAAAACAGCCGCCTTCTCCCGAGGGCGGCTGTTAGTCATAATAGGTTCCGAGTAATCGCGGCAAGTTGAGTAAATGCCTGCTCTATTGCAAAAACAATTCGTTTCTGTTCCTCAATTGGAGGGATCGATATTATCGATTTCTTTCCGTCTATTGTTCCAAGGCGGGGCATCTTCACACCATATGAACACTTATTAGCATATTCTAAAAATACTGGAGACATCAAATAATAGCGGGCATATTGCGGCAGGACATTTCGTTCAAACTCCAGTGGCAGAATCTCTGAGGTACAATATCCATCTTCATCTGACAGAACTACTTTGTTCAAGTAGGGACGGAGTTTGCTATATAACACCTGACCTCTGTGGAAAAAGTGTTTTGTGCTTGCAGCGTTGCGTTCAGACTTTCGTACTTTTCGCAGAACAACGCCACTATCTTTTTCAATATCTTCAAGATCCAGGATCCATGCAGAATCAGAAATAGATGCCGTATCGACATTTAAGCAATTACCATATCTCATTCTCGATACATTTCACGCTGCCGTTGGCGAACTTCTCATAATGTAAATTACAGGAAAAATTTTGACCAATAATGCAACCGATCTTTACTGCATTTACAAAGAAACATGACGTACAATTCCCATATGTAACGGGACCGTTATCCTAACAAATCAATCCCCAAGATTTGCATCGCCTATCCAAAGAATAACCACTCGCTCAAAATGTGGCAAACTGCTTCCGCATTTCCTCGTCTGACAGTTTTCCCTGCTCCGCCAAGTCCAGCACCTTCTGGGCCTGTGATAAAGTGGCGTTCCACTCATCCCTGCTGATTTTTCCCCTCTGTTTTCTTGCCTTTAAACGGTTGTAGACCTTCCGGTATTCCATACCCGCTGGACTCAACCCTGTGGGATGATTCGCTTTTCTATGCGCGCCGACCTTGCGGCAGGTGCGCTCCGTCTCACCCGGTGCGATGTTATTGCAGTAGCAAGTGTTGTACCCGGCGGTCAGCAGAAAATAGCGTCCGCAGTTGTGACAGCGGCGGGGCGCGTTGCCTACCATCAGCCCCCGGTAGAAATCCGTATAGAGAAAGTGGGAGAGATGACGAAACTCCACCTTTTCTGCCAGGAGAACTTTTCCTGCCTCTGTAGGATCTGCTGTTGGGACAAAGCAGAGCTGTGCGGGAAAGCTCTGGCTGAATTCCTGCTCCGGGAAAAACAGTCCCCCTGCGGCTGCCATGTCGGTAAAGTAAGCGGTGTAAGCTCCCGCATATGCGTCGGTATTGCGTCGGGAGAGGGGCTCAAAGTAGAGCTCCAGCATCCCATCCAGTTGTCCCCTGATGTTCCGCAGGCTCTCTGAAAAGTATTCCAGTCCAGAGAGAAAATCCTCAAACATCCGGTGACCCTCCGAATCGACATCCAGGGTCTCCGACCACTTGGCTGAATCAGACAGAAGGGCGGGGAATAAATTCCGGGCTGTCTCTGTGTCCAGACGCAGGCTCCGATAGACCGGCAAATCGAAAATTAAATCCCAGACAGCGTTGAGCTGTTCCTGTGCGGAACAGGCGGCGCTGTCTGTTTTTTCCTGGAGCAGCGTCCACACGGCAGACATAAAGCCGTTAACCCGCTGGTCGATCTCCGTCAGTATCTCGCCGTCCAGGTTTAGAACATCCGTTGTGAGCTGCCCCAGTGGGAAAGCTGCTCCATCCAGAAACACAGTGTCCTTGGTAAAGAAAACCGAGAATCGGTCAAAGGTGTTCTCTGCCATGCTGTCCCTCCTGTATCCGATAGACTTTTGGCGTTTCCCCATCCTGGGCCAAATCTATTGTATGGCTGTTGATTTTGTGTTACCCTCATCATATCAGAGCAACAAACAGAAGTCAATCAGGTATAAAGGAGGATGTAACATGAAAGAGTCAGTCTACAAAAGCTATGACGAGCTGCCGCTGTTTCTGAACGCGGAGATAGTGGCAAGGGTGCTGGGCGTCTCGCCGTCCAGCGGGTACGAGTTGATGCACGAACAGGGCTTCCCGGCACTGCGCATCGGCAGCCGCATCGTGATCCCCAAGGAGGCGTTCATCCGTTGGGTGGAGGAACACACGGGAGGTACGGCGTGAAGAAATACGATCTCTATTCCAAGCGCGACCCAGCCAAGAATTTTTCTCCTCTGCCCAATGAGGTGTTCTATCTGGACCTGTCCTACGGCGCCATCGCAATCTACGGTTACCTGATGCACATCGAGGACAGGAAGACCTTCCAGTCCTACGCCAGCTACAGCACCATCGGCAGAGCGGTGAAGATGAGCGCCAACACCGTGCGAAAGTACGTGCTGGAGCTGGAGGACAAGCACCTTATCCGCACGGAGTCCACCACCGTCGTCACGAGGGACGGGCGCAAGCGCAACGGTACACTGCGCTACCACATCCGCCCCATCCGTGAAGCGGTGGATCACTACCACGAGCGGCAGCTCTGTCAGCTGGAGCTGGCCGTAGAACGGCAGAAAGCACAGGCACGATTGTCGCGGCTGTGCGCGACTCAGGAGCCGCCCCTGTCGGCTGGGCATCCTACAACACCCCCAACAGTGGAACGCGGCGTGTCGGGGCTGTGCGGCCCGGTGTGCAAAGTGGGTGGCCTCAGCGATTTTCAAAACGGTCAGGTGAACCGGGGGGTCGAAAAAAGTGCAGGATAAAGGCGTGGCGCCTTACGCCGCCACGCCGGGTCACCCCGGCCCGCAATGCGGGCCGGGAGGCGGGAAAACCGAGGGTTAAAGCCGTTTGCGGTACATTTTACGAGGAACTGTGCAAAGTGGAGAATGGCATTACTTTTCCCAGTATGGCGCTGGATTTGGCATTGGATACAGGCAAAGGCTTAGAGCCGCAAGGGAAATCCAGGCATTACAGGTGGCAAATGCCCCGAAAAATACGTGTAAGGGGACAGGATAATTGAGAAACCGGGATAAACCGGGAGAACCGGGGGAAGTGTTGGAAAACCCCCGTTTTTCAATGGGAACGGGCATATTTCAGGCGGGAAAGGCCCGCACATTCTCACATTCATTGAGCGCGAAGGCGTCGACGGCGGTCGGCGTCTTTTTTTATGCCCAGGGGCCGCTGGAGGCCGCACGTCGGCGGCGGCGCGGCGCGGCGGACAATCGACCCGGCTGAACAGGAAAACCCCCGGAAAACCGCTTAAAAACGGCAATCCGGGGGTTTTTCTTGATGGCAGGGACGGGCAGGAATTGAAGCGGGCCGCTCGGCCACGCCCCGGAAGTCACAGCAGCAGACCAAGAAGGCGTGGGCTTCGCGGCCCTTGAGGATAGTATAGCAGGGCTGCGGGGGAAATGCAAGGGGGCCCAGCGTAATAACGCACCGTTAGAGCGTTAGAATTTAGGCCCAAACCGGGCGAACCGGCGCAGATCGGGCCGCTGGTGGCGTTATTCAGGCGTTACTGCGAGGGGGCGGTCAGTGGGCGGTACCGGCCTGGAGCAATCGGACATTTTCACTTTTTCCCCGTCCGCTTGTCCGATTGCCCAAATTTCAAGGGTTTTGGGGCTACCATAGGCCGCAGAGCCCTCATAAAGCAATCGGACACAAAAACGGATAATTATTTAACCAAAACAGACCAAAAAAATTTAGGCGATCACACTCTTACTGCCGCCGTCTGCGGCGGGCCCGCTGGTCTGCTTGAAGTTGCCTTCGGTATATGTCGAGTAGATAGAGCCTTTTTCCCCGGTCGCTTGTTCGTAGAGCATGGTGATAAAATCGACGGCATTTTTTCGATCGTGGGGGTTCAGCAAGCGGAGCATGGCAATCACGTCGCTCTCCATCTGGGTTAATGGGACGTCGTCACAGGTGAGTTCTCCGCTTGCAACCGGAAGCTCCAGAAGACGGCCAGCACTAATCTCGAAATAACGAGAGAGCGCAACCAGCGCATCATACCCGGGCTTGCTACGCCCCCGCTCCCAGTCGCCCACGTTCCCGTTTGAAACGCCAATCGCCCTCGCAAGCTCAGTCTGCGACACCTTCTTCTGGGTGCGAAGCTCCTTCAGCAAATCACCAAACATAAAAAAACTCCTCTCGAATTTACGTAATTATTTCTCGGAAATGTATTGACATTCTCGTAATTACGCATTATACTATTGGCAAGGTCAAAAACTTATCCAGAAACAAGCATATCACAAAAAGCCGACGCGCACAACAAGGAAAGGAGCAGCAGCATGAACAGTTACAAAGTTACCTACATCCTCAACGGGGAGGAGCACTACGATCACATCACCGAGCGCACCGAGAAGGCCGCTCAGAAGCGAGTCAAGGGTATCTACAAGGACGCCGAGATCACCGACACCGAGCTCACCAGTACCGACGTCAATGCCACGAAGGAGCAGGAGCGGGAGACCCTGGAGAAGATCAAGGCGATGGTCGCCGAGCTGGGCCCCCAGTCCTACCTCAAGACGGCCTTCGAGGGCGTCTACGAGGTCGCCGAGATGAACATCGACGAGGACGCAGCCTACAGCTTCCCGGGGCGGGTCAACATCCTCGAAGAGCAGCTCCGGGAGATGGGCAGCAAGTACAACGCGGCCCGCTCCGACGTGGAGGTCTTGAGGAGCCAACTCGACCACGCCCAGGAACAGGCCGACGCCCTCAAGAAGCAGCAGCTCCCCGTATGGCTTCACAGCGCCGTCTATGGGCTGGCAAGTGAGGAGCTCGCCACCTCCAAGGCGCGGATGGAACAAGCAGCCGAGACTATGGCCTACTACGCCGAAGCGCCCCAGGACATCGCCTTCGCCGAGGCCGTCAAGGGCTACCGGGCCGCAAAGGAGCGCCGGGAGGTATGCGAGCAGATCGTCAAGGGCCTGGAAGCCCTCACCGAAGAATAAGCCGAAACGCCCGCGAGGGCGTCGCCGGGGGGAGCCCTACCCGGCCTGACGATGGCAGGGCACATAGAAAGGAAGGACAAGCAGAATGAGAAAACTGAAGAAAATCAACGGCTATCTGGTCGTCCGGTTCAACGACCGGGAGAAGCGCGAGTACGAGGGCACCGGCCTGGGCAACTTCGGCGTGATCGACGCCGAGCTCTACACCGGCATCCTGGACGTCGACCGGAGCGTCATGGAGTACGACGACGCCGAGACCCTGGAGATCGCGCTGGAACAGGCCCGGGGCCTGGAGTCCGAGCTGGACGTGGCGGAGCCGGAGGTGAAGATCACGGTCATCATCGAGGGCGAGACCGAGGTCAGCGAGGAGGACGTGGAGCCTGAGAGCTTGTTCAAGGGGCAGCGGGCCACGCTGGAGGCCCAGCTCAAGCATGGGCCGCACCTTGACCTCGACCCCCTCACCGCAGCCCATGAGCTCCACGGTTACGCCAGGGCCCTGGAAGACCTGGGCATGATCGACGGCCACGACGAGCGGTTCCTGGTTGAGCACAATACCTTCGGCGAGGTGTGCAACCTCTACACCGACGAAGGGCACCGGGTCAACGTGGCCCTCCCGAGCCGGGCGGGGCTGGCCATTGTGAGCCCCCACGACTTCGAGGAGGGGGAGACCTTCACCGGCTGTACCGTTCAGACGCTCAAGTGTCGCCGCTGCGGGATGGAGAGCTTCGCCTGGAGCAAGGAACCGGCCCCGGGGCAGGAGGAGACCCTGGCGTACATCTGCGACGAGGTGTGCAAGTACCGGGAGGGCCGCACCCAGGAGGAGCTGGACGCAATCTGCGCGAAGTGCAAGGTGGACAGGTGGGCCGGGGCCCCGCCTACGCCGACGCCCCGGGATGTGCGTAACCCCCAGGGGCTGCTGAAGGAGGTGGACGACTACGTCAACGGCAGGGACAGCACCTTATCCCCGGGAGAACCGGGGGCCGAGCGAGACACCTTCATCCACGCGCACCCGGACATCCAGCGAGACCGCATGACCCGGAAGGTCTACGCCCTGGGGCTTGCACTCGCCGAGGAGCGCCCGGAGAACGACTGCAAGGTCTACCTCAACATCTTCAACATGGCCAGGGAGCTCGACAAAGCCCTGGACGGGGCCACAGGGTACCCGGCAACGGTGTTGCGGGGAGCCCTCCATGACCGGCTCCGGGAGCTGGCAGAAATGTATACCTCCAACTACGCCGTCCAGCAGTTCAAGGAGGGGATGCAGAAATGACCGGCCTGGAGATCATCAGAGCCCCCGGCACCACAGCGGAGCAGATCGCAGACATCATCGCGGAACACTGCCCGCCCGTCACCCCCGAACACTGCGACAAGCTCTCCTGCAGACAATTCTAACAGAGCACAGAGAGATTTTGATTCTGTCATTATAATTTTATTTTCCTATTTTCTCTTCTGAAATTATGGTGTATACTAAGAGGCAGAAGGGGGTGCTGGTATGCCTCAAAGCTTAACGGATATACAGATGGTGCTTGCGCCTGTTTTCGCCGCTTATGGCATCTCGCGCGCCGTCCTGTTCGGTTCTGTAGCCAAAGGAACTGCTACAGAGAAGAGCGACCTGGACTTATTGGTGGACAGCAAATTACAGGGGCTGAAGTTTGTGGGCTTTATGGAGGCCGTCCGGCAAGCGGTGGGGATGCCTGTGGACATTTTTGATGTGCGGCATATTGAGAAGGACTCAAAAATCGACCGTGAGATTTGTTCTACTGGGGTAACAATTTATGAGAAATGAAGTCATCCTCCAAAAGCTGTATAGTTATTCCGAAAAGCTGATGAACTATTGCCAGGGCTATACCTATGAGAGCTTTTCTGAGGATACAAAGCTGGTGGAGGCCTGTGTGTTTAATCTCAGTCAGATGGGAGAATTGTGCCGGATTGTGGATGCTGCTTTTGCAGAGTGTCGTCCTGAAATACCTTGGCGTGAAATGAACGGCCTTCGAAATCGCATCGTCCACGATTATGAGGGAGTAAACCTTCGACTTGTGTGGGAGATTATCAGTGGAGATATTCCGGGTCTGAGGAACATCTTGAAGGCATTGCTGTAAGATGTGAAAGCAAGCAATTTGCTAGACCGCATATCTCATTTTTTGACTGGAGGAATGAGGTCTTGCAGGAACAACGGTTTACAAAACGGGATTGGACACTTTTCCGCAGTAAAATTGGCGACTGGCAGGAGGCCTACATGGGCAGACTATGCGGTGAATACATAGAACTGCTGAGCGGCGATGGTGATCCGTCAGAAAAATTCTGGCAGTTGGAAAAGCGGATAAGAAGTGACAAAAGAAATCCAGGCGTCCAGCTGGAGATGACCCGAACAAACTTTATCTACAACATCATTTCGCTTATCAGCAATGACGTAATCAGCATGAAAGACCTTGAGGATTTTAGCGATAAGTTGAAGGAGACTGTAAGAGTCTTTCTTGAACGGCAGAGCCGGGACTACTCGGATGAAGATTGATACCAGGCAGGTAGCGTACAGGCCAGCAGAACAAGGGGCGGCAGACCGAAGAAACAGCCCGATGTCCAAAAAATTTTCGAAAGCCGTCTGTGGTATTTCTGTGGTCAAAAGAAAAATCACCCCAGTTTTCACTGAGGTGATTTCTTATTTGGTGGACTCGAAGGGGATCGAACCCTCGACCTCTGCGATGCGAACGCAGCGCTCTCCCAGCTGAGCTACGAGCCCAAATCGGCACTTTTTATACGAAAAAAGTTGCAAAATTTGGATTTCTAAAATATTCGATTTTTGGAAAAAAGTCCAACAAATCAGAGTGGAAAACGGGGCCACAAACCTGGGTCGGATGTGGCTCGCTATGGATGCGAATGTAGTGCGCTCCCAGCTGCGCTACAGGCCCAGATATTGGAAATTTTTAAAAACTCTGTGATGTGAACACAATGCCTACAAGTGAGTTAGAGGACCAAACCCAAAGGGGCTATAACCGAACCGCTTGCTCTCCCAGCTGAGCTACAGGCCCAAGTGACGCGCGTTTTGGGGATGCCGGGGCGGGTCCCCGCTTAACGGCCTCTCTATTATATCAGATTTTTTTAAAATGTAAAGAGTATTTTTTCGAAATATTTTAACATGCCACCCCGCCCGGAGGCGGGGCGCTTGACAAAGGCGGGCGGGTATGCTATGCTGTCCCCAAGAAAAGAGATGGGAGGCGGGAAGATGCGCAAGACCACTTGCTGATTCCGTGACAGAATAGACTGCGAAGGCCGCGAAGACGGCTCGTTTTGTCATGGGCTGGCAAGAGGAAGGCGCGCTTCCCTCTCGGCTCATCGCTGTGGACTGCTGTCCGCCCCTGTACGCCGTGAGAGGAACGATATCCTCTTGCGGCGTTTCGCGTGACAGGAGGTGGGACGATATGTCCCAAATCACCATTCAAAATCTGTATTTCACCTATGACGGGGACCACACGCCGGTCTTTGAGGACCTGAATTTGCAGCTTGACACCAACTGGAAGCTGGGTCTGGTGGGCCGGAACGGACGGGGGAAGACCACTCTGCTCCGGCTGCTGGCGGGGGAGCTGGAGGGGCGGGGGACCGTGGCGCTGAACCAGCCCTGCCTGCGGTGGCCCAGGCCAGTGGAGGAGCCGGACCGGCGGACCATGGACATCCTGCTGGAGGGCGTGCCGCCGGAGGAGGAGTGGCGGCTGGTCTGGGAGCTGTCCAAGCTGGGGCTGGAGGAGGAAATTCTGGACCGGCCCTTTTCCACCCTCAGCGGCGGGGAGCAAACCCGGGCCCTGCTGGCCGCTCTCTTTCTGGACGAGGGGGCCTACCCCATGATCGACGAGCCCACCAACCACCTGGACGGGGAGGGGCGGGCCCTGGCGGCCCGGTACCTCCGGGAGCTGGACCGGGGCTTCCTCCTGGTGTCCCACGACCGGGCCTTTCTGGACGGCTGCGCGGACCACATTCTGGCCCTGAACCACACCGGGCCGGAGCTGGTGCGGGGCTCCTTCTCCAGCTGGTTCCGGGACAAGGAGGACCGGGACCGGGGAGAGCTGGCCCGGAACGAGAAGCTGAGGGGGGAGATTCGCCGTCTGGAGCAGGCCGCCAAGCGGACCTCCGGCTGGTCGGACAAGATCGAGAAGACCAAATACGCCACAAAAAACTCCGGTCTGAGGCCGGACCGGGGCTTTATTGGCCACAAATCCGCCAAGATGATGCAGCGGGCCAAGAACATCGAGGACCGCCAGCAGCGGGCCATTCAAGAGAAGGAGGGCCTGCTCAAGGACATTGAGCGGGCGGACAGCCTAAAGCTGACCCCGCTGGTCTACCACAGCCAGCGGCTGCTGGAGGGGAGGGAGCTGGCCGCCGCCTATCCCGGCGCCGGGGGGAGGCCCGTCAGCTTCACCCTGAACCAGGGGGACCGGCTGTGTCTGGACGGCGGCAACGGCTCAGGCAAGACCAGCCTTCTGCGGCTGGCCCTGGGGGAGGAGGTCCCCCACGTCGGGACGCTGTTCCGGGCCTCGGGGCTGACTATCTCCTACGTCCCCCAAAAGGCGGACCACCTGCGGGGACTCCCCACCGGCTGGGCGGAGGGGCAGGGGGCGGACCTGACGCGATTCCTCACCATCCTCCGGAAGCTGGACTTCCCCCGGGAGCTCTTTCAGCGGAACATGGCCGGGTACAGCGCCGGGCAGAAGAAGAAAATCCTGCTGGCGGCCAGTCTGTGCCAGAGCGCCCATCTGTACCTCTGGGACGAGCCGCTGAACTATATCGACCTGTTTTCCCGGATGCAGCTGGAGGAGCTGATCCTCCAATACCGGCCCACCCTCCTCTTTGTGGAGCATGACCGGGCCTTCCGGGAAAAAATCGCCACGCAGACGGTCCTCTTATCATAATTTTTTGCGGCCCGATGGTTTCATCGGGCCGTTATTTTCCTCTTGACAAAGGGCGGGATCGGGATATAATAGTACCATAGTTCTATAGAACATATTTTCGTTTTGGAGGGAGCGCCATGGAGCTGCTGGACAAGCTGAACATTTTGGCCGACGCCGCCAAGTATGACGCCGCCTGTACCTCCAGCGGGCTGGACCGCTCGGGCAGGCCGGGGACCATCGGCAGTACCATGGTGGCCGGATGCTGTCACTCCTTCTCGGCGGACGGGCGGTGCGTGACCCTGCTCAAGGTGCTCCAGACCAACGTGTGCGTCTATGACTGCCAGTACTGCGTCAACCGCCGGTCCAACGACGTGCCCCGGGCGGCCTTTACCCCGGAGGAGCTGTGCGAGCTGACCATCAGCTTTTACCGGAGAAATTATATAGAAGGACTATTTCTCTCCTCCGCCGTCATCCGAAGCCCGGACTACACCACGGAGCTGATGGTCCGCACGTTGCAAATTCTCCGGGAGAAGCACCGGTTCGGCGGCTATATCCACGCCAAGGCCATCCCGGGGGCCGACCCGCTGCTCACCCGGCGGCTGGGCCTGCTGGCCGACCGGATGAGCGTAAACATCGAGCTGCCCTCCTCCCCCAGCCTGGCCCTGCTGGCCCCGGACAAGAAAAAGGAGGCCATCCTCACCCCTATGGGGCAGATCAGGGACGGCATCTCGGAGTCTAAGCGGGAGATCGCCGTCTACCGCCACGCGCCCCGGTTCGCTCCGGCGGGGCAGTCCACCCAGATGATCGTGGGGGCCACCCCGGAGAACGACAGGCACATCCTTACCCTCACCCAGGCCCTGTACGACCGCTACCAGCTGAAGCGGGTGTTTTACTCCGCCTATATGCCCGTCTCCTCCAGCCCCCTGCTGCCGGTGGCCGAGGACTTCAAGCCGCCCCTCCTCCGGGAGCACCGGCTGTATCAGGCCGACTGGCTGCTGCGGTACTACCACTTCCGGGCGGAGGAGCTCCTGGACGAGGCTCAGCCCGACCTGGACCCCCGGATGGACCCCAAATGCTGCTGGGCCCTGCGCCACCTGGAGTTCTTCCCTGTGGAGGTCAACCGGGCCGACTATGAGGCCCTGCTCCGGGTCCCAGGGTTGGGAGTGCGGTCGGCGCGGCGCATTTTGAGAGCCAGGCGGGTGGGGCCCCTCACCTTCGAGGGGCTGAAGCGGCTGGGGGTGGTCCTCAAGCGGGCCCAGTACTTCCTCACCTGCTCCGGGCGGATGATGGAGGGCCTGCGGGTCAGCGAGGACGGCCTGCTCCGCCGCCTGGTGGCCCTGGAGGCCCCCGCCCTGGCCGAGCCTATGCCGGAACAGCTGTCGCTGTTCGGGGACGCTGTGTAGGGACACATCATGATGTGTCCGTGCTCTTACCGGTAGGCTCGTTTTACCGGCGGACCCATTGTACCGGCGGGCGCGTTGTACCGGCGGGCGCGTTGTACCGGCGGGTGCATTGTACCGGCGGGCGCATTGTACCGGCGGACCTGTTATACCGGCGGACGCATCGTGATGCGTCCCTACGGAAGGAGGTGCTCACGTGTCCTGGACACAAATTTCCTGTCAATATGACGGCACCTATTTCGGGTTTCTGTCCTGTGTGTTTGATTGTTATGTCAACCGGGAGGAGCCGGTGGAGTTTCATGGGCCGGAGGACCTGTGCTGCTCCCTCTACCCCCTGCGGACGGTGGTGACCGACGAGGCGCACGCCCGGCGGGTGTACCGGTCCTTCGCCAAATTCGGCGGGGAGGGGCGGCGGCTGGCGGTGCGGACCTTTCTCACCTGCCTGCCCGACAAGGAGCTGTGGCTGTGGCGGTTCCTGCGGCTGGGGTACTCCCAGGGGGCGCGGGTGGGGCAAAACCTCACCGACCCCACGGTGGACCGGGTTCGGAAGGCCGTGTGGCACCTGGAGCACGAGGCCCATATGTACAAGGGCTTCACCCGGTTCTCCGACCTGGACGGCGTTCTGGTGGGGGAGATCGAGCCCAAAAACCGGGTACTGCCCCTCCTCCAGGCCCATTTCTGCGGGCGATACCCCCAGGAAAACTTCGCCCTCCACGACCGCACCCACCACGAGGCCCTCTTCCACCAGCCCGGGCCCAACGGCTGGGCCATCCTCCCGGTGGAGGACTTCTCCCCCGGCCCCGCCGGCGCGGAGGAGCTGGCCTGCCGGAGGCTCTGGCGGACCTTCTATGACACCATCGCCATCGAGGGCCGCTACAACCCCAAATGCCGCATGACCAACATGCCCAAACGCTACTGGGCCATGATGACCGAGTTCCAAAAGGACTGGGACACCGCCCTGCCCGAGGTCAAGCCAAAAGCCTGAAAAGCCCGCCGTCCGGCGGGCTTTTTTCATGCCCTAAATGGGCGCACTGATTCCCCATTTCCATTAAATGTATGGAAACGTGCAATTTTTCCGGGGGTTCCGCCAGGGGTGGAGGGCACATGGGTTTCCGTAGGGGCGGATATTATCCGCCCGTCAGGTGCGGGCAATGTCCCGCGGGCGGATGATATCCGCCCCTACAGGGACGCACCCCCGCAGGAGCCGTAGGGCGGGACGACCTCGGCCCGCCGTCCATGGAGAGCAGGCTGTAGGGCGCGCCGGGGGCGTCGCGCCCTACAGCCTGCGGGACGGGAGCCGCAACACAAAAAACAGGAGGTAACACGATGAATCACACAAGCAATTACAATCTCTGTCAATTTGAGGAAACGGACCGGGTGCGGCGCACCGATTTCAACGAGGACAACGCCAAAATCGACGCGGCGGTCAAGGCGGTGGACAGGCGGGTGGACGGGCTGGAGGCAAGCAAGGCTGACAAGACCGCGCTTGCGGCGGTGGAGGGCAAAATTTCCCGCATTGTCACCGGGACCTACGCGGGTACGGGAGGCTCGTCAGGCGTGCGGCGCATTTCCCTGCCGGGACGGCCTAAGCTGGTGCTGATCCGCACGGATTACCCCAACACCAGCCATCACGACGAGGCCATCGCTATCACGGACATCTGCCTGTGCCGCTGTCACACCTACCACTCACTCTCGGTCGACCCCCCCACCAGCGGCTACGCCCTGGAAAACAACGGGTTTACCGTCCCCGCAAACTGCGACCAGAACTATTCAGGCTCCACGCAGCACTATATGGCGATTATCTGAGCATAGGGGAACCCCCGGACGATTCCTCGTCCGGGGGCAGAGATTTAATTCCCTTTTTTAGTTCACTTCTGACCCCCAATCACAACGTTTCTCACATCGCAATCGGAAGTTACAGAACTGACTTAGCGCCGTACTCAGGGAGCCTTTTCCTCAGCCTCAGCCTTAGCCACAACTACTTTCACGGTGTACACGACGTCCTTGTCACCCTTAACCGTCAGGGTGAAGGTCAGCGAATTGTCCTGGCCCAGGCTATCCTCCGTAATTGTAACGGTGATCGTGTCTTTATTCACGACCGCAAAAGTCTCACTAGAGGTGATCGTCTTCCCCTCGGTCCCCTTCGCAGTGATAACCACCTCGCTGGTTTCCGCAACGACATTGACAGTTACGACATTGGCATCCCCGCTGATGATGTAGTTCCCATCACCAGCCGCGGGAGTGGTCAGCTCGAACTTCACATCAGTGGCGGTCTCTGTTACGGTCTTGGTGCCCTTCCATCCCTTCAGATCTTCATTGTAGGTGTAAGTGTCCGCAGGGATGCTATTAACAACCACGGTGTCACGGGTCTTCTTCAGAATGATCTCCTTGCCGGCCCCGTCGAAGAACTTCATGCCCTCGATCTTGGCCAGAGCGTCCACATCTGCGTCCTTTCCGACAATGATCTTGGCACCCTCATCGGCCTCGATCTTAGTGCCCTCCTTGACGGAGGCGGTGCCGCCGATGGTCATGGTGCCGTTCAGCTTCGTAGTACTCGTCGGAGCCTTCCTTAATCAGCTCGCTGTTCTTGTCGCCGATGATAACGATCATGTCGGCGTCGGAGGCCACGTCCACGCTGGCACCCTCAACGTAAACCACCTTGGTGATGCCCTGCTTGACAGCATAGGCGACCTTGGAGGAACCAGTGCCCTTGATGTCGGGGACATTCTTGAAGCCCATCCACATAAACCAGGACATCGTGCTTCACGTTGTCGGTGCCGATCTTGTCGCCGTCGGCCAGAGTGCGGTTGAACTCATAGGTCTCGCCGTCGACGGTGAAGTTCTTGCCGGCGGTCGCCTTGGTGACCTCGCCCTCGACGGGGGTAGCCATCTCCATGGAGGCGATAACTTCCTTGTTGTCCTTCTGGCCCTTGGTGTAAGCGACCACGTCCTCCTCTTGGAACTCGGTGGTCTCGAACTTCAGACCGCCCACCAGGACGTAGGGCTTCTCGTCGTCCTTCACGTCGTCAGCGGTGTAGACCTTGTCCACCTCGCCGCCGAAGGTGTTGATGATGCACACGTCCACGGCCTCGTCACTGACAAAAATCTCAGTCCGGGTGCCGTTGCCGAGGGAGTAAGCGTCCCCATACTTGTCGGTGCTCTTGCCGGTAAGGGCGGTCTTGAAGGCGTCCGTGTCCTCCACCTCATCGCCGTCCACATAGACGTTCAGGTCCCGCTTGCCCTCGCCGGCACCGATGCTGTCAACAACGGTCTTGCCCAGGGTGTTGTACAGGTCCTTGCCGGTGTAGTTGTTCTTCATGATGTGCTTGGCGTCCTTCAGCACGTCGCAGACGTCCTCGGTGTCATAGACCCACTTGTAGTCCACGGGACGGCCCTGGCTGTCGGGAGCGCCAGCGGTCTTCTCCAGGTCGCCCTTGTACAGGTACTCACCCAGCTGGAGGTAGCCGCTGCCATCACTATTGCCCTCTTTGTCAATGGCGTCCTGCCAGCCATAGCTGGTGGTGCGCAGATCATATCTGCGGGTGCCGGCAATCACGGTGCCGTCGGGCAGGGTGATGTCCTGGCCGGTGCGCACGGTGGTGACCATGGTGGCCTGGAGGGTGTTCAGGGCCAGCTTGGCAACGCTGTTGCGGTTCATGGGGGCATTGCCCGCGCCATTCAGACCGGCAAACAGGTTGATCTCGTTGGCCTTGGCGGCAACGGGCTGATCCCACTGGGCAGCGCCCTTGGACAGGTCCTCATAGCCCAGAGCCCGCAGCATCATAGCGGCGGCCTCGACGGCAGTCACGGTGGAGTTGCCGTCGTAGGTGGTCTCGCTCCGGCCGGCGATGATGCCGGCGCTGTAGCAGGCGGCCACATACTTGTCGGCCCAGGTGGGCACGTCGGTGAAGGGGTGGCTGCCCACGTAGCTGTCGGCCGCATAGGTGCCCAGCATCAGCTTGGACATGATGACAGCCATCTCGTTGCGGGTAACGTTCTTGTCAGGTTCAAACTCGCCGTTCTCGTTGCCGATCATGACTTTGACAGCCTCGAGAACCGCGATGGCCTCGGTGTTGTCCTCAGCGGACACATCGGGGAAGCTCGCGGCGCTGGAGCCGACAACCATCATGCCCATGAGCATAACGGAGGCCAGAGCCAGGCTGAGAGCCCGTTTCAGGTTTCTCATAGTGTTTCCTCCTTACATTTTTTTCGGCCATGAGAGGGGCCGTATTCCGACAAAAACCGAGCTCCGCACCGTCCTGGTAGTCCTTTCGGATTTAACATTTCCGTAACGAAATTCTCTGTTTTTACCGAAATTTTCGAGGTTTTTCTACTTTTTCCTCCCCTCACCAGGGTGTCACACCCCTGACGCAGGGTCTGAAAGTTGCGAAAACCGGAGGAAACCGCGAAAAACAGGGCTCCAAATCTGTCAAAAAGTGAAACTGGTAGACATTTGGTAGACATCCTAAAATATTCCAGTCCCCGCAACCCCTTGCGGCACAGGGGTTCGACAGGGCTTTTTGGTAGACCGGCGGTAGACATGGGGGGTGACTTGCGTTTTGAGGGAACGTGTGGTATTTTATGTAGAACGAAATCATGGGAAGGGTGTGACGCCGTATGAGAGAATCGCTGCTGCTGGACCTGGGGCTGTATCTGTTGATCTATTCGTTTTTAGGCTGGTGCACAGAGGTGCTGTACTACGCTGTGATCCGGCGGAAATTCTGCAACCGGGGGTTTTTGACTCTGCCGTTTTTGACCTCCTACGGAGTGGCGTTTGATCTGATGATTCTGGCGCTGCCGGCGCTGCCGGGGCGGTATTGGCTGCAATTTCTGTTCACGCTGGCGGCTGTATCGGTGTCGGAGCGCTTTGCCGACCACCTGAACCGCCAGCTGGGGCCCAAGGTGGACTGGGGCGGGGAGCGGAGCCGAATGCTGGGGGGAAGCCTGCGGGGGCTGATCTCCTCCGCCGCGGTGGCGGCTATCTGCTACATCGCCTATCTGCTGGTCCACCCCCTGCTGCTGGGGGTGATGGCGCTGGTACCCGAGGTATTCAAGCTGGCCGCCGTCTGGGGGCTCTTCGCCCTGATGGCGGCGGACTTTGTGGGGGTGCTGTACACCCTGCGGACGGGGGGCGTCCGGGCCTACGAGCGCCGGGAAGCGGCGAGCAGCGAGGGGAAAATCGCTGGAAAAATGACCGCCGCCGTATGGAACCGCCTTCAGAGGGCCTACCCTGGCATCCGGGAGATGAGCCCGGAGGAGCAGGAGGTCTATCCCTTTGCCAGAGGCGTCTGCCTGGACAAGCTGGTGTGGGTCTTTCTCACCTCCGCCCTGCTGGGGGACATCATTGAGACCTTCTGGTGCGGCCTGGTCAACGGCCAGTGGATGAGCCGGTCCAGCGTTCTATACGGCCCGTTCAGCTTTGTCTGGGGGCTGGGGGCGGTGGTGCTTACCATCTCCCTCCAGCGGCTTGCCCACCGGGATTCCTTTTTTGTCTTCGCCGCCGGATTTTTCATCGGCGGCGCTTATGAGTACATGTGCAGTGTGTTCACTGAGCTGGTCTTTGGCACCGTTTTCTGGGACTACAGCCATATGCCCCTGAACATCGGCGGGCGGACCAACGTGCTGTTCTGTTTCTTCTGGGGCGTGCTGGCGGTGTTCTGGATCAAGATTATCTACCCCTGGATGTCCCGGATCATTGAGGCCGTCCCCGCCCTGGCCGGGAAGGTGATGACCTGGGTGGTGGTGTTCCTGATGGTGTGCAACGGCCTGCTGACCAGCGCGGCTATGCTGCGGTACAGCACCCGGGCCGTACGGCCCCAGCCGGCCAGCGCCTTTGAGGAGTTCATTGACCGGCAGTACGGCGACGCTTTCATGGAGCGCCGCTGGCCCAACATGATCGTTACCGGCCAGGCCATATAAAAAGACACACGAAAAGGCCCCGGCGTATCCTGAACGTGGACGCGCCGGGGCTTGACATTGGGTGGGGAGTGTGGTATAGTACGGAAAAAATATGTTACCGCCGGGTAACCTGGTTAACGTCTTTGCCGCTCCATAGGCCGTAGAGGGAGCGGACGGGGGCGTTTTATTTTTTGCTTGGAGGGCTCCGCTATGTATGAGGGCAAACCCAGCGCGCTGTTTTGCCGCTTCGCTGTGCCGCAGATGATCGGCCTGCTGTTCAACTCGGTGTACACCATTGTGGACGGGGTGTTCATCGGCCATCGTCTGGGGCGGGAGGCTATGGCCGCCGCCGCCGTGGCGGTGCCGCTGATCGAGGTGCTGATCTCCCTTGCCATCGCCGTGGGGGCGGGGGCGGGGGTACTCATCGCCGCCCGGCTGGGCAGCGGGGAGGAGGCCGGCGCCCGGAGGGTGTTCGGGGACGCGGTGTGGCTGTTAGGAAGTGTGGGACTGCTGATCGCGGCGCTGGGCAACCTGTTCCTGGCTCCCCTGGCCCGGCTTCTGGGGGCCACGCCGGATATTCTGGGGCTGTCCACCAGCTATCTGTGGTTCATCGTCACCTTCGCCCCCTTTCAGCTGTTCAGCTTTCTGCTGGGGGGCATGGTCCGCAACGACGGCCGGCCCAAGCTGGCCATGACGGCGCTGGGGGCGGGGGCGGTGTCCAACATCGTGCTGGACTATCTGTTCATGTACCCCCTGAACTGGGGCATCCGGGGGGCGGCCTTCGCCACCGCTCTGGGACCTATTTTCAGCGTGCTCATCCTTCTGCCCCACTTCCTGGGGCGGAGAGGGGCGCTGTATCTCTCCCGGGTCCGGCCCTCGCTCCGGGGGATGGGGGAGATCCTGCTGTGCGGCGTGCCCTCCTTTGTGATGGAGTTCTCCATCGGGATGACCACCTTCCTCTATAACCTGTCCATCACCCGCCACGGCTTCGGGGAGCTGGGACTGGCGGCCTATCTGATGATGGGGTACATGATGCTGATTATTTTGACCCTGTTCCTGGGGCTGGCCGAGGGACTCCAGCCGGTGTTCAGCCACCTTATGGCCACCGGGGAGCGGGAGCGGTCGGAGGGGGTGCGCCGGTTCTCGGTGTGGGTATTCGTGGGGATCGGGCTGGCCTGCTACGGGGCGGTGCTCCTCCTGGGAGAGCAGTTTTACGCCGTCTTTGCCCCCGGGGACCTGGAGCTGGTCTCCTTTGCCTGCGCCAAGAGCCCGCTGTACTTTTTCGGCTATTTCCTGGCCGGGTTCAATATCCTGATGGTCTCCTTTTGGCAGGCCAGCCACATCACCCGCCGGGCTCTGGCCCTGTCCCTCCTGCGCAGCGCCGTCCTTCCGCCCCTGCTGCTGGCGGCGCTGCCTGCGCTCCTGGGCGCGGAGAGTATCTGGGCCTGTCAGTCCCTGGGGGAGGTGCTGGCGGCTCTGTGCGCCCTGGGGATGCTGAGGCGGAGAAATTTTATGAAATTTTAATTTGACATTCCCGGACACTGTATTACAATAAAGTAGAAACTTTGGGCGCTGCCCACAGAAAGGATGATTTTATGAAAAGACTGCTTGCGCTGCTGCTGGCCCTGGGATTGCTGGGGAGCGTCACTCCCGTGTTCGCCGAGGAGGACGGGGTCCCCGCCGCCCCCGACGGAGGCGGCGATGTTACCGTGATGGAGCCCGCTCAGCTGCCCGCCTGGGCTATGCCTGAGCTGGCCGACGGCTACGCGCTGGGCCTGTTCGGCGACGAGATCAACACCACCGCCTACAGCCAGACCGTCACCCTGGAGCAGCTGGACAAGCTGACCGGCATTGCGGCGGACAAGCTTGCCCTGCTGAACGTGGACCAGCGCTCCAGCGCCGGCTCCTTCGTTATCGACACCACCCGGGGCGGCGTGCTCAACGCCCTGTACATGGAGGCCCTCCCCTACGCCTTTGAGGGCGTTGACGCCGGAGCGGTGGAGTTCCTGTCCGCCCTGGGCGTGGTCCACGGCGACGGGGACAGCCTGGCGCTGGACCGGCCCTGCACCCTGCTGGAGGCCTGCGCCTTCACTAACCGGATGATCCTGGCCCTGTACGACAGCCAGAACGCCGGCTCCCTGGGCCTGCTGTGGAAGGCTGAGGGCAACGGCAACACCCTCTATCTCCTGGGCTCCATCCATACCGACCGGAACAACCTCTACCCCTTCCACAAGCAGCTCCGGGACATCATTACCTCCTCCGAGCTGGCCGCCTTTGAGCTGGACTTCAACAACCAGGAGGGCGTTGACGAGTTCGTCGCCATGCAGACCTACTCCGACGGCACCACCCTGAAGGACCACATCTCCCCTGAGCTGTATCAGGAGGTGATGGAGGCTATGGCTCCCCTGGGGATGCCCGAGGACCAGGTGGCCCAGTTCAAGCCCTGGGCCCTGGCCAACTCCTTCACCGCCCTGTCCATGATGGACGAGACGACCAGCGGCAACGGTATGGCCCCGGACCTGTATGTCAACGCCAAGGCCACCAACGCAGGTATCCCCGTGGAGGGCATCGAGACCTACGCCTTCCAGGGCAAGATCTTTGACGACCTGTCCGACGAGTATCAGGAAAATTATCTGGCTATGACCCTGACCATGTATCTGGGGGCGTCCGCCGGCGAGGGCCTGACCGAGGAGGAGCAGGCTGAGCTGGAGGAGGCTCTGAAGGAGCAGGAGGCCGCCGTCAGCCGCTGGATGGGCCAGTGGAAGACCCGGGACATCGAGGCCTTCTCCAAGGACTACCCCAAGGACGACATCCAGGGCAACACCACCGACGAGCTCAACTCCAAGCTCTTCGAGGGCCGTGACCCCAACATGATCGCCTGGGCGGACAACTACCTGAAGCAGGAGGGCTCCCACACCGGCCTGATGACGGTGGGCGCGGGCCACATGATCGGCAAGACCGGCGTGGTCCAGGGCCTGAAGGACCTGGGCTATACCGTGGAGGTCATGCCCCTTCCATGACCAAGAAAAAGCTCCCGGTCCTCATCGGACCGGGAGCCTTTTTGTCTTAATGATAGCTTTGCGCCTTGGCGATGTTCATGTGCTCCAGGGTCATTTCTGTGGTATAGGGGTTGATGAGGCGGTTGACCATCTCCAGGGTCTTGGCCGGGTCCAGCTCATAGCAGTACTTATACCCCCGGTATACGCCGTCTCCCCGGCCCTCCAGGGTGGCCGTCTCCACACCGGCGGAGGGGTCCAGGTTGATGCCCTGGCTGGCGAAATAGAGCATGTCGTTCATGGACATATTGGTGTCCACATTCTTGTTAAAAATCTCCACAAAGCCGTTGACCTTGGTCAGGCTGTTCCAGGACAGCACCTTTTTCGCCAGGGCCACCAGAAGCTTCTGCTGGGTCTGGGTGCGGCCCACGTCGGTATAGCCGGAGCCGTCGTTGTTCTTCCGGAACCGGGCCACCTCCATGGCCTGCTGGCCGTTCAGGTGCTGCTGGCCCTCCTTGTAGCGGATGGTCAGGTCCTGCATGGGGTCGTCGTAGTTCATGTCGCAGGGGACATAGAAGTCCACGCCGCCCAGGTAGTCCACCAGGGTGATGAAGCCGTTGATGTTTACCTTGATGTAGAAGTCGATGGGGACGCCCAGCATGTTGGCCACATCCGCCATCCGCTGGTCCACCCCGCCGCTGCCGTAGACCAGGTGGGGGTTGCCCTTGGACCGGGCCACCAGGGTGTCCCGGGGGATGGAGACCACGCCCACGGTCTGCTCCTTGGTGTCATAGGTCATGAGCATCATGGTGTCGGTGAGGGAGCCGCCCTTGTCGGTGGCGGTGAGGAAGATGGTGTAGACCCCCTTGCGGCGCTCCAGGCCGGAGGCGCTGGGCGGGGCTGTTCCGGCGGCGTCGTCCCCCGAGGTGTCCCCAATCTGGGCGGGCGGCGGGAGCGGGCTCTGCTCCGGCGGGCGGATGAACACCTTGAAGCCGATGTACACCGCCACCACGATGATGGACAGCACCACCAGTATCTTATAAAACGCCATCAGCGCCGAGACTGCCCAGGAGCCCCCCGGCCGGCGGACGGGTTCGTCGTCCCAGTCGTCCCAATCGTCGTTCCGCCAGCGGGGCGGCTCGTCGCGGTAGTCCCGGTATCGGGGAGGGCTGTCCTGATAGCTGGAGCTCCGCTGAGGCGGCGCCTCCCGCCGTCCGGCCTCCCGCCGCCCCGGCTGGCGCCGGGGATTGATGTTTCTCTCTTCCAAAGGGATTCCCTCCCCTAAAAATGATTCCCTACTAGTATACTCAGTTCGCCCCCTTTCGGCAAGAGAAAAGTCCATAGTTCATAAAAAATTCAGATTTGATTTTGGAATCCCGCTGCGTCTTTTATGGTGTTTTTATGTGCTGTGCCCATGCGATACAAGGTTTTTTATACTGATACCTACTGTGTATTCAACCTGTATCATACCGAATAAAGGGAAAACATAAGGGAAAACGGTGGCAAATTTCACAGGTAGGCTTTCAGCCTTTTGGAGCAATCCGGGTGTCGCAGGCGCTTCATAGCGGCGGCATGTGTCCGCGCATCAACCAAGAGGTCGTTCCAGTATCTGTCCTGGATCGCGGTCCGCTGCTCCTCTGGCAGCTCTGCCAGGACCTCGGCCACGCCCAACCGAACATCCATGCCCTCTATTGCCGCTACCTGCACAGCGCAGTCAGCAACCCAGCGAGTTCCGCATAATCAGTCCGGTCAGTGGTAACATTCAAAATATCTCCTTCTGGCCGTTCCTGAAATGCTCTGATAGCTCCGCATGGGTCAGTGTTCAGCACCTCACCGTTTGCAAGGGTCAGGGTCATACGGACGGGCTTGGACCGCTCCAGGCGCTCCCGCATGGCCTCCAGCCGCCTATCTATGTTCATTCTGCTCCATCTCCTTTATCAGCCTCTCCAGCTCGTTAAGCTGGGCTTGTTGGTCATCAACGCGTATCGCCCCCAGGCAGACATTGCAGCCATACAATAGGGCGTTGGCCGTCTTGGCGTCAATCTCGCCGTTGAGGAGCATGTTGTTAATTCGGTTCACAGCACGCTTTACCTCCGTAGACGTGCCCATTTTTAATCGTTTTTTCGGCATAATATCACCTATTGAAGCGGGGCGCATGGACTACCGCCCACACGCCCCATAGTGTCACACACTCTTGCCCGCCGCGGGCAGAGCCTGGTAATAAATCGCTTTGACCTTGTTGTCCAGGACGAAAGCGCCGTAGCAGATACGGCCCTCCACCAGAGCGCCGGAGATGCCGGGCGGGTCCTGGTGGGTGCGGAAGTCCTCCAGCTTTACCGGGGCCACGGTGGCGGACGGGTGGGCCAGCATAAAGCCGAAGTTCTCAGGCAGACGCACGGCGGGGACCTTCACCACCGCCGCACCGTCCATCATAGAGATAACGCCCCGCAGGCGCATTTCCTGTCCCACGTCGCTGTCCAGGGTGATGTCTGGGGACCGCTTCATCAGCGTGTAGACAGCGGGCGTAACCAGCAGCACACGGCCCGTGTTTCGGGAACCTCTGCGTCGTCCAGGGCAAGGGAGGCTTTGGTGATCTCCTCGAAGATGTTGGCGGCGGTCAGGGCAAGGGCGGCGGGCTTGTGGCCGGCGTTAGCCGCCATGACGCCATAGGTATAGCTGTCCACCTCGGGAATAACTACCTCCCGATTCTGCCGGGCCAGAGCGGACGCAGCGGCCAGCTGTTGAGCGGTTTCGTCTGTGTCCAGCTTGTCAATGGCGAAGGTAAAGGACCGGTCCTTATTCAGCGTCATTTCCTCGGTTGTGGCGTCCAAATCAGCAATCGGGCCGAACTGGCTCCACTGACCATCGGGGACGGGGGCGTTGCGCTTGTAGTCGTTCATGGTGCTGGTGGAAATTTTGTAAATCTTGATGGTGTGCGCACCGGTCCAATCAAAATCGTTGTTGGTCAGGAGAGACTTTTTGTTCTCGTTATTAAACTGTTCATCGGTGTACGGTGCGAATTTTGTGACTAAATCAATAGCCATTCATAATCATCCTTTCAGCGTTTCAATCTGAAAGCTGCCGCGATGAGGTCATCGGAGGAGATTCTACCCCGGTAATCCACAGGGTGGATTTTCAGCGTCTCCAGCTGAGGGTTGAAAGCCCCCAGCTCCAGCAAGGCGGATACAGTTTTTTTGAACTTCTCGCTGTCGCTGGTGTCCAGAATATCCAGCAGGCCCAGAACACCAGAAGCGGCCTTCCCGCCCTTGGACAACTCCTCCAGATAATCCCGGCACTCCAGCCGGGCCTCGCGGGCTTTCAGTGCGTTTTCGCGCTCATCTATGGCGGACGGCTCCTCTTTGGCTCTCTCACGGGCCAGCCGCTCGGAAACGATGCGGTTTACATCGTCTTGGGTGAACATCTTTTCGCCCTGGTCCCCCGATACCTCCGGGGTAGGAGTGGTGGGCTTATTGGTGTTCAGGTTAGTGTCATTACTCATAAATACCTCCGTTTAACGCCGTGAGTTCGGCTAAATATGGCCCAGGAGACCGGGGGAAGGAGACCCGGGCGAATGAACAAGACCCGAAAAAACCCCGGCCCCTGGGAAACGAAAAAGGCATGAGACAGCGGTTTAAGCTGTTCCCATGCCTTTTGGCTAACCCATTTGGGCGGTACTCATGCCTATTTCATAGAACCATTGTACCACAATCCGGGCGGGTGGTCAAGTGTTTTCCTCGGAATTGCAAGGGGTTTCGGGTTTTTTAGCGGTCAAATAGATGTGCTTATATGGGGGGTGGCGGTCACTTTTGCGGACCTTTGCGCCGTCTAGTAGGCCCTGTGCGAAGCGATGAATCAGGTCGGCCTCCCTGAACTCCTCCGGTAAGTAGGCGATGGTGATTTTCATGCTACGGCCTCCAGTCCCAATTTTACTTTGCGGCAATGGATACCCCACCGAATAAGCGTGGAAATCATTTCGTGGTACAAATCCGGCTCCAGGGCATGCCATCGACGTGTGTCAGCTGGTACATAGTATCCCGCCCCAGCTGCAACAGCTCCGCCGCCTGAGAGACGGTCAACAACAACGGGCTATCTTTGACATTGTCCGGCATGTCTACACCTCCTCCAGTAGTTCGGCGAGGTCCACGCCCAGCGTCGCCGCCAGGGCCTGCACAGTGGCCAGCTTGGCCCGTCCACCATTGTTAATTCGGCTGATGGTGTTGACCGAAATCCCGGACAGTGCCGCTAGGTCTTTGTCGGACCCCACTCCGGCGTTAACCTTGGCAACACCCAAATTCCGCTTGCTGATTTTGTACATTACTCTTGAAACCTCCTTTTGAGTGTGTTATAGTGTGGGTAGTTCTAACCACAGCTAGATTGTATCTTGTTTTAACTAGAATTTCAATAGATCTTCTAATTAAGATTAGATTTTGTCTAACTGCACAAAAAAGGAGTTGCAAATTTGTGTTTTATGACCGGTTTGTAGAGTTGTGCAAAGCAAAAGGTATGTCGCCCGCAGCTGTTGCAAGGGAAATTGGACTAAGTAATTCAAGTACGACCACGTGGAAACGAGGTTCTCTACCCAAAGGAGATACACTCCAGAAGGTAGCCGACTATTTTGGCGTATCAGTTGATTATTTGATAGGAAAAGAGACAGAAAAAACGATTGGATTTTTAATTTCATCAAATATTAAATTGTTCAGAGAGAAGCTAGGCGTTTCTCAGAAGATACTTGCTGAGTATATAGGCGTACCTGTTGAACGAATTCAGGACATAGAAGATGGGAAGGCGTTGCCAACAATAGGAGAATTAGAGAGAATCAGCTCAGGTCTTTGGACTACTCCAGAGGATATCTTGTCAATTCAGCATATATTTAACGAATCATTTATTCGAGAAAAGTTTCTTGAAATAGTGCTTGATAAGTATGGATATGTATGTTTTAGCTTTTCTACTGGGGGAAAAAGTATATATGCCGTATCCAGTGAAGAAAAAACGTATGAAATTGAGAAATCAACATTTGACAGTTTTATCGAATCAGTTGATGACTATATCAATTTTTCTATTACTCAGCTATTAAAGAAAGCTGTTCGTGTAATCCCCCGCTATCGCACAGAAACCGCCCCACAATCGCCCCCAGTGCCGCAGGAGGGCACGGATACCACCCCACCCCCAGAGGGTGCTGAGGGGCCGCAGGAGGGGGAGTAGGGGGGCGGAGAATTTTCAGCCTCTTGATTTGATAACTTTGTCAAACGAGATAATGCGAGGGGTCGGAAATTACCGCCACCTTGATGAAGAAGCCGCTGGGCTCAATTTTGAGCTCAGTACCACTCACCCCAATTTTGGGGACAGTACCAACCGGCGCAAAATTACGCTCGTTACCAACCAGTCCAGATTTGGACCCGTCCAACCTCCTCAACTTTGGGGGCGTTAGATTCCTATGCCCCGTTTCAGGGCACACCCAACCAACGGAAATTTCCGTTGGTTGCTATTAGCCAAAAATGTCCATAACTGAACCCGGTCAATTTTGACCAGATTGGAGCGAGCTCATTTTTGAGAACGCTGAGCGAGGTCAAAAATGATCTCGCTCCTCCGCTCGCCAAATCCGGCGAGCAAAAAGCCCCGTACCAGATGGTACAGGGCATTGACAAAATTAAGATGTGCGGTTATACTGAGAGTAGAAAGGGCGCTGCCGGTAAGCGGGTGGCCCCCTAGTTAGACGATTGAAGTAACCGCCGGGTTGGGGAACCGAGGGCGGTTACTTCTTTTTATTGGCCTGGATGAACAGGGCAATAATGCCAACGACTAAAATACCGGTCTGGATCAGATCGGAATAAGTAATCATGAGCAGCCCCCCTTTCCGAAGATCAGGGGACAAGAAGCTGCCCCCTGTCAGGAGGGCCAACCGCCTACCGTTACTGGCAGCGCTGAAAGATAATCTTTCCTGCTGACAGCATACCACACCATATTCCAAAAAGCAACATAAAACCGTCTGGAGTGCTGCTAACGCTCCAGACGGCAAAAGATGTACAAATTCCACAGCGGCTAACTATGACACTTGTACGGCTATATTATACTCTTTTTGTGCCGTGGTGTCAAGAAATAAGGAGGTAATCAACACTATGGCACAAAGAAAAAATGCAAAAGGCGGCGGGACGATTCGGAAAAAGACGGTCATCCGCTGACGACGGCGAAAGGCAGCAGTATAGAGCACATCGTTATTGTGTCGCTCTTCACTGGCCTCCGGCTGTCTGAGGTGCTGGGCCTCACTTGGGATGTAATAGATTTTGACAACGGAACGATCACAGTAGACAGGCAACTGGCCCCGGATGCACAGCGCAAGGCGGGGGTACTCTTTACTACCCCCAAAAGTCATAAGGTCAGGATCGTATCCGCCGCCGATTCTGTCCTGTCCGCATTGAAGCTCCAGAGACAGCGGCAAGCGGAGATGCAGCTAAAGGCAGGGTCAGTATGGAGCAACCCAGGCGGGCTTGTCTTTACAAACGAGATAGGTTGCCCCATGTCTCAGCGGAATGTTCAGGCACGCTTTAAGTCGCTGACAAAGGCCGCTGGCCTGGAAGGTATTCGCTTCCATGACACCCGTCACACATACGCTGTGAACTCTCTTAGGGCCGGAGATGATGTAAAGACCGTCCAGGGTAATCTTGGACACGCTACCGCTGCCTTTACGCTGGACCGGTATGGGCATGTCACGGAGCGTATGCGACAGGATAGCGCCGCCCGCATGGAGGGCTTTATCAAGAACATTTTGAATCTGTAAAGGGAAAATCAAAGGGAACCCAAGGGGCAGAGCGGAGAAAAAACCGCTCTGCCCCTTGATATTTCAAGGTTTTTCAAATAGGCATTCGTAAATAATTCAGATTTGATTTTGGAATCCCGCTGCGACTTTTACGGTGTTTTTATGTGCTATACCCCATGCGGCGCAAGGGCTTTTAACCTTTTAGGGCGGTGTCATGTGTCCGCGTATCAACCTGGAGATCACACCGGCATTTGTCATAGACAGGGCATTGACAAAATCAAGATATGCAGTTATACTGAGCATAGAAAGGGCGCTGCCGGTAGACGGTTGGCCCCTAGATTGGATTACGAAGTAACCGCAGGTTGGGAGCCAGGCGGTTACTTCTTTTTATTGGCCTGGATGAACAGGGCAATAATGCCAACGACTAAAATACCGGTCTGGATGAGATCGGAATAAGTAATCATGAGCAGCCCCCCTTTCCAAGGATCAGGGGGCAAGAAGCTGCCCCCTGTCAGGAGGGCCAACCGCCTACCGTTACTGGCAGCGCTGAAAGATAATTCTTTCCTGCTGACAGCATACCATACCATATTCCAAAAAGCAACATAAAACCGCCTGGAGTACCGCTAACACTCCAGACGGCAAAAGGTACAAATCCACTAGACATTCGCAAGTAATTCAGAATGATGTCAACCAGGCAGGTTGCGGTCCAGAATGTCCCGGATGAGCTCCACCTGCTCCTCCGTCAGCTCCACCTGACCCTCGCCGTGTCGGGCGTAGCCGCTGGAGAGGTTGACGCCGTAGGGCTCCTCGCTGAACTCTGTGTCCACATAGTACTCGGGCAGACAGCGGCAGACCTCTCCGCTGTAGTCCAGATGGATCAGCAGGTCGGTGAGAGCCACCGAGTCGCCGCCCCAGAAGGAGGACTCCCAGTCCTCGCCGCTGGTTCGGGGCTCGGGGCTTACCCTTGTGATGGTGTTGCCACAGTAGCCCATCTGTTCATGGGGGACGGTGTTGTCCCCCTCCGCCGGCTGGTGGCTGTGGTCGGGCTCCTCGGGCTGGGAGGCGTTTTCCACCGGGACAGAGGCCTCCGGGAGGCTGTCCGGCTCCGAAGCGCCGCCGGCGGAGACTGTGCAGGAGGCCAACGTTAGGGCCATTGCCAGTGCCAGCAGAGTTGCGAAATACTGCTTCATGTGATATTTCCTCCTTGTAATACAGATAGTGTTTATTTTACCAGGTCTCATCCGGGTCGTCAGGGCACTCGGCAGTCAGCAGATGGTCCAGATAAGGCCCGCCGTCCTCGGCCAAAGCCCAGCGGACGAACAGGGCGTTGAAGGTGCGGGCCCCGCCCAGGTCCATATCCCCGCCCTGCGTATACTCCGCCCGCAGGGAACTGCCCCGGTTTTCAAACCGGATGCCAATGTCATTTCGCGTTATGAACTCGCTCCCGCATATATAGTCGTCCTGGCCGTCCCCGTCCCAGTCGCAGAGCCTGCTCCAGCCGGTGACCTCCGTCCCGAATACCTCGCTGGTATCCACATCCGGGTCATACAGACAGGTGGTGGGCAGCTGTCCCGGGTCCATTCTCAGCTCAAAGGAGCTCTCGCCCCGCTCCCCGGTCAGAAAGACCTCCAGCAGCTTCCCTTCCGGGCTGTACCAGGCGTGGGCCCGGATGGTATAGCCGTCCCAAAAGAGCATCCAGGGCAGGTCTCCCTGCTCGGTTTTGGGATAGTCCGCCTCCGGCTTGCCCTCCGGGCCCCAGAAGATGGTCTGGATGTCCTCCCGGGTCAGGAATACCCGGAAGGTCCCCTTGGCCCAGCACCAGTCCATAGAGACGGTATCGGTGTCGGTGATATTCTGATAGTTGATAAAGGGGACCATGGGAAACGCCAGCTTGCCGCCCACGTCCCCGCCCGCCCTGGGGCTGGAAACCACAAGGCTGTCCCCGGGGTACTTCCGGCTGGCCGAGCCTTCCATATTCTCGCCCTTCAAGTCCGGTCCGGCTGTGTCCATCGCGGCCGCCTGGGAATCAGGGGCGGGGGCGGGAGCGGGGGCCTCAGGCCCCGCCGCGTCCTGCTCCCCTGGCTGAGGGTTGTAGTCCGGCGTGACCTGGCAGGCGTTTTGCGTATCCTCCGCCGGAGCGGGTCCGGGGGCCAACCGCCACACTCCAAGGCCGATGAAGAGCGCCGCGCAGGCGGCCAGGGTCCCGTACCGCGCCCAAACAGGGCCGCGGCGCTTTTTGGGGGGCTCCAGCTGGAACAGCCTCTCATGGAGCTCCGGGGAGGCCTCCTGCCTGTCCATATATGATTTGTAATATTTCATAGAAATTCTCCTTTTTGTTTTCGACCTGTAGGGCGTGCCAGCCCTACGGTTCCAACAGCTTCCTCAGCCGCTCCCGGGCCCGGAACAGGCGGGAGCGAACGGTCCCCGGGCGGCAGCCCAGCATTTTCGCCAGCTCCGCCGTGGAGTATCCCTCGTAGTAATGCAGATGGATCACCGCCCGGTCCTCCGGGGGGAGGGAGTATAGCTCCTCCAGCTCCTGGCCCTCCTCCGGGCCGGGGGCGGGCAGGGTGTCCGGAAGGGGGCCCACCCGCCGCCAGGCCAGGCGCAGGCGGCTCCTGCACCCGTTCACCAGCACCCGTGTCAGCCAGGCGGAGGGGTTTTCCAAATGATCCGGCGCTTTTTCCAAAAACCGGACAAAGGCGTCCTGCACGGCGTCCTCCGCCTCCTGGGGGTCGCCCAGAATGGCCAGCGCCGCCCGGTACAGGCGGGTCTCATTTTGTGTGACAAGTGCCTCCCAATCCACCGGCCGGTTGGATGTTCGGAGCATTCAGGCCACCTCCCTTCACTGATATAGACGTTTCAAAGAGGAGAATTGCTGCGGCAAAACGAAAAAAAGCCTCCTTCGAAAAGGAGGCGCGCATGATAGGCACAATCGAGGGCTGTGTAGGGCGGGACGACCCGGCCCACCGTCTACGGAGAGTGTGGGCTCTCAGGGGGACGGCGCGCCGGGGTCGTCGCGCCCTACAGCTCATGTGCCCCACAGCCTTTTAGAAAATCATATCCCGCGAAATTTCCGCCAGGGAGTGGACGCCGCACATAGCCATGGTGTCGGACAGCTCGGCCTTGAGCTTTTCGGTGAGGACCTTGACCCCCTCCGGGCCGCCGCCGTAGACGGCGGTGACGTAGGGCCGGGCCAGGATGCAGGCGTCGGCGCCCAGGGCCAGGGCCTTGCACACGTCCACGCCGGAGCGGATGCCGCCGTCCACCATAATGACCATCTGGCCCTTCACCGCCTCGGCAATGGCGGGCAGGACCTCGGCGGTGGCGGGGACACCGTCCTGGACCCGGCCGCCGTGGTTGGACACGACGATGCCCGCGGCCCCCGCCTCCAGGGCCTTTCGGGCCCCCTTGACCGTCATGATACCCTTGAGGATGAAGGGCACCCCGGCGTACTCAATGACCTCCCGCAGCTCGGCCACCGTCTTGGACCCGGCGGGGGGCGTGAGGCCCTTGAGGAAGGGCAGACCAGCCGCGTCAATGTCCATAGCGAACATCTGGGCGCCCGACTCCTTGGCCTGGTCCAGTTTGGCGAAGAGGGTGTCCCGGTCCCAGGGCTTTACGGTGGGAATGCCCTTTCCGCCGTTCTGGCCGATGGCCTTGGCGGCGGCGGCGAAAACGGCGGGGTCGGTGCCGTCGCCGGTGAAGGCGGCGATACCGGCCTGGACGCAGGCGGGAACCAGTACCTCGTTATAGCCCTGGTCGGTGAGCTTGTCGCCGTAGTGCAGCTTCACCGCTCCCACCGGGCCGGCAAAGACGGGCAGGTCATAGCTCTGGCCGAAGAGGGTGAACCGGGTGTCCACCGGGACGTTCTCGCAGATGGTGTCCATGTTCAGGCACACCTCCTGCCAGGCGTCGTAATTGCGCATGGCTACAGTGCCGGAGCCCTTGGCTCCCGGGCCGGGCATGGTGTTTTTGCAGGCCCGGCCATTGCACACCGGACAGGCCTTGCAGTAGGGGCCGCTGCACGTCCGGGCGGCGGCCAGGATTTCCTGATAGGTCATAATAAAACCCTCCTTATTTCTCTGCCCTAAATCATACCGTCTGGAGGGGATTTCGTCAAGGGTGAAGGCGTGGTGTCCCTTTGCGCGGATTTTAAATGTAGGGGCGGCCTGGATGAAAGGCAGGGCTTCCTTTTCCTGTCCGGCTGTGATATACTATAAGTTATTAAATTTTCAGGAGGGATTCGCTTGTCTCAGACGCACCGGAGCGAGGAGGCTCTGGCCAGCGCCCCCATCGGGCCGCTGATGGTGAAGCTGGCCCTGCCCGCCGTGGCCGCTCAGATCATCAACATGCTGTATAACATCGTGGACCGGATTTACATCGGCCACATTGAGGAGGTGGGCCGGGAGGCCCTCACCGGGCTGGGGGTCACCTTTCCCATTCTGATGCTCATTTCCGCCTTTACCGCCTTCGCCGGGATGGGAGGCGCGCCTCTGGCCTCCATCCGCCTGGGGGCGGGGGACCGGGAGCAGGCGGAGAAAATTTTGGGCAGCTCCACCGCCCTGCTGCTGGTTCTGTCCGCCGTGCTGACGGTGACCTTTTCCATCCTCAAGGAGCCGGCCCTGATGGCCTTCGGGGCCTCCAAGGACACCATCGGCTATGCCCTGGACTATATCTCCATCTATCTGCTGGGCACCGTTTTTGTCCAGATGGCCCTGGGGCTCAACGCCTACATCACCGCCCAGGGCCAGGCGGTGGCGGCGATGGCGTCGGTGCTCATCGGCGCGGTGCTGAACATTCTGCTGGACCCGCTGTTTATTTTTATCTTCCGGATGGGGGTCCGGGGGGCGGCCCTGGCTACCATCCTCTCCCAGGGGGTGAGCGCCTGCTGGGTGGTGGGGTTTCTGTGCTCCAGCCGGTCCGGACTGCGCATCCGGCTGAAAAATATCCGGCTGGAGCGGGCCATTGTGGGAAAGATCGCCGCCCTGGGCGTGGCCCCCTTTATCATGCAGTCCACCGAGAGCCTGGTGACTGTGGTGCTCAACTCCGGCTTGCAGCACTACGGCGGCGACCTGTATGTGGGCACCATCACCGTGATTCAGAGCGTGATGCAGATGGTGGTCATGCCGGTGCAGGGCATCACCCAGGGGGTCCAGCCCATCATGAGCTACAATTTCGGGGCCCGGAACTACCAGCGCGTGCGGCACACCTTCCGGCTGCTTCTGCGGACCACCCTCACCGTGACGGTCACCGCCTGCGTGCTGGTGACGCTGTTTCCCAAACCTCTGGCCCTGGTTTTTAACGACAACCAGGAGCTGGTGGAGCTGGTGGGCCGGGTCATGCCGGTGTTCTTTGCCGGGATCTGGGCCTTCGGGGCTCAGATGGCCTGTCAGACCGCCTTTATGGCTATGGGCCAGGCCAAAACCAGTCTGTTTTTGGCCCTGCTCCGCAAGGTGATTCTGCTGATTCCCTTGGCTATCCTCCTGCCCATTGTGACCGGGAATGTTATGGGCATCTATGTGGCCGAGCCGGTGGCCGATGTGCTAGCCTCCGCCACCACCCTGACCCTGTTCCTCCGCAAGCGAAAGACGCTGCTGCCCGAGTGAGCAAAACAGGACCGCCCGCCCCGAGAGGGGCGGGCGGTTTTTAGGGATTCGATTACTCGGCGTAGGGCTTGCTGGTGTCGATAAACATGCTGTCGTTCTCGCTGTCGTAGCCCACATAGAAGTCGAAGGTCTTGCCCAGGTCGCGCAGCTTGAAGTAATTGGTGCCCTCGATCTTATAGACCTCCAGCTCGACGGCGTCGCCGTCCACATAGATCACGTCGTTGCTGGGGGCGGCGGACTTGTCCTCGCCCTTGGCGGGGCCCTTGAGCTCCTCGCCGGTGGCCTCATAGCTCTTGCCGGTGGCGGTGTTGACCGCGCCGGTCTCCTCGTTGTAGTCCACGGAGAACTGCTTCTCGGTGCCGTTGAGGATGGCGGCCAGGTCACGGAGCTGGAAGTAGTTGAAGTCGTCGATCTTATAGACGGTGGGGTTCTGGACGGCCTCGTTGGCGGTCAGGGTGTCGTTGGTGGGGGCGGCGTCCACGGGGACGATGACGGTGATGCGGCCGGCGGGCTTGCCGTACTTCTCAGCGGTGACCACATTGCCCAGCACGTCCCGGGTGTAGTTCACCAGGGCGTCCTCCAGGGCGACGCCGGTCATGTAGATGCTCTTGCCGGCAAAGACGCCGTAGGTGTCGCCGCCGGCGGCGGTGAAGTCGTTGGTGGCCAGGGTATAGGCGGCCTCCAGGTCAAGGGCCTCGCCGTTGACGGTCACGTTCTTGACGCGAGCGCCGGGATTGGCGGGGCTGAAGTAGGTGGAGCTCTCATAGGCGGGGCCGTTCTCATAGGGGACGCTGGTATCAATGGTGAAGCTCATGCCGGCCACCTGGGGGAACGCGCCGATGGCGGTGGGGGTGGAGAAGGTGGCGGCCTCCAGGGCCTCCAGCAGCTCAGCGCCGGTGACCTCGATGGTGGCGACCTCGTTGCCGAAGGGGAAGACGGTCTTCATGTCGTCCATGGTGATGTCGCCCGCCTCAATGCTGGCGCGGATGCCGCCGCCGTTGGTGAGGGCCACGTCAACCTGGTCCTCGCCCAGGGCCTGACGGGCACCCCAGAGGATGGCGTCGGCGGCGAAGTCGCCCAGGTTGGTCTCCTCGGTCCGGTTGCCGGGGTCGCGCTCGCCGTTGAGCTTCACCTCGGTGGTGGCAAAGGCCTTGCCCAGCTCAGCCTTGACCTCAGCGTCCTTTGCGTTGACAATGGCGGCAACCTCCTCGTCCACCTTGGTCCACTCCGCGGCGGAAACCAGCTGGGCGGAGGCCTTCTTCTCGCTGTCGATGATGACAACGCCCACGTTCTCCAGATACATACCGGTGGAGACGGCCAGAGCGCCGCCGGCGGTCTTGGCGTCGGCCCCGCTCATCTCGGTGTGGGAGTGGCCGTCAATAATCAGGTCCACGCCGGTGACCTTGGCGAAGATATCGGTGGAGCGGTTGGGCTCAGACTCGTCGGACACACCCAGGTGGCTCAGGGCGATGATGTAGTCGCAGCCGTCGGCCTTGAGGGCGTCCGCCTGCTTCTGGGCGCACTCTACCAGCTCGTCGCCCATGTAGAAGGTCAGACCCTTCACGTTGTCGGGGTGGGCCTTGGTCATGGTCTCGGGGGTGGCTACGCCGAAGACGCCCACCTTGCCGATGGCGGTCTCGAAGGTGACATGGTCGCCGAAGAGGGACTTGCCGGTCTCAGTGACCAGGATGTTGGCGGCCAGAACGGGGAACTCGGCGGCGCTGACGTTGGCGTTCAGAGCCTCCAGCTTATAGTCAAACTCGTGGTTGCCGGTGGTGGCGGCATCATAGCCGGCGGCGTTCATGAACGCCACGGAGGACGCGCCCTTGTCCAGGCTGACCAGGGTAGTGCCCTGGCTGAAATCGCCGGCGGACACCAGGAGCACGCTGGCCCCGGCGGCCTCGAAGTCCTTCTTCAACGCGGCGACGCCGGCGGTGCCCACGCTCTCACCCTCTACGGCCACGTCGCGGCCGTGGGTGTCGTTGGTGTGGATGACGACCAGCTTGCCCTCTACATCTGCGGGGATGGCGTAGGGGGTGACGGAAGTGGTCTCTCCCTCCTCGGCCATCGCGGGCAGGGCCAGCGTGAAGGCCATAGCCAGCGTGAGCAGCAGGGAGAGGAACTTTTTGCTTGTTTTCATACAGTTTCCACCTTTCTTATTTTTTGCAACACCGAAATTCCGGAGGCGTCGCGCGTCTCCCAAATCTGGTATGACAACAAATGGATTATGGCCCTTAAATCGCGCCGATGACGGCGGTAATCAGCTGCTTGAACTGGGCGGACACCCGGTCGGCGGTCTCCTGGACCTCCTTGTGGTCCAGAGCCTTGTCGGACATACCGGCGGCCAGGTTGGTAATGCAGGAGATGCCGCAGACCTCCAGGCCCATGTGCCGCGCGGCCATAGCCTCGCAGGCGGTGCTCATGCCCACGGCGTCGCCCCCCCAGGCCCGGCACATCCGGATCTCGGCGGGGGTCTCATAGCTGGGACCGGTGAGCTGGACATAGACGCCCTCCCGCATGGGGATATTCAGCTTGGCCGCCTCGGCCTTGATGATGTCCCGCATCCGCAGGCTGTAGACCTGGCTCATGTCGGGGAAGCGGGGGCCCAGCTCGTCCAGGTTGGGGCCGATCAGGGGGCTGGGGACGGCGGTGGTGATGTGGTCGGTGAGCAGCATGAAGTCGCCGGGCTGGAAGTCGAAGTTGATGCCCCCCGCCGCGTTGGTAAGAATCAGCTTCTTGGCCCCCATCAGGCCCATAAGCCGGGTGGGCAGCACCACGTCGGTGATGGGGTAGCCCTCGTAGAAGTGGACCCGGCCCTGCATAATGACCACGGGCACGCCCTGGACATGGCCGAAGACGAACTGGCCCTTGTGGCCGGTCACGGTGGAGGTGGGGAAGCCCTCGATTTCGGAATAGCTGACGGTCTGTTCGATGTCGATGCTGTCGGCGTAGTCGCCCAGGCCGGAGCCCAGAATCAGGGACACCTGGGGCTGGAAGCCGGTCTTTGCCCGCAGGCTCTCCAAACAGGTCTTCAGTTTCTTCACTTGATACACTCCTTATTTTCTGGTTTTCCGGCCCCTTGCCGGTTTTGGGGATAGTTCTAGAGCGATTCTGCGAAACAACGAGAAAGCCTCTTTCCTGTAGGGGCGGATATTATCCGCCCGCAGAACGCAAACCAATCTTATTGATAACGGCGGGCGGGTGATACCCGCCCCTACAGGAGCGGCTTCCGCATTTTTAAGAATTGCTCTAATGGACGGTAACCCCATCGGAGTCCAGATGGAGCTTTTGGGACAGGAGGGCCCGCAGGCCCTCATACTGCTCCCGGCTGACGGTGATCCGGCTGCCCTCCTTGGAGATAAGGCCGCTGTCGGCGAATTTTTTGATGCTGCGGTTGACGCTCTTCACGCACAGGCCGCTCTTGTTTGCCAGCTGCTGCCGCCCCTCGCTGATCTGGAGGACGCCGCCCCGGCCGAACTGCTCGTACTGCCCGGCCAGGAGGAGGGCCAGCCGCTCCGCCCCGTCCAGAAAGAGCATCACCCGGTTGTGCCGGGCCTCTGTAGCCAGATACTCCCCCACCAGCCGGGCCTCCCGGCGCAGCGCCTCGATGTCGGAGTACATCCACTTTTCAAACTGGGGCCGGGGAATTTTCACCAGGGTGCAGTCGGTGACCGCCCGCAGGGTGGTCAGAAAGCGGTCCAGCTCCATGATGAACTCCATCCCGCCGAAGGCGTGGACCCGGTTGAGGCGCATATACTCATAGGGCATGCCGAACACCCGGTAGTCCAGCGCCTCCACCACGCCCTGCCCTACAAAGAAGATCGTGTCGGCGGGGTCCCCCTCACAGCTGAACACACTGCCCCGCTTCAGCTTGATTACCTGAAAGGCGTCGATGAGCCAGAGGGGGGCGCTGCGGAAGTAGCGCTCGAACTGCTCCTGCCGCTCCCGGTCGATCTCGTGGAGGAAGGGCAGGGCGTCGTATAGATATTTGTTCATCCTACGCCAGGTTGCCCGGCCCGAAGCCCTGGGGGAGGAGCTCCCGGAGCGTAAAGATATCGTAGTGGTCCGTGCCGGTAGCCAGGATGATCTGGAAGCGGTCCGGGTCGCAGAACTCCATCATCACCTGACGGCACACGCCGCAGGGGGCGGCGTACTCGGTCAGCACTCCGTCCTTGCCGCCCACCACGCAGATGGCCCGGAAGGACCGGACCCCCTCGCTGACGGCCTTGAAGAAAGCGGTCCGCTCGGCGCAGTTGGTGGGGGTGTAGGCGGCGTTTTCAATGTTGCAGCCGGTGTACAGCGTCCCGTCCTCCGCCAGGAGGGCGGCCCCCACCTTAAAGCCGGAGTAGGGCGTGTAGGAGAAGCTCAGCTGCCGGATCGCCAGGGAGATCATCTCCTCCACAAGGGAGGTCTCCAGGGGCTTCACGCCCCCGCTCATGCCTGGCCTCCCTTGCTCCGGTCCGCCTGAATCATCCGGCGGATGGCCTGGACGGCCACCTGAATCGCGCCGTCGGTGTCGTGGACCACAGGGTTTTCCAGGCCCAGGCGCTCCCGCTCTTGGTTGGCTACCACCATAAAGCAGGAGCCGCACCGCACCTTCAGGGCGCTGGCGACCACGAACAGCGCCGCCGACTCCATCTCGGAGGCCAGACAGCCCAGACGCTTCCAGGCCTCCCACTTGTTGAGCAGCTCATAGCTCACCGGCTTGACCTCCGGCTCGTGCTGGCCGTAGAAGGAGTCCTTGCACTGGACCACGCCGGTGTGGAAGGGGAGACCCTTCTCCCGGGCCGCCGCCGCCAGGGCGTTGGTGACCTCCAGGTCGGCCACGGCGGGGAACTCGATGGGGGCGTACTCCCGGCTGGTGCCCTCCATGCGGATGGCCCCGGTAGCTACCACGATGTCGCCGCTCTTCACCGGGGTCTGCATCCCGCCGCAGGTGCCGATACGGACGAAGGTGTCCGCTCCGCAGCGGACCAGCTCCTCCATAGCGATGGAGGCCGAGGGCCCGCCGATGCCGGTGGAGGTGACGCTGACCTTCACCCCGTCCAGGGTGCCGGTGTAGGTCACATACTCCCGGTTGTCGGCCACCAGGGCCGGACTGTCAAAGTACTGGGCAATTTTCTCCGACCGCTTGGGGTCGCCGGGGAGGATAACATAGCGCCCCACCTCCCCCGGAGCCACCTGAATGTGGTAGAGGCGGCTGGCGTCTTCTGAATAATTTTTCATGATTTTCCGCCCTTTCTCAGTTATCGCTGTCCCTTGTCGTAGGGGATGCCCTCCGCCTTGGGGGCTCTGGACTTCTTGGAGACGAACACCAGGACCACCAGGGAGATGATATAGGGGAACATGTTGTAGACCGTGCTGGGCAGCTTCAGGGCCACCAGGGCGTCGAAGCCGGTGTACACGTTGGACAGGGCCCGGAACAGGCCGAACAGCAGGGCGGCCAGGCCGATGTTCACCGGCTTCCACTGGCCGAAGATCATCACGGCCAGAGCCAGGAAGCCAAAGCCGGCCACGCCGTTTTCAAACTTCCACTCGCTGACGCCGGCGGTGATATACACCAGTCCACCCAGTCCGCCCAGCGCGCCGGAGATGAGCACGCCGGCGTACCGCATCCGGTAGACGTTGATGCCCACCGAGTCGGCGGCCTGGGGGTGCTCGCCGCAGGCCATCAGCCGCAGGCCGAAGCGGGTCTTGTACAGCACGATATAGGAGGCAGCCAAAACCAGGAAGGAGATGAGCATGAACCAGTTGAACTCAAACATGCCGATGTTCACGAGGAAGGCCCGCTTGGCCGGGCCATAGGCCACGGTGGAGGAGACGTTGTCGGCGCTCTCGGCCATGTTGATGGCCCGGACCAGCACCACGGCGGCGGCGGGGCCCAGCAGATTCAGCGCCGTGCCCACCAGGGTCTGGTCCGCGCTGAACCGGATGGCGGCTACGCCCAGAAGCAGGGAGAAGACCATCCCCACTCCGCAGGCGGCGATGATCACCGCCAAGAGCATCACGGGGCCGGGGACCTTACCGGTGAGGTACTTCATCGCCAGCGCGCCCCCCAGGGCGCCCATGACCATGATGCCCTCCAGGCCGATGTTGATGACGCCGCTGTGCTCCGAGAAGCAGCCCCCCAGGGCCACCAGCACCAGCACAGACGCGAAGATCAGGGTGTATTGGATGAGCAGCAGCATTATGCGTCGCCTCCTTTCTTGGCCTTCTCGTCCCGCTTGTCCAGCCAGCGGTTGAGCCACATTTTGAAGAAGAGGACGAAGCCGCACAGATAGATGATGAACGCGGAGATCAGGTCGGAGATCTGGGTGCAGTACATGCTCTTGTCCACATAGGTGCCGCCGCTGGTGATATGCTGGATGAAGTAGGAGGAGAAGATGGTCCCGATGGGGCTCAGTCCGCCCAGGAAAGCGGCAGCGATGCCGTTGAAGCCCATGGCGGGCACGGAGGTCTGCTGTACCATCCACTGCTCGATGCCGGTGAGGTAGTAGATGCCGGCGGCACAGCCGGCCAGCCCCCCGGCGATCATCATGGTTAGGATAACGTTGCGCTGCTCCTTCATGCCGCAGTATTTGGCGGCGTTCTTGTTCAGGCCGGTGGCCTTGAGCTCATAGCCGAATTTGGTCTTTTCCAGAAGGACCCACACCAGAACAGCCATAATCACCGCCAGGGGCAGACCGATGGTGACGAACTCGTTTTTGGAAAACAGCTTGTCCAGCCCCATGTTGGGCAGCAGGGCCCCGGGGTTGCCGGTGGACAGGGGGATGGTGTAGGGGGTGGACTGCTCCTTCACCTTGGCCAGCAGCATGTTCACGCAGTAGAGGGAGATCCAGTTGAGCATGATGCAGGAGATGACCTCGTTGACGTTGAAGTAGGCCTTCAACGCCCCGGAGACGCCCCCCGCCAGGGCGGCGGCCAGGATGGCGAAGATGAGGCAGAGGTACCAGGGCAGCTTCAGGGCCAGCGCGCCGTAGATGCAGGCCCCCGCGCCCACTACGTACTGCCCTGCCGCGCCGATGTTGAACAGGCCCACCTTATAGGCGAAGAGCACCGACAGCGAGCACATCAGCAGGGCGGAGGCGTTGACCAGGGTGGTGCCAAGATACTTTTTGGCCGCCGCCGCGCTGGGGTAGTACATATAGTTTTTCAAAATGGCCATAATGGCCTTGGACGCGCCGCCGGGGTTGATGATGAGCAGGACGATATAGCCCACCAGCAGGCCCAGCGCGATGCACAGAAGGGAGGCGAGGATGGTCTGAAAGCTCCCGTTGCGCAGAAGGCTCTCCCGTTTCTTCAAGCTCATGCCGAGGCCTCCTTTCTCTTGGAGCCGGCCATATAGAGGCCCAGCTCCTCCACGGTGACGGTCTTGGGGTCAAACTCGCCCACGATCTCACCCTCGTACATCACCAGGATGCGGTCGGAGACGTTCATGACCTCGTCCAGCTCCAGGCTCACCAGAAGGACGCCCTTGCCCGCGTCCCGCTGGGCCACCAGCTGCTTGTGAATATATTCTATCGCGCCCACGTCCAGGCCCCGGGTGGGCTGAACAGCCACCAGGAGCTCCGGGTCCTTGTCGATCTCGCGGGCGATAATCGCCTTTTGTTGGTTGCCGCCGGACATAGACCTGGCCTTGGTGACCGGCCCCTGTCCCGAGCGGACATCGTATTGCTCGATGAGCCGGGAGGCGTACTCCCGGATGGCCTTGCGCTTGAGGAAGCCCGCGCCGCTGGTGAACTGGGGCTCAAAGTACCGCTGCAAGACGATGTTGTCCTCCAGGGAGTAGTCCAGCACCAGACCGTGCTTGTGCCGGTCCTCGGGGATGTGGCTCATGCCCAGGGTGAGCCGCTTGCGGATGGACTGTTTGGTGATATCCGTGCCGTTCAGGGTGATGGAGCCGCTCTCCAGGGGCTCCAGGCCGGTGAGACCGTAGACGAATTCCGTCTGGCCGTTGCCGTCGATGCCGGCGATGCAGACGATCTCCCCCCGGCGGACCTGCATGGACACGTTGTTCACCGCGTTGTTCTTGTGGCGCTTGGAGGCCACCGTCATGCCCTGGATGTCCAGCACCACGTCGCCGGGCTGGGAGGGCTTCTTCTCCACCACGAAGTTCACGTCCCGGCCCACCATCATGGCGGACAGGGTCTCCGGGGTGGCGTCCTTGATGTCCACCGTGCCGATGTACTTGCCCTTGCGCAGCACACTGCACCGGTCGGCCACCTGCATGATCTCGGCCAGCTTGTGGGTGATGAACAGGATGCTCTTCCCCTCGGCGGCCAGATTTTTCATAATGTGCATCAGCTCCTGAATCTCCTGGGGGGTGAGCACGGCGGTGGGCTCGTCAAAGATCAGGATCTCGTTGTCCCGATACAGCATCTTTAAAATCTCGGTGCGCTGCTGCATACCCACCGTGATATCCTCAATGAGGGCGTCCGGGTCCACGGCCAGGCCGTATTTTTCCGACAGGGCGACGACCTTTTTTCGGGCCTCGTCCTTCTGCAAAAATCCGCCTCTGGTGGACTCCACACCCAGGATGATGTTGTCCAGCACGCTGAAGCACTCCACCAGCTTGAAGTGCTGGTGGACCATGCCGATGCCTAGGGCGTTGGCGTCGTTGGGGTCGTTGATCTCCACCTTTTTTCCGTCCTTGCGGATCTCGCCCTCCTCCGGCTGATACAGCCCGAAGAGCACGCTCATCAGGGTGGACTTTCCCGCGCCGTTTTCCCCCAGAAGGGCGTGAATCTCCCCCTTTTTCAACTGGAGCGTAATGTTGTCGTTGGCGATGATGCCGGGAAAGCGCTTTGTGATGTTCAGCATCTCAACCACGTACTCGGCCATACTCTCTCCCTCCTTCTTCTGTATCCTGCTCCGCCCCTGGCGGGATCATACATTTAAAAAAGAGACAACGGGAGCGGCTTTGGCGCTCCCGTTGTCCGCCGCGTGTGTGATTTACTTGATGTTGCCGTACTCGTTCACCTTGATGGAAACGGAGGGCATAGCGGTGATGTCGTTAGAGATGGTGATCTTGCCGCCGTGGATGTCCTTCACCAGCTGGAGATAGTCGTCCTCGGTGAAGTTGTCGCCCCACTGAGTGGTGGCCCGGGGCAGCTGGACATAGTTCTCGCCGGGGTCGTCGGAGACCATGCCCAGGTTCTCGATCTTGCCCACATGGTCGGCCCACTTGCCGTCCTTGATGTCGGTGAGCATCATGTTGATGGTGGCGTCCAGGCCCTTCATGGCGGAGGTAACGGTCATGTTGGCGCCGTACTCGTTGATCTTGGAGGACTGGTCGGCGTCCACGCCGATGACCTTGCCGCCCACCTTGGCGGCGGCCTCAGCGGCGGAGGTGTAGATGCCGCCGCCGCAGGCGAAGACGACCTCTACGTTCTTGGACTTGTACCAGGTGTCCATGTAAGCGGTGATGTCGGCGTCGCCGTAGAACTGGTTGCCGTAGACGAACTCCACCTCCACGTCGCCGGTGATGCCCATCTCGGCGGCGGCGGCGTCAGCGCCCTGGACGTAGCCATAGCCGAAGCGCTGCACGGCGGGCACGCTCATGCCGCCCAGGAAGCCCAGGTGCTTATAGCCCAGCTTGACGGCGGCGTAGCCGGCCATGTAGCCGGAGATCTCCTCCTGATAGGTGGCGCAGTAAGTGTTCTCGGTGTTGTAGTAGTCGCCTACATTGTAGTCGGCGGGGTTGTAGGTATAGCCCTCGCCCACGCCCTTCTCGCAGATGTCGCCGGCGCCCACGTCCAGGCCGATGAACTTCACGTCGGGGTACAGCTCGGTCTGGGCCACCAGGGAGGGGGCGAACATGTAGCCGGGAAGGATGATGATGTTGGCGCCGTCGGCAATGGCCTGGTCGATGCTGGCGTTCCGGGCCTCGTCGGTGTCCTTCTCGGGCTTGAAGTACTTGAAGGAAGCGCCGTTGGCCTCGCTCCAGGCCTTGGCGGTCTCATAGGTGGTCTGGTTGAAGCTCTGGTCGGTGATGTCGCCGGAGTCGGTGACCATGGCGATCTTCATCTCAGCGGCGGCGCCGGTCGCGGGCTCGCTGGCGGCGGGATTGCTGCCAGTGGGGTTACTGCCAGCGGCGGGGGGATTGCTCCCGGAGGCGGGTTTGCTGCTGCTGGAGCCGCCACCGCCGCCGCAGGCGGCCAGAGACAGGACCATCGCGCCGGCAAGGAGCGCAGAGACAAGCTTTTTCATAATAATTCTCCTTTTCGTAAAATGGAATGGTGCTTCAGCCGCTTATGCGGTTGATAACAAATTATAACACATGTCCTCTCGATAATATAGGACATAAGTCCTCTTTTTGCGATAGAAATTGTGATTTGTATTATACATACAATTTTGATCGGGAAATTTTGCACAGATTAGACAATATTTTCTCCGCGGCGGGAGGGGCATATGTCCTTACCCCGGTGGACCGGAGCCGCTGTTGAAACCCGCCCGGCATTATGCTATAATGAAAGCTGTATTTTAGAAAATGGGGGGTTATTTTGTGTCTCCGGAAATGCTTTTAGAGCTGGTAGGCTATTTCGCCTCGCTCCTGGTGCTGGTCTCCCTGCTGATGACATCGGTGGTAAAGCTGAGGGTCATCAACATGGTGGGCTCGCTGATTTTCGCCATCTACGCGCTGTGCATCGGCTCACTGCCCACGGCGGTGATGAATTTCTGCCTGGTGGGGGTCAACATCTTCTATCTGGTCCGCATGGCCCGGACGGAGCAGTTCTTCAACCTCCTCCCCGCCGAGCCGGACGGCCTCTACTTCAAGCACTTCCTGGACTTCCACAGGGCGGACATTCAGACCTATTTCCCCGGCTTTGAGGGGGAGGCCGTCCAGGCCGGGCGGTCCTATTTTGTCTATGTGAACACCGTGCCCGCCGGGCTCCTGATGGGGAAGGACCTGGGAGACGGGGAGCTGGAGGTCCTGCTGGACTACGCCGTCCCCCAGTACCGGGACTGCTCGGTGGGCCGGTATCTCTATGGCCGCCTCCCCGGCGAGGGGGTCCGCAGGCTGACCGCCCAGGCCTCCTCCCCCGCCCACGAGAAATATTTGAGAAAAATGGGCTTCACCCCCCAGGGAGACCGGTACGTCAAGACGCTTTCCTGACCGCTTAGTTGTACGCGAAGGTACACATATCCTCCGCCCCGCCGCATATACTGATATGTATATCACATATTCAGAATGCACTGTGGAGGAGTAAACGCTATGGCTGAGAAACCGATTTCTGTTCCCGACCTGCCTGACAGCGCCGCGCCCCGCCGCCCCGACCTGGACGACCTGATTTTCCAGGGAGAGGGCTGGCTGGCCAGCGACCGGTAGTGGGGCGTCTCCATTTGGAGATGCCCCCTTTTTTTGTCTGAAATTCTACCCCTCCGTCTTGTCAATCCGTCCCTGTTATGGTAAAATATGATTTTATCATCGTGTATTCACCGGCCCGCTGGGGCCGGCGGAGCGAAAGGAGTTTCTGCTGTGGACGATCTCAGACGGCGGAATGGGGAGCGGTTCCTGTTGTCCCTTGGGCTGTTCCTGCTGAACGCTGTGTTTTTTACCCTGGCCCTGGCCACCCTTCTCTTTGTCATCGGTGTGCCGGTGGGGCGGCTTCACTTCCCGGCGGCGGTGCTGGCCGCGGGGGCGGCGGGCGTCCTGTCCCGGTCCGGCTCCCGGAGGCAGGGGGCGGCGGCGGTGCTGGCCGGACTGGCGGTGCTGGCCCTGTGCCTGGCGGTGTCCGGCTATGTGGACGACTGGTCCTGGGACGGCAACACCTATCACAAGGGAATCACCGGGGCGCTGACCTGGGGCTGGAACCCCCTGCGGGAGAGCTTCTACGCCTTCGCGGCGGACTACCCCTTCCTGGAGCACTGCACCGAGAGCTGGTATGACGCCTACCCCAAGGCCACCGAGCTCTTCGGCGCCTGCGTCCACAGCTTCACCGGCAACATCGAGGCGGGCAAGGCCAGCGGCCTGCTGTTGATGGCGGCGGGCTTTTTCCTGGGCTGGGGCCTGCTGCTCCACACCGGGCTCTTCAAGGGCTGGCAGTCCGCCCTGTGCGCCGGGCTGGCGGTGGTCACCCCGGTGAGCGCCTCCCAGATGTTCACCTACTACAACGACGGTACTTTGGCCAATATGCTCCTGCTGTGCCTCATGGGGCTGCTCTATTTCACCTTCCACCCAGAGGGGGAGCTGAGGCCGCTGGCGGGGTATTTGATCTTTGCCAGTATCAGCATCGGGTTCAATTTGAAGTTTTCCTCCACCCTCTTTTTTGCCGTCCTCTGCCTCACCTTCTTCGGCTTCTGGACGGCAGGGGAGCTGCGGCAGGGGGGACTGGCCGGGGCGGCGCGGGCACTCCGGGGGCGGTTCTGCCTGCTGGCGGGCAGTGTGCTGTCCGGGGTGCTGTTCCTGGGGGCCACCTCTTATGTGACCAACACCATCCGGTACCGTAATCCGGTATATACCATGATCGGCGAGGGCTCCACCGAGCTGATTACCTCCCAGCTGGCCCCGGCCTTTCAGTCCATGGGCAACCTGGGCCGGTTCACGGCCTCCCTCTTCTCCCGGACCAACACCAGCCTGGAGATTACCGCCGTGGAGTGGAAGCTGCCCTTCACCGTCACCGGGGAGGAGCTGATCTGCGCCCCCTCCTGCGACGTGCGGACGGCGGGCTGGGGGGTGCTGTTCAGCGGGATTTTCCTGATCAGCGCGGCGGTTATCGTTCTGGCCCTGGTCCGGTGCCGGAGGAGCAGGCCGGAGCTGTTCCGGCTGTCCCTTCTGCTGTCGGCCATGCTGGCCCTGTCCATCCTGTTCATCCCCGGACTGAGCTGGGCCCGGTATTTTACCGCCCTGTTTCTGGTCCCGGTGGCGGCTATGCTCTTCCTCTTCGCCTGGTGGAACCGGCGGAGGAGCCGGGGGGCGCTGGCCTGCGGCCTGCTTCTGGCCGGACTGCTGTGCGGCAACCTGCTCCCCAACGCGGGGGCAAATCTGGTCCTGATGAAAAACGCCGGCCGCACCTGGAGCCAGCTGGCGGAGCTCAAGGAGCTCACCCAGACCCAGCGGATCGGCCTGGGCTACAGCGGAGCGGGCCGCTTTGAGGGCAGGATGTTCAACATCTATGACGCGGGGATCACCAACTTCTTCCTGTGGTATATCCCGGAGGACCCCAACGTCAAGTCACTGTTCGACCATCACCCGCTATACTACTTTACCGAACTTGAGGAGGAGGCGAGCTGACATGAAAAAAAACCTTCGCCCGCTGGAGCTGGTCAAGCTCATGAGGCCCAAGCACTATATTAAAAACTTTCTAATCTTTGTTTCCATCACCTTCAACCGGGACCTGTTCAACCCCGCCGTGCTGGGACAGGTCATGCTGGGGTTTGCCGCCTTCTGCCTGCTCACCTCGGCGGTGTATGTGGTCAACGACATCCGGGATGTGGAGTCTGACCGCCAGCACGAGGTCAAGCGGAGCCGGCCCATCGCCGCCGGGGCGGTGCCCATCCCGGCGGCCTGGGTCCTGGCGGGGGGACTGCTGGCCGCCGCCCTGACCATCCAGCTGGCCGCCTTCGGCAACCGGGGGGAGAGCTTGCTGCTGATGGGGGCCTATTTCGCCGTCAACATGGGCTACAGCCTGGGGCTGAAGCACGTCCCCTTCCTGGACATCGTGCTGCTGGTGCTGGGCTTCGTCCTCCGGGTGCTCTACGGAGCGGCTATCGTGGGCTCGGTCACCTCGGCCTGGGTCTACCTCACCGTTTTCGCCCTGTCCTTCTATCTGGGCCTGGGCAAGCGGCGCAACGAGCTGAAAAAGACCAGGGACAGCGGCGGGAACACCCGAAGGGTGCTGCAATATTACTCCTATGAATTCCTGGATAAATTTATGTATCTCTGCCTCACCCTGGCCGTCACCTTCTACGCCCTGTGGAGCGCCGACGGGGAGATCACCGCCAAATACGGCACCGACAAGCTGATCTGGACCGTCCCCCTGGTCATCATCATTTTGATGAAGTACAGCGCTGACATCGAGTCCGACTCCTTCGGCGACCCGGTGGACGTGGTCATGCACGACAAGGTGCTGCTGGGGCTGTCCGCCCTGCTGGGGCTGGCGGTAGTGGCGCTGATCTATCTGCCCGGGCTGTAAAAAGGAGGAAACCGCTGTGCCGAAGCCATCTCGCGCCCCCAAGGGGCGGGACAGCTCACTGGACCTGCTCCGGGGGCTGGCCGCGCTGAACATCATCTTCATCCACACCACCTTCTGGTCCGGGGAGGCCTATGTCCCCGAGACGCTGAAATCCATCAGCCTGGCGGTGGATGTGTCCTTCTTTTTCTTCCTGTCCGGCTGGAGCCTGGGCTATGTCCGCTCCTTGAAGAAAAATCTGATGTCGCTGATTAACACCTATTTGAAATATCTGGTGTTTTTGGCGTTCTACTTCGCCTTGCTGCTGATGATCCGGGAGGTCTTCGGGGCGGCGGAGGGGCTGACGCTGGAAAATCTGCTGGCTAACCTCCGGTTCCAGGTGGCGTGGAACACCGCCCTGCCCGTGGTCATGAGCAGCATGTGGTTTATGGAGGTCTACTATGTGGCCGTGCCCATTGCCATGCTGCTGCGCTGGGCGGCCTATCAGCTGTCCGGCGGGAGCGAGAAATGGATGACCGTTCTGCTGGGCGGGGCGCTGGCGGTGGACCTGGTTGGGCTGGTCTATACCTGGCGGGGCGGAAGCATCCCCCTGCTGTCTCAGGTCACTTTGTTTTATCTGGCCTTTGTCCTGCTGGGGCTGGTGTGCCGCAGAGCGGTGATCCCCCGCCTGCCCTGGGCGCTGGGGCTCATGGCGGCGGACGCCGTCCTGATGGTCCTGACGGCCCGGCGTCTGGGTCTGGACTGGCGGCGGATGCAGGATATGAAGTTCCCGCCCAACGCGGTCTATCTCTGCTACTCCCTACTGGCCATCATTGCCGCCCTGTGGCTGCGGGGGAAGCTCTCCTCCGTCTCGCCTCAGAACCCCCTGTGTCAGGTGGGGCGGGCGGCGCTGGTGTTCTACTTCTGCCAGGGCATCGGCGGCTCCCTGCTGATGGCTCTGCTGCCCAGGATTCAGCTGGTCTGGTACGCCAAGCTCCCCCTGGCCTATGTCATCAACGTGGTGGTGACAGTGGTCTTTGTCTGCCTGCTGTCCATGCTGTACTGGCTGGTCTTTCAATTTTTGCCGAAGCTTTTAGGAGGCTCCCGTGAACGTCTATGATTTTGACCACACCATCTACCCCGGGGACAGCACCCTGGATTTCTGGCGGTTCTGCGTCAAGCGCCGCCCTGCCGCCCTGATGGCCCTGCCGGGGGCTGTGCTGGCCGGGGGGCTGTTCAAGGCGGGACTGCTGAGCCGGGAGGCGTTTAAGGCCCGGTTCTACCGCTTCCTCCGCCATGTCCCCGGCGTGGAAGGGGAGATCGTCCGATTCTGGGAGGAAAATCTCTCCCGCGTCTACCCCTGGTACCTGGAACAGCGGCGGGAGGACGACCTGATTATCTCCGCCTCGCCGGAATTTCTCATCCTGCCCGCCTGCGTCCTGCTGAGGGTGCGGGGGCTGGCCTCCCCCGTGTCGCCGGAGACGGGGGAGCTGCTGGGCCCCAACTGCCGGGGGGAGGAAAAAGCCGTCCGCCTGCGCCAGGCTTTCCCGGAGGAGAAAATCGACGCCTTTTACTCCGATTCCCGCTCCGACGCCCCGCTGGCCCGGCTGGCGGGACAAGCCTGGCTGGTTGAGAAGGGGACGCCCCGGCCCTGGCCACAGTCCTGATGGGAGGCGACGCGATGAAAAAAAAGAACCTGTCAACTGGCATCGCCCTGATGCTGGCCTCCGCCCTGCTCACCTGCCTGGGCCAGCTGTGCTGGAAGCTGTCCCGGGAGTCCCTGCCCTTCCTGATTGCTGGCTTCGCCCTGTACGGCTGCGGGGCTCTGCTGATGATGGCCGCTATGCGCTTTGGAGAGCTGTCTGTCCTCCACCCCATGCTCAGCGCCGGATACGCCCTGTCCATCATATTGGGCGCACTAGTGCTGGATGAGGCCGTTACTGGACAAAAGCTGCTTGGCATCGCGGTCATCACCGCCGGGCTGATATGCCTGAGCACCTCGAAGGGGGCGGAAAAATGATCTGGCTGTCTGTTTTGACTATGACCCTCATCGGGGCGCTGGGCGCATTTTTCCTCAAGGCCGGAATGGACCGGGTGGACAGCCTGTCCGACCTGTTCCGGACCCCGAAGATCTACCTGGGCGGCTGCTGCTACCTGGCCGGGGCCGCACTCAATATTCTCCTGCTCCGCCTTATGGACTACTCCGTTCTCTACCCCATGACCGCCCTCACCTACATCTGGTCTATGCTCCTCTCCACCGCTTTCCTGGGCGAGCGGATCACCAAACAAAAGCTCATCGGCGTCGCCGCCATCCTGGCCGGCGTGTTCATCCTGTCACGCTGAAAAGGCCCGCCCTCTCACGAGGACGGGCCTTTTTGTGCTGTCCGCACAATATGGGGCGGTTCAGCCTGTGGGGACATTTTATGGCATCACATCAATTTAACGGTGTAGTACACAAACAAGGCGAAAAGCCAAGCTACCATGACGAAAATCAGGTAGTAGGCTGCGGTGCCGCCCAAGAGGAGGGCGGCGATGGGGGCGGCCAGGCTGGCGGCGCAGGTGGCCAGGGCGACGGCGTAATTGGTATCCTCGGGCAGGAAGCGGATGGCCAGCTTGCCGGGGAGGGTTCCTCTGCTCTTCTTCATCCAGACCACCGCGGCGGTCACCACCGCGATAGCGGCCAGGATCAGGATGGACTCCGCCAGGCCGTTTCTGTCGTACCGGACGAACCACAGCGCCAGGACGGACATGCCGCAGGCGGCGGCGGCGACGAAGAACTCCCGCTGATAGATATAGTACACCAGCGCCAGTACCGCCCAGGCGACCACCAGCCAAAACAGCATGGACAGGCCCGGGCCCTGGAACTTGACAATGACATGGACGCAGACAGAGACCGCCCCCATGGCCAGCGACACCACCAGAGCGGGTCCAAAGCGCTTGCCGCTTTTCAGCCGCCAGAGGGTACAGCCAAGGGCCGCTCCGGCGGCGACGGGCGCCGCGAACCGAAGGAAGTTCAAAAGCCCGTTGATCATCCCGGCCAGGCCAATCTCCCAGTCGGTGAGGTAGTAGTTGATATAGTAGCGATTGACGGCCATCAGAAGAGCCTCCAGCACGATCGCCCCCGCCACCCACAGCAGTCCGCGCTGAAGCGCGATGTCCTCCTGACGGCGGCGTTCTTCTCTCTGTTTCCTATCCATGCTTCTTCATTCTCCTTGCCGGGGCGCAGCGGCCCAATCAAGTATTACCAATGTGCCTGTTTTCCAGACATTTTATTATTGTACCAGAAGGCCGTTTTTTTTGCAAGACTTAAAACGGGAAAAGTATCCAAATTTAAAAGGGGCCGTCCTTTTCCGGACAGCCCCAATGCCAAAAGGCGGTGTTTGCTTATTTCAGGTCCAGCGCTTCCTTCACTTTGTTGATGATATGGGCGCCAATGTCCCGGGAGGCGTCCACGGTCTGGGCGCCCAGGTGGGGGGAGACGATGAAGTTATCGCAGCCGAAGAGGGGAGAGTCGAAGCCAGCACCCTCGGTCAGGCCGCCGGCGGCCAGCTCGTTCTCCATAACGTCGGTGGCATAGCCGCCAATCTTGCCGGCCTTCAGGGCCTCGTACATATCCTGCTCGTTGACGATGCCGCCCCGGGCCATGTTCAGCACCACGGCGTCGTCCTTCATACCCTCGATGGACTTGGCGTTGAAGAGGTTGCGGGTCTCGTCGTTGAGGGGCATGTGGATGGTGACAAAGTCGGAGACCTTGAGCACCTCCTCGATGGACATGCTCTTGGCGTGCTGCTGCTCAAAGACCTCGGCGGGGAGGTAGGGGTCGTAGGCCACCACGTCCATCAGGAAAGCCCGGGCCAGCTCGCCCACCCGTTGGCCGATGCGGCCGAAGCCCAGAACGCCCAGGGTCTTGCCCCGCAGCTCGCGGCCCACAAACTTATACTTGTCCCAGTTCTTGCCCACCTTCACGTCGTTGCAGGCGGGGATGGTGTGCCGGGACATGTCCAGCATCTTGGCGATGGTCAGCTCGGCCACGGCGTTGCCGTTGAGGCCGGGGGCGTTGAAGACCTGGATGCCCTTGGCCTTGGCGGTGTCCATGTCGATGTGGTTCAGGCCCACGGAGCACACGCCGATCACCTTCAGGTTCTTGGCCGCGTCCAGGATCTCCTTGTTGATGGCGGGGTCCACGCGCATGATCAGAACCTCGTAGTCGCCGATCATCCCGGCCAGCTCAGCCTGGGAGGGGAGGATCTTGGTATCGACCTGCATATATTTGCCCAGTTCCTCAGAGATCGCGGGGGAGACGACGTCAATAATGAGACATTTCATAATCCAGCATTCCTTCCTGTTGTTAAATTTAGGCGTCCGCCCATTGCATACTGAATATTATGCCACATTTTTTGCCTTTTGAGAAGTAGGTTTTTGTTGAGGGTTGCCACAGCTAAATAATTGTGGTACAATGGGGTATCCCACAAAAAAAGGCGGGAGTTTTTGTGAACTTTCAACACCTGAAATATTTCCTCACCGTAGCGGAGGAGCTGAACATCACCCGGGCGGCGGAGCGGCTGTATATTTCTCAGCAGTCCCTGTCCAACCACATCGCCAATCTGGAGCGGGAGCTGGACGTGAAGCTGTTCACCCGGTCCCCCAAGCTGTCGCTGACCTACGCGGGGGGACTGCTGGTGGACACCGCCACCGAGATTCTGGACCTGCACCGGCAGTACCTGTCCAAGGTGGGGGACATCAACAAGCAGTACGTGGGGGCCCTGCGGGTGGGCATCTCCCACACCTGCGGGCTGGCCCTTCTGCCCGACGTGCTGCCCAAATTCCGTCTGGAGTTCCCCCAGGTGGAGTTTTCCCTGTCCGAGGGCAACTCCACCCAGCTGGAGGACGAGCTGGCCCACGGCCGGACCGACCTGATTATCTGCTTTCAGCCCATCATCATGGAGGGGGTGACCACCGTCCCCCTGACGGAACAGCGGCTGATGATGGTAGTGCCCAGAACCTTCACCGGCCACCTCTTCGGGGAACAGGCGGAGGAGGTCCGGAAGCAGTTCGCCCAGGGGGCGGACATCCGGGCCTTTGAGGCCATGCCCTTTGTCCTGATTAAGCGGGGCAACCGCACCCGGAGCATCGTAGACCAGTATTTCCGGCGGTACTACTTCAAGCCCCAGCTGATTTTGGAGACGGAGAACACCGTCACCACTTTGGCGATGGCTCAGGCCGGGGTGGGGGTCACCATCTGCCCCGAGCTCTTTCTCCGGGCCCTGCCCACCCCCACCTCCGGCTCCGCAGGAGTGGACCTCTTCCCCCTCACCGACCCCTCCACCTACGGGCGGCTGGTGGCCGGCTACCGGGAGGGCCGCTGTCTGTCCAACTTCGGCCAGCGGTTTGTGGAGCTGACCCAGGAGATGCTGCGGAAATAAACGGGGGAGACGGCAGGGAAATCAATTTCGAGAAAATAAAGCCGCATTTGTAGGGCGCGACGACCCGGCGCGCCGCAGATAGGCAGATTTTGCAAACGGCGCGCCGGGGTCGTCGCGCCCTACAGACGCAAAATTGATTTCCCTGGGAGAACCGGTTTAAAAACTTGACTTTTCCCTGGGAAATCCATACAATAGGGGACACGAGTATTTCACCCCCGCTGGACTGACATCTGTGTTCCCCCCTCCTCCGGGGAGGCGGGAGAAAAAATTTAAAGGACTGAAGAGTATATGGCCAACGAAAACAAGAAGCAAGTGGAACAGATTACCGATATGGAGGCGGACTTCGCCCAGTGGTACACCGACGTGTGCACCAAGGCGGAGCTCATCGACTACTCCTCTATCAAGGGCATGTTCATCTACCGCCCCTATGGCTACGCCATCTGGGAGAACATCCAGAAGGAGCTGGACGCCAAATTCAAGGAGACAGGCCACGAGAACGTGTACCTGCCCATCCTGATTCCCGAGGGCCTGCTCCAGAAGGAGAAGGACCATGTGGAGGGCTTCACCCCTGAGTGCGCCTGGGTCACCTACGGCGGCAGCGAGAAGCTGGAGGAGCGGTACTGCATCCGCCCCACCTCGGAGACCCTGTTCTGCGAGCACTATAAAAATATCATCCACTCCCACCGGGACCTGCCTAAGCTGTATAACCAGTGGAACTCGGTACTGCGGTGGGAAAAGACCTCCCGCCCCTTCCTGCGCCACCGGGAGTTCCTGTGGCAGGAGGGCCACACCATGCACCTGGACGAGGAGGACGCCCGCCGGGAGACCATGCAGATGCTGGAAATCTACGCTGATTTCCTGGAGAACGTCCTGGCCATGCCCGTGGCCAAGGGCCGCAAGACCGACAAGGAGAAGTTCAACGGCGCTGAGGAGACCTACACTGTGGAGTGCATGATGCACGACCGCAAGGCCCTCCAGTCGGGCACCAGCCACTATTTCGGCGACGGCTTCGCCAGGGCCTTCGACATCACCTATACCGGCAAGGACAACCAGCTCCACCACCCCCACCAGACCTCCTGGGGGGTGTCCACCCGGGTCATCGGCGGCATCATCATGACCCACGGCGACAACAGCGGCCTGGTCCTGCCCCCCCGCGTCGCCCCCGTCCAGGTCATGGTCATCCCCGTGGCCCAGCACAAGGAGGGCGTCCTGGAGGCCGCCGCCGCCCTGCTGAAGCGGCTGCAAAAGGCCGGTATCCGGGCAAAGATGGACGACTCCGACCAGTCTATGGGCTGGAAGGCCGCCCAGTATGAGATGAAGGGCGTCCCCCTGCGGGTGGAGATCGGCCCCAAGGATATGGAGAAGGGACAGTGCTGCATCTGCCGCCGGGACTCCGGCGAGAAGCGCTTCGTCCCTCTGGACCAGATGGAGGACGACGTGAGATGGCTGCTGGACGATGTCCACAAGAGCCTCTATGCCCGTGCCAAAAAGAACCTGGAGGACCACACCCGGGTGTGCCTCACTGTGGAGGAGGTCAAGCAGTTCATGGAGGCCGAGGGCGGCTTCGCCAAGACCATGTGGTGCGGCGAGCTGGACTGCGAGCTGAAAATGAAGGAGCAGGCCGGCGTCACCTCCCGGTGCATGCCCCTGGACCAGGAGCACGTCTCCGACACCTGCGTCTGCTGCGGCAAGCCCGCCAAGCACTCCATTCTCTGGGGCGTGGCGTACTAATCAGAATAGCAAGGGCCCGCTTCCGATTGGAAGCGGGCCAAATTTTCTCAAAATAGATCTCCGAAAATATCCTCAAGGCGAATGGTAAAATCGTCGTAGAGGCGGCATTTAAATTCTGTCACCAGCGCCGCTCGTTTTTCCTCACCCATATCATCCAGCTCGTCCTTGGAAAAATAGGTATACAGATGCTCCAATACATAGCGCCCCTCCTGGAGGCTGTAAATCTCAATGGACTGGTCGCCGGGGCTGATGATCCAATACTCCGGGACGCCGCATCGCTCATAGGTGTTCATCTTATTGCCGCGGTCATATTGCGCCGTGCTGGGGGACAGCACCTCCGCCACCAGGTCGGGCGCACCGAATACGCCCTTGGTCTTAATCTTATCCCGGTCGCAGACGACCATAAAATCCGGGATAAACCGGTCCTGATCGGTCAGATAGAGGTCATATCCATCACCCAAGGGGACACAGCGCTTTCCCTTCAAATAGGTGCGGAAGATAAAATATAGGTTTTCCGCGATACGATTGTGCCGCGTCGTGGCGGGAGACATGGCAACCACTCTCCCGCCGATCAGCTCCTCCCGAAAAGCCTCTTGATAGGCCAGGTTGGTGTTCATAACAGCGCTCCTTTCCCTTGGGGTTCAGGTATCGCACGGCGGTCAAACGACCCGGTCAAAGATGTCGGCGACTTGGATGGTCAGGTCGTCAAAGAGGCTGCATTGAAATTCAGTGGGGATGGAGTCCCGCTCCTCCTGGGTCATTTTGTTCAGAATGGCCTCCAGCTCCAAGCCGTAGGCGGAGTGAAGAACCAGACGGCCATCCTCCTGAAAATACTGCTCCACCGTCCGGTCGCCGGGGCTGACAATCCAGTACTCCCGCACGCCGCACCTGGCATAGACCTCCATCTTCCGTCCACGGTCATAGCGGGCCGTGCTGGGGGACAGCACCTCAACCACCAGGTCGGGCGCGCCGTAGACCCCGTCGGGCTTGATCTTGTCTGGGTCGCAGACCACCATCATGTCGGGGATGAAACGGTCGTCCTCGGTCAGATAGAGGTCCACGCCATCGCTGAAGGGTTCACACCTGCGGCCCTTCAAATAGCTGTTGAAAATATGAAAGATATTTCTGGATACGCGATTGTGATTGACAAGGGGGCTGGGTGACATAGCCACCAGCTTTCCTCCGATCAATTCTGTCTCCTGGTACTCCTGATAAGCCAGATTGGTGTTCATAACGGCGCTCCTTTCCTTTTGGTGTCAGCATTTGTTTTCCTGACCTCATTATACAGGATAGCGGGGAGAACCGCAAGGGCGGGCGGCATATTTTCGCCGCCTGTCCCATACCATAGCTTGAAAGGGGGCGGCGGAGATGTCGCGAGAGGACAAGGGTGCGCGGACCGGCGGCGGGCGGCAGACGGTGAGCGCCGCGCTGGCGCTGGTTTTGATCCTGTTTTTCCTCCCCGTACTGGCCCTCCGGGGGGAGCCGGTCTACCGGCGGCCTGGGACGGGGGAGCTGCCCAACGGGGAGGCCGTACTGCCCGCCGACCCCACGGCGGACCCCGCCCTCCCCACGGGGACCCGGGACCGGGGGCGGGCGGTGCGGCTGCTGAACAAGGACGGGACGGTGGCCGAGCTGACCATGGCGGACTACATCTGGGGCGTGGTGGCGGCGGAGATGCCCGCCTCCTTTGAGGAGGAGGCGCTGAAAGCTCAGGCCTGCGCCGCCCGGACCTACACCGCCGTTCTCCAGGGCGGGTCCAAGCATCCGGAGGCCGATATCTGCGCCGACAGCACCTGCTGTCAGGCCTACACCGAGCGCTCCGCCGCCGAGGCCCGGTGGGGTCTCAGCGCCCGGGAGTACGGGGAGAAGCTGGACCGGGCGGTGGCGGGCACCGACGGGCTGGGCGTCCTCTACGAGGGCAAGCCCATTCAGGCCCTGTTTTTCTCCGCCGCCGCCGGGAGGACCACCGACGCGGTGGAGGTCTGGGGCAGCTCGGTGGCCTATTTGAAGAGCGTGGACAGTCCCGAGGGGGACGAGGTGCCCAACTACCGCACCCAGACAGCCCTGGGGGCGGAGGAGGTCAAGTCCCTCACCCTGGCCGCCTACCCGGGGGCCGACCTGTCCGGCGACCCCGCCGCCTGGTTCGGCCAGGCCGCCCGGAACGAGGGGGGCGGGGTGATCTCCATCCCGCTGGGGGGCGTCACCCTCACCGGAGGGCAGGCGCGGGCCCTGTTCTCCCTGCGGTCGGCCTGCTTCACGGTGAGCTGGGACGGCAGTCAGTTTCTCTTCGATGTCACCGGCTACGGCCACGGGGTGGGCATGAGCCAGTATGGGGCCAACGCTATGGCCAAAAACGGAAGCTCCTTTCAGGATATCCTCACCTGGTACTACACCGGAGCCCAGGTGGGAGAACTGTGGTAGGGCCGGTTTCCGGAAGGGCGGGGTTTGTTCCCCGCTCTTTTTTCTGTTCTGGAAAAATTTTTCATAAAACATGCCATTCTAATTATGAATAAATCTTGACAGAAAAGCTGTTGGCCTATACAATAGTGAAAGGACAAATATGAAAAACCTGTGGGGATGTTTTTCAGTTGTCGCAAGGGGATCGCCTCCTCTTGCGGCCTTTTACTGCAAGCTCTGCCCTGGGCCCCTGGCCTGGCGGCGGAGCGCCGCGGCGGTCCGCCGCGGCTATGAAAAAATTTGGAGGTGTAACGAGACCCAATGGACCTAATTTTAGCAGTCGTCGGCATGATCGTCACGCTGATTGTGGGCGCTCTGGGCGGTGCGCTTTTCGGCTGGAACCGCCGGAAGGTCACAGCGGAGCGGGAGATCAAATCCGCCGAGGACGAGGCCACCCGTATTGTCAACGAGGCCTATAAGAGCGCCGAGAGCAAAAAGCGCGAGGCCCTGGTAGAGGCCAAGGAGGAGATCCTCAAGGCCAAGAACGAGCACGAGAAGGAGGTCAAGGACCGCCGCTCCGAGCTCCAGCGCCAGGAAAACCGCCTTCAACAGAAGGAGGAGAACCTGGACCGCAAGACCGAGAACATCGAGAAGAAGGAAGAGCAGCTGTCCGCCAAGCTAGCCAAGCTGGACGCCACCCAGGCCGAGGCGGAGAAGCTGAAGCAGAAGCAGGTCACCGAGCTGGAGCGCATCTCCGGCCTTACCGCCGAGGAGGCCCGGAACTTCCTGCTCCAGCAGCTGGAGGACGACGTGACCCACGAGTCGGCCATGAAAATCAAAGAGATCGAGGCCCGCTTCAAGGACGAGGCCGACACCAAGGCCCGGGAGATCATCTCTCTCGCCATCCAGCGCTGCGCCGCCGACCATGTGTCGGAGGCCACCGTGTCGGTGGTGCCCCTGCCCAACGACGACATGAAGGGCCGGATCATTGGCCGGGAGGGCCGGAACATCCGCACGCTGGAGACCCTCACCGGCGTGGACCTGATTATTGACGACACGCCGGAGGCCATCACCGTCTCCTGCTTCGACCCCGTCCGCAAGGAGATCGCCCGGCTGGCCCTGGAGAAGCTGATCCTGGATGGCCGCATCCACCCCGCCCGCATTGAGGAGATGGTGGAGAAGGCCAAGCGGGAGGTGGACATGGTCATCAAGTCGGAGGGCGAGCGGGCCATCTTTGAGACCAACGTCCACGGCCTGCACCCCGAGCTGGTCAAGCTGCTGGGCCGGATGCGCTACCGCACCAGCTACAGCCAGAACGTGCTGAACCACTCCATAGAGGTGTCCCACCTGGCCGGACTGCTGGCCGCCGAGATCGGCGCCAACGTCACCGAGGCCAAGCGGGCCGGCCTGCTCCACGACCTGGGCAAGGCCATCGACCACGAGGTGGACGGCTCCCACGTTCAGATCGGCGTGGAGCTGGCCCGGAAGTTCCGGGAGAGCGAGAACGTCATTCACGCCATCCACGCCCACCACAACGATGTGGAGCCCAAGACCGTGGTGGCCTGCCTGGTGCAGGCGGCTGACGCCATCTCCGCAGCCCGGCCCGGCGCCCGGCGGGAGAATCTGGAGAACTATATCAAGCGCCTGGAGGCCCTGGAGGAGATTACCTCCTCCTTCAACGGCGTGGAGAAGTCCTTTGCCATTCAGGCCGGCCGCGAGGTGCGGATTATGGTCAAGCCCGAGGTCATCAGCGAGGACCAGATGGTCCTGCTGGCCCGGGACATCGCCAAGAAAATCGAGTCTGAGCTGCAATACCCCGGCCAGATCAAGGTCCACCTTCTGCGGGAGACCAAGGCCATTGAATATGCCAAATAACAGAAAGAGAGACCCGGGACGCCCCCCAAGCGTCCCGGGTTTTTTCGCGCGCCCGGACGGAGACGGCATTTTAAAAAAACCTTAATGAAATCCTCATCTTTCCTTTAGAGCATTTTCCGCAACTGTATGATACACTCTAATACAGTTAAATGAGAGGAGCGGATGAACCATGACAGAAAAAATCAAAACCGGACTGTGCGTCCTGGCCCTGCTGATGTCCCTGCTGGCGGCCTATACCCAGGAGATGGCATACCGAAGCCTTCCCGACAGCGGAACAGCGGTTCAGCCGGCCCCGTTCGTGGCAGTACAGGCCGGATAGCTCCGGATTATATTCCCGCCCCGCCGAGGGGGGCGGACAGCTCAAATGGAAAAGGAGAAGCGTTATGTCTGAGATTTTAACGGTAACGGACCTGAGAAAGGTCTACGGCAAGGGCGGGGCGGTCACCCGGGCCCTGGACGGGGTATCCCTGTCCCTGGAGGCGGGGGAGTTTGTGGGGGTGATGGGCCCCTCCGGGTCTGGCAAGACCACCCTGCTCAACTGCGTATCCACCATCGACCGGCCCTCCGCCGGCTCCATCGTCATCGACGGGAAGGAGCTCACCCGGCTGAAGGGCAGGGAGCTGGCAAAATTCCGCCGGGAGCGGCTGGGGTTCATCTTTCAGGACTGCAACCTCCTGGATACCCTCACCACCTATGAGAACATCGCCCTGTCCCTGTCCATTGTGAAGGCCCCCGCCCAGAAGATCGACCGGCGGGTACGGGAGATGGCGGACTTTCTGGGCATCGCCGACTGCCTGAACAAGTACCCCTATCAGATGTCCGGGGGCCAGCAGCAGCGGTGCGCCGCCGCCCGGGCCATGGTGACCCACCCCGCCCTGGTGCTGGCCGACGAGCCTACCGGAGCCCTGGACTCCAAGTCCTCCCAGCTCCTTCTGGACCGGCTGGAGGAGCTGAACATGGAGCTGGGGGCCACCATCCTCATGGTCACCCACGACGCCTTCACCGCCAGCTGCTGCCGCCGGGTGGTCTTCCTGCGGGACGGGAGGCTCTTCCTGGAGCTCCACCGGGGGAACGACAGCCGGAAGACCTTCTTCCAAAAGATCATCCGGGTGGTCACCGAGATGGGGGGAGGGATGGCCGATGTTCTCTAAGCTGGCCCTGCGCAACGTGCGCCGGTCCTTCCGGGACTACGGGGTGTACCTCCTCACCCTCACCTTCGGCGTCTGCCTGTTCTACACCTTCAACTCCCTGGACGGCCAGGGGGCTATGGTCTACCTGGCTAAAAACGGCAACCCCATCGTGGACGCCATCATGATCTTTATGGACATCTTCTCCGTCTTTGTGGCGGTGGTGCTGGCCTGCCTGATTTTGTACGCCAACCGCTTTCTCCTCCGGCGGCGGAAGCGGGAGCTGGGCACCTACCTCCTCCTGGGCCTGAGCCAGGGCCAGGTGTCCCGGCTGCTGTTCCTGGAGACGGGGCTCATCGGGCTCATCTCCCTGGCCGCCGGGCTGGCCCTGGGGGTGGCGGCCAGCTTCGGCATGTCCGCCCTCACCCTGTCTATGTTTGAGCTGGATATGTCCGGGATGCTGGCCCTCACCCTCTCCCCCCGGGCGGCGGGCAGGACGGCGCTGTACTTCGGCGTGATTTTCCTGCTGGTGATGGCCCTCAGCGGGGTGCAGGTCTCCCGGGCCAAGCTCATCGACCTGATTCACGGGGAGCGGAAAAACGAAATTCTCAAGCCCCGACCCCTGATGGTGGCGGTGCTCCAGTTTGTGTTGGGGGTGATCTGCCTCCTGGCCGCCTACGCCATCCTGCTGCGCTTCGGTATGGCGGTGGCCGTGGCGGTACTGCCCATCTGTATCCCCATGCTCACCCTGGGCAGTGTGGGCACTCTGCTGGTGTTCCGGTCCCTGTCCGGCTTTGTGATGAAGTTCGTCCAGGGCCACCCGGGGCTGTATTTTAAAAACCTGAACGTGTTCACCCTGCGCCAGTGGATCAGCAAGGTCCACACCACCTACCTGGCCCAGACCGTGGTGTGCATCCTCCTGCTGCTGGCCATCGGCATCACCGCCAGCTCCCTGGGCCTCAACTCCACCCTGTCCGCTATGACCGACGGGGAGGCCCCCTTTGACATCACCGTACAGAACCAGTCGGGGGACGTGGAGACAGTTGACTTTGACGCCGTCCTTCGGGAGGGGGGCTTTGACCCCGGCAAAGGGCTGGCCTGGAGCATGGATACCCTGTTCTATTACAACAGGAAGGAAATTACAGGCGTTGAGGAAGCCTCGGGGGCCATCAAGGTGTCCGACCTGAACGCCCTTCTGGCCCGTCAGGGCAAAGCTGCCTACACCGGCCCTCTGCCCGCTCCGCTGGACTTTGGTGAGTCCAACGGCCTGGCTACCGGGGGACTGGGCATGGTCTGCGCCGTCATCCCCGACGAGATGGCCGGACAGCTGGATGTCCGCCGTCAGGTGTGGTCCGCCGACTATGCCGGAGAGGTCCAGGGGGAGACGGATGATCAGCTCCTCCAGCTGGTTTGGCCGCTGAGCGAACAGCTGGCCCTACAGGTGGACACCCGGCTGTCCATCTACGCTGACATAATGGGCAGTAAAATTCTGGCCCTGTTCCTGGGGCTGTATCTGGGCTTTACCTTCCTTCTGGCCGCGGCGGCGGTGCTGGCCCTCCAGCAGCTGAGCCAGGGAGCGGACAACACCGGACGGTACGCCATCCTCCGCCGCCTGGGGGCTGAGGAGAAGCAGGTGAAGCGGTCCGCCACCCAACAGGTGGCCCTGGCCTTCCTCCTGCCTTTGATCCTGGCCCTGGTCCACTCCGCCGTGGGCATGAAGGCCGCTAACGAGGTCATTCTGGCTGTGGGCAAGGTGGACAGCGCCGCCAGCTCCCTTATCACCGCCGGCGTCATTCTGGTGGTCTACGGCGGCTACTTCCTCGCCACCGCCCTGGCCTGTAGGAGAATGGCGAAGAATGCGTAGGGCAACCTCCGTCCCGCCGCAGCGACAAAGCCTCCTTTTCCCCGCAAGGGGGACGCGATAGCCGTAAGCGGCAGAGCCGCTAACGGCTATCCAGTGAAAGGAGGTGCCCCAGTTCGCAAACTGGGGCGGAGGATTGCATTTTGCGCAGCAAAATATACGAAGTAAACGAGGTTTTTCAAATTTTGTTTACTTCGTATGTTCGGCTTCGCCGAACGCAATCCTCAGTCAGCTTCGCTGACAGCTCCTTTCAAAAGGAGCCTTGGCCCTGCGGGGGACGCTGGGGGTAGAATAATGGCGAAGAATGCGTAAAAATGGAGAAAATTCTCAGAGGAGCTCCCCATCAATCGGGGAGCTCCTCTCAGCCTGTCGAAAAAGTCTGCCTTTTGGTAGACTTTTTCATGTAAAGATGATAAAATAGGGAGTAAGGGGTGAGGGAAATGTTGGAGCGAGGGAAAAATGAGCGAGGGGTCATAGAAATGGTGGACACAGAAAGCCTGGTGCCGCCCGAACATCTATTGCGGCAGGTGGATGCAGCGGTAGATTTCGAGAAATTGTACGAAATCGTGGAGGCGTTGTACAGCGAAGAAGAGGGCCGGCGGAGCATCGACCCAGTGGTGCTATTCAAAATCGTATTGCTGCAGCATCTGGATGGGAATGTATCTTTGCGGGGAACGTTGCGCAGAGCCCAGACAGATATAGCATACCGGTGGTTTTTGCGATACACGCTGAGTGAGGAGCTGCCCCATTTTTCCACGGTGAGTTACAACTTCCGGCACCGGTTTACTTCAGAAACCATAGAGGCAGTATTTCGATGGATATTGGAGGAGGCGGGCAGTGCGGGAGCACTGACCCCGGCGGCGGTATTTATAGATGGGACACACATCAAAGCCAGCGCAAATCTGAAGAAGAAAATGAAGCAGGAAGTACCGGCAGCGGCAAAACGATACCAGGAAGAACTGCTGGCGGAAGTGAACGCGGACCGGGAGGCTCATGGAAAAAAGCCACTGGATGATGAAGAAGAACCACCCAAAGCTGGAGGGAAGAAACAGGACAATACCTCAAAAAAGAAGCAGGCCCGGAGGAAGAAAGAGGCGAAAAAGCAGAAAACAGTAACGGTATCCACCACAGACCCGGAGAGTGGAATGTTCCAAAAAGGGGAGCACAAGCGGTGCTTTGCTTATGAGGCCCATACCGCCTGTGACAAGAGCGGTTACGTATTGGAAACAGTGGTCACCCCCGGAAATGTCCATGACAGCGTGGCGTTTGACGATGTTTACGACAAATTGATTCAATCGTTTCCAGAGGTGGAAACAGTGGTGGCAGATGCCGCCTACAAGACCCCGCATATTTGCAAAAAGGTATTTCGAGATGGCCGGGTATTGTCTACAGCCTACAAGCGGCCCACGACGATGAAGGGTGGACATCCCTGGTGGTCTTACGTCTACGATGAATATTATGACTGCGTGATCTGCCCAGAATACCACATCCTGTCCTACCGCACCACCAACCGGGATGGATACCGTGAATACCGCAGCGATCCGACAATTTGTGCCCAGTGCCCCACCCGGCATTTATGTACAAAATCCAAAAGCTTCGTAAAGACTGTCCTGCGGCACATCTGGAAGGGCTATGAGGAACTGGCCGATGATGCCAGGTACACCCCGGAGTACAAGCAGCTCTATGCAAGGCGCAAAGAGACCATTGAGCGAGTTTTTGCCGATGCAAAAGAAAAACACGCCATGCGCTATACCGTTTACCGTGGTCTGGCCCAGGTTTCCAACTGGGTGAGGCTTAAATTTGCTGCCATGAACCTCAAAAAGTTGGCAAGATGGAAAGCCAGAAAGCGCTTTGCTCCGCCTTCCTCCACACCCTCCTCCTACATTTTATTCCTCATTAACGTTGTGGCCTGTCTGGTAATGAAGCCAGACAGGGCATTTTTCGACAAGCTGAGAGGAGCTCCCCATCAATCGGGGAGCTCCTCTCTTTGAATTTCCTTCCAGTGGGGGCAGAAATCCCCAGTTTCCCGGCGCTTCCTTCGTGGAAATGTGCAGTGCCCGTAAGAGATGGGGGAGAAATAATCTGCCCCAATTTTGACATAATGCTGACGAAAATACATACAATTTCCACATTTTTCAACATCATATTTGCGATAGGGCGGCATAACATCACCTCAATAGAATTATATGGGCAACACCCATATTTGTCAATATCGGTATCACCGATATTATATAGTTTTTTGGGGTGATGATATGTATTTTCAGAGAATCCGTGATTTACGGGAAGATAACGATAAGAAACAGGTTGAGCTGGCAAGGTATTTGAATGTAGACCAAAGCACATATTCTGATTATGAAACCGGGAGAATCAACATTTCCATTGAACAGCTTATCAAAATTGCGGATTTTTATGATGTCAGCTTGGACTACCTCGTGGGCAGGATGGAGCGGGGGAAAGAAAAATATTGATGAAATTTTTGCGAGCCCAGGGGATAAAACCGTCAAAAATCAGCTAGTCAAGGAGGGGCGGGGCGGCTATAATAGGTCGGAGATTTTCAGAAGGAAGGTACCCCAATGACCAAAGACCTGACCGCCGGCAATCCTATGCGGCTGATCCTGGGCTTCGCCCTGCCCACGCTGTTCGGTATGCTGTTTCAACAGCTCTATAATTTGGTGGACGCCATGATCGTGGGCAAGCTGCTGGGCGCTTCGGCGCTGGCTGCGGTGGGATCCACCGGCTCCATCAACTTCTTCGTTATCGGCTTCTGTATGGGCCTGTGCAGCGGCTTCGCCATCCCGGTGGCCCAGCGGATGGGGGCGGGGGAGCCGTCTCAGATGCGCCGCTATGTAGCCAACGCCGCCTGGCTGTCCATCCTCTTCGCCGTGGTGCTCACGGCGGGGACGGGCCTGCTCTGCCGGGAGATTCTGACGCTCATGCGCACCCCGGCGGACATCTTCGACGGGGCCTATGCCTACATCTTCGTCATCTTCATGGGCATCCCCTCCACCTTTCTCTATAACCTCCTGGCCGGAGTCATCCGCTCCCTGGGGGACAGCAAGACGCCGGTGTATTTCCTGGCTCTGTCCTCCTTCCTGAACATCGCCCTGGACTTCATCCTGATTCTGGGCTTTCAGGCCGGGGTGGCGGGGGCGGCTATCGCCACCGTGGCCTCTCAGGGGGTGTCTGGGCTGGCCTGCCTGGCTTACATGGTGAAGCACTACCCCATCCTCCGCATGACCCGGGAGGAGCGGCGGCTGGACCTCCACTACTGCGGGGTGCTCTGCGGCATGGGCCTGCCCATGGGCCTGCAATACTCCATCACCGCCATCGGCTCCATTATCCTCCAGTCCTCGGTCAACGCCCTGGGCAGTCTCTACGTGGCCGCTATCGCGGCGGGAGCCAAGGTGTATCAGCTGCTGGCCTGCCCCTTCGACGCCATGGGGGCCACGATGGCCACCTACTGCGGCCAGAATGTAGGGGCCTGCAAGCTGGACCGCCTGGGCCGAGGTATCCGCTCCTGCTCCATGCTGGGGCTGGGCTACTCCATCATCGCCCTGGGGGCTATGCTCCTCTTCGCGCCCCAGTGCGCCATGCTCTTCCTGGACCCCCGGGAGGAGTCCCTGCCCGTGCTGGTGGAGCTGACCAGCCGGTACATCATCATCGGCGCGGCCTTTTTCTTCCCCCTCTCCCTGGTGAACATCGTCCGGTTCTCCATCCAGGGCATGGGCTTCAGCCCCTTCGCCATTCTGGCCGGGGTCCTGGAGATGGCCGCCCGCACCGGAGTGGGCCTGTGGCTGGTGCCCGTTTTCGGCTACACCGCCGCCTGCTATGCCTCCCCCGCCGCCTGGGTGTGCGCCGACCTGTTCCTCATTCCGGCCAGCGCCTTCTGCATCGCCCGTCTGCGGAAGATCTACCCCAACGTCCCCGGCGAGGAGGGGCCCGCCCCTCAGCCTGTTCCCCTGAAGGCGGGAGCCCACCGGTAAACGCCCGCCTGCTGACAGACGCAAAAACGCCCCCGCCTGACGGCGGGGGCGTAATTCATGCTTGTCAGTCGGTGACGTAGGGCAGAAGGGCGACCTGGCGGGCGCGCTTGATGGCCTCGGTCAGCTGGCGCTGATGCATGGCGCAGGTGCCGGTGGTGCGGCGGGGCAGAATCTTGGCCCGCTCGGACGTGAACCGGCGCAGCTTGGCGGCGTCCTTATAGTCGATGCACTCCACCTTGTCGGCGCAGAAAGCACAGACCTTGCGGCGCTTGCGGCCCCGCATGGGCTTGTTATCCCGTTCCATAGCCATGGAATTAACCTCCTTTTTACGACCGAATCCGGTCAAAGTCAAAACGGCAGATTGCCGTCGTCAGTAGAAAGCTCGGCGAACTGGTCGCCGTCCGCGGGGGGATCGCCGTAGCCGCCGAAGCTGTCGCCCCGGGGCGCGGCGGGGGTGGAGTAGCCTCCGCCCTGGCTGTAGCTGGGGGCGTAGCCTCCGCCGTCGCCGTCCCGCTTGGAGTCGCCGAAGTAGATGTTGTCCGCGATGACCTCGGCGGAGCGGCGCTTGCCGCCCTCCTTGTCGGTCCAGTCGCGGATCTGGAGCCGGCCCTCCACCACGGCCATACGGCCCTTGGTGAAATAGCGGCTGACAAACTCGGCGGTCTGACGCCAGGCCACCACGTCGATGAAGTCGGTGGCCCGCTCGCCGGTGGACTTGTCCTTAAAATCCCGGTCAACGGCCAGGGAGAAGGAGGCCACCGGCGTTCCAGTCTGGGTCCGTCTCAGCTCCGGGTCCCGGGTGAGACGGCCCATGATGAAGATCTTGTTCAGCACGCGCGGTTCCTCCTTACTCGTCCTTGCAGACGATCATGGAGCGCATCACGCCGTCGGTGATCCGGAAAATACGGTCCAGCTCAGCGGGGACGGCGGCGGCGGCGGTGAAGGTCATCAGCACATAGTAGCCCTCCATCAGGTCGTTGATGGGATAGGCCAGCCGGCGCTTGCCCCACTCGTTGACCTCGGACACCGTGCCGTTGGCCTCTACAATGCCCTTGAACCGCTCGATCAGGGCGGCGTTCTGCTCCTCAGTCAGGTCGGGCTTCAGGATGTAGAGCGCCTCGTAGTTCGCGTTGATTTTTGCCATGTTTTGCACCTCCTTATGGACATATGGCCCCCAAGCCTCGCTCGGGAGCAAGGATGACTCTGCCTCTGCTTAAAAAGACAGGCTTAATTATTATACCGGAATTTCCCGAAAAGTCAAGGATTATTTTAATTGGGCAGGGAAATCAATTTTGCGTCTGTAGGGCGCGACGACCCCGGCGCGCCGTTTGCAAAATCTGCTCATCAGCGGCGCGCCGGGTCGTCGCGCCCTACAAACGCGGCATTATTCTCTCAAAATTGATTTCCCTTTCAATCCAGCCCCTCCAGCCCAAAAACCCGGTCGGGAAGGATGTCGGACAGCTGGGTGAGCACCGGGTCCAGGCCGCCGTCCCGCTGGAGGGAGGGGGAACGGACCGAGACCTGCCCGCTCAGCGGTCCGGTGGGCAGGGAGACCATTGCAGAGGGGGCGGACTGCCCCCACTCCACCAAGAGGGAGCCCCTGTGGAGAGCCGCCACGTCCCGGGCGATGGACAGGCCCAGGCCGGCCCCCTGTCCGGGGAGGGGGTTGGGCGCGCCCTGCTGGAAGAGAGCGGCCATCTGCCGCTGGTCAGGCAGGGGGCCGTTGTGGGAGACGGACAGAATGGCCCGGCTCCCCTGCCGCCGCAGGGACAGGACCACCTCCCCCCCCTCCGCCGCCCGGGCGGCGTTGACCAGGAGCTCCAGCAGCAGGTGCTGGAGCAGCTCCGGGTCGCCGGGGATGAGCAGGCCGGTGAGGGCGGTCTCATAGTACAGCGAGACGCCGGCCTCCCCCAGCAAAGGCCCGGCTTGCTGGGCGGTGTGGCGGCACAGGCCCTCCAGGTCCATGGTCACCGGGCGAAAGAGGACGCCCTCCTCCCCGGAGGCCTCCCGCATATACTCCATGTTGCCCACCAGGCGGAACAGCCGGTGAAAGCTCCGGCCAAAGGCGGCGGCGGGCACCGGGGGTCCGTCCTGAACGGTGGCGGGGCCCACCTCGGCCAGCACATCCCCCAGCAGACCGCGCAGCTGGGTCAGCACCCCCTCCAGCTGACGGCCGGTGAGGGCGCTCTGAGGGGCGGGGCGGAAGAGGAGCAGGTGCTCGTCCCCCTGCCTGGTACAGCCGCAGGTGAAGGCCGTCCCTCCGAAGGTAAAGACCCCCGCCCCGGAGGGGCCGGTCCGGGTCAGAGGGATGTCCTCGGGACAGGGCGCGCCCTCCGTCAGCCCGGGCAGATAGTGCCGGGCCATCGCGTTGGCGGACAGCACCGCGCCGTCCCGAAAGCGGACCGCCCCCTCGGGAAAGGCGTCCAGCAGAGCCTGGATGGAATCGAACATAAAAAACCTCCCGGACGGAGCGGCCAGCCGCCGGACAGGGCGGGGCCGCGATTTGTTTCATTAGGTTGTGCGGCTTTTTGCCAGATAACACGGCGACAGTATATCAAAATTTTCCGCCCCCTACAATAGATTTTGTCTAAATTTGTCGGAAAATGTCCGCTCTGTCCCCCGGTCCGGAAGGGCTCCTTCCAAAGCAATAGCAAAATTTTGGTTAATTTTTTTAATAATTCTATGAAAAAATACACTAGGAAAAAAGTGCTGTTCCGGTTATAATATAAAAGCTACCAAGTACCCCGGGAAAGCGCCGCGGGTAAATTGATAAAAAAGGAGTCGTTCAACATGAGCATCAAAGTTGGCATCAATGGTTTTGGCCGCATCGGCCGTATGGTGTTCCGCGCCAGCCTGAATCACCCCGAGATCGAGATCGTGGGGATCAACGATCTGTGCCCCGCCGACTACCTGGCTTATATGCTGAAGTATGACACGATGCACGGCATCTGCACCGCCGAGGTCAGCTACACCGACAGCGCCATCGTGGTCAACGGCAAGTCCATTCCCATCTTCGCCGAGCGCGAGCCCAAGAACATCCCCTGGGGCAAGCTGGAGGCCGAGTACGTCGTGGAGTCCACCGGCCTGTTCCTGACCCAGGAGAAGAGCCAGGGCCACCTGGACGCCGGCGCCAAGAAGGTCGTCATGTCCGCCCCCTCCAAGGACGCTACCCCCATGTTCGTGTGCGGCGTCAACCTGGACAAGTACACCCCCGACATGAACTTCGTGTCCAACGCCTCCTGCACCACCAACTGCCTGGCCCCCATCGCCAAGGTCCTGAATGACAACTGGGGCATCACCGACGGCCTGATGACCACCGTTCACTCCACCACCGCCACCCAGAAGACCGTTGACGGCCCCTCCCTGAAGGATTGGCGCGGAGGCCGCGCCGCCGCCGGCAACATCATCCCCTCCTCCACCGGCGCCGCCAAGGCCGTGGGCAAGGTTATCCCCGAGCTGAACGGCAAGCTGACCGGTATGTCCATGCGCGTTCCCACCTTGGACGTGTCCGTGGTGGACCTGACCGTCAACCTGGCTAAGCCCGCCAAGTACGAGGAGATCTGCGCCGCTATGAAGGCCGCCTCCGAGGGTGAGCTGAAGGGCGTTCTGGGCTACACCGAGGAGGCCGTCGTCTCCTCCGACTTCCTGGGCGATACCCGCACCTCCATCTTCGACAAGGACGCCGGCATCGCTCTGACCGATACCTTCGTCAAGGTCGTGTCCTGGTACGACAACGAGATCGGCTACTCCAACAAGGTGCTGGAGCTCATCAAGCACATGTACTCTGTTGACCACAAGTAAGTTTTCCTCCCTCCCAAAGGGCGTCGCGAAAGCGGCGCTCTTTTTTTGCTGACTTTAATATATAGCATATGACAATTATATTTTGCTGAATTTTGTCAGGAAGAAAAATATATTTTTAAAACCTAAATTTTCATATTTCGATTTAGCATTTCAATCATACTAGTTCCAGGGAGTGATTGCCATGGACCTTGGAGCTAGAGCAAAAATTCTTGTAACCGATGGAGATATCAAGCAGAAAAAGCTTGCGAAGCAAATAGGAATTTCTGAATCCAAGTTGAGTCACTACTTAACTGGGCGGTATGAAATGCCTACACACGTTGTAACCGCTATCGCCGAATATTTTCACGTATCCACAGATTATCTATTGGGGCTGACCGATATTCCGGAAACACCTATGCCGCTTTTTCCGTCTGAACGGCAGCTCCTTGAAGCCTTCCGTACGCTATCCCGCGACCAGCAGGAGGCTGTCCACAACCAGGTGCAGTTCTTTCAGAAGCAGAATCAGAGACGGTAGGGGCGGATATTATCCGCCCGCTTCTCCCAAGAGGACAGGGCCTCCGTGGCACGGGCGGCCACAGGCCGCCCCTACATATTTTCAAGTTACCTCTTGTTATCGAGATTAGAGGATATATGATCGGGTGATTAGAATGGATGAGATCAATATTGGAGCCAGGGTCCAAAATATGATTGACGACAGGGATATGACCCAAGTGGCCTTGGCAGAAAAAATTGGCATCCGGCAAAATACCTTAAATGGCTATATAAAAGGCAAACACAGATTTCCGCAGGAGATTATTGCTCCGATTGCGAGAACGCTCGGTGTCAGTACTGATTACATTTTTGGCCTGACCGATATTCCCGACCCGCCTATGAGGCTTACCAAAACAGAACAAGCCATGATTCAGGTGCTCCGCAGCTTGTACGAGGACCAGCAGGAGGCTGTCCACAATCAGGTGCAGTTCTTTCAGAAGCAGAACCAGAGACGGTAGGGGCGGATATCATCCGCCCGTTGCTCCCGGGTGGACGGGACCTCCGTGGAACGGGCGGCCACAGGCCGCCCCTACATATTTTCAAATTACCTCTTGCGTATTCTGTGGGGCTATGCTATAATGAGGGTGGCCAAAAGTTCAGCTAGGGCTATTGACCACACCGCAAAAAAGGACCCCCGGAGAGAGCGCACTCTCCGGGGGTTTCTTTTACCTGCCCTTGCGGTGCTGGTCAAGCCATCTACAGATGAGATAGCCCACGACATTCGCCGCGACCGACATAAGTAGCTCAGCTAGGGAGTCCATTCACCACACCTCCTCCCTGTTGCCAGTTTGGAAAGGGCAGTAAGTCCGTGATAGCATAATACGACAAAATTTGCAATACAAACGCCTTTGCCGCCAGGGGAATCAATTTTGCGTCTGTAGGGCGCGACGACCCCGGCGCGCCGTTTGCAAAATCTGCCCATCAGCGGCGCGCCGGGTCGTCGCGCCCTACAAATGCGGCTCTATTTTCTCTAAATTGATTTTCCTGCTTTGCCGCACAACAAAAAGAGACCCTGGAGAGCGCCTCTCTCCAGGGTCCCTTTTTATCATTTGTCGTATTCCTCGAAAGCTTTGACCACCTCAGCCTCGGGGGCGGGGGTGAGCAGGGAGACCACCACGATAGCGGCCAGGGCCACCAGGAAGGCGGGCAGGAGCTCGTAGATGTTCCAGATGCCGCCCAGGGGCTTGACCAGGAACTTCCAAACGAAGATCATCACGCCCCCGGCCACCAGGCCGGCCATAATGCCCTGGCGGTTGCTCCGCTTCCAGAACAGGGCGCACAGCATAGCAGGTCCGAAGGCCGCGCCGAAGCCCGCCCAGGCGAAGGAGACGATCTGGAACACGTTGCTGTCCGGGTCGGAGGCCAGGAACATGGCGATAATGGCAATCACCACCACGGTGAGCCGTGCGGTGAGCATGGTCTGCTTCTGGGTCAGCTTGATGCCGAAGACGTTCTGCACCAGATTCTCCGAGAAGGCGGAGGAGGCGGCCAGCAGCTGGCTGTCGGCGGTGGACATGGTGGCGGCCAGGATACCGGCCAGAATGCACCCGGCCACAATGGCGGGGAAGATGCCGTAGCCCGACAGCAGGTCGGACAGCTTGACGATCACCGTCTCCGTGGCGCTGCCCTCCAGGAAGGGGATGCGCCCGGCGGCGGAGACGGCGTGACCCACGATGCCGATGAACACCGCCACACCCATGGAGATCACCACCCACACCGAGGCGATGCGCCGGGACAGCTTCAGCTCGTTCTCGTCCCGGATAGCCATGAAGCGGACCAGGATGTGGGGCATTCCGAAATAGCCTAAACCCCAGGCCATCATGGACACAATGCGGATGAAGCCGTAGGGCTCGGCGGAGCCGGCAGCCGCGTTGTAGGTCTCACCGAAGCTGAGGAAGCCGGGCAGGGTGCGGGCGTGGTCCAGCACGGCGTCCATGCCCCCGGCCTGGACGATGCCGAAGACCACGATAATGGCCAGGGCGATGGTCATAATGACCGACTGAATCAGGTCCATGGTAGCCACGGCGGAGAAGCCGCCCACCGAGGTGTAGCTGATGATGACGATGGCGCCGATGATGACCGCCGTCATATAGTCCCAGCCGAAGAGGCTGTTGAACAGCTTGCCGATGGCGGCCAGGCCGGAGGCCACATAGGGCACGAAGAAAATGAGGATAATCAGGGCGGAAATGCACATAATCACCGGCTTTTTCTCACCGTACCGCTTGGAAATGAAGCTGGGGATGGTGATGGCGTCCAGCTTCACGCTGTACCGCCGCAGGCGCTTCGCCACCAGCAGGAAGTTGAGATAGGTGCCCGCCGCCAGACCGATGGCCGTCCAGCTGGCGTCGGCCACGCCGGACAGATAGGCCAGGCCGGGTATGCCCATCAGCAGATAGCTGCTCATGTCGCTGGCCTCGGCGCTCATAGCGGTGACCAGAGGGCCCATCCCCCGGCCGCCCAGGTAGAAGCCCTCGGCGCTCTTTTTGGACCGGCGGCCGATCATCACGCCGGTGAAAATGACGAAACAGAGATAGAGGATGATGGTCCCCATGATACAGACTTGCGCAGTTGTCATAATGTTCTCCCTCCAAAATAGCCGCCCCCGGCGGCGAATTGCTGCTATCATAACAGGAACGCGGCTAGAATACAACACAGAACGAACTCCGTACAAAAACAAAAGATACAGTCAATTTACATTGAAATGTCAACGAAAATTGACTGTACATTTTTTATTATCAATTTTTAGACGTTCCTACAAACTTTTTCGAAACTCCCGCAAAAACATAGGCATCATGGCCGCGCTGTACTGGGTGAGGGAGTAATCCCCGGCGGACAGGCACCAGTCGTAGATGAGGGCCCGCTCGCACAGGGCGTAGGCCCGGACGATCTCGTTGGCGGTGACATCCCCCCGCAGCTCCCCCCGCTCCTGGCCCTGGAGAACAATCTGACGCAGCAGCTTGTAATAGGTCCGCCCGTGGTCCAGAAGGGAGCGGTCCCCCCGGGTCACCAGCTGGGAGGAGTACAGCCGGGCCAGCAGGTCCAGGGAGATGGAGTTCTCGATCATGGCGAAGAGCTCCCGGTTGAGGTACATCAGCTGTTCAAACCGGTCCTGCTCCGGGTCGATGGTCTCCATCAGCTCGTCATACTTCTGGTCGAACACGTCGGACAGGGTGGACAGCAGGCCGTCCTTGCCCTGGAAGTAGTGGTAAAAGGACCCCCGGGAGGTGCCCGACTCCTCAATGATCTCCTCCACCGTGGTGTCGTCATACCCCTGGCGGTAAAACAGCCGCCACGCCGCCTCGATAATCTTCCCCCGGGTGTTCTGCGTACGCTTTTTCCTCATATGGACCTCCTTACCCGCGATTACACCACCTACTATAGCGGAGAACCGCCGGAAGGTCAAGCCCGACGAATTTCCCATCCCGCTGCGGTAGCCCAACAGCCTGAAGGCGGGGCGGTCACCGGAGGGGGCCGGCCGCTCCGTTTTCGATGGGGAGATACCAGTCCTGACAGGAGATGCCCACAATTTGCTCCACATCCAGGGGCTCCACGTCCTCCGGCTGCACCAGGTTGTAGGGGTCCATAAACAGCCAGCTGCCAGTGGCCAGCCGGAAAGAACCGCCCAGGCTGTCCCGCACAGACACCCGGGTACTGCCGTCCTTAAAGTGTACCGTGAGCGCCCCCCGCAGCTTGTCATGGTCCCGGGTGTTCTCAAAGCTGGCGTCCTCCTTATACTGCGTCACCGCGTTGATCCCCAGCGGAGACAGCTCCAGCCGGTCCAGCGGGGGCAGGACTCCGCCGGTGTCCAGCCCGCTCAGGTCGATGGTCTGAATGGGAACATATTCCAGGGTGACGGGGATCTTACATTCCATGGGCTTGACGATCCGCAGAGTCATATTGGGGTCGCCCACGCTCTGGCCGCCCCACTCCATCACGGCGGCCAGGGCGGACTTGCCGTCCGCCTCACAGCGGATGATCTCCCCTCCGAACACCGAGCTGGAGATGCCCGGGTTATCCGGGCCGGTCTGGTCAAAGTGAGCCCAGATGTCTATCCCCTCCTGAAGGCGGTTTCCCTCCAGGTCCCGAATCTCCACGTAACCGACGATCAGGTAGTGGTCGGCAATCACGCTGTCCACCCGCAGCTCATAGCCGCCCTCTGTCACCACCCTGCTCTCCGCGGGCCGGACGTAGGGGGCGAAGGGCCCCGCCGCGCCGAAAATATATTCCCGCAGCTGGGAGGACAGGGCCACCGCCGAGGTGAGCATGGCGAAAATCACCGCCGCCGTCAGCAGCATCCGCCCCACCCGGCGGGGCAGTCTTTTTTTGTTCTCCTCCAGCGCGGCCAAAATGCGGGCCTCGCAGTCTTTGGGCATCTGAATCATATCCATAACCTCCTGATATTCACGCTTCATACAGACAATCCTCCACCAAAATTTCTTTCAGCTTTTTCCGGGCCCGCAGCAGCCGGGTGGTGACGGCGCTCTGGCTGATATGGAGCATGTCCCCCACCTCCCGGGTGGAAAATCCCTCGTAGTAGTGGAGGTAGAGCACCGCCCGGTCCTTGGAGGGCAGAGCCATCACCTGGCGCAGTAGCGTCTCCGCCTGGGGCGCGGCCACAGACAGCGCCTCGTCCAACGGGACGGTGGACCGGCGGCGGGTCCACCGCCAGAGACTGCGGCACTGGTTGGCCGTCACCTGGAGCAGCCACGCTCTTTCCCGCTCCGGCGGCAGGTCCGGCCTTTTTTCCAGCAGCTTGAGAAATACCGTCTGACACACATCCTCCGCGTCGGCGGGAGAGCCCGTCATGGACAGGGCCAGCCGGTAGACCGGGTCCTTATACCGCTGGAAGAGTGTCAGGGCATCGTTCATATGGACAACCTCCTTCCTGTATATAAAACGCCCGGGGTGGGGGTGTTGTAACAGCGAAAAAAAAAGACCTCCCCGAAGGGAGGTCTCGCCTCAGCCGAAAATGTCCAGCTCCTTATACTTAGACAGCCGTTCGCCCACGGCCTCCCAGGTCAGGCCGGAGCGCACGAAGTCGTAGTCGCTCCAGATCCGGTCCAGCTCGGCCTTGAACCGGGGGGCCTCCTCCGGCTTGGCGGAGCCGGTGCGGACGTAGTAGTCGGGCAGGAGGGCGCAGCCCACGGCGCCGCTCTCGGCGATGGGCAGCTCCTCCGCCCCCTGGCTCAGGGCGGCGATCAGCCGCAGATGGCCGTCTATGTAGCCGTTGAGCTCCTGCTCCGTCCCCATCATGCCGTTCAGGTCGAAGAGCTGGAGGGGGGCCCCGCCGGGGACCTCGACCTCGCCGGTGTAGTAGGCCGCCTTGCCGTTGAGCTCATAGAGGGCGTTGCAGACATCCATCAGGCGCTGGTACTCCTCCTGGGCGGGCGGGGTCTGGAAGGACTTGAACATCATGTCCACGGCCCAGGCCAGCTGGCCCAGCACCTCACAGCCGGGGAGCTTCGCCAGCCGCTCCCCCAGCTTCACCAGCCGGGCGGCGGACAGCAGGCCCCACACCCGGACCTGGGGGTCCTCCAGGCCGTCGGCCTTCTCCTCGATCTGAGCGGGGACGGCGTTGTACAGCAGCTCCTCCTTTTCCTCCAGGATGCCGATGCGGTCGGAGCAGTCGTCTGTCAGCTTCTCGCCCACCTTGTCATAGACATCGTCGTCGGCGCTGTAGATGGTGTCCGCCCGGTGAAGCCACAGCTGGGCCCGGTTCAGGTCGCCCTTGTCCATGGCCCCCACGCCCAGCTCGTAATAGGCCTTTGCCAGACCGGCCCAATCCCCCTTCCTCTGGAGGTCGGCCAGCCGCTCCTCCGGGGAGGGGGTCTCCTTCTTTCCAAATAAACCAAACATAACAGTCATCTCCTGTTTTATTCTGGGGTGTGCTGTCTGTATTATAATCCCGGAGGAAAAGGGTGTCAATAAAATGTAGGGGCGGCCACAGGCCGCCCCTACAGGCGCTTACTTGAACCGCACCGCGGTGCCGTAGGCGATGACCTCGGCGGCCCCCTGCATCACGGCGGAGGAGCCGTAGCGGATGTTGATAACGGCGTCGGCCCCCAGGCCCTCGGCCTCGTCCACCATGCGCTTGACGGCGATCTGACGGGCCTCGTTGAGCATCTCGGTGTAGCCGGTGATCTCGCCGCCCACCAGGGTCTTCATACCGGCCATGAAGTCCTTGCCGAAGTTCTTAGACTGGACCACGGTGCCCTTGGCCATACCCAGCACCTCAAATTCCTTCCCGGGGATGTAGTCAATGTTTACCAGCAGCATAATGTTTTCCTCCTTATAAAAATGGAATCAGTATTTTTTGGCTTCTTCCAGTTCGCCCTTTTCAATCTCCCGCACCCGCTGCCACAGGGCGGTAAAGGTGAAGGGAATGGTGATCAGGTCGGCAACGGCCAGGATCAGCATCAGACCGGCCAGCCATTCCGGCGGACCCAAAGTCCGCAGATAGAGCAGAGCGGCCACCATCATCAGCTGGAGCAGGGTGCTGACCACCGCAGACCGTACCGCCGCCCGCTTTTCCGCCCGGCGGTCAATACTTTTTGGCCTCATCCTCTTCGCCTCCCTTGACCTCCTTCCACCGCTGGATCAGCGCCGCGACGACGCCGACCCCCACAGCCAGGATGGCCCCGACGTAGAACAGAAGGATTCCAAGGCTGGCTCCCAGCTCGCCCAGGAAGGGGAACAGGGGGCCCAGCGTCTGGAGCAAAAATGCCAGAAACAGCAGGACAAAGCCCACCACCAGCACCGTCACGATCACGCCCCCCACCAGGCCGTGCCCCTTCTTGTCAGTAGTTTTTCGCATCGTCTTCCTCTCCTTTCTGAATTTCCTTAATCCTCTGGAACAGGGCCAGCAGGACGCCCAGGATAATCACTCCCGGGATAGCCACCAGCACCACCAGCAGGGCCAGGGGCGGGGCGTCGCTGGGGTCCACGGTGAAGGCCCACACCATCAGCACGATCAGGGCGGCCATCAGGGCGGTGGTCAGCAGGGCCATGACGACGGCCCCGGCGTACCGGACGGGCTTGGCGTCGTGCTTCTGCTTGTCCTGGAAGGTGGTGCCGGTCTGCTCCAGGCGGTCCATCTTCTCCAGCAGGGCGGCGGCGTCTAGGCTGTCCAGCCGCTCTTCCCGGTCCTTCAGGGACTGGCACAGTTGAATGGACTGCTCCAGGCTTTTCCGCTCCCGTTCCAGGGTGACCAGGTGCCGGCGCATCCCGTCGGCCACCGTTCCCCCGGCCTGCATTCTGCGGATCTCCTCCAGCGGTACGCCCAGCTTCCGCATCAGCTTGATCTGCCGCAGAATGGCTACCTCCGCCTCTCCGTAGTCCCGGTAGCCGTTGGAGCTGTCCCGCCGGGGGGACAGCAGCCCCTGCTCCTCATAGAAGCGGATGTTCTTTTTGGTGATGCCCACCTGGGCCTCCACCTCGTTGATCTTCATGGGCGTTCCCCCTTTCTGAGACTACCTTACACCTTCCATCAGGGGGAAAGTCAAGGGTTTTTTGAAATTTTTTTAGGTTCCAGCCGCTGTAGGGGCGGCCTGTGGCCGCCCGCAGGCACGCGATTGGACGTGTAGGGCGCGACGACCCGGCGCGCCGTTTCCCCAAGGGCGCCCGCTCTCCGTGGACGGCGGGCCGGGGTCGTCCCGCCCTACGGAACCTGCGGGCGCGTTGTAGGGGCGGATATTATCCGCCCCTACAGACCGGTGTCCAGCGGGCCGAGGTCGTCCCGCCCTACAAAATCTCCGTCACCATCAGCCGCCCCTCCGCCACCTGGAACCTGACCTCCAGGCCGGCGAAGGACATGCCATAAATTCGCGCCGGGTCGTTTTGATACTGGGGCCGGGGGTCCTGGGCCAGGACGGCCAGCAGGGCGGGGCGCTTCTCCTCCGGGATGCGGGCCAGGAGCGTCGGAGGGCAGTCCACCTCCAAGCTGGCCTCCTTGGGCTGGGAGGCGAAGCCGCCCGCGGCGTCGGGCTTGCAGTCGGCGTAGGGGAGGTAGGGTTTGATGTCGTAGATGGGGGTGCCGTCCATCAGGTCAGCGCCGGACACGGTGAGGACGGGCCCCAGCGCCCGGTCCTGGCGGACCTCCAGCAGGCGGACGCAGCTGAGGCCGATGGGGTTGGGCCGGAAGGGGGAGCGGGTGGCGAACACCCCCAGTCGGGCGTTTCCCCCCAGCCGGGGCGGGCGGACGGTGGGGGACCAGCCCTCCCGCCGGGCCTTTGAAAACTCCCAGATGAGCCAGAGGTGGGAAAAACCGTCGATGCCCCGGAGGGCGGCGGGCTCTCGAAATTCCGGCGTGAACACCACGTCGGCGGTGAGCTCCTCCACCAGGCCGCTCTGACGGGGGATGCCGAACTTTTCTGAAAAATCGCTTCGAATATGGGCGATGGGAATGATTTCCATAAAAATTCCTCCTGCCCCTATTATAGGGCACAGGAGGAATTTTGTCCAATCAACGTGTGATGATATTTTCTGAAATTTCACTCAGGGCCTGGGCGGCCTCCATGTCGAAGCGGCCGCTGCGGGCCAGGTCGGACAGGGAGATCACGCCCACCAGCCTCCCGCTCTCCACCACCGGCAGGCGGCGGACCTGGTGCAGGGACATCAGCCGGGTAGCCTCCCGGCAGTCGGCCTCCGGGGAGACGGCGGCGCAGGAGCGGGTCATAATATCCCGCACCGGGGTCTGGGCGGGGTCCTCCTCGGCGGCCACGCACCGCAGAACGATGTCCCGGTCGGTGACCATCCCCCGCAGACAGCCATCCGAGCCGCACACCGGCAGAGCCCCTACGTTGTGCCGGCTGATGAGCCGGGCCGCCAGCGCCGTGGAGGCCGTGGGCTCCACCGTCACCGCGCTGGGATTCATCAGGTCCTTTACCCGCATAAAACCACCCCTTCGGTAAACATTGGCTTATGGCCAGTTTAACCGAAAGGGCGGAGTTTTATTCATTTGCCAAGCGGCCAAACAAGCTTTGCTGTATGGTCTATAATATTGAGAATCTTTTACTTTTTGCTATATAAAAGATATGTGCAGACGGCAATAACAGACGCGACATATAAACCCGCACCAATATTCATGCGGTCAACATCGTATCCACCTGCCAGAACTTCATGCGAAATATAAAGGACAGTAAACACTCCCAATATAAGGACAGCACAAAAAATCAAAAAGCATATAATAATTTTTTTGAAGTATTTCATACAATAATCTTACTTTCCTGTAAAAAATCAAGAGGTAAAAACAGTACGCCAAAGATCTTCTGTTTTTACGGCTCAGCTCAGAAGGATTGGAAGGAGAGCTTGGGATCGTTCTGATAGGCTTCGGCACTGGTGCAGACGCCGCTCTCATCATAGTAGAAATAAAATTTATAGGTGCGTCCGCTCTTTTTATAAGTATATTTATCGTATTCGTCATTAGACTGCTCCGGGTTTCCCAGACCGGAGCGGATGGCCTCCTGTGTACTGCCCAAGGTCTCCACGCCGTCGCAGGTCATGTGTCCGCCGTCGGCATAGCGCAGCTCAAAGGAGTAGACCATGCACTCCACGCCCTTCAGCCATTTGTCGCCCTTGTTGACCAGATGCCCCTTTCCGCAGGACTGGGCCCGGTCGGCGTTGAGGTATACCGCTAAATTGTCCTGACTGCTCAGCCCCGTATAGGTGTGGTCCTGAGTGTTTTTTCCCATATAAAAACCGGCGGCGTTAAACTTCTCCAGTGTGTCGCCCAGCTGACAGGTTTCCGAACCGCCGAAGGACAGCTTCGGTCCGCCGGGAGCGGTGGTACCCAGCATGGGAAGAATGATAAACACGATGGCTGCCCCCACGATCACAAGAAACAGTATAACCCGAATCCAATTGCTCGCCTTTCTCATCTTTGTAATCCTCCTCACTATAAATATATAGTGTAATTTAGACTACAATATTATAATATACCAAAACATCTTCTGTCAAGCTAAAATGCTACTATGAGGTGAACGATTATGGCGGAAGAAATCAGAATCAAGAAAAAAGCGGCGCGCCGGGGGGACGACGGGTATAAGATCGTGTCGGTTCGAATGAAGGACGAGCTGATTGAGCGGCTGGATGCCCTGTCCGTGCAGACAAACCGGTCCAGGAATGAGCTGATTAACATTCTGTTGGTATCCGCCATCGACCTGGTGAAAATTGAGGAGTAACATGTGGAATGCCATTTTGGCGTTCCATTTTTAATTTTGAGGACTCATAGGGCTGTCAGCCATTGAGAATACTCCGCCGCCGGACTGACCCGGCCTACGGCGGACAGGGAGGCCTGTTCCATCCGGAACAGCTCCCCGGCCAGGGCGCGGAGCTGTTCCGGGGTGACGGCGTCGTAGAGGTCCAAAATTTCCTGGGTCTCCCGCACCCGGCCGTAGAGGAGGGCGGAGGAGCCCATATGGCTCATGCGGGCCTGGACCGACTCATTGCCCATGAGCAGACCGGCCTTGGCCTGCTCCCGGACCCGGTCCACTTCCTCCCGGGCGGGCCCGTGGTCCGCCAGCTCCAGCACCACCCGGCGGGCGGCATCCAGGGCTTGGCGCTCCTGGTCCGGGCTGACGGCGGCGTAGACCCCGATCAGGCCGGTGTCCTCGTGGTCGGCCACGTAGGAATAGACGGTGTAGCACAGCCCCCGCTCCTCCCGCAGCTCCTGAAACAGCCGGGAGGAACAGCCGCCCCCCAGCAGGGAGTTGAGCAGCAGCACCTGAGCCCGGCGGGGGTCCAGATAGGTGGGGGCGGGGAAGGCCAGAATCAGATGGTTTTGCTCGATGGCCTTCCGCTTGACGGTGACGGCGCTGTGGTAGGCGGCGGGCTTGACCTTGGGGAGGGGTCCGGCGGGGAGGGAGGCCAGCAGCTGGGTCAGCCGCTCCTCCTGGGCGCGGGTGAAGCTGCCCGCCAGAGCGGCCACCAGCACCCCGGCGTGGTAGCGCTCCCTCTGCCATTGCCTCAGCCAGTCCCCGTCCATCCCGGCCAGGGTGGACGCCCTGCCCAGAATGGGCCGGGCCAGGGGACTGCCCTTATAGACGGCGGCGGACAGCCGTTCAGCCGCCAGGTCCTCCGGGGTGTCCTCATACATCCCGATCTCCTCCAGAATCACACCCCGCTCCAGCTGGGCGTCGGCAGGGTCGAATTTGGAGTGGAACAGCATGTCCTCCAAAATGTCCAGCCCCCGGTCCAGGTGGCTGTCCAGGGTGCGGGCGTAGAAGCAGGTGTGTTCCTTGGTGGTGTAGGCGTTGAACTGCCCGCCGACGGCATCGGTGTCCTTCGCCAGCTGGGCGGCGGTGCGGCGATGGGTCCCCTTAAAGAGCATATGCTCAATGAAGTGGGCGGCGCCGTTTTCCTTCGGCCCCTCGTGGCGGGAGCCCACCCCCACAAAAAAGCCCAGCGCGGCGGACCGCGCGCCGGGCACCGCCTCGGTGAGCAGGCGGGCCCCGTTGGGCAGTGTGACCTGTCGGTACATAACGGCCTCCTAATCAGATGAAATGTGGTCCCTCGCGGCCAGCGATCCCATCAGGACCGCCCCCACAGCCGCCAGGAGGAGGCCGTCGGTCCAGCGGCCCCCGCAGGCCCCCAGATAGAGGGTAACCGGCAAAAAACGGGACAGCGGAGCCAGGGCGGGGAAGAGCAGGGCCGGGTCCAGCAATACCGGGGACAGGAGCAGTCCCGCCGCCGGAAGAACGGGCAGGAGGACGGGGACCGCGCCCCAGGCCCTGGGAAACCGGGCCAGGGTCTGGGCCAGCCCTCCGCAGAAGAGCAGATAGGGGACCAGAGCCAGCACATAGGGCCCCGCCCCATCCACGGCCAGTCCCAGGGCCAGCGCCCCGGCGCACAGGGCGGGGAGCATCGCCGCCGCCAGCCGGGGCAGCAGCAGGGCGGAGGTCCCCCGCAGGGGAGCCAGACGCCTGGCGAAAGGGCTGTCCAGCCACCGGCCCAGGTCCATAGCGGCGAGGAGCGACCAGGCCAGCAGAAAAATAGCCGTCACCCCCGCCGCCAGGCGGGAGAGGCCGCTGTCCGCCAGGGTGATGGGGTCCAGGGGCGTGCCGTCCAGCGTCTCCATAGACACCAGCACCCGGTCCCGGTCCAAAAGGACCTCGTGCAGACGGGGCCGGACGGCCTCCACCTCCCCCTCCTGAAGGATGCCGCTGTCCAGCAGGTAGTCCTCCGCCATGCCGGGGGAGAGGCACTCCGCCGCGCAGGCGGAAGCGGTCTCCCGCACCAGGGGGTAGACGGTGGAGCCGGGGCCGGTGAGGAGGGTAAACAGCCCCTCCCGGTCCCCCCGGGCCAGACGGGCGGAGAGGTCCTCCGGGAGGACCAGGGTGCAGTCCCAGCGGCCCAGCCCCACCTGACGCTCCGCCTGCTCCAGGCTGGCGGGCAGGAAGGTGACCACCAGGCCGCTGCGGGCCTGAAGCCTCTCCCAGAAATCGCCGCCGCCCTCCTCCGGGAGGACCACGCCCACCTGGACGGGGGCGGAGACCTCCTCCCCAGGCAGGAGGCGGACCATCCCCGCCGCCAGCAGGAGCAGAAGCAGAAGCCAGACCCGTCTCCGGGAGAGCTGGGCGGTCAGGGCGCTTTGGAAGCTGGCGAGAAGGAACCTCATACCCTCACCTCCTGATCCATCCGGCGGCGGTACAGGCCCAGAGAGAGCAGGGCCATCCCAATGGCCGTCAGCCCCAGGCCGATCCAGGCGGACGGGGGCGTCTCATAGCCCATAGGCCCCGCCGCCAGACAGGCCAGCCAGGTCACCGGGGACAGCCCAGTGAGCCGCCGCAGGGCCCCGGGCATCAGCACTGGGGGGACTATCCCTCCCGCCAGCGCCAGGGAGGCCAGGGCCCCGGCAAAGGACAGCCCGCCGCAGCCGGCGGCGCTCCCCCAGGCCAAGCAGCACAGGGCGCAGAATATGGAGCAATACGCCGCCATCCCCAGGGCCGCCCCCAGCAGAGGCAGAGGGGTGCCCTCCCCCAGCAGGAGCAGGGCGGGGGCCAGCAGGAGGAACAGCGCCGCCGCCCCGGCGGTCACGCCGCTGAGATAGCCCGCCAGGGGCCCCCGGCCCGCCGCCCGCAGGCGGCGCTGAAAGCCCATCCAGCTCCCGCTGTACAGGGGGAGAAACAGGGGAGCGGCGGACAGGCCCAGATAGGCCAGCAGGGCGAGGGCGTAGTGCAGATGGACGGGCAGTACCCCGGTGGCCGAGACGGTTTGGTTCTGAAAGAGCTCCCCCCGGTCCAGGGCCAGACGGATATAGCGCAGATTGATGTCCACCACCACCTGGTCCCGGCTCAGGCCGGGGGGCGGGGACTGGGCGTAGAGGTCCAGCACGGCGTAGACCCCGCTTTGAAAGGCGGACAGGATGTCGCAGGCGCTCTGTCCCACCCACAGCAGCAGCAGGGACTCCAGGGGCCGCTCCCCGTCCACGATGAGCCGCAGGTCCGGGTTACTGCCGTCCATCACGCCCTGGATAAAGTTCTCCGGCAGGGCCAGCACGGCGGTCACCTCCCCGGCCCGAAGGGCCTCCAGGGCGTCCGCCTCCGACATCCCCCGAAACTGGCAGTACTGGGCGATGTCCTCCATCTCCCCCATGTACCCCTCCAGCAGTCTCGGGGTCTCGTCCCCCTCGGGGGCGGTGACGGCCAGGGTCACCCCGGCGAAGTCCACCCCCTGGGACAGAAGCTGACCCGCCGCCCGGCCCGCCCCCAGAGGCAGAAGGGCGCACAAAAGGACAAGCCCCGCCAACAGCCAGCGCTGTTGGCAGAGGCGGTCCAGGGTCAGCTTCAGGAAAAGTCCAAAATAACCGACCGTTTTCATCCGCTGATCAGGGCATAGTACAGCTCCTCCGGCAGACGGGAGGAGAACAGCGCCTCCATATCGCCGGCCCAGCGGTAGGCCCGCTCCTGGATATCCAGGGCCGCCCGCAGCGCCTCCGCGTCGCTCATCTGGGTGACGAGCTTAGCGTCGCCGCTCATGGGAATGGGGCCCTGGTTGGGGCCGAGGGAGTATTCCAGGCCCAGAGAGAGCATATCAAAGCCCAGCAGCGTGAGGGACACGTCGTCCAGGGCCAGCCGGATCGAGTCCCCGCCGGGGGCGGTGAGGGAGCCGGTCATATCCAGGGAGCCCGCGCCGGGGACGGAGATCTCCCAGGTGAAATTGCCGCTGTCCCCCTTGGTGTCGTAGCGCAGCTCAGAGCTGAGCGTGGTCATGGACGCCCGAAGGGTGGTCTTATCGGTAAATACGCCGGACTTGGCCCCGTGGTCGCCGGAGGATTTTACCGTCACCCTGTCGCCGTCCACCTTCATCTCCAGGCTCAGGTTGTCTACGTACTCCTCGCCGCCGCCCAGGTACAGGGCCAGGTCCACGTCGGAGCCGTCGACCCGTTCCTTGAACAGCACGGCGGAGACGTAGCCGCCGCTGAGGCAGAGGTCCAGGTTCAGATCGCCCAGCTCCTCCAGGCCTTCCTTGATGATCTCCGCCGCCTCGCCGTAGGCGTCCATACGCTCCAGCTCCTCCAGAAAGTCCGTCATATCCTCCTGAGAGACGCCCATGGAGCGGAACATATCCTCATAGAGGTCGTAGTAATTCATGGAGGACATCATCTCCGCCATGGCGTCCACATAGTCCTCCATGGCCTCCTGGGGGATGGTCACCCGGTAGACGGCGGTCTTGGTGCTGGTCCCGTTGACGCTGAGGGTCTTGGCCCCCGACTTCTTCACCTTCGCGGCCTCCCAGAGGGCCTTGTTGGCCTCCCGGACGGCCCGGTCCGTCTCCTCCGGGTCCATCGTGTCCAGGGCCTCGTCCATCCAGTCGAAAAAGTTGAAGCTGATACCCCTCATTGACTCGTTGCCGCTGGCCGCGGCCAGGTCGGCCCCCATGGTCTCGGTGTTGAGGCCGTAGGCCGTGCCGGTGAGCTGGGGGGAGCTGAAATACAGCTCGGCGTCCCTGGCCGTCATCAGGAGGTTGAGTAAATCCTCGTCGTCCCAGAAAGCGGCCAGCTCAAGGTCCATGTTCCGCTCCGCGGCGTCCAGACCCATGTTCAGCCGCATGCCCAGCCCGCTGAGGGCGGAGGTGTCCATCCCCATCATGCTGTCGTTGACGCTGTTCAGCGTCAGGGCGAACTCCTGCCGCCAGGACCGGCCCTGAATCAGGCTGTTCAGGTCGGGCAGGCCCAGGGCCTTTTCCGCCTGGGCGTAGGACGCCGCCGACTTGATCAGCGCCTTTTCCACCTGGGCCTTGGGGTTGACGAACAGACCGCCCACAACCACCACCAGCAGGGCGATCACCGCCACGGCGGCCACCGCCGCCCCGATGAGCAGGCCGGTCCGCTTCTTGTTTCCCTCCGGGCCCTCCCAGGCCGGGACGGGCTGAGCCCCGCTCTGGAGCGGCTGGTCAGCCGCTCCCGGACCAAGGGTCCGGCCACAGTGGGGGCAGAACCTGGCGTCCTCCCGCAGCTCATTTCCGCAGTATCCGCATTTCATTTCCATCATCCTTCCCATTTTATGTCCGCAAAGCGCCGTTTTCCAGGGTCAGCACCGCACCGCACAGCCGGTCCAGCTCCCCGGCGTGGTGACTGCACCACACAAGCCCGCCGCCGCCGGACACAAAGCTCTCCAGCCAATCCAGCAGGCGGGGGACATAACCTCGGTCCAGGCCGGTGGTGGCCTCGTCCATCAGCAGAAGCCGGGGGCGGGACAGCAGGGCCAGCCCTACGCTCACCCGCTGGGCCATCCCCCCCGACAGGTCTGAGATCCGCCGGGGCATCAGCTCCTCCAGGCCCAGCAGCTCCACAACCTCCTCCGGCAGGGGCCCCGATAGCCCGCACGCCCCCTGCCACAGCTGGAGCTGACGCCGCACCGTCAGCTCCCCGGCCAGCTGGGGGCTCTGGGGGACGTAGCCCAGCACCGTCCGCAGAAACCGCCGGTCGCCCAGCACGGACTTCCCCTCATACAGGAGCTGTCCGCTGTCCGCCCGCTCGATCTGCGCCATCAGCCGCAGCAGCGTGGACTTGCCCGATCCGTTGTGCCCCGCCAGCCCCAGGCACTGCCCCTGGGGCAGAACAAAGCTCACCGGCTCCAGCACACGCCGCCCGCCGTAGCTCTTACACAGGCCTCGTACCTCCAGCACGGCGTCACCCCCTTTGTAAATAGTAGTATTGCACATTTGCCCCGGAAAATCAAGGGCCCCGCCCCCCTTTTCGGAGGCGGAGGCCGGCACCCGGGAGGCGGGGGTCACAGCAGTCAGGCATGTCGCTGAAGGGGCAGGTGGTCTCATAGTACTTATAGTCCAGGTTCAGAAGCTTGGCCATGACAACCGCTATCTCCGTACGGGTGACGTTCTTGTCAGGCTCAAAGTCGCCGCAATCCCTTGCACCACAGGGGTTCGACAGGGCTTTTTGGTAGACATGGGACAAAAGAAACATGCCGCCCATTCGGGCGGCATGACAGCTTGTCGAAAAATGCCCTGTCTGGTAATGAAGCCAGACAGGGCACAACGTTAACGAGGAATAAAATGTAGGAGGAGGGTGTGGAGGAAGGCGGAGCAAAGCGCTTTCTGGCTTTCCATCTTGCCAACTTTTGAGGTTCATGGCAGCAAATTTAAGCCTCACCCAGTTGGAAACCTGGGCCAGACCACGGTAAACGGTATAGCGCATGGCGTGTTTTTCTTTTGCATCGGCAAAAACTCGCTCAATGGTCTCTTTGCGCCTTGCATAGAGCTGCTTGTACTCCGGGGTGTACCTGGCATCATCGGCCAGTTCCTCATAGCCCTTCCAGATGTGCCGCAGGACAGTCTTTACGAAGCTTTTGGATTTTGTACATAAATGCCGGGTGGGGCACTGGGCACAAATTGTCGGATCGCTGCGGTATTCACGGTATCCATCCCGGTTGGTGGTGCGGTAGGACAGGATGTGGTATTCTGGGCAGATCACGCAGTCATAATATTCATCGTAGACGTAAGACCACCAGGGATGTCCACCCTTCATCGTCGTGGGCCGCTTGTAGGCTGTAGACAATACCCGGCCATCTCGAAATACCTTTTTGCAAATATGCGGGGTCTTGTAGGCGGCATCTGCCACCACTGTTTCCACCTCTGGAAACGATTGAATCAATTTGTCGTAAACATCGTCAAACGCCACGCTGTCATGGACATTTCCGGGGGTGACCACTGTTTCCAATACGTAACCGCTCTTGTCACAGGCGGTATGGGCCTCATAAGCAAAGCACCGCTTGTGCTCCCCTTTGTGGAACATTCCACTCTCCGGGTCTGTGGTGGATACCGTTACTGTTTTCTGCTTTTTCGCCTCTTTCTTCCTCCGGGCCTGCTTCTTTTTTGAGGTATTGTCCTGTTTCTTCCCTCCAGCTTTGGGTGGTTCTTCTTCATCATCCAGTGGCTTTTTTCCATGAGCCTCCCGGTCCGCGTTCACTTCCGCCAGCAGTTCTTCCTGGTATCGTTTTGCCGCTGCCGGTACTTCCTGCTTCATTTTCTTCTTCAGATTTGCGCTGGCTTTGATGTGTGTCCCATCTATAAATACCGCCGCCGGGGTCAGTGCTCCCGCACTGCCCGCCTCCTCCAATATCCACTGAAACACCAACTCTATCGTTTCCGGAGTGTACCGGTGCCGGAAGTTGTAGCTCACCGTGGAAAAATGGGGCAGCTCCTCACTCAGCGTGTATCGCAGAAACCACCGGTATGCTACATCTGTCTGCGCCCTGCGCAGCGTTCCCCGCAAAGAGGTATTCCCATCCAAATGCTGCAGCAATACGATTTTGAACAGCACCACTGGGTCGATGCTCCGCCGGCCCTCTTCTTTGCTGTACGACGCCTCCACGATTTTGTACAATTTCTCGAAATCTACCGCTGCATCCACCTGCCGCAATAGATGTTCGGGCGGCACCAGGCTTTCTGTGTCCACCATTTCTATGACCCCTCGCTCATTTTTCCCTCGCTCCAACATTTCCCTCACCCCTTACTCCCTATTTTATCATCTTTACATGAAAAAGTCTACCAAAAGGCAGACTTTTTCGACAGGCTGAGGGGAGCGCCGTCCTTTGGACTGCGCTCCCCCTGCTTCAATTCAGTATGTTAGAGCGATTCCACGAAATAACGAGAAAGCTTCTTTCTGTAGGGGCGGATATTATCCGCCCGCGGAACGCCAACCAATCTTATTGATAACGACGGGCGGGTGATACCCGCCCCTACAGGAGCGGCTTCCGCATTTTTGAGAACTGCTCTGATATCGCCCTACGCCTCTTGATACAGCTCCAAAATCGCCCCGTCCTTCCAGACAAAGGCCAGCCGGTCGCCCTTCTCGTTGGCCTCCATGGGGCCGCAGATCACGCTGTCGGCGTCGGCGATGTACTTCTCCAGGTCGTCCACCTTATAGGCCACATGGGGGTGGCGGTGGATTTCCTCGGGGAAGGGGGTGCCCTCCTCAAATTTCAGGTACTCGATCTTGTAGTCGTAGTCGTCCACCTGGCTCACCCAGAACTTGGCCCCCTCGTTGTAGGTCATGTTAGGCTTGCGGTTGGTGATGGGAATCCCGATGTGCATGTATTCAGCGGACATAATGCTTCCTCCTTAATAACAGGCTGTGCCTGTGAATTACGAATTGACGTACTTTTTCTCGTACCAGCCCCGGAAGACGATGGTGACAAAGCCGAAGGCCAGACCAATGACGCAGTACACGCCCTCGCTGATGAAGGCGTTTGCGAAGGTGGCCCCGGGGATGTAGCTCATCACGCCGAAGAACACGCCCGCCCCGACGAACACGGCGGGGACAAAGTTAATCATCTCCGGCGCGATATCCAGATAGAGGATGATGGGCACCAAAATCAGCAGGATGACCGGCATGGCCCAGAAGCCCAGCGCACCCAGCGCGCCGCCGCCCACCATGATGGCGATGGAGGCGATCATACCCAGCACATATCCGATCAGCGCCCGCGCCCCGCCCTTGGGGGTACAGCCGCCCAGGAAGTACATAGCCCAGGCCTGGAAGGAGATCCAGCCGCCTCCGGCGGCCAGGGGCGGAATAGAGGCACAGATGGTCTGGTCAAGAGCCTGAAGTACGCAGGCCTGGAGCCCGATAAACAGGGCGATGGGCAGATATTTTTTCGCGGTCATAAGAGGAACCCCTTTCTAAAATAAATCAGGTCCCCCACGTTGCAATTTCCGAAAATGTGATGTATAATAAATTGTCACGGGGGACCCGCTCCCATCCTCGCACGATGGGAGCGGCCACAGTCTTTCGTGTCCGTGTGGAGGGCTCTTCAGAGCCCTCCATTTTTTACTGGTTTTTGATCTCCTGATAGACCTCATAGGCCTGGGCGGGGGTATAGCCCTCGTGGACCACCTTGCCGATGGCCTGAGTCATACCGGCGGGGCAGTCGGACTGGAAGATGTTCCGGCCCATGTCCACCCCGTGGGCCCCCTCCTGGATGGCCTTATAGGCCATCTCCAGGGCCTCCGGCTCAGGCAGCTTCTTGCCCCCGGCGATGACGATGGGCACGGGGCAGGCGGCGGCCACCCGCTCAAAGCCCTCGCAGTAGTAGCTCTTCACAATGTTGGCCCCGTTCTCCGCCAGCACGCGGGTAGCCAGCAGGAAGAACCGCTCCGTCCGCTCCATCTCCTTGCCCACGGCCACCACGCCAAGGGTGGGCATACCGTACCGGGCCCCGGCGTCGGCGGTGCGGCCCAGCAGCTCCAGGGAGCGGCTCTCTCCGGCGGACCCGATGAAGGTCTGCACCGCCACACAGTCGGCGTTCATCCGTAGGGCGTTCTCCATATCGCCGGAGAAGCCGCCGCCGTTGGACATGTCGTCATAGAGAACGGTGGAGTCATAGGTCACCCGGAGGCACCGTCCCACCTGTGCCGAGGGGGAGATACAGGAGCGGAAGGTGCCCCGGGTGCCCATGAGCACATCCACATAGGGGATCAGAGGAGGGATCGCCAGGTCGATGCGCTCCAGCCCGGCGGTGGGGCCCATGATGTAGCCGTGGTCAAAGGCCAGCATGACGGTGTTTCCCGACTTGGGGTTGAACATCCGGGCCAGCCGGGTCTTCATGCCCCAGTCGCAGTGGGCCGCTCCCTTGACATAGAAGCCCTCCTGAGCGGCGGGGACATCCAAATGGTAGTCGTGAGCCGCCTTGTTTCCAATATTGTCAGCCATGGCTTACTCCTTGCTGTAGGCGGGGGTGTGGCAGGGGGTGTTCCACAGGCGGATAAATTCCTCGTCCCACTTGGCGATGTTCATCTGGAAGCCGCCGGCCTCCTGGACGGTGAGAATCTCGCCCACCATACTGGCGACCACTTCCACGCCCATGCCCTTCAAATACTCCACCGTATCCTTGAACAGCACCAGCATCTCCATCATAGTGGTGGCCCCGCAGCCGTTGATCATGACAAAGGTCTTGTCCCCGGCCTTCAACTCCAGATTCTTGCACAGGGCCTGAGCCACAGTGGCTACGGTGTCCTTGGAGGACATCATGGGCACCCGGACGCCGCCGCCCTCACCGTGCTGGCCCGCGCCGATCTCCATCAGGTCGGTCTCGCCCAGGTCGCCGAAGGACATGCCGTTCTGGGGGTGGGTGGCGTCGGTAGATTTCACAGTGACGGAGGCCATGCTGTCGGCGTAGCGCTGGGCGATTGCGGCCACCTCATCCAGGGACTTGCCCTCCCGGGCGGCGGCGGCGGCGATGTGGTACAGGGCCACGGCCCCGGCCAGGCCCCGCTTGTTGTCCTCGCCGCTGGGGTCGTACTGGATCTCCTCGCCGGTGACCACCTGGCGCACGTTCAGCCCCGCCTTCTGGGCCAGCTTCATAGCCTGCTTGCCGGCCAGCTGGTCGCCGGCGTAGTTCAGGGTGAGCAGCAGCACACCGTGGCCCTTGTCGGCCAGCTTCATCGCGTCAAACACCAGCTGGCCGTTGGGGGCGGCGAAGATGTCGCCCACGGCCTGAACGTCCAGCATACCCTTGCCCACAAATCCGGCCTGGGCGGGCTCGTGGCCCGAGCCGCCGTAGGTGACGATGGTCACCCGGTCGGCATCCGCCAGGTCCTTGCTGATGACCAGGTGTCCGTCCACATCCAGAATGTCGGGGTAGGCCAGTCCCAGGCCCACCAGCTCCTCGTCGGTGATGGTCTCGGGAGCGTTGATAAACTTCTTCATTTTCATAAGGTTACCTCCTTAAAGTTGACTGTCTCAGCTCTGTGCCAAGCCCTGGAAAAAGTAAGACATGGACATAGCTCCGGCGTCGGGGGTGCCGATGGTCTTTTCCCCATAGCTCTTGGCCCGTCCGAATTTGGATACAAACTGCTTGCTGGCCTCGGCCCCCTCAGCCGCCGCCTTGGCGGCCTCCGCGAAGAGCCCGGCCTCGTCCCCGCCCTCATAGGCAGCGATGGCCTGGCTGGCGGGAATCAGGGCGTCCATCATGGTCTTGTCCCCCACCTTGGCTCCGGACATGTCGCTCAGCTCCTCCAGCGCCTTGGCGAAGATGGCCTTCAGGCCGTCCACATCGATCTCGTCCCCGGCGGGAGCCTCCTCCTGCATTCCGTCCAGCCAGGTGTTCCACAGGGGAACCGCGCTGCCGCCGTTCAGGGTCATGACGGCCATGGCCGCGTCGTCCAGCATGGACTGGATGCCCCCGTCGGCCTGGTCCACCGCCTGGTCGATGGCCCTGGCGATTTTCGACATGGTCAGACCGTGGTCAGCGTCGCCGAAGTGGGAATCAATCTCAGTCAGCTCTCCCTCCGCCGCAGCGACAGCCGCGCAGGCGTTTTTCAGCCGGATAGCAAATTCACTTTTTGTCATAGCGTTCACCTCCCTCTTCCATTGGCAGTAAATTATTTTACCTACAGACCGTTTGCTTGTGCACATATGTTACATCTGTGAGGTTATATTAACACACATTGTTACATAAGTCAATTTATTTTTTCATTTCCACATATATGACAGAATCACACGGCACAATTTGGTTGAAATACATAAAAATAGACCTCCCAGGTGGACAGAGCCGCCTGGGAGGTTACAAATTTTAGCTGTCACTCCAGCAGCGCCTTAATCAGCTCCGCCCGGGCTACAAGATGGGTGAAAAAGCCGGACTTGAGCGCGCCCCGCAGGGCCTTCACGCTGGTGTTGGCGGAGCAGACGCCAATGATGTTGGGACACCGCTTTAAAAGGTCGATGGGAATTTGGATGGCAAAGTCCTGTTCTGACTGAATCACAAAGCCGTCCTCGTTGAAGTAGTAAATCAGCATCCGGCCGCAGGCCCGCTCCCGCTGGAGCAGACTGCCGTACCGGACCAGGGAGGCGAAGTCAGGGCTGGAGGGGTAGTCCCCGATGTTGACCAGCGCTGTGTCCAGCCCCGCCCACTGTTGATAAATCTGTCGGTAGACCTCGGTGGAGCACAGCACCTGCTTCTCCTCCAGGCTTTCGGGCAGGGCGGGGAGATAGAGGAAATGGGGGGTAGCCCCCATCTGCTGGGCCATCAGGCGGACGTTTTCGTTGGACTGGTAGTTGCGGGCGGGGATGCTGGCGTTGCCCACCAGAGGGCAGATATCGGTGATCGTGCTGTTTGGCTGAGGGTTTTCCTCCAGCCAGGACACCAGCTGGCCGATCAAATAGCCCCACCCCACGCCCAGCCGGCGGACCCCCAGCTGCCGCAGAAGCTCCACCGCCCCCCGGGACAGAAGGCGGTTTGTCCCGTCGCTGCTCTCCCCCTCCTCCACCAGGACGCCCCCCCGGATGGAGCTGGTCAGCCGCAGGCGCTCCAACAGCCTGGCCTCCCGGGCCCCCGGCTCGTGGATGGTGATCTCCACAATGCCCAGCTCCCGCGCCTCTGAGAGCATCCGGCTGATCAGCGGACGGGATACCCCCAGGTCCCGGGCAATATCGCTCTGCTTTTGGTCCTCTATATAATATTTTCTGGCTACATGGGCCAGTCTCTTCTGCTTCTCCAAACTTGTATCCACAAAACGCCCCCGCTTTACAGCTTGTTACATATGTTACTTTCTCTTTTATATCATAAACCAGGGCAGAACGCAAGCCTTGGACGCCATTATTTCACGTTTGTCATAAAGTTGGGAAATATGATGTTCCGATTCAACGCTCTTTCAACGTGACCGTGTTAAACTGAGCGTAAACCAAGCTGGTATCATACACATTACTGCTTTGTAAGGAGGAAACAACATGGTTTGGACTGACGGAGCCGCGGGTATCCCTTTATCCCAAGAATTGCTGGATCAGCTGACCGCCCAGATTCCGGGAGCGGAACGGCTGGACATGGCCGAGGCCCTCGGGGCTCTGCCTGGAATTGAATACGGTACCGAGCGGGAGCTGGGCGCTTTCCTCCTTCCTGTATTGCGGGAGAAGGGGCTTGAGCTGTCTCAGAGGCAGCGTGAGGAGCTGGAACGCGGCTGGACCGTCCTGTGCGCGCTGGGGCAGCTGGTGTTGGCGCGCACCGCCCGGCTGCTGCGCTATGCCGACCTGGCGGCCGCTATGAATCTGGAGGCAATCCGGGGGGAGCTGGGGGCCTTTGACGACCGCCTCCACCGGCTGGCCCGCCCCTATCCGGGGCAGATCGACTGCGCGGAAAATATTCGCCGCCTGACTGCCGGCTCCGAAATGACCTGCGACAAGGGGCGCTTTGCCTTCGGCTATGACAAGGCCCCTCGGGTCCAGGACGCGATCTGCGTCCGGGCCACGCCCCAGACCCACGGAGGGGTGCGGGACGTATTCTCCTTCGCCCAAAGGCAGCTGCGGGCCGACATGTCGGAGGGTGAGGCAACGATGGCCCGCGCCGAGCTCGCCCTGTCCGCCCTGTTGACCGCTCTGGCCGACTTGGCCCACATCAGTGAACGGAGGGCGTTCCGCCTCAATGACACCCACCTCTCCTACGGCCTGCCTATGAACCTGGTTGTCGGGGATGTGGGAATCAACCACGGTTTTCCGGTCGTGCAGTCCACCCAGGCTGCGCTGGTGGCGGAGCTGAAGCTGCTGCTTCTGCCGGCCCCCCTCCTTCGGGTCGGAGAGGAGAGCACCGCCTATCTCTCCCTGTGCAAGACGCTGAAAGCCATCGAGCTGGCGGAACGGGTGCTGGCGGTGGAAATTCTGATGGCCGCCCAGGGCATGGATATTGTATCCAGTGCGCTTCCTCAGTTTTCCTTTGGCGGCGGGACAAGTGCCGCCCACCGCTGCCTGCGCAGCCGGGTAGCTGTGCTCACGGAAAATCGTTTTATGGTCCCGGATATGGCAGCGGCCTTGGAGCTGCTCCAGAACGGAGTCATCCTGTCCGCCGCAGAGGACGCGGTGGGCGCACTGCGGTAAGGAGGAATGGAACATGGCGGTATATCAGATTGACGGATATCATCTCACCTTGACGCTGGTGGAACAGCTCCTCCACGACGCGGAGGCCCGCGTGGAGCTGGCCCCCGAGGCACGGGAGCGGTGTGAACGGAGCCGGGCTCAGGTAGAGCGGTGGCTGGAGCGGGATGCCCCCGCGGTCTATGGCATCAACACCGGGCTGGGCGCGCTGAAGGACGTGGCTGTCCCGGCCCAGGACCACATCCGATGGAACCGAAAGCTGCCCTATCCCCACGCCGCCGGGTTCGACGAGTACCTGCCCGCTGAGATCACGCGCTTGGCCCTCCTGCTTCGGGCCAACGTACTGGCTCGGGGCTACTCAGCAGTCCGTCCGGCACTGATCCAGCGTCTGCTGGACCTGGTCAACGCGGGCGTGGCGCCTGCGGTGCGGGGGCACGGCTCCACCGGGCTGAGCGACCTGGCTCCTATGGCTCAGTGCGCTATGGTGGTGGCCGGGCTGGAGGACGCCAGCGCCTTCTATCAGGGCCGGCTGATGTCCGCCCGCAAGGCCTTGGCACAGGCCGGACTGGAGACAGAATTTACGCTGGAATGCAAAGAGGTCCTGGCCCAGATGAACGGCTCCACCATGACACAGGCCATCGCGGTGACTGCGTTCCTGCAATTTTCCGGCCTGCTTCCCCAGTGCCTGTCTCACCTTCCGCCGCAGCGGGCGCGGGCCGTCCAGGAGACAACCGGCTGGATTGGGCAGATACTGGAGCTGGAAAACAACATTACCTGTGACAATCCCCTTCTGTTCCCATTATCCGACGGTCAGTACGAGGCCGTAATGGGCTGTAATTGCAGTAATACCCAAGTCGGCTACGCCATGGACCTGCTCAGCACAGTTATGGCGGAGCTGGGGCACGGACTTCTTATGCGGGGCGCGCCGGCCATCCTGTGGCAGCGGATGGCCACCCTCGCGATGCAGGTCAGCGGAGATTCCATCCCCACCAAGGGCGGCCAGGAGGATCATGTGGAGTTCAGCTACTCCGCTGCGGAAAAAGCTGCGGAGAGCGCCGCCGTCCTCGCTTCCATGCTGGCGCGTTGTTCTCAGCTCTCATAGCCGCTGGTAAACGCAAATCGCGGCGCCGGCGGCGGGGGCAATCATAATGCCGGTCTCCACCTCACCGAATGTCACGCCCCGCTCCTATCATCCGGCTTTGCACTCCTCCAAGATCTCCTTGACGGTCCGAGCCTCCCGGACAGAACTGCAGCTGTGTTATGGATAAAATGAGGTGCGGCCCTTCCAGTCAAACACACACTCCGCAGTCTTCCCAGCTTTTCAGGAAGAACGCCGCTGCCAGTAAATCCGCGCATCCGCCGGGAGAGAGGTCATCCCGAATAAATTCCCGATCCAGTTGTGCAATCCCTTCTATCTCAGGCAGAGGGCGGCGCTCCAAAAATCGAGCGCAGTCCTCCGCCGCTTTTTTTGCCCGTTCTACGCCGCCCCGGGCCACCATATTGGTGTCTGTCCCCTGTGCGATGAGGCGGAGCAGGGTGGCCGCTCCCGCGTCGTTCTTACTCTGACCGGCTGTCAAGGCAGTTTTCAGGGCTGGCAGGGCAATATCCCGAATATTGGGAAATCCCTTCGCCGCCTCCCCGCGCGCGCCGGTAAGTCCCTGCTCCAGGTAGGCCTGTTCCCCCGCTGTGCGGGCAGATCTGTTCTTCAGCGCGGTGAGGTCGGCTCTCACCGCAGCGGATGCCATAGCGGCGCACTCCGCCAGGATCGTTTCCGGGCTCCGGCACGGAGCCTCCGCCGTCCAAAGACGGCCCACAGCGCCGCAGATGGTCCCAAGGGTAAAGATGGCTCCCTTGTGGGTATTCACCCCGCCGGTGGCGGAAAACATGGTGCGCTCCGCCCCCCGCCCCGCATTTCTCAGCGCTTGAAAGGTATCCGCAGGGACAGATTTCGCCGTCTCGCGTCCGATTTGAAAGCAGGTCCCCCAGTATGGAGCCAGAGCGGCGGCGCTGGCGGCAAATGTGAAAATATCCATATCCCGGTGGCTTCCGTTGTTGTAGCGATCCACCAAGCCGGGTTTTGGCGTGGTGCACACCTCATCCAGCAGCGCCTGGGTCACCAAAGCGGATACCTTCTCCCGGTCGGCAGCGGCAAAATGCTCCTCTATGATGCGGCAGGTGACTTCTTGCAGCTCCTTTGCCGTATGGAGCCGGCGGGAAGCGCAGCCCTTTCCCGCCTTGCCGCAGACAATGCAGTTCCGGAGGCCGCCCCCCACCTCATCCCGGTCCAGCTTACGCCCATTCGTATCCAGCACATCCATGTCGAAAAGCCGGCCTATCGGGGCCCCGTCCTCAATGGAGACACAGGCCTCCTTGATTTCACGGGCTGTCCCGTTCACGGCGTACAGGGCTTCACAGCCGGTGCAGGCCAGCTTCTCCTCCTGCCAAAGCACTTCCAGCTTCGATGCCCGCAGACCGGCCCGCAGCTGCTCCTGCCCAGCCCAAAAAGCCCGGCGGAAAAGGGGCGAGTCCTTCACCGGCCCGGCAATATTCAGTGTAAAAGAGATGACCGGCGTACCGTACCGGTTCCGGAGATCATCCTGCCGCCGTACCCGGGCCTCGCGGCACTCCAAGATCTCGATCAAGGTCACTTCCCGCTCCATATCGTCCCCTCTTCAATAGTGAATGACATTGTTTTCCCGCCGGATAGACTCGATCACCGGCTGTGCCTCCGAGGAACTGAAATAGTCCCAGGTGGCCGCCGGCACCAGCGGGCGGATATCCTCCAGCCTTCCGCTGTGGACGGCCTGACGTACTGTGCTGGCGCTGACGGGCTGTCCCCCCCGCTCCAGCCGGGGGATCACCCGGCACTCCACCCCCAGCTCAGGCAGGCGGCGTGCCATGATCTCATTATACAGCGAGGTGACGCGGCTAGCCTTCTCTTCGCCCACATACCGCCGGGTGATGTTCAGGCAAGGGGCGATCCGCCCAAAAACCTCCAGATCCAAAGCGGCGTGAGCACGGATCACCGCGTCCTCATCTTTGAGGAAATAGCTGGGGAAGGTGGCCCCGCTGATGATGTAGGGACCGGAGTCGTGGCAGACCACATTGGGCAGATGCGCTGTCCCCAACTGGACCAGTCGTTTCCGGACGGCAAAGGGGATGGGTCCCGCCTCCTCGCTGAGAACGAAAAGGTGGACGGTGTCGTTCTCAGCCGCCGCCCGCTCCACCAGGCAGAGGTGGCCCAGAGTAAAGGGGTTGGCGTTCATAACCACGGCGGCAGACGGTTTTCCCTGGTGGGTTTGCGCCAGAGCGGCGCAGTAATCGGAAAAACCGCTGCGGCGGTTCTCCATAAAGACCACTCTGTCCTCCACCTGAACGATCTGATAAAAGCCCAGATCTCTAAAAAATTTGGCGCTTTGGGGCTTGGTGTACAGGAAGAGATGGGTATTTCCCCGCTCGGCCTGTACCTCCATCAGGTGGCTGACGATCTGGCTGAGCAGTCCCTCCCCCTGACGGTCTCTGGATACCGCCAGACAGCGGATGGTGTTTCCAAAACAGCTTCCGGTGGCGGCTAAATTCCAGTCGCCGTCAAAGAGGCCACAGGTGTAGTCCAGACTTCCGTCCCGGCGGATACCCTCCTGTTCCAGAAGGGCATCCACCTGTTTTTGGGCGTATCTGTCTTTTGGGGAAATGATGGTCAATGTGTCATTCATATTTTTCTCAACTCTTTCTGATGCGGCTCGCCTTCGGGCAAATGCCATGCCGTTTCAGCTTTTTTATTATTGTATCGTATTTTCTGCCTTGAGTCCAGCGCCGCTTCACCTTTTTATAGAGGAGGACAAGCCATAAAACGGATACTGATCGCCGCCTCCGGCGGGAATCATCAGGCTCAAGGCTGTCTGCCGGTCACCATCCTCTACGGCGGCAGCCTGACAATGCGCGGCCAGAAATGAGAGTGCCAGGAACCGTTGTGATACAACGGTCCCCGGCACTTTTGCATATCCTCATGGTTCCCGTGTCCCTTTTCGTGGCGTCCTCCCCCATGGGGCCGTGCGCCGCAAGAAGCTTTTGGGGGCGCGGGAGCACAAAGGGAAATCGGGACTACTCAAAAGTCGCTTCGCTCAGGTCCAGCTCCTGGCCGCAGCGGTTGTCGATGTCCGTGCCGTTGCCGGAGAACACCGCCTCGGGGAAGGAGAGGGACTCCTTGGTGGATACCCGCTCCAGCAGGACGGCGGTGCCGTTGTTGCGGAACACGTCCCCCATGTAGCGGCTATCCATGGGGTTTCCGCTGTCATGATTGAAGTGCAGGCCGATCTCGTTCTCCTCGAAGGTACAATCAAAGGCGCTGACCCAGGTGTCCTGTACCAGCACGCCGGTGCGCCAGCCGGAGAAGCGGCAGCGCTGGAGGAACGTCCGAGTGGAGGTGGAGAAGCCCACGCCGTTTCCGCTGCCCACGAAGTCAATGTCATAGATCTAGGAGATCCCTGTGTTTGGGGACACCATGCGGACGGGGCCGGTAAAAACGGTGCGTCCACCCTCCTCGGCGCCATAGAGATCGATATACCAGGGGATGGTGATGCCGCCGTCGTAGGTCACAGGGGGCAGATGGATCTCCACGGTGTTCCGTCCGCCCTCTGCGATCTCATCTAAACTGTCCAGCAGGGCCTGTACCTCTTCCACGGTGTTCATGGGAGCGTCCTCCGGGGTGAAGCGGTAGACCTCCTTGGGGATGGACTGCATGGTCTGATAGAGGTGGATGACGTCCCCATTTTTCAGCTCGACGGTCCACTGCAGGGTGCCCTGACCGCTGCCGGAGTAGAAGTGGATGGAGGAGACCAGGGCGGCCTCCGGGGCATAGCCCGGTCGGGGGATCGGCTCGTCGCAGGTCCAGGGCAGCTCCTCGCTGTCCGTCTCAACAAAGGCGGCGGTAACCCGCTCCACCTTCTCCATAAATTCGTCATTGGCGTTGGCGCCGCTCTCCGGGTGGTTGATATACAGACACTGGGGGAAGGTGTACAGCATGTCGCGCACATCCACCGGCTGATAGACCTGATGGGCCGGGTCGAACCGGTCGTCCAACCAGCCGGCCAGCACCTGATAGGTGACGCCGCCATCGGTATAGAGGACCTCGGCGGCGCCGTTGTCGTAGACCTGGGGACGGCCGCGGAGGTAGAGCCCCCCGGCCAGCAGCAGGGCGGCGAGGACCATCAGGGCGCTGTACAGTACCCGCCTCGGCACATGCCGAGGCGGGGATATCTTTTTGCGCTGGCTGATATCCTGTGCGCAGTGGGGACAGAAGGAGGCCCCCGCTGGGAGCTGGACCCCGCAGTGGGGGCAGGATTTTGTCTCTCCATTCATAGCTTTGTACTCCTTCTCTACTCAAAGATAGCGGCGGCGATGCTCACCTCGTGGCCGCAGCGGTTGTCGATGTCCACGCCGTTGCGGGAGAAGCGGGTGCCCTCGAAGTACAGAGCCTGGTCGCCGGGGACACTCTCCAGCAGGACGGCGGTGCCGTTGCGCTGGAACAGGTTGCCGCTGTACATGTGGTCGCTTCGGTTGTTGCTGGTGGAGTTGAAGTGGAAGCCCACGGTGTTGTCCTCAAAGACGCTGTTTTTGATGTTCACCCAGGAATTGCCGTAGCACAGCACGCCGGTGCGCCACCCGGCAAACTGGCAGTCGGAGAAGTTGATCCGGGCGGAGGCGGACACCCCCACCCCCTCGCCGTCTCCCGTGAAGCTCAGGCTTTGAAATTTGCAGATGTAGCCCTTCTGGGCGGTGGCCTGGAGGGTGCCGGTGAAAGTGGTCCGGCTTCCGTCCGGGTTTTCGCTGCCGATGAGGTTCATAGACCGCTCCTCCAGCAACAAGCTCCCCTCATAGGTGACGGCGGGCAGATGGATGTAGACGATTACGTCCGAGGTGACGGTCTCGTTGATTTCGTCCACCAGGGCCTGTAACTCCTCCGTGGTGTTCATGGGCACGTCCTCCGGGTAGAAGTGCCGGGTGGGGACCACCCCCAGCGCCATCCGCTGGTACAGGCGGATGGTGTCGCCGTTTTTCATGCGGATGTTCCACCGCAGCTCCATGTCGCCGCTGCGGTCGGTGTAGGTCAGGATGCTTCGGGAGGCGGCCTCCGGGTCGTATTCTGTGATCTGCGGCTGGGTGTACTGCCAGGGCTCCGGGCTGTCGCCGCCCCGCAGGAGCTCCACATTGATGGCCTCCACCTTGCGGAGAAAGACCTCCTTGGCGTTTACGCCGGTTTCCATGTGGTTGATGAACAGCCGGGAGGGCTTGTTTGAGGTGGTCCCCTCCTCCACCTCCTCGGCGTAGTCGGCCATGGGCTGGAACCGGTCCCCGAAGTGGTTGAGCAGCAGCTGGTAGGAGCCGTCGCTGTCGGTGTAGATCACCTCGGCGGCGCCGTTGTCGTAGATTTTGGGTCGGGTATAGCTCCAGGCCGCCGCCGCCAGCGCCCCGAGGACCAGGACCAGCAGAGCGCCCCGCAGCACCCGCCGGGGCAGCCGCCTGGGCGGGCGGAGCTCCTGACGCTGGTTGACGCTCCGGGCGCAGTGGGGGCAGAAGGAAGCCGCCTCCGGCAGCTGGGCCCCGCAGTGGGGACAGGTTTTTTGTTGGCTCATGACAGCGCCTCCGCCAGATACATTACGTCCTTATACCGCTTGGCCGGGTTGACCTGGGTGCACCGCTGGATCACCCGGCCAAGCCGGCCCTCCGCCAGTTTTTTGGAGGGGTGCTGTCCGGTGAGCATCACGTTCATCAGCACGCCCAGGGAGTAGATGTCCGTCCGGGTATCCGACTGGCCCAGGCCGTACTGCTCCGGGGCGGCAAAGCCGGTGGTGCCCAGGATATGAGTGTCGGCCTCCGCCTCCGGCTTGTGGAGGCGGGCGGCGTCGAAGTCGATGAGCACCGTGTCATTTCCCCGGAGGATCACGTTCTCCGGCTTGATGTCCCGATGGACGGCGGCCATGGAGTGGAGCACCCACAGCCCGTGACACAGCTGCTTGACGGTCTGCTTTGTCTCCTGGGGAGAGAACAGAGCCTCCTTCAAAAGAAAATCCAGGGTGTCCCCCTGGACGAATTCCTCAACGACGATATTTTCCCCGTCCTGCTCCGCCGCCTCATAGACCAGGGGAAGATACCGGCAGGAACAGCCCAGCAGACGGTGGTATACCTCCCCGTTCCCCTGGAAGCGGCGGAGGATGAACTGTTTTCCCCCGGCGTTGTGCCGGATCAGCCGCACACTGCCCCGAGGACTTTCTTTCAAAAGCCGAACCTCCTCAAACTCGGTCCGCAGCTTCTCTGTCAGCCAGGAATACATGACGATCACCTCAAAATTTGAAACACTATGCAGCCAGCATATTGTATTTCCCGGAATGGTTCGGTACAATATATAACAACATTATACTGATTCCCCCAAGAAAAGTAAAGAGAGGATGGCAGGAAATGAGAGAGAAATCTACCGGAGACCTGAGCCAGGAGCTGATGAGCCAGCCCAACCTAGATCAGTATATCACAGAAAACGAGACATATTTTGCGGATTTGGACATATCCGCGTTTCTGACGCAGCTCTATGAAAAATGCAGCCTGTCCAAGGCTGAGCTGGCCCGTCAGGCGGAAATGAGCGAGGTCTACCTCCACCAGGTCTTCTCCGGACGGCGCAGGCCCTCCCGGGACCGGCTGCTGTGCCTGTGCATCGGTATGGAGGCCACCCTGGAGGAAACTCAGCTGCTGCTGAGTCAGGTGGGCTACGCCCCCATCTACCCCAAGCTGAAGCGGGACGCGATCATCGGCCACGGAATCCTCCACCATACGCCCCTGGCGGAGATCAATGACAAGCTGTTTTCCGAGAACGAAAAGACGCTGTCTTAAAAGCATAGAACTGCCAACGCGAATAACCGGCGCGCCCGCCAGGGCGGTCTCAGCCATTGGATCTATCCGCCTCCCACTCGACCAATTACCAAATATGCCGCAGTAAAAAAGCACACAAGGCACCCCGCAATACCGCCGCATATTTGTGCGCCAGACTTTGGCAGCAAACAGCGGGGCATGGAAACACCATGCCCCGCTCAGCTTGTCGAAAAATGCCCTGTCTGGCTTCATTACCAGACAGGCCACAACGTTAATGAGGAATAAAATGTAGGAGGAGGGTGTGGAGGAAGGCGGAGCAAAGCGCTTTCTGGCTTTCCATCTTGCCAACTTTTTGAGGTTCATGGCAGCAAATTTAAGCCTCACCCAGTTGGAAACCTGGGCCAGACCACGGTAAACGGTATAGCGCATGGCGTGTTTTTCTTTTGCATCGGCAAAAACTCGCTCAATGGTCTCTTTGCGCCTTGCATAGAGCTGCTTGTACTCCGGGGTGTACCTGGCATCATCGGCCAGTTCCTCATAGCCCTTCCAGATGTGCCGCAGGACAGTCTTTACGAAGCTTTTGGATTTTGTACATAAATGCCGGGTGGGGCACTGGGCACAAATTGTCGGATCGCTGCGGTATTCACGGTATCCATCCCGGTTGGTGGTGCGGTAGGACAGGATGTGGTATTCTGGGCAGATCACGCAGTCATAATATTCATCGTAGACGTAAGACCACCAGGGATGTCCACCCTTCATCGTCGTGGGCCGCTTGTAGGCTGTAGACAATACCCGGCCATCTCGAAATACCTTTTTGCAAATATGCGGGGTCTTGTAGGCGGCATCTGCCACCACTGTTTCCACCTCTGGAAACGATTGAATCAATTTGTCGTAAACATCGTCAAACGCCACGCTGTCATGGACATTTCCGGGGGTGACCACTGTTTCCAATACGTAACCGCTCTTGTCACAGGCGGTATGGGCCTCATAAGCAAAGCACCGCTTGTGCTCCCCTTTTTGGAACATTCCACTCTCCGGGTCTGTGGTGGATACCGTTACTGTTTTCTGCTTTTTCGCCTCTTTCTTCCTCCGGGCCTGCTTCTTTTTTGAGGTATTGTCCTGTTTCTTCCCTCCAGCTTTGGGTGGTTCTTCTTCATCATCCAGTGGCTTTTTTCCATGAGCCTCCCGGTCCGCGTTCACTTCCGCCAGCAGTTCTTCCTGGTATCGTTTTGCCGCTGCCGGTACTTCCTGCTTCATTTTCTTCTTCAGATTTGCGCTGGCTTTGATGTGTGTCCCATCTATAAATACCGCCGCCGGGGTCAGTGCTCCCGCACTGCCCGCCTCCTCCAATATCCATCGAAATACTGCCTCTATGGTTTCTGAAGTAAACCGGTGCCGGAAGTTGTAACTCACCGTGGAAAAATGGGGCAGCTCCTCACTCAGCGTGTATCGCAAAAACCACCGGTATGCTATATCTGTCTGGGCTCTGCGCAACGTTCCCCGCAAAGATACATTCCCATCCAGATGCTGCAGCAATACGATTTTGAATAGCACCACTGGGTCGATGCTCCGCCGGCCCTCTTCTTCGCTGTACAACGCCTCCACGATTTCGTACAATTTCTCGAAATCTACCGCTGCATCCACCTGCCGCAATAGATGTTCGGGCGGCACCAGGCTTTCTGTGTCCACCATTTCTATGACCCCTCGCTCATTTTTCCCTCGCTCCAACATTTCCCTCACCCCTTACTCCCTATTTTATCATCTTTACATGAAAAAGTCTACCAAAAGGCAGACTTTTTCGACAGGCTGAGCGGGGCATGGAAACACCATGCCCCGCTGTTTGTTACGCAGAGTAATTATCCAGAATCGCTTGAACCTGTGTATGGCGCGGACCGGACTTCAGATAACCTTCATTTGGTCAAAAACCGCATGAGCATGGCCGCGGCTTCGGCGCGGGTGGCGCTCCCCTGGGGGTCGAGCACGCCGCCGGTCTTGCCGTAGATTATGCCGTTTTCAGCCGCCCAGCGCATGGCCTCCAGCGCGTAATCGCTTACGGCGTCCACGTCGGTGAACTCCAGCCCGCCCGCGGCCTCGGGACTGCCCGCGAAGCGCCAGAGCATGACGGCCAGCTGCTCGCGGGTGATATTGTCGTCGGGGCCGAACTTATCGCTGCTGTAGCCGGAGACAACGCCCTCGGACGCGGCCCAGCGCACCGCCCCGGCGTACCACGCGCCGCCGGGCACATCCTCAAATTGCGTCAGGTAATTGACCGGGGGACGGCCCTCACGGTTGTGGAGAATCTGGACCAGCTGCGCGCGGGTGACGGGCTTCTCAGGGCCGAAGACGCCGCCGCCAAAGCCGTTCATAAGGCCGTTTTCAAGGCAGTAATGCACGCCGTCATGATACCAGGCGGTGGCATCCGCGTCAGTAAAGGCCCAGATGGGGCAGGTGCTGTCCTTCGGGCAGTCCTCATATCCGCCGGCGATTCTGCCGAACTCGGCCCGGATGCTCACACTGCCGGAGGGCATGACAAAGGTGTATTTCCCGCCGCCGGCCTCGGTCAGCGCAAGGGTCTCGCCGTTCTTGTCCGTGACGGTGAGGGCGCTTGTGACATAGCCCTCGTCGGGTGTGACGGTCAGGGTGACCCGCGTCCCCCGGGAGGTTCTGGAGGGTCTGGCGCTGATTTTGCCGTGCTCCGTCTCTTCGATGTTCACGGGATAGGTGCTCGGGCCGCTGCCGCCGGAACCACCGGAGCTTATTGTGCGGACATAGCCGCAGCCGCCGCACTCCGTGTCGCTGCTGTCGTCGTAGATATGCGCCGCTCTGCCGGTCTCGCAGCTGCATACCGTGCATATCCGCCAATGCTCGTCGCTGTCAAACATATACTCCTCTCCGAGGGTGTGGGCCTCCTCGGAATCAAGCTTCCGGCCGCAGACGCACTCCTGCCAGTGGCTGGTTTCGTCATACCCATAGTCTCCGGCAGAGCTGTGCGGCGTCCTGCCGGTCTCACTGCCGCACACCGTGCATATCTGCCAATGCTCGTCGTTGTCAGACCCATAATCTTCGCCGGGGGTATGCGCCGCTTCGCTGTTTCTCTTGTCGCAGCCCTCAAATATGCAGGGGTGCCAGTGGGTGTCGCCGTCGTTTGCCCATACGGCCTCATCCCACGTGTGTCTCTGATGTATCGTTATGGGGCCGGTGTATATCTCGTCCGTGCCTGTCTTGACAAGGTTGATTTGCCGTTTTGTGGTATCCAGCTTCAGCTCGCAGTCCAAAGGCAGAAAATCTTCTCCAAGACTGATTGCGCCCTCTGCGGTGGTCCCCTCGGGAAAATCTCCCGAAGACTGCACCCTCACATTATAATCCGAGCAGTCGGCGGTGAAGCGGCCGTTTCCGGCGACGGTGAACAGGTTGGAGAAGCTGAGAGTTCCACCGGTGGCCACGCCGTGAAGCTCTACCCCGCATTTCCCGGAGGCCTCCAAGACGCCGCTATTTCCCACTTCCACCTTTCCGGCGCTTATGGCGGAGGACTCTTCTCTCTGCACAGTCAGAGTTCCGTTTACCGTGACGCTGTCCTCACCGGTCACTCCAACATAAATACCATTTCGGGCCTCAACAGTCGCACCCTCGTCCACCGTGATGGCGTTGCCAGCACCGCCGGCAAGATTTATACGCTCATTAACGGTCAGCACTCCCGGTCCGGCGAAGGTCAGCTCTGTTTTCTGCGGACCGCTTCCGCCGCCAGGAGCCAGCTCGCCAATACAGCTCTCGCCCTCGGTCACAATAGTCACGGCGGCGTCGGGGAGGGTTACGCTCGTGGCGTTGAAGCCCTCGGCAATGGTCAGGGTCCCGCTGGTGATGTTATCGTCGGTGTCTTTCTTCACGTCTGTCCATTTGTAGCCTTGGGTATCCCAGTTGGAGGTATCCTCAGTATCAGCGTTGCTCAAATCCAGCTTCCCATCCGTCCCCGGCGGGTCCAGCAGCTTCAAGCCGCCGTTGGTGTAGTTTTCCGTAACCTTGTTGCCCCCTGCGTCCGTCTTCTCCACCGTCACCGTTCCGGTGCCGGAGAGGCCCATGCCCTTGATAAACGCGGACATCTCCTCCCCGGTGATGTCCACCGTCGGGTAGATTGTTACCCCGCCGTTGTTGACAATGGTTCCAAGGTTTGGCGTGCCCAGGGAATCAGATGATATTGTGATCTCCCCCTCGTTGACGATGGTCCCGTGGTTTTTCAGACCCTCGAGGTCTATGATAGTAACCGGATTGTCTTCGGGGACCGTCAGCGTCGCTCCGTTGGTGATTGTGAGAGGGGTGCGTTCGGAGCACGTAACTCCCCTCGCGGAGAAATCTGATGTGCTGCGGTCCCCGTACACGGTGTAGGTGCGCGCGGGGCATTCCACCACCGCGTTCAGCGTGCCCGTGAAGTTGTTTGTAAAGGAGGTCTCGCTAGAGAAAATTCCCGTGAAGCTGCCGTTCCCGGTCAGCGTCAGGGCGGCTGCCCCGAGTTTCGTTACCTCGTTTTCGCCCTTCAGCTCCAGCTGGACGGAATCGGCTTGCTGAATATTGATCGTCCCGTTGTAGGAGGCTCCGTCCAGGGTCAGCTTGGCGGGGGTGCCCTCCGCCCCGGGCGTGTAGAACGCCCAGCCATCCCCGACCCTGTAGGCGGTGGGGGTGGTAACGCTGGAGTCTATAAAATGGGTGCCGGAATCAAATCCCCAGCCCTCGGCCCAGATTTTGCCGTCGGTTGTCATGACTCCCTCTATCTTTATAGGTTCTGCGCCGTCTACGTATTTGCCATACACACTCAAAGAAATGGGGCGGTCGATTGTGATTTTGTCGATGACGCTTGACAGCTCTGTGGCGTTATTGGAATCGGGGGAAATCCCCACTCCGTCGCATTCTTTTACATCCAGGCTTTGGAACACGGGAAGCACACCGCCAATCATGACCATCTGAGCCTTTTCCACCGCCAGGTCTCCGCTTACCGCGTTGGCATTTTCGGAGTTGATAGAAATTATGCTATTTCCGAACAACTTGGTAAATCGAATCGTGCCCCCGTCTACGGCGGGCTGATCATCGCTCAAAACCTCGAAGTACACAACTTTCTCCAAGGTCAGGGTGTGCCCGTTCAGGGAGAGTGTCGGGCCGCTGTCTCCCGTCCGGGTCAGAGTCAAATTTACGTTGTTCTGTGCGGTGGGGTCACCGGCCACCTTCAGATCGCCGCTGAGGGTCATTTTACCGCATATATATACATAACCGCGACTGCCAAAGACGGTCAGGACGCCGTCGGCGTAGGTCAGGTATGCTTTGCCTGCCGGCGCATCGGCCTGCTCTGTTACGCCGCCTCCGCTGTCTCCGTCGTTGATTACATAATATTTCCCGGCCACCAGGGTGACCGATTGGCCGTCATTGTCCGTGATGGTGACCGGGCCGGCGTCCCCCTCCGCGGCCCACGCCGTCCCCGGCAGGAGGCCCAGACACAGGGCCAGAGCGGCGAGGATGCTTACAATTCGTCTTTTCATAATTGACCTCCTTGTTTCGCATGTAGTCTGCGATAAACGATTGGCACTTGGGTTCAGTTTATCGGTTTTAAGGAGCGCATTCAATAGGAACGACGTGAATCGCTCTTGGTACGACGTGAATTTTTTCTTTTGGAGCAAATGTTTTCTTCCGTGCGGGCAGCGCTACGGGCGTCCAGATAACCGGTGATCTCCTTTCGCCCCATGCGAGGTCTTTTTCCGAGATCACGGCAAAACCACGCTTGATATGCTGGGACATGGGCCGCGAAAAGCAAAGCGGAACTCCCGCAGGGCGGCTGCCTGCCGTTCCTCTTTCTGGCTTCGGGTGGATACGCGGGCATAACTGTGCATCGTATCCGGCATCCCGCCCCTTCTCTCTTTCCCTTTGGGATGACAGTATTATATGAAAAAATACGGCAGAACGAAGTATACCTCGCAATTTTTAATTTAAAACCGATAAAAGTGCGGCCAGGTTGTATACAACCTGGCCGGGCCGGGACGGAGGTGGGGACAGGAATGGCGCGGAAAGTAAAGGCCGCTGAAGGGCAGGTCATTCAGTACATCACCCTCAAGGTCCGGCTCTATCCCACTGAGGCCCAGGCGGAGCTGTTTGAAAAGACCTTCGGGTGCTGCCGGTACATCTGGAACCAGATGCTTGCTGACCAGCAGCGGTTCTATGAGGAGACCGGGGCGCATTTTATCCCGACCCCGGCCAAGTACAAGAGCGGCGCTCCTTTTTTAAAGGAAGTTGACAACCATACTTGTAGCTGTTCTCCTGAAGCCAGAAATAGAGGTCGTAGGTGGCTCCGTTGATGTCCACCGCCAGCCCGACTTGGTGCTCGCTGTATCCCGGGAGAGCCACCCATCCCTTTGCCGCCTCCTTCGCTTCGTCCTTGGCGTACCCCTGCTTCTGAAACTTAGCGACCTTGTTGTCAAAAAGGCTCTTTTGCTTTTCATGGGTACGGTAGCCGGACACCACTACCGGAAGCTGTCCCAGGTTTCCCTCCTTCGCGGCCTCCAGCATTTCCGTCAGAGAAGCGAGAATACGTTCATCCACCTTTTCCCCGCCGTGTACTTCCGCCAGGCTGATCTCATAGCTTTCCGGGACGGCGTTCTCATAGTTTACCAGCAGCAGTTCCCAGTCGACATCCGTTTGGGCCGCTTGCAGGTCGTCCTGCACCCTGGCCGTGGTCGGAGTGGACGCGCCCCTTACCGGCGCCTCCCCCTCGGGCGTCGTTTCACCAAAGGACAGAAAGACATACACGCAAATGGCGGCTGCCAGCAGTGTCGCCGCAAGGTCTCCCCAGGGGAAACGCCTTTTTCGGCGCTTTTGACTGCGGCGCGGGCGGTCGTTACGGACTTGCATCATTTTTTCTTCCATCATAAAAAGCTCCTTTCAAACGTCGAGCAAAAGTGCCCCTGTCAGCATTGATTCTACTGGACAGAGGCACTTGGAACTTTAATATGAAGTTGTTTATTTCCTAAGAAAATCCTAATATAGTGGGGAGATTTAACTAATTTGTTTTTGGCAGACAGGCCGCAGCCTTGTATCCGACAGCACCGCACCGCTCATGTTATGGCTGTCAACAGCAACCAGGAGCTGAAATGTGTGGGCTGTGTTGTTCTTGACCTTCAAATCCAGCCAGCCCTCGGCCACCGCCGCGTCGATGCCCTGTGGAATACCGGGCATATTGAGATGGAGGTCGATCCCGTGGGTATGCTGTTCCGTGATAGTCAGCGGGGTATGCAGGAACAGCCAGTACAGAAAACTGCTCATTTGGCACAGCCCGCCCCCCGGCAGAAGCTGGAGCCGTCCGTCAGACAGAACATACCCGTTTTTATAGGCCGTTTCCTGATCTGCGCCCCGCACAGCGTTCCAGAAGGAAAACGTCTCGCCGGGGGCGATCATCAGCCGATCAAGCACCTTTGCCGCCAGTTTGCAGTTGTAAGCCTTGTTCTCCTGGTAGGCCAGCTCATAGCCCGTTTTATAGTTATAAAGAGGCCAGTTTGCATGAAAGAGCGGATGGGACAGCATCATGTCGGAGCGTGTTTTTGAATAGCGGTTATGGTCTAACCTCATTCCCATATAGTAGCAGAATATCTTCTGTTTTTTCCGCAGCGGCAGCAGGCACGGAAAAAACTGTGTCAACCGTTTTCTTCCCATAATGCGCTCCTTCCTGTTGTCAGTCTGACAGAGAAATGCTCCTGTCAGCATGATTGTACTGAACAGGAGCATAGAGTGCTTTAAGATGAAATTGATTCATTCCTAAGAAAATATAGAGATTTTCCTAATGTGCCAGCGGCAGAGAAATTGTGAATGTAACAACATGGTTTTTGCTGGTTGCGCTGATTGTCCCGCCATGAAGTACCACGATCTCCTTGGCGATAGCCAAGCCCAGCCCTGTGCCGCCTGTGTCGGAGGAACGGGATTTGTCCGCCCGGTAGAACTTGTCAAAGAGAGACGCCAAAGCCTCGCCGGGAATATCCTCGCCGCTGTTCTGAAATTGAATGGTGACCTCATGTTCCGATTTTTCTGCGGAGATCGTGATCTCAGTGCGGGGGTAGCTGTACGATGCCGCATTTTTCAGAATGTTGCTGAACACTCGGGCCAGCTTTTCCGGATCGGCCTCCACTGTCAAATCCTCGGCCAAATGTAATGCGACGGTGTTTCCCCTGGGGGCAAAGACCGGGGACAATTCATCGGATAGCTGCACCAGCATATAGTACAGGTCAATCGTTTCCTTGGACAAGGTGATCTGCTGGGAATTGTACCGGGTGATCTCAAAAAACTCGTTGATCATGGCCTCCAGCCGGTAAGCCTTTTCCAACGCGATATGGACACGCTTGGCCCGTTGCTCCCCGGGCATATTTGGCTCCTCCTCCAACAGATTGAGGTAGCCGATCACAGACGTGAGGGGCGTGCGAATATCGTGGGCCAGATACATCACCAGCTCGTCCTTCCGCTGTTCCGCCAGGGCTGTTTCCGCTTTTCGCTCCGCCAGCGTCCGCTTTACCGTGTTCAGCTTCCGCTCAAAGGGCAGCATTTCCGGCGAGAGTTGGATTTGGTTTTCATCGTCAGCCAACAGCGTCTCGATACCTTGATTGATTTCCTCAAAATAGCGGGTCATCCCCCGGAACACCCGCCACAACAGCACGGCAAAAACGATTGTAATAGCCGCAATAAAAAAACGATCCTTGTTGCCCCGGAAGTAGTCACCATAAAAATTATAGGCGTCATAAAAATCCATTTGCAGAATATTTTGCAGAAACCATACGATCCAGTTCCCCATCCGCCGCTTCCAGAACAGCAGATACATTGCCATGACAATCGTAATGGAGAGCGCAACGCTGCCGCCCACCCGCCGTATGAGAGTTGCCTGGAATGCGGAATACTCGTCCTTTCGATCAGTTTTCAATTTTATACCCTACCCCCCATATCGTTTTGATAAACCTGGGCTTGTCCATGCTGTCCCCCAGCTTTTCCCGCAGATGGCGTATGTGGACGGTGATGGTGTTGTTGGATTTGCTGTAATACTCGTCCTGCCAGATTTTGTGAAACAGTTCTTCTGAGCTGACCACATTCCCGGCGTTCTCCAGAAGGATACGCAGAATGGAAAATTCCGTAGGGGTCAGCACCAGTGGTTTTTCGTCCAGGAAACAGGTGTGCGCTTTGATATTCATGGTCAATTCACCGCAGGCGATGGTGTCCACTGGAGCGGAAGGGGGCGCTTCGCCACTGTCTGAATGGGCAGGGTTGTACCTGTGATACCGGCGCAGTTGGGATTTCACCCTGGCCATCAGCTCCAGAGGGCGGAAGGGCTTGGTTACATAGTCGTCAGCCCCCAGGGTCAGCCCAGCGATTTTGTCCGTTTCTTCATCCTTGGCCGTCAGCATGATAATGGGCCAGGTGTACTTTTCCCGTATCTTCTGGCACAGCGCAAACCCGTCTATTTCCGGCATCATCACATCCAGAATAGCGAGGTCAAGCTCCGTGGTGTTGATACACGCAAGGGCTTCCGTTGCCGAGTAGAATTTGAATACTGTGTAATTCTCGCCGGTCAGATAGGCTTCAATCAGGTCGGCAATTTCAGCTTCATCATCTACAACTAAAATCCGATTAGCCATTTCACTTACCTCTTTTCTGTGGTGAATTTTAACCATTATATCAGATTTCCTTTTGTAACCCATTGTTTTTTCAATGATAATTTCTTAAGATTTTCCTAATTGCCCACAGCTTTTATTCTTTGTTTTATGCTATGCAAAATCTGAGCAGAAAATCTGGACTTCCGGGTATCATATTTTTCTGCCTGTACTCTATTTCTACCGCCATGAGAGAGGGCCGTCCAATTTCCTGGACGGCCCTCCAGCTTGTCGAAAAATGGCCTGTCTGGTAATGAAGCCAGACAGGGCACAACGTTAATGAGGAATAAAATGTAGGAGGAGGGTGTGGAGGAAGGCGGAGCAAAGCGCTTTCTGGCTTTCCATCTTGCCAACTTTTTGAGGTTCATGGCAGCAAATTTAAGCCTCACCCAGTTGGAAACCTGGGCCAGACCACGGTAAACGGTATAGCGCATGGCGTGTTTTTCTTTTGCATCGGCAAAACTCGCTCAATGGTCTCTTTGCGCCTTGCATAGAGTTGCTTGTACTCCGGGGTGTAGCTGGCATCATCGGCCAGTTCCTCATAGCCCTTCCAGATGTGCCGCAGGACAGTCTTCACGCAGTTTTTTGAGCGGGTGCATAAATGCCGGGAGGGACATTGGGCACAGATTTTTGGGTCGCTGCGGTATTCACGGTATCCATCCCGGTTGGTGGTGTGGTAGGACAGGATGTGGTATTCCGGGCAGATCACGCAGTCATAATATTCATCATAGACGTAAGACCACCAGGGATGTCCACCCTTCATCGTCATGGGCCGCTTGTAGGCTGTAGACAATACCCGGCCATCTCGAAATACCTTTTTGCAGATATGCGGGGTCTTGTAGGCAGCGTCCGCCACCACTGTCTCAACCTCTGGAAACGATTGAATCAATTTGTCGTAAACATCGTCAAATGCCACGCTGTCATGGACATTTCCGGGGGTGACCACTGTTTCCAATACGTAACCGCTCTTGTCACAGGCGGTATGGGCCTCATAAGCAAAGCACCGCTCGTGCTCCCCTTTGTGGAACATTCCACCCTCCGGGTCTGTGGTGGATACCGTTATTGTTTTCTGCTTTTTTGCCGCTTTCTTCCTCCGGCTCTGCTTCTTTTTTGAGGTGTTGTCCTGTTTCTTCCCTCCAGCTTTGGGTGGTTCTTCTTCATCATCCAGTGGCTTTTTTCCATGAGCCTCCCGGTCCGCGTTCACTTCCGCCAGCAGTTCTTCCTGGTATCGTTTTGCCGCTGCTGGTACCTCCTGCTTCATTTTCTTCTTCAGATTTGCGCTGGCTTTGATGTGTGTCCCATCTATAAATACCGCCGCCGGGGTCAGTGCTCCCGCACTGCCCGCCTCCTCCAATATCCACTGAAACACCAACTCTATCGTTTCCGGAGTGTACCGGTGCCGGAAGTTGTAGCTCACCGTGGAAAAATGGGGCAGCTCCTCACTCAGCGTGTATCGCAGAAACCACCGGTATGCTACATCTGTCTGGGCTCTGCGCAGCGTTCCCCGCAAAGAGGTATTCCCATCCAAATGCTGCAGCAATACGATTTTGAACAGCACCACTGGGTCGATGCTCCGCCGGCCCTCTTCTTCACTGTACAACGGCTCCACGATTTCGTACAATTTCTCGAAATCTACCGCTGCATCCACCTGCCGCAATAGATGTTCGGGTGGCACCAGGCTTTCTGTGTCCACCATTTCTATGACCCCTCGCTCATTTTTCCCTCGCTCCAACATTTCCCTCACCCCTTACGCCCTATTTTATCATCTTTACATGAAAATGTCTGCCAAAAGGCAGACTTTTTCGACAGGCTGACATGCCGCCCATTCGGGCGGCATGAGGGGGAAACTAGTTTTTCAGACTCTGCATAGGGGCGGGGATGCGGCCACCCCGGTCCACAAATTCCTTGGCGGAGAAGGGGTGGACGGGCTGGATGGGAGCGGAGCCCAGCAGGCCGCCGAACTCCACCGTGTCTCCCACGGTGCAGCCGGGGGCGGGGATGATGCGCACGGCGGTGGTCTTGGAGTTGACCATGCCGATGGCGGCCTCGTCGGCGATGATGGCGGAGATGGTCTCGGCGGGGGTGTCGCCGGGGACGGCGATCATGTCCAGTCCCACGGAGCAGACACAGGTCATAGCCTCCAGCTTGTCCAGGGTGAGGGCCCCGGACCGGGCGGCGGCGATCATACCCTCGTCCTCGCTGACGGGGATAAAAGCGCCGGACAGACCGCCCACATGGGAGGAGGCCATAACGCCCCCCTTCTTCACCGCGTCGTTGAGCAGGGCCAGGGCGGCGGTGGTGCCGTGGGTGCCGCAGACCTCCAGGCCCATCTCCTCCAGGATACGGGCCACGCTGTCTCCGATGGCGGGGGTGGGGGCCAGGGACAGGTCCACGATGCCGAAGGGGGTGTCCAGCCTCCGGCTGGCCTCCTGAGCCACCAGCTGGCCCATGCGGGTGATGCGGAAGGCGGTCTTTTTCACCGTCTCGGCCACCACGTCGAAGGGCTTGCCCTTCACCTCCTGGAGGGCGTGGTAGACCACACCGGGACCGGAGACGCCTACGTTGATAACCTTTTCCGGCTCGCCTACCCCGTGAAACGCGCCGGCCATAAAGGGGTTGTCCTCCACGGCGTTGCAGAACACCACCAGCTTGGCGCAGCCGAAGCCGCCCTTATCGGCGGTTTTCTCCGCCAGGTCCTTAATGGTCCTGCCCATGAGGGCCACCGCGTCCATGTCGATGCCCGCCTTTGTAGAGCCCACGTTGACGGAGGCGCAGACGATCTCCGTCGTGGCCAGGGCCTCGGGGATGGAGCGGATGAGGATGCGGTCGGCGTCGGTCATCCCCTTCTGGACCAGGGCGGAGAAGCCGCCGATGAAGTTGACGCCGCAGGTCTTAGCCGCCCGGTCCAGGGCCTGAGCGTAGGGGACGTAGCTGTCCGTCTCCGCCGCCGCGGCCACCAGGGCGATGGGGGTTACCGAGATGCGCTTGTTGACAATGGGGATGCCGAACTCCTTCTCGATGGCCTCGCCGGTGGCGACCAGGTTTTCGGCGTATTTTGTGATTTTGTCGTACACCTTGTCACAGGAGGTTTTCACGTCGCTGTGAGCGCAGGACAGCAGGGAGATGCCCATGGTGATGGTGCGCACGTCCAGATGCTGCTGGTCGATCATCTGGATGGTCTGCATGATTTCGTGTTGGTTGAGCATGAGAATAAGCCTCCTATGGCAAACCTGTAGGGGCGGATATTATCCGCCCGACTATTACATGGTAAATTATCGTGTCAGCGGGCGGCTGATAGCCGCCCCTACACGCGGCGTTTTTTAAATTCGGTGCATGGCGTTAAAAATGTCCTCCCGCTGGATGCGGATGGACAGGTCCTCCTCCTGACCGGCCTGGGCCAGGATATCGGTCAGATCGCCGATGGATTTTTCACAGGCGGCGGTGTCCACCAGCATGACCATGGTGAAGAACTCCTGCAAAACGGTCTGGGTGATGTCCAGAATGTTGATGTTGTACTTGGCCAGCAGGGAGCACACGGCGGCGGTGATGCCCACCCGGTCCTTGCCGATGACGGTGACGATGGCTTTCATAGCGAGATTCCTTTCTTTTGACGTTTTGTAGGGCGTGACGACCCGGCACGCCGCGTTGATTTGCCTGTTGAAAACGGCGCGCCGGGTCGTCGCGCCCTACGGTCAGTTCAATTCATCCAACGTGAGCTCAAACCCTTCCAGGAAGTGTTCCATAAAGTATTTCAGGGCGGGGCTCTGGTTCTGGCACAGGGCGGCGTAGGTCTGCTCCTTGGCCTTTCGGAATTCCGTGTTGCCCGCTTTCAGCTCCTCCACGCACTTGAGGTAGGCGGACAGCTTGTCCGCCGCCTTGACGATGGCGTGAATTTCCGGGTTCGGGATGGTGACGGCCTCCTCGAAATCGGGGCGCAGGTCGGGGGGGAGCATGGACAACAGCTTTTTTTCCGCCACCGCCTCCACGTCCTTATAGGCGGACTGGATGTCCGGGTTGTCGTATTTGATGGGGGTGGGCATGTCGCCGGTGAGGATCTCGCTGGCGTCGTGGTACAGTGCCGCCACCGCTACCGCCCCCGGGTCGATCTGACCGCCGAAATACCGGTTCTCAATGACGGCCAGGGCGTGGGCCAGGACGGCCACCTGATGGGAGTGCTCCTGGATGTTCTCCAGCCGGGTGTTGCGCATCAGGCCCCAGCGGTTGATGTACCGCATCCGGGAGATCATAGGGAAAAAGTTGTAGGCCAAGGCAGAACGCTCCTTTGTTTAAGTCGTACCATTTTAACACAGGATGGAGCGGTTGTAAACCGGAAAAGCGGCGGGAGAGCACAAAAAAGGACGGCCTTTCAGCCGTCCTTCTCCGGGAATCGTTTCTCTTTCCACGCCTTGCCGCAGGCCCGACCGGTGAAGACGATCAGAGCCAGGGTCAGCAATCCCCGGACGATCCCAACAATACCCATAAAGAGCAGATCGGAATGGTCGGAGCTGGCGGCATAGCTGGAGTAGTGGGGGTCCTGCAATTTGAAATAATAATACAGATGCTCCAGGCCGTCCACTAACCCCCACGCTGTCTGCTGGGGTCTGAGGAATACGAAGCTCAGGGCCATCAGGACCCAGCACAGGGTCAGCCAGGGGTGCTTTTTTGCCAGCAGCAAGGGCAGGCTGAGGAAAACCAGAGGCGCCATCTTATAAACCAGCGGCCAATCCTCACCTAAAAGACCTATTATTGTAAGCGCCGTGCCTGCCACTTCAAAAATAAGGCCAATTTTTTGTACTGCCGTCAATTCAGGCGGCTCCCATTTCCGTTCCACATAGACCACCTGGGACTGGGGCGGCTCCGGGGGCTGGGGGCGCTCCCCGTCCCGGACCAGCTCATCTACGGTCAGGCCGAACAGGTCGGCCAAGCGTATAATCTTATCCAGGTCGGGGGTGGACTGGCCGGTCTCCCACTTGCTTACACTCTGCCGGGAGACCGCCAGCCTTTCCGCCAAATCGTCTTGGGACATCCCCCGCTCCGTGCGAAGGGATAGGATTTTTTCTGCCATGGTCATAGACTTGACCTCCTCTCGTTTTCCACCTCATGATAGCGGAATGAGGGGAGAAAAGCAATCAAGTCCGCTTGGAAATTGCCGCAACTGTTGGTTGCGGGCCGGCTATTTGGGCAGAGGAACGTCCTTTTGCTCAAAATAGGCCCCCAGTTCTACAGAAGTCTGGGAGTCTCCGAACTGCTTGATGGAGGCGAGCAGCTTATCCAGCTCCAGGGTGTCCTTCACGGCGAAGCGCAGGAAAGCGTTGAACACGCCGATAACATGGTGGTGGGCCAGGATGGAGGGGGTGTTCTCGCAGAACTGGCAGAACTGGTTGTACTTCTCCGGGTTGGGAGCCACCAGAATAAAGCCGGTCATGTTGCTGTCCAGCAGATTGCGGTCCACCCGGATGCTGAACCCCTTAATGACCCCCTTCTCCTCCATGCGCCGGATGCGCTCGGAGACGGCGGGGGCGGTGAGGCCTACCTGGTCGCCGATGCACTTCAGGGTGGTGCGGCTGTCCCGCTGGAGCAGGTTCAGAATCTGGTAGTCGGTGCGGTCCATCAGCGCACCACGGCCCCTTTCTTGACCACCGACCGGACCAGGTTGCTGCCCATGCGGTAGCAGATGTAGTCCAGGTCAGGGGCGTCCCAGATCACCAGGTCGCCCTGCTTGCCCGGCTCCAGGGAGCCCACCTTGTCCGCCATGCCGATGGCGGAGGCGGCGTTGAGGGTGACGGCGGTGAGGACCTCCTCCGGGGTGAGCTTATACTTGAGACAGCCCAGGTTGATGACAAACTGGAGGTTGAGGCAGGGGCAGGAGCCGGGGTTGAAGTCGGTAGCCATCGCCACGGGGACGCCGGCGTTGACCATGTCCCGGGCGGGGGCGAAGACGGCCCCCAGATAGAAGCTGGTGGCGGGGAGGAGGCAGGCGATGGTACCGCCCTTAGCCATACTGGCGATGCCCTCGGGGGGGCAGACGATGAGGTGCTCGGCGGAGATGGCGCCGATCTCACCGGCCAGCTGGGAGCCGCCGATGGCCTCGATCTCGTCGGCGTGGATCTTGGGGGTCAGGCCGTATTTCAGACCGGCCTCCAGCACCTGACGGGACTCCTCCATGGTGAAGGTGTCGGCCTCGCAGAACACGTCGCAGTATTTGGCGATGCCCTGCTCCTTCACCTTGGGCATCATCTCCTCGCACACCAGCCGGATATACTCGGCCCGGTTGGCCTTGTACTCGGCGGGGACCAGGTGGGCCCCCATGAAGGTAGCCACAATGTCCATGGCGTGGCGGTCGTTCAGATTCTTGATGACTTGCAGGGCCTTCAGCTCATGCTCGGTAGCCAGGCCGTAGCCGCTCTTGGCCTCCATGGTGGTCACGCCGAAGCCCATCATCTCGTCCAGGGCCTGGGCGGCCTTCTGGGTCAGCTCCTCCTCGGTGGCCTGACGGGTGGCGTTGGTGGTGGACTGGATGCCGCCGCCGGCGTTCTGAATCTCCAGATAGGTCTTGCCGTGGAGCTTCATGCCCAGCTCATTCTGCCGCCAGCCGCCGAAGATGAGGTGGGTGTGGGCGTCCACCAGGCCGGGGGTGACCAGGTGGCCCTGGGCGTCGATGGTCTGGTCCGCCGCCGGAGCGGGGCCTGTGCCCACCTGGGAGACGAGACCGTCCTCCATCAGGACCCAGGCGTCCTTCAAAATCTCGATTTTGCCCTGCTCCGGGCCCTTCTTGGGGCCGCTCCCCTTGGGGGTAGCCAGCATACCGATGTTGGTGACAATGGTTTTCATGTTGCCCATTCCTTTCCAAAAGAGGGGGCGTTTTGGGACGCCCCCTCTTTCACAATGGTTTATTTTGGTCGGGCGCGACGACCCGGCGCGCCGTTATGTGTGGTGTCCGATGCTCAGCCCTGGATGCTCTTCAGCGCCTCGGCGACGACGGCGTCGTCAGCCAGGTAGGGCAGGGTGATGTGGTCCTGACCGGCGAACATCTCGTTGTACTCGGCCACGGTGGACATGGAGTTGGGGTTGCCGGCCCAGTTGCGGCGGGAGACGCCGATCATGGTGTCCCAAGGCATGGACATCTTCAGAATGGTGTCCACCCGCTCGGAGCCGTCCAGCACCATGCCGAAGCCGCCGTTGATGGACTTGCCGATGCCCACGCCGCCGCCGTTGTGCAGGGCGATGAGGCTCATGCCGCGAGCGGCGTTGCCGGCGTAGCACTGGGTAGCCATCTCGGCCATGATGTTGGAGCCGTCCTTGATGTTGGAGGTCTCACGGAAGGGGGAGTCGGTTCCGCCGGTGTCGTGGTGGTCGCGGCCCAGCATGACGGGGCCGATCTCGCCGTTGCGGACCATCTCGTTGAACTTCAGAGCGATGTTCATGCGGCCCATGGCATCCTGATACAGGATGCGGCACTGGGTACCCACAACCAGCTTGTTCTGCTTGGCGTCCCGGCACCAGACATAGTTGTCATAGTCCTGATAACGGCGGTTGTGGGCCTTGATATACTCGGCGGCGGCGGCGTCGGTCTTGTCCAGGTCCTCGGGGTTGCGGCTCAGGCAGCACCAGCGGAAGGGACCGTAGCCGTAGTCGAACAGGCAGGGACCGAGAATGTCTTCCACGTAGGAGGGGAAGATAAAGCCGTCCAGGTCGTTCTCGCCGTTCTTGCAGATGGACTTGATGCCGGTGTCGTACACGGCCTTGAGGAAGGCGTTGCCGTAGTCGAAGAAGTAGGTGCCCTTGTCGTGGAGCTTGCACACCAGCTCATAGTGGTGCTGGAGGGTCTTGTCAACCAGCTTGGCGAACTGCTCGGGGTCCTCGTCCAGCATCTTGGTGCGCTCCTCGAAGGACAGGCCCTGGGGGCAGTAGCCGCCGTCGTAGGGGACGTGGCAGGAGGTCTGGTCGGACAGCAGGTCCACGTGGACATCCTTCTCCAGGAGGTACTCCAGCAGGTCCACCACGTTGCCGTGGTAGGCGACGGCGCAGGGCTCCTTCTTGGCCTGGTGGTCCTGGGCGATCTTCACGGCCTCCTCCAGGCTGGCGGTGCGGTGGCTGACCCAACCCTGGGTGTAGCGGGTCTCGATGCGGGAGTCGTCCACCTCGGCGATGATGGAGGCGGCGCCGGCGATCTCAGCGGCCTTGCCCTGAGCGCCCGACATGCCGCCCAGACCGGCGGTGACGAACAGGCGGCCGGCCAGGTTGCCGTCCTCGGGGATGCCCAGTTTCAGGCGGCCGGCGTTGAGCAGGGTGTTGAAGGTGCCGTGGACGATGCCCTGGGGGCCGATATACATCCAGCCGCCGGCGGTCATCTGGCCGTAGTTGGCAACGCCGATGGCGGCGGCCCGGTTGAAGTCCTTCTGGTTGTCATACATGCCCACCATCAGGCCGTTGGAGATGATGCAGCGGGGGGCCATCTTGTGGCTGTGGAACAGGCCCAGGGGGTGGCCGGACATGACCACCAGGGTCTGCTCGTCGGTCATGACCTCAAGATACTTCTTAATGAGGCGGTACTGCATCCAGTTCTGGCAGACCTGGCCGGTCTCGCCGTAGGTGACCAGCTCGTAGGGATACAGGGCGATGTCGAAGTCCAGGTTGTTGTCGATCATGACCTGGAAGGCCTTGGCCTCGATGCACTTGCCCTCATACTCCTGGATGGGCTTGCCCACCAGCTTGCCGGCGGGGCGGAAGCGGTAGCCGTAGATGCGGCCGTGCTCCTCCAGCTCCTGGGCGAACTCCTTGGCCATCTGAGCGTGATGGTCGGGGTGGATGTACCGCAGGGCGTTCTTGATGGCCAGGGCCTTGTCGGCCTCGGACAGGTGGGACTCCCGGCGGGGCGCGCGGCGGTAGCCTTCCTCAAAGGCGGGGTACTCGGGCAGGTCGTAGTCCAGCTTGATGGTCATGGCGTCTGCGAGATTCATAAAAATTCCTCCGCTTCTTAAAAAATTTTGGTATGCGCCAGGGATTTGCTTTCTATGTATTGTATTTTAACAAAAAGATGTTAAAATGAAAAGCACTTGTATTGTATATTAGCCATATAAAAAAAGTATGGTGCTTTCAACAAAGAGAGGGCCTATTTTTTGGTGGAAAGGACGAGACTATGAATTTCAAGCAGCTGGAGTACTTCGCCGCCGTGGCGGAGGCCAAGAGCATTTCCGGGGCCTCCCGGGAGCTCCATGTGGCCCAGCCCCCCATCAGCCGGCAGCTGGCCCTGCTGGAGGACGAGCTGGGGGTCACCCTGTTCCTCCGCAACAACAAGGGGGTGGAGCTCACCGAGGCGGGCCGGCGGCTCTATGAGCACAGCCGGCAGATGTTCCAGAGCCTGCGATCCATGGCAGAGAACGTCCGGGAGGTGGACGCCGGGGTGCGGGGGGAGCTGAAGCTGGGCATGGTCTACTCCGACGTTCAGATTGCCACCAGGCTGATGCAGGACTACCACGGCCGCTTCCCCCAGGTGGAGCTGTACGTCCGCATGGGCGCGCCGGAGGACCTGCTGGACGCCCTGGACCGGGGGGAGCTCCACGCCCTGTTCCTGCGCAGTCAGTCGGACCGGTCCTACGGCCTTCAGGAACGGGTGTTGGGGGAGGACCCCCTGGAGCTGGTCATGCGGGCCGAGACCGACCCCGCCCCGGGCCGGGACGCCGTCCCCATCCAGGCGCTGCGGGACGTGCCCATGTGCCTGCTGCGGAGCGACGACCTGTGGAGCTACAGCCGGGACCTGGTGGGGGAGTGCCGCCGGGCGGGCTTCTCCCTGAAGGTGGCCTGCCACTGCTACGACACCCCTATGGAGCTGCAAATGGTTCAGGCGGGCTTCGGCGTGGGCTTCCTGCCAAAGTCCATCGTGGACGCCCACCCCGGCTCCCCCGTCTACACCAAGCCGGTGCTGGAATTTCCGGTGAAATCCCACCCCATTTTAGTATGGAAGGGGGGGCCCTATCAGACGGGCTGTGTCAAACAGTTCATCGGCCTGGCGGCGGAGGGACGGGACGCTTAATAAATTTAAGCAAACCCACAAAAAAACCTTTGTCCACCGGTTGAAATTTTGGTCCAAATACAATATAATGTGAAGCACGTAGAAAATAAGTCCCGGCAAAATATTTTTTAGGAGGAAATCACAATGGCAAAGTTAGTCGAGTGCATCCCCAATTTCAGCTGTAGCAAGGAGAAGGACGAGGCCGCCTATAACGCTCTGGTGCAGGTCGCCGAGAGCGTGCCCGGCTGTACCCTCTTCGACGCCCAGACCGACGGCAACCATAACCGCTGCGTCTTCACCCTCATCGGCAACATCGACGCCATCGAGGAGGTCGCCTTCCTGCTGACCAAGAAGGCCGCCGAGGTCATCGACATGACCAAGCATAAGGGCGAGCACAAGCGCATGGGCGCTACCGACGTCATTCCCTTCGTCCCCCAGTCCAAGGACGTGACTGTGGAGGAGTGCGTGGAGCTGTCCAAGCGGCTGGCCCAGCGCATCTGGGACGAGCTGAAGATCCCCTCCTTCCTGTATGAGGACTCCGCCTCCCGCCCCGAGCGCCGCAACCTGGCTACCTGCCGCAAGGGCGAGTTCGAGGGCATGCCCGAGAAGTTGCTCCAGGAGGAGTGGGCCCCCGACTACGGCGAGCGGAAGATTCACCCCACCGCCGGCATCACCGCCATCGGCGCCCGTATGCCCCTGGTGGCCTTCAACATCAACCTGGCTACCTCCGACGTTGAGGTCGCCAAGAAGATCGCCAAGGTGATCCGCGGCTCCTCCGGCGGCTTCCGCAGCTGCAAGGCCATGGGCTTCATGATGGAGGACCGGGGCATTGCCCAGGTGTCCATGAACATGGTCAACTATGAGGACACCCCCCTGTATGTGGTCTTTGAGCAGGTCCGCGCCCTGGCCGAGCGGTACGGCACCTATATCGTGGACAGTGAGATCGTGGGCCTCACCCCCGCCAAGGCCATGATCGACTGCGCCGAGTTCTATCTCAAGGCCCGTGACTTCGACTGCCACAACCAGATTATGGAGTATCACCTGCTGGATATGAAGTAAGAGCTTATTCTGTAGGGCGCGCCGCCGGCGCGGGACGCAGTCACGCGGCGGGCCGGATGCGCCGCCGGAGAAGAGGTCTGTCACGCGGCGGGCCGAGTCGTCCCGCCCTACACAAAAAACATACAGATTGGAGAAATTCTCATGAAGCTTGCTGAACTGAAAACCGCCGAGTTTGTTGACCTGCTGGCCTCCGACGCTCCCGCTCCCGGCGGCGGCTCCGCCGCGGCCCTGGAGGGCGCTCTGGGCGCCGCCCTCACCGCCATGGTGTGCGGCCTGACCGTGGGCAAGAAGAAGTACGCCGAGTTCCAGGAGCTGGCCGAGGAGGCCCAGAAGAAGGCCACCGACCTGAAAGCCCGCTTTGTGGACGTGATGGACCGGGACACCGAGGCCTTCAACGTGGTCAGCGCCGCTTTCGGCATGCCCAAGGAGACCGACGAGGAGAAAGCCGCCCGCTCCGCCGCCATCCAGAAGGGCCTGGAGGGCTGCACCAAGACCCCCTTCGAGATGATGGAGCTGGCCGTGGAGACCCTGGAGCTCACCGCCTCCATCCTGGGCAAGAGCAACGACAGCGCCGCCAGCGACCTGGGCGTGTCCGCCCTGTCCCTGCGGGCCGCTGTCCAGGGCGCGTGGCTCAACGTGCTCATCAACATCGGCAGTCTGAAAAATAAGGAGCTGGCCGCCGATTATCAGGCCAAGGGCGAGGCCCTGCTGGCCAAGGCCCTGCCCCTGGCCGATCAGATCTATGACACTGTTGTAAAATCCATGTAAAACAATTGAAACCTGGTCAGAGTAGACACAGCGCGTCAAGTGCCATTGGATGGGAGGTTGCCAATGGACGAAGGGACGAAAAGCCCGCGTTGCTGTGCCGCATCCGCTGCCATGGAGGAGTGCGCTCCTTTCATGGCAACACGCCGTGAAAGGAGCGTATTATTATGACAGCCAACAAAAAGCGTTTTAACATCTATACCATCTGCATGGTCGCGCTGCTCACCGCTATGATGGTCCTGCTGAAGCGGACCATCGCCATCGAGACCCCCTATTTCAAGTTTAATTTTGCGTCGCTGCCCATTATGCTGGCCGCGATGCTGTTTGGGCCTGTCGAGGGCATGATCGTGGGCCTGCTGGGGGAGTTTATCGCCCAGATCACCGGCCCCTACGGACTGGCCCCCACCACGGTGCTCTATGTGGCCCCCGCCGCCATCCGCGGCGTTGTGGTGGGCATGGGCGCTCTGTGGTGCCGCCGGACCGGCAGGCGGATGGAGAGCCGCCCCGTAACCTGCTACGCTGTGTGTATCGCCGGGGCCGTCCTCACCACCCTGGGCAATACCGTGAGCATCTGGCTGGAGAGCGTGATGTATCACACCGAGTTTATGGTGCACATCCCCTTCCTGCCCGGCCGGTTTGCCACCGGGATCGCCACCGCCGTTATCATGACCACTGTCTGCATCCCGCTGGTTCACGCCCTGCGCCGCAGCGGCGTGGTGAAATACGCGGATTGACGAAAGGAGCCTTACCATGGACTGGAAGCTGCTGACCCGGGAGGACTATGTGACCACCAGCTGGTCCGGCGGGACCACCACCCAGCTGGCTATCGCCCCGGAGGGGGCGGTGTACAACCACCGGGATTTCCTCTGGCGGCTCAGCTCCGCCACTGTGGAGCTGGATCACTCCGACTTTACCCCCCTGCCCGACTATAACCGCTTCCTGGCGGTGCTGGAGGGGGAGATCAAGCTGAAAATTGACGCCCAGGAGCCCTTCCCCCTGGCGCCTGGCCGAGTGGTGGCCTTTGACGGCGGTGTGCCGGTGGAGAGCTGGGGGCAGTGCGTGGACTTCAATCTGATGGTTCGCAAGGGAAAGGGCGAGGGCTGTGTGGTGGAGCTGCGCCGGGAGGAGGCCTTTGAGGAGACCGTCACCCCCGGAGCGGGGAACCGGAGCCTTGCCGTCTACTGTGTGTCCGGAAGCGCCAGTCTGCCTCAGTTTGGACTGGAGGTCCAGGCGGGGCAGACCCTGCTGTGTCTGGAGGGACAGAATGAGCCGTTCACCATCAAGGGAGAGGCGGGCGTCCTGATGGTGGCCAGCGTCCGGGAGGCTTGAGGCCCATGACGGACAAGGAAGCCATTGAGCTGGTCCACCAGCGGGCCTGGGTAGGACAGAAGCCGGGGCTGGAGCGCACCCGCCGCCTGCTGGGCCGGCTGGGCAATCCCCAGGAGAAGCTGAAATTCGTCCACATCGCCGGGTCCAACGGCAAGGGCTCCACCGCCGCCATGCTGGCCTCGGTGCTCACGGCGGCGGGGGTGAAAACCGGCCTGTACACCTCCCCCCACCTGTGGACCTTCCACGAGCGCTTCCAGGTGGACGGCGCGCCCATCGCCGGGGAGGACCTGGCAGAGATTACCGCCCAGGTGCTGGAGGCGGCGGAGGACGAGACCGAGTTCGAGCTGATGACCGCCATCGGCATGGTTTACTTCCTGCGGGCGGGCTGTGACCTGGTGGTGCTGGAGACCGGTCTGGGGGGGCGGCTGGACTCCACCAATATCATCCCCCCGCCGGAGGCGGCCGTCATCACCCACATCGGCCTGGAGCACACCGAGCTGCTGGGGGACACTGTGGAAAAAATCGCCGCCGAAAAGGCTGGGATTATCAAGCCGGGGTGCGGCGCGGTCCTCTATGCCCAGGGCGGCGGGGTGCGCGCCGTGGTAGCGGAGGCCTGCGAACGTCAGGGGGCATCCCTGGCGGTGACGGAGGAGCCGGTGGTCCTGTCCTCCGGCCTGACGGGGCAGACCTTTACCTATCGGGGGAAGGGCCCCTATCAGATCCCCCTGCTGGGGGAGTATCAGGTCCACAACGCCGCCGTGGTGCTGACGACAGTGGAGGTCCTCCAGGGCCGGGGCTGGGATATTTCGGAGGGGGCCGTCCAGGAGGGGCTGTCCAGGGCCGTGTGGCCCGGGCGGCTGGAGCTGGCCCGCCGGAGCCCTGACGTAATCCTGGACGGAGGCCACAACCCCCAGTGCATGGAGGCCCTGGCCCGGGCGCTGAGGGAGCTGTACCCGGGGAAGAAGCTGATTCTCCTCACCGGCGTGCTGGCCGACAAGGACTACCCCGCCATGATGGGAGAGATTCTCCCCCTGGCAAAGGAGTTTTACACCATCACCCCGGACAGCGAGCGGGCTATGCCGGCGGCCGAGCTGGCCGCTTACCTGGAGAGCCGGGGGGTGAAGGCCGCCCCCTGCGGGAGCGTCCGGGAGGGCCTGGAGCTGGCCCTGGTGTTTTTGCCCCCGGAGGATGTGGTGTGCGTCACCGGGTCGCTGTATATGATCGGCGAGGTGCGTCACCTGCTGGGGCTGTGCTGAGTTTAAAGAGAAAGGCGGAGCATTTATGCTGAGTCCGGCGGAATTTATCAACCTTTACGCCCAAGTGGGGGCGAAAAAATCCTCCAACAGCGCCCAGAGGCTGTATCTGTCGGCGGTGCTGGCCGGGTTCCTCATCGGGGCCGGGGCGGTGGTGGCTAACACGGCGGGGCATATGCTCACCAACGCCGGACTGTCCCGGGTGCTGTGCGGCCTGCTGTTCCCCTTCGGGCTCATTATGGTCATCGTCACCGGGGCGGAGCTGTTCACCGGGAACTGCCTCATCACTATCTCTCTGCTGGAGAAGCGGGCTTCTCTGGCAGGGATGGTCCGAAACCTGGTGATCGTCTACATCGGCAATCTGCTGGGGGCGCTGGTGCTGGCCGCGGCCATCGTCTACTGCGGACAGCTGGACCTGTCCGGGGGAGCCCTGGCGGTCCACACCATTCGCACCGCCGCCGCCAAGTGCGCGATTCCCTTCGGCAAAGCGCTGGTCATGGGCATCCTGTGCAACGTGCTGGTGTGCGCCGGGGTGATGTGCTCCCTGTGCGGCAAGAGCCTGGCGGGGAAGGCCATCGGGGCCTTCGTGCCGGTGAGCTTCTTCGTCATCGGCGGGTTTGAGCACTGCGTCGCCAATATGTATTACATCCCCGCCGGCCTGATGGCGGCGGGCGTCCCCCAGTACGCCCAGCTGGCCCAGGAGGCTGGGGTGGACCTGACCGCCCTGAGCCTGGGGGGCATGATCGTCAACCTGATCCCCGTCACTATCGGGAATATTGTTGGCGGCTGTGGCTTCGGCGCTCTGATTTGGGCCTGCCACAGGGCGGAGCCTCAAAAATAAGACAAATTCATAGGCGGAATGGGCCTGTTCTCCGCGGAACGCGGAGGGCGGGCCCGTTGCTTTTCTATGTTCCGAGTCCCTTCGAGGTCCATCTTACAGTTGAAAATCGGGAGGGAATGTGCTACTATAGCCGTAGGCTAAACCGGATAAATTTGCATAGCATGGTATATGGCGGTTTAGCATGGGCCATACCTTCTGAACGTGAGGAGTGTTTTTCAGGCTGCCGGAAGCGGTATGCTTCTCAGGCCGCCGGAATGGAGAGTGCCAATGAAGGAAAAGGTGAACAAGCGGGAAACGGAGGGCGGGCGGTCTCTGCTGCTTGCCATCATGTTGATTTTCTGCATCTTTGGCGCGGTGGTCTACGCGGTGTCCCAAAAAATAACCCGGGAGATGTCGGACTCGGCCATCCAAAATGTGAGCGAGAGCCTGGATCTGATCCAGTGTACCATTGAGACCATCCTCCGGAATGAGGCGGAGTTTCAAACGCTGATCGCCCAGGAGCTGTCCCGGGCGGAGGACCCGGAGGTCTACATCCGCGCCTATCAGCGGAACAGCATCATCGCGAAGATGTCCTTCATCCCGTCGGGAAAGACAGAGGGCCTCTCCAACACCGGGGAGCCCTTCACTGAGGAGGACCTGGATTTCTCCGCCGGCGGGACGGTGAACGGCCTGCCCGTCTCCCAGTCCTATCTGAACCACATGGGTACCTGGGCCTACACCATCAAGTGCCCGGTGGAGCGGGAAGGGACGGTGCTGGGCGCCCTGTATATTGAGTATATCTATGACACCATTGACCGCTCCCTCCCGGCGGACGGCTTTTACAACAAGCAGGCCACCCTGTATATCATGGATGCCCAGAGTGAGCGATTTGTCCTGAAGCCCAAGGGCATGGGGATGCGGGACGCGGGGCACCTGAATCTGGACGACTTCTACCGGGCCAACGACATCCAGGACCCGGACACCCGGGCGGACGTGGCCCAGTGCCTGGAGAGCGGAAAAAATATCCTGTTTTATCACAGCGTCCGGAATACCCGGGCTCTTAACTATATATGGGCGATTAACGACGGGACGATCTTCATGGTGGGCTATGTGCCCGTGGAGGCTATCCAGCGGGAGGGCCGGACGGTCAATCAGCATATCCTGATTGTGGTGGCCTCTATGCTGACGGCGTTTTTCCTGTGCATCGCCCTGTACTACCGCAACTGGTGGCAGCAGAATAAGATCTGGAAGGAGCGGGAGGAGGAGCGCCGGGTCCACAGCCAGCAGCTGTCTGAGGCTCTGCGGGCGGCTCAAATCGCCAGCGAGTCCAAAACCACCTTCCTGTCCAATATGTCCCACGACATCCGCACGCCTATGAACGCGGTACTGGGCTTCACCTCTCTTCTGTCCAAGGAGGCGGACAACCCGGAGCGGGTGCGGGAGTACACCGATAAGATCACCGCCTCCGGACAGCACCTCCTCAGCCTCATCAACGATATTCTGGATGTCTCCAAAATTGAAAGCGGAAAAGTCGTCCTCAACTATGAGGAGTTCTCCCTGGACAAGGCGGCCTCCTCCGTCTACGCCATCATCCAGCCCATGGCCAAGGCAAAGGGCCAGGAGTTCCAGATGGAAGTGAGCGGCATTCAGCGGGAGTACTTTGTCGGTGACGAGACCCGGATCAATCAGATTCTGATTAACCTGCTCTCCAACGCGGTGAAGTACACCCAGGAGGGCGGACATATCTGGTTCCGGGTCACCGGTCTGGAGCGGCGCTCCAACCAGTATGAGCACATCCGCATTGAGGTGGAGGACGACGGCTACGGTATGACCCCGGAGTATCTGGACACCATCTTCGACGCCTTCACCCGGGCGGAGAACAGCACCACCAACAAGGTACAGGGCACCGGACTGGGCATGGCCATCACCAAGAGCATTGTGGAGCTCATGGGGGGCAGCATCGAGGTGTTCAGCGTGGTGGACCAGGGCTCCCTGTTCCGGGTGGAGCTGGAGCTGCGGGTGGCGGACCGGCACATGGAGGAGCTCAAGGCCCAGGACGCCGGCGACCTCGTCCCCGAGCTGGAGGAGAACAGTCTGGAGGGACTGAGCTTCCTGGCGGCGGAGGACAACGACATCAACGCGGAGATCCTCCAGGAGGTGCTGCGCATGGAGGGGGCCTCCTGCGTGGTGGTGGAGAACGGCCTGTTGGCGGTGGAGCGCTTCCAGGAATCGGAGCGGGGCGGCTTCGACGCCATCCTGATGGACGTGCAGATGCCCGTCATGAACGGCCACGACGCCACCCGGGCCATCCGGACCCTGGAGCGGGAGGACGCGAAGACCATCCCCATCATCGCCATGACGGCCAACGCCTTCGCCGAAGACGAGCGGGCGGCGCGGGACGCCGGTATGAACGCCCACGTGGCAAAACCGTTAGATATCAAGCTGTTGAAGCGGGTAATCGCTCAGCTTGTTGGGAAAAAGGAATTGGAGTGAACGTATCAATGCGGAAAAGATGGACGGCCGCCGCTCTGGCGGTCCTGATGGTCCTGTCGCTGGCGGGCTGCGGCGGCAAGGATTCCGGTAATTTGATTACCGACCGGACGGAGGAGGGCCGGATCGTCAATATGTTCAGCCCCATGGAGAAGACCGACCCCGACGCCGAGAATGTGGCCCGGACGGCCTCTGACCTGACCGTGATGATGGCGGAGGAGCGGATGGGCATGACCATGGTCTACCGGACCTACACCGCCGAGAACTATCAGGACAAGACCTATGACGAGGTAATCCTGGACCGGGCCCGGAGCGACATGGACGACCTGTATCTGCTGAACCCGGATACCATTCTGGCCCTGGGCGCGGAGGGAAAACTGGAGGACCTGTCGGGCCTGGACAGTGCCAAAAATCTGCGGGAGGTCGTCCGGGTAGCCAACACGGTGGACGGAAAGCTGGTGGCCATCCCCCAAGAGGTGGTGGCCTACGGCCTGTTTGTCAACAAGGACCTGTTTGACCAGTACAACCTGACCCTGCCGGAGACCCCGGAGGAGTTTTTGGAGTGCTGCCGGGTGTTCCAGGAGAACGGGATTGAGACCCCCGTCGGGGCCAACCGCTGGTGGCTGGAAACCTTCGTCTTCGCCCAGGCCTACGCCGACCTGTACAACGGCGGAAATACCGAGGCGGAGATCGCCGCCCTCAACAGCGGCGAGGCCAAGTACAGCGACTATATGCGCCCCGGCTTTGAGTTCCTTCAGACGCTGATCGACCGGGGGTATATTGACGCGGAGAAGGCCAGCGTCAGCGAGGCCATTGAGGGGGAGGGCGCAGACTTCCTGGCGGGCAAAACCCCCATCGTCATGGCCTACTGGGGGGCGGCCAACACCGAGACCGCCTACGGCAAGACGGATTTTGAGATGCAGGTCATCGGCTTCCCCAGCAGCCGGGGCCAGATGCCGGTGATTCCCTTGACCGGCTTCGGGGTGGGCGTCAACGCCGAGCACAAGGAGGACGCGATGGAGGCCCTGGACATCATGATCTCCGACGAGGCCCTCCAGCTCTACGCCGAGACCAACCGAGTGATCTCCCCCTCCAAAAATGTGAAGGTGGAGTGTGTCCCCGCCCTGAAACCCCTGAACGACCGGATTGAGGAGGGGGTCTATGTGCTGGGCTCCAACGCGGGGATGAGCGTGGAGCAGTGGGGCAACACCTGCCTGATCGTCCGCGACCTCCTGAACGGCGCTTCGGTGGACGAGTGTATGGCCGCTTTGGACGCGCTCCAGGCGGCGGCGATGGACTAAAAAAATGGACCGCCAAAATATGGCGGTCCATTTTTTAGCTTTGCGCGGCCAGCTGATTGGCCGTATCGCAGTCCCTTAAGGTGGGATAGGTCTGGTTCTTGTCCCAAATTTTGGAGAAATCCCAGCCACAGCTCCGATAGAACTGATTCCGCTCAGATTGAGAGGCCCTGCCCAGATCGGCACAGCTGGAAATCGTACCGTCATTCCAGTCAGCAAAGGCAATAGCGTTTTTCGGGGAAAGCTTTTCCGTTCCCAGCGTATAGCAATTTGCAATCATCCCATCGGAGACTCGGGCAACAATTCCACCAGTGCGCAAGGAACCTTCCACAGAACAACCTTGGGCGTTGGCCCAGCAGTCTTCTATAATGCTGTTATAGTAGCAGGAACCGGTAATCCCACCGATATTCTGGTATGTGGGTCCCTTGATAGTGACGGTAGGCTTGGCCCAGCTAGTTCGGATGATTGCGGGGCTGAGCTGACCAGCCAGTCCGCCGCAGTCGCTCTGGAAAGAGGAACCGGAAGCGGAGAGCGCAGCGGTGGACCAACAATTTTGAATAACCGCAACCTTGTCCTCGAAATCATCGCTAGCGGGATCAGGAGGAAGGAAGTGATCTGCTTTATAAGTGAAAGAGAGGAAAGCGGCCAGCCCGCCTGCGTTGGAGTGATTGCCGCCCTGGGCGCTGGCGGTCCCGGACGCGCCGCAATTGAAAAAGAGCATGTTGTCATATCCGTTGCCTACCAGGCCTCCAGCGCCGATCTGTGCCTCTGCGTCGGTGGAGGAAGAATTGACTGTGCCAGAAAAGATGCAGTTGGACACAGAGGCATCCTTTGCCCTGCCTGCCAGCCCGCCGGCTGTAAGCTCGGAGACGGATAGCCCGGCACCGCTGGAGTTGGATTGGACAGTGCCGGAAGCGATGCAGCCGGTCCAGGTATCTAGATAGGAGTCACCGCTCAGACCGCCTGTGTTTGCCCATGTAATGCTGGAACCTACTACCTCAAAGCTGGTGGTAATCTGTCCAGCGGCGGTGCAGTTTTCGAAGAGCACACCGCTAGAGGTGCCTGTCAAGCCGCCTACCGGCATGTGGAAACAATCGCCGCCGTTCACGGTGATGTCTATATTACACTGAACATTGCGATAGGCCCCACCATACTGCTGACCGGCCCAGCCGCCATAGGCTAATTGATGTACAGAGGGCTTAAGGCTGCCGCCGTCTGGAACGAAGGTCACATTTACGGTCCCGACCAGAACCAAGTTAGAGCACTCCCCGAACCATTGCTGGAACAGCCCGTAATTGGGACCGCGGGTGGAATGAGCCATGTTGTATGTAATGGTGTGACCCGCACCATCCAGCCAAACCATAGCGCTGTTTGCATTCCGCGATCCAATGGGGGCGGTCAATTCTCCCAGGTCAATGTCCCGGTCCAGACAGTAGTAAGCATCTGTTTCGTAAATTGTAGGGTATCCCAAAATACGGAGCTGTTCTGGGGTGGAAATGACGTAAGGAGAAGCGAGCTGACCGGTGCCGCCTGAGAAGCGGGTGTCCGGAAGGTTGACTGTGGACAGCTCTATTGAGGATTGAAGCGAAGCCGAGGCGCTTCCCTCCGTTTTCCACTGAGGGGCCGTCTGACCGGCGCTGTATATACAGAAGTCGGTACCGCGCAGTGTAACACTGCCTTCCGTGGCTTTTCCCATCAGGTACACGGTGCTGTGATCCCCTCCGCCGGTGAGAATAACATCGCCGCAGGTAACCAAGGCGGTTTTTCCTTTGTCGATAGAGTATGTTCCAGGTTTGGAGATGTAGAGATCGACGATTTGGTCGATAATGGTTATAACCTCAGCCCGGGTGATAGATTTATTCGGGCCGAAAGAGCCGTCCGGATAACCGGAGATATAGCTCTCTTCTATCATTTTTCCGACCCGATTGGAAAAACGATCTTCAATTTGAGCTCCATCTGAAATACTTTCCAAGGCTGAGCGGTCCACCTTATCTTCCCCGATGAAAAAGGCCTTCGCAATCATGTAGACCGCCTCTTCACGGGTAAGAGCCTGGTTGGGGTAGATATGATCTCCGGTATTTAAGGCAATTCCCAAGGTGTGCATTGTGGAAAGGCTGTGATAGTACCATTGATCCGAGGACAGGTCCGAATACTGGGAATTGTGATCGATAGGCTGTAAGGACATCAGGCGGTACAGGATGGAGGAGAGTTCCGCACGAGAGATGGGGTTGTCGGGGCCGAAGGTCCCGTCGTCATAGCCGGACAGAATGCCGGAGTCGGACCAACGCTCAATCCGGTCCTGGGCCCAATGCCCATCCAGATCCGAATAGGCCGCGGCCTGTACCGGAAGAGCCAGAAATGCCATAAGGCCAAACAGAAGGATAACGTTGCAGATCAAATAAAACGAATGCTTTTTATTAAGATTTAACATGGGATCGCGCCTCCTTTTAAATTGGTGGTTGCAATTTTAGTTTAGCAAGCTAGAGAAATATTGTCAAGCAGTGGGCGCGCAAAACAGCCAGTGAGCCGCCTGCGGGAGCAGACGGCTCACTGGCTTTGGGGTACTGGCCCCATTGACTAATTGAAGCTGTTTCCTGATGTGGCGGCCGTCTTGGGGGTCTCCACATTTTTATTGTACAGCGAATGGAACGGAAAGTCAACAAAATTTGTGTTATTTCGTCGCCCAATTCCCCGTGGCCTCGGCGGTGAGGTAGGCGTTGACGAAGCCGTCCAGGTCGCCGTCCATGACGCTGTTGATGTTGCTGGTCTCGAAGGCAGTGCGGTTGTCCTTCACCATCTGGTAAGGCATAAAGACGTAGGAGCGGATCTGACTGCCCCACTCGATTTTCAGCTGGACGCCCTTCAAATCGGAGATCTTCTCCGCCTTCTCCTGCATTTGCAGCTCCACCAGCTTGGCCCGGAGCATTTTCATACAGTTGTCCTTGTTCTGGAACTGGCTCCGCTCCTGCTGGGAGGCCACCACCACGCCGGTGGGCTTGTGGATAAGCCGGACGGCGGAGGAGGTCTTGTTGACGTGCTGTCCGCCGGCACCGGAGGCCCGGTAGACCTGCATCTCGATGTCCTCGGGGCGGATGTCCACCTCCACGTCCTCGGGCAGGTCGGGCATCACCTCCACCGAGGCGAAGGAGGTCTGCCGCCGGGCGTTGGCGTCGAAGGGGGACACCCGGACCAGGCGGTGGACGCCGTGCTCCCCCCGGAGGTAGCCGTAAGCGTTCTCCCCCTCGATCATGATGGTGGCCGACTTGATGCCCGCTTCGTCCCCCTCCTGATAGTCCATCAGCTGGTAGGTGAAGCCCCGGCGCTCGGTCCAGCGGGTGTACATCCGATAGAGCATCTGGGCCCAGTCCTGGGCCTCGGTGCCCCCGGCGCCGGGGTGGATGGTCAGGATTACGTTGGACCGGTCGTATTCCCCGGTGAGCAGAGTCTCCAGCCGGGCGGTCTCCATGCCGCGCTCCAGAGCGGCGAAGCCCTCCTCCAGCTCGGGAATGAGGGACTCGTCCTCGAACTCGTTGCCCATCTCACACAGGGCCATCAGGTCGTCCCACTGCTGCTGGCGCTTGTTCTGGCTGTCCACCTTGTCCTGGAGGTTCTTGATGCGCTGCTGTACCTTCTGGGCCTTGGCCAGGTTGTCCCAGAAGCCGTCGGCGGCGGACTCGGCCTGGAGCATGTCCAGCTCCCGCCCGGCCCCCTCCAGGTCCAGAGCCTGGGCCAGCTCCTTGAGGGCCGGGAGCAGATTGTTCAGCTTTACCTTGTATTCATCAAATTGGAGCATATTGTTCCCACACTTTCCTAGCGTTGTCAGCTCATTATATATGACCGGGAGAAAAAAGTAAAGAAATTTTCACAGGGGCGGATATCATCCGCCCCCCTGCTGAAAGAGGGCCAGATTCTCCCGGGTCACCAGCTGGTAGGGCAGCCAGACGTAGTGTCCGTCCACCAGCTCCACCGCCCCGGCGGGGTCCTCCCCGTGACAGAGGGCCATAGCCAGGTCCAGAATGGCCTGGGCCTGCCCCCGGCTGTCGTTGAAGACGGTGCCGTAGAGCTGTCCGGCCTCCACCGCCTCCAGGGCGGGCGCGGTGGCGTCGATGCCCACGATCAGGGGCCAGTCCTTCAAGGGACGGCCCGTCTCCTTCAGCGCGTCGATGGCCCCCAGGGCCATGTCGTCGTTGTTGGACAGCACCACCTCAATCTGGTCCCCGAACTCGTCCAGCCAGCTGGCGATGCGGGCGGCGGCCTGGGCACGGTTCCAGTTGGCGGTGTCCCGGGCCAGCCGCTCCACCTCAATGCCCTGGTCGGTGATGGTCTGGATGGTGTATTCGGTGCGCAGGAGGGCGTCCTGGTGGCCCGGCTCTCCCTCCAGCATGACGTATTGCAGGATGCCGTCCCCGTTGCCGTCCCAGCGCTCCAGCTCGGAGGTCCAGGCCTCCGCCACCAGCCGGCCCTCCAGGGTGCCGCTCTCCTGGGCGCTGGCCCCCACATAGAAGGACTTTTCCCAGCGCTGGATGTCCTCGTCCACCGGCTGGCGGTTGAAGAAGATCACCGGCACCCCCTCCGCCGCCGCCTTGTCCACGATCACCGCCGCCCCGGTCCGGTCCACCATGTTGACGCACAGCACATCACACCCCCGGGCCAGGAAGCGGTCCACGTGGTCCATCTGGGTGGTCTGATTGTGGCGGCTGTCCGAGATGAACAGGGTGATTTTCTGGCCAATCCGGCTCTCCTCCTCCTGGACCAGCTGCTCCAGATTCTGGGACATGGAGGAGATAAAGGTGTCGTCCTGGTCATAGAGGGTCACGCCGATGCGCAGGCTGTCGTCCTCCTCCTGCCCGCCCGCGCAGGCGGGGAGAAGGAGGACCAGCAATAGCGCCAGACTAAGAGGTGACCGGAAAGAGAAGCTTTTGATTTTCAGGCGCATAGATGTCCTCCCCTCGCACGATAGAAAATGACAGCGGCTCCAGCCTCTGGGGCTGCTCCCGGACCGCCCGGACGGCCTGCTGGACGGCCAGATATCCGGCGGCGTAGTCGCTCCAGGCGGCTACGGCGGTGATGTCCCCCCGTTCCAGAAGGGAGGTGATGGCGGTGGAGCTGCCCACCCCGTAGAGGGAGAAGCCCAGCCCCTGGGCGTTCCGCTTCTCCGCCGCCTGACGGGTGGCGGAGGGCTCAAAGGCCATGACCCACCGCCGGGGCAGGGGCCCCTCGGGCAGGCCGGTCATCCGGATGACCGGCACCTGGGCGGCGGTGAGGACCTCCAGAGCGGCCTCCAGCCGGGGGACGGACTCCGGGCAGGAGGCCCCGCTGTCCAGAAGGACCACCGGTCCGCTGTCCCAGTCCTCCAGGAGGGTTTGGGCCAAGGCCTGACCCAGCAGGGCGTTGTCCGGGGACACCGTTCCCGCCCCGCCCTCCACCGGCGCCTCCAGGGTGACCAGGGGCCGGGGGGCGGACAGAAGGGCGTCCCGCAAAGCGGCGGGGTCGGCGGGGACGGCGATGAGGGCGTGAGCGCCCCCCTCCGCCTCCCGGCGCAGCAGCTCAGCCTGCTCCCGGCTGTCCCCCTGGACGGTGGGGGTGAGGAAGCGCAGCTCGGCTCCCAGCTCGTCCGCCGCCTGCTCCATCCCCAGGCGGGCGGCGGCAAGGCCGGAGCTGTCCGCGTCCCGGAGAAGGACGGACAGGAACAGGGGCTGGTAGGCCTCCTCCCGGAGCAGCTGGGGGAGCAGAAGGGTGAAAATGACCAGCAGTCCCAAAATGCCAAGAATGACAATCTCGACCACACTGTTTTTTGTTCTCATAGGACCTCCCCCTGCTGAAAGCGGGCGGCCTCCTCCTGGGGGAGGGCGGGCAGGCGGATACGGACCAGAGTGCCCTCGTCGGGCTCGCTGAGGATGGTCAGACCATAGCGCTCCCCAAAGGTGAGGCGGACCCGCTGGTGGACGTTGCGCACCCCGGTGCCAGAGCCGCTGGTGCGGATCTCGGGCCGGTCCTCGTCCAGAAGGGAGGCGGCCACGTCGGGCCGCATGCCCAGGCCGTTGTCCTGTACATCGATCATCAGGTCCTCCCCCTCCCGGTAGGCGGAGACGGTGATCTCCCCGTCGTCCTCCACCCCGGGCATCCCGTGGTAGATGGCGTTCTCCAAAATGGGCTGGACGATTAGCTTAAGGGTGTACAGCCCCTCGGTCCCCGGTCCGGCCTCAATCCTGGTGACAAATTTGTTCTTATAGCGGATCTGCTGGATGTTCATATAGTGCCGGGCGTGGTCCAGCTCGTCGGACAGGGGGATGATGTTCTTGCCCTTGCTCAGGGAGATGCGGAAGAAGCGGGCCAGGGAGGTGACCATAGTGATGGCCTCCGCCTGCTGGCCCGACTCGGTCATCCAGATGACCGAGTCCAGGGTGTTGTACAGAAAATGGGGGTTGATCTGGGATTGAAGCACCTCCAGCTCACTGCGGCGCTTCTGGCCCTCCTGCTGGATGATGTCGTCCATCAGGTGCCGCATAGTGGACACCATGGAGCGCACCGACCGGCTCAGGTGCTGTACCTCATAACAGCCCCCCACCTCAATGTCTACCTCCTGTCCCCCCTCCAGGGCCTTCACCGACTGGTCCAGACGGCGGATGGGGTCGGAGATACGGGCGGAGATGAGGAAGTTGAGAAAGGCCATGAGGAAGATGGCGAAGAACAGCAGGGCCAGGCCGAAGAGGAAGAGCTGGGAGGAGGGGGCCAGCCAGCTGTCCCGGGGGGCTACCCCCACCAGCCGCCAGCCGGTGTAGCCCACCGTCTTGACGGTGACCTGCCGGGTCTGGCCCTGGAAGTGCTCGGTGTGACTGCCGTCCCGATAGCCGGCGGCGGCCCGGTTGTTCTCCTCCAGAAGGCCGGCGTAGATCAGCTGCTGGCGGGGGTGGTAGATCAGCTCCCCGTCCCCGTCGATGAGGTAGAGGTAGCCCCCCTTGGCCAGGGTCACGTCCCGGCACACCCGCTCGATGCCGCTGAAGCTCATGTCCACCAGAAGCACGCCCCCTTCGGTGACGCCGTCCCGGGTGAGCTCCACGTGGTGGCTGAGGGAGACCACCCAGCGGTAGGGGGAGTCGGGGTCGTCAAAGGTGTTCTGGACGTGGGGGGTGGAGAAGTGGAGGTTCTCCATGCTCCGGCGGGCGGACTGAAACCACTCGCTCTGGGCCGGGTGGGCCCCCGCCTTGAGGGCGGCCAGGGGGACGGCGGACACCAGCGTCCCCCGGCTGTCAAAGACGGCCAGGGACACCAGATCGTCCCGGTTCTCCTCGTAGAGCAGGCCCAGGGCCTCGGTGTAGCTGCCCTGAGACAGGTCGGTGTTTTTGATGACCCGGTAGTATACCGTGTCGGCAATGCGCATCATCCGCCGCAGGTAGCTGTCCAGGTTCAGGCTGGCCTGGGCCAGCACCCGCTGGCTGTTCTCCGCCACCATCATTTCGCTGGAGGAGGAGAACCGCCAGATGAGACTGCCCCCGATCAGCAGGATACCCGCCGCCGCCACCGCGGTGAAGGACAGGGAGAGCACCATCTGGATGCTCATTTTCCGGTACCGCTCCACCCACTGGGCGGCAAGCCGACGAAAAAAGGACATGGCGCTCTTGCTCCTTTCTCAGCTTCGCGCTTTGGGTGCCGCCCAGGGGTACATCAGGTCCGTGACCTGGGCGCTCAGGGAGTAGCCCCAGCCCGGCGTGTGGCCGGGCAGAGTGTCAGGCGCGAAATTGACCGACACGCTGTCGGAAAAAATCTCAACCCGCTCCGGCGTGAGGACGGCCTCCATCTCGGCGCGCAGGGCGGCGTCGAGGGTCGGGTCCCCGTCCAGGATGGCCTGGACCACCTGCTCCCAGGGGCAGGCGAACAGGTCCCGCGTGTCGATGTGTTCCCCGGTCTCCCGGTCAAAGGCGTCGCACAGGCGCAGGCTATAGACGGTGGCGCTCCCTTCGCCGTAATAGGGTAGGGTAACGGTGGTAAGGAAGTACATCACCTTTTCGCTGGAGGCGCTGGGGGATACGCCCTGATCGATCATATGGCTCTGGAAGTCCTCCCCCTTGGCCTTCCAATCGGAATAGGCCTTTTCCAGCTCCGCCGCCTCGTCAAAAAGCGGGCCCCGGTCCTCATACCAGGAGGAGACCTTCTCCCGTGCCCGCGCGCTCAGATCGTCAAAGCTCTCCAGCCCGCCCACGTAGCAGTGCTCCGGCCCGGAGGGCCCCCGCACCCACAGCAGTTCGGCGCCTCCGGGAAGCAGGTAGGTGCGGTCGGCTACAGGGTTGTTGTCCTCCAGCACGTCGAGCGCCGTCCCGTCCGCCAGGGTAGCGGCCCCCCGGTTCAGCCGACCGTTGATGCTTACACGGTCCGCCTCATAGGCGGCAATCTCCTGGCCGTCCTGAGTGGTCAGCGTCTTTTTGGCCGGAAGGCAGACAGCTGAGACGCTTACATCGGGCAGCAGCTCCGCCTGAAACTCCGCCCGCAGTTCGGAGCCTGTCCAGCTCCCGGACCCGGAGGGGGCGGCGAAGGTGTCGCCGGTGAGCAAAACGCCCACCCGGCCTTTGTCCTCCGTCTGGATGACAAAGGCGGCCGGCGCGCCGTCAGGGCCGGTCTGTACCTCCGTCACCAGCCCCCGGACCTGGACGCTGTCTTCGCCGCAGGCGGGCAGGAGAAGCAGGAGCAAGATCAAGGAAAGGAAAATATTTCGTTTCATACCCGCACACTCCTCTCAGTTTTTCAGCCCCGCCCGGAATTTGGAGGGGGACAGGCCGAACTGCTTCTTGAATACATAGCTGAAATAGTTGGGGTCGGCGTAGCCCGTCCGCTCGGCCACCCGGTAGGTCTTCTCGTCGGTCTCCCGGAGGAGGCGGGCGGCCTCCTCCATGCGGACCTGGGTGACGTAGGCGGTGAAGCTGAGGCCCATCTCCCGCTTGAAGAGGGTGGAGAAGTAGGTGGGGGAGAGGTGGATGTGGGAGCAGAGGGTCTCCACGCTCAGGTCGCCGTCGGCGTAGTGGCCGGCGATGTAGGTCTTGGCCTGCTCCACCAGCCGCCAGGTGGAGTCGGTGCGCTGCTTTCCAAGCAGCGCGTGAAGCTTCAGGCACCGCTCCCCCAGCCAGCGGCCCAGCTCCTCCAGGCTGGAGAAGTCGGAGATGGACACCGCCCCGGTGAAGTTGGCCCCAAAGACCGCCTCCACCTCCACCCCGCCGGAGCGGGTGAGGCGGACCAGGCAGGTGACCAGCTCCAGAAGAAACAGGTGGCACTTGGACAGGGACAGCCCCGCCTGCTTCAGCCGGTCCATCAGTCCCCGGACCACCTGCTCCACCTGCTCCGGGGTGCCCAGCTTGATGGCGGCGGACAGGGCACGCTGGTCCTCCTCCTCGAAGGGGAGGGCGGCGGTGGACTGGGGCTCCAGGTCGCCGATGTAGATGACCCGTCCGCCCCCCATCAGGGCCCGGTAATCCAGGGCGGAGCGGGCCCCGGCCACGCTGCGGTGGAGCTCCTCCGGCCCCTGGCAGGGCAGGCCCACCCCGGCGGCCAGGGGGATGCCCAGATAGCTCTGGGACAGAAGACTCAGCCGCACCAGCTCCCCCAGCAGGGGGTAGGCCCGGTCGGGCCCGGACAGCCGGACCAGCAGGGCGATCACGTCGCCGAAGAGCACCGCCCGGGCGGTGCAGCCATCCAGAGAGAAATGCTCCTCCAGGAAGGACTGGGCGGAGAGGAGAAGCAGCTCGTCCCGGCCGGCGTCCCCTCCGTCCCCGGGGGCGTCGGCGTGGACCAGGGCGGCGGTCCACAGCCCCTGAGGCAGGTCGATCTCATACCGGACGGCCCGGTCCCGGATCTGCTCGGGGCTCAGCTGGCCGCTGAGCAGCCGGGTGTAGAACAGCTCCCGGAGGACGGGCAGGCTTTCCTCATACCGGCGGCGGAGGGTCTCCATATCCCGGCGCTCCAGCCGCTGCCGGTCCAGCTGCTCCCGCAGCTTGGTCAGCACCGCCGTCAGCTCCGGGGCGTTGATGGGCTTTAGGATGTACTCCGACACCCCCATGCTCACCGCCTGACGGGCGTACTCAAAGTCGTCAAAGCCGGAGAAGACCACCAGCTTGGCCGCCGGGAGGGACTGCCGCAGGCGGCGGCACAGCTCCAGCCCGTCCATAAAGGGCATCTTAATGTCGGTGAGCACCACGTCGGGGCGCAGCTGCTCAGCCAGCTCCAGGGCCTCCTCCCCGTTGCCCGCCTCCCCCACCAGGGAGAAGCCCAGCCGGGGCCAGTCGATCTTCCGGCTGATGCCGGTGCGGATCTCCTCCTCGTCGTCGGCCAGCAAAACACGGTATTCCTCCATTAGGATGGGCCTCCTTTCAGCTCCGGCGGAGCGGCGTTGTGTATAGAAGCATTATACAACAATTTCCTCCATTTGAAAACAGGGACCGGCGCGAAAGCGCCGGCCCCGTGACCTTGGATAGGTTATATTTACTTCTTCGCCAGATACTTGCGCAGGTCGAGGGCGACGGCCACGATGATGACCAGGCCCTGGGCCACGAAGGTGTAGGCGGGGTCCAGGCGCAGGAACTGGAGGCAGATCTTCAAAATCTCGAAGACCAGAACGCCAACCAGAACGCCGGACACGCGGCCGACGCCGCCGTTGGCGGACACGCCGCCGATGGTACAGGCGGCGATGGCCTCCAGCTCATAGCCGTAGGCGGTGGCGGTGGAGGCGCCGCCGGCCTTGGCGCCCACCAGGAAGCCGGCCAGGCCGTACAGGATGGAGGCCAGCACATAGATGCGGATGATGGTGGCGGGGACGTTGACGCCGGCCACCTGGGCGGCGGACTCGTTGCCGCCGATGGCGTACATATACTTGCCGTGGCGGGTCTTGTTATACAGGAACCAGATGAACAGGCCCACGAGGACGGCGAAAATCGCCAGATAGGGCACAAAGTCCAGCGCTTTGCCGATGGGATTGTCGGTCAGGTCAGCGCCGGTCAGGTCCTGGACGCCGGTCTTGAGAGTGCCGCTGGCTACGCCCAGATAGCTCTTCTTATAGCCGCCCATAGGCTGGTTGCCGGTGGAGATGGAGCAGATACCATAGACCACCAGCTGCATACCCAGGGTCGCGATGAAGGGGGGGACCTTCAGATAGGCGATGACGCTGCCGTTGATCGCGCCGAAGACAGCCATCACGGCCATGACGATGACCATGGCCACAGGCCAGGGGATGTCGGGCAGATCGGGGAACATTTTGGCGGCGTAGTCCATTTGCTGGAGCAGCATGGCGGACACGCAGGCGGCCAGGCCCACCTGACGGCCGGCGGACAGGTCGGTGCCCTTGGTAATCAGACAGCCGGACACGCCGCAGGCGATGATGAATCGGGGGGCCATGTTGATAATCAGGTTTTTGAAGTTGCTCTGACTGACGAAGTTGTCAGAGTTAAAGGCCGTAAAGATAGCCAGCAGCACGACCAGCAGGATGATGGCGTTGTCCGAAACGAACTTTTTCGGGTTGAATGAATTGACTTTCTCCATATTTTTCTCTCCTCCTTACTCAAACTGGGTAGCCAGGGCCATAATATTCTCCTGATTGGCCTCCGCGCCGTCGATAAAGCCGGTGACCCGGCCGTCGCACATGACCATCACCCGGTCGGACATGCCGATCAGCTCGCTCATTTCAGAGGAGATCATGATGATGCTCTTGCCCTGCTTAGCCAGCGCGGCGATGATGCAGTAGATCTCATACTTCGCGCCCACGTCGATGCCGCGGGTGGGCTCGTCCAGGATAAACACGTCCGGGTCGTTAGCCAGCCAGCGGCTGATGAGCACCTTTTGCTGGTTGCCGCCGGACAGGGACTGGATCTGTGTCTTGGAGGAGGGGGTCTTGATGGACAGCTTGGCGACATTGTCCTGAACCAGCTGCTCGATCTTGCCGTCGTCCAGCATGATGCCCCCGATGAGGTATTGGTTCAGCGAGGCGATGGACACGTTGTCCGCGATGGACAGCACGCCCAGAATACCGGTGGCACGGCGGTCTTCGGTGAGCATGGCGATGCCGTTGTTGATGGCGTCCTTGGGCTGGTTGATCTTCAGCTCCTTGCCCTTATAGGTGATCTTGCCCGCCGTGTGGCTGCGCAGGCCGAACAGGCCCTCCATCAGCTCGGTGCGCTGGGCCCCCACCAGACCGGCCACGCCCAGAATCTCGCCCTTGCGGACGTTGAAGGTGGCGTGACGGAAGCTCTTGGGGTTGATAGAGGTGAAGTCCTCCACCTCGAAGACCACGTCGCCGGGGACGTTCTCCCGCTTGGGGAACAGGTTGCTCAGCTCCCGGCCCACCATCTTGGTGATGATGAAGTCGGTGGTGAGGCCCTTGGCGTCCCAGGTGCCGATGTACTGGCCGTCCCGCATGATGGTGACCTCGTCGCTGATGCGGAGGATCTCGTCCATCTTGTGGGAGATGTAGACGATGGAGACGCCCTTCTCCCGCAGCTCGTTGACGATGGTGAACAGGGCTTCTACCTCGGCGGCGGTGAGGGAGGAGGTGGGCTCGTCCAGGATAAGTACCTTACAGTCGGCGGACACCGCCTTGGCGATCTCCACCAGCTGCATCTGAGACACGCTGAGGGAGCCCAGCTTGGCCCTGGGGTCGTAGTCCAAGTGGACCTCCTTCAAAACCTTGGCCGCGTCGGCGTACATCTTCTCGTGGTCGATGGTGACAATGGGGCCCAGGCGCTTGGTGGGGTAGCGGCCCACATAGATGTTTTCCCCGATGCTCCGCTCGGGGATGGGCTGGAGCTCCTGGTGCACCATGGCAATGCCCCGGTTCAGGGCGTCCAGGGGGCCCTTGATCTGGACCTTCTGGCCGTCATAGATTACCTCGCCCTCGTCCATGTGATAAATGCCGAACATGCACTTCATCAGGGTGGACTTGCCCGCGCCGTTCTCTCCCATCAGGGCGTGGACTGTGCCGGGGCGGAGCTTGAGCTGGGCGTGATCCAGGGCCTTGACGCCGGGGAAGGTCTTGACCACGCCGCTCATTTCCAAACGATATTCAGACAATGAAAATTTCCCCCTTTTTCTCCTTACTTGCGGGGCCCGTCAGGCGGCTGAGGGCCCCTGCGTAGGGCGCGACGACCCCGGCGCGCCGGAAGGCTCCGGCGGGCTGGCGTGCCGAGTCGTCACGCCCTACGGGCGGCTTTCCAAAAAGGACGGGTGCGTGCGCACCTGCGCACGCACCCATGTGATCCCGTTGGCAAATTATTTCACAAAGTCCTTGGCGTTGTCGGGCGTGACCTTCACGTAGGGAACGTACACGCTCTGCTCGCCGGAGGCGTAGGTGGTGCCGCTGAGCAGCAGCTCCATCTGGTTGACGGCCTCGGTGGCCTGGCCCACGGCATCGTTGAGCACGGTGCCGGTCATGTTGCCGTTCATAACCTCGTTCAGAGCGGCGTCCAGAGCGTCAACACCCACCAGGTAGATGTCCTCGTTGACCTTGCGGCCGGCGGCCTGGATGGCCTGGAGCGCGCCGATGGCCATGTCGTCGTTGTTGCAGAAGATGACCTCGATCTTGTCGCCGAACTGGGCCAGATCGTTGGCGGCGATCTCCTGGCCGCGGTTGCGGTCCCAGTCGCCGCGGGTCAGGTTGAGCTGCTCAACCTCCTTGCCGGCCTCCTGAAGGGCCTTGACGGAGTACTCGGTGCGCAGCTGGGCGTCGATGTTCTCTGGGTCGCCCTGGATCATGATGTAGGAGATCTTGCCGTCGCCGTTGATGTCGCCCTGGTTGGCGGTCTCCAGGATCAGCTCGCCCTGGAAGGTGCCGGACTGAGCGGCGTCGCAGCCCACGTAGACCAGCTTGTCATAGGCGGCCATCTGCTCGGCGGTGGGCTCGCGGTTGATGAGGACGGTGGGGATGCCGGCGTCCTTCACGGTGGAGATGATCTGGTCAGCGGCGGAGGTCATAACGGGGTTGATGATCAGCGCGTCCACCTTCTGGGTGATGAAGGTGTTGATCTGCTCGTTCTGCTTGGCCTGGTCGTTGTTGCCGTCCACGACGGTGACCTGGTAGCCCTTGCCTTCCAGGATCTCCTGGAGGGAGTTACGGTAGGTGGTCATGAAGGCGTCGTCAAACTTGTAGATGCAGACGCCCACGGTGCCGCCGCCGGCGGGGGCGTCGGGCAGGGAGCTGGCGGGGTCGGAGGCGGCGGGCTGACTGGAAGCAGCGGGCTCAGAGGTGGCGGGCTTGCTGGAAGCCGCGGGTTTGCTGGCGTCGCCGCCGCCGCCGCCGCCGCAGCCGGCCAGCAGGCCGAGGCTCATGACAGCAGCCAGTGCAAGAGCAAGTGTCTTTTTCATTCTTAGTTCCTCCTAAAATATAGGTTTTTCGCGGCCTGGACCTCCGGTCCAAGTCACATCCTACATTTTAGAGGCTGGCCGGTGAAAAAACGATAGAAAATTCTTGGATGAACTATAAAAAAACTCAGATATTTTCAAGGGCCAAAGAAAGTCCCGCGGGACCGGTACGCGGTCCCGCGGGGCGGTTTGCTGCTTTGAGAGAGTTAAAACGATCTTAGAAGATGCCCTGAGCCATCATGGCGTCGGCCACCTTCTGGAAGCCCACAATGTTGGCGCCGGCCACCAGGTCATAGCCCAGGCCGTAGCGCTCGGCCACCTCCACGGAGGAGGCGTAGATGTTCTTCATGATGCCCTTGAGCTTCTCGTCCACCTCTTCGGCGGACCAGTACAGGCGCTCGGCGTTCTGGGCCATCTCCAGCTCGGAGACGGACACGCCGCCGGCGTTGACGGCCTTGGAGGGGGCGACGACCATGTGAGCCTGCTTCTTCAGGAACTCCAGCGCGTCGTTGGTGGTGGGCATGTTGGCCACTTCGATGTAGTACTTCACGCCGGAGGCGGCAATCTTCTCAGCCCACTCCATGTTGACGTCGTTCTGGGTGGCGGCGGGCATGTACACGTCCACGTCCTTGACGCCCCAGCACTTCTGGCCGGCGACGAACTCGCAGCCGAACTTCTCGGCGTAGGGAGCGCAGTGCATGGGGTCCTTGGCGCGCATCTCCAGGATGTAGTTCAGCTTCTCCTCGGTGTCCACGCCGTCGGGATCGTGGATGTAGCCGTCGGGACCGGCGAAGTAGGTGACCTTGCCGCCCAGCTCAGCGACCTTCTGCATGATGCCCCAGCCCACGTTGCCGTAGCCGGAGATGGCGATCCGCTTGCCCTTCAGGTCCTGGCCGTCGTGCTTGAGGACCTCCATCAGATAGTACACAGCGCCGTAGCCGGTGGCCTCGGGGCGCATCAGGGAGCCGCCGGTGACCACGGACTTGCCGGACAGAGCGCCCATCTCGGCGGCGCCCACGATGCGGCGGTACTGGCCGTACATATAGCCGATCTCACGGCCGCCGCAGCCCAGGTCGCCGGCGGGGCAGTCGATGTCCTGGCCGATGTGGCGGTACAGCTCGGTGATGAAGGCCTGGCAGAAGCGCATGACCTCAGCGTCGCTGCGGCCGCGGGGGTCGAAGTCGGAGCCGCCCTTGGCGCCGCCGATGGGCAGGCCGGTCATGGCGTCCTTAAAGGTCTGCTCGAAGCCCAGGAACTTGATGATGGACAGGTTGACGGAGGGGTCAAAACGGATGCCGCCCTTGTAGGGGCCAAGGGCCGCGTTGTACTGCACGCGGTAGCCGCGGTTGACGTGCCACTCGTGATTGTCGTCCTCCCAGGTGACGCGGAACTCGATCACCCGCTCGGGCTCCACCATGCGCTCCAGCAGGGCGGCCTTCTCATACTCGGGGTGGGCGTTGATGACGGGCTCCAGAGAGGTGAGGACCTCCTCCACGGTCTGCAGGAACTCGGGCTCGTTGGCGTTCTTGGCCTTGGTATCGTTCAGGACTCTCTCGATGTACTTGTTCATAGCGGCATTCCTCCTAAAAAATATGTATAGGTACGTGCTTTTTGACGGAAACCCTTCATTTTTCTCGCAGAAGAGTTCCCGTGTCGCTCTGATATGTATATCATACCACAAAACAGCCCGGTGTAAAGAACTTATTTTGTGGAGGTTACCACAACGAAAAGGCTGTGGCAAGGGGCTGAGGGCGCCAAAAAACGGCTGTTTCCACAAAAAGAAACAGCCGTTTTTGGTGAATTTGCAGGAATCCCGTCCCCGGGTCAGCAGCCGGGGTAGATGTCGCTCTTCCTGGGCATGATGAGGGCGCAGATCAGATAGGCCCAGAAACCGAAGGTGCCGCAGAAGAAGGCGATGACCCAGCCTACCCGAACCAGAGTGGGGTCGATGTCAAAATACTCCGCGATGCCGCCGCACACGCCGGCGAGCATCTTGTAGGGGCCCTCTGTCCGATACAGTCTCTTGTTTCCCATTTATACCGCTCCTTTTCCGAAATCAGATTTGTGGTTCGCTTCTGTTTCACATCATACGCCCTCGGGATTGAAAATGCTATAGGAAAAAGATGAAGAATTGATTAAAAATTACAGCATTGCTCGAACCCATATGAAAAATGTCCCAGCAGGGAATAAAGTTCTCCCGCTGGGACGTTCCGCTTTTAAAATTTGCTGCCGTTAGGTCAATCGCGTACGTCGAAGGCGGCGAGCAGACTCAGCTTGATCTCACCGTCTACGATCTCATAGGGGATTTCCACGGGCTTGTCAATGTCGGGATATTTGCAGAAGATGTATTTGTTCCGGACGGTATAGGTGCCAGTACCGCCGAAGCCCAGGCTGGTGCTCACCTTGAAGTTGTCTTTGGACCGGAATTCGACATCGTACTTGATGTTATTGGTCATACACCACCAGGAGCGGCCGTTTATCAGCTTCCTGACCGTTTTAGTGGTCTCCTCGTCCGCCTCCTCCCGACCGGCCACCTCAGCGGCGTGGCCGTCGGGGTCCATGGCGATGGCGATATCGTCGGGGCTGGAGAAGTGCTGGAATTCATCAGTGGTAAAGGAGAGCTCCTCAATGCCGGGAATCTGGTCGTCGGAGAGTGACACAGTGCGGCCCGGGGCCAGGTCGCCCTCGGGGACCTTGAAGGTGGCTACCACATTGGCAGAGGAGCCCACATACACATCCTGAATGTAGCTGGTGTACATAAAATTAGGGGTGTACTCGGTGGCGGCGGCAAAGTAGCTAAAGTGATCGGATTTATAGGTATTGGTATCGTTGATGGTCATCTCTGTGTATTTGCTGTCAATTTTCTCGTTGGAGTCCTTAGCGGTCAGCGTATAAAAGAGGTAGACCATCTTCAGGGGGGCGCCGTCGCTGTCTGTATAGGAGTCATCCACACAGATTCCCTTAATCTCTATCAAGTCGTTAGACATGACTATTTTTGGGGTATCATCTTCCGGGGGCTCACTGGCATCGCCCTGGGAACTGCTGGAGGACGAGGACGGGATGCTGCCGCTGCTGCCGGAGACGGATGTATTATCGCCGCTGCTGCCGGAAACGGATGTATCATCGCCGCCGCTGCCGCCGCCGCCGCAGGCAGACAGAGAGAGGGCCAGAGCGGCTGCAAGGGCAAGGGAAAGCAATCTTTTCATGTTTGTAACCTCCATTATAAAAATAATATGCTGGGCATGGATAAGAGTATAGCCATCAAAAAATAAATTACAATATGCAGGCTGCATAGTATTGGGTGTTTTCTGGAGGAATTGACGGTTTTCCAAACTTTTCGAAAAAGTTTTGGGAAGCGCCTGGGTGAAATTTTTTTGTACAGGAAAGCGCGCCGGAGGAGCAGTCCTTCGGCGCATTTTGCAGTTTGAACCCCGGCGGGGCTATAAATTTTTGTCGGTTTTCGACAGCAGCCATACCTTCCGGGTGAGGAGGGCGGCGGAGATGGTGAAAAAGACCTCCAATGCGGTGGACACCATCATGGGGATGAGAAACAGCACGGCGCACCCCGCGACAATGAGGCCCCAGAGGCGGAGGGGCCTGCTCCAGCGCTCTGGGTCCGTGGGGCGCAGGGCCGTCAGGACCACCAGCAGGGCCAGCATCAGAAGGACGCAGGCCCCGGCGGCCAGCAGTACGTGGAGGGTGGCGTATTTTGGAAAATACTTTGGCAGATAGGGGATGGCCACGGCGTAGGCCAGGGCCAGCACGGCGCACACCGTAATCAGCCGGACCAGCGCCCGGGCGCTCCGCCGGGGGAGGACAAAGGCCAGCTTGCTGAGCATGACGAAAAAGTATCCTCCGGCCAGCAGGCCCCAGTAGACAAAGCCCCGGTAGTGGTCGGGCCCCAGGACGGCGATAACCGAAAAGTTGGTACCGAACCAGGCGGTGCTCCCGGCGAAGAGCAGGGTGTAGGCGGGAATCAGGAAGCAGGCGAACAGATCCAGCCAGAGGTGGGAGGGCTTGTTGGTCATTGGTTCTCCGCGGCGGCCACCAGGTCGCCCTTTTCATTAAAATAGACGGTCCGAATTTGACTGCCGGTGGACTTGACGATGTCGTCCAGCCGCAGGCCCTCGGAGATGGAGGCCACCAGGGAGAAGGCCACCCCGTGGCGCTTGGCCCGGCCGGTGCGGCCAATGCGGTGGATATAGTACTCGTTCTCGTCGGGCACATCGTAGTTGAATACCGCGTCCACGTCGTCAATATCCAGCCCCCGGGCGGCTACGTCGGTGGCGGCCAGCACGCGCAGCTTGCCGTCCCGGAATTTTTGCAGGGTCTTCTCCCGGAGGGACTGGGTGATGTCGCCGTGGATGGCCTCGCAGGAGATGCCCCGCATCTCCAAAAGTCCGGCCAGCCGGTCGGTCATGTTCTTGGTGTTGCAGAAGGCGATGACCCGCTCATAGTCCCCCATCTCCAGCAGACGGGCCATGATGTCCGCCTTCTCCCCCCGGTCGGCGTCCAGGCGGTACTGGGCGATGTCGGGCCGGTTCTCCTGGTCGGCCTGGACGGTGATCTCCACCGGCTCCCGCTGGTAGACCCAGGAGATGTCCAGCACCTCCCGGGAGATGGTGGCCGAGAACATGCCCAGGTTTTTCCGCTTGGGCATCTGGTCCAGAATGTGGGTCACGTCCCGGACGAAGCCCATGTCCAGCATCCGGTCGGCCTCGTCCAGCACCACCGTCTCCACCTTGTCCAGCCGGACGGTGCGCCGCTTCATGTGGTCCATTAGCCGGCCAGGGGTTGCCACCACGATCTGGGGCCGTTTTTTCAGCTGGTTGATCTGGGTGTTGATGGGCTGGCCGCCGTAGAGGCAGACCACCCGGACCCCCTCTTTAAAAGCGCACAGGTCCCGGAGCTCGTCCTGAATCTGAATGGCCAGCTCCCGGGTGGGGGCCAGCACCAGGCCAGTGACATCGGTTGCCGCCGGGTCGGTGTGCTCCACCATGGGAATGCCGAAGGCGAAGGTCTTGCCCGTCCCGGTGGGGGCCTTGGCGATGACATCCTTCCAGTCCATAAAGTGGGGTATGGCCCCGGTCTGGATGGGGGTGGCCTCCACATAGCCCTTCTTCTCAATGGCCCGCATCAGCTCCGGTGAGAGGCCCATCTCGTCGTAGCGGCCCGAGCCGCTGACAGTTTGTCCGTTGATTTCCATAGTTGTATCCCTCTTCTATATATTCTATCACCTTATATTATACCTAATTTTTCGGGATTGTCTATCCCCTGCATATCTTTTCTCTCCCTTTTCAGATTGGTGTTGCCGAATGCGGATTTGCTAAACCATTCGTCAAGATATTCAAAGTGGGTAGTCATTCACTAGTGGATGACTACCCGATAAACTGGAAGTTATAGTAAACCACAATTTTAAGTTGTCGCTACTATATCTGCCTACTCTGTGTATGTTCCACCCGTATTTTCTTGATTGAGAGTTCCCTCAACTTCAATCAACAGGCATTTGACCAATTCGTTACATATTGGACGATGTTTTGTTCCTTTAGGAATTATTATAAAATCTCCCTCACATAAATGTGTTAATCCGTCCTCAAACTCAATATCAAATTCTCCCTCAATACAGTAGAAAAGTTCATCAGAATTTTTGTGTATATGAAAATCTAAAGTTCTATGTTCCGCTTGCAACACATTTAACATATGGTTATTCAATGTACCTACTCTTTTATAGAGGAACAGACCATCAATCGCATTTACATTCTCTTTCAAATTTACTTTTTGTATCATATACTTCTCCTGTTCAAATCCCGATTTATCGAACTGATTATAACACAGGGCATCTGTCATAGCAATGTTCCTCTGTAGAAATCGCCGAAGTTATATTCCAACAACACTTATTTCAAAAGGGACTCTTTTCTCTACGACTTGTAGTTTCTGTCGTATTTTGCTATAATTTATGCGCTGTCCCCACCGACACCGGCAGCAGGAGGAGGTGGGTGTATGGACTGGATCGTTACTTTTATGGTGTCTGTCGCAGCGAACGTAGTCTCCAACTATGTGAGTAGGTGGCTTGACAGACGCAGCGGGGAACAGTAAGCCCGTCACAGCAAAAGCGGCCCTCCGGAGAGCTCCAACCTCTTCCGGGGGCCGCTTTTTTGCGGTGGGTTAAACTGGATCGTTATCAGTTTGGCTTTCGCCGATACAATTATAACATACCATTGCCTGCCTTTGCAAGAGAGAATTTACCACGGGAACATATTCCCGAAGGGCCACTGATAGTAATAGCCGTTGTCCTGATTGCCCTGGCTGGGCTGCTGCTGTTGCTGCTGGTTGTTCTGCTGAATCTGGTTGTTGGCCTCGGTCTGGGCGTTCTTCTCGTCGAAGGTGATGGTCAGCTTGATTTCCTGCTGACTGCGGATGACGGTGAGGGTGGCGGTGTCGCCGGCCTTGTAGCCGGTGGCCAGGGCGGCGGTGAGCGCGGGGGAGGAGTCGATGGCGGTGTCGTCGATGGCGGTGATGATGTCGTTGGCCTGGAGGCCCGCCTTCTGAGCGCAGGAGCCGTCGGCCACAGAGACGACCACCGCGCCGGCGGAGACGCCGTAGCGCTGAGCCTCGGAGGAGACGCTGTCCACCGTAATCCCCATATAGGGCTTTCCGGTGACATAGCCGTGCTCGATGATGTCGGACAGGATATTTTTCACGTCGTTGATGGGCAGGGCGAAGCCCAGGCCCTCGGCGTTGACGCCGGAGGAGGATTGGGTGTACTTGGCGGTGGTGATGCCGATGACGTTGCCGTAGCTGTCAAACAGCGGCCCGCCGGAGTTTCCCGGGTTGATGGCGCAGTTGGTCTGGAGCACATTGAGGGTGGCGCTGCTTCCGTTGTCCCCGGTGGTGATGAGCCGGTCCAGGGCGGAGACGATGCCGTCGGTGAGGGAGTAGGTCAGCTCGCCCAGGGGGTTGCCGATGGCGTAGACCGCCTCGCCCACCACCAGCTTGGAGCTGTCCCCCAGGGTGACGGGGGTGAGGCCGCTGGCCTCGATCTTCAGCACGGCCACGTCGTTGTCCTTCTCCCCGCCGATGAGCTTGGCGTCGTACTTGTCGCCGTTGGCGAAGGAGACCTCGATGGTGACGGAGCCGCTCTTGTCCTCGGCCGCCTCCTCAATGACGTGGTAGTTGGTGGCGATGTAGCCGTCCTGACTGAGGACAAAGCCGGAGCCCGAGGCGGCGGAGGTGGTGGTCTGCCCCCAGATATTCTGGGTGGTGTTCACCGTGATACCCACGCAGGAGGCCAGGTTGGCGGCGTAGAGCTGCTCCGGGGTCATAGGCTGGCCGCTGTTGGTGTTGACTACTGTACGGACCTGGGGCCGGTCCTCCTCATGGATGACGGTGGAACTTTGGGGGGCCATGTTGTGGGTATAGAGGTAGGCCCCGCCCACCCCCGCGCCCCCTCCGGCGATGGCGCAGGCCAGCACCAGGGCAATCGCCCTGCCCGCGCCCCCCTTTTTCCGTTTGGGAGGCTGCGGGCCGGTCTGAAACGGGGTGACAGGGACTGTGGGCTCCGGGTCTGTATAGCCGCCGAGACTGCCCCGGTAGCCGTCGTTTTCGCTGTTATAGAAGTTGAATTCGTCCATAGTAAAACGCTCCTTCCGAAACGGATTTATGTTAGGTGTTCCCTTGAGCTGTGCCTATCATAACTCCAAAATATGAAAAAAGCATGAAGAAAAACAAATATATTTTGTGGTTATCCCTTTAACTCAGCCAAGCAGAAGCACCAATAGCTAAGACCAGGCGCTCCAGGAGGCGGGGGCCAAAGTCACGGCGGCTAAAGCGGAAGCAATATTCGTCAAGGTAGGCTTGGAGGTGCTTTTTAGGCAGGCCATGGTAAGTACCCAGGATGAACGCCTTGGCGTTACTGATTACGATGTGCAGCCAATGGAGCAGGCCCGAATGGGGGGCGTAGGGTTTGTGCTCATGGGCATAGCCCTCCAGAGCCGGGATATAACTCCCGTAACCGTCACTGTGGATCGTACTGCCCTGGACAAACGCAGCTTGGGCAAATTTTTTGACAGAGGTCCGCTTGATATTCTGCGTGACCCGCATCTTGGTATAGAGAGGATTTCCACTCTCATCCAAAGACACAGCCACAAAAACCTTCGCCTTTTCCGTACCCCGGCCCCGTTTTTTCCCAACAGTTGGCCCGCCAAAGTAGGTGTCGTCAAATTCAATGGTCCCATTGAGCTGATGGATTTTGTCCCGCTGACCCATAGCGGTACGGATACGCATGAGCATATACCATGCGGTTTTATAAGTCGTTCCCAGCACCGACATCAGCGCAACGGCTGAGATGCCCCGCTTATCCTGGCTGACAAAGTAGAATGCCAAAAACCACTGCGTCAGCGGCATATGGGTCCTATGGAGCACCGTTCCCGCTGTCACTGAGTTCTGGTGGTGGCACTCAGCACATTGATACCGGCCGTTGGATAGCAGGCAAGCGTGGTGACAGCCGCATTTAGGGCAGACAAACCCGCCCGGCCACCGCAGATTTGCCAGGTACTCCCGGCATTTTGCCTCGTTGGAAAACTCTTTCATGAAAGTTCCCAGAGGATACCGCTTACTCTTTGCCATGACCCTTTCCCTCCTTTTTGGGTTCATGGCCTGATTATATTCTCCGGCATATCCCATAATCCGGCCTTTTCCTCTGGCTGATTAAAAGGGATAACCACAATATATTTTTGAATTGTGCCGGAGAAATTTGAGGAATTTGTGAACAGCCGCCGGAGGTCAGCCGGGCCGGACGCTCAAAATGGCGGCGATATCCCGGGCGGCGGCCTCCAGGTCCAGGCGCAGGCCCCGGAGCATGCCCATCCCGGCCAGATTGAGGATCACCAGCAGGACCACCGGCCCCAGAATCATACCAGCCACCCCGGCCAGCTTCATGCCCACGTAGATGGACACCAGGGACAGCAGGGGGGACAGCCCGGTCTGGTCGCCCACGAACTTGGGCTCCATCACCCGGCGGAACAGGGCGATCACCCCCCAGATGGCCATCAGCTCCACGGCGGCGGGCAGGTCGCCGGTGAACAGGGCGATGAAGGCCCAGGGGACCATGACGGTGCCCGCCCCGATGATGGGAATGAAGTCCATCACCGCCAGACCCAGGGCCAGCAGCAGGCCGTAGGGCTGTCCGGTGAGAAAAAAGCCAATGAGCAGGATGAAGAATACCCCCACCGACAGGAGAAATTCCGCCTTGAGGTACCCTCCAAAGGCCCCTAGCGCGGTGGCGCGCACCTGGTCCAGGAAGCGGAGCGGCCCCTCGTCCAGGTGCTGGACGGCCCGGCTGCGGAGGTAGGGGTAGTCGGCGGTGAGGAGGAAGGTGGCCATGACAAAGATGACCAGGGCCACCAGGAAGGAGGGCAGGCCCATGGCCTTCTCCCCGGCCTCCCGGCCCAGGTCGGCCAGGACGCCGGGGGCTACGTCGGACAGCCACTGAAACAGCTGGTCCCCGGTCCGCTCCACGATCTCGGTAATCTGAGGGGGCACCAGGGTGAGGAAGCGGGCGAAGAGGGCCTCCAGCTGGTCCATAGCGGCCTGGAGGCTGTCCACCAGGACGCTCCAGTTCTGAGCCAGGGAGACCAGCTGCCCGGCGGCGGCGTAGACCAGCAGGGCCAGCCCGCCCCCCAGCAGTCCGAAGAGCAGGAGCAGCACCAGGGCGGACAGCAGCTGCCGGTTCCAGCCCAAAAGCCTTTGCAGGCGCTTAATCAGGGGGTTGAGTAGGACGGCGGCCACCAGGGCGAAGAGGAAGGGGGCGAACAGGGAGAGGGTCCGCCGCCCAAACCGGGCCAGAAGCCACACCGCCAGAGCCGTCAGCACCAGCCGGAGGCCCAGACGCAGCCAGAGCTCTCCCCGCTGCCGCCATGTGAGTTGTTTGTTGGTCATGTTCATCGCCCCTTTTTCAATAGCATACCACAAAACAGATGAATAATCTGTAAAATCTCCGGTAAAAGCAAGGCCCCCGGCGCGGAAGAACCGCGCCGGGGGAGAGGGATGGGGATCATGGGGACGGGTGAAAGGGATCGACGCACAGCCTTAAAAAGTCCTGTTCCAGGTCGTCCAGGGCCTTGTTTTGCGGGTAAATGATAAAGCTTTCCCGGCTTAGATGCACCCCTTGTACATGGAATTGGCTGACCGCCCCGGCCCGCAGGCGCTCCTCGGCAAACACACCGGATACCGCGGCGACGCCAAGGCCGGAGGACACCGCGTTCAGGATCGCGTCGATGCTGATGCTCTGCCACACCACGTTGACCTTAATCTTATTGTGCTGAAACAGCTTTTCCAGAAGCCGGCGCTCCATGGACTCCCGCTCCCGCACGATGAAGCTGCAATTATTCAGGTCGGAGATCTCTATGGTACCGCCTGCCCAGGGGTGCTCCGGCGGGCAGATGAAGACCATGCCGCTGGCCCCCACCTTGTGGCAGGCGATCAGCCGGTTGATGATGGGGCCGTCGATCAGCGCCATATCCAGCTGGTCGTTTACGACCAGCTGCTCGATCTCCGCTGAGTTTTTAACCGATACCTGGACTGTCACACCGGGGTGCTCCCCCTGAAAGGCCTTGATCCGCCCGGGCAGGAAGGTGCTGCTGACGCTCACGCTGCTGCCCACCCGCAGGATTTCCGCGCTGTTCCAGTTCCGGACCTCCGCCTCCATATCGTCAAACTGAGCGGCAATCTGCCGGGCGTGGCGGAGGAGGACCTTGCCCACCTCCGTGATATACAGGCGGTTGGAGATGCGGTTGAACACCTTGTGGCCATAGTAATTCTCCATCTCCGCAATCGCGAAGCTGACAGCCGGCTGGGCGATAAACAGCTCCTTCGCGGCGGCGGTCATGCTCCCGGTGTCACAGACCGCGATGAAAATTTTGAGATGCCTTAATGTCATGGTAAGTTCGCCATCCTTTGAGACAGGTGCGCGGCCTACAGCTTTCTGGCTCTTATTATACATTAAATCAGCCCGTTGTATAATAGCGAAATCTTATACCCCATATATGAACACAGTATTATGCAAACGGGCAAAAAAGGTGTATACTTCAACACAGTAATCAAGGAGTGTATCAGATATGGATATTAAACGGCTGGCGGACGAATGCGAAGCGTATGTGATCGAGCAGAGGCGCTGGTTTCATCAATACCCCGAGGTGGCCTGGGAGGAGGTGCAGACGACCATCGCCATAGAGGAGCGGCTCCGGGACATTGGGCTGGAGCCGGCGCGCTTTGAGGACATCTCCGGGGTGTACTGTGAGATCCGAGGGGGAAAACGGGGCCCCGGCAGCAAGACCCTCCTCCTCCGGGCGGACATCGACGGCGTCATCCTCCGGGAGGAGACGGGGCTTCCCTTCGCCAGCGTCAACCGGGGTCTGATGCACGCCACCGGGCGGGACTGCCACATCGCCATGATGCTGGGCGCGGCCCGGCTTCTGTACCGGCTGCGGGACGAGCTGGAGGGGGACGTAAGGCTTCTCTTCCAGGGGGCGGAGGAGTCGGCCCAGGGGGCGCTGGAGTATATCCGCCGGGGAATTATGGACGGGGTGGACGCGGTTTACGCCTCCCATATGTATGGCGGACTGGAGGCCTTCCAGACCGATGTGACGCCCGGCCACCGCATGGCCAGCGCCGACAAATTCTCCATAGAAATTTTTGGCAGAAGCGCCTATGGCAGCCTGCCCCACCTGGGAAAGGACGCTATTGTGGCCGCGGCCGGGGTAATCTTCGATGTGCAGAGCTATGTGTCGAGAAACAGCAACCCGCTGTACCCCCTGGCGGTGACCATCGGGACCATACAGGGGGGCACCCAGCGGAATATCATCGCCGGCCATGTGCGGATGGAGGGCACCGTCAGGACCCACTCGGCGGAGATCCGGGAGAAGATCGAGGGGGAGCTGCGGAACATCATCGAGCATTCCGCCGCGGCCCACGGGTGCGGCGCGCGGCTGGAGTACCACTACATGCTCCCGCCGCTGGTCAACGACGAGGCCCTCAGCCGGATCGCGGCCCGGGCCGCGGAGCGTCTGCGCCCGGCCGGAGACGTGCTGACCAGCATGCCGCCGGTGATGTCCAGCGAGGACTTCGCCTGCTATGGCGGTCACGCCCCCTGCGTCTATGTGAACTTGGGCTGCACAAACCGTCAGCTGGGGTATGTGGAAAATAACTACAGCAGCAAATTCACCGTGGACGAGGGCGTTTTGCGCTATGGAACGGCCCTCTGCGTACAATTTACAGTGGATTATTTAAAGGAGATGAGAGGTATTCATGGACAAAAGACTAAACTATTACAATGAGGTCCAGATCATGTGGAACGGGATGGAGCAGATCAGGCGGACCAACGGCTCCGTCTCTGTGTCGCCGGCTGAGGCCTCCGTTGGGACCGATATCACGGTGACCGTGACCTATACCGTGGGGGAGGACACCATCTATACTGGCGGCGTGATCCGGTTTACCATCCCCTTCGGCTTTCTCCGGCCGCAGATTGACATACCCATCTATCCGGGGTACACCACCGCGAAAACCAGCCGGAAGAACGCCTCGGTCCACACCTTCCTGGTGGAAAATGACTGGTGGAAGCGGGGGCCGGACCGGCAAAAGACGGAAAACGTGTGTGAGCACGTGGGCACCCATGTGTGGGTGCGGGTGCTGGGGCACGATCTGGAGCGGGGGGACCAGGTGGTTCTGACCTATGGTGACACCAGCTATCACCCCCAGGCGGCGGGCCGGACCTGCCGGGTGGCGGGGCCGGTGCAGTTTGACGCGGCCACCGACCAGCGGGGTACCCTGGCGGCCCCCTACAGCGGATATTATCTGACCAGCAGCCCCCCGATCATGACCCTCCGCCCCGGCCCGGCCGCCGCCTTTGAGGCGATTCTTCCCTCTGACCTGGAGAAGGACGTTCCGGCTGAGCTGGCGGTGCTGGCGGTGGACCGGTTCCATAACCCGGTCACAGGGCATACCGGGCCGGTGAGGTGCTACGCTGGGGAGGAGCTGATTTATGAGGGGAGCTTTGAGTCCTGGGAGTGCGGAGTGAAAACAGTCCCGATTCTCCCGCGGCAGGCCGGCCCCCTGCGGGTCCGGGTCACGGACGGGGAGAGGGAGGCCTGGAGCAATCCGGGGGAGGCGGCGGACCGGCTGGAGGGGCCGAGGCACTTCTGGGGCGACCTCCACGGACATACCGGCATCCAGTGGGGCAGGGGCAGCGGCCGGTCCTACTACGAGTACGCCCGGGAGGTGGCGCGGGTGGATTTCTGTGCGCTGACCGACCCGGACGCCGGGCGCTACACCAACAACAACGAGACCGCGATGAATTCCCTGAGCTGTTACATGACGGATGTCCAGTGGCAGGAGATCCAATCGGTCAACCGGCAGTTCTATGAGCCGGGGCGCTTCGTCCCCATCCTGGGCTATGAGTATCACAACGACGCCCCCAACCCGGAGTTCGGGGGGGACCGAAACGTGTATTATGAGTCCTATGACGAGCCCATCCGCCGGTGCGTGGACCCGGGCAGCTACTGCCCCGAGGAGCTCTGGAAGCAGCTCAGGGAGCGGAAGGTCCGGGCGATTACCGTCCCCCACCACACGGCCAAAAAGGTGATGCTGGGCAGCTGGGAGCTCCACGACGGAGAGTTTCAGCGGCTGGCGGAGATCTACTCCTCCTGGGGCAGCTCTGAGGGAGAGGGGTGCGAAAGGCCGATCATCGGCGGCTCCGTTTATGAAAAGCACTCGGTGCAGTATGCCCTGGAGAAGGGCTACCGGCTGGGCTTTGTCACCGGAAGCGACAGCCACGCCGGCACCCCGGGATACTCCCACTGGGTCTTCCCCTCCGACCTGGAGAGCTATCGGGGCGGGCTGACCTGCGTCCTGGCGGACCGGCTGGACCTGGAGAGCGTGTTTGACGCCCTCTGGAACCGCCGGGTATATGCCACGACGGGGGAGCGTATCCTTCTGGATGTCTCCCTCAACGGCGCGGGCATGGGCCAGGAGATTTCTCTGGAGGAGAACCCGGTGCGTACCCTGACGGTGAAGGTCTCCGGCACCGGCGAGATCGACCGGGTGGAGGTCATCTCCATGGGCCATACCGTCTGCCGCCGTATGGGGGCGGGAACGGAGCTGTCCTTCACCTTTACCGACAGCGGCGTACCGGAGCACGGCTGGCAGTATTACTATGTGCGGGTCCATCAGAAGGACAAAGCAATGGCGTGGTCAAGCCCAATTTGGGTTAGTTGATTGTGCGCGGTAAAAAGGAGGAGCTTTATGAAGGAAACAAGAAAAACCATATCTCCCGGCAAGTCCATCGCGATCCTGGTCCTCTCTCTGGCGGTACTGCTGTACTGCGTGGCGGGCCTGAAAGCGAATCCCGGCGTCAGCCTGATTCTGGCCTCTCTGGCCGCCGTCTTTTTGGGCACGGCCTTTGGGTACACCTGGCAGGACTTTGAGGCCGACATCGGCGATACCTTTAAGACCATGTTTATGGGTATGCTGATTATGATGTTCGTGGGTATCCTGATTGGGTCCTGGATGACCTCCGGGACCGTCCCGCTGCTCATGTATTACGGGCTGAAACTGCTGCCCGCCCCTATTTTCCTGGTCGCCACCTGTATTCTGTGCTGTCTGATGTCCCTGATGACCGGTACCTCCTGGGGGACGATGGGCACCATCGGCGTTGCCCTGATGGGCGTGGCGGAGGGCCTGGGCATCCCGGCTCCCTATGCCGCGGGCGCGATTGTGGTGGGGGCGATCTTCGGTGACAAGCTCTCCCCCCTCTCCGACACGACCATTATGGCCCCCTATGTGTCCGGCGTGGACATTATCGAGCACATCAAGTCCATGCTGTACACCACCGTCCCCTGTCTGCTGGTGTCCCTGGGGCTGTATGTGGTTTTGGGACTGCGGTTCCAGGGCGGCAATATCCAGAGCGAAAACTATCAGCTGATTCTCCAGACGCTGAGTGAAAACTTTAGCCTGAATCCCCTGCTGCTCCTGCCCCCAGTGGTGGTCCTGGTTCTGATCTTCCTCCGGAAGCCGACAATCCCTGTGTTTGGCATCGGAATCCTGCTGGCGGACGTGCTGGCCGTCTTGATCCAGGGCCGGACCCTGAAAGAGGTCCTGACCGCTATGGCAAGCGGAATGAACGCCTCCACGGGCGTGTCGCTGGTGGATTCCATGATTAACCGGGGCGGCCTGCTGAATATGATGTCCTCCGTGGCGCTGATTATTGGAGCGGCGATGTTCAGCTCCTCGCTGAAAACCACCGGAGTGTTCCAGGTGCTGCTGGACGCCATTCAGAAATATGCCAAGGGCCGCAAGTCCCTGCTGGGATTCAGCTACATCCTGCACCTCGTTCTGGCCTCTCTGGTCGGCGTCTACCTGGTGACCTTCTCCATCGTAGGTCCCATCCTGGCCCCCATGTTTGACAAGTACGGCCTGCACCGCAAGAACCTCTCCAGAATGCTGGAGGACACCGGCACTGCCTTCTCACCCATCGTCCCGTGGAGCAACATCTCCGTCTTTATCCTGGGTACGTTGGGCGTGAGCTCCTTTGAATATGTGCTGTACGCGCCGATCACCTATCTGGGTGTGGTCTTTGCCGCGATCTACATTATGACCGGATTTGGAATCTACAATCAGGATGATGTGATGCTCATTAAAGAGAAGCGTACCAGCGCCAGCCAGGAGTGAACCCCTCTGCTCCCCGGCTGAACGGATAGATATCCTCTTCACTGTTCCCTCTCCAAACGGTTGGGGCCGCCAACATCTGTTGGCGGCCCTCAGCCTGCCCGAGCATTTTAATACCGAAGGGTGGAGCGGCTAACGGGAGCGGAACCCAAAAAGGAAGACACGCTTTGCGTGTCTTCCTTTTTGGCAAAGGTGGCAAAACTTGATACAAATGCACACCCTTTTTGCGTAGGGGGGTGTTTGCAGAGGGGTGTGCAAGGCTAATAAGTTCAGCGGTCTAACAGCATTTTGTGGAGAAATATTAGCGAGGGAACAGAATCACCGGCACTCCGTGCTGCCTTGCGTATTCTATCGTGTTCCGTGTTCCGCTGGGCTGGCCGTTATAAACGGCAATCACCCGCGCCGAATGGTCAACCATCCACTGGTTCCGCCGCTGGAAACAATCCCGGCTGTATCCGGGGCAGATGAAGCGCACCAGGTCGGCCCGCTCCATGACTTGGCGGTACCGCTCCTGCCACTCCCGGCTCCAGCGGCTCTCGAAACCTGTGTAGGGACTGGCGCAGATGAGGCGGATTGCGGCCCCCTCGTCCCGGAGTTCCAGTACAATCTCCGCCGCCCAGAGATCGACTCCTCTTGCCATCCCTGAGATAAATGTTTGGAATCCGTCAGCAATAGCCTGACGGATTCCTTTTTTCAACCCAGAAATAACCTCGATTTCCGGCATTCCGAGGCGCTCCGGTCTGTGGCCTGTGAAGCAGCACCGATGTTGTCTCAACTCTTGCTCCGTCATTTTACCGTCCTCCTTCGTGTGATAATACTGTTTAATATAACGGTATATTCAGTACAAGTCAACGGTATAAAACCATTTAAGTGAACGGTAAAATATGAGCAAGAGGGAGGTGACATCATGGACACACATTCCAGATTGCGGCAGTTGATGGCGGAACGGGGCTGGACAGCCTATCGGCTGGCGAAGGAGAGCGGGCTTTCCGAGTCTACACTGGCGAATATTTTTAAGCGAAACACAGTTCCATCCATCGCAACCTTGGAGGCCGTATGCTCTGCTTTCGGCATCTCCCTGGCTCAATTCTTCGCCGAGAGCGAGATGGTGGAATTGACGCCAGAATTGAAGGAGTTGTTCGACCATTGGGTGTCTCTTTCCCCAGAGCAGAAGCAGGCGGCGCTACAAATGCTTCGGGCTATGAATACAAAATAAAATCTGTGCCGGGGATGTCAGGGTTCCCGGCACCGTTGATTTTCTGTATCAAAAGATTTCATACCAGCGCAGCAGATCGCCGCGCCCTTCCGCTTCCAGTTGTTCCACCGCATAGCGGAGCCATTCTTCCGGCGTGGGGATTTCCCCGGCGCGTGGTATCTCCTCCCACGATGCCCGTTTCACCGGGTCAGGGTCATTCATCCCAGCTTCAATGCGGGCCGCGATGATGGCCCTCATTTCTTCTACTGTGATATTTTGCTTCTGGGCCAAGTATTCAAAAATTGTTTTAGGTTCTTCCATGACAACCTCCTGTTTCAGTCAGTATTCCCCAGCCAGGGCTATTAAAACACTATGTCCTTTTTGGGCCGTTCGCTATCTACCCATCGTGCCTATTATAACACCATTTTGGGAATTATAATAGTTACAGATAGGCGGGTGATGATGTGGACGCACAAGGCCGAATCAAAGACATGATGGTGGAGCGGGGCTGGACGGAATACCGGCTGGCAAAAGAATCGGGCTTGTCCCACTCCACCGTTACAAATATGTTCAAGAGAAACAACGCTCCCACGCTGCCGACCTTGGAGGCGGTGTGTACGGCGTTCGGTATTACTCTGGCACAATTCTTCGCCGAAGGGAATCCTCTGGAGCTGACCGATGAACAGCAGACGCTGTTCGCCAAATGGACCTCGCTGTCGGACAGGCAGAGGAACCTTCTGCTGGAGCTTATGGACACAATGTAAAACCCGTTGATCCCATTTTGCGGAATCAACGGGTTTTATCTGTGTCAGCCCTCTATCTCGGTGCCGTTCTGGAAGGTGAACACCAGCCGCCCATCGTGGTAGGCCGTGGCTTTCTCGACTACCGCCAGCCAAAGTCCCTCGTTAAATTCAGTGATGGCTTCGGTGTACTCGGAGAGTTCAAACATAAACCCGCCGATGCTATCCGCTTGGGCCAGCCGCTGGGCTTTCTCTATCTGGAGCGCGTCCAGCTTGGCCTTTGCCGCATCATACCGTGCTACATAGCCATTGTAGCGTTCAGTGTATTCCTCCTGGCTCTGGGCGCTCCGGGCGTTCTCCTGGATGCACCGCTGGGTCAATTCCGTCACCACCTCAATTTCCTGGCGCAGTTCCTCCAGCTCGGCGTCAATGGCAGAGCAGTTGGTGAGGTGGTTCTGCATGATGCGGCAATCCTCCAGCAAAGTGTCCTTGCCGTCCAGCAGTTGATTGAACGCTGCCAGGAACCGGGCCTTGATGTCCTCCTCCCGCAGATGGGGCGTCCGGCACTTCCGCTCCCCGGCAAATTTCTCGTTGCATTGCCAAATGGTGCGGCGGTATTTGCTGTTGGAGTGCCAGACCTTGGAGCCATAAAAGCTGCCGCAGTCACCGCAGACGATGCGGGCGGCAAAAATGCTGTTGCCACTGTAGCGGTGGCCCAGCCCCTTTCGGCGCACGAACTCGGCCTGCACCTTGTCAAATTCCTCTGGGTCGATGATGGGCTGATGGCTCTGCTCGATGTAATACTGCGGAACCTCGCCCTCGTTGACTTTCATCTTCTTGTCCAGGAAGTCGATGGTGAATTTCTTTTGCAGGAGCGCCGCTCCCTTGTACTTCTCATTCGTCAGGATGGAGGCCACCGTGGTCGTTCCCCATTTCGATTTTCCCGCCGGGGTAGGGATGCCGTCAGCGGTCAGGGCCTTGGCGATGAGGTAGGGCGTTTTCCCCGCCATGAAAAGGCTGTAAATCCTCCGAACGATGATGGCCTCCTCCTCCACAATGACGGGGAGGTCATCCGGCCCCTTTTCATAGCCGAGGAACTGCTTGTAGGGGAGACTGACCTTGCCATCCGCGAACCGCTTTCTCTGGCCCCAGGTCACGTTCTCCGAAATGGAGCGGCTCTCCTCCTGGGCCAGCGAGGACATGATGGTCAGCAGCAGCTCGCCTTTGGAATCGAAGGTCCAGATGTTTTCTTTCTCGAAGTAGACCTCGATGTGGTTTTCTTTCAGCTTTCGGATGGTGGAAAGGCTGTCTACCGTGTTCCGGGCAAAGCGGCTCACCGACTTGGTGACGATGAGGTCGATCTTCCCGGCGAGGGCATCAGAAATCATCTGGTTGAATCCATCCCGGTGGCGGGTGTTGGTCGCCGAAATGCCCTCGTCCGTATAGACTGACACAAATTCCCACTCTGGGTTGTTTTTGATGTAGCGGGTGTAATAGTCAATCTGTGCCTCATAACTGGTGAACTGCTCATCGCTGTCAGTGGACACGCGGGCGTACCCCGCCACCCGGCGTTTCCCAGCCGCCACCACGGGAATCTGGCTGTGCAGATTGATGGTGGCCGGAATGACCGTTACTGCTCTTGCTGCTGGCATGATCTCATCGCCCGTCCTTTCTTCGCAAATTCTCTGGCGGCAGCTTTCATCTCTGGGGTCCAGCTTTCCGCTCTGGAGCGGTCTGCCCATCGTTTAACGGTTTGAGTGCCGTCCTTGAACAGAAATACCAGAGTGTTGTTCCCCTCGGCTCTGATTGCCGTTATTTTATCGTGGAGTACCTTTGCGTCAAAGGCATCCAGCCCCAGCACCTCCGCCGCAGCTTTTTCAAGCGTCCCCTCCGGTATCTGCTTGGAGGGGCAGGCCGCTTTGCCGTAGATGTTGAAGGTACTGCAAATCCAAACCGGCCCGGTGCGGGTCACCTTTCGCCGGTAGCCCTTGCCGCAGGTGCCGCAGACGATCATCGAAGTGAAAGGGTACTTGACCGGGCCGTGGGCGGTCTTGTTGTGCTTGGCGGACCGCCGAGCCATCTCCTCCTGCACCGCCTGGTAATCCTCCATGCTGACAATGGCCTCGTGTGTATTCTCCGCATGGTACATGGGCAGCTCACCCCGGTTGGGCAGCGTCTTTTTGGTGATGTGGTTTTCCCGGAATGTGGTCTGGAGGAGCAGGTTTCCTGTGTAGGAGTAATTCCCCAGCACCTTCCGAACGCTGGAGCGGCACCATGCGTGGCCGTTGCGGGAGGGTTTGCCCTGGGCGTTCAGCTTTTTCATGATGGCCTCAATGCCCATGCCGGAAAGGTAGTCGGCGAAGATCCTCCGCACGATCTCGGCCTCCTCCGGCTTGACGATGTAAACGCCATCCTCGTACCGATAGCCCAGCACCTGCCCCGACCAGGGCTTACCATCCTCGAAATTTTTCTTGATGCGCCATTTCTGGTTCTCGCTGGCGGAAAGGCTCTCCTCTTGGGCGTAGGATGCCAGAATGGTGAGCATCAGCTCTCCGTCCGCGCTCATGGAATGGATGTTCTGTTCCTCGAAATAAACATCCACACCCAGCGATTTCAAATCCCGGACGGTTTGGAGCAGCACTACAGTGTTCCGGGCGAACCGTGAGATCGACTTCGTGATGATGAGGTCGATGTTCCCAGAGCGGCATTCCGCCAGCAGACGCTGGAACTCGGCGCGGTTCTCCTTCGTGCCGGTCAGGGCCTCGTCCGCATACACCCCACAATAGAGCCAGCCAGGATGGTTCTGGATAAGGTCGCTGTAGTAGCTGACCTGAGCCGACAGGGAATGGAGCATGGCGTCCTTGCCGGAGGACACTCTGGCATAGGCCGCGACCCGCTTGGCCTTGGGCTGGGCGGGGATGCTAAACCCCACCCGTTGAACTGTTCTTTCCAAAAAATCGCCTCCTTGGTGGTCACATATTCGCTCTAAACCGCAGTTTTATCAAGTTATTGTGCGAAAAATGCTATCCAAAGACAGGCCGTACTTTTTGGTCATAATTGTATCAATTGCGGTCAACGCAAAGGCAGCATCTTCCGGGGCGGTGGAATCCTCCAGGGGTTGAGTAGCCCCAGGCGGATTTTTGAAAAGATAGATGCCAACAATAACTGCCACAATCAAGCAGGGGGGCAGGATTTTTACAAGTTTTTTCTTCGTCATAGCGCCTCCGTGTTAGATAAACAAATGCTGTAACACATTGAACAGATAACCGACAAGAATGATGCCTACCGAACAGATCGTAATGAACAGGGCCAGCAGTTTCGGCTTTACCGCTTTGCGGAGCATAATGATAGAGGGCAGGCTCAAAGTGGTAACGGCCATCATAAAGGAGAGGATGGTGCCAAGCTGTGCGCCCTTCGCCAGCAGCGCCTCCGCCACGGGGATAGTGCCGAAAATATCTGCGTACATGGGGACACCGACCAGCACAGCAAGGAACACGCCAAAGGGATTATTGCTGCCAAGGATGGCTTGAATCCAGCTTTCGGGAATCCAGTTGTGGATGATTGCGCCAATGCCCACGCCAATCAAGATATAGGGAAACACTTTTTTGAAGGTGCTGACAACCTGATCTTTTGCGAAAACTACCCGGTCACGCTTTGTCAAAGTGGGGGATTCCAAATCCACATTGCTGGCGTTTCGGATAAATTCTTCTACATACTGCTCCATGCGCAATTTCTCGATCAGTGTACCGCCCGCAACAGCAATAACCAGCCCCAGCACCACATACCAAATGGCGATTTTTGCACCGAAGATACTCATAAGCAGCACCAGGCTGCCCAGGTCAACCATTGGAGAGGAAATCAAGAAAGAGAAGGTCACGCCCAGGGGTAAACCCGCGCTGGTAAATCCGATAAACAGCGGAATGGATGAGCAGGAGCAGAACGGTGTTACCGTCCCCAGCAGAGCAGCGATGATATTAGCTCCGATGCCGTGGAACCGGCCCAAAATGCGCTTACTGCGCTCCGGCGGGAAATAACTCTGAATGTAGGAGATTATAAAAATCAAGGTGCAGAGGAGGATGGTAATTTTGATTACATCATAGATGAAGAATTGAACGCTCCCGCCCCAATGTGAAGCAGTATCCAAGCCAAGTGCCGACACCAGATTCCCAATCAGCACGTTCAGCCACTTCATGCCAAGGATTTGATCCTGGATGAACAGCCAGACTGTTTGCAAGATTTCCATGTGTTACCTCCATGAATAAAATCTATAAATCGCAATTTGTCGATTTATTATTACTAAAGTAAACCGCCACTGGCCACATGGCGGCTCACTTATCGCACTAACAAAATTATACGGCGGCACGTCTTGAACCGCACGAACAGTCAACATCTTCCGCCTCTGCGGTACAGGTTGTCAGTTGGGTGAGCAACGCAATCGCCTGTGCGCTCCCCTCCGGGTCGATGCGGTAATATACCCACTTTCCCTCTTTCCGGCCAACAACAACACCAGAATCACAGAGGATTTTCATGTGGTGGGAAAGGGTGGACTGCCCTATGTGCAGTTCGTCTAACAGCTTGCAGGCACACTTCTCACCCCCGCGCAGCAGCGACAGGATGTGCAGTCGGTTTTCATCACAGAAAGCCTTGAAAACTCGTGTACTCTGTTTATCGGATAGGTACATTGTCTCACCTCACATCTAAGTTCTTCGATATTATTATATGCAACACTTCGATAATTGTCAATATGTTTTTTGAAATTTTTTGTCGTGTGGCTATCCAAGGCAAGATTGCCCTGCTCATTTGCTGTATAACGATAGCCCCAATAAAATAATGATACCCAATAAATCAATGGTAGCCCAGCCCCTGATGACCCTCAAAAAGCAAAAAAAGCACCGCCCCGGCCCGGTTTTCTACCAGGCCAGAGGCGGCGCTTTCTTCAAAATTGTTAGAAAACCCGCTATTTTCAGCGGTTTTAGGCAAAAAGCAAGGACGATTATCTCGATACTCATTGTATCAAAATAATCGTCCTTACATGGTACGGGTAGTGGGGGTCGAACCCACACGAATTGCTTCACAGGAACCTAAATCCTGCGCGTCTGCCAATTCCGCCATACCCGCTTGACGAACTTATGATACAGGACAGCGGAGAAAAAGTCAATCGAAAATTCCGGCCAGGGCGTCCACCGCCCGGGCCACGTAGGCGGGCAGGGGCAGCTCCTCCACCCCGGCCACCACCACGCCGCAGCTGTTCATGGGCACCAGAAATTTTTTGGCCCGGCAGCTGCCCACCGCCTCTGCCATCGCGGGGGTGACCTCCCCCAGGATCGCATTGGCCACGACGACGCCCACCGGCCCCAGCACCCCGTCGGCGTCCATCACATTGCGGACCACCGGATTTTCCCCGGTGGCTCCGAAGTCGGCCCCCGCCTTAAGCATTGCGGCGGTGGCGGCGGTGTTGGTGCCCAGGGCGTACACCTGAGCCTGGGGCAGGCGGGCCTTGACCCGCTCCACCAGCAGTCCGCCCAGGCGGCCGCCCTGGCCGTCGATCACTACGATTTTCATAAAAAACTCCTTATTTTGGCACCGGACAGGGGCTGTCTCTCATAAAATAGCTCGGGGGTGGTCTGATTGTCTTCCATTTATAACGCCAACAGCGGCGAATTGCTCACCATGGCCGTGGCCCTCTCGGCCGCGCTGGCTCAGGGGCAGAGCCAGGCCAATCTGGCCAAGCTGGGGGCCTTTTTCACCATCGTGGGGGATACCCTGAACCTCTACGCCCTTGAGCCCAACCAAGCGGGCCGGGCCGGGACGGCCCTCAGCCTCGCAGATAATCTCTGATCTCCTCCATGCGGTCCACGGCGCTCTGATAGCCCTCCGCCCAAAGCAGGCGGAGCTTCTCCACGTCCCGCTCCGTCCGGGACACCCCCAGGGTGGTCCGGGGGGCGATGACCAGCAGCTTGCCCTCCCGTTCCGCCTGGAACAGGGCCTCCCGGTCCCGGTTATAGGTCTCCGCCCGGCGCTCCATGGCCTGGACGAAGTTGGGATAGTCGGCGTACTGCTTGCGGATCACCTTCAGCACGGGGTCGGGCTTCCGCCGGTAGCTCCGGGGCCGGGTGAGGACCACCGCCACCCGATCGCATTTCTCCAGCGCCCGCCGCCAGGGGATGGCGTCGCCAATGCCGCCGTCCAGGTAGGGCTGGCCGTCGATCTCAAAGATGGGGAACATCAGGGGCATGGCGCAGCTGGCCTGGAGGACAGTGGACTCCTCGTCACGCCGGGGGACGGGCAGGTAGTCCGCCTTTCCGGTGTTCAGGTTGGTGACCACCGCCTCCACCTCGCCGGGGAAGGCGGCGAAGGCGTCGTAATCGAAGGGGACCAGCTCGTTGGGGATGGTGCTGAACCCGAATTTCAGGCCGAAATAGCTCCGGTTTTCTTTGTCGGTCAGGTTCCGCAGTCCCATGTACCGCTTGTCCGGGGCGTAGCGGGTGACCACCTCCAGATTGCGCCGGGGCTGTCTGGACACATAGCTCACCCCGTAGGCGATGCCCGCCGACACGCCGATCACGTAGTCGGTCATGACTCCGCCCTCCAGCAGGGCGTCGCACACGCCGCAGGAAAAAATTGCCCGGAGGGCCCCGCCCTCCAATACCAAGCCTGTTTTCATAAAACCTCCCGCGCCCGCGCCGGGCGCTTTTTCATTGCTGTGGTCTATTATACCCCTTCCCGGCCAATTTTGCAAACTCTTCCAATTTCCTTGACACCTTACGGCTTTTGGGGGTAGAATACCATGTATATACGCCATGCGGAGGTGCCCTATGACCACCCACAAAAAAGTATCCGTCCTGCCCATCTATCTGGTGGGCCTTGTCTGGCTGGGCTACGCCCTTCTGTTTCCCCTGAATGCCCCGGTACACTATCTCCTGTGCGCCGGACTGTCCCTGGCGGTCTTTGTGGCCGGGAAGGCCATTTTCCCCGATAAGGTCTATCAGACCCCCGGGCCCCCCCAGGAGCAGGCCAAAAAACAGGAGGCCAAAAAGCCCAAGGAGCCGGAGGACCCGAAGCTTGCCGCCCTCCGGAAGGAGAAGGAGCGGGCCGTCTCCGAGCTGCGGCGGCTCAACGATGCCATCCCCGACGAGAAGATCTCCAACCAGATCGACCATCTGGAGGAGGTCACAGGGAAGATCATCGACCATGTCATCGCCGACCCGTCCAAGCAGCCCCAGATTTCCCGGTTTCTGGACTACTTCCTGCCCACCACCATCAAGCTGCTCAACACCTATGACCGGATGGACTCCGCCGGCATCTCGGGCAGCAACATCGACGCCACCAAGGAGAAGGTGGAGACCATGCTGGATACCCTGTGCGCCGCCTTCGACAAGCAGCTGGACGCCCTCTTCGGCGACGAGGCCCTGGACATCTCCACCGACATTACCGTGATGGAAAACCTGCTGGCCCAGGAAGGCCTGTCCGGAGGTGCGAAGCCCACCGGCGGGATGAATGGGCCCACGCTGGAGCTGTAAGGCGTGTAGGGCGGGACGACCCGGCCCGCCGTCTTCTGAATTTCCACCGGCTCATATACGGCGCGCCGGGGTCGTCGCGCCCTACAGACCATCATTTCGTAGGGGCGGATATCATCCGCCCGCGGTGGTACGCGAATTGGGAACAAGCGGCCGCAGGCCGCCCCTGAGAGAAAGGAGACGCCATGAAGAAACCCATAAGCAAGAAGCAGGCCCTGATGTTTGCCGTTATATGGACCATTGGCACGATAATCTGGTTCCTGAATTTGGCCCGCCCAGGCGAAAGCAGTTTTCTTGCCGTGGCGGCTGCCGTGTTATTTACCGTTAACGCGGTTATCTGGTGGCGCCGCTGGTATAATTTATCGTAAAGCTGAAACTAAAAATCAGGAGGAAAATAACTATGAGTGACGAACTGAACCTGAGCACCACTCCGGAGCTGACCTTTGAGCCCTCCGCCGCCCAGGCGGTGGAGGCCCCGGCGCTGACCCTGGAGCCCACCGCCCCCGCTACGCCTGCGGTGGATGAGTCTGTCCAGGCCGCCCGGGACGCCAACGCTGTCAAGCTGGACGAGTCCATGCTCAGCGAGGCGGAAAAGAAGATGGTGGAGGATTTTTCCAAGAAGATTGATGTCACCGACAGCAATTTGGTGCTGAACTACGGCGCGGCGGCCCAGAAGAACATCGCCGCCTTCTCTGAGAACGCCCTGAACAACGTGCGCACCAAGGACCTGGGCGAGGTGGGCGAGGCCCTGTCCTCCCTGGTGGTGGAGCTGAAGACCTTCGGCCAGACCGAGAAGAAGGGCATCGGCGGCTTCTTCCAGAAGAAGAAAAACGAGCTGGAGGCCATGAAGGCCAGCTACGCCAAGGCCGAGGTCAACGTGGAGAAGATTGTCAAGGTGCTGGAGAATCACCAGGTCACCCTGATGAAGGACGTGGCCATGTTCGACCAGATGTATGAGCTGAACACCAAGTATTACAAGGAGCTCACCATGTATATCCTGGCCGGCAAGAAGCGGCTGGAATACCTGCGGACTCACGACCTGGCCGACCTGAAAAAGAAGGCGGAGACCACCGGAGCCCAGGAGGATGCCCAGGCCTACAACGACTTCGCCAACCTGTGCAGCCGGTTTGAGAAGAAGCTCCACGACCTGGAGCTCACCCGGATGATCTCCATCCAGATGGGCCCCCAGACCCGCCTGCTCCAAAACAACGACACCCAGATGCTGGAGAAAATCCAGTCCTCCCTGGTGAACACCATCCCCCTGTGGAAGAGCCAGATGGTGCTGGCCCTGGGCCTGGAGCACAGCCGTCAGGCCGTCGCCGCCCAGTCCGCCGTCACCGATATGACCAACCAGCTCCTCCAGAAGAACGCCGACATGCTCAAGATGGGCACCATCGAGACCGCCCGGGAGGCCGAGCGGAGCGTGGTCTCCATCGAGACCCTCCAGCACACCAACCAGCAGCTCATCACCACCCTGGACGAGGTGATGAAGATTCAGACCGAGGGCGCGCAGAAGCGCCGGGAGGCCGAGGCCGAGCTGGGCCGCATTGAGGGCGAGCTGAAGCAGAAGCTGTTGGAGCTGCGGGGCTGATAGTAGGAGAACGCTATGAAACTTTTCCAAAAAGCATGGTTCGCCTGGCTGCTCACCGCTGTGATGATTGTGGCGGCGGTGGCCATCGGACGGGCGAAGCCGTCGGCTGTCACGCCGCCCGCGGCGTCGCCCTCCGGAAGCGCCGCCCTGGACGAGAGCCTGTCTGTTAAAGACTATCTCGACTACACGCTGGATGAGACGGGGGAGCTGTCCTCCAAGCAGAAGGGGCAGATCAGCCTGTACAACGCCAACTGGGCCCGGCGGTACGACAGCATCATCGCTGTGGCGGTGAAGGAGTCGGTGCCCGGCAGCATTGACGACTACGCCTATGACCTGGGCATGGACATCGGCCTGTCCGCCTCCGACGCCATCCTGGTCATCGACGCCTCCGCCAAGGACGCCTATCTGGCCGCCAGCCCGGACTACCCCCTGACGGACGGACAGATCTCCACCTATGTAAACAGCGCGCTCAAGCCGTATGTTGAGCGCGGCAAATACGGCGACGGCATCCTCAATCTGTTCCTGGAGCTGAACCAGTTCTATGTGAACAGCTACGGCCTGGGCTATCTGGACAACGGCGGCTCCTATGCCTCCGGCGGAGATACGGCGGCGGGGGTGGTGATGCTGGTCCTGATCCTCATCGCCATTGTGGTGGTTGTCAACGCCATCGACCAGTCCCGGTACAACACCTACCGCCAGCGGTACTACGGGGTGGTCAATCCCCCGGTGATGTTCCGGCCCATCTTCTTCTGGCACGGGCCGGGTACCAGCTGGTACCGCCGCCATTGGCGGCGTCCTCCCCCTCCGCCTCCTCCGAGAGGTCCGGGAGGACCCGGCGGCTTCGGCGGCGGGGGCGGCTTCAACGGCTTCTCCGGCCCCAGAGGGGGCGGATTTTCCGGCAACGGCCCGTCCCGGGGCGGAGGCTTCTCCGGAGGCCGTGGCGGAGGCTTTTCCAACGGGCGGGGCGGCGGCTTCTCCGGCGGCGGCATCTCCCGTGGCGGAGGGTTCTCCGGAGGCCGGGGCGGCGGATTTTCCGGCGGCGGCTCCTCCCGGGGCGGCGGCTTCGGACGCCGGTGAGCCCCTGGCGCATTGCTCCCCCGCTTCTGTGGGGGAGCTTTTGCTGTTCACGGCAAAACAGACAGTTTTCTATAAAAATCAAAAAGTTGATTTGGGCATATTGACTTTTGCGGTCTGAAGTTTTAAAATAAGAAGGTCCCGAGGGCGGGAAGTATCCCGTCCAAACGTCAGGATAAATTGAAATATGGAGGAATGAAACGTGAAGAAACTGTTATCCGGGCTGCTGGCTTCCGCCATGCTGCTCTCCCTGGCCGCCTGCGGCGGAGGCGGCGGCGATTCCAGCAAGCCTAACGCCAGCAATCCCCCCGCGGCCAGCAATCCCCCCGCCGGCAGCCAGCCCGCGGCCAGTGGCTCTGTCGACGGAATGGACGCCCTGATCGAGGCCGCCAAGGCCGAGGGCGAGCTGGTGGTCTACGGCTCCTGCGAGGAGGAGTACCTGGCCGCCGCCTGCCAGAAGTTTGAGCAGCTGTACGGCATTAAGACCACCTTCCAGCGCCTGTCCACCGGCGAGGTCCAGGCCAAGATTGAGGAGGAGAGCGGCAACCCCTCCGCCGACGTCTGGTTCGGCGGCACCACCGACCCCTACAACGTGGTGGCAGCTGAGGGCCTGCTGGAGCCCTACGAGGCGATGAACGCCTCCCACATCACCAAGGACGTGTATAAGCACTCTGACAACATGTGGCACGGCATTTACACCGGCATTCTGGGCTTTATGGTCAATAAGGACGAGCTGGACCGCATGGAGCTGGAGGCCCCCAAGGACTGGCCCGACCTGCTCAAGCCCGAGTATGAGGGCCTGATCTGGCTGTCCAACTACAACACCGCCGGCACCGCCAAGCTGGTCATCAACACCATGATCCAGAAGTACGGCCACGACGAGGGCATCCAGTATCTGGTAGACTTGGACAAGAACATCGAGGTCTATACCAAGTCCGGCTCCGGCCCCTCCAAGAACGTGGGCACCGGCGAGTGCGTCATCGGCATCGGCTTCCTCCACGACGGCATCACTCAGATCCTGGACAACGGCTATGACAACATCGAGCTGGTCATCCCCTCCAGCGGCACCTCCTGCGAGATCGGCGCCACCGCCATCTTCAAGGGCGCCAAGCACCCCAACGCCGCCAAGCTGTGGATTGAGTACGCCCTGTCCCCCGACTGCGTCAACCAGGCCGACGAGGTGGGCTCCTACCAGTTCCTGGTCCTGGACAACGCCGAGCAGCCCCAGGCCGCTTACGACTTCGGTCTGGACCCCAACAACGTGATGGACTACGACTTTGACGACGCCACCAAGAACATCAGCACCTACATTGAGGAAGTTATGAACGCCCTGGCCAACTCCGGCGCCAACACCGGCGACACCGGACGGTTCCAGACTGAGTAACATACCGCAGCCAGCGGGGGACGGCGCAGCTGCCGTCCCCCGTGCTGTTTCTTGTCTGTGGGGCGCGACGGCCCGGCGCGCCGGATATCCCCGGCCGGCCCAGAATGTGCCGGCAATGATCGCGGCGGCGTGCCGGGCCGTCACGCCCTACACCAACCCAAAGGAGGGAACCCCTATGGCAAAAAGCCAAAGCGCGGCGCTGGAACGGAAAAAGCTGATGGCCGACCCCATCCTGGTGAGTACCATCGTCGTTTTGATCGCGTTCCTGACCCTGTTTATCCTGTATCCCCTGGCCATCCTGCTGGTAGACAGCTTCTACGGCGGGGAGGGCTTCACCTTGGCCACCTTCCAGAAAGTGATGGCGATGCCCACCTTCCGCACCGCCATCGGCAACACCCTGAAGGTGGGCTTCCTGGTGGGCATTCTGTCCACGCTGGTGGGCCTGCTCTTCGCCTATGTGGAGGTCTACGTGAAGATGTGGAAGGCGGTGGGCGGACTGTTCAAGGTGGTATCCATGCTGCCCGTGGTCTCTCCCCCCTTCGTGCTGTCCCTGTCCATGATTATGCTCTTCGGCAAGGCTGGCATTATTACCCGGCAGTGGCTGAAAATCTATGACAACAGCGTCTACGGCTTCTGGGGCATTGTCATTGTACAGACCCTCACCTTCTTCCCGGTGTGCTACATGATGCTCAAAGGCCTGCTCAAAAACATTGACCCCTCCCTGGAGGAGGCCGCCCGGGACATGGGGGCCAGCCGGTGGAAGGTCTTTGCCACTGTCACCTTCCCCCTGCTCCTCCCCGGCCTGGGCAACGCCTTTCTGGTCACCTTCATCGAATCCATCGCCGACTTCGCCAACCCCATGATTATCGGCGGCTCCTACGACACCCTGGCTACCACCATCTACCTCCAGATCACCGGAGCCTACGACAAACAGGGCGCGGCCGCTATGGCCGTGGTGCTGCTGTGCATTACGCTGGGTATGTTTGTTGTCCAAAAATACTATCTGGAGGCGAAAACCGCCGCCACCCTCACTGGCAAGGCCAGCCGGGGCCGGATGCTGATCGAGGACAGGAGCGTCACCATCCCGCTGACCCTCCTGTGCTCTCTGGCTACCATCTTCGTCATCATGATGTACGCCTGCGTGCCCATCGGGGCGCTGTTCCCCACCTGGGGCTATAAGTTCACCCCCCTCACCTTCAAGTGGTTCAGCCAGGTCTTTACCCGCTACCACGGCCTCCAGGCCTTCCGGGACTCCTTCGTGCTGTCCCTCATCGCCGCCCCCATTACCGCCCTGCTGTCCATGATTATCTCCTATCTGGTGGTCAAGCGGAAATTTAAGTCCAAGGGCTTTATCGAGGCGGTGTCCATGCTGGCTATGGCCGTCCCCGGGACGGTGCTGGGCGTGGGATACATCCGGGGCTTCTCCGGCGGCGTATTCCACACCGGGTTCCTTCAAAGCCTCTACGGCAGCGCGGCCATTTTGATTATCGTCTTTGTGGTCCGCTCCCTGCCCACTGGCACCCGCAGCGGCATCTCCGCCCTGCGGCAGATCGACAAGTCCATTGAGGAGTCGGCCTACGACATGGGCGCGGACAGCTTCAAGGTGTTTATGACGGTGACCCTCCCGCTCATTAAGGACTCCTTCCTCAGCGGCCTGGTGACCGCCTTCGTCCGGTCCATCACCGCCATCTCTGCCATTATTCTGCTGGTCACCCCCAGCGTCTACCTCATCACGGTGCAGATCAACGAGTTCGCCGAGAAGGGCGCCTACTCCATCGCCTGCGCCTTTGCCACCATCCTGATCCTCATCACCTACGGCTCTGTGCTGCTGATGAACCTGTTCATCAAATATTTTGGCACCAGCAGAAGGCTGAAGCCGGAAAAGGTCAAGAAGGCAAAAACCAAGCGGATCAATATCCAAGTTGTCAAGGAGGGCTAAGCCATGTCGAAAGAGAAAAAAGGGGTCCGTCTGGACCACATCTCCAAAATCTATCAGGACCCCAAGACGGGCAAGGACTTTTACGCGGTAAAGGACACCTCCCTGACCATCGAGCCGGGCTCCTTCGTCACCCTTCTGGGCCCCTCGGGCTGCGGCAAGACCACCACCCTGCGGATGATCGCCGGCTTCGAGAGCCCGGACGAGGGAGAAATTTTCCTGGGGAACGAGGCCATCAACGCCCTTACCCCCAACAAGCGGGACACCGCTATGGTGTTCCAGAGCTACGCCCTGCTGCCCCACTACAATGTGTTCGACAACGTGGCCTACGGCCTGAAGCTGCGCAAAGTGCCCGCCGCCGAGATCAAGGAGCGGGTGATGAAAATCCTGGACCTGGTGGAGCTCACCGGCATGGAGGGCCGCATGACCAACCAGCTGTCCGGCGGACAGCAGCAGCGGGTGGCCCTGGCCCGGGCCCTGGTCATCGAGCCCAGCGTCCTGCTCTTTGACGAGCCCCTGTCCAACCTGGACGCCAAGCTCCGGGTGTCCATGCGCACCGAGATCCGCCGCATCCAGCAGGAGGTGGGCATTACCGCCATCTACGTCACCCACGACCAGAGCGAGGCTATGGCCCTGTCGGACAACATCATCATCATGAACAAGGGTGTGGTGGCCCAGATGGGCTCCCCCCAGGATATCTACTACCACCCCAACAGCGAGTTCGTGGCCGACTTCATCGGCGAGGCCAACTTCCTCAAGGGCGCTCTGGAGAGGCTGGACGGAGACCACGCCGTCCTGAATGTGGAGGGCCACCCCACCCGGGTCCCCGGCAGGGAGGGAATGGCCCAGGGAAAGGAGTACACCGTGGTCCTGCGGCCCGAGTCCGCCGTTTTGAGGGACGAGGGCGGCCTGCCCTGTGAGGTAGTCCTGTCCTGCTTCATGGGCTCCTATCAGAACTACCATGTGAAGGTGGGCGGCACCCTGGTGAAGCTCACCGACTACAACCCCAAAAACAAGCGGATTTATCAGGTGGGGGAGAAGTGCTCCCTGGTCTTTGACCCGGAGTCGGTCCATATTCTGTAAGCGGAAAAAGAGATATTGACAGGCAGGCCCTCCATTTGGTATACTCTCCCTGCGGCAGGAAGCCGCGCTTAGGCCAGAAGGCCAAATGAAACCCAAGCTTGATCCGCTCCGGGACAGAAGTCCGGAGCTTGCCAGAAGGCATACCCTACCGGTATGCCTTCTTTTTGTCCTGTGGAGGGATGATTTGTGACGCTGGAGCAATTTTTTCAACAGAATCCCCGCTGTGCCCTGGCCTTTTCCGGGGGGGTGGACTCCGCCTTTCTCCTGTGGGCGGGCCTCCGGGCGGGGGCCGAGGTGCGGCCCTGCTTCGTCAAGACCCCCTTTCAGCCCCGGTTTGAGCTGGAGGATGCCCGCCGTCTGTGCGGCCAGCTGGGGGTAGACCTGACCGTCCTTGAGGTTGACATCCTCTCCGATGAGGCGGTGACCTCTAACCCGCCTGATCGCTGCTACCACTGCAAGAGGCGGCTGTTCTCCGCGCTGAAAGAGTACGCGGCCTCAGAGGGCTTTTCCCTCCTTCTGGACGGTACCAACGCCTCGGATGAGGCCGGGGACCGCCCCGGTATGCGGGCGCTGTCCGAGCTGGAGGTCCGCTCCCCCCTGCGGGAGTGCGGGCTGACCAAGGAGCACATCCGGGCACTGTCCAGGCAGGCGGGGCTGTTCACCTGGGACAAGCCCTCCTACGCCTGTCTCGCCACCCGGGTCCCCACAGGGCGGGCCATCACCCGTGAGGACCTGGAGCGGGTGGAGCGGGGGGAGGAGGCCCTCGCCCGCCTGGGCTTTCGGGACTTCCGCTTGCGCCTGACCCCCGGCGGCTGCAAGATGCAGGCGCTGGAGGGACAGATGCCCCTGGCGCTTAATTCCAGAGAGGATATTTTGGCCGCGTTATCCCCTCTGTTTTCAGAAATCACCCTGGACCTGCGGCCCAGAGTTCCCGTCGATTGAGGAGGCTTTTATGGACAACCGGCACGATATTTTACAGCTGCTGCGCCAGGTAGCGGAGGAGGCCATCCCCCCGGAGGAGGCCCTGTCCCAGCTCAAGCGCCAGCCCTTTGAGGACCTGGGCTATGCCAAGGTGGACCTGCACCGGGGGGTGCGCCAGGGGGCGGCGGAGGTCATCTACGGGGCGGGCAAGACCCCGGAGCAGATCGCCGGCATCGCCGCCGCCATGGGGGAGCGGGGTTGTCAGAACATCCTCATCACCCGCGTCGGCCCGGAGGCGGCGGAGGCGGTTTCAAAGACCGTCCCCCTGGACTACCACCCTATCCCCCGGCTGGCCGTGGCCTTCCCCGGGGAGCGGAACGCTCTGGGCCATATCGTGGTGGCCACCGGCGGCACCAGCGACATGCCCGTGGCCGAGGAGGCCGCCCTCACCGCTGAGGTGCTGGGCAACAGGGTCACCCGGCTGTACGACGTGGGGGTGGCGGGCCTCCACCGGCTTTTAGCCAACCTGGAGCCCCTGATGGACGCCCGGTGCGTGGTGGCCGCGGCCGGGATGGAGGGGGCGCTGGCCTCAGTCATCGGCGGGCTGGTGGACTGCCCCGTCGTCGCCGTCCCCACCAGCGTGGGCTACGGGGCCAGCTTCGGCGGGCTGTCCGCCCTGCTGGCTATGCTCAACTCCTGCGCCTCCGGGTGCAGTGTGGTCAACATCGACAACGGCTTCGGAGCCGGATATTTAGCCAGTATGATAAACCAAATGGAGGGATTGGAATGAAAACGCTTTATCTGGAATGCCATATGGGTGCAGCGGGGGATATGCTCATGGCCGCGCTCTATGAGCTGCTGGACGAGGAGCAGAAGAAAACCTTTTTGGACGCCATGAACGGTCTGGGACTGCCCGGGGTGGAGGTCGCCCCCGTGGCGGCCAAGACCAGCGGAATTGCGGGCACCCATATGAAGGTGACTGTCCACGGCCATGAGGAGCACGAGCACGACCATCACGACCACGACCATCATGACGGGTGCCACCATGAACACCACCACCATCACCACCACGCCACGCCGGGGCACATCGGGGAGATCATCGACGGGCTGTCCCTGCCCCAGGGCGTGCGGGACCGCGCCCGTAAGGTCTACGACGCCATCGCTCAGGCGGAGGCCCAGGCCCACGGGTGCGCGGTGGGGGATGTCCATTTCCACGAGGTGGGGGCGCTGGACGCGGTGGCCGACGTGGTTGGCGTGTGCTATGCCCTCCACCTGCTGGCCCCCGACCTGGTGACTGCCTCTCCCGTCCACGTGGGCAGCGGGACGGTACGCTGCGCTCACGGCGTTATGCCCGTCCCCGCCCCCGCCACCGCCAACCTGCTGACGGGAATCCCCATCTACGGCGGGGAGGTCCAGGGGGAGCTGTGTACCCCCACCGGGGCGGCGCTTTTGAAAACCTTTGTCCAGTTCTTCGGCCCCATGGGCGAGATGGACGTGGAAAAAATCGGCTACGGCGTTGGGACCAAGGAGTTCGAGCGGGCCAACTGCGTCCGGGCCTTTTGGGGGGAGGAGGAGCCCCGGGAATCGGGGGATATCGTCGAACTGGTGTGCAACATCGACGACATGACCCCTGAGGCCCTGGCTTTCGCCTGCCAGCGTCTGCTGGACGCGGGGGCGCTGGACGCCTACACCACCCCCGGCACCATGAAAAAGGGCCGGCCCGGCTGGGTGCTCACCGTGCTGTGCGACCCCGAGCAGGAGAACGATATCATCCGGCAGATATTCGCCCACACCACCACAAACGGCCTGCGTTCCCGCCTGTCGATGAAATATTTCCTCAAGCCCGAGCATACCCAGGTGCAGACCCAGTGGGGCCCGGTGCGGGTGAAAACCGCCGGGGGCTTCGGCGTCACCCACGTCAAACCGGAATTTGAGGACGTGGCCGCCCTGGCTCGGGAGCACGGCCTGCCCTATGAGACGGTGTACCGGGCGGCGATGAACGCCCTGTAGGGCGCGACGACCCCGGCGCGCCGTCCTCCAGGGCCCGTGCAGGGTCAAACACGGCGGGCCGGGTCGTCCCGCCCTACACGGCAATACCAGACCTGTGATAACGGGCGGATGATATCCGCCCCTACATACAGGAAGGAGATCCTATGAAAAAAATCATCGCCATCCTCCTGGCCCTCACCTTCCTGACTGGCTGTCAGGCCGCTCCGGCGGGTGAGGTGGTTCGGGACCGAGCCGGCGTCACCGTGGTCATGGGGCCTACCTCCGAGCCGGAGGCGGGGTTCGACCCGGCCTTCGGCTGGGGGGCGGGGGAGCACGTCCATGAGCCGCTGATTCAGTCCACCCTGACGGTGACCAACCCCGACCTGACCATCGGTTACGACCTGGCTACAGATATGAGCGTCAGTGAGGACGGTCTCACATGGACGGTCACCATTCGGGAGGGCGTAAGGTTCACCGACGGGGAGCCCCTCACCGCCTCCGACGTGGCCTTCACCTATAACACGGCCAAGACCGCCAGCTCGGTGAACGATTTCACCATGCTGGACTACGCCGAGGCGGCGGACGAGGCCACGGTGGTTTTTCACATGAAGACCCCCTTCTCCATCTGGCCCTACACCATGGCCGTGGTGGGCATCGTGCCGGAGCACGCCTATGACCCGGCCAGCTACGGGAGCAGTCCCATCGGCTCCGGGCGGTACATCCTGAAGCAGTGGGACCGGGGCCAGCAGATCATTCTGGAGGCCAACCCGGACTATTATGGAGAAAAGCCCAAAATGAAGCGGGTGACCATCCTGTTCATGGAGGAGGACGCCGCCTTTCTGGCCGTCCAGGCGGGCCAGGCCGACCTGGCCTACACCTCCGCCCCCTACGCCAGCCAGGCCGTGGACGGCTTCTCCCTGCTGTCCGTCAAGAGTGTGGACAACCGGGGGGTCAACCTGCCCGCCGTTTTCGCCTCGCCCTCCGCTGTACTGACCGGAACCGTGTTCACCGGCGACAGCATCATGGTCCGTCAGGCCATCAACATGGGTGTGGACCGTCAGGCGATGATCGACCATGTGCTCAACGGTTATGGCACCCCCGCCTACAGCGTGTGCGACGGAATGCCCTGGTACAGCCCTGTGAATGAGATAGAGCACGACCGGGCGAAGGCCGCTGAACTGCTGGCCGGGGCGGGCTGGCTGGCCGGGCCGGACGGCGTTCGGGAGAAGGACGGGGTCCGGGCCGCGCTGACCATCTACTACGCCGCCGGGGACTCGGTGCGACAGGGGCTGGCCGCTGAGCTGGCCAACCAGCTCAAGGAGCTGGGCATTGAGACAGACATCAAGGGCGTGGGCTGGGACACCGCCTATACCGACGCTCTCAGCAACCCTCTGGTCTGGGGCTGGGGGGCCCACACCCCCATGGAGCTGTACAACATCTATCACACCGCCCCCGGCTCGGACAGCGCTCTCTACTCCCCCTATTCCAACGAACGGGCAGACGAGCTGATGGACGCCGCCCTGGCCTGCACCGATCTGGAGGAGTCCTACGCCCTGTGGCAGGCGGCTCAGGAGGAGATCGCCAAGGATGCCCCCTGGGTGTGGCTGGTGAACGTGGACCACCTGTACTGGGTCCGGGACGGCCTCCAGGTGGCCGAACAGAAAATACACCCCCACGGCCACGGCTGGTCCATCGTCAACAACGTGGACCGGTGGGAATGGGATGTGTAGGGCGCGACGACCCCGGCGCGCCGTCCCCCGAGGGCACACATTCTCCGTGGACGGCGGGCCGAGTCGTCCCGCCCTACAGGCCGGAGGTTATCAATGAGACACCGATTAAAATTCACCGCCAAAAAGCTGGTCCGCATGGCCCTCCTCCTTCTGGGGGTGAGCCTGACGGCCTTTCTGCTCATGGACGCCTCGCCTCTGGACCCTCTCCAGACCAACGTGGGTCAGGCGGCGCTGGGGTCCATGTCGCCGGAGCAGGTGGCGAGGCTGGAGGCATATTGGGGGGCGGATACCCCGGCGGCGGAGCGGTATTTGAGCTGGCTCGGAGGCGCCCTCCGGGGGGATTTGGGGACCTCCCTGCTCTACCGCCGCCCGGTGGCGGAGGTCATCGGACAGCGGCTGTCCGCCTCCCTTGGCGTGCTGGTGTTCGCGTGGCTGATGTCCGGGGCGCTGGGGCTGGGGCTGGGACTGCTGGCCGGGGCCAGCCGGGGCCGGTGGCCTGACAGGCTGGTTCGGGGCTGCTGCCTGGCAGTCTCCAGCACCCCCGCTTTCTGGCTGGCCCTGCTGCTGCTCATGATCTTTGCCGTGTGGCTGAGGGTGCTGCCCATCGGGATGGCTGTCCCCATCGGGACGGAGGCGGCGTCCGTCACCCTGGTCCAGCGTCTGCGCCACGCCGTTCTGCCCGCTCTCACTCTGTCCCTCACCGGGGCGGCGCACATCGCCCTCCACACCCGGGAGAAGGCGGCGGACGTGCTGGACAGTGACTACATCCTCTTCGCCCGGGCCCGGGGGGAGGGGCGTATCCTCCGCCGCCACGTTCTGCGCAACGTGGCCTTGCCCGCCCTCACCCTGCAATTCGCCTCCATCGGGGAGATTGTGGGCGGGTCGGTGCTGGTGGAGCAGGTGTTCTCCTACCCCGGCCTGGGTCAGGCGGCGGTCAGCGCCGGACTGGGCAGCGACATGCCCCTTCTGCTGGGCATCACGGTGGTCACCGCCGCCCTGGTTTTCGGGGGCAGTCTCACCGCCGACCTGCTCTACGGCGTCATCGACCCCCGCATTCGGAAGGGGGCGGCCGCCCAGTGAAAAACCGCCGTCAAAGCACCCTCCTGCTGCTTCTCCTGGCCGGGGGGGCGCTGTGCGCCGTGACGCTGGCCGGGGCCCTCCTGCCGGACGCCGCCGCCGATTTTTCTCAAAAAAACCTCCCCCCCTGCCCGGCCCACCCCTTCGGCACCGACTGGCTGGGCCGGGATATGCTGGGGCGCACCCTGGCCGGACTGTCCCTCAGCATCCGGCTGGGACTGCTCACCTCCGCCGTCAGCGCCGCCGCCGCCCTGGCCCTGGGGACGGCCTCCGCCGCCCTTGGGGGGTGGGTGGACAGCGCCATTTCCTGGCTCATCGACCTGGTGATGGGGGTGCCCCATATTCTGCTCATCATCCTCATCTCCCTGGCCTGCGGTCGGGGCTTCTGGGGGGTGACCCTGGGGGTGGCGCTGAGCCACTGGCCCGCCCTGGCCCGGGTGCTCCGGGGGGAGGCGCTCCAGCTGAGGCAGGCACCCTATCTCCAGATGGCCCGGCGGATGGGGGTCCCGTGGGGGCGCGTTCTGACCGGCCACATTGTGCCCCATCTGCTGCCCCAGCTGCTGGCGGGGCTGATCCTCCAGTTCCCCCACGCCATCCTCCACGAGGCCAGCGTCACCTTTCTGGGCTTCGGCCTGCCGCCGGAGGAGCCGGCTATCGGAGTGATTCTTTCGGAGAGCATGGCCTATCTCACCACCGGGCGGTGGTGGCTGGCCCTGTTCCCCGGGCTGGCCCTGGCGGCGACGGTATCCCTCTTCGCCCTGGCGGGGGAGCGGCTGCGGCTGCTTCTGGCCCCCGCCAGCGCGCAGGAATAGGAGGCGGACGATGGAGCCCATTTTATCGGTAGAAAATCTGTGGGTCAGCTTTGCCCGCTATGGCCGGGGGCTGTCCCGGAGGCCGCTGTCCGCCCTCCGGGGGCTGTCTCTGGCGGTGGAGCCGGGGCAGGTGCTGGCGGTGGTGGGGGAGAGCGGAGCGGGCAAGAGCCTGCTGGCCCACGCCATTCTCCACATACTCCCCCGGAACGCCCAGGTTTCGGGGACCATCCGCTACGGCGGAGCCCCCCTCACCCGGGAACGGGCGGAGGCCCTGCGTGGGAGGGAGATCGCCCTCATCCCCCAGGGGGTCACCTACCTGGACCCCATGATGAAGGTGGGACCCCAGGTCCGCCGGGGGGAGAACAGCCCCGCCGCCCGGGCCCGGTGCCGTCAGGTGCTGGAGCGCTATGGCCTGGGGCCGGAGACCGAGGAGCTGTACCCCTTCCAGCTGTCCGGGGGGATGGCCCGGCGGGTGCTCATCGCCTGCGCCGTGATGGAGTCACCCTGGCTCATCATTGCCGACGAGCCCACCCCAGGCCTGGACGCCAAGTCCGCCGGGCGGGTGCTGGGCCACTTCCGGGAGCTGGCCGGGGAGGGAGCCGGGGTCCTCTTCATCACCCACGACCTGGGTCTGGCCCGGGCCGCGGCCCACAAGATCGTGGTGCTCCGGGAGGGGCGGACAGTGGATGAGGTCCCCGCCCGCCGCTTCCAGACCGGCGAGGGGCTGACCCACCCCTACAGCCTTGCCCTGTGGCGGGCGATGCCAAGCAATGAGTTCGAGGGCTCCCTCCCCGAGGGAGCTGTCGCCGCCGCAGACGGTGACTGAGGGCGTTTTCCCCGCTATGCTTCGATCAAAGCGGGCGGATGATATCCGCCCCTACAAAGAAAAATGGAGGCGTTGTATGACCCTGGAAGCCCAAAATCTCACCTTCCGCTACCCCCGGCAGAGGGGCGCGCCCCTGGAGGGGGTGAGCCTCGCGCTGGAGGCCGGGGAGCGGGTGGGCCTGTCCGCCCCCAGCGGGCGGGGGAAGACTACCCTGTGCCGCCTGCTGGCCGGATGGGAGGAGCCCCAGGGAGGGCGGGTACTGCTGGATGGCCGCCCGCTGTCCCAATACCGGGGCTTCTGCCCGGTACAGCTGCTGTGGCAGCACCCGGAGGAGGCGGTGGACCCCCTCCTGCCCCTGGGGCGGGCCCTCTACGAGGCGGGGCCCGTGGACCGGACGCTTCTGGACGGCCTGGGGGTCCGGGACAGCTGGCTGGAGCGGTACCCCTCAGAGCTGTCCGGCGGGGAGCTCCAGCGCGTCTGCGTGGCCCGGGCTCTTAGGCCGGAGCTGAAATTTCTCCTGTGCGACGAGGTCTCCGCCATGCTGGACCTGGTTACCCAGGCCCAGCTGTGGCGCTTCCTACTGGACCAGGGGGAGCGGCGGGGGCTGGGCATGCTCATCGTCAGCCACGACGCCGCCCTCCTGTCCCAGCTGTGTACCCGGGTGCTCACCTGGAAGGACCTGTATAAAACTTGCAAAAAGAAATCTGATATGGTATAATATTAGGCTATATCAGATTTCTTTTTTGCGTCCAAACGGCGCGGGAATTTTAGGGGTTTTAAGAGGAAAGGGGCGGTCGCGTGTACCTGAGAGCGCTGGAAATTCAGGGCTTCAAGTCCTTCCCGGACAAGACGGTGCTCACCTTCGGCGAGGACATCACCGCTATCGTGGGGCCTAACGGGTCGGGCAAGTCCAATATCTCCGACGCCATCCGCTGGGTGATGGGGGAGCAGTCCACCCGGGCTCTCCGGGGGGGCAAGATGGAGGATGTGATCTTCGGCGGCACCGCCAAGCGGAAGCAGACGGGCTACGCCGAGGTCTCCCTGGTGCTGGACAACACCACCCGCCTCTTCAACATGGAGGAGTCCGAGGTGATGGTCACCCGGCGGTACTACCGCTCCGGCGAGAGCGAGTACTACATCAACCGCCGCTCCGTCCGTCTCAAGGACGTGAATGAGCTGTTCATGGACACCGGCCTGGGCCGGGAGGGCTACTCCATCATCGGTCAGGGCCGCATCGACGAGATTTTGTCCGTGAAGTCCGCCGACCGCCGGGAGGTCTTTGAGGAGGCCGCCGGCATCTCCCGCTTCCGCCACCGGAAGGAGGAGGCCGAGCGCAAGCTGGAGCGCACCGCCGAGAACCTGGTCCGAATCAACGATAAAATATCTGAGCTTGAATTGCAGGTAGAGCCCCTCCGGGAGCAGAGCGAGAAGGCAAAAAAATTCCTCGTCCTCCGGGACGAGTTGCGGGGGCTGGAGATCTCCGTCTGGCTGGACACCCTGGAGCGCATCCGGGCCAGCAGCATCAAGCTGGAGGCCGACTACCAGGAGGCCGCCCGCCGGAAGGAGGAGGTCAAGGTCTCTCAGGAGAAGGCCTACGCCGCCGCCGAGCGGTACTCCGAGGCCATGCGGGAGAAGGATATGGAGGCCGACCGGCTCCGCTTTGAGATGCAGGGCCGTCAGGCCAGGGCCAACGAGCTGGAGTCGGCCATCGCCGTGCTGAAAAACGACATCCAGCACAATCTGGAGTCGGCCCAGCGCATCAAGTCCGACCTGGAGCAGCAGGAGGGCCGGGAGGGCTCCCTGTCGGAGCAGATCGCCCAGCGCCGGGGGCGTCTGGAGGAGATTGAGGCCCAGCTGACAGAGGACCGGACCTCCCTGGAGGCCAAGAGCCGGGAGGCGGAGGAGGCCGCCCGGTCCGCCGGCACCCTGGCCCAGGAGCTGGAGGAGCTGCGCGCCCAGGCCGATCTGGGCACCGCCGGGGCCGCCGAGGCCAAGGCCCTGCTGTCCGCCCTGGCCGCCGCCGCCCAGGAGGTCATGGACCGGGACGGCTCCGTCCGCCGGGAGGCCCATGAGCTGGAGGACCGGCTGGAGGAGGCCCAGAAGGAGGCCCGCGCCGCCAAGCGCCGGTATGACGACGCGGTGGAGGAGCGGGACGCCGTGAAAAACGTAATCCAGGGCTATCAGCTGCGGATGGATTCCCGGAAAAAGAAGTGGGACCAGGCTAAGGACGGGCAGGTCAAGCTCCAGATGGAGGAAAACGCCCTCACCTCCCGGATCAGACTGCTCACCGAGATGGAGCGGGAGCACGAGGGCTACACCAAGGCGGTCAAGCTGGTGATGAACGAGGCCCAGCGGGGCGCCCTCCAGAACATCCACGGCCCGGTGGCCGACCTGTTGAAGGTGCCCGACCGGTACACCGTGGCCATCGAGACCGCCCTGGGCGGGGCCATGCAGAATATTGTGGTGGACCGGGAGGAGGACGGCAAGGCTGTCATCCAGTACTTGAAGCGCCGGGACGGGGGACGGGCCACCATCCTGCCCATCAGCTCTATCCGTCCGGGCTTCCTCCGGGAGGGGGAGGCCCTGAGCCGGGAGCCTGGCTTCGTGGGCGTCGGCGACCAGCTCATCTCCTTCGACCCCCGGTATCAGAATGTCTTTTCCAATCTTCTGGGTCGGGTGGCCGTCATGGAAAACCTGGACGCCGCCATTGCCGCCGCCCGGAAGTACGGCTATAAGTTCCGCATTGTCACCCTGGACGGCCAGGTGCTCAACCCCGGCGGGTCTATGACGGGCGGCTCCGCCAGCCGCAGCGCCGGAATTTTGAGCCGGGCCAACGAGCTGGAGCGGCTGAACAGCCAGCTGAGGGATATCCGCGCCCGGGTGACCGAGGCCGCGAGGACGGTGGCCGAGGCGGAGCGGGAGTCCACCGCCGCCGCCTACGAGCTGGAGACCGCCCAGGCCCAGCTGCGCCAATGGGAAGACGCCATCCTCAAGGCGGAGGGCGAGCTGTCCCAGCGGCGTACCGTCACCGCTGAGCTGGAGCGCCAGCGGGAGAGCCAGCGGGAGGAGCTGGAGCAGCTCAAGGGCCGTGCGGAGCAGATCGAGACCGACACCCGGGCCGCGAGGGCCCGCATCCAGGCGCTGGAGGGGGAGACCGCCGCCCTGAAAAGCGAGGCCGAGGGCAAGGCCCGGGGCCAGACCGAGGTCCAGGAGCGGTCCGCCCGCATCGCCCAGGAGGTGGCCGCCCTCACCGCCGCCCAGGCCGCCCTGGAGGCCGAGCGGGAGGCCACCCGCTCCGGCCTGTCCGAGCTGGAAGACCTCAAAGCCAGCATGGCCGGTGACCGGGACCAGAGCCGGGCCCTGATGGCCGAGTATGAGGAGAAAAACCAGGGCTTCACCCGGGAGATCGAGGAGAAGCAGGGGGCGCTCTCCGCCCTCCAGGCGGAAAATCAGAGGCAGAACGAGACCATCTCCCGGCTGAACCAGGAAAAAATCGACCTGGAGGGCCAGCGGGTCAAGTCCACCCGGGAGAGCCAGTCCCTCAACGAGGAGCTTCTGCGCACCGAGGGGGAGGTCTCCCGGCTGGAGCAGCGGAAGGTGTCCGCCTCCATGGAGGAAAAGGCCCTCCTGGACAAGCTGTGGGAGAACTACGAGCTCAGCCACGAGGCCGCCCGCCAGCAGCGGGTGGAGATCGAGTCCGTCCCCAAGGCCAGCCGCCGCATCGCCGAGCTGAAACGGTCCATCTCCGGGCTGGGCAGTGTGAACGTGGGGGCCATTGAGGAGTTCCAGCGGGTCAACGAGCGGTACACCTACCTCACCGACCAGCGGGACGACGTGGACAAGGCCAAAAGGGAGCTGGAGGACATCATCGCCGGCATCACCAATGAGATGAAAACCATCTTCCAGCGGGAGTTCGACACCATCAACGAGGCCTTCGGCCAGACCTTCCTGGAGCTCTTCGGCGGCGGCAAGGCCACCCTGGAGCTGGAGGACCCGGACGATATCCTTAACTGCGGCATCGAGATCAAGGTTCAGCCCCCGGGCAAGGCGCTGAAAATCATCACCCTTCTGTCCGGCGGCGAGAAGGCCTTTGTGGCCATCGCCCTGTACTTCGCCATTTTGAAGGTCCGGCCCACCCCCTTCGTGGTAATGGACGAGATTGAGGCCGCTCTGGACGACAACAACGTGGCCCGCTTCGCCCACTATATGCGCAATATGTCAGCCAAGACCCAGTTTATCGTCATCACCCACCGCCGGGGCACCATGGAGGAGGCGGATGTCCTCTACGGCGTCACCATGCAGGAGCAGGGCATCAGCCGGATGCTGACCATCAACCTCAACGATGTGGAAAAGGAGCTGAACATCCGATAAGGAGCTCCGGAGTCCTTTTGTAGGGGCGGATATCATCCGCCCGCAAAATACCCGTCTATGCTACGATAGAGGCGGGCGGGTAATACCCGCCCCTACAGACCGCCGCGGGACAGCTCCCAGCCAAAATAGAGCCCGGCGAAAAAGGACGCCCGTTCCTGAAGGTTGCCGTCAGAGTGTATGGCGTCCTCCAGACAGAAAAAGAGGTCTCGGGTGTGCGGGTCGGAGATGGATGTACATTCCTGCCAGAGCTTTTGCATATATTTTTCCCGCTCAATTCGCTCTGGCATTTGCAGGTAAATCTGGTATGATAGGTCTTGCAGCTCCGGGATGTTGTAGAGCATTTCTAAAATTTGATAGTCCATAACAGGTTGCTCCTTTGATTTAATATATACGTATTATATACGAAAATTTTTGGTATGTCAAGTAAGGAGATATAAATGAGCCAATTTTCTGATTCGCTGAAATCCATTCGGAAACAATCGGATAAAAAACAGAGAGAAGTTGCGGCATATTTGGGAATCAATATTCGGACCTACCAAAATTATGAAGGTGGGCAAAGTGAGCCGTCCATCCCTCAGCTCATTAAGCTGGCCGATCTCTTCATGGTCAGCCTCGACGAGCTGGTAGGCCGGGACTGGATCGGCCTCTAACCCCCGTCCCGCCGCCCACGGAGAGCAGGGCGCCCTCGGGAGAACGGCGCGCCGGGGTCGTCGCGCCCTACAGCCTATGTCCCCGCCGCAGGCGAAATGTGCGGAGCAAACGAGGTTTTATAGCCTTGTGTAGGGGCGGATATCATCCGCCCGTCAGGTCCAGGCGATGTCCGGCGGGCGGATAATATCCGCCCCTACAAGGACGCACCCCGCAGGTCCGTAGGCGGGACGAGAGAATAGGGAGGAGACACCGTGAACGACAACGAAAAGAAGTCCGGTGACTGGAAGCTGATCGTCGGGGGGATCGCCCTGATTGTCGTGCTGTTCATCGGGATCAAATTTATATTCTGGGGCTTGGATCAGGCAATCCCCAAGCCTCCGGCGGACGTGTCACAGAGCGTCCCCGATACCTCCACGGGCGGCGAGGAGGCCCCCAGCTTCTGCGTCCACTGCGGCAAGGCGCTGCCCGACAGCTTCCAGTGGGGGCAGTTCTGTCCCTACTGTGGGGAGAAAAACGAACAGTAAGGAGGAACAACCATGGGTTTTTTTGATAAGCTGAAAAAGATCAACATTTTTGCCGGATTTGGCTCCGAGCTCACCGACGATTTCTACGACGAGCTGGAGGAGTCGCTGATTCTGGCCGACACCGGCATGGACGTGACCCTGGAGCTGGTGGAGGAGCTGCGCCGCCGGGTGAAGTCGGAGGGGGTCAAGACCATCGAGGGGGCCCGGGAGGTGATGGTCCGGGTCATCGCCGACGCCCTCAGCGCCGGGGACACCGCCCTGGACCTGTCCACACGCCCCTCGGTGGTGCTGTTCATCGGGGTCAACGGGGTGGGCAAGACCACCACCATCGGCAAGATCGGCCATCAGCTGAAAGCGGAGCGGAAAAAGGTCCTCTTCTGTGCCGCCGACACCTTCCGGGCCGCCGCCGCCGACCAGCTCACCATCTGGGCCGACCGGGCGGGGGTGGACATCATCAAGCAGCAGGAGGGGGCCGACCCCGCCGCCGTGGTCTTTGACGCCATGTCCGCCGCCAAAGCCCGGAACTCCGACGTGGTGCTGGTGGACACCGCCGGCCGGCTGCACAACAAGCAGAACCTGATGAATGAGCTGAACAAGATCTCCCGGGTCATCGACCGGGAGCTGCCCGGCTGCGCCCGGGAAACCCTCCTCGTCCTGGACGCCACCACCGGCCAGAACGGCCTCATCCAGGCCAAGCAGTTCAAGGAGGCGGCGGGTATCACCGGCATCGTCCTCACCAAGCTGGACGGCACCGCCAAGGGCGGCATTGCCATCGCCATCGCCAAGGAGCTGGGCGTCCCCGTGAAGTACGCCGGCGTGGGCGAGGGCATCGACGACTTGAAGCCCTTCGACGCCCAGGAGTTCGCCCAGGCGCTGATCTAACGTTTTCAATTTTAAGCAACAGATGGATAGAGAACGCAAATCGAAAGGAGATCATAATGATGAGCAATGAAGAAAAGATTTTAGCAATGCTGGTTGAACTGAAGGAATCGACAGACAGGCAGTTTGATGCGATCGACAAACGCTTTGAATCTATGGACAAACGGTTTGAAGCAATCGACACACGGCTTGACACGATGGAGGAGCGCATGGACCGCCTGGACGAGCGCTCCCAGCGGACCGCCGTTCTCCTGGAGACCGAGGTTGACCGGAAGCTGAACCTCCTCTATGAGGGCCATGAGACGATTATGGAATACTTGGACAAGCTCGCGCCGAAGGACCGGGTGGATGAGCTTGAGTCCGATGTTATTGTCCTGAAAAACGCCGTTAAAATGCTGACGCAGGAAATTGCCGAGCTGAAAAAGGCGCAGTAAAATTTTAATCATTTATCCATAGACACACAGAGAAAATATGGTAGAATAAGGGGGAACCATGTATGAAGCTGGTGCTGGCCAGTAAGAACGCCAAAAAGCTGGTTGAGATGAACGACATCCTGTCCCATCTGGGGGTAGCGGTCTGCTCGGAGGCGGAGGCCGGGGTGGACATTGAGGTGGAGGAGACCGGGACCACCTTTGAGGAGAATTCCCTGCTCAAGGCCAAGGCCGTCATGGAGGCCAGCGGTCTGCCCGCCATCGCCGACGACTCGGGCTTGTGCGTGGACTGCCTCAACGGGGCCCCGGGGGTGTACTCCGCCCGGTACGGCGGCGAGGGCCTGAGCGACCCCGAACGCTATCGGATGCTGCTGGATAACATGCGGGGCCAGATGACCCGGACGGCCAAATTTGTCAGCGTGATTACCTGCTGCTTCCCCAACGGCGACGTGCTGTCCGCCCGGGGGGAGTGCCCCGGAACCATCGCCTACGCCCCCATGGGGGAGGGCGGCTTTGGCTATGACCCGGTGTTCTTCGTCCCGGAGCTGAAAAAGACCTTCGCCCAGCTCACCGCTGAGGAGAAAAACGCCGTCTCCCACCGGGGAAAGGCGCTGGAGGCCTTCAAAGAGAAATTAGAGGCGTATCTCGGATGATTTGTAGGGGCGGATATTATCCGCCCGTGAACTCAGCGTATGATTGTGCGGGCGGATGATATCCGCCCCTACAGAAAATATCGAAAAACGAGGATTTTCGCATGGATTTAACAAGCAAACAGCGGGCCCAGCTGCGTAGCCTGGCAAATAATATCGACACCATCCTGATTGTGGGCAAGGACGGCATCGGGGACAACCTGGTGAAGCAGGCCAACGACGCCCTGGAGGCCCGGGAGCTCATCAAGGGCAGAGTTTTGGAAAACTCCCTCCTCTCCCCCCGGGAGGCGGCGGAGGCGCTGGCCCCCCTCACCCGGAGCGAGGTGGTCCAGGTGATCGGAACAAAATTCGTGTTATACCGTCCAAGCCATAAGAAGGACAAAAAGGATAAGATCGTCCTGGTCCAGGACAAGAAGCGGGCGAAGGGTTAGGAAAAAAGCCTCCTTTTGAAAGGAGGTGCCCCAGTTCGCAAACTGGGGCGGAGGATTGATTTCGCCGCAGGCGAAATGTGCGAAGCAAACGAGGTCTGCACAAATCTTGTTTACTTCGTATGTTCGCTTCGCGAACGCAATCCTCAGTCAGCTTCGCTGACAGCTCCTTTCCAAAGGAGCCTTTTTGGTGCAATCCAGTTAAATTTTCATTCTGAATAAGGCGGTGTCAGTTATGAAAATCGGAATTTACGGCGGAACCTTCAATCCGCCCCATTTGGGGCATCTGGCGGCGGCACGGGCGGCCATTGAGGTGCTGGAGCTGGACCGGCTGTATATTGTCCCGGCCTCCATCCCCCCGCACAAGGAGCTGCCCCAGGACACTCCGGCCCCGGAGCACCGGCTGGCTATGGCGGAAAAAATGGCGGACGCGCTTCTGATGCCCCAGGTGGTCCAGCTGTCTGAGATGGAGCTGAACCGGGAGGGAAAGAGCTACACCGCCGACACGCTGGCGGCGCTCCACGAGGAATATCCGGGGGCGGAGCTGTGGCTGCTCATGGGGACGGATATGTTCCTCACCCTCCACCGGTGGCACGAGCCGGAGAAGATTTTGAAGCTGGCGGGTGTGTGCGCCTTTGGGCGCACCGAGCAGGACGGGGAGGAGGTCTTCGCCCCCCAGCGGGAGTATCTGCAAAAGACCTTCCCCGGGGCGAGGATTACCACCATCACCCTGCCCGGGCTGGTGGACATCTCCTCCACCCGGCTGCGGGAGCTGCTGGCGAAGGGGGAGGGGCGGAGCTACCTCTACCCCGCCGTCTACGGCTACATCCTGATGAACGGCCTCTACGGCACCCGCGCCGATTTGAAGCATTTGGACATCCCCGAACTGCGGGCCTGCTCCTACTCCATGGTGATGCAGAAGCGGGTGCGCCACATCCGGGGCACCGAGGAGGAGGCGGTCCGGCTGGCTGAGCGCTGGGGGGCGGACGAGAATTACGCCCGGCGGGCGGGCATCCTGCACGACTGCACCAAGTATCTGGAGCTGGACGAACAGCTGGCGCTGTGTGAGAAATACGGCGTGGAGCTGGATGAGCTGGAGCACCGGGCGGTGAAGCTGCTCCACTCCAAGACGGGGGCGTGTATCGCTCGCCACGTTTTTGGGGAACCTGATGAGGTCTTTCACGCCATCTTCTGGCACACCACCGCCAAGGAGAACATGACCACGCTGGAGAAGATTCTCTATGTGGCCGACTACATGGAGCCCAACCGGGATTTTGACGGGGTGGAGCGCCTGCGCCAGCTGGCCTACAGCGATTTGGACGCCGCCCTGCTTCTGGGGGTGGAGACCACCATTCAGGAGATGAAGGACCGCCGGCTCCCCGTCCATCAGAGCACCCTCCGGGCCCAGGCCTGGCTGCGGGAGCACGGAGTGACAACAGAAGGGTGAGACCAATGAGCGAGTATAACAATCGACGGGGCAAGCGTCAGGCCCCCAAGGAGCCGGGGCCCTGGACAAGATACCGGGACTGGGTGGCCGGACTGGACCGCAAGGGGCTGATCCGCTACCGGCTGTGTCTGACGCTGGCGGTAATCGCCGTGCTGCTGCTGGCCGTGGGGCTGTGGCTCCGGGCGTGGATCAGACTGCCCACGGTGCCCGACGCTCCGGAACTGCCAGGGATTACCGGCCCCGGAGGCTCTCAGGGCCTGCCCAATGTGGACTATGAGGGGGCCCAGCTGCCCGACGTGACCCGCAGCGGCCGGAAGGAGGGCTATTACACCTTCCTGGTCTGCGGTCAGGACGTGGTCAGCGGGGCGACGGACACCATGATCCTCTTTACCTACGACACGAAGGGGCAGAGGGTGGAGGGCATCAGCCTGCTGCGGGACACGATGATTAACACCAAGGCAAGCAGCAAGCGCCTCAACACTGTCTACGCCCGGAACCGTGGGGACAAGAGCCTGCCCGCCAAGAAGCGGACGGAAAACGGCATGGCCGCCCTGCGCCAGGAGGTGAGCAAGCTCACCGGCATCTATCCGGACTACTACGTCCTGGTCCAGTGGGAAGCCATCGGCCGGCTGGTGGATGCCATCGGCGGAGTGGAGTTTGAGGTCCCCTTTGACATGGACTACTACGACAGCACCCCCGGCCAGGACCTGCGCATCAAGCAGAAGGCGGGCCTGCGCCTGCTGGACGGGCAGGACGCCATGGAGGTCATCCGCTTCCGGAAGAACAGCGACGGCACCCACATCCTGGGGGACGCGGGCCGGACTCAGATCCAGCGGGACTTCCTCACGGCGGTGCTGAAAAAGTGCCTCACCCCCGACATCATCCTGAAGCTGCCCGCCCTGGTGGACATTTTTGTGGATAACGTGGAGACCGACTTGACGGTGGGCAATATCCTGGCCTTCGCCCAGCTGGCGGTGGGGATGGACGCAGAAAACAACGTCAAATTCCTCTCCATGCCCTTCGACAACACATCCTATAAGGGGGCCTCGCTGGCCCTGGCCCGGGAGGACGAGCTGCTGGAGCTGCTGAACGGAGGCCTCAACCCCTACCAGGGGGAGATCGGCTCGGACGACCTCCAGCTGATGTATCGCAAGAGCGGGGGCGGCTACGGCGTGACCAACGCCACCCTGGCCGACCCGGCGGTGGGGAAGGCCCAGGCCCCCTCCGCCCCCAAGGACGAGGAGGATGAGCCTCCGCCGGAGGACGATCTGCCGGAGGGGAGCGAGCCGCCTCAGGGGGATGTCCCGGATATCCCGGACACTCCGGAGCCTGGCACTCCCGTCCAGCCGGGAGATGGGACCCAAGGAGACGGGACCCCGGGCAATGGGACCCCGGGCGGGGAGCCGCCCAGTGATATTCCTACCATCGACCCGTCGGACATCTTCCCGCCTGCGGGCGGGGTACCGGTCCCGCCGGACATGGGTCCTGCGGGCTGAACAAACAGAAAGGAGCAAAACAGATGGATTCCTACGACCTGGCGATCCTGCTGGCCAAAGCGCTGGACAGTAAAAAGGCCGACGGCCTCAAGGTGCTGAAAACGGAGGGCCTTACCACGCTGGCCGACTACTTCGTGATCTGCACCGCCGCCTCCAACACCCAGATCAAGGCTATGTCCGACGCCTGTGAAGAGGCGGCGGAGAAGAACGGCGAACGGGCCCACCACATCGAGGGCCACCGGGGCGGCACATGGCTGCTGATGGATTTTTCCTCGGTGGTGGTCCATGTGTTTACCGACGAGGCCCGGAAATTCTACGACCTGGAACGCCTGTGGAGCGATGCTGAAGAAATTGATATCGCCAAGGTGCTGAGCGAATAAGCAAGCAAAAAACCTCGCCGCTGGCGAGGTTTTTTGATACATCAAAATATTTCTTGGCATCACGTCCAACCAGCAACAAGAAAACGGAACGCCTGGAACTGCGGCTGGCCCGCAGGCGATAAGCCCCCCTTGCCAAAGGGGGGAGGGCCGCAAAGCGGCGGGGGGATTTCGTATAAACGATGGTGCTCCGGAAGAATCCCTCCACCCCCGCCTCCGGCGGCGGTCCCCCTCCCTTTCGCAAGGGAGGCTTTGCCCTGCGGGGGACGCTGGGTGTAGGGCGCGACGACCCCGGCGCGCCGTCTCCCGAGGACACCCGCTCTCCGTGGACGGCGCGCCGGGTCGTCGCGCCCTACAAATGCTGTTTTCTCAAAATTGATTTCCCTGAATTTTACTGCACATGGGTGTGGTTGTTGATATGGTTGGTGCAGTAGCAGTAGTAGCCATTGCACTTGGAGCAGTAACGGAACTCCATATCCGGGTTGTCCTGATCGGTGATGCCGCAGACCGTGCATTTGTGGAGGTAGCCCCGCCGCTGGCGCAGATCCTTCTGGGCCTTTTTGAAGTTGATGGTCTGAGCGGAATGCTGATGCACGGCCCTTGCCCTGCCCCGGCTGAGGTAGTCCATCAGGTCATCCCAGAAGAAGATAAAGTAGTTGAAGATGGCGATGATGGGCAGCAGGGCCATGGCGAAGTGGCCGTAGGACAGGTATGACAGGATGTCGTAGGCAAACAAGGCGGCGTCCAGCAGAGCCAGCCACTTGATGCGGATAGGGATGATGAACATGAACAGCACCTGTAGATCGGGGTACAGGGTGGCGTAGGCGAAGAACATAGCCAGGTGGAGGTAGTGCATGCTTGCGGTGATGGTCACCATGTACATAGGGTTGACCACCGGCAGAAGCAGCCCCACCAGAATATTCAGCAGCACCCCCAGGCCGTAATAAATAGTAAACCTGGCTGAGCCCCACGCCCCTTCCAGACGGACGCCCATATAGTAGAAGAACACGGTGGACAGAATGAAGGTCAACGGGCTGAAGCTCATGGGGACGAAGATAAAGGTAATCAGCCGCCAGATCTGCCCCCGGAAGATATAGGCGGGAACGAAGGTGAGGAAATTCGTGGACACGCCGTGGGTGAACAGGTCCAGCATAAAGACCAGAAGGTTTCCTCCCACAATATAGCGGATCAATCCCTCCACGCTCAGATTTGGGTGGTTATAGCTGAATCGGGACAGCCATCGGGACAGGGTTCTCATAAACGAGCCTCCTCAGGATTCAAATTCATAACGTTTATTGTACCCGTTTTTTCCAGGAAAGTCTACGTCTAAAGTGTGAACAAAATACATTGATTTCCCCCTTTCCCTCCGGCGCAAAGTATGATAAGATAGAGAGGATAAAAATCCGCACAAAGCGGATTACAAATAGGGAGGATCACCATGAGTGTTGTAAAAGACATGTCCCTGGCCCCCTCGGGCCATCAGAAAATCCAGTGGGTGCGGGATTTCATGCCCGCCCTCAGCGGAATTGAGGAGCGGTTCCGCAGGGAAAAGCCCTTTGCCGGGCTGACCATCGCCGTCTCGGTCCATCTGGAGGCCAAGACCGCCAATCTGGGCCTGGTCCTCCGGGAGGGGGGCGCGGAGGTTCACCTCACCGGCTGTAACCCCCTGTCCACCCAGGACGACGTAGCCGCCGCCGTGGCCGACTCCGGCGTGGACACCTACGGCGTCCACGGGGTCAGCATGGAGGAGTATGAAAACCTCCTGGTGGAGACCCTGAAATGCCGCCCCCACCTGATCGTGGACGACGGCGGCGACCTTATCAACCTGCTGGGCGGCAAGTGCGCCCAGTACGGCGACCGGCTCATCGGCGGCTGTGAGGAGACCACCACCGGCATTCACCGTCTCTACGCCCGCCAGCGGGAGGGTATCCTGCCCTGCCCCATGATGGCTGTGAACGACGCCAAGGCCAAGCACTACTATGACAACAAATACGGCACCGGCCAGTCCACCTGGGACGCTATCATGCACACCACCAACCTGATCGTGGCGGGCAAGACCGTCGTTGTCGCCGGCTACGGCTGGTGCGGCAAGGGCATCGCCATGCGGGCCAAGGGTATGGGGGCCAACGTGGTGGTCTGCGAGGTGGACCCCTTCAAGGCCCTGGAGGCCACCATGGAGAATTTCCAGGTCATGTCCATGGACGAGGCCGCCAAGATCGGCGACATCTTCGTTACCGCCACTGGCTGTAAGGACGTGATTGTGAAGCGCCACTTTGAGGTGATGAAGAACAACGCCGTCCTGTGCAACTCCGGCCACTTCGACTGCGAGGTGGATGTGGCCGCTCTGCGTCAGATGTCGGCGGAGACCTTCCCCCGCCGGCAGAATATCGAGGGCTTCAAGCTGTCCGACGGCCGCACCCTCAACGTGCTGGCCGAGGGCCGTCTGGTCAACCTGGCCGGGGGCAACGGCCACCCCGCCGAGATTATGGATATGTCCTTCGCCGTCCAGGCTCTGTCCCTGGAGTGGCTGGCCAAGCACCGGGAGGGTCTGGAGAAAAAGGTCTACCTCGTCCCCGACGAGATCGACGACCAGATTGGCCGGGTGAAGCTGGCCGCTATGGGCCTTACCATCGACACCCTCACCGAGGACCAGAAAGCCTATCTGGCCGGCTGGGAGGCTTAACTGTGTAGGGGCGGATATGATCCGCCCGTCCCCTGGACAGGACAAGGATTTGTAGAGGCGGCCACAGGCCGCCCCTACAAATGGAAAGAGGAAACCATGCACAACGAATTAACCAAAATCGACCTCCAAAAGATGCGGGAGGAGCTGAACTACCGGCGGATCACCCTCCGGCCCCAGCTGCTGGAGGAGGTGAAGGTGGCCCGGGGCTTCGGCGACCTGAGCGAGAATTTTGAGTACAAGGCGGCTAAGCAGGAGAAGAACAAGAACGAGAGCCGCATCCGCTATCTGGAGAACATGATTAAAACCGCCCGGGTTATCGAGGACCACTCCGCCGCCGACACGGTGGGCCTGTACGACAAGGTGACCATCTGGCTGGAGGAGGACGAGGAGGAGGAGACCTGGCAGGTGGTGACCACCGTGCGTCAGGATGTCTCCCACGGCCTCATCAGCAAGGAGTCCCCCATGGGCTCCGCCCTCCTGGGCAAAAGGGCGGGCGACCGCTTCTATGTCCAGGTCAACAAGGATTTCGGCTACTGGGCCGTTGTCCGCGCCATCGAAAAGGGCCGCGACGACGGCTCCGCCGAGCTGAACCGCTTCTAAAAAGCACAGGCCGCCCAGACGGGCGGCCTGTTGGTCTGTCAAAAAGCCTCGCCAGCGGCGAGGCTTTTTGTTGGGCTAATTAAAGAAAGGGTCAGTCAATTCCCAGCTGCGTCCAAAGGGTGTTGTACAGATTCAAGGTCTCGGCGGGCAGATTGACATAGGCCTCGCACCGCTCCAGGGTTTCAGGGGGAGCGGCCATAATCTCATAGACCGACCGGTCCAGCTCCTCGCCGTAGAGCTCCTCGTAGTAGGCGGGATACTGCTCCAGGGCCTCCCGGTTGGGGGAGGCGTACCAGATATAGTCCATGTTGGCCAGGTTGGCCTCGGTGGAGGCGATGAAGTTAATCCACTCCATGGCCGCGTCGTAGTGGGGGGCGTCCTTCAGCACGCACATGGCGTCCACGAACCAGTTGGAGCCCTCCTCCGGGACGACGAAGGCCAGGTCCACCCCGTCGGCCTGGTTGTCCACCATGGACAGATAGTCGCCGGCGTAGTAGGTGGCGATGGCGGCGTTGCCGCCCTCCATCTTCTGAAAGACCTCGTCCATCACCCGGCCCTGGAAGACCCCCCGGCGGTTGGCGTCGGCCACCAGCTCATAGGCCTGACGAATCTCCGCCGGGTCGGTGGTGTTCACCGAATAGCCCAGGTACATCAGCGCCGCCCCCAGGGCATCCCGGGAGTTGTTGATGAGCAGGACGTTCCCGGCGTATTTGCCGTCGTACAGGGCCCCCCAGCTGGTGATCTCCTCGTCTACCATCTCGGTGTTGTAGATGATCCCCAGGGTACCCCAGGTGTAGGGGACGGTGTACCGGTTGTCCGGGTCGTAGGACAGGTTTTTAAAGCGGCCGTCGATGAGTGAAAAGTTGGGAATCTGGCTGTAATCCAGGGGCTCCAGCATGTCCTCGGCGATGAGGCGGCCGATCATATAGTCGGAGGGGACCACCACGTCGTAGTCCGCCCCACCGCTCTTCAGCAGGGAATACAGGGCCTCGTTGCTCTCGGCGGTCTGGTAGTTCACCCGGATGCCGGTCTGCGCCTCAAATTGAGTAATGAGGTCCTCGTCGATGTACTCTCCCCAGGAGCACACATTGACCACGGGCCGGGAGCCGGTGGCGTAGCTGAGGAAGGAGACCAGCGCCACAAAGACGCAGGCCAGCGCCCCCGCCGTCCCCCAGCGCAGCCATTTGAACCGGGGCTCGCCCAGCCGCTGCCAGACGCGGTCCAGGGGGGAGGGCTTCCGAACCACTCCTCCCGCCGCCCGGCGCTCCTGACGGATCTCCTTGAGGTTGGAGGCCAGCAGCAGGAGGAGCACCGACAGAAACAGCAGAGTGGAGATGGCGTTGACCTCCGGGGTGACCCGCTTCTTGGTCATGCCGTAAATCGCCATTGCCAGGGTGGAGCTGGCCGACCCGGCGGTGAAGTAGGAGATGATGAAGTCGTCAATGGACATGGTGAAGGCGATGAGGGCCCCGGAGACGATGCCCGGCTTGATCTCGGGAAGCATCACCTTCCAGAAGGCCTGCATCCAGGTACAGCCCAGGTCCTGGGCCGCGTCCATCAGGTTGCGGTCCATCTGCCGCAGCTTGGGGGCCACGTTGAGGATCACATAGGGGATGTTGAAGGATACGTGGGCCAGCAGCAGGGTGGTAAAGCCCAGCACCAGCCGGTCGGGCAGCTCCACCGCGCTCTGGATGGAGTTGAACCACCGGGCGAAGGTCCCCCAGCCCTGAAAAAAGGCCACAAAGAACAGGCACAGGCTGACGCCGGTGACGATATCGGCGTTCATCATGGGGATGTTGTTCACCGTCAGCAGGGCCTCCCGCCGCCGCCGGCCCAGGCTGTACAGCCCGATGGCGGCGAAGGTGCCGGCCACGGTGGCGATGGCGGTGGCCAGAAGGGAGACCAGCAGGGTGGTGTAGACGCTCTCCATAATCAGCCGGTTCTGAAACAGCTTGGCGTACCAGTGGAGGGAAAAGCCCTTCCAAACGGCGCTGGAGTCCCCGGCGTTGAAGGAGAAAATAATGAGCAGGACAATGGGGGCGTACAGAAAGAGGAACATCAGCCCGATGAGCAGACGGCTGCCAAGACGGTTGGAGCTCTTCATAAACAGGCCCTCCTCTGTAGGGCGCGACGACCCCGGCGCGCCGAAATCAGGGGGCCCGCGGCGCGGCGGGCCGAGTCGTCCCGCCCTACATGCGCGGCGTTCCAAACAACATAAGTCATAGCAGCACCGCCTCCCTTTCGCCCTCGCCGAAGCGGTTCATAACCACCATGCAGACCACCACAATGACCATCATCACCATGGAGATGGCCGCGCCCAGGTGGGGGTCGTAGGCCCCGCCCAGGAATTGCTGTTCAATGAGGTCGCCCAGCATGATCTGGGTGCCGCCTCCCAGCAGGCGGGAGATGGCGAAGGTGGACACCGAGGGGACAAACACCATAGTCACCCCGGACAGCACCCCGGGCAGGGACAGGGGCAGGATCACTTTGCGGAACACCCGGCCGCTGTCCGCCCCCAGGTCCCGGGCGGCCTCGAGGAGGGAGCCGTCCAGCTTGACAATCACCGAGTAGATAGGCAGAATCATAAAGGGCAGGTAGTTATACACCATGCCCAGCACCACCGCCCCGGGGGTGCCGATCATGGGGATGTACTCCACTCCCAGCAGGTCCAGCAGGCCGATGGCCCCGAAGAACTGGTTGAGCAGGCCGTTGTTCTCCAGAATGGACATCCAGGAGTAGGTCCGCAGAAGGAAGTTCATCCACATGGGGAGCATGATGAGGGCCATAGCCAGCCGCTGAAAGCCGGGGCCCTCGTGGGCCATCCAGTAGGACACCGGATAGCCGATGAACAGGCAGACCAGGGTGGCGATCAGCGCCAGCCGGAAGGAGCGGACAAAGACCGAGGCGTAGAGGCCCATTTCGGAAAAGTTTTCCGTGGTGCCCTCAAAGTCCGCGGTGGTAAAGGCATATACCACCATAATGAGGATGGGGATGACCACCATCAGCGCCATCCACCCCACATAGGGGACGGCGAACCAGGACAGCTTATTCTTCATCCCCGCCGTCCTCCCCCTCCGGGTCAAAGCTGGCGTCGCTGATCTCCTCATACTCCTCGGAGTAGGAGGAGTAGTCGCCGAACAGGCCGGAGTAGCCGCTCTTTTTCATGACGTGGATGCCGTCGGGGTCGATCTTGATGCCGATGCGGCTGCCCACGGGGGACAGGTCGGTGGTCTGAATCAGCCACTTAAAGCCGGAGAAATCCACGATGATATCGTACTGCATCCCCTTGAAGGTGACGGAGGTGACGGTACCTTTCAGCTGGCCCTGGTCCTCGGGAACGATGTCCACGTCCTCGGGCCGGATAACCACGTCCACCGGCTCATCCTTCTCAAAGCCGCTGTCCAGACACTGGAACTTCCGGTTAAAGATCTCCACCACCCCGTCGGCGCGCATGATGCCGTCGATGATGTTGGACTCGCCGATGAAGTCGGCCACGAAGGCGTTGCGCGGCTCGTTGTAGATGTCCTCCGGAGAGCCGATCTGCTGAATGCGCCCGGCGTCCATAACCACCACGGTGTCCGACATCGCCAGCGCCTCTTCCTGGTCGTGGGTGACGTAGACGAAGGTGATCTCCATGGCCTTCTGGATGCGCTTGAGCTCGTTCTGCATGTCCTTGCGCAGCTTTAGGTCCAGCGCCCCCAGGGGCTCGTCCAGAAGCAGCACCTTGGGCCGGTTGACCAGCGCCCGGGCGATAGCCACCCGCTGCTGCTGTCCGCCGGACAGCTGGCTGGTCCGCCGCTTTTCAAAGCCCTTGAGATTGACAATCTCCAGCATCTCCAGCACCCGCCGGTCGATCTCCTCCTCGGGCAGCTTCACCTTGTTTCCAGAGGCGTCCGCCTTGGGAATGCGCAGGCCGAAGGCGATGTTCTCATACACGTTCAGGTGCGGGAACAGGGCGTACTTCTGGAACACCGTGTTGATGGTCCGCTTGTGGGGCGGGACAGCATTAATCCTCACCCCGTCGAACAAAACATCTCCAGCAGTCGGCGTCTGAAAACCACCAATGATTCTGAGCGTGGTTGTCTTGCCGCACCCGCTGGGTCCGAGCAGTGTGAGGAATTCCTTATCCCTGATGCTTAAATTGATTTTGTCGAGTACGATATCCTCGTCGAACGCCACGACGCAGTCGGTCAGGCGGATCAACTCCTTGGACATGTATCCTCCCCCATTTCTGTTGTTTTACTTTGTCAGCTCCCTCGATTTATTCACCGGGCGGCCAGACCGTCCTGGGGGGACGGCGGTGCGGTGACCGGCTTTCACGGATAGCGAGTTACACTATAGCGGGTTATCCCCTAATTGTCAATCATTTTCCCCAAAATTTTTCAAAGGACTTGCAAGTTTTTCCGTTCCGTATTAGGATAGGAATACCTTGGCAAACTAGCCCTGTCCCCGCCGGCGGGCGCCGGCGGGCGCGAGGCATCGACCATCGGGAGGGACTTGATTTGAACTATGAACAGACGCTGAGCCGGATGTGCGCCCTGTCCGGGCCCAGCGGCTTTGAGACAGGGGTGGCTGAGGCGGCGGCGGAGCTGCTCCGGCCCCTGGTGGACGAGGTGTATACCACCCCGCTGGGCAGTGTGGTGGGGGTGCGCCAGTGCGGGGCAGAGAATGCCCCAAAGCTGCTGCTGGACGCCCACCTGGACGAGATCGGCTTCATCGTTACCGGCCACGACGAGGGCTTCCTCCGCTTCGCCCCCCTGGGGGGCGTGGACCCCAGAATGCTCCCCGACCGGGAGGTGGTGCTGCTCACCGATCCCCCCATCTATGGGGTAGTGGCCTGCCTGCCTCCCCACGTCCAGAGCGGGGAGGATATGGACAAATCCCTGCCCATCAAAGACCTGTTTATTGACGTGGGCCTCAGTCAGGAGGAGGCGGAGAAAAAGATCCCCATCGGCACCCCGGCCACCTACCGGGGGGGCTGTACGCCCCTGGGGGAGGACCTGCTCTGCGGCAAGGCTCTGGACGACCGGGCGGGCTTCGCCGTCCTGCTGGACGTGCTGGAGCGGCTGCGGGGGAAGGAGCTGGACGTGGATCTGTACGTCCTGGGCTCCACCCAGGAGGAGACCCACAGCTCCGGGGCTATTACCGCCGCCTATGAAATCGCCCCCAACCTGTGTGTGGCGGTGGACGTGACCCACGGAGACAGCCCGGACGCGTCCAAACACGAGACCTTCAAGCTGGGGGGCGGTCCGGTCATCGGCGTGGGGCCCAACTGCGCCCCGGCGATGTCCCGCCGCCTGAAAGCGCTGGCGGCGGCGCTGGACATGCCCCTTCAGATTGAGGTCTCGTCCGGGTCCAGCGGCACCAACGCATGGCCCATTCAGATTAGCCGAGAGGGTGTAGCCACAGCGGTGCTGTCCATCCCGGAGCGGTATATGCACACCCCGCTGGAGGTGGTGAGCAAGACGGACCTGGAGAACACCGCCGCACTGCTGGCCGCCTATGTGGAGGAGGACTGCGGCCCTTACCGGGAGGAGGATGAACCATGCTGAATACGTTGAAAGAGCTGTGCCTGCTTGACGGCGTCTCGGGAAACGAGAGCGAGGTGCGCAGTTACCTCACCCGGCGGGCGCTGGAGTGTTCCGCTGAACCCCGTTTGGACCGCATTGGAAATCTGATTGTCTTCAAAAAAGGGAAAAAGTCCACCGGGAACAGGCTGATGCTCTGCGCCCACATGGACGAGGTGGGGGTCATCATTACCCGCGTCACCGACGAGGGCTTCCTCAAGTTCGACTTTGTGGGCGGGGTGGACCGCCGGGTAGCCATCGGCAAGCCGGTGGTCATTGGAGAGAAAAAGGTTCCCGGAGTGATCGGCCTGAAAGCCATCCACCTGACCACCAAGGAGGAGCGGAAGAAGGCCCCCAAGACGGAATCCCTGTATATCGACATCGGGGCCAGGGACCGGGAAGCCGCCGAACAGCTGGTGGAGCTGGGGGACTACGGCGCCTTTGTCTGCCAGCCCGAGGAAATTGGCGACGGCCTGTTCAAGGCCAAGGCCATCGACGACCGGGTGGGCTGTGCCGTGATGCTCAAGCTGCTGGAGGAGGACCTGCCTCTGGACGTGACCTTCGCTTTCACCGCCCAGGAGGAGGTGGGCACCCGGGGGGCCTTCGGCGCGGCCTTTTCCGTCACCCCGGAGATCACCCTGGTGCTGGAGACCACCACCGCCGCCGGCCTGCCCGGGGTGGAGGCCCACCGCCGGGTGTGCGCTCCAGGCAGGGGGCCGGTAATCTCCTATATGGACGGGGCCACCATCTACGACCGGGAGCTCTTCGAGACTCTGCGCCGCCTGGCGGAGGAGAACGGCATCCCCTGGCAGACCAAGGAGTATATCGCCGGGGGCAACGACGCCCGCACCATCCAGCGCACCAAGGCGGGGGTGAGGGTGGCCGCCCTGTCCGCCGCCGTGCGGTATCTCCACGCCCCCGCCAGCGTGGGCAGTATCGCCGACTTTGAAAATATGCTCAAGCTCACCCGGCTGTTCCTGGAGGAAATGGCAGGCCTGTAGGGGCGGCCTTCGGCCGCCCGCAGGGAACAAGACAACCGCCCGCAAAGAGCAAAAAACGCCCGTCGCAAACGGGCGGCCACAGGCCGCCCCTACAATAACATACAGAAGGAGAATGACGTTATGCGAGGAGAACACACAATCGAAGAACAGGTAGAGCAGATGAAGGAGTACCTGGGCTGTCCCTGTACCTACTATCCCCCGTCCGACGACTGCCAGCCGATGATTTCCGACTTCTGCCAGGCCCGTGCCCGGGGAAAGAAGGAGGGCTTTGTCCCCATGATGGTGGCGGTGGACGAGCTGCTGCTGGAGTGCTTTGAGCTCAACGGCGAGGACAAGGACCAGGTCCGGCGGGAGCTTTTGTCCACCCCGCTGGAGTCGGGAGAGGAATTTCTCCAAAACCGGCTGAGCGAATACAAGGAGGACGTGGAGGAGGAGCCCGGCTATTGGGAGCAGCTGATGGGCGAGGTGGCCGGCGGCGAGGCGATCGACCGCTTTTTGAGTATTTGGGACTATAGCGGCGAACAGACAATCCCCATCATTCTGGCGGAGATTCCGGTCAAAAACCCCTGGGAGGTCTTCGCCTACCTGCCCTTCGGCGGCTGGAACGAGTGCCCCGCCAATGAAGAGCATATGGCGGTGGCAAAGTACTGGTTTGAAAAGTACGGGGCCTTCCCCGCCCTGATGACCCATGATGTACTGGAGTATGCCCTGCCTGATGTCCACGGTATTTCAAAGGAACAGGCCCTGGACCTGGCTCTGGAGCAGTACGCCTACTGCAACGACATCGTGGACCAGGGGGTGGAGACCGTCGGGCGGCTGGCGGACGGTCTGGCGAAATCCAGCTATTGGTACTTCTGGTGGGACTGAGGAGACGCTATGGAACTGATTGAAATTTTAGAAGCCCTGAACCAGACCCACGGTCCCTCCGGGGACGAGGGGGGCGTCCGGGCAAAGATTGAGGAGCTGGCCCGGCCCTATGCCGATGAAATCATGGCCGACACTCTAGGCAATCTGATCGTCCACAAAAAGGGGGCCGGCCCCCGGGTGATGTTCGCCGCCCACATGGACAGCATCGGCTTCATCGTCACCCACATCGAGAAGGAGGGCTTCCTCCGGGTGGGACGGCTGGGGGGCATCGCCCCCAAGGAGGCGGCCTACGCCTCCGTCCGGTTCAAGAACGGCGTCCGTGGGGTGTTCGTCCCCGAGGAGAAGGCCGACTTCGGCAAGCTGAAGCTGGACGAGTGCTTTCTCGACATCGGCGCGGAAAACGAGACAGAAGCGAAGAAACTGGTCCAGGTGGGGGACACCTGCGTCTATGACGCGCCCCTCCGGGTCCAGAGCGGCCGGGTGACCGGCCCATATCTGGACGACCGTATCGCCTGCGCCGTGCTGCTGTTCGCCCTGGAGCGGATCAAAACCCCCGCCTGTGACCTGTATCTGGTCTTTACCGTCCAGGAGGAGGTGGGCCTGCGGGGAGCGCGTACCGCCGCCTGGTGGGCGGAGCCGGAGGTGGGCTTGGCGGTGGATGTCACCGACGTGGACGACACCCCCGGCTCGGAGCGGTGCGGCACCACCCGCCTGGGCGGGGGCGCGGGCATCAAGGTGATGGACTCCTCCGTAATCTGCCACCCCCAGGTGGTGGCCCGGCTGGAGGAGCTGGCAAAGACCGGGGACATCCCCGCCCAGCGGGACATCATGCGGGGCGGCGGCACCGACGCCGGAGCCCTCCACACCACCCGCCTGGGGGTAAAAACCGGCGGGGTGTCCATCCCCTGCCGGTATATCCACACCCCGGCGGAGACCGCCAGCCTCCAGGACGCCGAGGCCTGCGTCCAGCTGCTGGCGGCCTTTGTTGAGAAGTGAAAATTCCCGCCCCATTGGGGCGGGAATCTCTATTTTTCAGCCCGGACGATCATGGAGACGACCTCCTGACGGGTCGCCAGGTCCTGGGGGCGCTGGCCGTCGGTAAAGCCTTGGGCAACCCCTTTCTCCAGCTCCTCCTGCCCCCAGTCCGAGCCGGGGAGCTGGGCCAGCTCCTGGCGGTAGCGCTCCATAAATTCCTTCCACTGCTCATAGGTCACGCCGCCGTCACCTCCCTCCTCTTCGGGCTCCTCCGGCTCGGGGTCCTCCCGCAGGCGGGCGGCCACGTCCTGACGGAAGTCGTCCATGGATTTGCCCCGCTTGGGAAACCAGTGGAGCACGTCGCCGTGCTGGGAGGCGATGCCCAGCTGGTGGCCCTCGGCGTGGCAGATGACCACCCCCTCGGCCAGAGGATCCAGTTGGAACTGCCGGCACAGCATGGCGGTGAGCTGGACCGACTCCTCATAGATTTTTTGAAAATAGACCGGGTTGTCCAGCCCGTCCTCGCAGATCTCAAAGCCGATGTGGGTGTTGTTGGCCGCGCCTCCGGCGTGCCAGCCCCGGTGGGTCCAGGGCAGGGTCTGGACGGTCCCCGGCTCCCCGTCGGCGAATTTCCCCACAAAGGCGTGGACGCACTTGGTCAGGCCGGGGCGGTCCCAGTGGTTGTCCGCTGTGTTAAAGCCCATCTCCTGGTCACCGGGCACATACCGGCTGACGCGGGGGTTGTTGGCTCCGGTGGAGTGGACCATGACGCCCTGGACCTGAATGGTCCGGTCCGTCCGGTAGCAGTCGTTTTGGGTGAGGTACTGTCTGCGCAGCCTCATAAGCCTTACTCCTCTCCGGTATTGAGGGCCCTGGGGCCCTCTTTGCCATTCTATGGCGGGGGAGGGGAGCCGGTTCCATAAAAAAAGGCGGCCCGTTCGGGCCGCCGCGCTGGCGTCAGTGGTTCAAAATACGCACCCGGATCATGTTGGGGATGGCCCGCAGCTCCTCCGCGGCCTCCTCGGTGAGGCGGGTGTTCACGTCCACCAGGGTGTAGGCGTAGTCCTTTTTGGACTTGTTGGTCAGGTTCTCCACGTTGATGTGGTCGTCGGACAGGACCCCCATGATCTGGGTCAGCATACCGGGGACATTTTTGTGAATCAGACAGATGCGGGCGATGCCGCTCCAGTCCTGGGAGACGTTGGGCAGGTTCACCGAGTTGGTGATGTTGCCGTTGAGGAGGTAGTCCTGGAGCTGGCGCACCGCCATAACGGCGCAGTTCTCCTCGCTCTCCGGGGTGGAGGCCCCCAGATGGGGCAGGGCGATGACATTTTTCACCGTGGTAATCCGCTCGTCGGGGAAGTCGGTGACGTATTTGGCCACCCGGCCCGACTCCAGGGCGGCGATCATGTCCTCGTCGTTCACCAGCCCGCCCCGGGCCAGGTTGAGCACCCGGACCTGGCCCTTCATTTTGCCGATGGCCTCGGCGTTGATGAAGTCCTTGGTGGCGCCGCTGTAGGGGATGTGGAGGGTGATGTAGTCGGAGACCTTGTACAGCTCATCCACCTCCTTGACCACATGGACGTGGCGGTCCAGCCGCAGGGCGGCGTCCACTGAGAGGAAGGGGTCGTAGCCGTAGACGTCCATGCCCAGGTCCAGGGCGATGTTGCACACCAGCGCCCCGATGGCTCCCAGGCCGATGACGCCCAGGGTCTTTTTGTACAGCTCCGGTCCGGCGAAGGCGGATTTTCCCTTCTCCACGGCGGCGGCTACGTCCACCTTTGGGGTGTGGGCCTGCTCCTGCACCCAGTCGGCCCCTCCCAGAATGTCCCGGGAGGCCACCAGCATGGCGGCGATGACCAGCTCCTTCACCGCGTTGGCGTTGGCTCCGGGGGTGTTGAAGACCACAATGCCGTTTTCTGAGCAGCGGTCCACAGGGATGTTGTTGGTGCCCGCCCCCGCCCGGGCGATGGCCCGGAGGGAGCTGGAAAATTCATACTCGTGCATGGGCGCGGAGCGGACCAGAACGCCGTCCTCGTTCTCCACGTCGCTCCCCACCCGGAACCGCTCCCGGTCCAGCCGGGCCAGCCCCACAGAGGAGATTTTGTTCAGGGTTTTGATGCGATACATGTGAATTACCTCGTGTCTGTGTTTGTTTGGTGTGTAGGGCGCGACGACTCGGCGCGCCGTCTCCCCCGTCCCGCCCGCAGGCGGCCCTCCCCCCTTGCCAAAGGGGGGAGGGCCGCGAAGCGGCGGGGGGATTCCGTATAAATGGTGGTGCTCCGGAGGAATCCCTCCACCCCCGCCTTCGGCGGCGGTCCCCCTCCCTTTCACAAGGGAGGCTTTGCCCTGCGGGGGACATAGGGCGTAGGGCGCGACGACTCGGCGCGCCGTATCTCTGGCTTTGCGCAGCGGCGTGCCCAGTGGTCACGCCCTACAACAGGCGGGCGGCCACAGGCCGTCCCTATTCATTGCCGTTCGTCCTTCAGCCCAACCAGATAGTCCAGGGAGACGTGATAAAGCATTGCCATCTCCACCAGAAGAGAGGCGGTCGGCTCCCGCTCATTTTTCTCATAGCGGCAATAGGACTTCATGGAAATGCCCAGCTCCTTTGCCACACTGTCTTGTGTAAGCTTCCGTTCTTTGCGGAGGCTATAAAGTCTTTCAGACAATTTCAGCATTTTTTTTGAATTACCCCAAATCGTGTTTTTATTGCCGCTCGTCTTTCAGCCCAACTAGATAGTCCAGGGAGACGTGGTAAAACCTCGCCATTTTTGCCAGAGTGGGGGCGGTTGGCTCCCTCTCGTCCGTTTCATAGCGCTGATAGGAGTTCAGAGAAATACCCAACTCCTTGGCTACCGCCTCCTGGGTCATGCTCCGTTCCTTGCGAAGAGAACAGAGCCGTTCAGACAATATCACCATTTTGCGATTACCCCCTTGACACACCCAATCAGGTGTAATATAATGCCAAACATAAACACCCAATCAGGTGTAAGCTGGAGGCTGTGCTTTACTGCCGCTCGTCTTTCAGTCCAACCAGATAGTCCAGGGAAACGTGGTAGAACCTCGCCATTTTTGCCAGAGTGGGGGCGGTTGGTTCCCGCTCGTTTGTCTCATAGCGGCGGTAGGACATCAACGAGATGCCCAGCTCCTTACTTACTGCTTCCTGAGTTAAGTTGAGCTCTTTGCGAAGGATATAGAGACGTTCTGCGACGATCAACATTTTTCACTCACCCACTTGATATAACGAAATGGAGGAGACACCATGGACGAACTGACCAGATGCCTATACGCATTTGTATGCGAAAAGCGGCTGGGGAGCCTGTCAGAGGACCAGGAGTATATAGACGCCGTGCTGGGAGCGGAGCGGCAGGAGAAGCGGGTGGCCTCCTATCTGAGCAAGGAACAGCAGCCGGAGCTGCGCGCGCTGATGGATGCGGCAGCTGCTCAGGGCGACATTACAAGTGAGCATCTGTTTTGCGCCGCTCTGTCTCTGGCCCAAGAACTGAATAAGCTGGTGCGGGCGTAAGCGGCGCTTACGCCTTCACGTGCTCCTTCAACTTAACGCCGTCCAGCGCGGGGGCAATCACCAGGAACAGGGCCCCGCTGCCGATGCCCTGGACCAGAGTGCCCAGGAACTGGGGCAGGAAGGCGGTCATGGTTCCGGCCATGGCGCAGCCGGCCAGGGCGTAGGCGGCGGGGGAGAAGAGTCCCGCCATAACCACAGCGGCGCAGTTGCGCGGGCAGAGGATGCGCTCCGACTTACTGGTGAAGAACAGCACCAGCACAGCCTTGATAACCAGAGTGGGCAGCACCCACATAGGGGCGGTGAGCAGGTCGGCCAGCCCTGCACCGACGGCGGCGGCCGCCGCCGCATAGGGGAGAGGCAGCAGGCAGGCCGCCAGATAGATCAGGGCGTCCCCCAGGTGGATATAGCCCCCAGTGGGGATGGGGATATGGAGGATATAGGCTGTCATCACCGTGATGGCCGAGGCAAATAGGGCGGTCAGCACCAGCTGGCGCAGATGTGTTTGTTGATTTGAACGGGACATAAACGCATCTCCCTTTTATTTAGCAGCAGTCCCAGTTATAGGCCACCCGGGAGAAATCCCGGCGCTTCAAGGCCTCCCGGTTGATAAAGAAGTTGCCCACGCCGCAGTCGCCCCAGAGGACCAAATCACGCCCGCCCTGCTCCCGGGGAAGCATATCGCTGTCCAGCTGGAACAGCAGTACATCTAAATCCTCACACTCTCCAGGCCGGGGGTCGGACTGGGTAAAGAAGGGATAACCGCCCAGCTGGTGATGAGGGCCGTCCCATCCGGGCTGTTCAGTGGCGTCATAGTCCCGCAGGCGGTCCGGAACCAGCTTGTGTACATCCCACGTACCCTTCACCGGAGCATCGGGACGCAGCGGGTTCCATTTATCCGCAAACAGAGGGTTAAAGCGGGGGTCCTGCTCCGTGATTCCCTGCTCAGCGGGGGCTTTCAGCAGAATACGGCAGGGCTGAAACACGGGAGAATAGTCCTCCGAATCCTCCGGCAGCGGGGGCCGTTTGGCCTCCACTTCCTCCGCTGTGACGGAGCGGTCCACCGTCTCATGGTAAAGCACTCGGAAATCCTTCTGTTCCGTCATGTGGTCAAATTCTGCCCCAAACAGGTCGTCCAATCCAGAGAAGAACTGCAAAAGCCCGCACTGAGGGAAGTCGGGCAGACCGCCCAGACCTGCGCAGTCCACCTGAGCCAGCAGGGTCAGCCCCTGCCCTTTGGAATCCAGCGGCCAGGGCATATCGTGGGGCAGATAGGGCGTGCCGGCCGCCTTGCTCTCGAAGATTCCCGGCTCCCCCGGCTCCAGCGTGAAGCGGACGGCGGTGCGGTGGTGTTCCGCGTGGAGCTCCGCCGTGATTTTCCGGGCCAGATCATAGACCTCCCTGGCCTCGCTCCTGGCCCGCTCGTTGTTTTCCAGCATTTTGTCCGCCATGTCAATTCTCCTTGTCAAACCTCCGAATGAACTCGCACAGCTTCTCCACGCCCTCCACGGGCATAGCGTTGTAGATGGAGGCCCGCATTCCCCCGGTTTTCCGGTGGCCCTTCAGGTTGACGAAGCCGGCGGCCGCGGCCTCCTGGATGAATTTGGCGTCCAGGGCCTCGTCGCCGGTGCGGAAGGTGACGTTCATGCCGGAGCGGGAGTCCCTGTCCGCGTGGAGCTGGAAGCGGCGGGCGTGTTCCAGGGTATCGTAGAGCATCCCGGAGCGCAGGTCCCGGAGCTTTTTCATCCCGGACAGACCGCCGTTTTCCTCCACCCAGTCCAGCACCAGGCCCAGCATATAGATGCACCAGCAGGGGGGCGTGTTGTACATGGAGTCCTTGTCGATCATGGTCCTGTAGTTCATCATCAGGGGGGTGCAGGGCAGCTCGTGACCGGCCAGGTCCTCCCGGATGATGACCACCGTCAGGCCGGCGGGGGCCATATTTTTTTGCGCCCCGGCGTAGATGACGCCGTATTGGGACACGTCCACCGGCATAGACAGGATGTCGGAGGACATATCGCACACCAGCGGCACGTCTCCGGTCTGGGGCACGTAGTCCCACTCGGTGCCGTAGATGGTGTTGTTGGCGCAGTAGTAGAAGTAGCTGGCCTGGGGGTCCAGCGTCAACCCCTCCTGCCGGGGGATGTAGCAGTGATTCCGGTCCCCGGTGTCGCAGGCCAGGCTGATCTGCCCGTACTTCCGGGCCTCCTTGCAGGCCAGGTCGGAGAAGTTGCCGGTGACGGCGTAGTCCGCCCGGCCGGTTTTGCCGATCAGGTTCAGGGGGACGGCGGAGAACTGGCCGGAGGCCCCGGTCTGGAGGAACAGGATGCGGTAGCCCTCCGGCACGTTCATCAGCCGGCGCAGCTTATCCTGGGTCTCCTGAAAGATGGACATAAAGACCTTGGACCGGTGGCTCATCTCCATCACGGACATGCCGGAGCCCTGGTAGTTTGTGATCTCCGCCCCGGCGCGCTCCAGCACGGACAGCGGGAGCACGGAGGGGCCGGCGGCAAAATTATAAACACGGGTACTGCTCATAGAAAAAGCCCCTTTCAAGCATCAAAATGGTCGTGCTATGGTAACAGCTTCTAATTATAGTCCGAGGGAAAAGGGGTGTCAATGGCAAAAAGAAAGAAGGGAGTCTTTGTATAGAACATACAAAAACGGGAATACTGATTTGTGCATTTCGGATAGAAGTGTCCTTGACGCAGGCAAGTTTTCCCTGCTAAAATACAGTCAGCCGCTGAAAAAGCGGCGCGCCCCCGGGGCGGGGCGAGGAACGAAACCGCGTTTGAAAAGGAGGTTCCCTCATGCTGAAGGAAATTGAAATCAAGAGCAAGGAGCAGGTGGAGCAGATCAACCGCCTGGCCTGCCAGGCCCCCTATGAGGTGTGGCTGTTTACAAAGGACATGATGCTGGACGCCCGCTCCCTGCTGGGACTGTTCGCCTTGATCGGCAAGAAGGCCAAGGTGGTGGTGGACGACGGCGTCTCCCCCCGGTCCTTCCAGCACATGGTGGCGAAAATGTCATAAGCCCCGTGATAAATGAGACGGGCCCTATTCCAGGGCCCGTCTTTCCATTTGTAACAGCGCTTCCTTCATGTCGAGGCCCCCTCCATAGCCCACCAGCTTTCCCCCCGCGCCGATGACCCGGTGACAGGGGACGGCGATGAAGATGGGATTTTGGTGGTTGGCCATCCCTACGGCCCGGAAGGCCTTGGGGCTTCCCGCAGCGGCGGCGATCTCCCCATAGGTGCGGGTCTCGCCGTAGGGGATGGTACACAGGGCCTGCCACACCCGCTGCTGAAAGGGGGTGCCCTTCAGGACATAGGGGAAGTCGAAGGTCCTCCGCCGGCCCTCCAGGTATTCGCTGATCTGCTGAAAGACCAGGTCGGTGAGGGCGGTCCGCCCCTCCTCCCGGACGGGCTCCTCCGTCCGGGTGAGGCGGGTGACTGCCCCGTCCTGATATTTTACGAGCAGCTGCCCGAAGGGGAAGGGGTACACGGTATAGCCGTCCATCGTTATTTGCTGCTTCTGCGCCAGATGCCCATCTTTTCAGCGTCCTGAATGAGCTGCTCCCGGAACTGGGGGTCGGCGATGGAGATGATGGCCTCGGCCCGCTCCCAGGTGGACAGGCCTTTGAGGTTAATCATGCCGTGCTCGGTGACGATGTACTGCACGCAGGACCGGGGGTCGGTGGCGATGGAGCCGGGGGTGAGGGTGGGGACGATGCGGCTCTTCACGGTGCCGTCCTTGCCGGTGACGGTGGAGGACATGCAGATGAAGCTCTTGCCCCCCTTGGACAGGTAGGCCCCCATGACGAAGTCCAGCTGACCGCCGGTGCCGGAGATGTGCTTCAACCCGGCGGACTCGGCGTTGACCTGGCCGAAGAGGTCCATGTCGATGGCGTTGTTGATGGAGATGAAGTTATCCAGCTGGGCCAGCACCCGCACGTCGTTGGTGTAGTCCACCGGAGCGGCCATAACGGCGGGGTTGCGGTTGATGTAGTCGTAGAGCTTCTGGGTGCCGGCGGCGAAGGCGTAGACCTGACGGCCCTTGTCCAGGGCCTTGCGACCGCCGGTGAGCTTGCCCGCCAGAGCCATGTCCACAAAGCCGTCCACATACATCTCGGTGTGTACGCCCAGGTCCTTCAAATCGGACTGGGCGATCATGGAGCCCACGGTGTTGGGCATACCGCCGATGCCCAGCTGGAGGCAGGCCCCGTTGGGGATCTGCTCCACGATGAGCTTGGCCACCGCCCGGTCCACATCGGTGGGCTCGCCGCCCGCGCCCAGCTGGGCCACGGCGGGGTTGTCCCCCTCCACCACATAGTCCACGTCGGCGATGTTGATCTCACAGCCCGTCAGGCCGTAGACCCAGGGCAGATTCTGGTTGACCTCCACGATGATGGTCTTGGCCTTGTTCAGCATGTCGGCCAGGTGGGAGGCGGCCAGGGCGTAGCTGAAATTGCCGTGGCTGTCCATGGGGGTGACCTGGATCATAGCCACGTCCACGGTGACGTTCTCCCGGTAGAACCGGGGGAGCTCAGAGTACCGCATGGGGGCGAAAAAGCCCATCCCCTTGCCGATAATCTTCCGGTCGATGCCGGAGCAGTGCCAGGAGTTCCAGGTGAAGTGGTCCCCGGCGTCGTCGGCCTTGGCGATCTCGGGCATCCACATGGTAACGCCGCCGCGCACCTTCACATCGGTGAGCTCATCCTTTCGGGTGGCCAGGGCGCGGTCCAGAGCCACGGGGTGGTTGGTGCACCAGCCGTAGTCCACCCAGTCGCCCGACTGGACGGCCTTGACGGCCTGCTCGGCGGTGGTCAGCTTCTGTTGATAAAGGGCCTGATAATCCATGTTGATCTCCTCCTGTTGATATATCTTTGATGTAGGGGCGGGTATTACCCGCCCGTTTATAATGAGGGGCTTGCGGTTGGGGAGCGGGCGGATGATATCCGCCCCTACACGCCGTGACGTATTACCGCCCGATGTCCAAATAATAGGGCTTCATCAGGCTGGCCTGCTCGGTGGAGTCCTTGGGCTGGTTTTTCCGGGGGGGCTCCGGGGGCATACGGCGGTCCCGGCGGGGGGGCTTGGAGGCGGCGCGCTTCTTCTGAGGGGCGGGCTTGGCCTCCCGCGCCGCCTGGATGGTCCCCTGCTTCCCCTTGGCGGGCCTCCTGGCCTTTTTTACCGGCTCCTGCTTCACCGGCTCCGCCTTGGGCTCCTCCGCCTTGACCTGCTTGGCCTGCTTGCCTTTGGCCTGCTTCCCCTTCTGGTCCTTCTTCTCCCCGCCCTTGGGCAGGATGGAGGACAGAAGAGACCGGCGGGAGGACAGCATCCGAGCGGTGGCGTCCATGATGGTGTCGCTGTCCAGAGGGTTGGGGCGGCGGAAGTCGGTGTTGGGCATAGCGTCGCCGGTGTCCATGAGGGTTCCGGCCCGGACGCCCCGCCGGGGGGACTCCTTCTCCGTCCGCTTGGGGGGCTCCTTGGGGGCCTCCACCCGCTTCAGCTCCGCCTTTTTGGGCTCCATTTTCTCCGCCTTTTTCTGCCTGGCCTGGGGGGCGGCCTGACGGGCCTCCTCCCGCTGGCGGCGGAGCTCCCGGGCGGCCTGACGGGCCTCCTGGTCCTCCTCGTTGATGATCTTGCCGTTTCTGTCCCGCTTGGGGGCCTCGAAGACCTGCATGGGGTAGGGGTGGTCCTCGATTAGGGGAACCTTCTTGCCGATGAGCTTCTCAATGTCCCGGAGCAGAGGCTTTTCGCCAAAATCGCAGAAGGCGACGGCCTCCCCGCCCCGGCCCGCCCGGCCGGTGCGGCCAATGCGGTGGACGTAGGTCTCGGGCACCTCGGGCAGGTTGTAGTTGAACACGTGGGACAGCTCCTCAATGTCCAGCCCACGGGCGGCGATGTCGGTGGCGACCAAGCAGCGGATACGGCCCGCTTTGAAGTCGGCCAGGGCCTGCTGGCGGGCGGTCTGGCTCTTGTTGCCGTGGATGGCGGCGGCGGAGATGCCCGCCTTGCCCAGGTCCCGGGCCACCTTGTTGGCCCCGTGCTTGGTGCGGGTGAATACCAGGGCGTTCTTGACCCGCTTTTCCTCCATAAGGTGGGCCAGCAGGGCGGTCTTGTTCCCCTTGTCCACCAGATAGACGCTCTGGCGGATGACCTCCACCGGGGAGGAGATGGGGTTCACCGCCACCTTTACCGGGTTTTTCAGCAGAGAGTTCACCAGGTCGGTGATCTCCGGGGGCATGGTGGCGGAGAAGAACAGGGTCTGCTTCTTCTGGGGAAGCCACTTCAAAATCTTCCGTACGTCGTGGATAAAGCCCATGTCCAGCATCCGGTCGGCCTCGTCCAGCACGAAGATCTCCAGGCCGTCCAGATTGACAAAGCCCTGGTCGTGGAGGTCCATCAGCCGGCCGGGGGTGGCCACCAGGATGTCGATCCCCCTTTTCAGGGCCTCCACCTGGGGATTCTGGCCCACCCCGCCGAAGATGACGGCGTGGCGCAGCTTGAGGTATTTGCCATAGGCGTCAAAACTCTCGCCGATCTGGATCGCCAGCTCCCGGGTGGGGGTGAGGATGAGGACCCGGATGGGGCGCTTGGGGCCGGCTTTGGGCTCCAGGCGCTGCAAAATGGGGGAGGCGAAGGCACAGGTCTTGCCGGTGCCTGTCTGGGCACAGCCCAGCACGTCCCGCCCGGCCAGGGCGGGGGGGATGGCTTTTTCCTGAATGGGGGACGGCTTGTCATAGCCCTGCTCCTTCAGGGCGCGCAAGATGGGGGCGTTCAGCCCCAGGTCTTTAAAAGTCACTGATATACTTCCTTTTTCGTTTCGGACTGCAGGGCAGGGGCTCTGCCCCTGCCTTTCATGGAGGTCCACCAGAAGGCAGGGGCAGAGCCCTTGTCCTGCATTCGAGGGGACGCCGTACATATCCGGCCCGCGCTTTTCCCTGCGGGCTGGGGTGGTTTTCAGCGGAGCAGGCCGCTTGCGCTCAGAGCGGACCGCACCAGCTGGACGGTCTGATCCAGGGGCTGTCTCGGGGGACAGTCCACGATCAATCCGGCATATTTGCGGTAAAGGGGGTCCCGGAAGGCCAGCACGTCGGCCAGAGTCTGTCCCGGCTCCATGGCGATGCCCCGCTGGGCCATGTTGCGGATGCGCCGGGACAGCTCCTCCAGAGGGACGTTGAGATAGACAATGCGGCCCAGGCTTTGCAGATGGAGGGCGGCCCCCTCCCGGCACAGGGCGCTGCCCCCGGGGGCGATCACCGTGTGGCGGCAGTCCAGACTGAGCACCGCCTGCTCCTCCGCCGCCAGAAAGGCCTGGGTTCCCCGGCTGTCTAAAATCTCCTGGAGCAGCGCCCCCTCCCGTTCCTGAATGACCAGGTCCACATCCAAAAAGCTGTATCCCAGCGCCTTGGCCAGCAAAACGCCGATGGTACTCTTGCCGGAGCCCGGCATTCCAACGAGGACGATGTTATCCAAAAGAGCTCCCAACCTTTACATACAAATTCATTTTGTAGTATAACACAGGCGAAGGGAAAAGAAAAGGGGAAAGCAAGGAAAAACTGCCCTTCCGCAAATTAAAGCGGTTCTGTAAAATTACGCAAAGGCTTCCATTTGTAGGGGCGGATATCATCCGCCCGCGGGACACCGGTCAATCCTACGATAACGGCGGGCGGGTGATACCCGCCCCTACAGGAGTAGTATCAGCCTTCTGGGATAGGTTTGACAAACACCCGGGAGCCATACCCCAAAACGGGGAAAAGGGGATGACAAACTGAGGGAGAAATGGTACAATCCCCCGTATACGAAATGGGGGAGAGATCAATGGACCTGCTGTTAGCGTTTGGTGTGTTTTTGGCCTGTGTGATGGGGTGCATGGTGGGGGGACTGTCCCTGGGCTGGGCCCTGGCGGCGGGCTTTGTGTGCTTTTTTATCGTGGGAGTCCGCCGGGGGACCCCGGCGCCCCAGCTGTGGAAGATGGCGGCGGGGGGAATGGCGGCCTCGATGAAGGTGCTCCGGATTCTTCTGCTGCTGGGACTGCTCACCGCCCTGTGGCGGGCCGGAGGGACGGTGGCCTTTTTTGTCTGGGCGGGTGTGCGGCTGATTACGCCGGAGACCTTTGTGCTGGTGGCCTTCGGGCTGTCCGCCGTGTTCAGCCTGGCCTTTGGAAGCAGCTTCGGCGTGGTGGGGACGGCGGGAGTCATCCTGATGACCATTGCCCGCAGCGGAGGGGCCAACCTGGCGGTGACGGCGGGGGCCGTCATGTCGGGCATCTATGTGGGGGAGCGCCTGTCTCCGGCCTCCTCCTCGGCGGCTCTGGCGGCGGCGGTGTCCGGTGTGGACCAACGGGACTTTCAGCTTCGGATGTGGAGGACCACCCCGGTTCCCCTGCTCCTTACCCTGGCCCTGTACGGCGTCCTGTCGGCGGTCTGCCCCATCCAGCGGGTGGACGCGGAGATCGTCGCCGCCCTGGAGGAGGGATTTTCCCTCACCTGGCCCACCGTACTGCCCGCCGCCGCGCTGCTCCTCCTGCCCTGGCTGAAGGTGAGCGCTATGGCCTCCATCGCGGTGAGCTGTGTGCTGTCCGCCGGGTGCGCCCTGCTGGTTCAGAAAATGCCTTAGGGGGAGGTCCTCCGGGCCTGCGCGCTGGGCTACCGCCCCGCCCTGCCCGCTCTGGCGGAGCTGATGGCCGGGGGCGGACTGATTTCCATGGTCAGTGTGTGCGTCATTGTGATCCTGTCCTGCGCCTACTCCGGCATGTTCGACGGCACCGGCCTGCTGGCCCCGGTGACCGGGCGGGTGGGCCGGATGTCGGAGCGGTACGGCCTGTTTGCCGCCCACACGGCGGTCTCCCTGGGAAGCAGCGCCCTGTTCTGCAACCAGACGGTGGCGATCGTGATGAACGCCCAGCTGCTGGGGGAGGAGTACCGCTGGCGGGGACTGGAGCCCATGGTCCTGGCGGAGAACATCGGCAACGGGGCGGTCAACCTGGCGGGGCTGGTGCCCTGGGCCATCGCGGCCAGCGTGCCCCTGGCCACCATGGAGGTGGGACCGGAAATCCTGCCCCTGGCCTTTTACCTCTATCTGCTCCCCCTGTACTGCTGGGTCCTGTCCTACCGCAGGGAGAAAAAGGAAGAAATGGGAACAAATTGTAAATAATACGAAAAACGATTGAGATTTTGAAGAGGGTGTTATATAATTACACTAATACCCACCGGGCGGAGACCCGGTCACGGCCCGCCGGAGGCGGGCGGGAAGTAGAGGAGAGAGTTAGTGAAATTTCATATTGTCAGCGACAGCTCCTGCGATTTAGGCCGGGAGGAGGCGGAACGGCTGGGGGTCTCCCTGGTGTCCTTTTACGCGTCCATGGGGGACGAGCGCAGCTACCGGGAGGAGCGGGACATCCCCACCCACCGGTTTTACCAGATGATGGCGGACGCCCCCGGCGTGTTCCCCAAGACCTCCATGCCCACCATGGACGACTATCTGGAGGCCTTCCGTCCGGTGGCCGCCCAGGGACTGCCTATCCTGTGTATCTGCCTCAACGCCCAGTTCAGCGGCTCCATCCAGGCGGCCCGGAACGCGGCGGAGGAGCTGCGGGAGGAGTGCCCCCAGGCCCGGGTGGAGGTGCTGGACTCCACCCTTGCCACCGTGCTCCAGGGCCTGCTGGTGCTGGAGGCGGCGGAGCTCCGAGACCAGGGCTGTACCCTGGAGGAGGCGGCTGCGCGGCTGGAGGCTGTCCGGTCCACCGGGCGCATCTTTTTTACCACCAACGATCTGGAATACCTGCGCCACGGCGGGCGGATCGGCCGGGCGGCGGCGGCCACCGGGACGCTGCTGAAGGTCAAGCCCCTCATCGGCTACCAGGATGCCGGCCTGGTGTCCGACGGCATCGCCCAGGGGCGGAAGCGGTCGCTGGTCAAGGTGCGGGAGCTGTTTTTCCGCTATGTGAGCCGGGAGGGGATCGACCTGGACCGGTACCGGCTGGCCACCGGCTTCGGCCTGGACGGGGAGGAGCACCGGGCCTTCGCCGAGGAGGTCTATCAGGGCCTGCTGGCCCTGGGCTATGACCGGCCGGAGGTGAAAAAGCCCTACCAGATCGGCGTGACCATCGGTGTCCACACCGGCCCCACCCCCATCGGCGTAGGCCTGCTGCGCCGGGCATAAACAGAGGACAGCGGACCCCCGGCTGGCACAGCCGGGGGCCTGTTTTCGTGGCAGATCAGAGGTGTAAAAATGACCGGAAAATCTGGAGGAATTTGTAACTGATTTGTCACTTGAAATTTTAATAAAGTGTGGTATTCTAAGTGGGTACCATTCGACAGGGGTTGACATAACATGGTGAGGGGGTGCGCGTGATGTCGCGCAGCTATCGGGGCAAACGGTTCGGGCGAAGGGCCGCTGTGTGGGCTGTCGCCGCGCTGGTGGCGCTGGCCGTGATCGTGTCGGCAACCGCCTTTTACTTAAACAATTCCAGACCGGCGGAGCCCATTGTCCCGGCGGGAAACCTGAAACCGGTGGATGGGAGCGGAGACATGTCGGGAAGCGCCGCTCCAGTTCAGGAGCCCGACGCCTCCCAGCCCCAGACCCGGGAGGACGAGCCGCCGCCCCCGGCCTACGACTTCTCCCAGCCCGCCCCCGAGAGCGAGGCGGTGGACAACAGTTATTTTGACGACGCCGCCTTTGTGGGCGACTCCCGCACCGACGGCTTTATGATCTACAGCGGCATCGGAACCGGCAAAAACCTGACCTCCAACGGCCTGTCCATCTTCAAGCTGGGGGAGAAAAAGGCGCTGACCATTGACGGGGAGAAGTACACCTTGCTGGAGGCCCTGGCGATGGAGCGGTACGGCAAGGTCTATCTCTCCCTGGGGGTCAACGAGCTGGGCTATCAAAACGACGAGGGCTTTTACGCCAGCTACTGCGCCGCCATCGACGAGATCCGCCGCCTCCAGCCCCAGGCGGTTATCTACATCCAGGGGCTGATCCCCCTGAACGAGGAGCAGGTCATGGCCTCCAGCGGCAACCAGTATCTGACCAACGACCACCTGAGGGTGTACAACGGCCTGATGCGCCAGGCGGCGGAGGAAAAACAGGTGGTATTCCTGGACCTGTACAGCGAATTTGTGGACGAGAACAACGAGCTGCCCGCGGAGGCCAGCCGGGACGGGGTCCACCTGGGCAAGGAGTACTGCCAGCAGTGGCTGGCCTACCTCAAGACCCATACGGCGGACTTCGACGCGCTGTATCCCGACGGACCGCCCCCGGTGGAGGAGGCCCCGCAGACAACAACAGCCGACGGGAGTGAACAAGGATGAAGAAAATTGCTGTGATGCTGGCCCTGACCCTGGCCCTGACGGCCTGCGGCGGCGGAGCCGGTGATTCAGACCGGTATGAGGCCGCTCAGACGGCGGCTATGGCCGAGGCCGGGGCCTTCTCCGAGGAGCTGGAGGAGGTGGACGCCGACACCGCCTTTGCCCTGTACCGGCTGGCCGGCGCGGGCCTGAGCCGGGAGGATTTGAAGGAGTGCGCCGTCCTGCGCTCCGCCGGGGCGACCTGCGAGGAGGGCGCGGTACTGGTCTTCGCCGGCGCGGACCATGCGGAGGCGGCCCAGGGCGCGCTGGAGGACTATGTCCAGAGCCAGATCGACGCCAACACCGACTACCGCCCCGCCGAGATCCCCAAGCTGGAGTCCGCCCTGGTGGACCGGCGGGGGGAGACCCTCCTGCTGGTGGTGGCCAGCGACCTGGACGCGGCCAAGGGGGCCGTGGGACTAAAATAAAAACAGCTCCCTGACTCGGGCGGGACCGGGTCAGGGAGCGTTTTTTCAAGGCTCTTTTGGGGGAAACATGATGCCGCCCACATTGACGTTGACGGCGGAGACCGCCAGGCCGGTCATGGACTCGATGGCGTTTTTCACCGCCTCCTGGACGGCCTTGCCCATCTCGGGGATGGTGTGCCCATAGGTCATGAGGACGGACATGGTGACCACCACCTGCTCCTCCTCCAGCTTGATGTGGATGCCCTTGGTGGAGTTCTTTTTGTTGGGGTTGGTCAGGCAGGCCACCCCCTCCACCTCCAGGGCGGCGGCGGCGGAGATGGCCGCCAGCACCTCCTCGGAGATGTGAATATTGCCCAGCTCATCAGAGCGGGAGACGTAATCCTTGCTGTCGCTCATTATGATACCACTCCTGTTCCCGGCTTTTTCAAATGGGGAATGCCCGGTTATTATACCACACATTTTCCCACTTGACAACCGCGCCGGGGAAAAACTTTCCGCCCGGGCCGCGCCGGCGGATTTTTTATTGCATTTCCCACCCCCAGCGAGTATAATGGGAAAATCCAAGGAGCAAAGGAGTTTTACCATGAAAGAGATATGCCTGCCCCAGGGGTACAAGCCCCTGTTATCCATCTATGAGACCCAGAAGGCCATCAGCCTGGGCAACCGGCTCTTTGCCGACAAGCTGGCCGGGAGCCTGCGGCTGCACCGGGTGTCCGCCCCGCTGTTCGTGGCGGTGTCCTCCGGCCTGAACGACGACCTGAACGGCGTGGAGCGGGCGGTGGCCTTTGACATCAACGGCGTGGAGGGGGACGCGGCGGTGGTCCACTCCCTGGCCAAGTGGAAGCGCTTCGCCCTGAAGCGCTATCAGTTCCACCCCGGCGAGGGCCTCTACACCAACATGAACGCCATCCGCCGGGACGAGGAGCTGGACAGCCTCCACTCCGCCTATGTGGACCAGTGGGACTGGGAGAAGATCATCACCCGGGAGCAGCGGAACATCGACTTTTTGAAGCAGACCGTGTGCTCCATTGTGAACGCCCTGTCTGAGACCCAGTCCTTCCTGCGGACGGTGTTTCCTCAGCTGAACGTCCTGCCCCGGTTGTCCACCGAGGTGACCTTTGTCACCGCCCAGGAGCTGGAGGATATGTTCCCCGAAAAGACCCCCAAGGAGCGGGAGGACGCCTTTGTCAAGGACCACCCCACCACCTTCCTCATGGGCATCGGCGGAGCGTTGAAGTCGGGCAAGCCCCACGACGGCCGGGCCCCCGACTATGACGACTGGGACCTGAACGGCGACCTGCTGGTGTGGGACAGCGTGGGAGGCCGGTCCTTCGAGGTGTCCTCCATGGGCATCCGGGTGGACGAGGAGAGTATGTCCCGCCAGCTCAAACTGGCCGGCTGTGAGGAGCGCCGGGAGCTGCCCTTCCATAAAATGCTTCTCAATGGCGAGCTGCCCCTCACCATGGGCGGCGGCATCGGCCAGAGCCGGGTGTCCATGCTCCTGCTGGGCAAGGCCCACATTGGCGAGGTCCAGTCCTCCCTGTGGGACGAGGCCAACATTGCTGCCGCCGAGAAGGCGGGGATTACGCTGCTGTAACAGAACCCTCGGCCCGCCGCAGCGGGGCTCCTTTTGAAAGGAGCTGTCAGCGAAGCTGACTGAGGATTGCGTTCGGCGAAGCCGAACATACGAAGTAAATAAGGTTTGCAGAGACCTCGTTTGCTTCGCACATTTCGCCTGCGGCGAAATCAATCCTCCGCTCCAGTTTGCGAACTGGGGCACCTCCTTTCAAAAGGAGGCTTGCCGCCTGCGGGCGGGGACGAAAGGAGAAAATATGCCCATCACCCTCACCCAACTGAACACCGCCGAGGTCCTGCGGTACATGGGCTGTCCCCCCGAAAGGGCGGACGGTGCCCTGACGGCCCAGGTGGAGGACTGCGCCCGGGAGGTGCTGGGGGCCGTCCGGCCCCGGTGGAGCTGGCGGGCCGTGGGCCTCATCCTTGAGGCGGGGGGCGTGCGTCTGGAAAACGGACTGCTCCTGCCCGGGGAGGACCTGAAAGCCCACCTGACCGGCTGTGACCGGGCGGCGGTCTTCTGCGCCACCCTGGGGGCGGAGGCGGACGCCCTCATCCGCCGGGCGGAGCGGCTGGACATGGGCCGTGCCCTCACCCTGGACTGCTGTGCCTCCGCCGCCATTGAGGCGGTGTGCGACCAGATCGAGACAGAGCTCCAGGAAAAATTTCCGGGCTGCTCCTTCCCCTTCCGGTACAGCCCGGGCTACGGCGATCTGCCCCTAGAGGTCCAGGGGCCCATCCTCGAGCTGCTGGACGCCCCCCGCAGGGCGGGGCTGTGCGCCACGGCAAACCATCTGCTCACCCCCCGGAAGTCGGTCACCGCCCTGTTGGGGGTGGCTGAGGGGGAGATTGAACGCACAAAGAGAAGCTGTCTGGGCTGTCCCGCCCAGGGGAGCTGTCAATATCGAAAGGCGGGCGGACACTGTGGAATTTCGTAAATTGTTGAAGGCACCCGGCCCCGTGATTCTGGACGGCGGCATGGGCACCATGCTCCAGGCCAAGGGGCTCAAACTGGGGGAGCACCCCGAGCTGGCCGCGCTGGAGCACCCGGACTGGCTCCTGGATATCCACCGGGCCTATGTGGAGGCGGGGACGCAGATCCTGTGCGCCAACACCTTCGGGGCCAACCGGGAGAAGCTGAGACGCACCGGCAGGACGGTGGAGGAGGTGATCCCTCCCTCTATCGCTGTGGCCCGGGAGGCGGCGGCGGGCCGGGCCCTGGTGGCCCTGGACCTGGGACCCATTGGCCAGCTGTTGGAGCCCACCGGGACGCTGGACTTCGAGACGGCGGTAGACATCTTCGCCCAGCAGGTGCGCTCGGCGGCGTCCGCCGGGGCCGACCTGGTGATGGTGGAGACCATGACCGACTTGCAGGAGTGCCGTGCCGCCCTGCTGGCGGTAAAGGAGAACAGCGACCTGCCCGTGCTGGTATCCATGACCTATGAGGAGCGGGGGCGGACCTTCCTGGGCCACTCTCCCGCCAGCGCCGCCCTCACCCTGGAGGGCATGGGGGCGGACGCCATCGGCATTAACTGCTCCCTGGGCCCCCGGGAGATGCCCGCCCTGGTGGAGGAGCTGACAAAGTGGACCACCCTGCCCATCTCGATAAAGCCCAACGCCGGACTGCCCGACCCGGGCGGGGCGGGGTATGACATCACGGCGGACCAGTTCGCCCAGGCCATGGCTGAGCTGACGGAGCTGGGGGTCAAGTGCTACGGCGGCTGCTGCGGTACCACGCCGGAGTATATCGCCAAGCTGTGCAAGGCTTTGGAGGGCCGGACCATCCGGGACATTCCCCGGAGCGTTCCCGCCGCGGTGTGCAGTCCGGTGTGTACCGTGCCCATCGACCGGGTGCGGGTGATTGGCGAGCGCATCAACCCCACCGGCAAGAAGCGGATGAAGGAGGCCCTTCTCCGGGACGACGTAGACTTTATGCTGGGCCAAGCCTTGGAGCAGACCCAGGCCGGGGCGGACATCCTGGATGTGAACGTGGGACTGCCCGAGATCGACGAGGCCGGTATGATGGTCAAGGTAGTCAAAGCCCTCCAGGGGGTCACCGACGCCCCCCTTCAGCTGGACTCCACCCGCCAGGAGGTGCTGAAGAAGGCCCTGCGGGTCTACTGCGGCAAGGCCATCGTCAACTCGGTGAACGGGGACGAGGAGGTTCTGGACGCCATCCTGCCTCTGGTGAAGAAGTACGGCGCGGCGGTAGTGGGCCTCACCCTGGACAAAAACGGTATCCCCAAGACCGCCCAGGCCCGGGTCGACATCGCCCAGCGCATTCTGGACCGGGCGCTGTCCTATGGCATCCGCCGGGAGGACGTGTATATTGACTGCCTCACCCTCACCGTGTCGGCGGAGCAGGAGGCGGCCTCCCAGACCCTGGAGGCCCTGGAGCGGGTGAAGGGGGAGCTGGGGCTGAAAACGGTGCTGGGGGTGTCCAACATCTCCTTCGGCCTGCCCGCCCGGCCCCTGGTGAATCAGAATTTCCTCACCATGGCTATGACTAAGGGACTGGACCTGCCCATTATCAACCCCAATCTGGACGCGATGATGGCCGCCGTCCGGTGCTACCACCTGCTGATGAACATCGACACCGACGCTCGGGACTATATTGCCGCCTACTCGGGGGCGGAGGTGTCCACCTCCGTCACCGCCGGAGCGGGACAGGTCCCCGCCGTCGCTCCCGCCGGGGAGCGGACCCTGGAGCAGATCGTCGTTGCCGGTCTGAAGGGGGAGGCGGGTCCCGCCGCGGAGCGCCTGCTGGAGACCGTGGACAGCATGACGGTGGTGGACGAGGTGCTCATACCCGCCCTGGACCGGGTGGGGGCGGACTTTGAGGCGGGAAAGGTCTTTTTGCCCCAGCTTATCCAGGCCGCTGGAGCCGCTCAGGCCGCCTTTGAGGTCATCCGGTCCCGCCTGTCCGCCCAGCCCGGCGGGGAGGACGCGGCCAAGGCCCCCATCGTGCTGGCTACCGTCAAGGGGGACATCCACGACATCGGCAAGAACATTGTCAAGGTCCTGCTGGAGAACTACGGCTACCCGGTGATCGACCTGGGCCGGGATGTGGAGCCCGCCGCCGTTGTGGAGGCGGTGAAAAAGCACAAGGCCCCGCTGGCGGGGTTGTCCGCCCTGATGACTACCACCCTGGGCAGTATGGAGGAGACCATTAAGCTCCTGCGGGCGGAGAACGTCCCCTGCAAGGTGGTGGTGGGAGGCGCGGTGCTCACGGCGGATTACGCCAAAAAAATCGGCGCCGACTTCTATGCCAAGGACGCCAAGGAGAGCGTGGACGTGGCCCGGAGGGTCATCGGATAACGAAAAATCGAAGCCGCCCCAGGACCGGACAGGTCCCGGGGCGGCTTTTCGCTTATCGAATCAGGGTCATATAGTCCGCCGACACATAGCCGATGGCGGCCTGCTGGTCGGGGTTGAGGAAGAGTATCTGATACCACCCGGGCTCCTGGCTCAGGACCACCACCTGGGCATCGCTGCGCAGAGCGCCCACCTTGCCGTAGGTAGGGCCGGGGCCGGAGCGGACATTCAGGCCGGTCTGGACGTTGACCACGGCGCCCACATGCTCGGCGGGCTTGCAGGTGACCATGCACTGGGCGGACAGGCTGTTCCACTGGGCGGTGATGGTGACCGCCCTGCTGGACGCGCCGGGGTACAGGTTGGTGACCATCCCGCTGGCGGAGACAGGGGCGGCGCTGGGGTCGCTGCTGGTCCAGGTGATGACGGCCCCCTCCACAGAGGGCAGGAGGGCGGCTTTCAGGGTGACGCTTCCGCCGGAGGCCAGGGTAAGGCTGCTCTGGTCCAGGGCCAGCGCGCCGGCCTCAACAGGGGCGGGGGGCGGGAGCCGCCCGGAGGCGGGGTCCAGCTCCAGGGCCCGGTAGAGCAGGGAGGCCATCTCCGCCCGGGTCAGGGTGCCCTTGGGGGACAGTCTGCCATTGCTGCCCGAGGCCAGGCCGTAGGCCACCAGGGTGGCGACAGGGGTTTGCGCGTAGTCGGCGATGCTGTCCCGGTCGGCGAACTGGGTCAGGTATTCACTGCCGCCGTCGGCGCAGTACTTTCCGGCCAGGGGGAGGAAGCGGTAGAGCAGGGAGAAGGCCTGCTCCCGGGAGATGTTGGCGGTGGGGGCGAAGGTGTTTTCCCCCACGCCGGAGGCCAGGCCCAGCTCCTGGGCCCAGGCGATGGCCGGGGCGTAGTAGGCCTCGGGGGGCACGTCCTGGAAGGAGGACAGGCGGCTGGCGGCGGGCTTGCCCATGGCGTTGTGGAGCATAACCACAAAGTCAGCCCGGCTCAGGGGGAGGTCCCGGCCAAAGAGGGTGGGGCTGATGCCGCTGCAAATGCCCCTGCTGTAGCAGTACTCCACCGCCTGATAGGACCAGTGGTCCGGGGTGACATCCAGGTGGGTCCACTCGCTGGTCCCGCCGCCGGACACCGAGACGGAGATGGTCTGACTGACCCCGCCGGCGGAGAGGGTGATGGAGCCCGAGCCCCCGGTCTGGGAGGCGGTGAACAGTCCGCCCCCGGTGATGGAGCCCACGCCCCCCTGGACGGTGAGGATAACGGGCCCGAAGTCCCGAAGGGCCTCCCGGCCCCAGTAGGAGCCGGAGACCTCCAGCTGTACCTGCTCCCCGGGCTGGAGGGTCAGGGCGGCCAGGGCCTCAGTGCCGCCCGCCTGACGGACGGTGAGGTCGGTGAGAAGGTCCACCACATGGACCTGGAGGGAGCCGCTCAGCCCTCCGGCGGACATACTCACGGTGTCGGTGCCGGGGGTGTGTCCGGCGGTGTAGGTCCCGCCGGTGACGGAGCCCAGACCGGAGGAGGTATAGGTCAGGTTAGACAGGTCGGCGGACAGGGGGTTCAGCCCCTCGTCAATGGCTGCCGCCTTGGGCAGGGTGAGGGAGGAGCCGGTGAGGACGGCCAGCCCGTTTTCCGAGGGGGCCAGACGCTGGGGGATACCGCTGCCCCGCTGGTCGGTGACCAGCATGAGGTAGGTGGCGCAGCCCCGGGGCCGTCCGCCGGAGGGCTTGCTCTGGAGGGCGGGGCCGGCCTGGCCGGGGACCCATAGGGACAGGGCGGTGGAGCCGCCCCCGTCCAGGTTGACCGCCGTGACACAGCCCTGGCGCAGCAGCTCCTTAGCCAGGTCCAGCTGGCTCAGGCCCACCGAGTAGCCCGCCTGACGCCCGTCCACGGCGTAGAGCAGGAGGGTGCCGTCGGCCTTGACACCCAGGGCGGAGCGGGGCTGACGGCCGTCGCCGGCATAGACCCAGCTGCCGCTGTCGGTGAGGGCCCCGTTTCGAATCATAATGTCCCCCACTCCGCAGGCCCACTGGGCGGAGGAGAGGGCGGGGTCGGCGCAGGAGGTGGTGAGGGTGACGGTGTCGCCCACCTGGAACTGGGAGAAGGTGTCGCCGCAGTTGGACCGGTCGTCGGCGGTGAGGATATATTCGTCCTTGCCGATGGCGATGGGCTGGTCGGAGAGGAGCAGCTCAGTGACCTGGAGGGTGAGGATGGAGTTGACGGTGAGCTCCGGGGCCCGGCTGGTGGCCGGGTCGGCCACGGCCTTCATCCGCACGTACCAGCCCGAGCCGCTGGCCCGGGTGGACACGTTGGAAAAATAGTGGTTGAGCAGGTAGACGCCGCCGATCTCGTTGCGGTATTTGTTAAAATACTGGGGGCTGACGGAGTAGCCGGTGCCCTGGTTCTGGAGGGAGATGGACACCTGGGGCAGGTCCAGCACGGCGGTCTGGCCGTTGTTGAAGGTCAGGACATTTTCATCCTTGGTGTCCGACTTGAACACCCCGTCCTCCACCACGATGCCCACCGGGATGCCGGTCTGCATGGCGAAGAAGTCGGTGTTGATGGCCCCCAGCACCCGGTAGCCCCGGTTCTGGGCGCTGGCGACGGCGTTGTTGATGTTGCCCGCGCCGTAGATGGTCTCATCCCCCTGGAGGAGGATAGGCCGGGCGGAGCTGCCCGGAGACAGCTCCAGGGCGAAGCTCTCCACCCGGCTCCCGCCGTTGGAGGTGACGGTGTTGTAATAGGTCAGGCCGTCCACGATCTGGGTGGTGGTCTGCAGCTTCTGCTCCCCCGCGTCGGCGAACACCGGGGGGACGGCCAGCAGCAGGGCCAGGAAAAACGCCGCCGCGCGGCGGGGAAGAGCGGTCTTATGTCCCATGGAGAGGTTCCTTTCTGACGAACGTATCGTTGGGTATGGGGAATGGACTGGGGGACTGTCCCCCGGCTGTCATTATATCAGAGGCGGGGGAGGGTTGCAACGGGGGATTTGACTGTTCATAAAAGCTTCATGAATGTCCGGGTTGAAAAAAGCTGGAAAACGGTGTATAATATACCAATTATGTAAAAACGTTGGGAGGGAAGTCCCCTGGAGGAACAGCACAACAACGCGGCCAGGGCCATCAGCGTGATGATGGTGCTGACCCTGATCGGCAAGGTGCTTGGTCTGTACCGGGACCGGCTCCTGGCCATCCACTACGACACCGGCCCCGCGGCCAACGCCTTCTTCACCGCCAGCCGCATCCCCCGGGTGTTTTTCGACGCGGTGTTTGCCTCGGCCATCGCCGCCTGCTTTATCCCGGTATTCAGCGAGTATTTGGAGAAAAAGGGCAAGCGGGAGGCCCTGCGCTTCGCCGGAAGCTTCCTCACCGTGGTGGCCCTGCTCACCGGGGCCCTCACCCTGGTGGGGATGGCCTTCCCCGGGCCCTTCGTCGCCCTCTTCGCCGACTACGCCGACCCCTATACCAGAGCGCTGGCAATTTCCCTCACCCGGGTGATGTTCCCCACGGTGCTCTTTTCCGGCATTGCCTTCTCCCTGGTGGGGGTGCTCCAGGCCCAGGACCACTTCACCGCCCCGGCCCTCATGTCCACCGTGTCCAACCTGGTGATTATCGCCTATTTCTTCATCCTGGACCGGGAGTTGGGCATCTACGGCCTGGCGGGGGCCTACCTTCTGGGGTGGTTTTTGCAGGGGGTCATTCTCCTGCCTCCCCTGAAAAAGCTGAACAGCCCCCTGCGCCCCGGACTGGAGCTGAGGTCGGAGGGAATGAAAAAGGTACTGCTTCTCATGGGCCCGGTGATGGTGTCCACCTGGGTGCAGCCCATCACCCTGGCCATCAACTCCCGGTTCGGCTCCCGGATGTACGAGGGGGCGGGGGTGGCCGCGCTGGAGTACGCCTCCAACCTCTATCTGGTGATTGCCGGGGTGTTCGTCCTGTCGGTGACCAACGTGATTTTCCCCAAGCTGTCCCGCCTTACCGCCGGGGGACGGGAGGAGGACTTTTTGTCCACCATCCGACAGACCGTCCGGTACACCATGTTCTTCATTCTGCCCATGTCGGCGGGACTGATGACGGTGGCCCGGCCGCTGATCTCCCTCATCTACGGCGGGGGGAACTTTGACGGCTTCTCCGTCTGGATCACCTATCTGGCGCTGAGCTGGATGTCTCTGGGCATGGCGGGGTACGCCCTGCAAAACGTCCTCAGCCGGGTGTATTTCGCCCGTCAGCGGGGGCGGGAGCCCCTGGTGGCGGGGGCGGTGTGCATCGCCGCCAACATCGCTCTGTGCGCCCTGCTGGCCGAGAGGCTGGAGGTGGCCGGCCTGGCGCTGGCCTCCGCCCTGTCCTCCACCATTTACGCCCTGCTCCTCCTTCTGCCTCTCCAGCGGGGCGGGGACATGATCCTGGACCGGGCGGCCCTGCTGGACCTGGGGAAAATGGTCCTGGCCGCCGCCGGGATGGGCCTGTGCGTCCAGCTCATGGTGGGGCGGTTATCCATCCTGCTGTCCGGCGGTAAGCTGGGCGAGCTTGTGACATTGGGCCTGTGCGCCCTCGCAGGCGCGGCGCTCTACTTCCTCCTGGCCCTGATACTCCGGGTGGAGGAGGCCGGGGCGGTGCTGTCCCTGGTGAAAAAGAAGCAGTGAAATGAGGTCGAATCATGGAACACGCGAGAGACATTTTAAACGCCAGCCGGGTCTGGCAGGCGCTGATGGCGCTGTGCGTCTGGTGCGGGGCCCAGTGGCGGGCCAGCGGTCTGGCCCAGTGGTTCCTCCATCCGGGGAGCCGGGGCCGGGCGGCGGCGGAGCACAGTGTGTTTTACCGGCTCTGGACCCTGTTCCGGGACGGGCTGTCCTGGCTGTATGACAGGCTGAGGCTGGAGCGGCTCTTTGCCGGGAGCGTCTTTGGAAAAACGTGGTTCTGGTGCGTTCTCCCGGCGGCGCTGGCCCCCCTGGCCCCCACGATGGCGGTGCTGGGGCTGTCGCTGGTGGGCTTCTGCGCCGTCCTGCTGGCCCTGGCCCGGGACCGGGCGCGCCGGTCCCTCTGGAACCCCACCGGCCGGTATGTGCTGTTATACGCCGCTATCTATCTGGCCGCCACCTTCGTCTCGGTGGACCTGAAGTCCAGCCTGAACCCCGGCCTGCTGACGGTGGCCTTCATTCTCTTCTCCCTGGCGCTGTACAGCGCGGTCACCAACTGGAGGCAGCTGGACGTGGCCGTCACCCTCCTGGTACTGGCGGGGGCGGCGGTGTCGGTCTACGGCATCCTGCAATATGTCTTCCGCTGGGGCTATCAGTCCGCCGCCTGGGTGGACAGCGATATGTTCTCCTCCATCAGCTTCCGGGCCTCCTCCACCCTGGAGAACCCCAATATGCTGGGGCAGTACCTCCTCCTGATCATCCCGCTGGGCGGGGCTAAGCTGCTGGCCGCCAAGGGGTGGTGGAGCCGGCTGTTCTATCTGGCCTGCTGCGGGCTGATGTGCGTGTGTATGCTTCTGACCATGTCCCGGGGGGCCTGGCTGGGCCTGCTGGCGGCGGGGGCGGTCTTCTTCGTTATGCTGAACGCCCGGCTGCTGCTTCTGGCCCCCGCGGCCCTGGCGGTGATGTGGCTGGTCCTTCCGGCCACGGTGCTCACCCGGTTTACCAGCATCGGCAACCTGGGGGACGCCTCCTCCTCCTACCGGATGTATATCTGGCTGGGAACCCTGGATATGCTGCGGGACTACTGGCTGTGCGGCATCGGCCCGGGGAATGAGGCCTTCAACGCCGTCTATGCCAAATACAGCTTCAGCGCCGTGACGGCCCCCCACTCCCACAACCTGTACCTCCAGATCATGTGCGACGCGGGTGTGGCCGCTCTGGTGGTCTTTTTGATTCTGCTCTTCGTCTACTTCCGGACTATGGGCTCCGCCGTCAGCCGGGAGAAGGACTGGACCAGCCGCCTGTATCAGACCGCCTTTACCAGCGGCATGGTGGGCTTCCTGCTCCAGGCCATGACGGACTTCTCCTTCTATAACTACCGGGTGCTTTTCCTCTTCTGGGCCTGCCTGGCCCTGGGAATCGCCAGCGCCCACCGCAGCCAGATGCCAGAGGGGAGGGCGATGGCGTGATTCGAGTGATGAATATCATCAGCGACACCAACATCGGCGGCGCGGGCCGGGTGCTGCTGAACTACCTGCGCTACAGTGACCGCACCCAGTTCGAGACCTGGGTGGCCCTGCCCCGGAACAGCCTGCTCAAGCCCCCTCTGGAGGGGGCGGGGGCCCGGGTGCTGGAGGTGGGCGGCATCGCCGACCGCTCCTTTGACCGGGGGGACGTAAAGACCCTCAAGGGGCTGATCGCCCGGGAGCGGCCCGACCTGATCCACACCCACGGCTGTCTGTCCGGGCGTATTGCCGCCAAGGGACAGAGGGTCCCGGTGGTGTACAGCCGCCACTCCGCCTTCCCGGTGCCTGCCAAGCTCCGCTATCCCCCCGGGCGGTGGGTGAACAAGCTGATTAACGAGCACTACGCCGACCGCATCGTCGCCGTCAGCCCGGCGGCGGCGAAGAACCTCACCGACGGGGGCATCTCGGAGAAAAAGATCACCGTGATGATGAACGGCGTGGCCCCGGTGGCCCGCCGCCCCAGGGAGGAGACGGACAAGCTCCGGGCCCAGTGGGACCTCCGGGAGGGGGATTTCGTTCTGGGCATCCTGGCCCGACTGGAGGATTACAAGGGCCATATGGACATACTCCAGGCCCTGGCGGACCTCCGAAAGGAGGGCCGGCCCGTCAAGCTGCTCATTGCCGGCGTGGGACCCTACGAGGAGACCCTGCGCGCCGAGACCGCCCGGCTGGGCCTGGAGGACAGTGTCCGGTTTTTGGGCTTCGTGTCCGACGTGGCCCCTCTGCTGTCGGTGCTGGATTTACAGCTCAACGCCTCCTACGGCACCGAGACCTCCAGCTTGTCCATCCTGGAGGGGATGAGCATGGGCCTGCCCGCGGTGGTCAGCGACTACGGCGGCAACCCCTGGCTGGTGGACGACGGGGAGGACGGCCTGCTCTTCCCTACCCGGAACGCCGCCGCCCTGGCCAAGGCCATCGCCCGGCTGATGGACAGCCCCCAGGAGCTGGAACAGATGGGCCGGAGGGCCGTGGAAATCTACAGGGCCCGTTTTACGGGAGAAATCTTTGCCAAAAAAATTGAGGACGTTTACCTGAATGTCCTGAAAGGAGCTCAATAATGGAACAGAACACACCCAAATTCCGCCTGCGCCTGAACCTGTTTGACGGCATCGTCCTGGCGGCGGCTCTGATCGCCGCCGCCGTCCTGGGCTGGATGATCCTGAACCCCACGCCCACCAAGGAGGACAATGTGACAAAAGGCTCCGTCCAGTATACCGTCCGCCTGTCCTGCGTGCCCGAGGGCTTCAACAGCTTCGTTCAGATCGGGGACAAGGTGACGGACAACATCAAGAACCGCCCCATGGGCGAGATCATCGGCATGGAGGTGGCGCCCGGCCATGTGGCGGTGAACAACATGGAGACCCGCCGTCAGGTACTGGCGGTGGCCGAGGGCTATGAGGACGTGCTGATTACCATCCAGGCCTCCTGCGGAATCAATCCCTACGGCGTCACGGTGGAGGAGGAGGACTGCCCCATCCGCGTAGGGGAGATGGCCTACCTCAGAGGCGACGGCTATATGGGCAGCGGCATGGTGGAGGCCATCGAGATCATAGAGACCTTCGGGGAGGAGAGCAAATGAAGATCATCGACGAAAACGGGCGGCTCTGGGGCAAAATCAGCGTGATTGACCTGCTGGTCATTGCCGTGGTCCTGGTGATGGCCCTGGCGCTCTATGTGAAAAACGTCCGGATGAACGCGGACCAGAAGCCGGTATCCGGCCAGCCCGCCCAGACCATCACCATCCAGGTGCGGGCAGAGGCCCAGAAGAATTATATCTTCAACTCCCTCCATGTGGGCGACGAGATCTGGGACGCCGACCACTTCGACGGCAAGAACGTCCTGGGCGTCATCACCGCCATCGAGGTGGAGAACGACCCCGGCACCGCCCTCACCGGCCTGACCGACGGCACCGTGGAGCGGATTCCCATCGAGGGCACGGTGGATATGCTGATTACCATTGAGAGCTCCGCCACGCTGGAGGGCAGGACCTACACCGTCAACGACGAGTACCGGGTGGGCGTCAACTCCAAGCGGAATTACTCCACCCTGCTGACCAAGTTTATCGGCACGGTGATGGATGTCTATTGAGCCCCGGGAAGAGAGGAACCACATGAAGATACTGATGGTCACAATGGGCCTGGACATCGGCGGGGCCGAGACCCATATCGTAGAGCTGGCCAAGGAGCTGAAGGACGAGGGGCACGACCTGGCCATCGTCTCCAACGGCGGGGTCTATGTCCCTGAAATCACCGCCGCCGGCATCCGGCACTACCAAGCCCCCCTCCACCGGCGGAGCGTCCGGGACATGAGAAGGGCCCGGGCGGTCCTGGACCGGGTGCTCCGGGAGGAGCGGCCCGACGTGGTCCACGCCCACGCCCGCATCCCCGCCTTTCTGTGCGGCGCCCTGTGCCGGAAGATGAAGTTGCCCTTCGTCACCACCGCCCACTGGGTCTTTGACACCAGCGGCGCCCTGCGCTACCTCACCGACTGGGGGGAGCGGACAGTGGCGGTGTCCGACGACATCAAGGCCTACCTCATCCGGGAGTACGGCCTGCCCGCCGAGCACATCTCGGTGACCATAAACGGCATCGACACAGAGAAGTTTTCCCCCGGCGTGTCGGGGGAGCGGGTGGTCCGGGAGTTCGGCCTGGACCGGTCAAAGCCCATCCTGTCCTATGTCAGCCGGATGGACGAGGACCGGGCCCTGGTGGCCGGTCAGCTCATTGAGCTGGCCCCGGAGCTGGACCGGGCGGTCCCCGGCATCCAGCTGCTCATCGCCGGGGGGGGCAACGTCTTTGAGAAATGGAAGGCCCGGGCCCAGGAGATCAACGCCCAGCTGGGCCGGGCCTGCGTTACCATGACCGGCCCCCGCACCGACATCAACGAGATTGTGGCGGCGGGGGAGGTCTTTGTGGGGGTGTCCCGGGCGGCGCTGGAGGCCATGTCCGCCGGGAAGCCCGTCATCGTGGCGGGCAACGAGGGCTATCACGGCCTGTTTACCCCGGACAAGCTGGCCGAGGCCCAGGCGGGCAACTTCTGCTGCCGGGGCCTGCCCCTGTCCGAGCCCAAGGTGCTGCTGGCCGACGTGGCCGCCGCCTTTGCCCTGCCGCCGGAGCGGAAGGCGGAGCTGGGGGCCTATGGCCGTCAGGTCATTTTCGACCACTACTCGGTGCGCCGGATGGCGGCGGACTGCCTGAATATGTATGACCAGGCGCGCAAGCGGAAATACCATGTTGTCATGAGCGGCTACTACGGCTTTGGCAATGCCGGGGACGACGCCATTCTGGAGTCCATCTATCAGAATATCCGGGCGGTCAGCGGCGAGGTGTCGGTCACCGTGCTGTCCAACGACCCGGAGCAGACCCGGAAGCAGTACGGTATTGAGGCCGTCCCCCGGTTTCGGATGTGGAAGGTGTTCCAGGCCCTGCGCCGGTGCGACGCCCTGCTGTCCGGCGGAGGGAGCCTGCTCCAGGACGCAACCTCCACCCGGTCCCTGGTCTACTACCTGTCGGTGATCCACTGCGCCCAGTGGCTGCGCAAGCCGGTGATGCTCTATGCCAACGGAATCGGCCCGGTGCGCAAGCCGGCCAACCGCCGCCGGGTCAAGCGGGTGGTGGAGCGGGCCGCTCTGGTCACCCTGCGGGACCACGCCTCCGCCAGGGAGCTGACGGACATGGGCATCACCCGCCCCGTTCAGGTCACCGCCGACCCGGTGTTCCACCTGGAGCCTGCCGGCCCGGAGCGGGCGGAGGAGCTGCTGTCCCTGGCCGGACTGTCCGCGAATACCCCCTTTGTGGCGGTGTCCGTCCGGGACTGGGCCAGCGCCGGGGAGTTCTACCCCCGTCTGGCCCGTCTGTGCGACCACCTCCGCCGGGCCCACGGCCTGGAGGTGGTGTTCCTGCTGATGCAGCCGGAGCGGGACCGGGCCACCACCGCCAAAGTCCGGGAGCTGATGGAGGAGCCCGCCTATGTGCTGGATGCCTCCTGCACCCCCCGGGAGATGATGGCCGTTCTGGGACAGGCCCGTCTGTGCCTGGCTATGCGGCTGCACACCCTGATTTTTGCCGCCCGGATGGCGGTGCCCGCCCTGGGGCTGGTCTACGACCCCAAGGTGTCCAGCTATTTGAAGGAGCTGGACCTGCCCGCGGCCGGGGATGTGGAGGCCTTCGACGCGGACGAGGCCATCCGCCGGGCCGACACCCTTATGGCCGGCTACGACGGCGTCCTGGCCCGCCTGCGGGAGAAGTCCGCCCAGCTGGCCCGGGCCGCCGACGAGAATGAGCGGCTTTTGCTGGAGCTGCTGGAGCGGGCGGGAAAATAGTTGAAAATTTCAGCTCGACTGCTGGTCGAGTTGGAAAAACGGCGGGATTGATTGACAAGCTCTGCCCTCTTGGGCTACATTGGACCCAGGCCGTTCCCATCTGCGGGACGGCTGATTCCAATACTTGGGAGGTATTCGTATGGAAGAAAAGCAATCCTTCGGCGCTTACATCAGAAGGAAGCGCCAGGCGGCGGGGCTGACCCAGAAGGAGCTGGCCGGGCGGCTGTTCGTCACCGAGTCGGGCGTGAGCAAGTGGGAGCGGGACCTGTCCTATCCCGACGTATCCCTGGTCCCCGCGATCTGCCGGGAGCTGGGCATCTCAGAGCACGAGTTCTTTACCGCCTGCGACGACGATCAGGCCCACGTCCAGGCGCGTCAGGCCGCCGTCTGGCGCAGGGTGGTGGCGGGGTGCCGTCAGGCCCTCCTGGCGGGGTGTCTCATCGCCGCTGTGGTGTGCCCCATTGTGGAGCTGGCCGTGTTCCACAGGCTGGGCTGGTCCCTGATCGTACTGGCCTCCGTGGCCCTGCCCTGGGGCTGGTGGGCCGTCTGGCGGTTTTGCGGAGGGCATGTCCTGCCGCTGTGCATGGCGATTACCTCGGTTTGGGTGTTCCCCCTGCTGGCGGTGGTCCACCGGTTTACCGGCGGAGGCTGGCTGATGGGGGCAGCCTACCCGCTGGCGGCGGTGGGCGTGGCCTTTTTATGGGCATACTTCATCTGTCTGCGGTATCTGCCCGCGGGCCCGTGGCTGAAGGCCGGGGTATTTACGCTCATTACCGCTGTGGCCTCCCCGGTGTTCAACGCCTTGTGTGAACGCCTGATTCCCGACACCGGACAGTCCTGGCGTCTGAATTACCTTACCTTCGCCGCCCTGCTGGCGGCGGCTGTTATCCTGTTGGCGATTGGCGTGCTTCAGGAGCGAAAACAGCGCAATTCGTCCGATTAGGAGATTTTTATGAAAAGACCCATCCTCCTCGCCCTTTTGGCGGCCCTTCTGCTCTCCCTCCCCGGCTGCGGGGCGGGGGCGGAGGAGGGACCCCGGCTCACCGTGGTCTGCACCACCTACCCCATCTACCTCTTCACCTCCTTCCTGACAGAGGGGGTGGAGGGTGTGGCGGTGGAGCGGCTGGACACCGGCTCCACCAGCTGCCTCCACGACTACACCCTGTCCATGGCGGACATGAAGAAGCTGGAGAAGGCGGACGTGATCGCCCTCAACGGCGCGGGGCTGGAGGAGTTTTTAGAGGACGCGCTCCAGACCTCCGCCGCCCAGGTGACCGACTGCTCGGTGGGAGTGGATTTTCTGGAAAACCTGTCCCACCACCACGACGAGGACGGTGAGGACGGCCACGACCACGGCCACTGGGACCCCCACTACTGGATGGACCCGGACAACGCCCGGATCATGGTCAAAAACCTGCGTAACTGCCTGGTCCTCGCCGACCCGGACCACGCCGCCCAATATGAGGAAAACCGCCAGACGGCGGACGGCCTGCTGGAGCGATGGGGCTGGGAGATTGAACATGCTCTGGCGGTGAATGCCGTCCAAGTGGGCGTGCCCGCCGGACTGATTACCTTCCACGACGGATTCCAATACTTCGCCCGTGCCTTTGGCCTGCCCCTGCTGGCGGCGATTGAGGAGGAGGCGGGCAGCGAGGCCAGCGCCCACGAGATCGTGGAGATTGCGGAGCTGGTCCGAGAGCGGGACATCCCGGTGATCTTTACCGAGGTCAACGGCTCCGACGCCACCGCCCAGGCCATCTCCCGGGAGACAGGATGCCGGGTGCTGCCCATGACCATGCTGATGGACGGCCCGGACGGGGGGCTGGAGCAATATCGGGACGGACTGCGGCAGAACGCCGCCGCGATTGCGGAGGGCTTTTGGGGCATGGAGGTGGTATGGTGAAAATTATCCGACATCCGGGGCAGGGGGACGGCTGCGCCAAGGCCTGCTGCTTGAAGCTGGAGGGCCTGTCCGTACGCCTGGAGGGGGACTCCATTCTGGAGGACGTGTCCTTCCACCTCCACTGCGGAGAGATCGTGGCCCTCATCGGTCCCAACGGGGCGGGGAAATCCACCCTGTTCCGCAGTATTCTGGGCCAGATGAGCTACAAGGGAAGCATCACCTTCTCCCCCGCCGGGGGTCCGGCGATTCGCCTGGGGGGATTTTCCGCTGGCGGTACCCGGCCCCTGGTGGGCTACGTCCCCCAGGCCCCCAGCTTCGACCGGGGGGACCCGGTGTCCGTGCTGGACTTTTTCACCGCCGCCACCGCCCGGTGGCCGGTGTGGCTGCCCATCCCGGCCAAATACCGGGACCGTGCCGCCTCCTGCCTGGCCCGGGTCCACGGGGAGGACCTCCTGGACCGGCCCATGGGAGGGCTGTCCGGGGGCCAGCTCCAGCGGGTGCTGCTGGCCCTGGCTCTGGAGCCGGTGCCCCACATCCTCATTCTGGACGAGCCTCTGTCCGGGGTAGACATCGAGGGGGAGCACCAGCTCCTGGAGATGCTGGACGAGCTGCGCACCCAGTACGACCTGTCCATCTTCCTGTCCACCCACGACTTCGCCACCCTGGGCCAGTTCACCGACAAGGTGATCCTTCTGAACCGCCGGGTGCTGAAATCCGGCCCGCCGGAGGCGGTCCTGTCCTCCCCGGAGTTTTATGAGACCTTCCATCTGCGGATGGGAAAGGGGGGCGCGTGATGGAGCTCTGGTATGCCCTGGTGGACCTGCTGCCCTTCGAGTGGGCTCAGCCCGGGTCCATGTACTTTATGAAGCACGCCCTGCTGGCGGTGCTGGTCATCACCCCGCTGTTTGGAATTTTGTCCACCATGGTGGTCCACAGCCGGATGTCCTTTTTCTCCGACGCCCTGGGGCACTCCGCCTTTACCGGTATGGCGATCGGGGCCCTGTGCGGCTTCCATGAGCCCACCTGGGCGGCGGTGGTCTTCGCTATTTTGTTCGCCCTGCTGTTCAACCTGGTAAAGCGCCGCTCCGCCCTGGCCAGCGACACGGTGATCGGAGTGTTCTCCTCCACCGCCGTGGCTCTGGGCATCTTCCTGTCCACCCTGGGGGGGCGGTCCTTTACCCGGTTCAACAACCTGCTCATCGGGGATATCCTGTCGGTGGAGCCGTCCAAAATCGGCGTGCTGGCCCTGATTCTGCTGGCGGTGGTCCTGCTGTGGGCGGTGTCCTTCAACCAGCTCATGCTCTCCGCCGTCCACCCCGCCCTGGCCGACAGCCGGGGAATCCAGGTGTTCTGGCAGGAGACGGTGTTCTCCATGGCAATCGCCGTGGTGGTCACCCTGTCCATGACCTGGGTGGGTCTGCTGGTGATAAACTCCCTGCTGGTCCTCCCCGGAGCCGCCGCCCGAAACGCCGCCCGGAACATGGGCCAGTACCACTTGTTTTCCCTCCTGGGGGCCGTCCTGGCCGGCGTGGCTGGCCTGATGACCTCCTACTACGTGGGCGGTTCCGCCGGCGCGGCCATCACCCTCTACCTGTCCGTCTGGTTCGCTTTGACGTTTTTGCTGCGGAAGAAATAAAGAAGCACCGCCTTGACAAAATGCCAAGGCGGTGCTATGCTAAGGATACGGGAAGGCCATAGAGCGGTTTGGCCCGGTTAGGTTATTAGTTAGATCATGAAACCGTCACCGGCCAGGGTGGCGGTTTCACCTTTTGATACGTATCGTTACAGTTAGACCGTAAACGTGAAACGTAATCGTAATCGGCACAAGCTTCACCCCCTTTGAGAGGTGTAGCCAAACCGCCCCGCCTTTTCAAGCTGGCGTTCCCATAGGTGAATCATAGCACGAGGGCCGAAAAATGTCAAATAAAAGCAGACAGCCGTCCGGACCGGACGGCTGCTGTTTTCCGATTCAGTCCTCGCCCTCCAGGAAGTAGGAGGCCTCCATGTCGGCGGTAGCCAGGGCGAAGGCCAAGGGGTATTTTTGCAAAGCCTGTCCCACCATGCGGTTGTCCTCGGGGCCGGAGAAGCCCATATGCCAGCGGATCGCCATAGCCTCCTCCCGGGTGAGGCGGATGAAGCCGTTGGTGATGTAGACGCTCTTCTCCCCGTGGCCGTAGGGCAGGGGGTCGTCGAAAGTGTAGGTGGGAACCTTTTCCCACTTGCCGGTGGCGTCGTCCTTCACGTTGCGGAAGCCCTTTTTGTAGCAGCCCACCTTGCAGAGGTCGTGGCACAGGGCGACAATAGCGATGGACTCGCCGCTGTACTCCAGGCCGTACAGCTCCTGAACCCGCTCCCGCTGGAGGTAGTCCACCAGGCAGTGGTATACGTTCAGGCTGTGCTCACACAGCCCGCCCTCGTAGGCCCCGTGGTAACGGGCGGAGGCGGGAGCGGTGAAAAAGTCGCTCTGGTTCTCCAGATAGTTGAGCAGCTTGTCCGCCCCCTCCCGGGTGATGTGGGTCTTGAAAATTTCAATAAATTCCTCTTTGCAGGACATATGCAGTCTCCTTCCTGATTCAGTGCTTCCATTATATCACAAACGGGATGGGATTTCCAGTAGGGCAAGGGCAGAGTCCAGGGCAAAGGCATGCATGTAATCGCAGATCCGGCGGGCCGAGTCGTCCCGCCCTACACCCAACGCCGGCTCATTGTAGGGCGCGACGACCCGGCGCGCCGTCCGCAGAGGTCGCAGCTTCGTGCGACTTGCTCCTTCATGCGTAAGCCTTGGAACCCTACAATAAAATTAACAAGATAGGAAAACAACAAGATGGTCTATGGAAAGATTTTGCCGGGCGTGTTTCTGGCCCGGCCCAACCGGTTTATCGCCCATGTGGAGGTGGGAGGACAGACGGAGGTCTGTCATGTGAAGAACACAGGCCGGTGCCGGGAGCTGCTCCTCCCCGGCGTCAGGGTCTGGCTGGAGGAGAGCGCCAACCCCGCCCGCAAGACAAAATACGACCTCATCGCCGTGGAGAAGGAGCGAGAGGGCGGCCCCCTGCTCATCAACATGGACGCCCAGGCCCCCAACAAGGTCTTTGGGGAGTGGGCGGCGGCTGGGGGGTTGGGGTTTGTCCCCACCCTCCTGCGTCCGGAGATGACATATGGAAATTCAAGGCTTGATTATTACTGGGAGTTGTCGAAGGAAGGGGAAACCCGCCGGGGATTTTGGGAGATCAAGGGGGTCACCCTGGAGGAGGGCGGCGCGGCCCGCTTCCCTGACGCGCCCACCCTCCGGGGGGTGAAGCACCTGGAGGAGCTGGTCCTGGCCCGTCAGGCGGGCTATGAGGCGGGGGTTTGCTTTATCGTCCAGATGGAAGGGATGAACCATGTAGCCCCCAACGACACCACCCATCCGGAGTTCGGGGCTGCCCTGCGCCGGGCGGCTTCCCTGGGGGTGGAAGTGCTGGCCCTGGAGTGTTCCGTGGAGCCGGGACGGCTGGCGGTCAAGGGGCAAATTCCCGTGCGGCTGTAAACGCTAAAGTTTTTTCGTTTTTTGACGATATTACCATTGAGAACTTGCCGAAAGGAGGCGTTCCATTGGAACTACACGACACGGTGGGAGAAAGAGAGGCCGCTCCCTCCGGAGGCGGAGGCCGCGTGTCCATCGACCGGTTTGAGATGAAGCCCCAGTGGACCGAGCGGTCAGAGGAGGAGCAGGTGGAGGAGGCCGCGGTGCTCTATGAGAAAGCCGTGCGTCAGCGGCTCCAGATCGACGACCCGGAGCCTCCCCCGCGAATTGACAGTGAAGAAGAGCTGGAGGCCATGTCTCAGGAGCTGAAGCTGCGGCAGCTGTGCCAGGACATCGCGGCCCAGATCATGGTAGACGAGCTGGAGGACGAGGAGAAGTAAGGAGGGACATCAATGGAGATACGGCGTGTGCTGCGGGGAGAGCAGACCGGATTCGCCCCGGCGCGGCCAGTGAAGAGCGGAGAGAAAAAGACGGAGACCGCCGCCCGGCCCGCCTCCGACCGGCTGGAGCTGAGCCGGCAGTGGGTGGAGCAGATGGAGGAGCAGAGCGCCCGTCTCCAGGCCGCGCTGAGCCAGCCGGCGGGCGAGGATAAAAAGTCCAATGGCATTTTGGGCATGCTGGACTATATGGAAACCGAGGAGGACAAGCTGGACGCCATGTCCGAGCAGCTGGATGTCCAGATGAAGTGTTTGAAAATTGCCATGAACATCATGAAGGGCAAGAAGGTCCCCCCGGAGGACGAGCGGTACCTGATGGAGAACGACCCGGAGGGCTACAAGCTGGCTATAAGCATGCGCGAGCCCCCCAAGGAGGACGAAGAGGAGTGCGAAAGCGTCCTCAAGGACGAGGACAAGAAGTCCGGCGAGACCTCAGACGCCTCCGAGGCGGAGGGCGGAGAGGCTTCCTCGGACAGCGGTGCGACAGAATAAAGGCAAACGCCCGACGGATCACGGTCCGTCAGGCGTTTTTATATCTCTCTGCGGCCCTCCAGGGCGCGGACCAGGGTGGCGTCGTCGGCGTACTCCAGGTGACTGCCCACGGGAATGCCGTAGGCCAGGCGGGTGACCCTCACCTGGAAGGGCTTCAACAGCCGGGACAGGTACATAGCGGTGGCCTCCCCCTCGGTGTCCGGATTGGTGGCCATAATGACCTCCTCCACCCCTCCGGCGGACACCCGCTCCACCAGGGAGCGGATATGCAGGTCGTCGGGCCCCACGTGGTTCATGGGGGAGAGGACCCCGTGGAGGACGTGGTACTGTCCCATATATTCCCGGCTGCGCTCCATGGCTACCACATCCTTGGGGTCCGCCACCACGCAGATGGTGCCCGCGTCCCGCTTGGCGCTGGCGCAGATGGGGCAGGGGCCGTCCCCCTCGGTGAGGTTCTGGCAGACGGGACAGCAGTGGATGTGGGCCTTGGCGTCCACAATGGCCCGGGCGAAGGCGGCGGCCTCCTCCTCGGACAGGGACAGCACATAGAAAGCCAACCTCTGGGCGGACTTGACGCCCACGCCCGGCAGCTTGGCGAAGTGCTCCACCAGATTTTCAAGGGCAGGGGGGAAATACTGCATGGGAAGGACCTCCGGGGTTAGATGTAGGGGCGGATATCATCCGCCCGAAAGCCCCCCTTGTTAAAGGGGGGAGGGCCACCGAAGGTGGCGGGGGGATTCCGTTTGCAGGGAGATTTTTAATGAACCAGGCAAATTTGATGCGTCCCTACCTGCCCGTCCGTAGGGCGCGACGACCTCGGCGCGCCGTTCCCCGGGGTGCGTCCCTGTAGGGGCGGCGGGCCGGGTCGTCCCGCCCTACGGAGGCGGTTCAGCCCCTCAGCGCCGCAATAGCGGCGGGAATATCGGCAGCCCCGTAGACAGCGGAGCCGGCCACCAGGACGTTGGCCCCGGCCTCGACGACCAGGGGGGCGGTTCCAGGGGCGACGCCCCCGTCCACCTCCAGCTCACAGGCGGGGTTGTACCTGTCAATGATGGCCCGGACCTGACGGACGGTCTCCAACTGTCCCTCCATAAATTTCTGACCGCCGAAGCCGGGCTCCACCGTCATGACCAGCACCATATCCAGCTCCTGGATGTAGGGCAGGACGGCCTCCGCCTTGGTGATGGGCCGGAGGGCGACGGCCTTCTTCACGCCGCAGTCCCCCATGATTCTCAGGGCTTCGGCGATGCGGGTGGGGTGGTCGGCCTCCAGGTGGACGGACAGCAGGTCGGCCCCCGCCTTGGCGAAGGCCTCGATATACCGGGCCGGCTTGTCAATCATCAGGTGGACATCCAGGAACATGTCGGTGCATTTCCGGATGGACTGGACCACCGGCACGCCGATGGTGATATTGGGTACGAAAGCGCCGTCCATCACGTCCACATGGAGGTAGTCGGCGGAGGACACCGCCTGGATGTCCCGGGCCAGGTTGGCGAAGTCGGCAGACAGGATGGATGGGGCAATTTTAATCATGACAGTCTCTCCTTTGTGTGGACAGGCGCTGGGGAGGGACCCGGCGCATAGGATAGCTCAGCGGAGAGAGGCCCCGGGCGGGGCGGACTGCTCCAGGCCGGTCCCACGGCCCAACCCGTCCGCCGGCGTCTGGCCGGCCCGCCGCTTTCAGATAGCCGTCCGCCGGAGGTGCTGATCGCCTCCGGCGGGCGGCAGTGGGCAGTTAGTTGTAAAAATCCCCGGTGTCCGCCTCCACGGCCTGGAAGCCCTGGGCCCGGAGGGCGTCCAGAATCTGGGCCTTGTGGTCCAGGCCGAAGGCCTCCAGCGTGACCCGCAGCTCCACCCCGGACTGGCGGTTGATGTTGACGAACTGGTTGTGCTCCAGCTTGATGACGTTGCCGTTGTTGGCCGCCAGAATCTGGGAGACGGCCAGCAGGGAGCCGGGCCGGTCGGGGAGCTGGACGGCGAAGGTGAAGATGCGCCCCCGCTGGATGAGGCCGTGCTGGACCAGGGAGGACATGGTAATCACATCCATGTTGCCCCCGGACAGCACGGAAACTACGTTTTTGCCCTGGCCCTCCAGCCGGCGCAGAGCGGCCACGGTGAGCAGGCCGGCGTTCTCCACCACCATCTTGTGCCGCTCCATCACGTCCAGGAAGGCCTCCACTAGCTCGCTGTCGTCAATGGTGAGGATCCGGTCCACGTTCTTCTGTACATAGGGAAAGACCTTGTCCCCCGGGGTCTTGACCGCCACGCCGTCGGCGATGGTGCTGGCGGCGGGGAGGGTGACCACATGGCCCGCCTCCAGGCTGGCCTTCATGGAGGCCGCGCCGGTGGGCTCCACGCCGATGACCTCCACATGGGGGTTGAGCAGCTTGGCCAGGGTGGACACGCCCGCCGCCAGACCGCCCCCGCCGATGGGCACCAGAATCACGTCCACGTCGGGCAGATCCTGAAAAATCTCATAGGCGATGGTGCCCTGGCCGGTGGCCAGGGTCAGGTCATTGAAGGGGTGGACATAGGTGAGGCCCTCCTCCTGGGCCAGCTTGGCGGCAAGCTCGGCGGCGTCGTCAAAGACCTCGCCGTGGAGGACAACCTTGGCCCCGTAGTCCTTGGTGTTGTTCACCTTCACAAGGGGGGTGGTGGTGGGCATGACGATGGTGGCCGATACCCCGGCGGCCTGGGCGGCGTAAGCCACCCCCTGGGCATGGTTGCCCGCGGAGGCCGTCACCAGCCCCCGGTCCTTCTCCTCCTGGGTCAGCGTGCTGATCTTGTAATAGGCCCCCCGGAGCTTATAGGCCCCGGTGGCCTGCATGTTTTCCGGCTTGAGATAGACGCTGTTGCCGCAGGTTTTGGACAGATAAGGGGAGTGAATCAGCGGCGTGGGCCGCAGAACGGACTGAAGAACAGCCCGGGCGGACTTGAACGCTTCCAGGGTGAGCATGGCGTTGTTCTCCTTTGCGATATAGAATCAAAACTGCACTATATCATACTCAATTCGGGCACATAAGTCAATGCGCCGGGGAAAAAATCTTGGGATTTCCCGTCAAATTTCCCGCCGCTCTGAGGTCCGGCGGATGAACCGGCTCCGGCTGTCGCCCCCGGCGGCCGCAGGTTCTCCGCTCTTCGACCAGGTACAGGCTGGTCCCAGGCAAAAATTCATTAAATAATAATTTCAGTATTTTTTTTAACTACCCCTTATCTTTTCGAAATTACGGACGAATTAAAGGGTGAGGAGACCGAGGCAGGTCCCCGGAACCGGTATTTCATCTGGTCCTAGGCCGGCTGAAATATAGTAAGGCGCTGAAAGCGCTGAGCATCGTGGCCACGTGCTCAACGTGGAAGGCGCAAAACAGAACTGTGCCGGGAGCAAGGATGCTCCAGGGCACACTAAAAAACGAAAGGAGTCAATCTCATGCGTATTCAGCACAATATTATGGCTATGAATGCCTACCGCAACTACAACATCAACACCGGCAGACTGTCCAAGAACCTGGAGAAGCTGTCCTCCGGCTACAAGATCAACCGCGCCGGCGACGACGCCGCTGGTCTGGCTATTTCTGAGAAGATGCGTGCTCAGATCACCGGTCTGAACGCCGCCCAGAAGAACGTCAAGGACGGCATCTCCCTGGTGAAGACCGCTGAGGGCGCCATGCAGGAGATCCAGGACATGCTCAACCGCATGGACTACCTGGCCACTCAGTCCGCCAACGGCACCTACCAGAACGAGGTCGACCGCGAGAACCTCCAGAAGGAGGTCGTCGCCCTGAAGGAGGAAATCAACCGTATCGCTGACAGCGCCAACTTCAACGGCATCAAGCTGCTGGACGGCACTCAGGCAGGCAAATCCACCGACGATGTTGGCGAGATAGTGGAGGTCACTGCGGTGAACGATGCCGTGCAGCCCACCAGAGTGGCTCAGAAGGGTGAGTACAGCGTTGATCTGAGCAACTTTACGGCCAAGGCCTCCGCGACTGGAGTGATCACAATCAAGGTTGGCGGTCTGACTGTCGCTACTGCGACTGTCACCTCCGGCATGGTTTCCAAGGGCGCCATCACCCTGACGGTCGGCAACTTTAACTTCGTCTCCAGCGCCAGCGCGACCATCGGCGGAGTTGAGTTTACCATCAACGGGTCGGGCAATACGATTACCCTGAAGATGAACGAGGTTCCGACCACTGACTTTGCAGAGGACATGTCGGTCGAGCTCACGGGTGATACGTCGAATAACCAGGGCCTGCCCGGCGCTGTCCACATCGACAAGCCCGCTGTCAAGGAAGAGGACAATAAGTATGCTCAGGGCACGTTCAATTTCAATGATCTGGACATCAAGGACGGCTCTCAGATCCGAATCGGCAACCAGGTCTATACCTTCGCTGTGGGTAAGGACAGCACTGTCAAGGGCTCGAACGTGATCGACCTGAAGCACATGAATGAAGGCGACAGCACAATCGGCACCGAGGCCGCCATCGCCCTGTCCAAGACTGCGAAGGGCAACAGCTGGTTCAAGGTGACCAGTGATAACAAAAGCAGCACCGTGTATCTGACCGAGCGGAAGAACGTGGACCGCCCCTACAAGAACGATATGGTCGGCGACGCTGCCCAGACCGACGCCGACTGGAATGGCGAGGGCGAGGGCGCCACTGCCATGGTCCAGTTCAGCGCTGACGGCGGCCTTGGCGGCGGCGGCGGTCTGACCCTTCAGATCGGCGACACCGCTGAAACCTTCAACCAGATGGGCGTTCGCATCGGCGACATGCACGTGGACGCTCTGGGAATCGACAGTGTTGATATCGGCACTCAGGCCGGCGCTCAGGCGGCGATCCAGCAGATCAAGGATGCCATTAACAATGTCTCCTCCGTCCGCGGCGATCTGGGCGCTATCCAGAACCGTCTGGAGCACACCCAGAACAACCTGTCCGTGATGGCCGAGAACATCCAGGACGCCGAGTCCACCATCCGCGACACCGACGTGGCCGAAGAGATGATGAGCTACGTGAAGAACAACATCCTGGTCCAGTCCGCCCAGGCCATGCTGGCCCAGGCCAACCAGGTGCCTCAGGGCGTTCTCCAGCTGCTGGGCTAATAGTCCAAAGGCAAAAATATCTCATACGCATGAACAAGGGGGCTGGGCCTTTGCCCAGCCCCCATTTTTGAGGAGAGGATCACTGTATGGACGCAATGGAACTGGCCCGCCGGCTGGCCGGCCTCGGGCAGAGCAAGGAAGCTTGTCAGGCATACACCCTCGCCCTGGAGGAGGCGGCTCCGGAGGAGAAGATGGAAGCCGCGCTGTATATTCTGCAATTTGGCAGTGGAGACAGCTATAAAATATCCTACACCGTCTTCCGCGACCTGTATAACAGAGGCTTTTGCAAGGAAGATGTTTTGTCTGTTATGGACGGGGCCTTCTATGCCCCCAACATCAAGCTCATCCAGACGCGCTATCGAAAAAACTGCGCGCTGCTGGAGAAATACCCCTATATTTTCCGGAAGGATTTTATTAAATTTGAAGATCTTCCCATCCGCTTCTACCCCTACGATGACAACAGCTATACCCCCTATTACGTCGGTGAGGAGCGGTTTGGTGACTATATCAATTTCAGAGATGCCGTGATAAAGCACAACTTTTTCAGGGATCTGGAAAACCCCATCCTGGCGAAGGACATTTATTCCCAATATGAGCTGGAATACCTCCGGGACAACGTGCGCCGCAGTGAGGACGTGGCCCGGGAAAACCATATTTATCTTCACTACGGCAGCTGGGCGGAATTCTGCGCCTACCTCACCTGCCTGAATATGAAGCCCCTGCTGGAGGAGAAGAAGCTTGTCTTTCTCTTCGGGGACGAGCTCGATCAGTACCCCATCGACTTCAAGGCACGGTTCAATATTGATTACAGCCAGATGAATGTCAGGCCGGTGGGAATCCGGGAGATTACCCGGCTGATTTGGCATGGGCAGCTGAGCAGCCATAACGGCGGCGACTTCTTTAACGAGGTGTTTGACGCCCACCCCAACCTGATCGCCATGCCCTCTGTCATGATGTCACATATTGAGGACGCCATTGGAAAAATACGAGGCGCTTTGGACAGCTGTGAGAGCCTGGCTCAGCTCCGGGGGATGCTGGTCAAATGGGAGGACCCCCGCCTGATCTCGGAGCTCTATCACAACCGGGACTGTACCGATAAGGATATACTGGTCGCCCTTTATCTGGACCGCCAGAAGTACTCTCAATTTTTGGATAAAAACTCCAGAATCGTCCCCGCGCTGTTTTTCCAGCCCCACTTTCCGAACATTGTTTATTCCTTAAAGGTGGACGCGAAGGACCGTACGGTATTGCATTCAAAGGAATATGACAACCTGTGTGAGTCGCCTATATTAGCGGGCTTCAAATACATCAAGACCTTCATTCCCATGCGCCGCTTTACAACCAGCCACGGGGCCTCTGTCCGGTTTATGAATGCCTCGGCCGCCGCGGCCAATCAGAGGTTAAGTGAGGGCGAAAAAGCCGGAAAGATAACCATCGTCACCGACGCGGTGGCGGAGCGCGTGCTGAACCGCAGCTTTATGGTTGACAGACAGGACCGTATCTGCCGGGATAGTGTGATCGTCCGTTTTGAGGATGGAAAGCTGAACCCCAAAGCGACCTTTACCGCCTTGGCCGCCTTTCTGGATCTGCCCTATCACGAGGAGACTATGACCTACTGCTCCTTGGGGGGCAAGCCGGTGCGCATAACGGACGATGGTTATGCCCCCGGTTTCAGTCTGAGTCAGGTCTATAAAACCTATGACGAGTTTGCCAATACCAATGAGCGGATCTTTATTGAATACTTTTTGCGGGATGCCTATCAGTATTATGGCTATGATTTTCATTACTACGATGGGTCGCCAATGACCAAAGAGCAGGCGAAAGCGTTGGTCGATGGGTTTGACACCATCAACAGCTATATCAAAAAGACTTGGAAGCTGGTGTTTGATAACGCAAGTGTTTCCATGAACGGCAAAATTGTGGAGCAGGCAATCAGCTCGTCTGTCCGGACGGAAATGCTGGAGGATCACATGAAGGGCGTTCAAGAAAACCGGATGAGTATTGTGGATGCCTTGATTAAGGACCTGCGGTTTGTAGGCAAAAATAGCCAGCCTCTCTACATGATGCCCATGCTGGAGCTGGACCCGGCACTGCTGGAAAATCCGATTTACCACTGAGGAGGACACAATGAAAAAGGGAACCGTCTATTTTTTCACCGGCCTCTCAGGGGCGGGCAAGACGACCATCGGCGGGGAGCTGTACCGCCGGATGAAGTCCAGGCGGAACGATGTGGTGCTGCTGGACGGCGATCAGCTGCGGCGGCTGTCCTTCCATAAAAAGAGCGGATATACCACCGAGGAGCGCCGCCGCGGCGCGTATTACAACTTTGAGATGTGTAAAATGCTGGCCGATCAGGGAATCGACGTGGTGCTGTGCAGCATTTCCATGTATAACGACTGCCGCGCCTGGGCCCGGGAGCACATTGAGGACTACAGGGAGATCTATGTGAAGGCCTCCCGGGAGACGCTGTACCGCCGGGATCAGAAGGGCCTGTACACCTCCGGGACGAAGAATGTGGTGGGCGTCGATATCCTCTGCGAAGAGCCGGAGCATCCGGACGTGGTCATCGAGAACGACGGCCAGGAACCGCCGGAGAAAATTGTGGACAGGCTGGAGGAGATTTTTGGCCTGTGCGGCGGAGGGACGGCATGACAAAGGTGATCACATATGGCACCTTCGACCTGCTCCACTACGGGCATCAAAGCCTGTTGAGGCGTGCGAAGGCTTTGGGAGATTACCTGATCGTGGGTGTGACCAGCGAGAACTACGACCGCTACCGGGGCAAGCTGAACGTCCAGCAGACGCTGATGGAGCGGATCGAGAATGTCCGGGCCCTGGGGCTGGCGGACGAGATCGTAGTGGAGGAGTACGAGGGCCAGAAGATCGACGATATCACCCGGATGGGCGTGGATATCTTCACGATCGGCTCTGACTGGGTAGGGCGGTTCGACTATCTGGGCGAGTACTGTAAAGTGGTTTACCTGGAGCGGACCAAGGGGATATCCAGCACGCAGCTGCGCGACCGTCAGCACCCGCTGATTCGGTTGGGCGTGGCGGGCAGCGGCCGGATTGCCAACCGCTTCATCCCGGAGTCCAAGTTTGTCAGCGGAGTGACGGTGGAGGGCGTTTTCAACCCTCATGTGGATTCCGCCCAAAGCTTTGCTCAGAGGCATGAGCTGGCGTTTTACAGCGGTGACTACGACAGCTTTTTAAACCGGGTAAACGCGGTCTATATCGCCTCCCCCCACGAGACGCACTATGACTATGCCCGGCGGGCCCTGGGGGCCGGGAAGCATGTGCTGTGTGAGAAGCCGATGGTGTTTACCAAGGAGGAAGCGGAAGAGCTCTTTGCGCTGGCCCGGAAGAACCATGTAATCCTGATGGAGGCCGTCAAAACGGCCTATTGCCCCGGCTTTCAACGGCTGGTCAGCTGCGCCAAAAGCGGAAAGATCGGTCGGATTGTCGGTGTAGACGCCACATTCACAAAGCTTGTGCCGCCCCATATGCGTGAGGTTCAGGACAATGGAAACGGCGGCAGTATGACAGAGCTGGCGACCTATCCGCTGTTGGCCATCTTCAAGCTGCTTGGGCTTCAGTATGAACATGTCCGGTTCTATTCCTATTTTCCGCAGAATGGCGGAGTCGATTTGTTTACACAGATTCACATGCAGTACCCGGGCGCGGTAGCCACGGCGAAGGTTGGGCTGGGTGTAAAGAGCGAGGGGAGCCTGGTGATCTCCGGGACCCGAGGCTACATCTACGTGCCGGCCCCCTGGTGGAAAACCGAGTATTTTGAGCTGCGCTATGAAAACCCAAATGAAGTGGAGAAGAATTTCTACAAATTCTCCGGAGATGGCTTGCGGTATGAGATCACGGAATTTTTGACTTGCATTGCGGAGGGCCGGCTGGACGAAGGCGCCGGCAGGCTGTCTATTGAGCTTGCCGGCGTGATGGAGCAATACCGCGCCGGAGGTGTCAATAGATTGAGCTGACAGCGTTTGTTGTACAGAGGTGATGAAATGTGCTGCCGATTAAGATAGAGCTTCCGGAGGGATTCCTGGAGGAGGAGGTCCGGTGCGGCTATACGATAAGCCCGGAGATGAAGAAGCTGTGGGCGGTGGAGCTGGACCTGCTGGCTGAGTTTGACCGGGTGTGCGGCAAGCACGGCCTGGCCTATTTTGCGTTTGGAGGAACCCTGCTAGGTGCTGTGAGGCATAAGGGGTACATTCCCTGGGATGATGATATTGATCTTCTCATGTTCCGGGAGGATTACAGAAAACTGGTCCAGATTGCGGAGCAGGAGTTTCAGCACCCGTATTTTTTTCAGACGCCCTTTACCGACCCGGGGCTGGTGATGGGCGGCAGCCGCCTGCGGAACTCCGACACAACGCTGATCAGCGACTTTGAGAATAAGCGTCCATACGAAAATAAGGGCATCTTTATTGACATATTTGTGCTGGACAATGTGCCGGATAGCGAGGCGGAATTTGAGCGGGCCAAAAAAGTTCTCAAGTATTACTGGAGGATTTTGAGGTATGCCTCCTATTATGAGGGCTATTTTCAGCCGGACAAGCGCTATCCCTTAAAGAGAAGAATACTGGGCAGATTTGCCAGGCTTTTGAAGGGCGTATTTGGCATGGAACGTCTCAGCCGCGGCTATGAACAATATTGTTCTCAATGGTCGGGCAAAGAAACAAGACGGATATCTCCGATAGAAACGTGGAGAGGGCGGTTTGTCTACCAGAGAGAACAGCTCAAGACGGTATATAAGGTCCCTTTTGAACAGCTTGAGATACCTGTTTCAGACGCTTTTGATGAAATGCTTACCGCGCAGTACGGAGATTATATGACACTTAAAAAAATATCGTCAACGCACCATGCTCTTACGTTTGACGCGGAAATGCCTTATAAAGATTATGCGCTAAAGATCGAGAGGAGCGGGCTATGATAATCGGCTATACCACTGGTGTCTACGATTTGTTTCACATTGGACATTTGAATCTGCTTAAAAATGCAAAGGGAATGTGCGATAAGCTCGTCGTTGGTGTTACAGTAGACGAATTGGTCCCATACAAGGGGAAGCATGCCGTAATTCCGTTTGAGGATAGAATTGAAATTATTCGCAGCATCAAATATGTAGATGCCGCTATTCCGCAGCGGGATATGGACAAGCTGGCGATGTGCGAGAAGCTTGGAGCGCAGATCCTGTTTGTAGGTGATGACTGGTATGGCTCAGAAAAGTGGGAGTACTATGAGCAGGAGTGTGCCAGAAGCGGGATAAAGGTCATCTATTTCCCGTATACGAGGGGGATTTCATCCACCCTTATCAATCAAACGCTGATACAGCTGCGAAATGAGTCACAAAAAGGAGGCAATACCAGTGGTTGATAAGAATTATTGCATGAGCTCCTATTTGGCTCTGCGTTATATTGAGGATGACAATAAGGACTTTTTTGAGGGGATTCATCATCAAAATCTGCCGCTTTGCCCTGATGAGCGGAGGCGTCTGGTTTCCAGCGCGGAAGAAATCGACCGGGCGATTGCGGAACAGTTTGCGCATTTACAGGGCGAAAAACTGGGAATTATGCTGTCTGGAGGGATGGATTCGGCAATTTTGGCCTCTTATATGAGGGGCTGCGAGGCTTATACGTTCCGGTTCCTGGAGGGGGAGTATCAGCGGGAAGAGCTTCAGCGGGCGGAGTATTATGCTGATAAATATGATCTGAAGCGGCACTATGTGGATATCAATTGGGAGGATACAGTGGAGAAGAACCTGACGCCCTTGCTCCGGGCTAAGGCAGCTCCGGTCCACTCCATAGAACCGCAGATACGGCAGGCTGCCCTTCAAGCGAAACAGGACGGCGTTGAAGTAATGATAATTGGGGAGAGCAGTGACTTGATTTTCGGCGGCATGGATCAGCTGCTGTCTCAGGATTGGACTCTGGAAGATTTTATGAGGCGGTACATTTTTGTTCAGCCGGCAGATGTGCTGACACAAGCGGAGGATATGCGATACTTGTTTGAGCGTTACCGTAGAGAAAATAAGATTGATTTTCTCAGATTCATGGATGAAGTGTTTTCCGTGGAGAGCTCCAGCTCTTATTTCAACGCTTTTGGCACAGTGCAGATGCCCTATTTTGATCCTTATGCGATCTTGAAGATGGCGCAGCCCTTGGATTTGAAGCGTGTCCGCAATGGAGAGCCCAAATATTTGATTCGGGAGTTGTTTGCAGAAAAATATCCAGAAGTACCTGTTCCAGACAAGATTCCGATGCCTCGTCCAGTGGATTTTTACTTTAAGGATTGGGGAGGTCCGGTTAGGCATGAATTTAAGAAGAACCTGGACATGAAACAGTTTTCTGGAAACCAAAAATGGCAGTTGTACTGCCTGGAGCAATTTTTGAATTTGTTTGATGCGCAATAAGGGAGGCGGAAACGAAGTGATAAGATTAAATCCTCAAGTGTTTTCCAATTTGTATGGTAAAGATTTGATCGCATTTGGAACGGGCAATATGGCAAAAAGAATAATTCCATATTTGGCACAAGACCCCAATATAAGACTGTGTGGTGTTACAAGCAGCCGGGTCACGGCTGATGATGAGGGAACATTTTTAAAGACGGGGTTACAGGTACGCAGTATTGAAGCATGGGCTGGGCTAATGCCAAACGCAACGATTTTACTTACTGTGTTTGTTGATTCAAGTGAAATTGTGCAAGTTTGTAAGAATGCTGGATTTCAAAACGTTGAATATATTACGTGGGAACAAATGAGTTTAGTTTCCGAAGCTGAGGCAGAAATAGCGCAGGCACAACAGACTAAGTTGCTTGAACAATTATGTTTTGTTAATGAACTGCATGATACGCACAAGTCTTCGTTTTCGGAATTTAAAGGCTGCAATCGCGGTAAGACGGTCGCGATTATTGGGACTGGACCGACTCTAAATTATTATACACAGCTTACGGGGGTCCCGCATATCGGGGTAAACTCAAGCTTTTTAAAAGAGGGTATCATGCTAGATTATTACTTTTTAACACATTATGTTCCTGAATGGTGCGAAAAGTTAAAAGAATTTAATTTTACAAAATTTTTTAATGTTGGAATCAAGAGCAGAAAGAAGAAGGATCAAATTCCGGAGTATATTATTGAGGAGAATGATGGGCGACGGTATTTCAGCCTGCCGATGATGCCCTTCACACATATTCATACCAATCTCGAATGTTATCCTTTGATGGGCTATGGCTCGATTATTTTCCAGGCGATCCACTTTGCTCTGTTTACCCATCCCCAAAAATTGTTACTGGTTGGTTGTGACTGTGCTGCAATCGGGCATTTCGATAGTTGTCACACAAGTGTTTACGTAGAAAAATTTTTAATTCCGTGGTGGATAGATGGATACAAGAAGCTTAGACGGTTTGTATCGATTCACTATCCGGATATTGAGATCATTTCGGTCAACCCGGTGGGATTGAAGGGAATGTTTTGTGATATGTTTACCGAAAATTATCTGGATACACATCCTGAATTGCCCCGTGAAGATTGCAAAATTTTAAGATTATGAATAAACAATTTTCGGAAAGAAAACAAATAGTTAAAATTTTATTTAGTTATTACCCTAGTTTAACTAAGGTCAAAATAAAGGAGATAAAAATGGAAATCAATAAGGGAAATTATAGTATTGATACGCTGGAGCGTTTTGAAAGCTACATGAAAGCCAGGGCGTTTGGCTGCGAGGAGGCCTTTTACGAGTATCGGAAGAACTGGGAGGCTTATCCGGCAGCTCGACACGTTTCTGAATATCCGCTTTCCTTGGAATTTCAAATCAGCGATGTCTGCAACTTGAAATGCCCTTTTTGTTACCGTGGGCAAGACAGTTATATCCTTGATGCGGAAAAATTTATGGATTTTGATCTATTTAAGAAAGTCATTGATGAAGTTGCATTCAAGGTTCCGGCAATTCGGTTCAATTCTACAGGAGAATCTGTCCTGCATCCTCAATTTATTGAGATGATCAAATATGCAAAAGATAGAGGTGCTCTTGAAGTTTCTTTTATAACAAATTCCGGGGCAATTACATTGGAATCATTTGAAAAAATGCTGTTGGCAGGGGTCGACTGGATTACAGTTTCCGTGGATGGAATTCATGAAGACTATGAGAAAAATAGGTATCCGCTCAAGTTCAAGGACACATATCAAAAGTTGAGTGATATGAAACAGATGAAAGAAAGATATGCTACATCGAAACCGGCAATCAATGTCCAAGGCATTTGGTCGATGATCGAACCGCAAATTGATGAGTACATGGATATGATGTCTCAGGTATCTGATTATATCAACTATAATGCATTTATAGATTTTCCAAAAATAGAAGCGGAGCAAGACAGGTCAAACTATGAACTGGACTTTACCTGTGCGCAGCCGTTTCAGCGGATGCTGGTCTCCTTGCATGGTGACGTATATGGATGCTGTGGCGCCGGAATTGCTCGCGATCTGTCAATTTCACTGGGAAATGTGAAGGACTGTTCTGTTTATGAGATTTGGCACGGAAAAAAATACGAGGCACTGCGAGAACACTGCTCAATTCCTGGAGGATATAGAGAAATGGCGATGTGTAAGGAGTGTGTCATACCACGGAAGATCAGAGAAAAGATTGTGAAAATACACGGTCAAGACCGAATCATTAAAGAATATATCTAAATTGGTCGCTTAAAGGATGAGGGTAGGATTATGCTTAATGGTAAGGCAATTTTAATAACTGGAGGAACAGGCTCTTTTGGCAACCACTTTATCAAGCATGTTTTACAGCACTATAAACCCAGAAAAATAGTTGTTTACTCCAGAGATGAATACAAACAGTTTGTCATGAAATCGAAGTTTATCGATGCAGGTGTTCCGATCCAATATTTCGTCGGAGATGTTAGAGACCTTGACCGGCTTCGAAGGGCGTTTTATGGAATAGATTACGTAATTCATGCCGCGGCGATGAAGCAAGTGCCTACATGCGAGTATAATCCGAATGAGGCAATAAAAACCAACATCATAGGCGCAATGAATGTGATCGAAGCGGCTCTTGATACTGGTGTGAAGCGTGTGGTTGCCCTTTCAACAGATAAAGCGGTAAATCCGATAAACTTATATGGCGGAACCAAATTAGTTTCTGACAAGCTGTTCATTGCGGCCAATAGCTATACTGGACATAGCGATGTGAGGTTTGCAATTGTCCGCTACGGAAATGTGGCGGGGAGCCGGGGCTCCGTGATTCCATTTTTCCGCCGGCTGGTGCAGGAGGGAAAGACGGAGCTGCCCATCACTGATTTTGAAATGACACGCTTTTGGATCAGCCTGGAGCAAGGCGTGGAACTGGTCATCAAGGCTTTGTCAGAGTCTCAGGGCGGCGAGACGTTTATTGCAAAGATTCCCTCCTTCAAAATTACGGACCTTGCCAAAGCAATTCTCCCGGACTGTACAATGAAGGAGGTCGGTATTCGAGAAGGGGAAAAGCTCCACGAGGTTATGATCACAAAGGAGGATTCCCTCTACACTTATGAATATGACGAACATTTTGTAATTTATCCTCATATGCAGTGGTGGAATGAGGACAAGGTACTTCCTAACGGAAAGCGGGTAGAGCAAGGATTTGAGTATTCCTCCGGGACAAACAGCCGCTGGCTGTCTGTGGAGGAGTTGCGCGAATTACTGCTGGGAGTAATGGAGCATTAAAGCATGGAGTTATGTTTGGGCACTGTGCAGTTTGGAACCCAGTATGGCATACAGGGCAATGCCCGCCCTAGAAAACAAGAAGTGTTTGATATCATCACCGATGCGCTTGCGCACGGGATTCATTGGTTTGATACCGCTTCGGCTTATGGAACTGCGGAGGAGCTTTTAGGGGACTACATCGAAGAGCATCCAGGCATATCTAAAGAAATAAACATCGCCTCAAAGCTTGCTCCAAACGCGTTAACGAATATCCCAACAGAAAAAAAGAGGGAAATCATACTTTCTAAAATACAGGAAAGCTTGAATCGCTTGCACAGGCAGCAGTTGGATGTCTACATGTTTCATAACGCTTCTCATATTTTTGATGAAGAAGCAGTAGCAGCTCTTGACGCTGTCCGGCATGAGGGCCTTGCTAGGTCAATTGGAGTATCTGTATACACACCCCTGGAAGCAATGAAGGCTTTATCCTATCCACAAATTGAAGTGATACAGGTTCCTTACAATGTTTTTGACAGAAGACTGGATCAATGCGGTTTTTTTGTGGAAGCGAAGAAAAAGAACGTAACTGTTTTTGCTAGAAGCTCGTTGCTGCAGGGACTTGCGGTTATGGACGCAAACCGCCTGCCGGCACATATGGAATTTGCTAGTCCATATCTCAAGGTATTTCACAGTATCTGCGATTCCGCTTCCAGTTCTCCGCTTCACGCCGCAATCAGCTCTGTTGCCGGCCATCCTGGAATTGATTACCTGCTCTTTGGGGTGGATAATCAAGATCAGCTTTCAAATTATTTGTCCTTCGTTTCCAAGCCGCTGCCGCAGGAGGTTGAATCGGCCTTGAGGGCCGCGTTTGACAAAGTTGAGGAAAAATTAGTAAACCCGTCTCTATGGTAAGGTAAAATAGATAATATTCAGGTGAGTTCAATGGAAAGCAAGGTTTTAGCGATCATTCAGGCGCGCATGAGCTCTACACGCCTACCCGGTAAGGTGTTAAGAAATCTTTGCGGTCAGCCAATCCTGTATCATATCGTTCAACGCATAAGAAGTGTGCAGAGCGTCGACACGATTGTCATTGCGACATCTCAAAATAAGTCGGATGACCCGATCGCGGAGTTTGCCCATGAGAATCAAGTCTGTTGTTTCCGTGGGAGTGAGACGGACGTACTGGACCGTTTTTTTCAGGCGGCGCGGACATTTGGTGCGGAGCCGGATGATATCGTGATGCGGTTAACAGCGGATAACCCCTTTGTTGACCCCAATGTTTGTGAGGAATTATTGTCTTATTTTAAAGGCAGCAATTTCTCCTATGCGTCTGCCGGCGGTTATCCCTTGGGAGTCGGGGCAGAGGTGTTTACCTTTCGTGCCTTGGCGGAGGCGCATGAAAACGGGCGCCAGCCATATGAGCGTGAACATGTGACACCATATATGTATCGGGAGGGCCAAAATCCAGGAAAACTCAACTCGCCAAAAGATTATTCAGCGGTAAGGCTTACTGTGGATACAGAGGAAGACTATGAGGTGGCGCAAATCTTGTATGGCTCCTTGTACCAGCCGGACAGGATCTTCAGCCTCGACGAGATTATTGACTATCTGGTAGCCAATCCGGAAGTTATGACAATTAACAAGAATGTCCATCAAAAACGGTTGGGTGAGTAGCGTATGGAACTGTTTGATTTGACGGGAAAAGCTGTCTTAGTTACAGGCGGCGCAGGCTATTTGGGAACAGCAATGAGCGAAGCTCTGGCGTCCTTTCACGCCAAAGTGTTTATTGCCTCACGGGATACCGGAAAATGTGAGCGTCTGGCTGGTGAGTTGAACCAGAAATATGGTGAGTTGTGCAAAGGGCTCGCAATTGATATAGCTTCAGAAAAAAGCATTCACTTGTGCATAGAACGTGTAATTGAGGCCGAGGGAAAGATCGATGTTCTGGTCAATAATGCGGCATATAGTGTTGCGGGGTATTTTGAGGATTTAACAGGCGAGCTATGGTCGAAAGCGATTGATGGCACCGTGAATGGTGTTTTCCGAATGTGTTCCGCAGTAATACCGAAAATGATCCAGCAGGGCAGTGGGAGTATTATCAATATTGCATCTATGTACGGCTTGGTTTCCCCAGACCCAAAGGTTTACCAGGGGGAAGTAAAGTTTAACAATCCGGCCTGTTATGGGGCTGGAAAAGCGGCAGTATTGCAGTTGACGAAATATTTAGCCGGTTACTATGGACAATATGGAATTCGATGCAACAGTATATCACCAGGTCCATTCCCCTCTAAACCGGTGCAGGAGACGGGGTGGTTTATTGAGAATCTTGCGGAAAGAACTATGCTGAAACGGATCGGCCAGCCAGATGATTTGGCAGGTACCGTGGTCCTGTTGGCGTCAGACGCCAGCAAATATATAACAGGAGCCAATATTTGTGTAGATGGAGGCTGGACAGCATGGTAGCCTCGTTGAATCAAGGTAAAGAGAGGTAATGCCTGTGTCGAGTTTAGCGTTATACGGCGGGGAAGCGGTACGAAAAGAGTGGCTGTCCTACGGTCGCCAATACATAGACGAGGCTGACATTCAAGCGGTGACGGAGGTCCTGAAAAGCGATTTTCTGACCTGCGGCCCCAAGGTCACGGAGCTGGAGGAGACGCTGTGCCGGCTGACCAGGGCGGCGCACTGTACGGCGGTGTCCAACGGAACTGCGGCGCTGCATGTGGCCTGTCTCGCCGCCGGGATTGGCCCGGGGGATGAGGTCATCACAACACCCATCACCTTCGCGGCGTCGGCCAACGCCATTTTATACTGCGGCGGAAGGCCGGTATTTGCGGATATCGACCCGAGGACCTATACCATTGACCCCGCCTCCCTGGAGCGGTGCGTGACGGAGCGAACCAAAGCGGTCATTGCGGTGGACTTCACCGGCGCGGCCTGCGATTATGACGCCATCCGGGCCGTCTGCCAGAAGCACCATCTGCTTCTGATCGAGGATGCCGCCCACTCCATCGGCGCCTCCTACCGGGGGACGCCGGTGGGGAGCATCGCGGACCTGACTACCTTCAGCTTTCATCCCGTGAAGACCATCACGGCGGGGGAGGGCGGCGCTGTATTGACGAAGGACAGTGCCCTGGCAAAGCGGGTGGAGCTGTTTTCCAGACACGGAATTACCCGGGACCCCGCCCTTTTGCGGGACCATAGCAACTCCAACTGGTACTATGAGCAGCAGCTGCTTGGCTACAACTACCGCATGACAGACATCCAGTGTGCGCTGGCCCTGAGCCAGCTCAACAAGCTGGAGCGTTTTGCCGCCAGGAGGAAGGAACTGGTCCGGCGGTATAATGAAGCATTCCGTAAGATTCCGGAAGTGATTATTCAAGAAGAGGTTGAGGGCTCTGACACAGTGCGGCACCTGTATATCCTGCGTCTGGATTTTGACCGGCTCACTTGCGGGCGGAAAGAATTTTATGACGCCATGCAGGCGGAAAATATCGGGGTCAACGTACACTATATCCCGGTGTACTGGCTTCCGTACTATCAATCTCTGGGCTTCAAAAAGGGCCTGTGCCCCAATGCGGAGGCTTATTATGAGAGCAGTATGACGCTGCCTCTGTTCTATAGCATGACAGATCAGGATCAGGATGATGTTATCCAAGCGGTGAGAAAGCTGATTGAATATTTCCGAAAATGAGCGGAGGCGGAGTATGTTCAGACTATGGGACAAGCTGGCGGCGAATCAAGTCTATGTCATCGCGGAGATGAGCGCCAATCACGCCGGGAAGCTGGAGAATGCCCTGGCGATTGTGCGTCAGGCGGCCAAATCCGGCGCGGACTGCGTGAAAATCCAGACCTATACGGCGGATACCATGACCATCGACTGCGACAATGAATATTTTCGAATCAAAGGCGGACTTTGGGACGGTTATAAGCTCTACGATTTGTACCGGGATGCGGGCACGCCCTGGGAGTGGCAGGAGCGAATCAAGGAGGAATGCGAGGCCTGCGGGGTGGATTTCCTCTCGACGCCCTTTGACCGGACAGCCGTCGATTTTCTGGAGAGCATGGGCTGCGAGGCGTACAAAATTGCCAGCTTTGAGCTGGTGGACATTCCGTTGATTGAATATACCGCCGCTAAGGGGAAGCCCATGGTGATCAGCTGCGGAATGGGCAGTGTGGAGGAAATTCAGGATGCGGTAGACGTATGCAGGCGGCAGGGAAATGACAAGATCGTTCTGCTCAAGTGCTGCAGCGAGTACCCGGCCAATTACAGCGACATGAACCTCGCCACCATTCCGGATATGCGAGAGCGGTTCGGCGTCCCGGTGGGGCTGTCCGACCACTCCATGGGGTCCATCGCCGCCGTGGTGGGTGTGTCCTTGGGCGCACAGGTGGTGGAAAAGCACTTCTGCCTCAGCCGCGCCATCAAAAACCCGGACAGCGAATTTTCCATGGAGCCGCAGGAGTTTGCGGAGATGGTGCGGGATGTCCGGGCCGCCGCACAAATCCGAGGCCGGGTGAGCTACGAGCTGACGGAAGCGGAAAAAGCCTCCACTGTTTTCCGCAGATCGATTTTTGCCGTGCGGGATATTCAAAAGGGCGAGGAGTTTACGACAGAAAATATTCGATGTATCCGGCCTGGATATGGTACAAAACCAAAATTTTATTTCGGTCTGTTAAAGGAGCAGGCTCCCAAAGATATTTCAAGAGGGAGTCCGTTGAATGTGGATGTATGAGGTGTTTGATTTGGGTATGGACATCTTTAATGGCAAGCCAATACAGGTGTGCTGTGACTGGAATCAAAAGCTTTTTTTGATAGAAGCGTGTTCTAGTGATGAACAGCTCCTTTTGTCATGGCGAAACGAAGAAAAGACGCGACAACAATCAGTGACTTCTCATATTATTTCATCTGAGGATCATCATAACTGGTTTCATGGTGTATTAGAAGATCCAAATATTAAGATCCTGATCTTATATTTGGGTGGGCATCCAATTGGTTCCATACGTTTTGAGTGTTGTGGTGGACAAGCGATGATATCATATTCTGTTGACTGCGGATACCGAGGTCTGGGGTTAGGGACTAAACTGATTTGTATGGCAATAAACTACGCCGAAAAAAAGCTGAATGTGTCACAGCTTTTTGCGGAAACGAAAGAAAATAATTATATGTCACAAAAGGTTTTGCTTGTAAACGATTTCCACCCAATTGGCATAAGCTCAGAACAGGGTATTATTACTTTCGGCAGGGTACTTACCCCCCCCCCCCTTGAGGGGTGTCTGGCGCGGAAAAAAGTTTTTATTTGTATCTATGCGTTCCAATGCTCTCCCTTCCGTTTAGTAGAGAGAAGGGGGGTAAAGTGAATGGAAACATACTATAGTGAGGAAGAATTAAAAACACTTGGTATAAAAAAATATGGTTTCAATGTAAAAGTAAGTCGTCATGTGGCACTATATAGGCCAGAAGAATTAGAAATAGGAAATAATGTCAGGATTGACGATTTCACTATTATCAGTGGGAAAGTTGTTTTGGGTGATTATATTCATATAGCTCAAAGTTGTGGATTATATGGCGGAAATTCCGGCATTTATATGGAAGATTATTCTGGCATATCTTCGCATGTCGTTATTTACGCAACCTCAAATGATTATTCCGGACGATTTATGACAAATCCGACAGTGCCTGAGAAATATACAACTGGTATAAATTGCCCGGTTTACCTGAAGAAACATGTAATTATAGGCTGTATGTCGGTAATCTTACCTGGAGTTACTGTTGAAGAAGGATGTGCTGTTGGGGCAATGTCCTTAGTAAACAAAAGTTTAGTCGCATGGGGCATATATGCAGGTGCGCCTGTGCGTCGTTTGAAGGATCGAAGTAAACATCTTTTAGAGCTGGCGGATAAGTTAGAAGAGGAGGTAAGCAGATTAGGAAAACAGATACATGATTTGAAAGTTGGAGATTATATAGAGAAGAAAAATTTAATAACTTATGAAAGCGCAGTCCAGTATGCGTCTATTACTGGTGACAATAACCCTATACATTTTGAAACAAAAGAGGCGTATCAATCGTACTATGGTAGACCTGTTGCACATGGTATGATTTTAGCGGGCTTTATTTCGGGTGCTATTGGAGGCGCTATGCCAGGTGCGGGATGCATTTATGAAGCACAAACTTTTAGTTTTATTCGGCCCGTTTTTTATGGAGATACGATTTTAACAAGAATCACTGTAATTTCAATAGATGCAGAAAGAAATCGAGTCACTTTAAAGACAGAGTGTTTTAACCAAAACCATGACTGTGTACTAGATGGCGAAGCTGTTGTTTTACCACGAAAAAAATCTCTTCCTTTTTGATTTTATGTATTCAGTGTGTTAAGAGAGCCGAGGAAATAAACGATGATATGTATTCGTGCTGATGGAAACCAACAAATCGGAACAGGCCACATCATGCGCTGCCTGTCGCTGGCGGACGCGCTCCGGGAGCAGGGCGGAGAAATTACGTTTGTCACAGCGGAGCCGTATTTCCAGCGGCTGATTCAGACGCGCGGCTATCCCTGTACCGTGCTGGGGACAGCCTATGACCGCATGGAAGAGGAGCTTTCTGTATTCCTTCCACTGCTAGAACGAGAACAGCCTGAGCTGGTGATATTGGACAGCTACTTTGTCACGCCGGAGTACATGAAAGCAATCAAGGGTATTTCAAAGCTTTTTTATATCGACGACCTGAACGCCTTTGACTACCCGGCGGATGCTGTAGTAAATTACGCTGTTTATGGGCCGGAGATGCCATATCCGCAGAACAAAAAATATTTCCTTGGTCCCCGATATGTCCCTCTTCGCAGGCAATTCCAGGGGCTGGGACAGCGTATTGTTCGGGACCATGTGGAAGATGTGCTGATTTCTACCGGCGGTACGGACCCATATCACGTGGCCCTGCGCTGTGCGAAATATCTGCGGGAACATCCCCCGCGTGAAAATATGAAATTTCATTTTGTACTTGGAGCCATGAACCAGGATGTGGCTGAGCTTGAAGGAATTGCGGAGAATTTTCCGTTGATTCAGTTGCACCGTCAGGTAGCGGATATGTGTTCACTGATGTGTCAGTGCGACCTGGCAGTCTCTGCGGCGGGTACAACACTTTATGAGCTGTGCGCCTGCGGCCTTCCGACCGTGACATATATTTTGGCTGATAACCAGATTCAAGGGGCTCGGGCGTTTCAAAAAGCGGGGCTGATGCCCTGTGCCGGGGATATCCGAGCCGATGGGGATTTCTTTTCCGGGCTATTTTATAAAATCAATTCCCTGGCACTTGACAGGAAATGCAGGGAGGATATATCCTGTATGATGCGAGAAGCTGTTGACGGATATGGCGCAAGGCGGCTGGCATCCGCTGTTAACTGCTTGTTATAGGCTGGACGCAAGGTGTTTTCAAATGCCCATGTATTGGATTTGCACTGCCATAAACCTGTAAAGAAGTGATTTCTATGACGAAAAAAGCGGATCTCCACACCCACTCAACCGCCTCGGACGGCCAGTATACGCCAACCGAGCTGGTTAGTCTGGCGAAGGACAGCGGGCTTGAGGTACTGGCCCTCACCGACCATGACACCATGGACGGGTTGGAGGAGGCGATCCGGGCTGGAGGAAGGCTGGGTCTGCGCGTCATACCCGGCGTGGAGCTGAGCGCAAGGGAATATCCAACCTTTCACATCTTGGGCTATGGATTCCGGCTGGAAGCCCCTCCCTTGGCGGAGCTGTGCCGCAGGATGAAGGCCCGACGGGATGAGCGAGTGGAGCAGCTGCTGGCGTTTCTTCAGGAAAAGGGTGTGGAGCTGAGCGCCGCCGAGGTGGAGGAACTGGCCGGAGGGAGCATCATTGGCCGTCCTCACTTTGCCCAGGCAATGGTCCGCCGGGGATATGTGTCTACCAACCGGGAGGCGTTCGACCGGTATCTGGATACAGAGGAGTATCACGAAAGAGTAGAGCGAGGCAAACCCTCAGCTCAAGAATGTATTGAAGCAATCAAGAGCTCTGGCGGCAAGGTGTCGCTGGCCCACCCATATCAGATCGGCGTAGATAACGCCGCATTGGAGGCAATCGTAAGGAAACTGACCGAATATGGCCTGGACGCCATCGAGTGCTGCTACCCTAAGCATTCCCCTGCCCAGCAAAGATTTTACCTGGAGCTTTCTGAAAGGTATTGTCTGCATGTCACCGGCGGCAGCGACTTTCACGGAGAGCGCGTGAAACCAGATATCCGGTTGACTACACTGGAACTGGATGTGGAGTGGATAAAAACAGGCTAAAAAAGAGCGGAAGAGGTATGAAAAGACACCCAAAATGAACCGCCCCAAATTGTGCGGACAGGAGAAAAAGGAACCAGAGGCAGAATGGTCTGCCCCTTTTTCACTCTTTGGCTTCCTTTAACTCTATGTTTGGACACTCTCGTCCCCGCAAGCGGATTGACGGATCAGGCGGAGGCTGATATACTGGTATTATTTCAGTGGAAAAGAGGGCGGACTATGCCGTTTGACCGCGATTTATTCCTTCCGGTGAGCCGGGAGGACATGGCCCGGCGGGGGTGGGATTATTATGACTTCCTCCTCATCACCGGCGACGCCTATGTGGACCACCCCTCCTTCGGCACGGCCATCATCGGCCGGATTCTGGAGGCCGAGGGCTACCGGGTGGCTGTGCTGGCCCAGCCGGACTGGCACAGCGCGGAAGCTTTCGCTGCTCTGGGGCGGCCCCGGCTGGGGGTGCTTATCGGGGCGGGGAATATCGACTCCATGGTGGCCCACTACACCGCCGCCAAAAAGCGCCGCCACGACGACGCCTACTCCCCAGGCCGGAAAACCGGCCTGCGCCCCGACCACGCTACCGTTGTCTACTCCAACCGGGTGCGGGAGGCTTTTGGGGATATCCCCATCGTCATCGGCGGTCTGGAGGCCAGCCTGCGCCGCTTCGCCCACTACGACTACTGGGAGGACAAGGTGCGCCGCTCCGTCCTCTTTGACGCTCAGGCGGATATCCTCACCTACGGCATGGGGGAATACGCCACTTTGGAGATCGCCGCCCGGCTGTCCTCGGGGACTCCGGTCTCGGAAATCACCGACGTGCGGGGCACCTGCGTCGCCGGCAAATACCCCGGCCTGTGCGCCTATCCCAGGGTGGAGGTCCCCTCCTTTGAGGAGGTATCCGCGTCGAAAGAGGCCTACGCCCGGGCCAATATGGTGGAGTATCAGGAGCACGACGCAGTGTCCGGCAAGGCGGTAATCCAGCGGCACGGAGACCGGTCTTTGATCGTCAATCCTCCCGCTTTCCCCCTGACCACGGCGGAACTGGACCGGGTGGCCGAGCTGCCCTACGTCCGGGAGCCCCACCCCATGTACGATGACATGGGAGGCGTGCCCGCCATTGAGGAGGTGCGCTTCTCCGTCACCCACAACCGGGGGTGCTTCGGGGCGTGTAATTTCTGCTCCCTGGCCTTCCACCAGGGGCGGACCATCTCCTGCCGCAGTCACGACAGCGTGATTCGGGAGGTAAAAGCCCTCACCGAGCACCCCGGCTTCAAGGGCTACATCCACGACGTGGGCGGGCCCTCGGCCACCTTCCGGAGGCCCTCCTGCCAGAAGCAGCTGAAAAGCGGTATGTGCCGGAACCGGGCCTGCCTGGCCCCGGAGCCCTGTCCCAACCTGGACGCCGACCACACCGACTACATGATGCTCCTGCGGAAGCTGCGGGAGATTCCCAAGGTAAAAAAGGTGTTCATCCGCTCAGGCATCCGGTTTGACTACCTGATGAAGGACCCCAGCGGGGAGTTCTTCACCGACCTGGTCCAGCACCACATCTCCGGCCAGCTGAAGGTGGCACCGGAGCACTGCGTGGCCCACACCTTGGACTATATGGGCAAGCCCCACATCCAAGTCTATGAAAAATTCCGGGAGAAGTACTTCAAGCTCAACCGCCGGTACGGCAAGGACCAGTATCTGGTGCCCTATCTCATCTCCTCCCACCCCGGCTGTACCCTGGAGGACGCCGTTCAGCTGGCCGAGTGGCTGAACGAGCAGGGCCACATGCCGGAGCAGGTCCAGGACTTCTACCCCACCCCCGGCACCCTGGCCACCTGCATGTGGTACACCGGCATCGACCCCCGGACCATGAAGCCGGTGTTTGTCCCGAAAACGCCCCACGACAAGGCGCTCCAGCGGGCCCTGATGCAGTGGCGCAAGCCCCAGAACCGGAAGCTGGTGCTGGAGGCCCTCCACAAAACAGGCAGGGAGGACCTGATCGGCTACGGCAAGCACTGTCTGGTGAGGCCGGACAGAGGCGGACCTCCTGTAGGGCGCGGTGACCCCGGCGCGCCGTCCTCCAAAAACCGGCCCGCGAAGGGTAAAAAACCCCGCGCCGACACCAGGACGCGTGTAGAGAAAAAAGAAAGCTCCGCCCGTCCCGCCAAAAAAGCGGGCTGGGCGAAGGCAAAGCCGAAGAAAAAGCGGTAAGAATTGACAAGTCTCGATTTTGGTAATGCTGCTCACCGCGCCAAAAGCTTGTTGACCGCCCGGCCACAACCCGAGCGGTCAACTGGTCTATAGTTGATTAAGACTCTGGGCTGACCGTCTGTAACAGCGCCCTTCTGTATTTATTATAGCAGGTGACATGCTTTTGTCAAGGAAAAAACGCGGGACGGGCGATTGCCCGTCCCGGTGTTGGTTAATAGCGGACCGCGCTGGAGTCGGGCTCCCAGCTGGGGGTGCCGGAGTAGGCGCCGCTGCCCATGCCGGTGATGTCCCGGGCGGCGTTGCCGATGCCCCGGCCAATGTCGCCGATGGCGTCGCCGGTGTCCCGGACGATGTCACGGGCCCCGCGGGTCAGGTCCCGGGAGAGCATGTTGTCGTCTCTGCCGTAGACCTGGCCGTTGGAGCCGGCGGCGTAGCGGCCGTCGTAGAAATAGTCCCGGCCCTGATTGTCATAGGTGTTATAGCGGCTGACCTGGCCGGCGGAGGCGCTGCCGCTGGTGCTGTTGTTTGCAGGGGTCTTGTCGGTGCCGCAGGCGGCCAGCGTCCCCAGAAGGGTGAGGCTCAGAGCCAGCGCCGCAATACTCTTTTTCATCCAAAAATCCTCCCGCTGTTTATTTTTCAACTTGGGTTTGTCCCTCCGTCCCTGGGGGACGAAAGGACAAACCGAATTGGAAGGCGAATCGGAAGCTCCATCCGCCCTCTAGTATGCGCCTGGCCGGCGGTTCTCAGTACGGAAATAAGCGGCGGGATTGGTTGATTTGACCGGCCCTGCGGGAAAAGAAGGGGGAAGAACTTTGCTTCTCTGGAAAAAACTTCGCGGTTTGCTCTTGCATTTTCAAAAGGTTTATGGTATAGTGTAACAAAGAAAGTAGGAAGTATGAGTGAGAGTGGGGTTGTGGCTCCGCTCTTTTTGATTGAAAAAACCGGCAAGGCCCGGTTTCAGGAGGCTGTATCGGCATGGCAAAGGTGAGCGACACTGTGGCGGCTCTGGCCCTTCCCGTGGTGGAGGAGGCCGGCTGTATGCTGTGGGACGTGGAATATGTAAAGGAAGCGGGGGCCTGGTTCCTTCGGGTCTATATCGACAGGGAGGGCGGCGTGTCCATCGACGACTGCGAGGCCGTCTCCCGCCCTCTGTCCGACCTGCTGGACGAGGTCGACCCCATCGAGGGCAGCTATACCTTTGAGGTGTCCTCCGCCGGGGCCGACCGGGCGCTGAAAAAGCCAGAGCATTTTGCCAAATACCTGGGGGCGGAGGTGGAGGTCAAGCTCTACCGCCCCAGAGAGGGCCGCAAGGAGCTGGTGGGCACGCTGAAGGACTACCGGGACGGAGACGTTGTTCTGGAGTCCGGCGGCGGTGAGACCGTCTTGACCAGGCAGGAGATCGCCCTGGTCAAGCTTTACGTCAGAATCTAATGCAGGGGCGGATATGTCCGCCCGCAGTACAAAAGCGTAATTGGCGGGCGCGTATGTGCGCCCCTACCATAGGAGGAAGAACACCGTGGCAAAACGAGTGACAAAGAAAAACGTCAACAGCGGCGAGATGGACAGCAAGGAGTTTTTCGAGGCCATCCATCAGATCGAGCAGGAGAAGGGCATCAAGCCCGGCTATATGCTGGAGAAGGTGACCCAGGCGCTGCTGTCCGCCTACCGCAGGGATCACGAGGGCGTGGGGGACAATCTGGTGATGGAGGCCGACGAGGAGGCCGGCACCGTCCGGCTGTTTCTGAAAAAGGAGATCGTGGAGGAGGTTGACAACCCCTACACGGAGATCAGCCTGGAGGAGGTCCGCAGAAGCCTGCCCCAGGCGGAGCTGGGGGATGTGGTGCGCCTGGAGGTCAAGACCAAGGTCTTTGGCCGCGTTGCCGCCCAGACCGCCCGCCAGGTCATCATCCAGGGCATCCGCGAGGCGGAGCAAGGGATGATCTATGACGAGTTCTCCACCAAGGAGCACGAGCTGCTCACCGGCACGGTGACCCGCATTGACCCCCGGAACGGGGCGGTGACCCTGCGCCTGCACTCCGGCTCGGAGTTTACCGACGCCTACCTGGGCGTGGGCGAGCAGGTCAAGGGCGAGCGCTATATGGAAGGCCAGCGGGTCAAGGTCTATGTGGTGGAGGTTCGCCGGGCCACCAAGGGGCCCCAGGTCCTCATCTCCCGGACCCACCCCGGCCTGGTGAAGCGGCTGTTTGAGCTGGAGGTCCCCGAGGTCTACGACGGCACGGTGGAGATCCGCTCGGTGGCCCGGGAGGCCGGCTCCCGCACCAAGATGGCCGTCTGGGCCTCGGAGCCCAACGTGGACCCCATCGGCGCCTGCGTGGGCCCCCGGGGCCAGCGGGTGAACACCATCGTGGAGGAGCTCAAGGGCGAGAAGATCGACATCATCCGCTGGTCCGAGGACCCGGCGGAGTATATCGCCGCCGCCCTGTCCCCCGCCGACGTGATCTCGGTGGAGGAGCTGCCCGCCCAGGGTGACGCCCGGAGCTGCCGGGTGGTGGTCCCTGACGACCAGCTCTCCCTGGCCATCGGCAAGGAGGGCCAGAACGCCCGCCTGGCCGCCAAGCTCACCGGCTATAAGATCGACATCAAGCCCGCCTCCGCCCCCCTGGAGCCCATCGAGGACCTGATCGCTCAGGCCGAGGCCGACGCCGCCGAGGAGGCCCTGGAGGCCGCCATGGCCGAGGCGGAGGAGAATGGGGAGATTTCCGAGGAGTAAGGCGTAGGGCGCGACGACCCCGGCGCGCCGCGTCTCCGGTGTTTCCCATTACAATGGCGGGGCGCCGTTTGTGTACTATGTTTCCTGGTGTGTTCGTAGGGGCGGCCTGTGGCCGCCCGCGGAAAATGGGACGGATTGCAGGCGCGGCGCGCGTCAGACGGCGGGCCGGGTCGTCCCGCCCTACAGACCGATTTGATCAAACCTCGTTTAAGGAGGAAGAGCCTTGCCCAAGAAGATACCCATGCGCCAATGCGTTGGCTGCCGGGAGATGAAAGAGAAAAGGTCGCTGATCCGGGTGGTAAAATCCCCGGAGGGCGAAGTGTCCCTGGACTTCAAGGGCAAGCTGCCCGGCCGGGGCGCCTATGTGTGCCCCAGCGGGGAGTGCTTGAAGCGGGCCCGGAAGAGCCGGGCTCTGGAGCGGGCCTTCTCCGCCCCCCTGCCGCCGGAGGTTTGGGAGGGCCTGGAGGCCCAGATGAAGGAGGTGCCCCCTGATGCCCAATGACCCGATTTTACACCTGCTTGGACTGGCGAAAAAGGCCGGCCGGCTGGAGAACGGCGAGGAGCCGGTGGGGGCCGTCTGCCGGGCCGGACAGGCCAGGCTGGTCCTGCTGGCCAGCGACGCCGCCCCCAACACCCGCCGCCGGGCCGCCCATTTCAGTCAGGCGGGGAAAGCCCCCTGCCTGGAGACCCCCTTCACCAAGGGGGAACTGGGGCTTGTGCTGGGCCGGTCCTCCTGCGCCATGCTGGCCCTCGCCGACGCGGGCTTTTCCGCCGCCGTGGCGGAGAAGCTGGCCCTCCGGGACCCGGAGCGGTACGGCCCCGCCGCCGAGGCCCTGCGGGAACGGGCCGGACGGGTGCTCCAGCGCCAGAAGGAGCAGCGCCGGCATGAGAAAAACCTGCGCAGTGGAAAACGAAAGCCTTGGGTCCCGCCCCCGCCCGCAGAGGCGAAGCAGGTCCCGTCCGTCAGGGGAAGGCCCAAGGCTGTCCCTGACATAGATCAGGCTAAGGCGGAGCGCCGTCCCAAGGAGCGCTTGGGACGGCCGCCCAGGCCCAAGAACCCATCCACAAAGGGCGGCCCCTCCGGCCGCCGTCTGACCGGCAAATTCCGGCACTCCTAAGAATCGAGGTGCTTTTAATATGATAACGACGAAATATCCAGTCCATAAGCTGGCCAAGGATTTTAAGCGGAACGGCAAGGTGATGGCCTCCAAGGAGATCATGGACATCCTGACCCAGTACGGCCACCCGCCCAAGAACCATATGCAGCCCCTCACTGACGAGGAGCTGTCCATTGTGTTTGAATACCTCACCCAGCACAACCAGATCGACTCCATTGAGTCGGTCTACGCTGACGTGTATCACGAGGAGCCCGCCCCCAAGGCGGAGGCTCCCAAGCAGACTGAGGAGAAGCCCGCCGCCAAGGGCGGCAAGCAGCCCCAGCAGCAGGCCAGGCAGTCCGCCCCCGCCCAGCAGGGCCAGCCCGGCAAGCAGCAGCCCGCCGCGCCCACCACCCGGGTCCCCCAGAAGAAGGTGGTGGACACCAGAGGCGGCCCCGCCGTCAACCTGGACAAGTACGACGAGCGGCTGGAGTCCTTCACCGACCAGCGCCGCCAGGATGTGCGGGGCGGCAAGCAGAAGATTCAGCAGAAGAGCCAGCAGCGCCGCCAGCAGGGGGGCCGGGGCCCCTCGGGCAAGCGCCGCCAGGAGGAGCAGGACCGCCTGCGCCGCCTCCAGCTGGAGATCGCCAAGAAGGCCCCCACCAAGGTGCTCATCCCCAACGAGATCGGCGTGGGCGAGCTGGCCTCCCGGATGAAGAAGACCGGGGCCGAGGTGGTCAAGTGCCTCATCAAGAACGGGGTCATGGCCTCCCTCAGCGACATCATCGACTTCGACACCGCCGCCATCATCGCCGAGGAGATGGGCTGCAAGGTGGAGAAGGAGGTCATCGTCACCATTGAGGAGCGCCTCATCGACACCGCTGAGGACAAGGCGGAGGACCTGGAGGGCCGGGCCCCTGTGGTGGTGGTCATGGGCCACGTGGACCACGGCAAGACCTCCCTTCTGGACTATATCCGAAACGCCAACGTGGTCTCCGGCGAGGCCGGCGGCATCACCCAGCACATCGGCGCTTACCAGGTGAACGTGAAGGACCACACCGTCACCTTCCTGGACACCCCCGGCCACGAGGCCTTTACCGCCATGCGGGCCCGGGGCGCGATGATTACCGACATCGCCATTCTGGTGGTGGCCGCCGACGACGGCATCATGCCCCAGACGGTGGAGTCCATCAACCACGCTAAAGCGGCCAACATCCCCATTATCGTGGCCATCAACAAGATGGATAAGCCCACCGCCAACCCCGACCGCATCATGCAGCAGCTCACCGAGTATGAGCTGGTGCCCGAGGAGTGGGGCGGCGAGACCATCATCTGCCCCATCTCCGCCAAGACAGGCATGGGCATCGACAACCTCCTGGATATGGTGGTCCTCACCGCCGAGGTCCAGGAGCTGAAGGCCAACCCCAACCGCACCGCCCACGGCGCGGTCATCGAGGCCCGGCTGGACAAGGGCCGGGGCCCGGTGGCCACCCTCCTGGTGCAGAACGGCACCTTGAAGCAGGGCGATGTGATCATCGCCGGCACCGCCGTGGGCCGTGTCCGCGCCATGACCGACGCCCGGGGTCAGAAGCTCACCGAGGCCGGCCCCTCCGTCCCTGTGGAGATCATCGGTATGGGCGAGGTCCCCGGCGCGGGCGACGACTTCCACGCCGTGGCCGACGAGCGCATGGCCCGGGAGCTGGTGGAGCAGCGCAAGCATGAGCAGAAGGCCGCCTCCTCCGCCCCCGTGGGCAAGGTCTCTTTGGAGGACCTGTTTAGTCAGATCCAGGCCGGCGAGATGAAGAACCTGAACGTCATTGTCAAGGCCGATGTCCAGGGCTCCGCCGAGGCGGTGAAGGCCTCCCTGGAGAAAATTTCCAACGAGGAGGTCCGGGTCCGGGTGATCCACTGCGCCGTGGGCGCCATCAGCGAGAGCGACGTTATGCTGGCGGGCACCTCCGGGGCCATCATCGTGGGCTTCAACGTCCGCCCGGACAACAACGCCAAGGACTCCGCCCCCCGTATGGGCGTGGATATGCGGATGTACCGGGTCATCTACGACGCCATCAACGAGATTGAGGCGGCTATGAAGGGCATGCTGGCTCCCAAGTTCAAGGAGGTGGACCTGGGCCGGGCCGAGGTGCGCAATGTGTTCCGCATTACCAACGTGGGCATGGTGGCCGGCTGCTACGTCCTGGACGGCAAGATGCAGCGCAACGCCCAGATGCGCCTGCTCCGGGACAACATCGTCATTTACGACGGCGCGATTGCCTCCCTCCAGCGGTTTAAGGACTCCATCAAGGAGGTCGCCGCCGGCTACGAGTGCGGCATCACCTTCGAGAAATTCCAGGACATCAAGGAGGGCGACATCATCGAGGCCTTCCTCATGGAGCAGATCGAGGTGTAAGATTTCGGTCATGATTTAGAAAGGAGATTTCAGCTATGGGAATGACTGACAGCCAGTTTAAAGGGTTCATTCGTTTTGTGTTGGATGCCTTGCTGGACGCTCAGAGCGAGAAAGAGCAGAGGGTACGAGACGCCAAAATCCAAAAAGTGATTGAAAATCTCCAAAAGGTTTTAGAAGACTGAATGATTGGGGCGGGCGCTTTCGCCCGCCCCGCTTTGCTACTCCGTCCCCCCGCAGGGTAGCCTCCCTTGCTAAAGGGAGGGGGACCGCCGCCGAAGGCGGTGGTGGAGGGATTCCGCTCCTCCTGAAATCCTCTTGCCAACGGAATCCCCCCGCCCCTGCGGGGCACCCCCCTTTCGCAAGGGGGGCTTTGGGTGGAGGGTCACACCTCCAGCGCTTTTATGATATCCGCCCGCAGTCCGAGGCCCAGAGAATAATAGGCCTGGACCTCATAGCCAGTGTAGCGGATAAGCTCAGCAAAGTACTGGTTGTAGAGGTCGTGGCCGGCAATTTTCCGCAGCTGTTCAGACAGGCCGTCGTAGGCCTGTTTTGCCTCAGAAAATCCGGGTAAGGTCTGACAGAGCCGGGCAGCGGCCTCATCAATTTCAACGTTGCGCCACAGCAGTTCAGCAAGCAGGTCTTGCATTTTCATCACTCCTCATGTATTATATCTTACGAACTATAAGTTCGAAAACCATTATATTTGAACTTATAGCACGTGTCAAGGGGCTGAAGCAAAAAGTGGAAGATTTTTCTTCACGTATTAAAGCACTGAGAAAAGAACGAGGAATGAAGCAGTCAGAAATGGCAGAAATTTTGGGCATCAAAGAGCGTTCCTACCAATGCTATGAATATCGGGAACGCTATCCGGATGTACCTGGGTTGGTAACCATTGCCGACTTCTTCGATGTCAGCTTGGACTATCTCATGGGCCGGTCCGATGTGCGGGAGCGGCAGTAAAGACGGAGGTTGCAGTTATGATGTACCCGTTTATGACCTTGGACAACAACACGGAAATCGTCCACTCTGAGATGAAAGAGGACGGCCGGGTGAAGGTGTATCTGGAGCGTCCGAATGAGGAGGACTGTTTTCACCACGCCACCTGCTGGCTTCCCGGCTACCTTTGGGAGGATGTGTCTGGCTTTCCTGCTGAGGATATTCGAAAATTCCAAGAAATTATTCAGCATTGCATTTTCATCACTCCCATGCAATAATATAAATACGCGAATTATTCACGTCATTATTATATATGCAAATAATTCACGTGTCAATAGGTCGGAGGAAAAAATGTCAAATTTTGCTCTGCGCATGAAAGAACTGCGAAAAGAGAGAAAACTAAAGCAACAAGAGCTGGCCGACAAGTTCTCAGTAAAATTGCGTACCTATCAAGGATACGAGTACGGGGAATCTTATCCGGAGGTAGCAAAGCTATTGGCTATCGCTGATTTCTTCGATGTCAGCCTGGACTATCTTATGGGCCGGTCCGATGTGCGGGAGCGGCAGTAAAACGACGCAAAGGAGAAACACTATGGCAAGCAATCGAATCGGACGCATTAACGAGGAGGTCCAGCGGGAGCTGGCCGCCCTCATTCCCACGGTGAAGGACCCCCGGGTGACGGGGATGATTTCAGTGACGGCGGCGGAGGTGACGCCCGACCTGAAATTTGCCAAAATCTATATCTCGGTGCTGGACAAGGGGGACAGCGACCAGGTGCTCAAGGGGCTGAAATCGGCGGCGGGGTATCTCCGCCGGGAGCTGGGCCGGGCGCTGAACCTGCGCCACACCCCGGAGCTCACCTTTTTCCGGGACGACTCCATGTCCAAGGGGGCCAAGATTCTGGAGATGCTCCGGGACCCGGAGGTGGTCAAGCCGGAGAACCCGGCCAACGCCCACATTGTTTTGGAGGACGAGGCATGAATACCATCACCACCACCCAGGCCGCCCAATTTCTCATGGAGCATGACAATTTTCTCATCCTCACCCACGTCCGGCCCGACGGGGACACCATCGGCTGCGCGGCCGGGCTGTGTCACGCCCTCCGGCGGGCGGGAAAGACCGCCCATGTGCTGGAAAATCCGGGGGCGACCTCATTGTTTACCGGTTACCTGGAGGGCTTGACGACCCCAAACGGGGACGGAAACCGGACTGTTGTTTCGGTTGACATGGCTGCCCGGAGCCTGTTTCCCGACAACGCCCAAGTATTTTTGGACCGGGTGGACTTGGCTATCGATCACCACCCCAGCCAGGAGTTTTTTTCCAAGGCCACCTGTCTGAACAGCGGCAAGGCCTCCTGCGGCGAGGTAGTGCTGGAGGTGGTCAAGGAGTTTACCGACCTCACCCCGGACATCGGGCGGGCGCTGTATGTGGCCCTGTCCACCGACTGCGGCTGCTTTCAGTACAGCAATACCGATGCCGCCGCCCATCGGGCGGCGGCGGAGCTGATGGAGACCGGCTTCGACCCCTACCCCATCAACCGGGTCCACTTCCGCACCAAGACCTTCAAGCGACTCAAGCTGGAGGGCCTGCTGGCCCAGGGCATGGAACTGCGGGATAACGGGACCACCGCCTTGGTCTTTCTCACCCAGGGGATGATTCAGGAGCTGGGGGCGGACGAGCGGGATATGGACAACATCTCCGCCTTTGTGGGCCAGGTGGAGGGGGTCAAAAACGGCGTGACCCTGAAGGAGACCAAGGACGGCCATGTGAAGATTTCCCTGCGCACCGACCCCGGCGACCTGAACGCCTCAGCCGTCTGCGCCCTTCTGGGGGGCGGCGGCCACGCGGCGGCGTCGGGGGCGATGATGAAGGGGACTGTGGAGGCGGTCCGTCAGGCCGTCATTGACGCGATCGAGCAGGTGCGCAATGGCTAACGGCATCTTGATCGTCGATAAGCCTGCCGGGTGGACCTCCATGGACGTGTGCGCCAAGCTGCGGGGGATTTTTCACGAGAAGCGGGTGGGTCACGGAGGCACCCTGGACCCCATGGCGACGGGTATTCTGCCCGTCTTCATTGGCCGGGCCACCCGGGCGGTGGAGTTTGCAGAGTGCTCCGATAAGGAATATATCGCGGGACTAAAACTAGGCGTTATCACAAACACCCAGGATACCACCGGCGAGATTTTGGAGGAGCACCCCGTCCAGGTCAGCCGGGAGCAGCTGGAAGCGGCGCTGGAAAAATTCCGGGGGGATATCCTCCAGGTACCCCCTATGTACTCGGCCATTAAAATCAACGGCAAGAAGCTCTATGAGCTGGCCCGCAAGGGCCGTGAAGTAGAACGGCCTGCCAGGGCTGTCACCATAAAGGCCTTGGAAATTCTGGATGAGCAAGGAGATGGACTTTACACAATCCGGGTCCGCTGTACCAAGGGGACCTATATCCGCACCCTCTGCCACGACATCGGTCAGGCCCTGGGCTGCGGAGGATGTATGGCCTCTCTGCGGCGGACGATGGCGGCGGGCTTTACCCTGGAGGACGCCGTCAGCCTGGAACAGATGCAGACAGAAGCGGACCCGGCGTCCCTGCTGCTTCCGGTGGACTGCCTGTTTGCCGGCAGGCCGGTGCTTGTGCTGAAAAGCGCTGAGGCAGAGAAAAAAATCCGCAATGGCATGACTGCGGTGCTTCCAGAACTGCCCTCTGGAGAATACAGAGTGTATTCTCAGAAGGAAATATTTCTGGCGCTGTGTCAGGCCAAGGGTGGCAAGCTGACGACTATCAAGAGCTTTTTCGAGGTGTAATCGTGTAGGGACGCTTCATGAAGCGTCCGCCGCTGCCCCTGGCAAGAAAACGGACGCATCGTGATGCGTCCCTACGAGGTGCAATATCCTATGAAAAAACAACGCAGAGTGATCGCCCTGGGCTTTTTCGACGGGGTGCATCTGGGCCACGGGGCTCTGCTCCGGGCGGTGAAGGAGGCGGCAGACCGGCTGGACGCCCGCCCCTGCGCCTTTACCTTTGACAAGAGTCCCACCGCCGTCATCACCGGGCAGAGCGTCCCCCTGCTGAGCACTGTAGAGGACCGAGTGAGGCTCATGCGCCGGCACTACGGTATTGAGGAGGTGGTGGTCGCCCCCTTCGACGCCATGCAGCGTATGGACTGGGAGGACTTTGTCCGCAGGTATCTGGCGGAGGAGCTGGGCGTGGTCCACGTGGTGGCCGGGCACGACTTCCACTTCGGCTACATGGGCAAAGGCAACCCGGACCGGCTGCGGGAGAAGTGCCGGGAGCTGGGGATGGGCTGTGACATCATCGAAAAGGTGGAACAGGACGGCATCACGATTTCCTCCACCTACATCCGTACCCTGGTGGCCCAGGGCGAGATGGAGCGGGCCGCCCAGTTTTTGGGCCACCCCCACAGCCTCACCCAGACGGTGACCCACGGCAAGGGCATCGGACACTCCGCTCTGGGCTTCCCCACGGTGAACCTCCGGGTGCCCGAGGGGGTCATCGTCCCCGCCTTCGGCGTCTACGCCACAAGGGTGTGGTTTGACGGCCAGAGCCGCGCCGCCGTCACCAACGTGGGGGTCCGGCCCACCGTCCAGGATAACGACGGAAGGGTCACCGTGGAGGGCTTCATTCTGGACTTCGACGGCGACCTCTACGGCCGCACAGTGCGGATGGAGTTCTACAAGCGCCTGCGGGAGGAGCGGAAGTTCCCCAGCCTGGAAGCCCTGACAGAGGAGATCCAGCGAAACGCAGAACAGACGCGGGCGTATTTTAAGGGGGCGTGACAGCCAATGAGAGTGTTCCACCTGCTGCATCATGAGCATCAGGCACGCTACGACAAGATGTTTCCATATCTCTGGGCCTATGTTATTCTCCTGGCCCTGGCTGGCTTCGTCATGGACACCCCCGCCGGCATCCTGCGGGGGCTTTATGTCATCGTCACCACCGAGGACGCGCTCATCACGGACTACGTCCTGGTGGCCGGGCCGGGGGCGGCGCTGGTGAACTCCGCTATTGTGACGGCCATCTCCATCGTCCTGCTCTACCTGGCCCGGGACACCCTCAACGGTATGACCCTGGTGGAGATGGGACTGATGTCCGGCTTCTCCCTGTTCGGCAAAAATTTCTTAAACATATGGCCCATTCTGCTGGGTACCTGGCTGTACGCCAAGGTCCGGCGAGAGCGGCTGGCGGGCAATATCGGCATCGGCCTGATGGCCACCGCTCTGGCCCCCATCGTCAGCTACATTGCCCTGGACAACGGCTGGGGCGGACCCATCGAGGGGGTGCTGGTGGGGGTGGCGATTGGATTCATCATGCCCCCTCTGGCCAGCTACACCTACCGGGTGCAGAACGGCATGAACCTGTATAACGTGGGCTTCGCCTGCGGGCTGGTGGCGCTGATCTGCGTGCCGCTGATGGCCTCCCTGGGGGCGGACCCCACCACCCATTACCGGTGGGCCAAGGGGTATGACCTCCAGTTTGGGGTGATGCTGGCCGGGCTGTGCGGGCTGTTCATTGTTGGCGGGCTGTTTTTTGCCAGAAAGCCGGTGTGGGCCGCCTGGGCGGGCTACCGGCGTCTGCTCCAGACCAGCGGGCGGGCCCCCAGCGACTACCTGCGTATGTTCGGCCCCGCCCCGGTGCTCATCAACGCCGGGGTCAACGGACTGACCGGCATGGCCTTCATCCTGCTGTCCGGCGGCGACCTGAACGGGCCCACGGTGGGGGGCATCCTCACCATTATGGGCTTTTCCGCCTTCGGCAAGCACGCGTTCAACATCATTCCGGTGATGGCGGGGGTGGCTCTGGGCAGCGTGGTGATGGATTGGTCCCTCACCGACTCCGCCGTTCAGCTGGCCTGCCTGTTCTGCACCACCCTGGCCCCCGTCGCCGGGTACTTCGGCTGGGGCTACGGGGTGCTGGCCGGGTTTCTCCACTCGTCGGTGGTGCTGTATACCGGCTCCCCCGTGGCGGGGATGAACCTGTACAACAACGGCTTTTCCGGCGGACTGATTGCCATCGTATTGTACCCCACCATCCTGGCAATTGCCCGCCACCGCAAGCCGGTGCTCCAGGAGGAGGACTACTTCGAACAGCTGGAGGGCGACCGGCCGGTTATTCCCCCGGCTCCGAAGGAGATCAAAGAGGAGTAGCGCCCTCCAGGGCGCGTAAAACCTCTTGACGCAGGCCCAGTCCGAAGAGATAATAGGCATGGGCAAGCTGGTTCACATAGCGGAACTGAACCTCGCTGAACCGGTCGAAGGCCTCATAGCCCAGACGGTCTTCCAGGTCCTGCTCCGCCGCGTAGTAGGCCCGCTCCGCCGCCTTGTATTCCGGCAGGGAGGTACAGAAAGCGCTCACCTGAGCGGACAGACAGGGGTTGTCGAGGAACAGAGATTTGATGTTTGAGGTCATGAGGATACTCCTTTCTTTATACGCTTCAACCACATAAACGATTATACACGCAGTTCAACCATGTGTCAAGTGCGTGGAGGTAATGATGGAGAAATTTTCTGAACGATTGAAAAACCTGCGCAAGGAGCGGGGGCTCAAACAGAGAGAAATGGCGGAAATCTGTGGGGTAAAACTGCGCAGCTATCAAGATTATGAGTATGGCAAATCGTATCCCATGGTGCCTGGTCTGATCTTCCTGGCGGACTTCTTCAACGTCAGCACAGACTACCTCCTGGGCCGCAGCGACCGGCGGGAGATGTAAAAAACGGGGACCTCCCCGTAGGGCGCGACGACCTCGGCGCGCCGTCCTCCAGAGGCGCACAGCCCTCCGGGGACGGCGGGCCGGGGTCGTCCCGCCCTACAGGGCCTGTTTGCGCACGTCTGTCTTGTAAATTTAGGGAATCCTCGAATGTAGGGGCGGCCTGTGGCCGCCCGCTTCCCCAGGGGGTTCTGTTTTCCCTGTGGAACGGGCGGATAATATCCGCCCCTACACGCCTCCCCGTAGGGCGCGACGACCTCGGCGCGCCGCCTTCCAGAGGCGCACAGCCCTCCGGGGGCGGCGGGCCGGGGTCGTCCCGCCCTACAGGGCCTGTTTGCGCACGTCTGTCTTGTAAATTTAGGGAATCCTCGAATGTAGGGGCGGCCTGTGGCCGCCCGCTTCTCCAGGGGGTTCTGCTTTCCCTGTGAAGCGGGCGGGTATCATCCGCCCGCTTCTCTTGGGGATTCTGCTTTCCCGATGGAACGGGCGGCCACAGGCCGCCCCTACAAAGGGCCAATCGGCCGTGATAAAATTTGCGAAAGGGCGCGCCCAAAAGAAAACATGCTTCTTGACAAGCCCTGCGAAGCATGCCATAATGAGGTGAATCGCTAAAGCGGGCCCCGCCAGGCGTGGTCCGCTTTAAAAAATAAGGAGGCCTGCAATATGGGTGATAAAATCAAACGCATCGGCGTACTGACCAGCGGAGGGGACGCGCCCGGCATGAACGCGGCGGTCCGGGCGGTGGTCCGTACGGCGGTGGGCCAGGGGATTGAGTGCGTCGGCATCCGCAGGGGCTGGAGCGGACTCATCAACAGTGATTTCGTCCCGCTGACCGGCAACAGCGTCAGCCGGATCATCAACCGAGGCGGCACCATGCTGTACACCGCCCGGAGCCTGGAGTTCATGGAGGAGGAGGGCCGGAAGAAGGCCCTGGCCACCTGCAAGCTGCTGGGTCTGGACGGCATCGTGGCCATCGGCGGCGACGGCACCTTCCGGGGGGCGCTGGCTATCTCCCGTCAGGCCGGCAAGGACGGCATGAACCTCCGGGTGGTGGGCATCCCCGCCACCATCGACAACGACATCGGCGGCTCCCACTACACCATCGGCTTCGACTCCGCCTGCAACACTGCCATCGAGTGCATCGACAAGCTGCGGGACACCATGCAGTCCCACGAGCGCTGTTCCGTGGTGGAGGTCATGGGCCGCCACGCGGGCAACCTGGCCCTGTATGTGGGCTTGGCCGTGGGCGCCACCTCGGTGCTCATCCCCGAGCGTCCGGTGGACTTTGAGAACGACGTGGTGGAGAACATCCGCCGGGCCCGTCTGGCGGGCACCACCCACTATATGGTGGTGGTGGCCGAGGGCGCGGGCAGCGTCTACGACATCGCCGCCCAGATCAAGGACTCCCTGGGCATCGACCCCCGGGTCACCGTCCTGGGCCACATTCAGCGGGGCGGAGCCCCCTCCGCCCGGGATCGGGAGACCGCCAGCCGCATGGGCTACACTGCGGTCCAGGCCCTGGTGGCCGACAAGGGCAACCGCATCGTGGTCTCCAAGGATGGCCGGATCATGGACCTGGACATGGAGGAGGCCCTGGCCGAGACCAAGGAGTTCCAGATGGAGCGCTACGACATCCTGGAGGCCCTGACCAACAACGGCACAAGCCGCTTCCGCTGAGACGAACAGCGCCCGGACGGATATCCGTCCGGGCGTTTCAAATTGAATAAGGCTCCCTCTGAGAGGGAGGCTTTTCCCTGCGGGGGACGCAGGGTGTAGGGCGCGACGACCCCGGCGCGCCGCCCTCCCGAGGGCACCCTGCTCTCCGTGGACGGCGCGCCGGGTCGTCGCGCCCTACATCTCCTCCAGGAGCGCTTCCAGCTCCGATTTGGAGAAGCGGTACACCTCGTCACAGAACTGACAGGTCAGCTCGGCCTGGCCCTGCTCCTGGATAAGCTCGGTCAGGTCCTTCCGGCCCATGCTGATGAGGGCCCGGCTCACCCGGTCCCGGGAGCAGTAGCAGCGGTATTCCACCGGATGCTTTTCCAAAATCTCCAGGTGGAAGTCCTTCAAGACGGTCCGCAGCAGGCCCTCGCCGTCCAGACCCCCGTCCAGGGCGGCGGTGACGGCCCCCATGGACCGGACGCCGGCCTCGATTTTGGAGATCATGTCCTCGCTGGCCCCGGGCAGGAGCTGAATGAGGTAGCCCCCGGCGGCGGTGACGGACTGGTCCAGCCCCACCAGCACCCCCAGGGCGCAGGCGGTGGGGATCTGCTCGCTCTCCACAAAGTACATAGCCAGGTCCTCGGCGATCTCCCCGGAGAACAGGCCGATGGACCCCACATAGGGCTCCTTCAGGCCGATGTCCTTGATGACGGTGAGGGTGCCGTCCAGCCCTACGGCGGCTCCCACGTCCAGCTTACCGGGGCGCTGTTCCATCAGCTCCACCTGGGGGTTCTGGACATAGCCCCGGACGTTGCCCTCACAGTCGGAGACGGCCAGAATGGTCCCCAAAGGCCCGCCCCCCTTGATTTGGAGGGTGAGGGAGCCCTTCTCCTCCTTGAGCATGTCCCCCATGAGGGAGGCCCCCATCAGGGTCCGCCCCAGGGCGGCGGTGGCCATCGGGAGAAGTTTGTGGATGTTCCGGGCCCGCTCCACGATGTCCCGGCCAGTGATGGCGGCGGCCTTAACCAGGCCGTCGCCGGTAATTGCTCTTACGATCTCGTTGGTCATACTGTCTGAGCTTCCTTTCTCGCGGTAAAAAAGACGCGCTGTTCCCCAGGCTTAGGGGGACGCATGGTCAGCTCGCCATAGGTTCTGATGTCCTGAAAGCCGGCCTCCTCCAGCATAGCGGTGAGCTGGGCGATGGTGTAGGCCCGCTCCCGGTGGAGCTCCTCCCCCCGGTCCCACTGGCCGGTCTCCCGGTCCAGCCGGAAGATATCCATAAAGTAGGAGCACATCCGGCTACGCTTGGAGAACTCCGCCCGCCACACGCAGTAGGCGTCCTCCGTCTCGTCCAGAAAGACCTGGCCGTCCAGCCCCTCCAGCTTCTCCGGGGTGTTGATGTCGAAGAGGAACAGCCCTCCCGGCATGAGGAACAGATGGACCCGCTGAAAGGCCCGCGCCAGCTTTTTGGGGTCGGTGACATAGTTCACGCTGTCCAAACAGCAGACGCAGGCGTCAATGGTGCCATAGAGGTCCAGCCGCTCCATGGGCTGGCAGAGGAAGATGGGCTCCACAGGGGCGATCCCCCGGTTTTTCTCCGCCGCCTGAGCCAGCATCTCCGGGGACTGGTCGACGCCGATCATCTCATACCCCCGCAGGGCCAGCTCCCGGGTGAGGGAGCCGGTGCCGCAGGCCAGGTCCAGCACCGTCCGCCCGGGCAGGGGCGCCTTGGAGAAGTGGGCTTCGATGTAGTCCGCCCAGGCGGCGTAGTCCACGTCGTAGGTCAGGCCGTCGTAGCAGCCGGCCAGAAAGCTGTAGCTGCTCATTCCCCCTGCTCCCGCAGACGGGGAACGATGACCTTATAGCCCCCCGCCCCGTAGTGAAGACAGCGGTTGACCCGGCTGATGGTGGCGCTGGAGGCCCCAGTCTTTTCCAAAATCTCGCTGTAGATCAGCCCCTCGTCCAGCAGCATGGCCACATCAATGCGCTGAGCCATGGCCTTCAGCTCGGAGACCGTACAAAGGTCCTCTAAAAAGCTGCGGCATTCTTCCTCATTTTGGATACTCACGATGGCTCGGTAGAGAGCGTCACTGCTCTTCTTGTCCAGGAACTTTGACATAACGGCGCGTCCGCCTCCTTTTATCTTTATAGGTCATTTTAACACGCTGACTTAGAAAAGTAAACTTAAAAAAATAAAGAACTGCACAAAAATGGAGGCTCCGCATAGGATGGGGAAACGGGGAGAGGAGGGAGGCCATGGAGCGGACAAAGGAGGTCCAGGTAACCTGGAACAGGGAGGAGCGCGCCCTGTCCCTGGAGGGGGAGCCGGTGCTGCGCTATACGCTGGCCTGGCCCCAGGTGAAGGGGGCCGGTCTGGGGGGCCGGTGGATCAGCGGGTATTACGCCCATCTGGCCCGGCGGTGGCGGGACAGGTGGGAGCGGGAGGTCTATTGGCGGGCCTGCCTGGAGCTGGCCGCCCGCCGGGAGGAGGCTCGGCCCTTCACCCCCTGGTCAGGGGAGCTGTCAGGGGAGACTGCCCTGCTCCAGGACGGGATACTCAGCCTGCGGTTTACCGGCTGGGAGGTCCGGGGAGATGGACGCCCCGCCCGGGTGCGCTGGGGGGACGTGTGGACCCTTCGGGAGGGGAGCCCTAAGCCCCTGCGGGCCCTGTTTCGAGGGGAGAAGGGCTGGAAAAAACGGCTGTGGCGGTCCATCGGCCAACAGGGGGAGGCCCGCCGCCAGTCGGGGGATTGCTTTCTGGACGGCGATTGGGAGAAAAAAGCGCGGGACACCCGCCCTCTGTCCAGCTGGTGCCTCAGCGAGGACGGGGTGGAGCTCGCCTTCCCCCAGTGCGCCGCCGCCCCCGCCGCCGAGGGCTGTCCGGTTTTTACCATCCCCTTGAAGCCGGAACAGGCGGAGTGAACAACAGCGCCAAAGTTCAGTGAAAAATTTTGGGAGATTTTTTTGAAAAAAGACTTGCTTTTTTTTCAAAGGCGTGGTATCCTATCTAAGCTGTCTGATATGATCTGACAGAAAGATATCCGGGTGTGGCGAAGTTTGGTATCGCGCTTGAATGGGGTTCAAGAGGCCGCTGGTTCGAATCCAGTCACTCGGACCACGAAACCCGCAAACCGTTGCAAGACAATGGTTTGCGGGTTTTCTGTTTGCTTTTTCCACACTCTTGATTGGCCGCACAGCACGCTTGATTTTTCAGAAAAATTTGACAAATCAGGAGTGTTGAAAAATGGCTAAAATCAAGATGAAGCACAGCGTCACGGTTGCGGACACATTCGCTGACTTCCTCGCTGGAAAGAAAGCGGCGGGGGTCAGTGAAAAGACCCTTGCCACCTACGGACAGCACTTTTCCGCTATCAGTAAGCACCTATCCCCCACTATCCCTATTGACGGGCTGAACAAGGCAGATTTGGAGGCCATGATTGCCAGCATGAGAGACGCGGGCCTCGTGGCTAACTCCATCAAAAGCTATACGCGGACGCTCAAATCCTTTTTGTCGTGGTGCAACGAAGCGGGAATTACCCGGCTCAATATCCCACTCTACAAGGCGGAGGAAACGATAAAAGAAACCTACTCGGACGAAGAACTGAAAAAGCTGTTAAAGAAGCCCGACACGAAGAAATGCGACTTTCCCGAATATCGGAATTGGGCAATTATCAATCTCTTACTCAATAACGGTTGCCGCGCCGCCACCATCCGCAATATTCAAATCAAAGATGTGGATATGGACAACAAAGTGATTTATCTGCGGCATACCAAAAACAAGCGGGCGCAGGTCATCCCCCTCTGTGAAGCCCTCTGCGGCGTTCTGCGGGAGTATATGCGGGTGCGCGGCGGTGATGGGGATGATTACCTGTTTCCCAATGAAAACGGCTCACAGTTGACGGAGAACGGCCTGCGGTGCAGTATTGCCAGCTATAACAGGCGGCGGGGCGTGGAAAAGACAAGTATTCACCTGTTCCGTCACACATTCGCAAAAAAGTATCTGGTGGACTGCGGCGGAAATGCGTTCACGCTCCAGCGGCTTTTGGGCCACTCCACCCTTGACATGACAAAACACTACTGCGCGATATTTGACGCAGACATTACCAAAAACTATGATAGCTTTTCCCCACTGACACAGATAAAAGGTGCGGAGGGCAGTAAAATCAAAATGGGGCGGTAATATATACAAATGGGCGGGGATTATCCCCGCCCATTTTTGAAGTTCACTTTACAAGTTCCATCTGCGTGTCACAGTCCAGACAGGCGATATTGACCGTTTTCGTTGCCCGGACGGAATTTCCACAGCAGGGGCAAATATACTTTCGCGTGCTGGACGGACGCGGCGGCGGGGTGGTATTCGTTCCACTGTGTCTGCCCGTTCCCGTGATTTGAAAACCGCTGTATTCGTTTCTGTTAATCAGAATGTCCGTCAAGCCGTTTTCAAGGATGAAGTCAAGGAGCGCGTCACTGGGGGAAGTATGCGACCAGCCGTATTTGTCGCTGTGCTCCACGTTCAGCCCGTGGGCCTCTGCCGCCGCCTTGAATTTCTTGTTGTGGTAGGTGTTCCCCCTACTGCAATCCTGCACCCCGTTTTCGTAATTGAAATAATGCACCATTTCATGTAAGAGCGTGGCGGCTACTTCCTCGATGGGCCGCGCCAGCGTTCCCGCGCCGATGTTGATTTCATGCGTCCCGCCCAGCTTGGAAACCCATGTGTCCTCACGCAAGGAAAAGTGACCGTATGCGCGGGGGGTGGACTGGATGGTGATGGTGGGCCTTGAAAGTGCGCTTTCAAAAAATTCGGCGTTCAGCAGGTCAAAAATCTTGTTGAGATACCCGGCGACCCGGTTATAGCTTGTCAATTCTTTCATGTTTCTTTCTCTCCTGTTCTTGATTTTTGGGAGAGGGCAAGCTATAATACTCTTGCCCTCTCCATGTTCGGCGGGGGTGGGGCCTCTTGCGTGTTGCTTTGGACGGCGTTCACGCAAGGGCCTTTTCTTATGCGCTGATGGTAAAGCGGCGGCTGGAAACGGGCTTGGTGTAGGCTTTGTAAACGTCCGGCATGACCTTTTTGAAAGACGTGGTATCAAAGCGGTTGGAGATTACCGAAGTCCAGCGGATGATATACTGTCCGGCGGTCAATTCCTCGGTATCGCGTTCCAGCATTTCGGCCTTGATAGCGTCCCGGAGCGCGTCGGCCTCGGCCTTGGCTTCTTCAATAACGGCTTCCCACTCGTTTAGGGCCTCGATTTTGGCTACCAGTTCGTTTCTGCTCATTGTTCTGTCTCCTTTTGTTTTATTAGGGGTGTTCCCCTTAACTGATTATATTCTACACCTTTTTCGAGTGTAAATCAATCCGCAAACTGCACAAAGATTACACTTATTTTATGTGCAATATTAACACTTGAAAAAGGTGTAAATCTGTGCTAAAATAAGGACAATGGAGGAGGGGCACATTTTTTTAGCGGCCCCGGAAATGGAGGAAATACAATGGCATTCAAATACAAGATTGATGTTATCGCCGCATTGAAAGAGGCTGGATTTAATACGAACAGGATTAGAAAAGAGAAAATCATGGGAGAGGCCATGCTACAAAAAATTCGTGGCGGTCAAATGGTTTCGTGGGCCACATTTGAAACGATTTGCAATCTGTTAGACTGCCAGCCGGGAGATTTGTTAGAGTACATCAAAGAATAGGAGTATTGCCATGTTTCCAGATACAGATTTACCCCTTGCCCTTGTCATGGAGGAAATTTTGGGGTGGGAGAAAAAGCCCGACAATAAAACAGCCGATGAAGAAAAGGCCGATACCAGCGGCAAAAAATAGAGGCGGCGGGGGTGTTACCCTCGCCGCCTCGGCTTGTCCTTAAAATTCCAAGTCAAGCTGTACTGTTTTCTCATGATACTGGGGTACTCGCGGATGCGGTACATCGAATTTGTAACGGATATGAGCACAAACACACTGATTCGGTGTCACCAGAACGCATTCCGGTACTTTGGCGGGTACCCGGAGGAAATCCTGTACGACAACATGAAGCAGGTGGTCATTAAGCGGCTGCTGAAACAGGAGGACTCTACTCTGAACCGGCAGTTTGAGGACTTTGCGGGATTTTACGGGTTCAAGCCCATCCTGTGCCGCCCCTACCGTGGCCAGACGAAAGGAAAAGTGGAGCGGACGGTGCAGTTTGTGCGGGACAACTTCATGGTCGGGATCAAGTACAACAGCCTGGCAGATTTGAATGGACAAGCCTTGGCTTGGTGTAATAAGGTCAATGGCAAAGTTCATGCCACCACGAACGAGGTTCCTTTTGAGCGGCTGAAAAAGGAGGGGTTGAGTCCCCTCTCCAGAGAGTACATCATCGACAAGATCAACCTTAGGCGGGTACAAAAAGACTGCCTCATCTCCTACGCCGGCAATCAGTACTCCGTGCCAGCGGAGTATGTCGGCAAAGATGTGGCAGTCGTAGCCCTCGACAGTATGCTGGCGGCCTACTATGAAGGCAAGCAGATCGCTCTGCACCGAATATCGTATCAAAGGAAGGACATGGTTGTCAATCCTCAGCATTACCGAAGGCTTACGTTGAAGCAGACAATGGATGCAGAAAATATTCTGCTGGAACAGGGCAAAGTGATAGATTTCCCCTTGAAACCCTCTGATTTATCCAGATATGACGAGGTGCTGTATGACTGAATTTACTATGGACAGGCTGAGGGAAAACCTGGAAGCCCTTAAAATGAAAAACACCCTGGAGATTCTGGACAACTACCTGGAACGGGCGGTGGCGGACAAGCTCAACATTGTGGAGGTTTTGGATCACATTTTCTCAGAAGAAGCCAAATCCAAGCGGAAACGGGCCTATGAGAAGCAGATCCAGATGTCTGGCTTCCCCATTAAGAAGACCCTGGACGACTTCGATTTCTCTTTCCAGCCCTCCATCGATAAACGCCAAATCGATGAGTTGGCCACCATGCGCTTCCTGGAGAACGGGGAGAATGTGGTTTTCCTCGGCCCGCCAGGCGTGGGCAAGACCCATTTGGCCTCCGCCCTGGGCCTGGTGGCAGCACAGCACCGTTTCTCCACCTACTACATCAACTGCCACCAGCTTATTGAGCAGCTCAAAAAGGCCCACTTTGAGAACCGCCTGCCGGACAAGCTCAAAGTTCTGGCCAAGTACAGGATGCTCATCATTGACGAAATCGGCTATCTCCCTATGGATATCCAGGGCGCAAATCTCTTTTTCCAGCTCATTGCCAGACGGTATGAAAAAACGTCTACCGTTTTTACCTCCAACAAGACTTTCTCCCAGTGGAACGAGGTCTTTGCCGACGTCACCATCGCCTCCGCCATCCTGGATCGTGTACTGCATCACTGCACCGTTATCAACATCAAGGGTGAGTCTTACCGCCTGAAAGAACGCAAAGAATTTATGCGTCAGAAACAGCAAATCGTGAACACTCTTTTTGAGCAAGGCAGCTGCTGATTTTGTTACCCACCCCCGCCGAAAAACTACAAAATTTCTTCGGCGTTTTCTTACAATTTCATATTGGCGTTGACAATCAAAAGGAGAAATTTTTACTGTTGCCGCCTTGACAGCCTTGTCTTGAATGTTGCGCATTTTAAGCTGTGCAAAGACCTTGCCCGTCTGATTGTCTTTCTGCAACGCTCCCGCCGCAATCACGACAGGAGCACCCGCAGAGTACAGATTTTCAGACAGGGCAAACAGCTTTGAATATCTCTCGCTCATTTGCCCTTGCCCTCCTTACAGTTCGGGAAGTTCGTCCGCGCTGGGGGTGCTTTGCGCCTGTGCACCGCGTCGGTCAGGCAGGGCAATCACCATCGGATAACCAAACATCGCCATCCAGAAGCACCACCAAAAATACTTCTTCTGGGGGTGGCCTTTCATCACTGCAATCTCATACATGGTTTTCGCGGCAAACCAATCAATCGCAATGATGATTGCCAAAACCAACAGCCCAACAATAACAAATTCCATAAGTATCTATCCTTTCTTTACTTTACATTTCCCTGATTTAAGACGTACCCCGTGGCGCGTACCGCCGCCTCATATTCATGCACATGACGGGAAACAGTGTCCGGGCTTCGGCGCAGCTTCTTTGCTATGGCCTTGAATGAGCCGCCCTGCTGGTAGAGTTGCCACATCTTTTCCCGCTCTTTTTCTGTGACCTTTGTTCCCTTCGCCATCGCCTCACTTCACAACCTTATCCTCTGCCCGGAGCATGGTTTCCTTTATGGCCTTTTCAAATTGCTCACGCACATAGTCCTCCGCCGTCCATTTCTTGTCAGAGCCGCCGTCCGCAAGAATTTTGTTCATCTTGTCCAGCGTGGGAAAGAACGCTTTTGGCAGGATGATACGGCCCTTGTCCGTGTCGATGATGATACGCATAGATTTTTCCTCCTACAAACAAAAAATGTACGATGTTGTGCAAATTACACAGCATTTCGTACAATCTATCATATATATATATATATATTGTCAAGTATTTTTGCAAAATTTATCAAAAATTTTTGTTTCACGCCGAAAATCAGACAATGCACAGCGAAAACATAGCCGCGCCAGATGAAAACGGCTGAAATTCGCTTGATTTCACTATGTTTCCGCTCAATTTTGCAGGATTTCACCGTGAAACGCCATGATTTCACGCGATTTCAAGCGAAATTCACTGGATTTTGCAAGTGCGCCGCCGTTTTCGGGTGGATTTCTCTCGTTTCCGCCGTGAACATCCGCGTTCCCCGTGATTTATCAGCGGTCGGGAAAATCCCCGGAAAAAGCCAGCATGGAAACGCAGAATTGAAAAATCCCGAAACCCTCCCCCCGGTGGCCTTGCGGCTGTCGGGGGCTTGCCGCTTTCCTGCACTCCCGCTCCACGCAAAAAATTATGAGTGTGCAATTTTTCTTGAACGTGTATTTTCAAGGTTTGGTGTCTGCCGCGAAATTCGTTCAAATTATTCAGATTATCAAGGAATTTCCTCGTTATTGCGTTCCTTTGCTTCAAAAAAATTTTTATGATATAATATATACAGAAAGTGAGAGAGGGGTGAGAACCTCTTATAACACTTTCATAAATAACCGAAAGGAGATTCTTGTATGAATCCGACAATTGATAATCATTACAACAACTGTTTCACGCTGGGTGCCAAATCCAAGCGCGACAACGGCGCAATCATCAAAGTGCCTGCGTTCATCGACAGCGACGGTTATCCTGCAAAGCTGTGGGGCGGCAAGGGCGGCGCTTTGAGCCGTTACTATGCGTTGTCCTATGACCGGGCAAAGAATATCCTTGAACGGTATCTGAACGGCAGCAAGCGCGTTCGGGGTGACGAAAGTCTGCGCGTCAGCTTGTACCTTGACAATGCGATGTTCGGCGATTTGCATATTTTCGTTATCGACTTCGACCGCTTCGACGAAAACAGCGGCTTTTTCCAGAGCGCGAAAAACCTTGCCAACAAAGTTACACGGTCACAGGGCGGAGGCTGGCATATGTACTACGGCATTAACAAGGAAACCGCCGCGCCGCTGTTCGACAGTATCAATCTGTTGGCAAGCAAGGCCGCAAAAAGTTTTGTCTGCTCCACGGGAAACGTAACGCTGGACGGTGCAAACAAGGTGGATTTCTTCTGCGACGCGCGGCACTTCATTTATGAGTGGGAGCCGTGGGACAACACTATCGGTCTGACCGACAAGACGCAACAGCTTTATGCACTGATTAAAGACAACTTCGCCCTGACCCGTCCGATTGAAACCGGGTGGCACAGCACAGAGCATAAGCCCGTCCGCCGCGCAGCTGTGGCGTTTCAGCCCAAGGACGAAAACGCGCTTCTGGAACATATGAACAGCGCACAGCGCGAAATTTTTGACGACCTCAAAACTATTTCGCCTGACTGTACACGTCAAGAGTGGTTCTGTATCGGCCTCAACATCTGGCACGTTTACGGCGACGATTTGGGCGGCGACGTGTTCCGCTTCTGGAGCGAACCGGGACACAGCTATGTCCCGCAAGGGTGCGCGGTGACATGGGAGAACATAATTGATAGAGGCCCAGACACCCATCTCAATAATCGCCGCTGGGACGCGATTCTCCATGAAAATGTCCCCAGCGCCTTTTAAGGATGAACTACACTTTTCAAAGGCGGTGGTGACGATGTGAGTATGAACGGGCAAAAGGATTTGACGGCTGGTGTCCCGCTCCCGCTCGAAAGAGCGGAGCGGACAGCCGCCGAGCAATCATTTTTTCGCGGGGAGCCGATTACATGGCTGACCGTTCCAACAACGAAAACCGTCGTCACTGATAACGCCTTTGGTGACAGCGAGGCCAGCGAGAGGCCAGCGCGGAAAAACCACTTCATTCTGTACGGCGGCAATCAATACAAACGGGAGGAATTTTATCAAATGGCGTTCCCGTAGGACTACCGCAAATATCCGTTCAAAGTAACCTTTGCCACGGATGACGTTTTCAGGCTGGGCGGGAGCCAGCGGGCCAAACTGCAATATCACGTTCTGGCCCAACGCTTTCCGCTCGTCCATGTAGACGAATAGGACAAGGCCGATTTAGAGGCATTCGCCGCCCAAGCTGACACAGAGGCCGCGCAGTTATGGCTAGCCCGTATGCACTGGCCCCAAGGCCACGAAAAAATGGTGACGTTCGGACAAAATATCGGTGTGCCGGGGAATGTCAAGGGCCTTTGGTGCTACAAGGCCGAAATGGACGCTGTGAAGGCCGTTTACACAGGTTGGCCTATGACGTGGGAACTAAGGGCCGCGCCCATTCTGGACTATCTGACGGGCCAGAGAAAGGCCAGAGCCGCCGCCGCGCTGGAAGTCATTCAAAGCGTCATGCGTCTGCTCTACTATCAGAACGGCCTTTATCTGACCGTCCCCGGCGATATTCGGCGGACAATCGTCAAATGGGCCTATCAATATCTGAAAGACAGAACCGCGCCCTTCCCTTTTGCCGGGGACATGGGGAGCGACAACCGCCAATTTACTATTAACTTTCAGCGGGACACAGCTCTAAAGGAGAACGTCAATATTCACGCTGATATGGGCGCGTACAACGCCGCCCACAATGCAGAGAAAGCCGCCCGCCGAACCGCGAAACGGTTTGCCGATTTAACCGGGGACAGTTGGACGACTGCCGAACTCCACGCGCAGGGCTTTTCTGATAGGAATATCAAGACATTCTGCAAGGATGGTCTGATAAAAAAGCTGTATCAGGGCCGCTATCAAAGAGTTTCCAAGTGACTGCTGGGACTTTGCAAACGCTCCCGGAAGTTGGTAATAGAGAGTAAAACCAACTTCCTGGAGCGTGATGAAAGTCACAGGCGGAACTTGAAAATAAATATTCAAAGAAAGGAGACATTGAAAAATGTCAGAAAATCAGAGAATTATCGAGAAGATTATCTTCTCTTTCAAAGAGGAAATGAGCAGAATAGAGCATGGTAATATTTTCACGCTCCTTGCAAGGGAAAATCCCCCCACACCGCAAGAAATGTTCGTCAGACAAAAGGAAACAGACCGAAAATGCGCGGAATACGAAAACGCTCTGCGCCGTATCCTGTGGCGTGCGCTGGGGACAGTGGAGGAACAAAAGGAAATGCTCATGACCGCCGCCGAGAAAGCCGTAGATGAGGCGTTGGAGAAATTAACGGAAAAATTGAAGGGGCGCGGCAATATTACGGTTCTTCCACTTCCCATCCTCGTACACCAGGTGATCCTCGAAGAATCCCCAGTCCATCTGCCCCTGCTTTCCCGGCATCGTCTCAAACCGCACTGTTGCTTTCTCATTCAAGTCCATCTTCCGGCTGCTCACATACGCCTTGACGATGCTGTAGCCTCCGTCGAATCCCATTTCCCGCAGCTTCTCCAGGATCCGCAGCGCCGAATACGGCGCTTCCTCCAGCCACTCGTCCACGATCTGCTTGTACGGATCCATCTTTGTTGGCTTCGGTTCGCTCAATGTGTACTCCGGCTTCTGCGGCGATTCCGCGTACCGCTTTGCCGTCCGCGGGTCCATGTGGTACTTCCGTCCCAGCTCCACATAGCTAAGTCCTTTCTGTCTGTCGCTTCGGATATCCATCCACTGTGCTCCTTTCATTTTCTGACTCCCTTTCCGGGCTCTTTTTCGCCCTATTGGGAGTCTATCTTTTTTTCGCCTCCTCCGCCACAAAACTACATTTTTTCCTCGGCGTTTTTTTACATTTTATCACTGGCGCTGACACTGGATGGTAGGAAAGAACAAAATGCGGTCCTGGCGGTCCGCTATTTCAAGCTGGGAGCGCCGGAACAAGACAGAGCAGAAGGGAGGGACCGAGGATGATTACTGGAAATGAATCTCTCTTGTTCGAGCCCCGATTCATGGACCCCCAGACGGAGCCCTTCGGTTTGTACTGGTGCAAGGACGCCGAGGATATGCAGGCTGTTGGCGTCAACGCCGTGTGCAAGGCGCTCTTGACGCCCTGGCGGGAGCTGACGGAGTGGGCCGAGTTTATTGGTAGGTATCCGTACATAATCGTCGCTGTGCCTCCTGGCCCGGTCCGGGATGAGATTGCCAGCGAGCTGCAAGCCCGCTTCCCTCTTCCGGTCCTTATTCCAGGCAGAGACGCTTTCCACGGCTGCGCTTCTGCCCTGGAGCTACGGGACAACTACGGCCTCTCCGCCATAGACCAGCTGGTCATGGACGCTGAGGAACTTCCCTCCCCCGGTTTGCTCAATGTCGCAGAGATCGACTGCGACAGGGACACCAACACGAAGCGGACAGGCTCAGGTCTGGCCCTGCTGGATCGGGAGATAGGCGGCTTTGCTCCGGGGGAGCTATCAGTCTGGACCGGGCGGAGGGGTGAGGGCAAAAGTACCCTGCTGGGACAAATCCTGCTGGACGCTATCAATCAGGGCCGGCGGGTGTGTGCCTACTCCGGGGAATTGCCAGCAAAACAATTCAAGCGGTTCATTCGCCAACAGGCGGCTGGTTATCTCCATGTGACTAAACGGGAGGACCCATTGACCGGCAAGAGCTTCTTTCTGGTCAACGATGATGTGAAGGTGCCCATTGACCGCTGGTTTGACGGGACCCTGTTTCTCACAGACATCAGGGACAAAGCCGCTCACGACGAGGAGACGATCTTGAGACTGTTCGAGGGGGCCAACCGCCGGTATGGCTGTGACACTTTCCTTGTGGACAACATCATGACCGCCCAGCTGCGGGGAGAAGCGGAGCAAGGCTATTATCGGGCACAGAGCGCATTTGCAGGTCGTCTGGCGGACTTCTGTAAGCGGCTGGGGGTCCATGTCCACCTGGTTGCCCATCCCCGGAAAACAGAGGGCAAACGGCCCCTGGAGACCGATGACGTGGGCGGCAGCGGCGATATTACTAACCGGGCCGACAACGTTTTCAAGGTCGAACGAGCCCCAGAAGAAAAAGTGCAAGAGTTAGGGTATTCTTCCCTACTGACCATTCTCAAAAACCGGGAGTTTGGGGCCAGAGGCAAGGTAAAACTGGAGTTTAACGAGCCGTCCCGGAGGCTGTTCCAGAAGGACGGAAGCCCCGCAAAGCAGTATGGATGGCTGTAAATGCCGCCGCAGTTAAGCCGCCGTTGCCAGCGCCGATCACTATGACGTCATAGTCGTTGCGCATAAAGATATCCCCTTTCGTATTCTGTTTATATCATCTGTGCTTATATCACAGAAATTAAAAATAGCATACCATTGCACAGCCAAGTTGTCAAGATACTACTTGTAAAAATTATAATCTTTGTGCAATGAGCATATATTTCGCTTTTCCTCTTCATTGACATCCACTTGTGACTGGTTTATAATTGATTTATCACTTTGTGATATAAACATTGTGGAGGAAATAAAATGGCTTTCAAAAAACTGACCTCCCTTAGCCTGACCGACCTGTTTGTAATGGAAATAGAGAAGATGATTTTGTCTGGGGAGCTGAAAATCGGAGAAAAAATGCCGCCGGAACGGCAGCTGGCTGAAGAAATGAAGGTAAGTCTGGCAGTTATCAACGCGGGAATTGCAAGATTGACTGATTTCGGTTTTCTGCGTGTTGTTCCCCGCAAAGGCGTGTATGTGGCCGATTATATCCGCAACGGCAATATGAACACCATGAAAGAGGTAATCGAATTTACCGGTGTCAAACCTGATGATGACGTTCTGGAGCCAATCGCGAGATTTCGTTTGAGCATTGAACTCAGCGCCACCAAGGGAGCGTGCCTGAATCGGACGGATGAGGCGCTGCGCACCCTTCAGGACATTATGGGCCGGATTGAGACGGAACCGTCCTGCGATTTGGCTGAACTCGGCTTTCAATTCCACCATGAGGTGGCGATTTCCAGCGGAAACATATACTATCCCATGATCATTCAGACCTATAAGCCTCTATATATTATGTTCTATCACATGAATTCCGGTATGGAAAACCGCGACCCCATTATCAAAGGCTTGAAAACGATTTTGCAGGCGATTCAAAGCCAGAATGCGGACTTGGTGGAAAAGGGGATCACGGAGTCCATCAATCGCTGGATGGGAACCCTTGGAAAATCATTAGAAATGTAAAGGGGATCGCTATGGCCGAAACACTTGTATTAGGGAATGGATTTTCCATTACCACAGACTCAACAGCGACCCAACTCAATAATAATATCCTGGTCGTAGGCCCCAGCGGTTCCGGAAAAACAATGAGTTACGCAGAGATGTGCTTGCTGAAAACCAACAACAGCAGCCTGATCGTCACGTTATCCAAGCGGAGACTGGTGAATAAATACCTCTCCTATTACCAGGACAAAGGGTATCGGGTTTATGATCTGAATTTGGTCGAGCCGAGCGCGGGAAATGTATCTTATGATCCCATGTACTATGTAAAAAGCACGGCCGACGTTACCTATCTTGCAAGATCAATCATCATGGCGAATCCGAAAAAGAAGGACAGTAAAGAGGCGGACCCATTTTGGGATGACGCAGCACAATCCCTTCTTTCCGCTCTGATTGCCTATCAAATGCACGTCAAAACAAGGCCGACATTTACCGATGTATTGGACCTGTTCAGCACACTGCATATTGTAGATCAAGGGGACAGGATCGAGACAAATCTGGATACTCTGTTTGACAGGCTGAACCAGGAAGAGCCAAACTGCTTTGCTTACCAATGCTGGAAAACATTCCGGTTTTCGCCCACGCGGACCGCGAGCTGTATCTATTCCTCTTTAAGTGTTACCGTGGATACCATCTTCAGGCCGGAGCTGAAACAGGCCATGAGCCATGAAAAACCGGTCATATTTGAAAATCTTGCCCGGGAAAAGAGCATTTTGTTTGTAACGACCTCAGCGGTCAATCCGTCCCTCAATGCGTTTGCCGGCGTATTTTATTCCCATGCTGTGAAGCAGTTGTTTGAATACGCCGAATCCCGGGAGGACGGCATACTGGAAATCCCAGTCCATCTGCTCTGTGACGATTTTGCAGTTGGGGCCCAAATTCCGGATTTTGCGCAATTTATTTCAATCTTCCGTGAAAAACAGATTTCCGTCTCTATTCTGCTGCAATCGGAATCACAGCTCAGAGCCATGTATGGGGAAAACGACGCCATCACCATCATCAATAACTGCGACCATTACATCTACTTGGGCGGGATGGATCTGCTCACCTGTCAAAATATTGCCCTCCGTCTGAATCTACCTCTGTCAGATGTCTTGTATATGCCGCTTGGAACGGAATACATATTTGAACGAGGGAGTACGCCAATTAAAACAGAGAGGTACTCTATCACTGAGGACCCTGAATGGCAAAAAATATCATTGGAAATTCACCAGTGAGATCGGTCCGCCCCTTGGTGATAAAAATATGGTATGGGTTCTGCATTTCTTTCTATTCTTTCAAGATTTCTACCGCATCTGCTCCCAGGGAGATGATGCGGTAGAATTTTTTGTTCTCAGCGGTTTATTAGGCAAACAGGGGGTGATTGTTTAAGTTTTTAGCAATCACCCCCTGTTGCCCATTGTGGCGAAAAATGCAAACGGCTATGATAAAAACACCAAAAGGGTAACCGCTTTTGCAAATAAATGACAAGGAGAATCGTTATGGACGCTATGTTTACCGCATTTTTCGGAGAAGGAATCTGGGCAACGCTTCAGGCGGTGCTGATTCTGATTTTGGCCTTTATCTCCGCCGCCATTGTAAAATCCCTGGTGGTCAAGCTGCTGACCAAAACCAGGCTGCTAGAGGAGCGAATCATATGAACTTCAACGCTACACTGCGCAAGCTGGGCATTGAGCACACAGTCAACTATCTCTATCGGGACCCGGAAAAGAATCTGCGGGTCTTGATGGACTGGGCGGATAAATTTGCCGGGGACGAGTTCCCCGCCCAGCGGAGCATCATCCGTCAGGCAGTAGAGGACCCCAGCCACCCCTACTACAGCTACATCCGGCGCATGATTACCGACATCGACCCCAAGGTCATGAAAACCCTGGTGACCAATTTCTTTATCAATGCCAGTCTGGTAGGCTGGCCCAAGCAGGAGAAGCTGCGGGCGGAGTATGACTGCAACATCCCCTGGGCCATCCTCCTGGACCCCACCTCCGCCTGCAACCTCCACTGCACCGGCTGCTGGGCGGCGGAGTACGGCAGCAAGCTCAACCTGACCCTGGACGAGATCGACAGTATCGTACAGCAGGGGAAGGAGCTTGGCATCTATCTGTACATCTATACCGGCGGGGAACCCCTGGTGCGTAAGGACGACCTCATCCGCATCTGTGAGAAGCACGACGACTGCGTATTCCTCTGCTTCACCAACGCCACGCTGATCGACGAGAAGTTCGCCCAAGAAATGCTCCGGGTGGGCAACTTCATCCCCTCCATCTCCATGGAAGGGGACGAGGCGGCCACCGACTCCCGCCGGGGCGAGGGCACTTACCAAAAAGTCCTGCGGGCTATGTCTCTGCTCCGGGAGTACAAGCTGCCCTATGGCATCTCCTCCTGCTACACCAGCCAGAACTGGGACTCCATCACCTCGGAGGAGTATTACGACAGTCTGATCGAAATGGGAGCCTACTTCATCTGGTACTTCCACTACATGCCCGTGGGCAACGACGCCGCTCCCGAGCTGCTGCCCACTCCGGAACAGCGGCTGGAGGTCTACCACCGGGTCCGCAGGCTCCGGGCGGAAAAGCCCCTGTTCGCCATGGACTTCCAGAACGACGCGGAGTATGTGGGCGGGTGTATCGCCGGCGGATGGCGCTATCTGCATATCAACGCCAACGGCGACGTGGATCCCTGCGTGTTCATCCACTACTCCAACGCCAACATCCGGGAGATGTCCCTGCTGGACGCGCTGAAGAGCCCCATTTTTATGGCCTACCACCGGAATCAGCCCTTCAACGACAACATGCTCCGGCCCTGCCCCATGCTGGAGAACCCGGAGAAGCTGCGGCAGATGGTGGCGGAGAGCGGAGCCCACTCCACCGATCCCATGTCCCCGGAGAGCGTGGAGCACCTGTGCGCCAAATGCGACCAGTACGCCGCCCAGTGGAAGCCCGTGGCGGACACATTGTGGAGCTGCGCTGGCTGTGGGCATACGGATTGACACCTTGACAGCAAAGGGAGGGGCCTGAGCCCCTCCCTGATATTTTAGATGTTCTTTTCCAGGGCCTGTTTGCCCATCCCCTCCAGCAGAACGCACAGCCGCTGGGTCAGCGCCAGCATATCCTCCTTCATGTTACCGTCCAGCCAGTCCAGCAGCAGGCCCACCATAGCGCATTTATAAAAACGAATCAGCGTCTCTGCCGCCTCCCCGGAGGTTTCCGTTCCATCCGTGGCAGCGTGAAAATATTCCTGCATCAGCTTGAGGGACAGCCGGTTCAGATAGAGCAAAAACAGCTCCCGGTCCACATACCGGTACACATGGAGCACAGCGCGCCTATGCTCCAGCCCATATTGAATCAGCGGCCGGATATACTCAATGGGCTGGTCCGGCTGATAGTAGGTTTTTATCAGATAGTCCGCCTTTTCGCTCATCATCTCCTCTACCAGAGCCGGAATATCAGCAAAGTGGTAGTAAAAAGTGTTTCGATTGATGTCACACCGGGCAACGATATCCTTCACCGTAATCTTATTCAGCGGCTTTTCGTCCAACAGCTGCGCGAAGGACTGGATAATCGCGTCATGCGTCCGTATCATGGCTTTCTCCTTTCCCGGGACCCATAGATTGCGTTAAAATTATAGCTTCCGCACCGAAAAAAAGCAACAGAAAAGGACAAATTTTCAATACACTTGGGAAAAGAGGTCTGCTCCATCATGAAACGAACCAAAATGAGCTGGTACAAAGCGATCCCCATTGTGTCCATAGCGGTCTGCATCACAGCCTTTTTTTGGATCGGCCGGTCGCTGACGTACCAGGACCTGGCACAGTGGCTCCCCCAAAATCGCGGGCTGGCAATTCTGCTTGTGACGCTCATGTACGGGGTAAAAAGTCTTACGGTATTTTTTCCCCTGGTGACGCTGTACCTTCTGTGCGGCATTTTGTTTCCTCTGCCGGAGGCCATTCTGATCAATGTGCTGGGACTGGTGGTATGCGATACCATCCCCTATTTTATGGGGCGGCTGCTGGGGTCCAGGCTGCTGGACCACCTGCGGGCCAAATATCCCAGGCTGGAGATTCTGGAGACGCTGCGCCGGAAAAGCGGTCTTCAGTTCGCGGTACTTACCCGGTCGGCCGGGGTCCTGCCGGGGGATGTGGTCAGTCTGTATTTCGGCTGCGTCAGGCTGAATTACCCCGCCTATCTGGCTGGAAGTATCTTAGGGCTTGCGCCAGGGATGGTTGCCACCACAATCCTGGGCAGCCAGGTATCCGACCCAGGGTCGCCGGGCTTCTGGGCGGCCATGGGCTGCGGCTTTGCCGTGGCGCTCTTCTCCTTCCTGGCCTGCGGGCGGGTGGTGAGGAATCATAAGACAACCCCCGCCCCAGAGCAGGACGAAAATAAAATATGAGAGGTACGTTTATGAAAACTGCAATCGTAACAGATACCAACAGCGGCATTTTCCCAAAAGAAGGCCGTCTGCTGGGGATTTATTCTCTCCCAATGCCGCTGCAAATCGACGGCCGAACCTATTATGAGGGCAAGGATATCTCGGTCTCCCAATTCTACAAGTACCTTGTCCAATGTCCGGCGGTCTCCACCTCTCAGCCTGCGCCGGGGGATGTCTTGGCCCTGTGGGACAGCGTACTGGAGGAGCATGACGAGCTGGTATATATCCCCATGTCCAGCGGCTTGAGTTCTTCCTGTCACGCGGCCCAGGTCTTGGCGGAGGAATATGGCGGAAAAGTTCAGGTGGTGGATAACCACCGCATTTCCCTGTCCCTCAGAGATTCCGTGCTGGACGCCAAGGCCCTGGCCGGCGCCGGCTGTACGGCCGCGGAGATCAGGACGGAGCTGGAGCGGAGCGCCTATGACTCCATGATCTACATTGGCCTGGATACGCTGGACTATTTGAAACGGGGCGGACGGGTAACGGCTGCCGGGGCGGCTTTGGGGTCAATTTTGAATATTAAACCGCTGCTGAAAATCGAAGGGAGCAAGCTGGACGCCTGTGCAAAGGTCCGAGGTACGGACAACTGTAAAAAACGGCTGATTGAAGAGATGAGCAAAAGCATAGAGCTGTTTACCGACAGGGGCTGGGATATCAGCGTAGCCGTGGCGGACAGCTATTTGGACCCTGCTTCCTCCGGCAGCTGGCTGGCGATGGCCTCCAGCACTCTGTTTCGGAATGATGTGGATCATTGCCCCCTGACTTGCAGCATCGGCTGTCATGTGGGGCCCAACGCCTTTGGGATGGCGGTGAGCAGGCGTCTTATGCGGGAAGGATAGGAGCATGGATAAAATCACACGGACCATTCACAGGATTACCATCACCCCCGTTCTTGCGTGCATCATGCTTGTTGTTCTCCGAGTTTGTCGAACGGAGATCTTTCAAAACGAGGGACAATTTGTCTATTCGATTTTCTTTCTGACGATTGTGCCCATACTGGCATACCCGCTGCAAAAGCATCTTCCTTATTTTCAGGAACAGGGGTGGGACGGACAGCGGCAGCTTGCCCTGATATTTGCCTTTCTGGGCTTCCTGGGAGAATGTCTGGTAAATACGGCCACCCATGTATCCAAGGGGCTGACCCTGGTGGGAGGGACCTACCTGCTGTCCGGTCTTATCCTGCTTCTGTTAGATCGAACCTTCCATTTCAGTGCCAGCGGACACGCGGCCGGCGTTTCTGCCGCAGGGGTAGTTCCCGTCGCGCTCGGAGTACACTGGATTGCAATTCCAACTGTCGTTGTACTGGTACTGGTCTATTTTTCCAGTCTTTACATGAGACGGCATACGTTTTCTCAGCTGCTAGGCGGAACATTGATTCCCATTTTCAGCGTTTTGGCATTTGTGTAGGAGAACTGTGAGGACCGATGAAACGCATATTATACATTTTTTTCACCTGTATTGGTCTGCTATGTGTCATTTTCCCACGGCAAATCACAGTAGGCTTGCCATACATTTTGGGCGGTACGATGGCTGTGGCAGGAATAACCTATATAGCAGCCTATTTCCGCAGCCATGCAGAAGCGGACCGCTCCACTGAATTAGCCAGTGGGTTTGTTTTATTGGTGATCGGGATTCTGTGTGTGTTTCACGGCGCAGGGTCGATTGGTCCCCTTGGAACCACTTGGGCCATTATCGGCATCCGAAAAGCCTCAAGGTCCCTGTCCGCTTTGATACAGGATCATAGCCGTGGAATGGGGGCCTTCCGTTACTTCGCAGAATTCCTTGTCCGATTCGTTTTCTCAGTCATGCTTCTGTTTTACCCTACAGAGAAATTTGAGACACACATTATGCTGCTGGGTCTGGAATTGATTGTAGTGAGTGTCCGGCTCACAAAAAATCTATCGCCCTCTTTGGACTTAGGCGAATAGTTCTTTCCAATAAAAAACCGGACGGCTTTGTATTGTTACGTAAAGCCGTCCGGTCTTTTATTGGTGGTCTATGACTCCACAAACAGGCCTACTGGACAGATATGGCTGAAGCCGGGGGTGGGGATCACGGTCCGCGGGGTCAGGGAGCTGTAATTGGGAATACTTTTTACTCATAGGGGATGCCTCCTTTTTGTGGTTTGGATTTGCCCGCAAATAATAAATAGGGGATAGCTCCTTATTCTTCTGCATCGGAAAGAAAAATTTTCAGATCCGTTCCAGGATAATCTGCTTGCGCAGGTAGAGATTTGCAACTGCCAGAGTAATGGGCGCCCGGTAGTCTGACCGAAGCATCTCCCACTGGATGTTGTCGCTTGTGGTGAAGTCATCGTTGTAGAGCGCTTCCATGATCTTCTCACCGGAGGAGACGTCCTGGGCGTCCACCTCGGCACATTTGACCAGCTCGGCGGTGGAGAGGGTGGCCTGCCGGGATAGCGCCATCACCCTAGCCTCCAGCGGGCTGGGCTTGTCCCGCTGAAACAGCTCCCTGGCCGTGGAGAAGGGTGTCCCCTTGAACATCAGCTTTAGGAACGTGGCCAGGCGCAGGGGAAGGCTCTCGGACAGGGGGACCACGCTTAGACTGCCCAGCAGATCGTACAGCGCCTCAAAATCTGTGCTGCCACTGCCGGAGGCTGCCAGGCCGCGGACCTCCAGCCGTTTCAGGCAGGCTTCAAAGGTGCGGGTGGGGTTGGTGAGCCATGCGCCGGTGAACCAGTTGTATTCCTCCTCGGCCTGCTGGTAGGTGAACAGCCGCCAGCTGAGGATCGTCCAGACGCACATCTCCTGGATGTCCACCAGATACTCCTCCTGATTGATCAGAATAACGGGATAGGACTGGCCGTTGCCATCTGTCCTGCGGCGGAAATGACCGACTGCGGTATAAAAGGTACTGCTTTCCATGGGGTGACCTCCCTTTTTTGTTACTACTTTCTTTTACGATTCAGAGATGCTTTTTTCAACAGCAGCCTCTTTTCGGATTTTCTGCGCGGCTCTGGATATCCACGCCCCCACATGGCTGGGCTTGGTGTTGTAGAGCCGGGCAATGTCTGTGCCGCTGTAGCCCTTGATCTTCAGCTCCAGGGCCTCAATGCCCAGTCGGGCCACTCCGCTGTATCTACGTTTGCAGTCTGAGAGCAGGGCGTCCGCGTCCAGCCGGTCGATCAGGGCGTCCACTCCGTCCTCCACAGACGGCTCCGGAAAACCGGGCGGTCGGTCTTCCTCCGGCGGACCCACATCAAGGGGGACAGCCGGAAGGTTTCTCAGTCTTGCGCTGACCGCCTTGCAGCAGTCAGTCAGATGGTTGCGGATCAGGGTGGTGGCATAGGTGCTGAACTGGGCGGAGACGCCATCATAGGTGGCGGCGGCCCGGCAGAGGGCCAGACAGCCCTCCTGGCGCAGGTCCTCATAGCCCAGCCCGCAGACATTTTCATTGGTATGGATATAGCGGGAAATGATCTTATCCACCAGAGACAGATTCTGCTCCGCCAAATTCTGCTGCTTGGGTGTGAGGGTAAAATCGTATTTCATGGTCTCGCCTTCCTTCCTGTGTGAAAGTTGTTGGTTATGCCGCCTTGCTGCCTGGGGCCAGAAAGCGGCCGCACAGCTGGATGACCTGGTCACACCGCCATTCAGAGAAGTTGGCGATGTGGGCCTCCTCCTGGGGCAGACCCAGCTGCACCTGGAGCCAGCGGTAGGCGGCCCGCTTGGTCATAAGACCGCTTTGCCACAGGCGGTTGAACGCAGTATGGGCCTGTATGCGCTTGCGGCGCAGCTCCCGGTTGGCCAGCGTCCCCATGGGCAGATGGTTGTGGCGGTGGGCGGCTACATAGGCGTCGCAGGCGGGGAACCTGGCGCAGACATACAATTCTGTGTCAGGTTCTTTGCAGCCCTGCCCGTAAACGACAGCGGCGGGGCGCAGAAACGCCCGGGAGCCGCAGTAGGGACATTTGATGTTGACTCGCTTCATTTATGGATACCTCCTTCAAGTTTGATTGGTGTGCCAGAGCAGGTACTGGGCAAAGACACTTTCAAACGCGTCCTTCGACAACTGCCCATAGCACTCGGCGGGGTCGATCTGTTCTCCAGTCATCTGATAGAATGATTCCAGCTCCATGATGACCGGGCATCCGTCCCGGTCCGCAGCCATCAGGAACCCAGGAATCGAATCCGATTCTGGACAGGAGACAAAGATGGTGTTTCTCCAGTTCCCGCCACAGGCGGACAGGAACAGATAAAGCTGTTTGGCGAGAGGCTTCATATACTTCCCTCCTTTACCTCTCAATTTAATACGCACCGCTCAAAGGCAAAAACGGCCCGAAATTTTGTAAACTTTTTGTAAATAAACAAAAAAGATGTACGCTCCTGGTCATAGGAGCGTACATGTACATGGGATTAAGCTGTAAAATATATTTTGTTTGCTTGCAATCGCAATCAATTTGCGATATACTATGTATGAGAAAGGAGCGTGATCGCTATGGCAAATTCATCTGCCCTGTATGTTAGAATGGACCCGACGCTAAAAGAAAGCGCCGAGGAGATATTGTCACAGCTTGGCATCAGTTCCTCCAGTGCGGTTCAGATGTTCTACCATCAGATTGTTCTGCATCGGGGCCTCCCATTCCATTTGCAGCTGCCGGATAACCGGCCGGTCGCAATCGGCGGAATGTCCCGAACTGAACTTGACCGGGAAATCAAAAAGGGCATCGACTCCCTGGAGGCCGGGCCGCTCTACTCTGCTGACGATGTGGATCAGGAGCTGGCAAGGGACTTTGGCAGTGGGATGGATATTAAAGATTAAGTTCGTATTGACAACGCAAATACTTTGCAGTACACTAGAATGGAAAGGTTGGTGATTTATTATGCCAGGAGACTCCAACTGGTCTACTCGGCTGGATTCCACACTCAAAATGCAGGCGGAGGAGATTCTGTCAGGTGTCGGGCTCACAATGTCCGGAGTATTTACCATGCTGTTGAAGCAAATCGTGAGGGAGAAGTCAGTGCCCCTTTCCTTGTCTCTGGACTCCAGCAACGCTGTCTATGCCGATCTGCTGGAAGCACAGTCAGACCGCCTGAATGGTTACAAAGGCCGCAACGCGCGGGATATCCTGCGGGATATGGAGCAAGCCATTGCGGAGGTTGAGGCCGGTGGGTAAATATACAGTCATTGTATCCAGGCGTGCCGACGAAATGCTGATACGTCACGCCAGATTTTTGGCCCAGGTTCGTGTGACGGCGGCAAAGCGGATGACTGCTGAATTTGAGAAAGTGCTTGACACATTGGAACAAAATCCATTCCAGTTTCCACCGGAAACAGACTATAATCTGCCCGACGGTGTTTATCGAAAAGCTCTGTTCAGTAAATGGTATAAGGCTATTTTTTCTGTCGCTGTAGATACAGTCTATTTGGATGCTGTGTTAGACTGTCGGCAGGACAACACTGATTATCAACCAAAGTAAAAAACTGCGGTATAGCGGAGTCTGTACCGCAGTTTTTTACCCAATGATCCAAAATGGCCCTCCCGCGGCGGCTCCTTTACTAGCTTCATTCAAGATGATAGACAGGTCCCACAGTTTCCCGCTCCGCTTGTAGCTGGCAGGGTCTGCCACCAAGATTTTTCCATCCTGCACACCCCGGAGAACTATAAAGTGCCCGCTGGAGGTAAAATGCCCCTTGCTCATAATGGCAACCACCAGTTTCCCATTGCTCAGAGCATCCAGGATACGCTGCGGTTCGGAAGCGGTACAGCCCTCTACAGTCAAGCCCCATGCTTTGGCCGTATTGGGGATCAGGACGTGGTAGGAACCGCTCTTACTGCACCAGCCGCCGTTTTGATAGGCCCACTCCGCCATTTCGACAGGATCGACAATGTCACCCGTTAAGGAGGAAACCACGATAGACATGGAAGTGGGACCGCAGCCGTAGCCGCCAATATTGTCTGTGCCGTATGGCTTGTTGGCCCAGCGTTCGTCCAGCTGATTGAAATAGACCACCTCCGTAGCACCGTCAGTAAAGCGGACATCGCCCAGAGAGGCAATTATGGTTCCGGTGTACTCGGTGTACTGGAACATCCCATCCCCTAGAAACAGACTGAGGTTTTCGGCATAATCTCCAGCCAGCGCCTTCTGACTGTCCGTCAGATGAAATACCGAATCGGCAAAATATCCCTCGCCATTGTAAACGAGGGTGTAGATGTACCAGGTTTCCTCTCTGGTTTCTACGACGTCTTCAGTTTCCGGGTTATCATCCTCTACGACCCTGCTCTCACTGGTGCGCGTGTACGAATACAGACTGCTTTTACCTTGTCGGAGAACAGCCTGCATATCGGGTAAAGAAATGGTATCCCAAGTATCTCCCTTGAACGCACAGTATTGGGCGATAAAGGAGTTGACGTTGCTGCTCATGTCGGTGGCATATGGGTTGATAATCTCGTAGTTGTCGCCGCCAGTGGTGGCAAAGTCCTGGGCAATCCGAGCCTCTGCGTCGGTGATGCCCTCGCCCAGAACCTGGTTGACAGCAAAGGCGATATCGTTGGTGTTCTGGACGATGGCATTGTTGTCGTTGAGGACGGGCTGGCTGGATGCGCCGCTGCTGGTCAGGCCTCCGAAAATCAGGGAGGGCAGCATGAGGATGAACAGCACCGGGAGCATGAGCAGGACAGCGACGGCGGCAAGGAACTTTTTTCCATGCTGTGCGGCATATAGAACAGCACCCGCCGCTGCTCCGTAGGGCCCGCCCACTGCCGCGCCCTTTGCGGCAGCGGAGATGGCCTTGCCCGTTTTGATTGCGCCATGGACCGTGTGGGCGGTATTGGCTGCTTGGGACAGGCTGCTTTTTTCTTGGTTATTCAGGACTTGGATACCTCCTTGTGAATTGAGAGATTTCTTGCTATAATAGGGTGGAAATTATATTTGTGAGGGCAGCATTATGGGTGAGGAAAAAAAACTTCAAATCCGCAACAGTACCGTTGATTTCCTGGTCTTTACAAGAGACGCGGGAGAAAGCGGTATCGAGGTGCGGGTGCAGGACGGAAACATATGGCTGACCCAGAAAGGTATCGGTCAGCTTTTTGACGTGGACCGCAGTGTAGTCACCAAACATCTCAAAAAGATATTTGCGGACGGTGAATTGGATGAAAATTCTGCTTGTGCATTTTTTGCACAAACTGCGGACGACGGAAAAACATACCGCTATAAGTTCTATACTTTGCCGGCTATCATCGCCGTGGGTTACCGGGTCAACTCCCAGCGGGCCACTCAGTTTCGCCAGTGGGCGACCAATGTGCTTGAAACATTTACAAAGCAAGGCTATGTGCTGGACAAATCCCGGCTGATCAACGGCCAAATTTTCGATCAGGACTACTTTGACCATCTGATTTCTGAGATTCAGGAAATCAGAGCAAGCGAGCGGCGCTTCTATCAAAAAATTACCGACATCTACGCAACAGCAGTTGACTACTCTCTGGACAGCAAGATCACAAAGGACTTTTTTGCCACCGTCCAGAACAAAATGCACTATGCGGCCCACGGCAGTACGGCAGCGGAGGTCATCATGGACCGCGCCGACCATACCAAGCCGTACATGGGCCTGACCTCCTGGCGGAACGCTCCGGACGGCAAAATCGTAAAGGCCGACGTATCCATTGCAAAGAACTACCTGTTTCAAGAAGAAGTGCAGGAATTGAATGAGATCGTCACCATGTATCTGGACTATGCCGCCCGACAGGCCCGGCGGCATATCCCCATGACCATGGCCGACTGGGCCGCGAAGTTGGATGCGTTTTTACGTTTCAATGGAGAAGAAGTCTTACAGGACAAAGGGAAAGTCACGGCCGCAATCGCGAAAGCCTTTGCTGAAAGTGAGTTTGAACAGTATCGGGTTGTCCAGGACCGACTCTATCAAAGTGATTTTGACCGTCTGGTAGCGGCAGCCGATACCTCGGCTGATATACAAAAGCAGAAAGATATCGCAGGTGATTAAAATGATTTTTGTATGCGACAAGTGCCGCTTTATCTTCAGCCGCACTGTTGAGCCGGAGCAGTGCCCCGACTGTGGGAAATACGCTGTCCGTGAGGCCAACGAGATGGAGCGTCAGGAGTATGAGGAGCACTTGAAAGAGTTCCAGGGGGATGGAAATGGCTGAATACTCTCAGCGTGGACGTATCATACAGTATATGCAGGACGCCTACGGGACTGAGGCAGAATACCTCTGGACGGACAGCCCGGACAGCGCCGTGTTCCGTTATCCCGCCAGCAGGAAGTGGTACGCCATCATTATGCGAGTCCTCCCGGAGCGGCTGGGCCTCTCCGGGGAACAGACCCTTGATGTAATGAACGTGAAGTGCAGCACCATTATGATTGGTTCCCTTCTCTCGACGAAAGGGTTTTTCCCGGCATACCACATGAATAAAAACCATTGGTTCTCCATTGTTCTGGACGGCTCCGTTTCTGATGACCAAATCATCCCGCTGCTGGAATTGAGCTATGACAGCGTTGCCCCTAAACGTAGGAAAAAGCAAACTCAGCCAGCGGAAGAGTAAATAGTGTCTAGCTTTCATTACCTCGTTGATTTTTAAGGGAGAATGTTATGATTTTTTACTTTACCGGAACAGGAAACAGTCTCTATATAGCGAAAAAGATCGCTGAAATCACTGGCGATACGCTTATCAGCATGAACGACAAGATCAAGCAAAACGACACCCAGACCATTCACACGGATAACAGGCTGATTTTTGTTGTTCCCACCTATGGGTGGCGTATTCCCCGCATTGTGGAGCAGTGGATTCAAGCGACACAGTTTACTGGTGCGGGAAAAGCATGGTTTGTTATGAACTGCGGCGGTGAAATTGGAAATGCCGCCAAATATCTCCGCAGGCTTTGCGCGCAAAAGGGATTTACCTATATGGGCACTGCCCCGGTTGTCATGCCGGAAAACTACATCGCCATGTTCAACGCTCCAAAAGATGCGGAGGCAAAGCAAATCATTGAAAAGGCCGCCCCTGCAATCGACTCCGCCGCACATAAGATTGAGAAGGATGAAGCGTTTCCAGCTCCAAGAAACAATCTGTACGACCGCTTTATGAGCGGTGCGGTCAATCCCATCTTTTACCGCCTGTTTGTGAAGGCCGACGCCTTTTATGCCGGTGATAAGTGTGTAGGCTGCGGAAAGTGTGTGGAGCTGTGCCCGCTGAACAATATTACCCTAAAGGACGGAAAGCCTGTGTGGGGGAAAAGCTGTACCCACTGTATGGCCTGTGTCTGTCACTGCCCCGCGGAAGCGATTGAGTACGGAAAAAAGAGTATTGGCAAGCCCAGGTATCACTGCGGCTGATTGTGGAGGGACGGCCCGAAAGGACCGTCCCCCTCTTTGACTTAATAACCTGTTTTGGGGAGTGTGGGAATAACCGTGTTGGTCAGCTTGCGCACGACAGTGACCCAAGTAGCCTGCCCGGTCTGCCAGGTCCCCTGGTACTTGCCGCCCACGTCGGCCCGGTTGATGATCTGATAACCGTTGGCGATAGTGCCCAGAACCTGAACCGTCAGCGTGGGATTGCTGGTGGAATGGAAGCCCACAGGCACTTTACCGAAATCACAGTAAATATCTGTGACATATTCGCCTGCCTGCATGGGAATGGCGTTCAGGCTGAACGAGTAGCTGCTGCTGGTAATCAGATTGGACGCCAGCACCTGATACGTCCCGGAGTAGTTGGTCTTATAGAGAATCCGATAGTTGAGCCGGGTGCTGTATGTCCCAGTAGTAAATACCGTAGCCCGGGCTGCGTCGGTGGGAATGCGATCATGCCAGTAAAATTCACTGAGCGGTACATTGCTGGTGTTGGCAACCGTGAAGTCGTAACGCATCTGGCTCCCGGCCAGCACTGTCAACGCCAATATGAAATTGTAAGAAAACGCCGAAGAAATTTTGTAGTTTTTCGGCGGGGGTGGGTAACAAAATCAGCAGCTGCCTTGCTCAAAAAGAGTGTTCACGATTTGCTGTTTCTGACGCATAAATTCTTTGCGTTCTTTCAGGCGGTAAGACTCACCCTTGATGTTGATAACGGTGCAGTGATGCAGTACACGATCCAGGATGGCGGAGGCGATGGTGACGTCGGCAAAGACCTCGTTCCACTGGGAGAAAGTCTTGTTGGAGGTAAAAACGGTAGACGTTTTTTCATACCGTCTGGCAATGAGCTGGAAAAAGAGATTTGCGCCCTGGATATCCATAGGGAGATAGCCGATTTCGTCAATGATGAGCATCCTGTACTTGGCCAGAACTTTGAGCTTGTCCGGCAGGCGGTTCTCAAAGTGGGCCTTTTTGAGCTGCTCAATAAGCTGGTGGCAGTTGATGTAGTAGGTGGAGAAACGGTGCTGTGCTGCCACCAGGCCCAGGGCGGAGGCCAAATGGGTCTTGCCCACGCCTGGCGGGCCGAGGAAAACCACATTCTCCCCGTTCTCCAGGAAGCGCATGGTGGCCAACTCATCGATTTGGCGTTTATCGATGGAGGGCTGGAAAGAGAAATCGAAGTCGTCCAGGGTCTTCTTAATGGGGAAGCCAGACATCTGGATCTGCTTCTCATAGGCCCGTTTCCGCTTGGATTTGGCTTCTTCTGAGAAAATGTGATCCAAAACCTCCACAATGTTGAGCTTGTCCGCCACCGCCCGTTCCAGGTAGTTGTCCAGAATCTCCAGGGTGTTTTTCATTTTAAGGGCTTCCAGGTTTTCCCTCAGCCTGTCCATAGTAAATTCAGTCATACAGCACCTCGTCATATCTGGATAAATCAGAGGGTTTCAAGGGGAAATCTATCACTTTGCCCTGTTCCAGCAGAATATTTTCTGCATCCATTGTCTGCTTCAACGTAAGCCTTCGGTAATGCTGAGGATTGACAACCATGTCCTTCCTTTGATACGATATTCGGTGCAGAGCGATCTGCTTGCCTTCATAGTAGGCCGCCAGCATACTGTCGAGGGCTACGACTGCCACATCTTTGCCGACATACTCCGCTGGCACGGAGTACTGATTGCCGGCGTAGGAGATGAGGCAGTCTTTTTGTACCCGCCTAAGGTTGATCTTGTCGATGATGTACTCTCTGGAGAGGGGACTCAACCCCTCCTTTTTCAGCCGCTCAAAAGGAACCTCGTTCGTGGTGGCATGAACTTTGCCATTGACCTTATTACACCAAGCCAAGGCTTGTCCATTCAAATCTGCCAGGCTGTTGTACTTGATCCCGACCATGAAGTTGTCCCGCACAAACTGCACCGTCCGCTCCACTTTTCCTTTCGTCTGGCCACGGTAGGGGCGGCACAGGATGGGCTTGAACCCGTAAAATCCCGCAAAGTCCTCAAACTGCCGGTTCAGAGTAGAGTCCTCCTGTTTCAGCAGCCGCTTAATGACCACCTGCTTCATGTTGTCGTACAGGATTTCCTCCGGGTACCCGCCAAAGTACCGGAATGCGTTCTGGTGACACCGAATCAGTGTGTTTGTGCTCATATCCGTTACAAATTCGATGTACCGCATCCGCGAGTACCCCAGTATCATGAGAAAACAGTACAGCTTCTTCCACTTCCCATCCTCGTACACCAGGTGATCCTCGAAGAATCCCCAGTCCATCTGCCCCTGCTTTCCCGGCATCGTCTCAAACCGCACTGTTGCTTTCTCATTCAAGTCCATCTTCCGGCTGCTCACATACGCCTTGACGATGCTGTAGCCTCCGTCGAATCCCATTTCCCGCAGCTTCTCCAGGATCCGCAGCGCCGAATACGGCGCTTCCTCCAGCCACTCGTCCACGATCTGCTTGTACGGATCCATCTTTGTTGGCTTCGGTTCGCTCAATGTGTACTCCGGCTTCTGCGGCGATTCCGCGTACCGCTTTGCCGTCCGCGGGTCCATGTGGTACTTCCGTCCCAGCTCCACATAGCTAAGTCCTTTCTGTCTGTCGCTTCGGATATCCATCCACTGTGCTCCTTTCATTTTCTGACTCCCTTTCCGGGCTCTTTTTCGCCCTATTGGGAGTCTATCTTTTTTTCGCCTCCTCCGCCACAAAACTACATTTTTTCCTCGGCGTTTTTTTACATTTTATCACTGGCGCTGACAGTCCGCTGTGGTCTGTATCTCCGACCCCCTGCGGCCAGAGGCGAGAGCCGTGATCCGGCAGCTTCGCGGTTTGGGCATCCGGCGGGCTGTTATGCTTACCGGGGACAACGAGCGCACCGCCGCCGCCATTGCCGCAGAGGTAGGGGTGGACGAATACCATGCGGAAATTCTGCCTGCGGATAAGGCCAGCTTTGTGGAGGCGGAACGGGCGAAAGGCCATACGGTAATCATGATTGGGGATGGCATCAACGATTCCCCGGCGTTGTCCAAGGCCAATGTGGGCATTGCCATCAGTGACGGCGCGGCCATTGCCAGAGAGATCGCGGACATCACCATTGCGGCGGATGATCTTCATGAGCTGGTCAGCCTGCGGCGGATCGCTGGCAAACTAACCGTGCGTATCCGCTCCAATTACCGCTTTGTCATGGGCTTCAACGGCGCTCTGATTGCCCTTGGAGCATTTGGCGTCCTGCCTCCGGCTACCTCCGCCATGCTGCATAACCTCTCTACGTTAGGCGTCAGCCTGCGGAGCATGACGAATCTGCTGGAGCCAAGTTGAAACAGCATAAGAAAACCGGCCCCATAAGCCTTGGGGCCGGTTTCTCCTATGCGGTCAAATTGGTTTCAGGGGACAATTTCCGCCAGCGGTATGGGCCTTGAGTTTCTCAAAGGTTTCATCGCTCAGATCATGTTCTACCTTGCAAGCGTCTGCCGCCGCTGTCTCCGGGGAAACACCCAACTGAATAAAAACCTGTGTCAGCAGCTTGTGTCTGTCATAGATACGCTGGGCAATTTCTTCACCGGGAGGCAAAAGCGTGATATAGCCTTCATCATCCATCTGAATATAGCCGTTCTCTCGTAGATTTCGCATTGCGATGCTGACGCTGGGTTTGGAAAAGCCCAATTCATGGACAATATCAATGGAGCGCACCATTCCGTGATCTTCCCGGAGTTTTAGGATCGTCTCTAAATAGTCTTCGGCAGATTCGTGGATATTCACAAAAATTCCTCCTCCCACATAAATCCCTGTGCATAGGTTAGCACATTCTAACTAAAAAAGCAAGTTTTTCTGAAAAGGGCCTTGACAATGGCGGTTAGCAGTAGTAAACTAAGGCCAATTCTGAGGTTAGAGTTTACTAACTGCACCCCGGAGGGAGGCGAGGAAATGATGCCGCTGACAATGGCAAAGGCCGGAGAGACGGTCACGGTCCGCAAAATCTCCGGCAAGGACGATGTGCGCCAGCATCTGGCGGAGCTGGGCTTTGTGGTGGACAGCGCTGTGACGGTGGTCAGCGAAATCGGAGGGAACCTGATTGTGCAGGTGAAGGACAGCCGAATTGCGCTGGACAAGACCATGGCAAACCGCATTATGATTTAAGAATCAAAAAGGAGGAGAGCAAGATGAAAACGCTGAAAGATGTGAAGGTGGGCGAAACCGTGACCGTGGTGAAGCTGCACGGCGAAGGCCCGGTGAAGCGCCGGATTATGGATATGGGCATCACCAAAGGCGTGGAGATTTTCGTGCGCAAGGTGGCCCCTCTGGGTGACCCCATGGAGTTGAATGTCCGGGGCTACGAGCTGTCTGTCCGCAAGGGCGACGCAGAGATGATCGAGATTCAGTAAATTGATGCGGCAGAAAGCCGCTATTCTTTGCGCCATAAGTTAGCCTTGGCTAACATCGAAAGGAGAGAATGACTATGGACATCAAGATTGCACTGGCGGGCAACCCCAACTGCGGCAAGACCACGCTGTTCAACGCCCTCACCGGCTCCAGCCAGTACGTGGGTAACTGGCCCGGTGTTACCGTGGAAAAGAAGGAGGGCAGGCTGAAGGGGCATAAGGATGTGGTCATCCAGGACCTGCCCGGCATCTATTCCCTGTCCCCTTACACCCTGGAGGAAGTGGTGAGCCGGTCGTATCTGGTGAAAGAGAAGCCGGACGCCATCCTCAACATTGTGGACGGTACTAACATTGAGCGGAACCTCTACCTTACCACCCAACTGATTGAACTGGGCCTGCCTGTGGTAGTGGCGGTGAACATGATCGACTTGGTGCGGAAAAACGGCGACACCATCAACCTCCATAAGTTGGGCGAGGCCCTGGGCTGTGAGGTAGTGGAGATGAGCGCCCTCAAGGGCGAGGGCGGCATGGCGGCAGCGGAAAAGGCCGTGGCTCTGGCGCAGAAGAAGCAGGCCGGGGAACTGCCCCATGTGTTCACGGGCAGCGTGGAACACGCCCTGGCCCACATCGAGGAATCCATCCAGGGCAAGGTGTCGGAGGGCTATCTCCGCTGGTACGCCATCAAGGTTTTTGAGCGGGATGAGAAGGTTCTGGAGGAGCTGGCCCTTGGCCCTGACCTGAAAGCCCATCTGGAACAGCACATCGCCGACTGTGAAAAGGAATTGGACGACGACGCGGAGTCTATTATCACCAATCAGCGGTATTCTTACATCAACTCTGTGGTCACCAAGGCGGTGAAGAAAAAGGCGGCAAAATGCAGCCTGTCCGTCTCGGACAAGATCGACCAGATCGTCACCAACCGAATTCTGGCTCTGCCTATCTTCGCAGCGGTCATGTTCTGCATCTACGCCATTGCCATGGGCGGCTGGGCCATTTCTATCGGCACGATGGGTACTGACTGGGCCAATGATGTCCTCTTCGGCGAGATGGTCCCCGGCCTATTTGACACCATTCTGGGCGCTCTGGGCGTGGCCGAGGGTGGCTGGCTCTACGGGCTGATCCAGGACGGCATCGTGGCCGGCGTTGGCGCGGTGCTGGGCTTTGTGCCGCAGATGCTGGTGCTGTTCCTGCTGCTGGCCATTCTGGAGGACGTGGGCTATATGGCCCGTGTCGCCTTCATCATGGACCGCATCTTCCGCCGCTTTGGCCTATCCGGCAAGAGCTTCATCCCCATGTTGGTGGCAACCGGCTGCGGTGTCCCCGGCATCATGGCCTCCCGAACCATCGAGCAGGACCGGGACCGGAAAATGACCATTATGACTACCGGCTTCATCCCCTGCGGGGCTAAGATGCCCATCATCGGCCTGTTCGCCGGGGCGGTGTTCGGCGGGTCCGCTCTGGTGGCCGTCTCCGCCTTCTTCATCGGTATTGCCGCCGTGGTGATCTCCGGCATCATGCTGAAAAAGTTCAAAGCCTTTGCCGGGGAGCCTGCCCCCTTCGTCATGGAGCTGCCCGCCTACCACGCGCCCTCCGCCTCTAACGTCCTCCGGGCCACTTGGGAGCGGGGCTGGTCCTTCATCAAACGGGCGGGGACCATTATCCTGCTCAGTTCCATCGTTCTCTGGTTCCTCCAGGGCTATGGCTTTGAGAACGGCGTATTCCAAGCCGTGGAGGACAACAACAGCTCCCTTCTGGCTTCCATCGGCAGCGGCGTTGCCATTATCTTCGCACCCCTGGGCTGGGTGGGCGATATGGCCTGGAAAGCCACCGTGGCCACGGTCACCGGCCTCATTGCCAAGGAGGAAGTGGTCAACACCTTTGGTGTACTCTATCAGTACGCCGGTGAAGCGGACTTGATGGAGGATGCCAGCGGCATCTACGCCGCCATCGGGGCGGACTTCGGGGCCATGGCCGCGTACAGCTTTATGATCTTCAACCTGCTCTGCGCCCCCTGCTTCGCCGCAATGGGCGCCATCAAGCGGGAAATGAACAACGTAAAATGGACCCTGGGCGCCATCGGCTATATGTGCGGTTTTGCTTATGTGGTGAGCCTGATTGTCTTCCAGTTGGGCGGACTTGTTACCGGAGAAGCGGCATTTGGCCTTGGAACGGTTGTGGCTCTGGTATTGCTGGCGGGAATCCTCTTTCTGTTGTTCCGCAAGGGCTATCAGGGCGAGGAAAGTACCCGGCGGCTGACCTCTGTGGCTGCCGCACAGTGAGGGGTAACGAAACATGACTCTTGGAGAAATTGTCGTTCTGCTGGTACTGGCAGGCGTTGTGGCACTGGCTGTCCGGTCCCTGTGGAAGTCCCACAAGTCCGGTGGAGTCTGCAACGGTGACTGCGGGAACTGCAAGGGCTGTCACTGAAAACTTCAAATTTTGCAAGACACGGTGAGGAGGCATGGGCAGCGGGATCTGCTCATGCCTTCTCTCATTTGAGGGGGAACCATTCTATGGCAGAATTACGGGAAGCCCATCTTCGCTATCTGCTGGCGATCTACGAATTGGGCAAAAGCACTCCAGACGTGGGGACGCAGGCCGTGGCAAAGGCTTTGAACTGCTCGAAAGCCTCTGTCACGAAAATGATGGCGACTCTGATGGATATGAACCTCCTGGTGCGGGAGAAATACGGAAAAATCTACCTGACAGATACCGGCTTTCTGCTGGCAAAGGATATGCTCCAGTGTATCGAGCTGATTCGTGAACGGCTTCCGGCAATGGGGTTTGATTTGACCGAGGAAGAAACACGGGACTTTGTGCGCACGATGGCGGTGAATCTGCCGGAGCATTGCCGGAGACGGCTGGCGGGCAGAGTATGACCTGGGATAAGGGAGAAACGATCCATGAAAGCGGGAGACAACAAAGAATTTTGGCAGAGGACAGCAAAATCCTATAGGCCGCTCATGAAACACAGCGGGAAACTCTATGATGCGATCTGTGAGAGGATACGTCCCGGCCTGACCAGGGAGATGAATGTGCTGGAGCTGGCCTGTGGCAGCGGGCAGCTCTCCTTCCGGCTGGCGGGGCGTGTCCGTCTGTGGGAGGCCACGGATTTCTCTGAAAATATGATCGCGGAGGCCAGGAAACAGCCCCGCTCCAGCCGTCTGCATTTCTCCGTTCAGGATGCCACGGCCCTGCCCTACGCGCCGGACAGCTTTGACGCCGTGGTAATCTCCAACGCTCTGCACATCATGCCCCGCCCGGAGCTGGCGCTGGCGGAGATCAGGCGAGTGCTGAAGCCGGGAGGGGCTTTGTTCGCTCCAACCTTTGTGCATGGAAGGGGCGCGGGGTTCCGTTTGAGGGCGCGGCTGCTGACCCTGGCAGGATTCAAGGTCTATTCCAAATGGACAGCGGAAGGGTTTGAACGGTTCGTTTCGGAGCATAATTTTCAAATCAGACAAGCAGCCCTGCTTGGCGGGAGCCTTGCGCCGCTGTGTTATTTGGAGGCAAGTGTGAAGAAATGACACGAAATGCAGTCCTTGAACTGTTCCTTCCCTTCCTGGGAACTTCATTGGGAGCAGGATGCGTGTTCTTCTTAAAAAGAGGAATGAATCTGCTGGTCCAGCGGGCCTTGACCGGCTTTGCGGCGGGTGTCATGGTGGCGGCATCGATCTGGAGCCTGCTGGTTCCCGCCATGGAACAGGCGGAGGATATGGGCCAATGGGCCTTTTTTCCGGCAGTTGTGGGGTTCTGGCTGGGTATCCTGTTCCTGCTGGTACTGGACAGGACGGTCCCCCATCTGCACCGGAACAGCAGTCAGCCGGAAGGACCCCACACCCGCTTAAAACGGACCACCATGCTGGTACTGGCCGTCACCCTCCACAACATCCCGGAGGGGATGGCGGTGGGCGTGGTGCTGGCGGGTTGGATGGCTGGGAGCGATACCATCACCGCCACTGCAACGATGGCTCTGTCCATCGGCATCGCCATTCAGAATTTCCCGGAGGGGGCGATCATCTCCATGCCCCTCCGGGCGGAGGGTGTGGGAAAAGGACGCGCTTTCCTATATGGCGTTCTCTCCGGTATCGTGGAGCCTCTGGCAGCGATCCTGACCATGCTGGCGGCAGGACTGATCCTGCCCGCTCTGCCTTATCTGCTCGGTTTTGCGGCGGGAGCGATGATCTATGTAGTAGTGGAGCAACTGATCCCGGAGGCATCCGCCGGAGAACACTCTAACCTGGGGACGCTGTTCTTCGCGGCGGGTTTTACCATCATGCTGGCGCTGGATGTGGCGCTGGGCTAAAAAGGAGTTTATTGTCATGCTGAAAATTACGGTACAAGTAGATAGAATGATGTGCGGGATGTGCGAGGCCCATGTGAATGATGCTGTCCGTAAGGCGTTCCCGGTGAAGAAGGTCACATCCTTCCACAGCAAAGGGCAGACTGTGATCCTCACGGAAAACGACATTGACGAGGCCGATCTGCGCTCCGCCATCGGCGCTACGGGCTATGAGGTCAAAGCAGTATCTAAGGAGCCTTACGAGAAGAAGGGACTGTTTCACAGATGAGCCGTCATAATGAAATTCAAAACGCCTACCGTTCCCTGGGCAACGAGGCAACCTTTTATGATGGCATGATTACCTGCTCCACTTTGCCGGGGCGGGTGGTATGCGGACTGGTGTGGAACATGGGGCAGGAGAAGAATACCCGCTATCTGGAAAAGGCCCTTGACCGCATCCCGGACGGGTTCTCTGGCAAATTGCTGGAGGTTCCGGTGGGAACAGGGGTGCTAACCATGCCTGTCTATAAGACGCTGCCCCAGGCTGACATTACCTGTCTGGACTATTCCCCGGATATGATGGCCACCGCCCAGCGGCGTGCGGAGGCGACGGGGCTAAAAAATGTGATCTTCCAGCAGGGAGATGTGGGCGCTCTGCCGTTTGGGGACAGCGTATTTGACCTGGTGCTGTCCCTCAATGGGTTCCACGCTTTCCCTGACAAAGAAGCTGCATACCGAGAAATTTATCGTGTTCTTTGCCCCGGTGGGACATTCTGCGGTTGCTTTTATGTGAAAGATGAAAACCGCCGCACGGATTGGTTCGTTGACAAGCTCTACACACCCAAAGGATTTTTCACGCCACCCTATGAGACGGCGAGTAGCCTGCGGAAGCGGCTGGAGGCTCAGTACGAGCAGGTGACGGTGGAAACCGTGGAGGCTATGGCCTGTTTTGTCTGTCGGAAATAAAAGCAGGCGGTGCTGCCTCCATTGAAGCAACGCCGCCTGAACGCTCAAAATTTACCCTTTGACACAGGAATTGACCCATGCCAGTTGAGTGCGGGAACGGGGCTGGACGCATTATAAATTGAGGGCACTGCATTCGGCAGGCCCGCCGCACGGATTTCATCAACTTTCCGTTTGAATTCATCCAGCGGTACCGGCAGTTCCAACTGTTCAAGTACCCTGCCGCTGGATACATTCAGCTTTAGCATGATAAACCTCCCATCTGCTGGTCCGGCTCCGGCACGGGGGGAAAGGGGGTGCCCAGACGCCGCACCAGGCCGAATCCCGTCCGCCGGACGCCGTCCTCCTCCATCATCTCGCTGCCCAGCTGGTCAAAATCGGTATGGCCCTCTATGGCCTCCAGAACTTCACCATTTGCTCCCATGCGGCGCAGGGCCTGACGGCCATACTCCCGTTCGCTGTCGGAGATCAGCTCATAGTCATCGATGTCGATGGCCATATCAAGAGCCTCGGTGAAGGTGGACGGTTCCTCCACTTCCAGAGCGGCGCAGTATTTCATGATCTCGCCGTCTTTTTTAAGGCGCTGGAGACAGAGCGCCATCTCATTGGCATCCTCTACAGTGATACTGTCCATAGGGATCAGCTGATTCAAATAAGGCGCCGTATATTCCGCGTTGGCAATCACCGCTTGAGCGAAGTCCTCGATTCCCAGGGACTTCTTTGCGTGTTCCAGCTGCCTCTCGGAGGCGGGGAGGACAAGGGGATAACTCTGTTCTGAGGCTGTGAGTGTCAAAAGCATGGCTTTTGGTGTCTCCTCCTGCACCGGCGCTTCCTCCCGGCGTTTGACAAAACCATGGGCCGTGTATGCACCCCCAAGAGTGTCCCGCTGCTCCGCACCGATCCTGGCGTAGTCCAGATAGGGCCGGGCCTCCTCCGGAAATCGGAATTTTCCAGTTATAAACGCGGTATCCACCAGAAAACGGCCCAGATCCTCGTCTGTCTTGATTTTGGGGAATATCTCATAACGGTCCAGGCTGTTTGCGACATGAACCGCAAAGTCCAGATCACCGGTACATTCCAATTCCAACGCCCCGGAAAAGAGGCGCTGTTCCTCCTGGGTCATACCGTTGATTCTGGCGTCCAGGGTGTTCAGCTTCTCAATGTCAGCCCCGCTCTCCAGATCGGCGTGCTGGATATACGGATAGAGATTGGGAATGGGGCTGTTCACACCGCTGATGCTGATTTCCGCAGGCTCATCCTCAAAGCCTGCGATCAGGCTAAAGATCGTGCTTGCCGCCTCATCACGGGTAGTGGGGATATCGAGTGAAATACCGTAACTCCGGCACTCCAGGTAAAGAATCATTGCGTCAGCCCTCCCATCTGGAGTCCCTGTTCCCGCTGATGCTTCTCTGCGGGGGCCTCCATCATCAGTTCCTCCAGCGGCATTGTGCCATGGTAGGCCACATAGCCGCATTCGTTGAACTGCCCGCCTTCCTGCTGGATCTGCTGTTCACCATACTGCCTGTAGTTGTAAAAGCCCTCCAAATTTTCGTCAAACTCAAAGCGGCCAGATTCCCGGATCATGTATCTGCCATATTCCTCCGGGGTCTGAATGCCGGGAACAAAATCAAACTGATCCAGATTCTCCGCCAGTCGGCGGATCGCCATCATGTCGCCCGGTTCCGTCATCAAGACCACCGCGTTCAGCTTCTCCATATCCGCCTCAGTCAGCGTCTGAATCGCCTGGCACATCCGGTTCAGGGCCGGGAGATCATCGCCGCTCAGGTGGTCTAACTCCAATGCATCCGCCACTTTTTCCGGCACTTCATCCCAGTTGATGCGTACCTGAGCGTCATGCAGCCCGGTGATACCAACCCGGAGCAGGGTTCTTTCAATTTGGTGTTCTGCTGCGGGGAGGTACAGGTATTCCGGATTTTTCCCCTCTGACAGACCACATTTCGGCGTAATCTCCAGTACCATGAAACAGCTGTCATAGGGATATGCGGGGAACTGATGTCCATTGTACTGCTGTTCCAACACCATGCCGTTGTCGTAGATTACGCCGTAAGGGGTGATGACTCCTCCGCCGCCATCAATCAGCAGACAGGCAGTTTCGACGCCGTCCAGGTTTTCCAGTTCCTCCATCGTGGCGACGCCGCCATTCAGATTCATAAAATGGCTGCGCCCTACGGCCTCTAAATCAGAGAAGTCGGTGATGACCGTGGCCTGCTGGCAGCAGTATGTCAGGTTGATTATGTCCGTAATGTCGTTCAACCCCAGCTTGTAGGCCATAGCCTCAAACTGGCTGACCTCGCCGGAGCAGAAGCCGTCCAGCCGTTTCGCCAGATAGTCCAGCTGGTCGATGTTGACCAATGTACCCACCAGGGTGTTCAGCACGTTGTACCGGCTGTTCACTTCATCCACAGTGCAGTCCCGATTCACGGAAAAGCCCAGGTCAATTGCCTGGAGCATCTCAATGGTCTTATCGTACTGATCAACGGGAATGGGGAAGGGGATCGTGATCTGATCGCATTCCGGACGTCGGGGGTTGCTCAGAACCGCTTGGATCACATAGCTCATACGCCGCCGCCCTCCTCAAAGCCCTCTTTCATCTCCCACTCACGCTGCCTCGGCTTGACGGGCCGGTTGCTGGGCAGCTTCTTTTGGGGCCTCTTTCGCCGGGTATCTGTGTTGCGGGTGGGTGCCGTTCTGGACGGGTCCATCATCATCCGCTCCACCCCCGCCAGGCGGGTATCGCCCATGAAATATCGTGCCATATTCTTCTTGTCCTCCTGTTTTGGTATTTCCAATCCCTGAAAAGAGGACAAAACGAAAAAAGGCGCTGCCCTTTTTTCAGGGAAACGGCCTTAACTGGTACAAATATTGGGTTTTAACTTAACTGCATCCCGCTATCTTGGGAAAACTTCATGTCTGCAAACTCCAGCTCCTTGTCGTTGGAGAGTATCACCCGCTCGTCCAGATCCGGGACAGCAGTTTCGATCTGCTCTACCGCCGATTCCAGACACTTCTGCCGTTCCTCCGTGATAGGATAGCCACTATCCAGAGTTTCATGAATACAGCGATATATCTCCGTCAACTGCTCCGGGGCAAAAAGGGCACTGCGGGGAATGAGGCCGGAGCGGGTAGCGAAGTCGCGCTTGGCCGCGGTGTAACTGTCCACGCCGCCGGGAGGCCCGTAGAAGTTCCCCGCGTTCAGGCCAGTGCGTTCCTGTACCCACGCCCAGGTGATGAATTGAACACCGAACTGGGTTGGGTGGCCCGCCAGGACTACGCCATTGAAATCCGCCAGCAGTCTGTAGTCCCCCGTCAAACCGCTGGCTGTCAGTTGGGGCGCTGCCTCCATCTGGCTCATATATTCGGTGGTAGTTTTGGCGATGGAGATCAAACTGTCCAGGGCGGCGCTTCTGTGCTCATCAGCCACATCTTCCCTCCGGTACCTCACCGCGCCGGAGTCCCGAGCAAGACAGAGGAGCTGGCCGTCCAGCTCCACCGGCAGGAGGCCCTCCTCTGTTTCTGGTTTTACGGCAAAGCCCTCACGCTGGAGGTTGAGGGTTAGTTCTTGGAAGTATCTGCTTTTTTCTTCTGCGTTCATTTTGGTCCTCCTTGCTTTCTAATGTAATGGTAACTTTTTTTGCTGAAAAGTCCAGGGCCCTTTTTGATTTTGCCCGTTTTGAAAACAGGCGCTGGGAGTATTGCGTTTTCCTGGAAAAACAAAAAGCGCCGGTCTGTCAATTCCCTTGGGATTGACGGACCGACGCCCGATGCAGACGCTAAAAATCTTAGCGCCCAATTTGAAACTGATTTGCCGCAGGTTTAAGTCCTGCCTGAGTGAATAGGAGGCAGGGAAAAATCTAAATTTTGAGGCCCTTGGATTTTCGCTATCCAAGGGCCTCCGAAGCCTTGAAATCTCTCGGTTTTTTCACCAAAAATCTTTCTTGACCTCTTTTTCTGGTCGGAGTGCGGGGACTCGAACCCCGGGCCTCCTGCTCCCAAAGCAGGCGCGCTACCAGCTGCGCAACACCCCGTTATCAAATGACCCGCCCCGCCGGGAAAAATTCCCTCCCCTGTCTTGCGGCCACGGCCATTTTAATATTATAATATATTTCAAAAGGGATTGCAAGTATTCCTTTGCATATGGTAAGATATTTTTATCCGAAGAGAAAGAGGAGATCAAACAATGCGAATGAGAAAAAAGCCCAACCTGGCCCTCCGGATGGAGCGGTGCGCGGCGCTGCTGGTCCCCAATCCGGCGGAGCTGCGGGGGCGATGGCGGGAGCTGTACCCGGAGGCCCGGGAGGTACGGCTGGAGATCGGCTGCGGCAAAGGGCGCTTTTCCGCCGAGACTGCGGAGCAGAACCCGGACGTGCTGTACATCGCCCTGGAGCGGGTGCCCGACGCCATGGTCATCGCCATGGAGCGCTGTCAGGCCAAGGGGCTGACCAACATCTTTTTTATCGACGGGGACGCCGCCCTCCTGCGGGACTACTTCGCCCCCGACGAGGTGGACCTGCTCTACATCAACTTCTGCGACCCCTGGCCCGGGGTCAAGCACGCCCGGCGGCGGCTGACCCATCCGCAGTTCCTGGTCCTCTACCGGGGCATTCTCAGGCAGGGGGGACAGATTCACTTCAAGAGCGACAACAAGGACCTGTTTGGGTGGTCCCTGTTCCAGTTCCCCAAGGCGGGGTTCGACCTGTCGGAGGTCACCCAGGACCTCCACGGCGGGGGCATCCAGGGGGTCATGACCGACTATGAGGAAAAATTCCACCTGATGGGTACCCCCATCAACCGCTGTGTGGGTACCAAGCGGGCCATGGACCCGGAGCCGGAGTTCCGCCCCATCGCCGGACCTACCAGCCGGCCGGAGGTGGACCGTGACTAAGGACCTGACACTGCGCTACACCGCCATCCAGAGCTTCTACTGGATGGGGTTTGCCACCATCTCCGGCTTCGCCAGCGTCTTTCTGCTGGCTATGGGCTTCAGCAACACCCGGATCGGCTTTATTATGGCTATATCCGGCCTTGTCTCCGCCGCCGTCCAGCCCATCGCCGCCACCCTGGCGGAGGGCGAGGGGCGGACCAGCCTCAAATCCCTGCTCTACGGAATCGGGGGGCTGGTCACCGTCCTGGGTCTGGGGCTGACCGCGCTGAGTCAGATAGGCGGGTCCGCCGCCCTCGTCGGACTGCTGTACGGGGGCAGTCTCTTCCTCCTCCACCTGGCCCAGCCCCTCATCAACGCCACCGGCACCGAGGCCCTCAACCACGGACAGCGGCTGAACTGGGGACTGGCCCGGGGCATCGGCTCGGCATCTTACGCCGCCATCGCCTGCGTGCTGGGCTTTCTGACCGACCGGGTGGGCTGTGTCTCCATCCCGGTGATGATAGCGGTCAGCTTCGGGGGGCTCACCCTCTGCCTGACGGCCTTCCCCTTCGCCAAGAGCGGCGGGAGGGGGACGGAGCAGGGGGCCACGACCCCTCTGGCCTTCTTTCAAAAGTACCCCCGCTTCGCCGTGCTCCTGGTGGGGGCGGTGCTCCTGTTTACGGGGCACACCATTTTGAACAGCTTCAACTTCCAGATCGTCCAGAGCAAGGGCGGGGGCAGCGGGGAGATGGGGATTGCCGCCGCCCTGTCGGCCTGCTATGAGCTGCCCACCATGTTCTTCTTCGCCCTGATGTCCAAGCGGATTCGCTGCGACACCTGGATGCGGGTGGCCGGGGTATTCTTCACCCTGAAAGCCGCCGCCACCTGGCTGGCCCCCAACGTGCCAGTGTTTCTGGGCGTTCAGATCTTCCAGATGCTGGGCTTCGGCCTGGTCGCCGTGGCCTCGGTCCACTACATCAACGCCATCATGAACCAGGAGGACGCCATCAAGGGCCAGGCCTATTTTACCGTGACCATGACCCTGGGCACCGTCCTGGGCGCGCTGATGGGGGGCGCTATGCTGGACCGCTTCGGGGTGGACGCGGTGCTGGCCTGCATTTCCGCCGTCAGCCTGACGGGGACGCTGATCCTCTGCGCCTCCACCCAGCGGACGTAAGCATATGGCCGTCAGCTCCCGGGTCTCCGGGGCCGGCGGCCATTCTGATTTTTCTAGCTCTCGGGCATCCTGGGCCGGCCCTCCTGGTCGAAGCGCCAGACCAGGTGGGGCCGGCCGTCCCAGCGCTCCACCCGGGCCAGGCAGAACAGGGCGGCAAGGGGTACGGCCCGGTCGGTGCGGAAGGGCGCGGCCAGGGAGAAGCCCGACGCCTCCCTCTGGCACAGCATGGAGGTGCGGACCTGGGCCCGGAGTACCGGATCGGCCAGCAGACGCTCCGGGTGCTGCTCGCAGTACCACCGCCCGCCCTGGGCGGCGAAGGAGAAGGCCAGCACCCCCTCCGCCCGGAACCGGGGCCAGCACCCCGCCCGCTCCAGCTCCCTCACCGACAGGGTGCGCCGGAGACACAGCGCCCCGTGCTCCGGGGCCAGGGTGCCCAGCAGCAGCTTGCCCCCCTGCTCCCCCCGGAGCCACACTTTATACAGCCCCAGCCCGTCCGCCGGACGCTCCGCCCGCAGGGTGACCCGGGAGCCGTCCCGCTCCAATGTGAGGACGCCCCCGCCCCCCATGTTCATCCGCTCTTCCAAGGAAATTCCCCCCTCTCCCGCCATTCTATGCGGGAGAGGGGGGAAAAATCTCAAATATCTCTGTCCCGGAGTCGGACCAGCACCTGATACAGGGGGCGCTCCAGAGCCAGGGCCAGGACGAAATTCCCGGCGCAGTGGAGCAGATCAAAGGGAATGCCCGCCACCCAGCGGGAGAGCGCCGCCATGGGCCCGCCCGCCAGATAGGGCAGGGCGTCCAGCGCCCCGAAGCTGAGCCCGAAGGCCCCGCTGGCCGCCGCCCACACCACGGGGGAGCGCTCCTCCCCCCGGCCCAAGGCCAGAACGGCCAGCGCCCAGAGGGCCCAGATGTAGAGATAGGTCACCCACCACAGCTGAAAGCCGAAAATCAGGCCCTCCAGCAGGACAAAGGTATAGATGATATAGAACACCTGCCGGCCAAACACCAGGGTGTACACCAGAATCAGCAGGGACACCGGCTCGATGTTGGGCAGGAAGGACATCGCCACCTGGAGCGCGGCCATCACGGCGGCCAGCATGGCGCACACCACCACCCGGCGGCTCTCTGCCCGCAGCTTCCCATTGTCCATAGCCGCCGCCTCAGTAGGTGGACATGGTCAGCTCAAAGTGGTCGCCGTCGGCGATGGGGGTGGAGCTCACGCCGGTATCCAGCATCTCCCCGTCCTTGGTGACGCACCACCACTGGCGCAGGCTGTCTTGGGCCTCCTCGCCGTCCACAACGGTGACGAACAGCCCGGTGGGGCCCTCCACCCCCTGGACCAGCTTCTCCTCCAACAGGACCTCGCCCAGGGTCTCGGCGCCGGTCTGACAGGTAAAGTCTTTGGTGCTCTGGTCGCCGTGGGCCACCTGCACCACGATGGTCTTTTCCCCCGCCTGACTCTGGGGCCTTGTGAAGTACCACAGCCCCAGCATCAGGGCGGCGGCTAGCGCCAGAGCGGCCACTGCCATAACTGTCTTTTTGTTTCCTTTCATGATAAACCTCCCTGCCGTCACACGCGGCATTTTTTATATTCCCCAGGCAGGTCTTCTGACTTGAGCTTCACCGCCCGGCTTCGCCTTCCCGGTCTCCCAGTGGCGTATCGAAGCCGGACTCCTCTCTCACAGCGGCGGGACCGTACATTTCTTCCCTATTCTCCCAAATTCAAGCATTCGGGCACCTGGAGCAGAGAGATTATACCACATCCTTCAAAAAAAGTGAAGAAAGCTTTTTCGTTTTCTTGCCCCGGCTCCCAAAAAATGATATACTACAGTGTTGAATCACAATAAGGGAACGAGGTGCGTCCAACATGAAAAAACTGATGGTCCTGGACGGCAATTCCATTGTCAACCGGGCCTTTTATGGGATCAACAAGAAGCTGAGCACCCGGGAGGGCCAGCCCACCAACGCCATTTACGGCTTTCTGAGCATTTTGAATAAGTTGCTGAAGGACGAGAAGCCGGAGGCCCTGTGTGTCACCTTCGACCGGGCCGCGCCCACCTTCCGGCACCTGGCCTTTGAGGGCTACAAGGCCAACCGCAAGAGGATGCCTGAGGAGCTGGCCAGCCAGCTGCCCATTTTAAAGGACGTGCTGCGGGCCATGAACATCCCCATGTATGAGCTGGACGGCTGGGAGGCCGACGACCTGCTGGGCACCATCGCCCGGCTGGACCAGGAGGCCGGGTGGACCACCGTCATCGTCACCGGTGACAAGGACGCCCTTCAGCTGGTGACTGAGGCCACCACCGTCAAGCTGGTGTCCACCCGCATGGGGCAGACCACCTACCGGGATATGACCCCGGAGACCTTCCGGGAGGCGTATGGCTTCGAGCCCTGGAGCATCATTGACCTAAAGGCCCTTATGGGGGACTCCTCCGACAACTACCCCGGCGTCAAGGGGGTGGGGGAAAAGACGGCTATGGCCCTGATTCAGCTCTACCGCACCGTCGCCCACCTCTACGACCATCTTCCGGATATCTGCTCCGCCCCGGACACGCCCGCCAAGCCCGGCCTGATCAAGAAGCTGGAGGAGGGCCGGGAGAGCGCCTTCCAGTCCTATGACCTGGCCACCATCCGCGCCGACGCCCCCATCGACTTCAAGCCGGAGGACAACCTGTGCCGCAAGCCGGACAACGACCGGCTGTATCAGCTCTTCCTGAACCTGGAGTTTGCCAAGCTCATTGACCAGTATCAACTCACCGCCCCTCAGGGGGAGGTAACAGCCGGTTCGGACACCCCCGGGGCCCTGGAGGGCGGCTGCTATCTGGAGACGGAGATCACCCCGGAGCACGCCCGGAGCCTGCTGGAGCTGTGGCGGACCAAGGAGGTGGTGCATATTGTCGCCCTCCCATCCCTTGACGCGGTCTGCGTGGAGTGTCACCTGAACGACGATTCCTGGAACGCCAGCCTGCTTCGGGCGGACAAGCTGGAAAATTACAACGAAATCGTCCAGACGCTCTTCTCCGACCCCGCCATCAAAAAGGCGGCCCACGGGATAAAAAATCTGTGCCGGATCCTGCTGGCCGAGGGGATTACACCCGCCGGCTTCGTGTTCGACACCGAGGTTGCCGCTTACCTCCTGGCCCCCGCCGACGGCAGCTATGAGCTGGAAAAGCTGGGCCTGACCTACTACAGCCAGCAATTCCCCAAGGCTGACCTTTACCTGGAGGAGGGGGCCTTCGGCCCCCTGTCCGACCCGGAGCCCCCCGCCCAGGCCATGATGCGCCACAGCCTCCTGATTGACGATCTGCGGGAAACTCTCACCGCCCGGCTCAAGGAGCTGGGCATGTGGGAGCTGTACGAGAAGGTGGACCTGCCCCTGTGCCAAGTGCTGGCCGAGATGGAGGCCGAGGGCTTCCTCATCGACCGGGGGGCGCTGGCAGAGTTCGGCAAAATGCTGTCCGGCCGGATTGACGAAGTGCAAAAGACCATCTACGCCCTGGCCGGAGAGGACACCTTCAACATCAACTCCACCCAACAGCTGGGGGGCATCCTTTTCGACAAGCTGGGCCTGCCTCCGGTAAAGAAGACCAAAACGGGCTACTCCACCAACGCCGAGGTGCTGGACAAGCTCCGGGGCGAGCACCCCATTATCGACAGCATTCTGGAGTACCGCCAGCTCACCAAGCTGAAATCCACCTATGTGGACGGCCTGGGCAAGGTGATCGGCCCCGACGGGCGGATTCATACCTCCTTCCAGAACACCGTCACCGCCACCGGACGGCTGTCCTCCACCGAGCCCAATCTGCAAAACATCCCCGTCCGCACCGAGCTGGGGGCTGAGCTGAGAAAGATGTTCGCCGCCCCCGCCGGTCGGGTGCTGGTGGACGCCGACTACTCCCAGATCGAGCTGCGCCTGCTGGCCCATATGGCCGGGGACCAGGCCATGATCGACGGCTTCCAGTCCGGCGAGGACATCCACACCATCACCGCCTCCCAGGTCTTCGGCGTACCTGTGGAGGAGGTCGCCCCCCAGATGCGGAGAAGCGCCAAGGCGGTCAATTTCGGCATCGTCTATGGTATCTCACCCTTCTCCCTGTCCCAGGACATCGGCGTCACGGTCCAGGAGGCCAAGGAGTATATGAACAAGTACTTCGCCCACTACGCCGGGGTGCGGGCCTATATGGACGGGGTGGTGGAGCAGGCCAAGCAGGCCGGGTATGTGTCCACCCTCTGGGGACGGCGGCGGTGGATTCCTGAGATCAAGTCCTCCAACTTCAATACCCGCTCCTTCGGGGAGCGTGTGGCCCTCAACGCCCCCATCCAGGGGACCGCCGCCGACATCATTAAGCTGGCTATGATAAGGGTCCGGGACCGCCTGACCGCCGAAGGGCTGGAAGGAAGGCTGGTCCTCCAGGTCCACGACGAGCTCATTGTAGAGTGCCCCGAGTCTGAGGCCAAGGCCGTGTGCAGGCTGGTCCGGGAGGAGATGGAGGGTGTGGCCGCTCTGTCCGTCCCCCTCCTGGCCGAGACCAACGCCGGGAAGACTTGGGCGGAGGCGCATTAACCCGTCAGGTCCAGGCGATGTCCGGCGGGCGGATAATATCCGCCCCTACAGGGACGCACCCCCGCAGGGCTCTGTAGGGCGGGACGACTCGGCCCGCCGTCCACGGAGAGCGGGTGCCCTCGGGAGACGGCGCGCCGGGGTCGTCGCGCCCTACATCCGCCGTCCCCGCCGCAGCGGGTAAGCCTCCTTTTGAAAGGAGGTGCCCCAGTTCGCAAACTGGGGCGGAGGATTGATTTCGCCGCAGGCGAAATGTGCGGAGCAAACGAGGGCTGTGCAAATTTAGTATACTTCGTATGTTTTGCTTCGCAAAACGCAATCCTCAGTCAGCTTCGCTGACAGCTCCTTTCCAAAGGAGCCAGGACGCCTGCGGGCGGGACGAGGGCGCCCTCCTTGAAAACGGCGGAACTTTCGACCACTTATCCGCCAAAATCAACCAACTGTCTCAAATCGGTTGCGGAGGTGGTTTTTCTCTGATACACTGGGGATGACCTGATAGAATTGGCCCGGTCAGGTGGCCGGGCCCCGCAGGATTGGAGGTCGTCCATGAAAAACCGTGCCGATAAAATACTGCTGACCGTATTTCTGCTGTCCCTGCCCGCCTACGCGGCTATGGCCTATACCTATCTCACTTATGAGTTCGTCCAGTTTGCTCCGAGCCACTTTGAAATCTGGTTTGCCCGCCGCTTTCTTCTTTGGATGTCCCTGGGCTTTCACGCCGTCCCGGCGTTCTGCCTACAGCTCTTGCTGTGCCGAAGAACACGGCGCTGGGTGACCGTCCTGCCCACAGCAGCCATTGCCGGCGCGGCATTTTGGTTTGTCTGCGGCTTCTTCACCGCCACCGGTCATGGTACCTTGGGCTGGGCCCTTCTGATGATTCTGTCCATCGCCCCGGCGGCGGGGTGCGTCCTGGCCTGGGTGGCATGGCTCATTCTCCGGCGGCGGGGGATTCTGGAATAAGGAGGGAACACTGTGGAAAACGCCATTTATATTGTCTTTTCCGCCACCCCCACGGGGATGGGAAAGCTGATCCGGGGAGCCACGCGGAACCGGTACAACCATGTGTCCCTCTCCCTCAGCCGGGACATCCACAAGATGTACACCTTCGCCCGGCTCCACCGGACCATTCCCCTGTACGGCGGCTTCGTGGTGGAGTCCATCCTGCGGTATCAGTCCTTCGCCGGGACGGCCCGGGTGAAGATCTGCCGGGTGGAGGTGCCGGAGCCCCAGTTCACCTATCTGCGCAACTATTTAGACCGGCTCTGGAACGAGCGGGAGGAGTACATATACAACACCCCCGCCGCCCTGGCCTCCCTGGTCCATCTGCGGCCCGCCATCTCCAAGGCCCACACCTGCGTGACCTTTGTTCAAAACGTTCTGTCCCGGTATCTGCTGGCCGGGGTGACCGAGGGCGACAGCCCCACCGTCCGCTCTCTGGAGCGCCGCCTGACCCCCTATGTGATTTATGAGGGTCCCGCCCCCGCCGCCTCCGGCGAGTGGGGGGAGGACGCCTACCCGGCCCAGACCACCACCCGCTACGCCGTCTATACCACCGCCCGCCACTTCGGCCGGCTGGCCAAGCGGGTGCTGGGAGGGATTGCCTGATGACGGACACAAAAAAGCGGGCCGTTTTCGCTGTCCTACTGGTGATAGTGGGCTGTCTTGTGATGGCCTGGGTGGAGGGGATGCTCCGGCCCATCTACCCGGTGAAGTCCGCACTGAAAATCGTGGTCTTTGGGGGAACCGCCATCTTGTACGCCCGGGCCGCTGGGGACCGGGCGGTCCTCCGGCCCTTCCGGCGTCCGGGCTATAAAGCGCTGAGGCTTGCTATCCCCTTGGCGGCGGCTGTGTTCCTCCTCTTGCTGGGCGGCTACCTTCTCCTCGCCCCCTGGCTGGACCTGTCCGCTATCCCGGAAAACCTGGCCGTGAAGGAGGGAATTACCCAAAAGACCTTCCCTCTGGCCGCTCTCTATATTACGTTTTGTAATTCTTTGCTGGAAGAATACTTTTTTCGGGGGTTCGCCTTCCTCACCCTGTACCGCCTGGGGTACGTGAGGCTGGCCTACGGCTTCTCCGCCCTGGCCTTTGCCCTGTACCACGTGTCCATCACCAGCAACTGGGGGTCGCCCGTCCTGATTGTCCTCATGGTGGCCGGGTTGACGGTGGCTGGACTGCTCTTCGACTGGCTGGACCGGGATGGGTCCCTGTTTCCCTCCTGGCTGGTCCACATGGGGGCCAACCTGGGTACCAATTCTGTCGGATTGATTCTGTTTGGCATACTGTAGGGGCGGATATCATCCGCCCGCTGGACACCAACCAACCTTACGATAGAAGCGGGCGGGTATTACCCGCCCCTACACGCACGGGGCGCGCCGCATGACACAGAGACGGGCCGCCGAGGTCGTCGGCCCCTACACACCATAAAAAGGAGTTTTCCTATGTATTACGAGATCGTCCCTATGGACCGCAGTCATATCCCCCAGATCGCCGCCCTGGAGCGGGAGTGCTTCACCGACCCCTGGAGCGAAAATCTGCTGGAGGACGCCCTCTTCGATACGCAGGCCAGCTTCATCGTGGCGGAGGACGGGGAGGCGGGCAACATTTTGGGCTACGCCGGGCTCCACGCCATTCTGGACGAGGGGTATATCGACAACATCGCCGTCACTCCCGACGCCCGGCGGCATGGGGTTGCCTCCGCCCTGCTGGACGTGTTCTGCCGCTTCGGCGCGGCCAACCTGGCCTTCCTCACCCTGGAGGTGCGCAAGTCCAACGCCCCCGCCATCGCCCTGTATGAGAAATTCGGCTTCCAACGGGCAGGCCTGCGCCCGGGCTACTACCAGCACCCCCGGGAGGACGCGGTCATCATGACCCGGGAGTTCGGGGAGAAGCCGTAGGGCACGACGACCCCTGCGCGCCGTTAAACCGCATATTTTCGAAATGCGGCGGGCCGAGTCGTCCCGCCCTACATTATTTCCTTTGAAAGTGGTGTCTCTATGAACATTTTAGCTATTGAATCCTCCTGTGACGACACCGCCGCCGCCGTGGTCCGGGACGGGCGGACAGTGCTGTCCAGCTGTGTGTCCTCTCAAATCGAGATGCACGCTATTTACGGCGGCGTGGTGCCTGAGATCGCCTCCCGGAAGCATGTGGAGGCCATCTCCGGGCTGGCAGAAAAAGCCGTCTCTGAGGCCGGGCTGAGCAAGTCCGACCTGGACGCCATCGCCGTCACCTACGCCCCCGGGCTCATCGGGGCGGTGCTGGTGGGGGTCAACTTCGCCAAGGGGGCGGCGCTGGCCCTGGACCTGCCCCTCATCCCCGTCCACCATGTCCGGGGTCACATCGCCGCCAACTACATCACCCACCCCGGCCTGGAGCCCCCCTTCGTCTGCCTGTGCGTCTCCGGGGGGACCACCGCCATTGTGGACGTGCGGTCCTACACCGAGATGTCCGTCCTGGGGGGGACCCGGGACGACGCCGCCGGGGAGTGCTTCGACAAGGTGGCCCGGGTGCTGGGCATCGGCTACCCCGGGGGCGGGCCTATGGACCGGCTGGCCCAGGGGGGGGACGACCAAAAATACTCCCTGCCCGTGGCCCATGTGTCGGGGGCGGAGCTGGATATGTCCTTCTCTGGGCTGAAAACCGCCAGCCTCAACCTGATCCACAACGCGGAGCAGAAGGGGGAGGCCATCGACCTGCCCGCCTTTGCCGCCAGCTTCGGAAGGGCGGTGAGCGATTCCCTGGTTCCCCGGGTGATGTCCGCCGCACGGGAGCGGGGCTATGGCAAGATCGCCGTGGCCGGCGGGGTGGCCGCCAACAGCCGCATTCGGGCCGACCTCCAGGCGGCCTGCGCCGCCAGTGGGGACGCGCTGTTTCTCCCTGAGCTGAAATACTGTGGGGACAACGCCGCCATGATCGGCTGTCAGGGCTTTTACGAGCTCCAGGCGGGGCACACCGCCGGGTGGGACCTGAACGCCTACGCCACCCGGGACATCTCCCTGGGATAATTATGTCACCCTGTCCCCGCTGAAAAAGTCACGTTTTCACGCTTTACCCTCTGAAACTCCCCGGACTCCAGCCCGGTTGTGCTGGAATGGATGTGGAAAAAGGTGTGGAAAATGTGCAAAACTTTTGTGGAACCTGGCTGGCATCCGTTATTATGTAAAATGCCGCCCCTTTTTTGAAGTACCCTCAAAAGGTTAGACAAAAATAAGGGGATAAAAATGTGCAAGCAGCCCTGTCATTTTACGGTCACGTGACGGTAACATAGTTCGTTTTACCCTCATTCGAAATAAGGGGGTGTCCACAGAATGGACAGCCCTAGCTTCAATCTAGACATTCCGTCGTGAAATGCGACGGAACCTAACCCGTCAATTCGACGGGTTAACTCGGTGACGAATTGTCGCTCAGTTTGATGGTGAGAGGATCAAACTTGATCCCTCTCTTGAAATGCGAGGGTGTCGGAAATTTCCGCCCTCCTCCTCAATTTTGAGGGCCCCCAAAGGGGGAACGAAATTTCGTTCCCCCTCAGCCTGTCGAAAAAGTCTGCCTTTTGGCAGACATTTTCATGTAAAGATGATAAAATAGGGAGTAAGGGGTGAGGGAAATGTTGGAGCGAGGGAAAAATGAGCGAGGGGTCATAGAAATGGTGGACACAGAAAGCCTGGTGCCGCCCGAACATCTATTGCGGCAGGTGGATGCAGCGGTAGATTTCGAGAAATTGTACAAAATCGTGGAGGCGTCGTACAGCAAAGAAGAGGGCCGGCGGAGCATCGACCCAGTGGTGCTGTTCAAAATCGTATTGCTGCAGCATTTGGATGGGAATACCTCTTTGCGGGGAACGCTGCGCAGAGCCCAGACAGATGTAGCATACCGGTGGTTTCTGCGATACACGCTGAGTGAGGAGCTGCCCCATTTTTCCACGGTGAGCTACAACTTCCGGCACCGGTACACTCCGGAAACGATAGAGTTGGTGTTTCAGTGGATATTGGAGGAGGCGGGCAGTGCGGGAGCACTGACCCCGGCGGCGGTATTTATAGATGGGACACACATCAAAGCCAGCGCAAATCTGAAGAAGAAAATGAAGCAGGAGGTACCAGCAGCGGCAAAACGATACCAGGAAGAACTGCTGGCGGAAGTGAACGCGGACCGGGAGGCTCATGGAAAAAAGCCACTGGATGATGAAGAAGAACCACCCAAAGCTGGAGGGAAGAAACAGGACAACACCTCAAAAAAGAAGCAGAGCCGGAGGAAGAAAGAGGCGAAAAAGCAGAAAGCAGTAACGGTATCCACCACAGACCCGGAGAGTGGAATGTTCCACAAAGGGGAGCACGAGCGGTGCTTCGCTTATGAGGCCCATACCGCCTGTGACAAGAGCGGTTACGTATTGGAAACAGTGGTCACCCCCGGAAATGTCCATGACAGCGTGGCGTTTGACGATGTTTACGACAAATTGATTCAATCGTTTCCAGAGGTGGAAACAGTGGTGGCAGACGCTGCCTACAAGACCCCGCATATCTGCAAAAAGGTATTTCGAGATGGCCGGGTATTGTCTACAGCCTACAAGCGGCCCATGACGATGAAGGGTGGACATCCCTGGTGGTCTTACGTCTATGATGAATATTATGACTGCGTGATCTGCCCGGAATACCACATCCTGTCCTGCCGCACCACCAACCGGGATGGATACCGTGAATACTGCAGCGATCCGAAAATTTGCGCCCAGTGCCCCACCCGGCATTTATGTACAAAATCCAAAAGCTTCGTAAAGACTGTCCTGCGGCACATCTGGAAGGGCTATGAGGAACTGGCCGATGATGCCAGGTACACCCCGGAGTACAAGCAGCTCTATGCAAGGCGCAAAGAGACCATTGAGCGAGTTTTTGCCGATGCAAAGGAAAAACACGCCATGCGCTATACCGTTTACCGTGGTCTGGCCCAGGTTTCCAACTGGGTGAGGCTTAAATTTGCTGCCATGAACCTCAAAAAGTTGGCAAGATGGAAAGCCAGAAAGCGCTTTGCTCCGCCCTCCTCCACACCCTCCTCCTACATTTTATTCCTCATTAACGTTGTGCCCTGTCTGGCTTCATTACCAGACAGGCCATTTTTCGACAAGCTGAGGCCGCCGGTTAATCGGCGGCCTGTGCGATTAAAGTGAAAATGTCATCTTTCCTCTGGGGTGCTTTTCAGCCAGAAGTATAGTCTGTTGTGCTGTTGCGACATGCGTGTATATTTGTGTTGTAGAAATAGAACTATGACCTAGTAAAGCCTGTATGTATCGGATATCCATCCCGGCTTCCAAAAGAGACGTTGCAAACGTGTGCCGGAACATATGGGGTGTAATGGGGTAATTTACCCTAATTTGCTTCAAGTATTTTTGAATGATTCTTCGAATTGACTGAGGAGAAAGGGGATTTTTCCTTTTATTGAGCAATATAAAGCCATGCGCTTGTATTTCTTCCTGAAACTCACCAAAGTAAGTTTTTGCAAGTTGAACCAGCTCTGGCGTTGTGATTTGCAGCACACGTTCTTTGTTTCCTTTTCCACGTACTAGCAGGCAGAGTTTGTGATTCTCCAAAAGAAAGGTATCCTTGGTCAGTGCGCACAATTCCGACACGCGAAGGCCAGTGCTAAACAATAGCTCCAGCACCATGATGTCCCGTAAGATATCTCGGCGGTTAGGGTCGTAGGCATCATACGCACCCTGCAACAGGCTTTGGACAATTTGGCCCGGGATAATTCTTGGAAGCTGCTTAGGGGATTGGATACGGATATGCAGCTTTTCAAACGGATTTTCTTTCAATACACCATTCAACATGAGTTCGTGGAAAAAAGCCCGAATGCTTGCAAGTTTCCGCTTTACAGAGCGAGGAGCAAAGTTCTGATTCAAGTGCTTGATGTACTCGCTTAAGATATCCCGGTCGGGCCACATATCGCCTGTAAACTCGGAAAATTGCCTCAAGTCAATTCGATATGCCTTGAGGGTATTTGCTGCAAGCTTTCGTTCGTATTCGCCCACTTCAAGGTAGTCAGTAATAGCTTTAGACAATGATTTCATAAATTGTCCTCCATTTCTGCTTAGAATGTCTCTATTATGGAGATTTTGTCATATATTGTCCGTTATTTGTTTGATAGTTTAAAATTATTGAAGAGCGGGTTGAGTTTGTCCTCAAAATAGCTTATACTTTACATGTCGAAAGTTGTTCTTTTGAGGAGTTGTGAACACATGGAACGAGACGATATTTTTCGAGCTATTCAAGTTGCAGTTGAAGATACACCTCTTTTGATGATTGGAAGCGGAAGCTCTGCACCGTATGGACTCCCAGGTATGCAGGAATTAGGGGAACATCTCATAAAGCAGTTGGATTCCAAATACTCTGGTGAAAAATGTTGGAACACTTTCCGCGAAAATCTTCAGGCTGGCCAAGATTTGGAAAGCGCGCTTTCCGATATTACATTTCCCCCTGATATACTCAATGATGTTAAATGGGAAACATGGTCATTGATTTCTTCGCGGGATTTTGAATTGTTTGGCCGTATCCTTTTTGGACATCAGGAGTTGGCATTATCACAATTGTTGAAGAAGCTTTATCAAGCCACTCCGCAGAAAATCGATATTATAACGACAAACTATGATCGGGTCGTCGAGTACGCTTGTGATTTAGCGCAGATACCAGTTGCAAATGGATTTTATGGCTGCTACCATAAACATTTTGACAAAGATTTTCCTTTGAAAAAAAGTGTGAATTTGGTCAAAGTACATGGCTCTTTGGATGTATTTTGTGATACCCACGATGTTGCTGTTTCAGTTCCAATGTTAAAAGATCGGGTACCAGGATTAATTCCTGAAATAATTACGCCAGGTGCTTCAAAGTATGCGGCTGTTTTAACAGGTACTCCACGCCAACTTCTGAGTGCAGCAGACGAGCGGATAGGACAAGCCAGAAGCTTTTTATGTATTGGGTATGGATTTAATGATGCTCAGATACAAGAAAATATTTTGACCAAAGCTCGAGGCGGTGTACCTGTTGTTGTATTAACAAAGGAAGTATCGGACCATGCTGCACATTTATTGGCAAATAACGCAAAAAACTACATCTCCATTCAAGAAGGCAAAAAGAAAAACACCACTGAAATTTGCATTAATAAAGAAATTGAGATACTGGACGGGACATTTTGGACCATAGATGGTTTTATGGACATTATTTCTTAGGAGGTCTCTATGAGAGTATTTAATTTTGATACAATGAATACATTTGGACGGGTTCAAAGTGTTGACACTGCTACGATTGCTGTACAGGTAGAGGATGCCGCTCAACTATCCAAACTCCAGGTCAATCATTTGATTGCCATCCGTGCCTCTAAAGTTGGCCAGACCTTGATTGGAATGGTTAATAAAATCATGCGCAAATTTGGTAATGAGCTTGGCGTAGAAGACTCGGAAGAAATTATTTCTACCGATATTGTAAAAGTCACTCTAATCGGTACACTTCTTGACAGAGACGGTGAACGAAGAAACGTATTCAAACGGACATTAGAATCTGTCCCCGAAATTGATTCGGAATGCTTCATTATGACAGATGATACACTTACTGCATTTATGAGTGTGATTTCTGGGGCTGATTCTGGAATGGAGCATCCCTTACGGATTGGTAAGTACACAATCAACGATGGAGCACCCGCATGGCTGGATGGCAACAAACTATTCCAACGCCATGCCGTTATTGTTGGAAGTACCGGCTCTGGAAAATCTTTTACAGTTGCTACGCTATTAGAAAAAATTGCAGAATTAAAATCCTGCAACGCAATTCTCTTTGATATTCACGGAGAATACTCGCCTATTACAGGGGCTGGTATCCAACATTACAAGATTGCAGGCCCTTCTGATGTGCCCTCTGAACAAATTATGTTTCTTCCCTACTGGCTGTTGAGTTATGAAGAGATGCTTGCTCTGATGCTGGATCGTTCCGATTCTAATGCACCCAATCAGGCAATGATATTCAGCCAAGCAGTGATGAAAGAAAAAATCTCCGTGCTGGAAGAAACTGGGCGCAATGAACTGGCCAGTGAAATCACTTTGGATAGTCCTGTGCCTTATCGCATTACCCAGGTCCTTGACTTTTTAGATGCAAAAAATGTAGAAATGGTACCTGGATCAGGAACCCGGGAAAAGCAGGGAGATTTTCACGGGAAACTACCTCGTTTTATCCAACGTCTCAATGCCAAAATGATAGACAAACGTCTGAATTTCATGTTTTCTGATGCGGAAGAACTGCTGGATTTTTCCTATATGGAAACACTTTGCAAACAACTTATGGCTCCAGCCAGTCAGGGTGGCGGCATTAAAATATTGGATTTTTCTGAGGTGCCCTCAGACATCCTCCCGTTGATCGTATCCCTTCTAGCACGTATCGTTTTTTCTGTACAGCAATGGATGGACAGGACGAAGTTGAATCCGTTGGCGATTTTCTGTGATGAAGCACATCTGTATATTCCAGCTAATGCTCAGCAGGGGGTTGAATTATCGAGTTTACAGAGTTTTGAGCGGATTGCAAAAGAAGGCCGTAAATATGGGATTGGTCTGGTAATTGTAAGCCAACGCCCTTCCGAAGTGAATCGTACAGTGCTCAGTCAGAGTAGCAACTTTATTGCTATGTGTCTAACTAATGCGGACGACCAAGCCGTAATCAAAAAACTTCTTCCAGACAGTATTGGTAATTTTGCCGACCTGCTTCCGATCTTGGATATTGGAGAAGCGATTGCTGTAGGTGACGCATCCTTATTGCCCAGCCGTATTATAATTGATATTCCCAGACAAAAGCCTAACAGTGCAACAGTGAAATTCTGGGACGAATGGAGTAAAGAAAGTGTCTCCGATGACATTGCCGCTGCTGTGCAGGCTATGAGGCGTCAAGGACGGTGATTTTTGGTTCAGTGTCTCTAGCTTTGGTTTATACTTACATGATAAAATACCTCCTGTTGCGTTAAATCAGAACAACAGGAGGTATTTATATGGGATATTCAAAAGGTATTCAGCAGGAAGTTTTTATAAAATACGTGTGCGGATACACGCCAAAAGAAATTGCAGAAGAATCTGGAATCCATTTTGTCACAATCTATCGCTGGATTAATGACTGGAAAAAAGATTTGAATGGTCACCCACTGACTGATCTCCCGATTCAAGATATCGGAGCAATTCTTACTTATACTGAAAAACTGAAGCAAAGACTGGAAGAAGCAGAACGCTCCTTATCAATTATCCATACAAGCGGAATCCTCCAAACAATTCCGTTGAGACAGCGAATCAGTATGGCACTACCACTTTTAGATTCATATCCAGCCAGATTTCTTGCCCAAACCTTTGAAGTATCTCCTTCATCCATTTATTATCATAAACGGCAGGAACAAAGGAAAGCAGAGCGTCAAAAGCAGGATGAGTATATCAGTTCAAAAATCCAGGAAATCTTCTCAGAGAGCGATGGCCGCCTTGGTGCGGAACGAATCCGCATCCAGTTGCGCAATCAGGGCATAGTTACCAGCAAAAAGAAAATCATTAAATTTATGAATCAAATGGGGCTTGCCAGTAACTGTCGTTCAGATACTTATTACCCCTCTGAATCTCAGGAAGCGGAGGGGGATAATGTCCAGATTCCACAGTGATGCGTATAAATGGTCGCTATATGAAAAATTTAGAAATGGATTTACACTGACAGAACTATGTGAAATATCCGGAGTAACCGACAAGCCCCTACGAGAATGGTTCAGACATATTGATTCCCAATATGCTCGAAGCACTCAGTTAAGTGTAAAATCTGTACAGCAGGAAAATGAACATCTAAAACTAATAGTACAGCAAAGGCAGAACGAATTAAAACTTTTGAATGAGATCATAGCAGGTATTCCAGAGGCCCAGCGTATTTCCCGTGCCTATCCATTACTTAAGATCTATGGTCCCAATCAAGTTTGCCGTTCATTGTGTATTCGAAAATCCAATTTATACTACCGGACTTTCCGCAGACCAGAGGTCACTGTTTACGAAAAGCACAACCAAGAACTTCTTCCTGTAATTCAGGAAATCTGTGATAGAAGCATTCAACGACCTGGTTCGGAAAATATTCGCCAACAGTTAATGGGTCAAGGCTTTACAGTCAGCAAACATAAAGTTTTAGAGCTGCTCCACGAAATTGCTCTGCAGCCACCCAGCAAAAGGGAATGCACGAATACAAATTGGCAAAGTAGTGATGCCAATCTGTTGGCCCGGCAATTTTCACCGCGAGCACCTAACATGGTATGGGTCAGTGACATCACAGAGTTTAAGACAGATATTGGGACTTGCTACCTGTGTACAATATTAGATCTGTTTGCCAGAAGAGTTATAGGAGCAAGATTATCGCTCCATAAGGATACATCGCTGGTACTCTTAACATTCCGAGACGCATTGGAGGTGAGGGGCCATCCCGCCAGCTTGCTTTTTCATAGCGACAGAGGTTCCCAATATACAGCCCACGAATTTAGAAACCTGCTTCTCAGTTGTGGAGTAAAACAATCTTTCTCCGCTCCGGGAGTTCCCTATGACAACGCTCCGATGGAATCTTTCTTTGCCAGTTTGAAGGTGGAGGAAACTCACCGCTTCCGTTATGCAGGTATAAGCGATTTGACCGCCTCACTCCGGGAGTATATCTCATTTTACAACGAGGAGCGTCCCCACTCCAGTATCGGGAATTTGACTCCAATTCAAGCGGAAAACAACTATTACAAAGAACAAAGCACAGTCAAGCATATCGGCTGTGCTCCTTTCGCGTGCAAAAAATAAATGTGTGGTCGACTTTGGAATGCAAACAAAAATTCCAAAAAATCGACCACACATCAATTGGTTGCGGGGACAGGACTTGAACCTGCAACCTCCGGGTTATGAGCTGCGCTCCGAAGTTCGGTTTAGGCCTTTATGGCATTTTCGGAGACTCTTCCCACCGGAGTCAAATACTTTCCGGCCCTCTTTCCTCCGTTGTTCCCACTGTCTTTTTCCTATTCTGGGTCAAGTTATGGGTCAGGAGGGATCAGGCCACTCAAAAATTGCTACGGAGAAAACAATGAAAAAACTCCAAGACAACTGGAGAGTCGATACCAAAGTGTAAACCTCTAACGTGCGGAGCAGCAATTTTTCTCTCTGCCCTTATTGAAGCTCCAACCGACCAGGTTGTCAAGCGGTTTTGGGAGATTCGACAACTCACCAGAGTCCCCCCTCGTTGCCCCTGTGAAGCCCCGTGTGCCATTTTATTGGCAGGGGCGGGAAAAAGACCCGCTGAGGCGATTGATACCCGTTTGTGCCGCCCCTGCGGCATCGGCTTTTGTGGAAGTTGGAGGGCGGTTTATCTACCTCCGTGGAGGGCAAGCATAGCGTCCGGCTATACGCCGGCCGCACTCGCCGGGGCTTTGCCCCGGCACCCCCTGCCCCTAAAGGGGAGAAGAAAAGGTCGGGAGATACGAAATTATGCATCCAGAATCTGATATGAAGCAAACAAAAAAAGGATAAAACATGATGTTCGAACTGTACAACGATGATTGACACTCCAGTACAGATGCGATATAATCTCTCTGCCAAACAGCATCATGACCTTGTATCTGCTCATGTGCAGATGCAGGGATGAGGGAATCCGGTGAGAATCCGGAGCAATACCCGTTGCCGTATGTGTGGAAGCCTGTTGCTCATGGCGCGAGCCGGTCATTGGGAGCGATCCTGAGAAGGCGGAGCGGCAGACATTGGACAGATTTCATCTGTCTTGAACCACGCGAGCCGGAAGACCTATGATGTTCAAGAGGGTTCGCGTTAGCGTACCCAAAACGCTCTGCGGAAAAGCCGGCCGCGGCGGATCAGCAACGATCTGCCGTGGCTGTTTTGTTTGCGCTCCGCAGGGACACCACCCTTTGCGGGACTACAAAAGGAGGAGCTTTCATGAGAAAAAACACAAAAATCAGAGCACTGAGCCTGCTACTGGCCCTGCTTATGGTTCTGGGACTGCTGCCAGGGACGGCGATGGCGGCGGAAGGAGAAGACGCTATTCTCATCTCTACAGCGGAAGAACTGGCGGCTTTTCGGGACAGGGTCAACAGCGGCGAAAACACACTGGATGTCGTATTGACCGCCGATATTGAACTGAGCGGTGATTGGACTCCATTCAATCCCAATGACGGATATGTAGCCAGCGCCTACGCCGGCACTTTTGACGGTAACGGCCACACTATCAGTGGACTGTCGGTCAACGCTACTGCCGCTAATCAAGGCCTGTTTGGTGTAATAAATGGCGCAACCATCAAAAACTTGAAAATCGAAGGCCATGTGACCTCTTCCAACAACTATGTTGGAGGAATCGTTGGTAAAATACAGCAGGGCACTATTGAGAACTGTAGTTTTTCTGGCGGTGTCACAACGACAAAATCCGGCAGCTATGCTGGTGGTATTGCAGGGTACGCTGGAAACACCGCCTCACAAACCGCGGTAATTACTGGCTGTGTCAACATGAGCAATGTGACAGGCGAGGCCAGAGGAGTGGTCGGTGGCATTGTCGGTTACGCCAAGTACACTACTATTGAAAACTGCTACAACACCGGTTTAATTAACGGCGCTTCCCGCTCTGGCGGCATTGCGGGACAATTGCAAAATAACTGCACCGCAACAAATTGTTATAATCGTGGCGACCTTCAAGGCAGCGGAACAGCATCTGACATCGCAGATTTCCTCTACAGTTCTTCTCAATTATCCAACTGCTATTATATCACCCGAGCCAGCGGTGCTGGAACTGGAATAGCCGAAAACTGTGAACAGATCACCTCTGCCGATGGTCTTGCCAGCAAGCTGGGCAGTGCTTTCACAACGGATGCCAACAACATCAACGGTGGCTGGCCTATCCTCGCATGGCAGGCCGGGGCAGCCCTGGTCCCCAAGGACCCAAAAATCACAATTACCGGCGGCAGTGCGCTGTACATGACCAACAGCGGCGTGCAGCCCACCGGCACGCTGACCGTCAATTATCAGGATACGGAGCCCATACCGGTCACTTGGAACATCACCGACGGCGGCGATATCATTGAACTGAGCGACCCGAATAATGTTGACGCAAACAAAAGCACACAGACGGTCAGCATTCTAAAAGCCGGCAAAGCCACTGTAACGGCCACGGCAGGAGGGTATTCTGATGAGATCGAAATCACCGTCTGGCCCTTCATCACCACTGTGGAGATTAGCGGAAATGTGGCCGTGGACGAAACGGTCAAAGCGAAGATCAATGTCCTGGGCGGCGGTGAACTGGACTATGATGTTTTCCCGGTAATGGTACAATGGAGATGTAAAGATACCACCGCGGACACGACCTGGAAGAATATCCAAACCGGCCAAGAGCTTGTCATTCCGGCGGATATGGAGGGGAAGCATCTCTCCTTCACGTTCCGCTATCAGAATGAGGACAAGTTTCCCAGCAGTCCTTCCCTTGTGAGACCTGCCGGGACAGTAACCCCCGACCCTCAGCCTCCTGTAACCGACAAGACGCTGGAAGATGCTTTGAAATGGTACACCATGTCCCCTGTTTCCGGGCGGGATACCAACGTAAACAAAGTGCTGGAGCAGTATTTGGCGAGTCAGAAGCTGGAGGGCTTCATCGCATCCGTCAAAAAGGTAGAAGAGGTCTACGGCGGCGCGGGCATCGCTGATAACGGCGATATCACTTATTTCTACGTTAATCCCAACACCACGCCTGCCATCAGATCTGGCAGTTATAAGGTGACCTTTACCTTGGTCAAAGACGGCCAGACACAGGAAGCGACGGTGCCGGTTACCGTCTATTGGGACGTAGATAAGGTCACTGACGTCATGCGGGAGGAAATTTCCAGCAAGGTCGTCCTTGACACGACCGCTCCTGTGACAGAGGATCTGTCCCTGCCCAAGGTAATTGACGATAAAAGGTGGACGCTGATCTCCTGGCAGTCCTCCGACGAGAATGTTATCTCCATCAGCGGCAAAAACCAGTCTACTGCTGATACGCTATTCGACCCCTATGTGGGGGTGGTCAAGCGGGGACAGGCAGATCAGCAAGTTACCCTCACCGCCACATTCAATTTCCAGCTCACCAATAACGGCGAAGCGCCCATCACCCTGGTCAACACCTACTCTGTTACCGTCAAGGCGCTGGATGCCTCCCAGGAGGAGCAAATCAGAATCGGTCTGCTGGCCAAGCTGGATGCCGGCTTTGAAAAAGCTGGCATCACCGACGCAGTAATCGGGGAAAGGCTGACACCAGATGCAAATGGCGTCTATACCGCAACTAACGACATCCAGCTCCCCACCACCCGGGATTTCGGGGTAGACGGCAAATATTATCCTGTCACCATCACAACCAGCAACAGCGAGGTCCTCAAAGCCCCGGATGTGAACAACGCCGCCAGAGTGGAGGTCTACCGTCCCGGCCCAAGTCAGGAGAACACGGAAGGGACCATCACTGTTACCCTTCATGATAAGGATACCAGTGTTACCACTTCCCGGACATTCCAGGTCAAGGTGCCCGCTCTGACCCAAGAGGAGATCAACAGGGAATTAGCCCTGATGGAGCGGGTCAAGGCCGCCTATTTCGACGGTCTCAAGGGAAACAACACCACCAAAGACAACGTGCGTACCGACTTGACCCCGTTCTTTGAGGTCTATGAGCAGGACGGCAAACTGGTTTGGGTCCATACAAATTCGGAAAGGATAGGCCGGGGCATCGTCCCCGTGCCCATAGAGGGTTGGGAGGACCTGGAGCTGTGGCGGCTGTTCAAGTCCAGCAATCCCAACGTCATCAGCCATGAAAATCTGATCGTCACCCGCCAGACCGAGGCCAAGGCCGTTACCATTACCAGTCGGCTGTCCAGCGAGACTCTGGGGCGGTACGGGGCGCTGTATCTCAGCGACCCGTACCGGTACGCCCAGTACGCCGGTCTGGACAAGCTCTATTACCAGGAAGTGACCACCAGCGCCACTGCCCAGCCGGAGGCCCGACGGATGGCTCGTGCGGCACAGGTCCAAGGGGATATGATCGTGGTCCGGGGCACCCGGGACCCGGAGAGCGCCATCCCAGTGACGGAAGTGCTGAATAATGTGTCTTTCTCCCTCATCGGACTGGATGGGACCGTCTGGATTGCCCCAACGACCCTCAGCAATTTGGATGAGAGTTCCACCGTCTATGATGTGTTTACCCGTATGCTGACGGACAACGGCTGCACCGCTACCCGAGTAAAAGGCACCTATATCAAGGCCATCTCCGGCCCCCATGGGGCGCTGGCCGAGAAGGAATATGGCGATGACTCCGGCTGGATGTACCGGGTTAACGGCAGGATTCCTGATATCTATATGGGCGCCTGTCCTCTGCACAGCGGTGACACCATCCAGGTGTTCTACACCAGAGACGCAAAAAAGGACGACCCCAACTACTCCCGTCCCTCCGGCGGCAACAGTTCCGGAGGCAGCTCCTCCGGCGGCAATTCCCCCTCCGGCGGTAAGACGGAACAGCCAAATCAGCCGTTGGTGAAGGTGGAGACGTCCGGCCACGGAGATACCTATATCGTCACGCTCCCCAAAGACAGCAAGGGTCCGCAGTTGGTCACGATCCCCAATGTCAAACAGGGACAGCTGGTGGTGGTAGTCCATGCCGACGGCCGGGAGGTGGTCATCAAGAAGGCCATTTTGGAAGAAGGCCGTGCTAAATTCCTCCTGGAGCAGAACGCCTCTGTCAAGGTTGTGAACTATACCAATCCCTTCAGCGATGTAAACAGCTCCGCATGGTATGCCTCTGCCGTAGACTTCGCGGCGGGCCGGGAACTGTTTGCCGGGGTCAGCCAGAACGCCTTCGCACCCAGCCTGCCCCTGAGCCGTGGGATGCTAGCCACTGTGCTCTTCCGTCTGGAGGACGCCGGTACACAGAAAACTGAATCTGTATTTGCGGATGTAGCAAAGGGCGCCTGGTATGAGCAGGGTATCGCCTGGGCCGCAGAGGCAGGCATTGTCAGCGGCTATGGAGGCGGACGCTTTGGCCCCAACGACGAGATCACACGGGAACAGTTGGCCGTCATGCTGTTCCGTTACGCCCAGCTCCTGAATATGAGTACTGGAGGTCGGGACAGCCTGACCGGATTTTCTGATACCGCCTCGGTGTCCCCTTGGGCTCAGGACGCTGTGGCCTGGGCGGTGGATTCCGGCATCATCAGCGGTCTGCCAAATGGGATGCTGGCCCCCTCCCGTATAACCACCCGCGCCGAGGCCGCGGCTATGCTGCAGCGGTTTGTCAGTGTTCTGCTGAAATAACCTTTTCAGTATTTACCGTCTGATGGGTTCAGCAACACGCCAAACGCCGAAGTGAACCAGGGGGAGGAAAAGGAAGCAGGATAAAAGCGTGCCGCCTTTCGGGCGTCCCGCTGGTTCACACCGTCCCGCAGTGCGGGCCGGGGAAACGGAAAACGGGGGTTTTAGGACGAAGTTCCTATGTTTTCAAGATTTTTGTTCAGTCCGTCAATGACATCAATTTAAGGGGACGCTTCATGATTTGACGTCTTGTTAGCTGCGATACTTACAGTGTCAGCGGATTCCGTGGGGTCAGCAGTGGCCTAACGAGAAATTTTCAGTTTTTATGAGAGCTGAAAGGGCAAAGTCAATACAGAAGAAGGGAAGAAGTCTGCGCCACTAAGTCCCCCGTGTATCGACCTGTAAGCCGCTGTGTACGGTTTTGTGGGAGAGACAGCCCCATCCCCGCCTCGGCACACCAAACGCCGTGTTGGGGCTCTGTGGACCGCTGTTGGCGATGAGATAATCAGTCTATGAGTTGCACCAGCGTTACCAAAGAGGGAGCAGTGAGCCAGCACGCAAATTTTGCTGCGCAGAAAACAATGAATAGGTGATTTTTCCTGATAGCAAGAGAGTTTGAATTTTCTGATAACTCTGCCCTGAACCCCTGGCTATTGGACCAAGGCTGTGGTATGTTGTGTCGCTGAATGGAGGCGATACGCATGGCAAAACGCAGAGCAAACGGTGAAGGTAGCATCCGCAAAAGGCCAGACGGTCGATGGGAAGGCCGCTACACCGCTGGTAGAGACCCGGAAACTGGCAAGACGGTCTACAAAAACGTCCTGGGCAAGACCCAGGCCGAGGTAAAAGCAAAGCTGAAGCAGGCGATCCAGGAAAACACAGAGGTGGACACCCTCAAGGCAGCGCAGTACACCGTCGGTCAGTGGATGGACATCTGGTTCGAGAATTACGCTAAAATCAAGGTGCGGCCCTCCTCCCACCAGACCTACCGAGGCTACATCGACAACCACATCAAGCCGAACATCGGCAAAATCCCTCTGGGCAAGCTGACCACCCTGGAACTGCAAAAGCTCTACAAAAAGCTGCTGTCCAAAGGCAGAGTGGACCGAATCGAGGCGAAGGGACAGCCGAAAGGCCTGAGCCCCAAGACAGTGCGGAACATCCACCAGGTCATCTCCTCTGCAATGGACTTCGCCAGAAGTCAAAAGCTGATAGCGGTCAATCCTGCGGATGGCTGCGCCCTGCCGAAGCTGGAGCACAGGGAAATGAAGACGCTCCTGGTGGAGCAGCTGGCCTCCTTCCTGCGAGAGGCGAAGGAGAGCGGTGTTTTCGAGATGTACTACATCGAACTAGCCACAGGACTGAGGCGGGGAGAGCTTCTCGGCCTGAAATGGGAGGACCTCAATTTGGAACAGAGCACCCTCCGGGTTCAGCGGCAGGTCTCCCGAATCAACGGCGAGGTGGTGGAGGCCCCACTGAAAACGAAAAATTCCTACCGCACCATCTCTCTGGGAGAGGATGCGGTAGGAATCCTGAAAGAGCAGAGGAAAAAATGCGGTGGCAGCGAGTACGTGTTCCCCTCACCCACAGGCGGCCCCATCTCGCCGGACAGCGTGATCCAGATGCTGCACCGGGTTCTGAAGCGGGCAGGGCTGCCGAAAGTGAGATTTCACGACCTGAGACATACATTCGCCACGGTGGCCCTGCAAAACGGGGTGGACATCAAGACAGTCTCCGGGATGCTGGGGCACTACAGCGCAGGGTTCACCCTGGATACTTACGCCCATGTGACCACAGCGGCTCAACGGGAGGCGGCAAAAACTATGACCAGCGTCCTCTCCGGTGCTCTCTAATCCTTTCCGGACATTTCCCCGTATGGGTCAAGAAATGGGTCAAAAATTGAAAGCAAAAATTTACTACCGAAAAAAGTGATGAAAAGAAAGGAAAATCCTCTGATTTCAAGCGAAATCAGAGGATTTCTGGTTGCGGGGACAGGACTTGAACCTGCAACCTCCGGGTTATGAGCCCGACGAGCTACCAATTGCTCTACCCCGCGATATGGTGCCGGAGACCGGGGTCGAACCGGCACGGGATCGCTCCCACGGGATTTTAAGTCCCGGGCGTCTGCCAATTCCGCCACTCCGGCATGGGTGGCTTCCGGTCTGAACAAATGATACTCTACCACAAATTCGCAGCCATGTCAAGAAAAATTTTTCCCCCGTGCCTGGGCGGCAAACGCCGGCCGCCGTTTGCACTGCAAGAGGTTGCTTAGGTCAGGTCGTTACCGGACCACATACTGGTATTCCGCGCCGTTGATGGTGAAGAAAACCACCAGGGATTCTTCCGCATTTTCCAGACCGGCAGGCATTTTGATGGGCAAGCACTGGGTCTTTGTGGACAACGGAGCGATGTCGTCTTCGCCGATAGTAGAACATTTCCCTCTGCCGCACTTCTGGATTTGCTGGAAGCGGAACTGATCTCAACGGTACACTTTTTAGTAAAGGAGATCTCCTTGAGGGTGATCTCGCAGTCAGAAGTTGTATACACCTCGCCCAGGGCCAGTTCAAGGATTGGCTCGGGTTCCGGTTCTGGAGTGGGCTCTGGCTCGGGTCAGGGGCCGGGACGGACTGCGCGGCGGACGAGGGCTTGGAGATGGCCGGTTGGATTCCGCTAGTTCTTTTTGGTATTGCAATGATATCAAAAGCATTCCGGAACTCGTGAAATATCCGTCTGGACGGTAAAATATAAGCTGCGAAAGGCGGTGGCTCAATGGACGAATTATCCTTTGAAATCGGGAAGAACATTCGAAAATATCGAAAATTGAAGGGCCTGACCGGGGAACGCAGATTTAGCCTGGACAAGCCGGTAGACCTGATCGAATATTTTGGGGTCACCGCCAATGATATTATTTCGGTCCCCTTTTCCACGGAAAAAAGAACGCGGGAAAGCAACATATACCTTCAGGAGGTCAACGAGCTGCTGGAGCATTGTACGGACAATCAGCTGGCGGTTGTGCTGAATATATTGAAAGAAAGCGTGCCGTTCCTGAAGGAATAGCCGCAAAAAAACACGGAGCGTCGCTGACGCTCCGTGCCGTTTTATCCAATCATTTCCCGCAGAAATCCCTGGCGGTCTCCACAATGTGCTCCGCCGACAGGCCGAACTGCTTGAGCAGGGCGGCGGCGGGGCCGGAGTGGCCGAACTCGTCGTTGACGCCGACGCGGCGGACGGGGGTGGGGCACTTCTCACTGAGCAGGGCGCATACCGCCTCGCCCAAGCCGCCGATGATGCTGTGCTCCTCGCAGGTGATGATTTTGCCACACTCCCGGGCGGCTTTCAGGACCAGGTCCTCGTCCAGAGGCTTGATAGTGCACAGGTTGATGACCCGGGCGGAGATACCGGCCTCAGCCAGGGCCTTGCCTGCCTCTACCGCCTCGTTGACCAGCAGGCCGTTGGCGATGATGGCCACGTCGCTGCCCTCCTGGAGGACCTCGCCCTTGCCGATCTCAAACTTGAAATTGGCCTCGTCGTGGAAGACGGGGACGGCCAGACGGCCAAAGCGCAGATAGACGGGGCCCTGATACTCATAGGCGGCCTTCACGGCGGCCCGGGCCTCCACGTCGTCGGCGGGGGACATGACCACCATGCCGGGGATGGACCGCATCAGGGCGAAGTCCTCGCAGCACTGGTGGGAGGCCCCGTCCTCGCCCACCGAGATGCCCCCGTGGGTGGCCCCGATCTTCACGTTGAGGTGGGGGTAGCCGATGGAGTTGCGGACCTGCTCAAAGGCCCGTCCGGCGGCGAACATGGCGAAGGAGGAGGCGAAGGGCACCAGACCCATAGCGGCGGCGCCGGCGGCTACGGCGATCATATTGCCCTCGGCGATGCCGCAGTTGAAGTGGCGGTCAGGGAAAGCCTTCTTGAAGATGCCCGTCTTGGTGGCCCCGGCCAGATCGGCGTCGAATACGATCAGGTCGTCGTGGAGCTGGCCCAGTTCCTTGAGGGCGTTGCCGTAGCTGTCACGGGTCGCGATTTTTTTCACTTCCATGTTACATCGCCTCCACTTCCGCCAGCTGAGCCCGGAGCTCCGTCATGGCAATCTCATATTCCTCGTCGTTGGGGGCCTTGCCGTGCCAGCCGGCCTGGCCCTCCATATAGCTGACCCCCTTGCCCTTGGTGGTCTTCATCACGATGGCGGTGGGGACCCCCTTAGCGGCCTTGGCCTTTTCAAAGGCCGCCTCCATCTGGTCAAAGTCGTGGCCGTCGATCTCGATGACCGAGAAGCCGAAGGCCTTCAGCTTCTCCGGGATGGGGTAGGGGCTCATGACCTGGTCAATGGGGCCGTCGATCTGGAGGCCGTTGTTGTCCACGATGGCGCAGAAATTGTCCAGCTTATAGTGGGCGGCGAACATCAAGGCCTCCCAGACCTGACCCTCCTGGATTTCGCCGTCCCCCAGCAGGGTGTAGACCCGGCAGGACTTGCCCATCCGCCGGGCGGCAAGGGCCATTCCGGCGGCGCAGGAGACCCCCTGGCCCAGAGAGCCGGTGGACATGTCCACTCCGGGCACGGTATTCATGTTGGGGTGGCCCTGGAGATAGCTGTCGATGTGCCGCAGGGTGGGCAGATCGTCCACGGGGAAGAAGCCCCGGTTTGCCAGGGCGGCGTAGAGCCCCGGGGCGGTGTGTCCCTTGGACAGGACGAACCGGTCCCGGTCCTCCCACTTGGGATTTTCAGGGTCCACATTCAGCTCCTTGAAGTAGAGGTAGGTAAACAGGTCGGCGGCGGACAGGCTTCCGCCGGGGTGGCCGGCCTTGGCGCCGTGGGTGCCCTCAACGACGCCCATGCGCACCCTGCAGGCCATAGCCATCAGCTGCTTTTTCTCACTGGCTGTCATAGAATTCTCCTTTGCGGTAAATTTTGTGGCTGGGATAGCTTCACACACTGAAGCTATTATAAAACAGCCTGTTAAAAAATACAAGGGACACTTGGCCGGGAACAGGAAAAGACGGGTTAGTTTTGGCGGGGCGGATTTTTGAATTGCGCTTGATTTTCTCCTGCGCTTCCTTTAGAATAGAGGGCATAGGTCGGAACGACTGGAATACAAAACGGGAGGCGCATCCATAATGGCAAAACGCATCTTGGTAGTGGACGACGATGAGATGAATCTGATGCGGACGGAAATGATTCTGGAGGAGGACTACGAGGTCCTGCTGGCGGATTCCGGGGTACGGGCCCTGCATATCCTTCGGAACCAGAAGATAGATTTGGTTCTGCTGGACATTGATATGCCCGTGATGAACGGGATGGAGACCTTCGAGCACATGAAGGAATTTGCCGACAACATCCCCGTCATCTTCCTGACGGCCTCGGGCGACGTGGGCGACGTGGTGGAGGCCCTGCTGCTGGGGGCGGTGAACTATCTGCGCAAGCCCTGTCCGCCCCAGGAGCTGCGGAAGCGGGTGGCTCAGGAGCTGGAGAAGCGATGAAGGTGGGGGAGCAGACAAGCAAGCATCTTCTGCTGGCGGTTATCACCACGGCGTTCAGCGGGGTCCTGGGCCTGGTCACCCTGGCGATGTCGTGGGAGCTGTGGACGCTGCCCCTGTTTGGGGCGGGCTGTCTCGGCGTGTGGCTGCTGCACATCGGAAAGATCGGCTCCGACGCCGCCTATGAGGCCCTCTGCGCCGGGCTGATGCTGCTGGAATTCTTCTTTTTCGGCGTCCATGAGACCAGCCTCTATGACATACCTGCCGTGGCCTGCATCATCATTCTGGCCCTGTTTATGCTGAACAAAAAGTGGGTCCTGCACGGGATGGTGGGGCTCTACATCCTGCTGCTGCTGTACCATGCCCTGGTGCTGGGGACCATCTCCTACCGGCTCCACTTCCGGGACGGGCTCCGTCTGGCGCTGGGGGCGGTGGTGACCCTGGGCGGGGCGGCGCTGGCCGTCTATTGGATCAAGCAGCGCACCATCCAGAAGAAGTGGTACGACCACATGTTCACCGAGCTGGAGACGGCGGGAAGGCAGAACGCCAGCTTCCTGTCCAACGTGTCCCACGAGCTGCGCACCCCCATCAACATGGTCATCGGCATCAGCGAGGTGGCCCTGGGCAAGCGGCTCGCCCCGGACATCCGGGAGGACATGAACTCCATCAAGCTGGCGGGCAAGCGGCTGTCCAACCAGATCAACAATATGCTGGACTACACCGAGATCATCGAGGGCACCCTCACCCCGGCCCGGGAGGAGTATATGATTACCTCGGTGCTCAACGACGTAATCACCATGACCGCCCTCCAGAGCAACCGCCAGCACCTGGAGATCGTCTTTGACATCGACCCCAAGGTGCCGGCGGTGCTGGTGGGAGACGCGGAAAAAATTTCCCATGTGCTGAAAATTTTGGTGGAGAACTCCATCAAGTTCACCGAGGAGGGCGGCGTCAACGTCCGCATCGGCTACCGGATGGAGAGCTATGGCGTCAACCTGATTATCGACATTCGGGACACCGGCATCGGGATGACCGACTCCCAGATGACCCAGATGTATGAGGAGTTCTATCAGGCCGACTCGGGGAGCAGCCGCATCGCCGGGGGGCTGGGCCTGGGCCTGCCCATCGCCCGGGGACTGCTCAACGCGATGGGGGGCTTTATCCACTTTGAGAGCCGGGGCCAGGAGGGCCTGCACGCCCATATCGTGATCCCCCAGGGCATGGTGGACGACCAGCCCTGCATCGTCCTCAATCACGCCGACCAGGTGTGCGTGGGCTGTTATTTCAGGCCGGACCGGTACAGCTGCGACGAGGTCCGGGAGTACTACGACGGCCTGATCCGCAACCTGCTGGAGGGCCTGGGCATCAACGGCTATCAGACCCACAGCTTTGAGGGATTGATGAAATTACAGCGCAGCCGCCCGCTGACCCATGTGTTTGTCTCCCAGCCGGAGTATGAGGAGAATCGGGACTACTACGAGGAGCTGGCCGGCGCCCTCCGGGTGGTGGTCATCGCCGAGAAGGAGTTTGCCGTGGACAGCGGGAGCAAGCTGTACGTCATGCACAAGCCCTTCTCCGCCCTGTCGGTGGCCAACCTCCTCAACGGGGACCTGGGGGCCCGGGGCTTTGCCGAGGCCCAGGCCGCCGGGCGGAAGCCCTTCACCTGTCCCGGCGTCCGGGCGCTGGCGGTGGACGACGAGGAGATGAACCTGGTGGTGGCCAAGGGCGTGCTGGGCAGCTATGGCATCGAGGTGGACATCTGCCTGAGCGGAAGAGAGGCGGTGGAGCGGTGCGCCACCACCGCCTACGACGTGGTTTTCCTGGACCACATGATGCCCGGCTTCGACGGGGTGCAGACCCTGAAAAAAATCCGGGAGCTCCAGGACGGCGCTCTCCAGGACCTGCCGGTGATCGCCCTCACGGCAAACACCGTCAGCGGAGCCCGGGAGATGTTCCGCACCGAGGGCTTTACCGAGTTTGTCCCCAAGCCCATCGAGCGGACCGTCCTGGAGCGGGTGCTGAGAAGGGTGCTTCCCAAGCGGTTCGTCCAGTATGAGGAGGGCCCGGCGGAGACGCCCGAGTTAACCGAGGAGGCCCCGTCCCAGACGCCGCCCCAGGCGGACGTAACGGAGACGGCCCCGGAGAAGGCGGCCAGCCCCTACGACCGGCTGTCCCAGGCGGGCATCAATGTGGAGCTGGGGCTGGACTACTGCGGCGGAGACGAGAAATTTTTCCAAAAAATGCTCTCCATGTTCCGCGCCCAGAGCGAGGGCAAGCGGGGGGAGATCGTCTCTCTGTATGAGGCCGAGAACTGGGCGGACTACGCCATCAAGGTCCACGCCCTCAAGAGCACCGCCCTGACCATCGGCGCGGAGGCCCTCTCCGCTCAGGCGAAGGAGCTGGAGCTGGCGGGCAAGCGGGGGGACGTGGAATTTATCCATGCCAACCACGCCGCCCTCCTGGAGGCCTACGACGGGCTGTGCGGACAGATCGGCGGAATATAGGACCATGTGAAAAGGAGCGGAGCTTTGTGTGATTAAAAAATGGTTTGACATCATCCTGGACCACAGGATCAGCCTGCGTGAGCGGATGTTCCGCATTTCCACGGCGATCTGCATGGTAGCGCTGATCTTTACCCTGCCCATGGGCAGGAGTGTGCTGAATATCTTCATACTGGTTCTGAGCCTGGTGGCGATCTCGGAGATTGCCCGGTTCAGTATCCAAAAGGAGCAGCTTCAGGCGGGGGCCACGGCCATCGTGGTCCTGCTTCTGGTCCTGTTCCCCTTCACCTTCTTCACGGCGGGCGGATTTTACAGCGGGGTGCCGGAGTGGTTCGTCCTCTGCTTTATCTACGTCTGCATCACCCTCCACGGGAATCGCATGCTGGTGTTTTTCGTGCTCTGCGCGGCGGAGACCCTGCTGTGCTACGGCATCGCCTTCTATTTCCCTGAGCTGGCCGCCGGGAGCACCCAACAGCGCTCCTTCTTCGACTCCGCCTTCTCCATGGTCATGGTGGGCCTTCTGACCAGCGTGCTGCTCATGTTCCTGAACCGGATGTATGAGGAGGAAAACGCCCTGACCCAGCAGCAGAAAAAAGAGATCGAGGAGCTGAATCAGGCGGAAAATCATTTCTTCTCCAGCATGAGCCACGAGATTCGCACCCCCATCAACACCATCATCGGCCTGAACGAGATCACCCTCCGGGGGGACATCCCGCCGGAGGTGGCGGAGAACGCCAGAAACATCCAGGGGGCCAGCAAACTGCTCCTCACCCTGATTAACGACATTTTGGATATCTCCAAGATCAAGTCGGGAAAGATGGAGGTCATCAACGCCGCCTATGAGACGGGCACCCTCTTTTCCGAGATCGTCAACATCATCTGGGTCAAGGCCAAGGAGAAGGGGCTGGAGTTCAAGCTCCATGTGGACCCGTCCATCCCCAGCATGCTCTGCGGCGACGAGGTGCGCATCAAGCAGATCTTGATTAACCTTCTGAACAACGCGGTGAAATACACCAGCGAGGGCTCGGTCACCCTCTCCGTCCGCTGTGAGCGCCAGGGGCTCAACCGGGTGATGGTCTGGTACTCGGTGGAGGACACCGGCCAGGGGGTGAAGAAGGAGAACATCCCCTATCTGTTCAACGCCTTCCGCCGGGTGGACGAGGAGAAAAACCGCCACATCGAGGGCACCGGCCTGGGGCTGAGCATCGTCAAGCAGCTGGTGGACCTGATGGGCGGCGAGATCAGCGTCAACAGCGTCTATACCAAGGGCTCCAAGTTCATCGTCGCGCTGGAGCAGGACATTGTGGACGAAAAGGAGCTGGGGACCTTCACCCTGGCCTCCCGGGCCAGGATTCACGAGGGCGGAGCCTATCAGCAGAGCTTCGAGGCCCCCGACGCCCACATCCTGGTGGTGGATGACAACGACATGAACCTGATGGTGGTCACCAAGCTGCTGGCCGAGACGAGGATTCAGATCGACACCGCCTCCAGCGGGGCGGAGTGCCTGAAGCTGACTCAGAACCACCACTACGACTGCATTTTGATGGACCACATGATGCCCGAGATGGACGGAATCGAATGCCTCCACGCCCTGCGGGCCCAGCCGGGCGGCCTGTGTCAGACGGCGCCGGTGGTGGCCCTCACCGCCAACGCGGGCAGCGATAACCAGCAGCTCTACCGGAAGGAGGGCTTCAGCGGCTATCTGGCCAAGCCGGTCAGCGGCGCGCTTTTGGAGGCGGCGGTGCTGAGCATCCTGCCCAAGGAGCTGGTATATCTCTGCGAGGAGACGGGACAGGCGGAACTGGATAAGGACGTGCTGATCTTCGAGCCGGTCAAGCGGCGCTCCGTCCTGGTGACGACGGACAGCGTGTGCGACCTGCCGGAGGAGCTGCTTCAAATGTTCAGCATCCCGGTCTGCCCCTACTACGTCCGCACCGAGGCGGGCCGGTTCCTGGATGGCCAGGAGCTGATGCCAGACGAGCTGCTGGCCCACATCGCCCAGGGGAAGAGGGGGACCTCCCAGCCCCCCGACGTGGAGGACTATGAGCGCTTCTTCGCCGAGAAGCTGACCGAAGCCCAGAACGTGATTCACATCACCATGGCGCGCCACGTCAGCGACGGGTATCAGAACGCCCTGGAGGCGGCAAAATCCTTCGAGAATGTCACGGTGCTGGACTCGGGCCACCTGTCCAGCGGTATGGGTCTGGCGGTACTGCGGGCCGCCCATCTGGCGGAGCACCACGCCGGAAAGGCGGAGATTGTGGAGGCGGTCAAGCGGATGGAGCGGTACATCTCCACCTCCTATCTGCTGAACACCACCCACATGATGCGTCAGACCGGCCACCTCTCCCGGCGCATACAGATTCTCTGCGACGCGCTGCTTCTGCACCCGGTCCTTGTGCTGAAAAAGAGCAGGATGGTGGTGGGCAGCATGGAGATCGGCGGCTTTACCCGCACGGCGAAAAAATACGTCCGAAGAGTGCTCCAGGAGTCCAGAAGCATTGACCGGCGCGTTTTGATCCTCACCTATTCCGGGCTGGATGAGCGGAAGCTCCAGTACATTCAGGGCCTGGTCCAGCAATACTGCCCCTTTGAGCGGGTCTACCTTCAAAAGGCCTCCGCCGCCGTGGCGAGCAACTGCGGTCCGGAGTCCTTCGGACTTCTCTTTATGCGGAAGGACGACGCGGTGTAAGAACAAAAACAGCGGGCCGGTTTACCGGCCCGCTGTTTTGATTTAAGGCTGTGTGCGATTGTTTTCAGTTGTTTTCAGTGATCTCATAGACGCCAACTTTAACTTCCGCGTCCGGGTCCTCATCGCCGGTAATACTCACGCTTTCGTAAACTTCGCCAAAGAAATCACCCTCAAAAATCTGACCGGGCGTCAGAGCGTCCTCCTGGTCCTCGCTGGTGGTAATCACGCCGCCGAACCAGTTGTAGGTGCCGTCCTCGTCCAGCTTGCCCACGTCCGCTGTCATAGTCCAGTCGTCAATCGTCCCGTCCACAGTCACGCTGATTTTGCTGCCCTCGGCCACATCCTCATAGACATAGTGCTGGTCCCGGGCCAGAGCGTCGGTGATATCGGCCACATCCTTGCCGTTCACCATCAGAATAGCACGGCCGTCCCGGTTCTCCAGCCGCGCCTGGGGTACGGAGATTACAGATACCTTTTCTCCGCTGTCCGTAACCACATCTGTCCGGTACTGGTCCACCCGAATGGCGTTCCGCAGGGTGAGCCAGATATCCTCCACTCCCTCCGGGTTGGCGGCGGCGACGCTGACCACCATCATAGCCGCAGCGGCGGCGCAGATCAGGGCGGTGCGCAGGGGGCGCATTTTCTTCTTGTCAGTATTGTTTGTCATAGCGATGATCTCCTCGATTCTGTTCTCGGGAGCCTTCAGCTCCCGGCAGGCTTCACGGTATAATTTCGGGTCGAACATAGACAGATCCCTCCTTCTCTTCGGTCAGCGACCTCCGCAGCCGCTCTCTTGCCCGGAGCAGCCAGGTCTGGACGGTGGACACCTTGGCCTTCATGGCGGCGGCGGTCTCGGCCACGGACAGCCCCTCGTAGTAGTAGAGGTAGACGGCCACCCGGTATTTGGGCTCCAGGGCCATCACCGCCCGCATCACCTCGGCCTTGGCCGGGTCCTCCGGGGCGGCCTCCTCCCGCCACTCCTCCAGGGGGACGCAGGACCGCCGCCAGAAGGAGCGCAGCACCCTGCGGCTCTCGTTCACCGCCACCCGGAGAAGCCAGTGCTTCATGTGCTCCTCGCTCTCAAACTCCTTGTCGCGTTCGTACAGCCTTAAAAGCACGGTCTGCGTCACGTCCTCGGCGTCCTCCCGCCGGTTCAGGGCGTGGAGGGCGACGCGGTACACGGTGTCGCCATAAGTCCGGGCAGCTTGGGCAAACGCCTCCTGGGTCAAGCTGCTCACCTCCTTGGAAATCTGTTCTCTGGAAAGGCCTTTCACCAAGTAATATCCGTCAGGGGGGTGAAAAATCCCAGCGGGCAAAAAAATTTTTTCCATTGAATGAAAAACGGGCAGTTATCCATCATGGACACTGCCCGGAAACGGGAATCGTTGTGATACGCTGACGCGCGCTATGATTTTGAAGCCTCACGTCATTCGTTCCCCCTCTTGTTTACGCGGCCCTCTTTCCGAAGCAGCAGCCATGCCCCCGCGGTCAGGACGGCCAGGGCGGGCAGGTCTGCCAGCTCGAACCGCGGGAAAAATGGCCGGGGACCGCCCAAAATCTTGAGCCCCGCATAGACCGCCAGCAGGGCGGCCAACCCCGCCGCGCCCAGTCTGCGGGGGAGCCTTCCGCCGTGAGCCAGCCAGCCCAGGTCAAACCCAGCCGCCGGGGCAACGCACCAGCATAGAAGGAACCCGCCGCCCAAGGCGTCCCAGCCGCTGCCCACGAGCCCGAAGAGGTATGCCGCCCCGACCAGGGCCAAAAGGAGCAGGGCGCAGAGGGGGAGCCAGCGGGTCCAGCGGACATGCTCCAGCCGGCACAGCCACAGCTGGAGGCAGAAGGCGGGGACGGCGGAGAAGGAGAGCAGCAGGACGGCTCGCGGCTCGCTCAACGTTAGGGGTGCCTCCCAGAAAAACAGGAGGACATACAGCGCCAGAGAGGCAAAAAAGCCTGCCAGCAGGGCGATATGGCTTCGACTGCGCATAAAAGAAGCCTCCTTCCGTTTTGCAAACCTGAAATCGTCAATTTGATTATACCATAGCGGATGTTCCGCTTCAAGCTGTGATTCGTGAGGTCCCATTTAAAATAAGCGTTTTGGAATGTAACCCCGGCGATTTTTACAGAGGAACATTGATATGACAGGCACCCTGTGCTATAATTGGCTCAACAAATCGAAAATTTATGGAAGTGATTGCTTATGTTGAAAAAAATAAATCGTATTTTGAACATAATAATCGGGTCATTCATTGGCGTTTTTATCGGACATGGAATATATGTATTTTGGGATTACAAGACACATCCCGATTTATATGCTATGCAGTCTGCTCCGTGGTACACAAGCATTTTAGTTTATGGCTTATTTACGATTGTTGTTTTGATAGTGGGCATCATAATAAAGCTAATTATTCGGCTTAGATTGAAAGGGAAAAGGGATAAATTTTTGGAATAATGCGGAACCTCCCGGACAGACTAACTGCCAGTAACGGGGTCCGCCCCGGGTTTAAAGGAGGTTACCGCCATGCCCAATCTGACCACCAAGGAGCTGTCCGCCCTGTCCGACCAGCTGGACTTTGAACGGGTGCTTCACTGCAAGTATCTGTCCGCCGCCCAGGACAGCCAGGACCAGGAGCTGAAAAGCAAGTTCCAGTCCTGCGCCAGCCTGCATCTGGAAAACTACAACACCCTGTTGGGCCATCTGCGCTGATAAAAGGAGGCACAAGCATGAACGACCAGGAGAGAATGACCGATTTTATTTGCAGCGAGAAGAAGATGTCCGCCAACTATGACACCTTCGCCTCGGAGTGCGTCAGTCTGTCTCTGCGGGATGACTTTTTGAAAATCTTCAACCAGAGCCATCAGATTCAGACCGACCTGTTCAAAATGGCCCAGTCCAAGGGCTGGTATCAGGTAGAGCAGGCCCCCCAGACCAAGGTGAGCCAGGCCTACACCCGCTTCTCCAACCAGCAGCCCACCGCCCAGTAAAGCAGATTCCCCACCCCGAACCGGGGTGGGGAATTGATTTTTATGACAGCAAGATCCGGTCGTTGTCCAGATTTTTGCCCGCGCCGGCCTTGAATTTTTCCAGCAGGTCCTGAACGGTCAGGCCCTCCCGCTCCTTGCCGCTGATGTCCAGGACGATACTGCCGCTGTCCATCATCAGGGTGCGGTTGCCCAGCTCCAGAGCTTGCTGCATGTTGTGGGTGACCATCATGGTGGTGATCTTGTGCTCGGCGACGACGTCCCGGGTGAGCTTGAGCACCTTCTCCGCCGTGCCCGGGTCCAGGGCGGCGGTGTGCTCGTCCAGGAGGAGCAGGCTGGGCGGGTTCATGGTGGACATGAGCAGGGTGAGGGCCTGGCGCTGTCCGCCGGACAGCAGGCCCACGGGCTGCTTCATCCGGTCCTCCAGGCCCATGTCCAGAAGGGCCAGTCGGTCCCGGAACCGCTTTTTGTCCCCCTGGCTGACGTGAGACAGCCAGCCGCCGCTCCCCGCCGCCAGGGCCAGGTTTTCCTCAATGGTCATTCCCGGAGCGCTGCCCCGCATGGGGTCCTGAAACAGACGGCCAATGCGCCGGGCCCGCTGAAAGGCGGGGGTAAAGGTGATGTCCCGGCCGTTGAGGACGATAGACCCCGCGTCGGTGAGGAAGTCCCCGCAGATGGCGTTGAACAGGGTGGACTTGCCCGCGCCATTGGAGCCGATGATGGTGACGAAATCGCCGGGGGCCAGATGGAGGGACAGGCCGGAAATGGCCCGCTTCTCGTTCACCGTGCCCGGGTTGAAGGTCTTGGAGATGTTGGAAATGTTCAGCATGTCAGTTGTCCCCCTTCCGCGCGGCGGCCTGCCTGTAGGACAGGCGGCGGTAGATGGTGGGCCATTGCTGCTTCAGATAGGGCAGGGCGATGGCCAGCGCCACGATCACCGAGGACACCAGCTTGAGCATGAAGGTGGGCATATCCATTTGCAGGGCCACGGCGTAGACCAGCCGGAAGATAAAGGCGCCCAGCACCATACCAACGGCCCGGGTGAAGATGCCCCCCCGGCCCATCAGCGTCCCGCCGATGAGAAGTGAGGCCAGGGCGATGGTCACCATTCCGCTGCCGATGTTGATCTCCGCCTGCTTCTGGGACTGGGCCATGAGACAGCCGGACAGGCCGGTGAAGGCGTTGGCAACGCACAGCCCTACGATGGTGGTGAACACCGGGTTGATGGAGGAGGAGCGGACCATATCCGGGTTGTTGCCGGTGGCCCGGATCGCCAGGCCCAGCCGGGTGTTGAGGAAGAGGGTGAGGAAGGCCACTGTCAGGATAACCGCCACCGCCGCCACCACGACGCTTTGCTGTCCCGCCAGAGGGGTCCCCTCCAGCAGGCCCTTGGTGAGGGTGAACACGGTGTCCTTCTTGTTCAGGTTCACCAGGGAGGAGCCGGACATGACGGCCACATTTACCGAGTACAGCCCGGTGTTGACGATGATGCCGGCCAGAAGGCTGTCGATGCCCAGCTTGGTCTGGAGCAGGGCGGTGACAAAGCCGGAGCACATCCCCGCGATCATAGCGGCGGGGATGGACAGCAGGGGGTGTCCGGCGGCGGCCACCACGGCCCCCACCGCCGCCCCCAGGGTAAAGCAGCCGTCGGTGGACAGGTCGCAGACGTTGAGCATGGAGTAGCTCAGAAACAGAGCCAGCACGGTGAGCGAGCAGATCAGCCCCAGCTCCAGGGCGGTCTGCCCCACGGCCAGCAGCGGGGAAAGGTCCATGGTGGTTCCTCCTTTAAACTTGCTTTTTGCCTTTTCAGCTGTTATAATAAATACATAAGGCCCGATTTGTTGAACACAGGGACACTATGGAGGGAAAGGATATGACAGACGTTATGACGAATGAACAATTTGAGACGATACTGGAAATGATGCGTATGATCCTGGACGGCTGTGAAGACATTGAATCCGCCCGAAGGAAGGTAGACGAGCTGATCAAAAGGGCCTCAAAAAAGGATTGACCAGGGACCGGGGAATGACCCCGGTCCCGTTTTTTTACCCCTTCAGATCCTCGAAGCTCTCGGCGGTGGTGATGGTCTGGACCTTGGTACACAGGGGGGCGAGGACAGAGGCCACGTCCTCATAGTTCAGGCCCAGGGCCTCGCAGGTCTCGGTGTTGACGGTGGCGGTGCCGTTGTCGAAGGTCTTGACGGCCATGGAGGCGGGGGAGGCGCTGTTGTACAGGATGTCGAAGATCATATCGGCGGTCTCACGGCCCAGGTTGGCGTAGTCCACGCCGTAGCCCAGGAACGCGCCGTTGAGGGCGAAGGAGTCGGCTCCGGTGTAGTGGGGGATTCCGGCGTCCACAAAGATCTCGTAGATGCCCAGATAGGACTCCATAATGGTGTTGTCGGTGGGGGTGAAGACGGCATCCACTTTTTCGGCCACCAGGGCCTGGGCGGCCTGCGTCACCTCGGCGGCGTTGGTGCCGGTGCGCTCCACGTAGGCGATGCCCTTGGCGTCCAGATACTCCTTGGCGTGAGCGATGGGGGTGGCGGAGGAGTCCTGACCCACGTCATAGAGGAAGCCGATTTTCTTTACATCGGGGTTGATGGCAAAGATCAGGTCCATGATGGAGTTGGTGTCCAGATAGTCGGAGGTGCCGGTGATGTTGCCGCCTGGGTGCTCCAGGCTGTCCACCAGGGCCACGTTTTCCGCCATGGGGTCGGAGACGGCGGAGAAGACCACAGGGATGTCGGTGTCCTCGGTGGCGGCCTGCATAGACACGGCCACGGGGGTAGCGATGCCCACCATCAGGTCTACCTTATTCGCCTGGAAGTTGGAGATGATCTGATTCATCAGGGCGGGGTCACGGTTGCAGTTCTCATAGTCGATGTTAAAGCTGACGCCGTTCTCCGCCCCCAGCTCCCCCAGCCGGGCCTGGATGTTTTTGTTGATCTGGTTCAGGGAGGCGTCGTCCACATAGTTGCAGATACCGATTTTGAAGACGGCGCCGGGCTCCGGAGCCTGGGCGCTTCCGCTGGCGCTGCCCACGTTGGAGCCGGTATTGCCGTTCCCGCCGCCGCAGGCGGCCAGGGACAGGGCCATAGCCAGAGACAGGGCCAGGGTCAGGACCTTTTTCACGTTCTTTTTCATGTTGAGTTCCTCCAAATTTTAGATTTAGGCGGCAGATGGTGCTTCCGGGAATAAAAAAACAGCACCTCATCCCACATGGGACAAGAGCTGTACTCCTGCGATACCACCCAAATTGACGTTTTGGAAACGTCCGCTCGCTTCACGCGCCATCACGCGTGCCCGATGGATAACGGGTGGGTCCCCGTCGGCATCTACTTGGTTTCCCGTTCAAGCCGCCCTCGAAAGTCCATTCACCCGGCCGCGCCCCGCCCTGATCCCACCACCCAGGGCTCTCTTGAGGTTTGCTTGACCGGCTACTACTCTTTCTCAAAGGTTTGACTGCTGTTTGATTGTTGTGGCTATTATAGCGGCTCTCCGCCCGGTTGTCAACCCCCAAATTCCAAAAGCCCGCCGGCGGCGTTGTGATATGTGACAAATCCCCCCTCCCATTCCCGGGCAAATCGGGAAATAGGGAAAAAACCGGCGGCTGGAATTGCAATCGTGACTTTACTGTGATAAACTAAATAAAAAACAGGGGGGAGTACCGCATGGTTCAGAAATGGAATGTGACCATCCCCGAGCTGACCGGGGAGGAGGCCCGGGGGGTCTATGTCTACCTGCCGGAGTGCTATGAGTGGGAGCGGGAGCGCCGCTACCCGGTGCTGTACATGTTCGACGGACACAACGTCTTTTTTGATTCCGACGCCACCTACGGCAAGAGCTGGGGGCTGGGGGACTATCTGGACGCCCTCCAGACGCCGCTGATTGTGGCGGCGGTGGAGTGCAACCACCACCCGGACAACGGGCGGCTGTCGGAGTATTCGCCCTACACCTTCTACGAGCCGGACCTGGGCCACGTCACGGGCCGGGGGAAAATCACCATGGACTGGTTCGTCCACAGCTTCAAGCCCCGGATTGACCGGCAGTACCGCACCCTCCCCGACCGGGGGCACACCTTCATCGCCGGGAGCTCCATGGGCGGGCTGATGAGCCTGTATGCCCTGCTGGAGTATAACCACGTCTTTTCCCGGGCGGCGGCGCTGTCCCCCTCCCTGTGGGTGGCCCCCGACCGGCTGGCCCGCCTGGTCCGGGGGGCGGAGCCCCGGTCCGACACCGTGCTCTATATGGACTACGGCTCCCGGGAGATGGGCAATCACGAGCTGATGCAGGGCCAGTTCGCCCGGGTGGCCGGCCAGCTGCTCAGCCGGGGGGTGAAGCTCACCTGCCGCATCGTCCCCGGCGGCGACCACTGCGAGGCCAGCTGGGAGAAGCAGATTCCGTTTTTTATCAGCACCCTGATGTATGAGGTGGAGGTTTGACCCCTTTCACAAGGGACCGCGTCGTCAGGGAGCGTCCTGTGGCCGCCCGCAAATAAAGATTCGTTTTTGGAACGGGCGGCCACAGGCCGCCCCTACATGAAATCCGCGAATGGACCCCCATCGTTATATGCGGCGCGCCGGGGTCGTCGCGCCCTACCACGGAGCATAGGAGAGATCAATATGAATACGCAATATTTGAAGGAATACAGCCCCGCCCTGGGGCGGGAAATGGAGGTCATGGTCTACGGACACGCCGGTCAGCCGGTGCTGTACATCCCCTGTCAGGACGGCCGGTTCTTCGACTTTGGCGACTTCCACATGGCCGACACCCTGGCCCCCTGGATTGAGTCGGGGCAGATGATCGTCTTTTCAGTGGACACCATCGACAAGGAGACCTGGTCCGACCGGAGGGGCGACCCCTATTGGCGGGCCCGGAGGCATGAGCGGTGGATGGACTACCTGACCCGGGAGCTGGCCCCGAGAATCATGGACTGGACGGGACAGTCCGGGATTATCGCCTTCGGGTGCAGTCTGGGAGCCACCCACGCCCTCAACCTCTACCTGCGCCGTCCCGACCTGTTCAGCGGCTGTCTGGCCCTCAGCGGCATCTACACCGCCGCCTACGGCTTCGACGGCTATATGGACGAGGTGGTCTATCAGAACTCCCCCGTCCACTACATGGCCAACCTGCCGGAGGACCACCCCTATATCGACATGTTCAACAGCCAGCGGGCCGCCGTCTGCGTAGGTCTGGGGCCCTGGGAGCTGCCCGACTCCACCCGTCAGCTGGCCGACATCTTCTACCGCAAGGGCATCCGCACCTGGGTGGACTTCTGGGGCTATGACTGCGCCCACGACTGGCCCTGGTGGTATAAGCAGACGGCCTATTTCTTCCCCTGGCTGCTGGGCGGCGAGCCGGGGCGGTAAGGCAAGGGCAGAGCCCTTGCCCTGCATTCGGCGTGTGTCAGATCATACTAGAAGGAGAGAGACATATGAAAAACGTGATCTTTATTTCCCCCAACTTCCCCACCAACTACTGGCAGTTCTGCCGGGAGCTGAAGAACAACGGGATGAACGTGCTGGGCATCGGGGACCAGCCCTATGACGAGCTGTCCTGGGAGCTGAGGGACAGCCTGAACGAGTACTACAGGGTGGACTCCCTGGAGGACTACGACGCCGTTTACCGGGGCGTGGCCTTCTTCATCCACAGGTATGGCCGTATTGACTGGCTGGAGAGCAACAACGAGTACTGGCTGGAGCGGGACGCCGCTCTGCGCACCGACTTTCATATCACCAGCGGCTTTCAGACGGAGGACATGCCCCGGATCAAGTATAAGTCCGGGATGAAGGAGTTTTACCGGGCCGCTGGCATCCCCACCGCCCGATACCATCTGGTGGAGGACCGGGCGGACTGCGAGGCCTTTATCCAGGAGGTGGGCTGGCCGGTGGTGGTCAAGCCCGACAACGGGGTGGGGGCGTCGGACACCCACAAGCTGTCCAGCGGCGAGGACCTGGAGGAATTTTTCCAGACCAAAACCCCCGGCGTGACCTACATCATGGAGGAGTTCGTCCACGCCGAGGTCAACTCCTACGACGCGGTCATCGACGCCCAGGGAAATCCCATCTTTGAGACGGGGAACGTCACCCCGGTGTCCATCATGGACATCGTGAACGACGGGGGCAGCCTGCTGTATTACATCGTCAAGACCCTGCCCGCCGACATCCGCAGGGCGGGCAGGGCCACGGTGAAAAGCTTCGGCGTGAAGAGCCGGTTTGTCCACTTTGAGTTCTTCCGCCTCACCCAGGACCAGGCGGGGCTGGGCAAAAAGGGGGACGTGGTGGGCCTGGAGGTCAACATGCGCCCCTGCGGCGGGTTCAGCCCGGATATGATGAACTTTGCCCACTCCACCAACGTCTATAAAATTTGGGCGGATATGATCGCCTTTGACCGCTCCACCCAGGAGGACGGCCCCCACGCCTTCTGCGCCTACGCCGGACGCCGGGACGGCAAGCCCTTCACCTATGACCATGAGGCCATTATGAAAAAGTACGGCGGGCAGATGAAGATGGTGGAGCGCATCCCCGACGTGCTGGCCGGGGCCATGGGCAACCAGATGTATGTGGCCGTCTTCCCCACCCAGAAGAAGCTGAGCCAGTTCTATCATGATATCATGCTGTGTGAATAACGCACCTCGTCTCCCCTCCGTACGGAGGGGAGACGAAAAAATCCCGTTCTGACCTTGACACCAGACCCGGTGGATGATAATATACTATACTATCAGCGCGAAGAACGGAAAAGTAGCGCCCCATCCCAGCGCAGAGAGGGCCCCTCACCGGCTGAAAGGGGGCCTGTTGCGGAGAGGTGTGAAGTGCGTCCGGGAGCGCGGCGGGTAATGCCGCCCGGTTCGGCCCCGATATTGGCCCTCAAGTGAGAAATGAGAGTGGAACCGCGAGCAATCGCCTCTTATGCCTACGGGCGTAAGGGCGGTTTTTGTTTTCCTGTAGGGCGCGACGACCCGGCGCGCCGCTCGTCAGGTTTCGTTACCCCTTGAAGCGGCGCGCCGGGTCGTCGCGCCCTACATCTAAATAACGGAGGGAGCCGTGAGCTTATGTTCAAAGCCCTAAACGAAATGCTGGAGGCCTATCAGCGCCGGGACCCGGCGGCCCGGTCGAAGCTGGAGATTTTTCTGCTCTACCAGGGGGTCCACGCCACCATTTACCACCGCATCGCCCACTGGCTGTACCGCCACAAATGCCGCTTCCTGGCCCGGTTTGTCTCCCAGTGGTCCCGGTTCTGGACGGGTATCGAGATTCATCCCGGGGCCAAGATTGGCCGGAGGTTCGTCATTGACCACGGTATGGGCATCGTCATCGGCGAGACCGCCGAGGTGGGGGACGACGTGCTCATCTACCACGGGGTTACCCTGGGCGGCACCGGCAAGGACCAAGGCAAACGACACCCCACCATCGGCAACAACGTGCTCATCTCCTGCGGGGCCAAGGTGCTGGGCCCCTTCAAGGTGGGGGACAACGCCCGCATCGCCGCCAATGCCGTGGTCCTTTCCGAGGTTCCGGAGGACGCCACCGCCGTGGGCATCCCCGCCCAGATCGTCCGCATCGCCGGCCGGGCTACCCACTACGCCGACGATGTGGACCAGACCAGCGTCAACAACCCCACCCTGGAGAAGCTGGCCGCCATCTCCGCCCGGCTGGAGCTGGTGGAGAAGCTGCTGGATGAGAAGTATTTGGAGGAAAAGGCGTAGGGGCGGCCTGTGGCCGCCCGTATATACGCAGTACGAATGAATAAGCACGGGCGGCCACAGGCCGCCCCTACAGAACAAAGGAGAAAAACCATGCTGTTCAATCAAATGCACCATGTGGCTATCATCGTCTCAGACTACCAGAAGGCCAAGGAGTTCTATGTGGAGAAGCTGGGCTTTCCTGTCCTGCGGGAGAACTACCGCCTGGACAAGGGGGACTGGAAGCTGGACCTGAAATTTGGGGATGGTGAGCTGGAGATTTTCGCCATCCCCGGCGCGCCGCCCCGGCCCAACTACCCCGAGGCCCAGGGTCTGCGTCATCTGGCCTTTCGGGTGGACGACGTGGAGCGGGCTGTGAAGGAGCTGGAGGCTCAAGGCATCGAATGCGAGCTCGTCCGCCTGGACCCCTACAGCCAGCGCCGTTTTACCTTTTTCCACGACCCGGACGGCCTGCCCCTGGAACTGCACGAATAAATTTTGGCGGTACGGCGTAGGGACGCTTCACGAAGCGTCCGCCCAAACGAATCTTTAAAGACGGACGCATCGTGATGCGTCCCTACAGATAGAGGAGGAAATAAATCATGCAGCTTTACAATTCCGCCACCCATAAAAAAGAAGAATTCACCACCCACACCCCCGGCCATGTGGAGATGTACACCTGCGGCCCCACGGTGTACCACTTCGCCCACATCGGCAATCTGCGCTCCTACATCATGGAGGACGTGCTGGAAAAGTTCCTGCAGTACGACGGCTACGACGTGAACCGGGTGATGAACATCACCGACGTGGGCCACCTGGCCTCCGACGCCGATACCGGCGAGGACAAGATGCTCAAGGGGGCCAAGCGGGAGCACAAGACGGTGATGGAGATCGCCCAGTACTACACCGACGCCTTTTTTGAAGACTGCCGCAAGCTGAACATCAAGACCCCCGACGTGGTCCAGCCCGCCACCGGTCTCATCGACGAGTTCATCACCCTGGTGGAGGGCCTGCTGGACAAGGGTTACGCCTATGTGGCCGGGGGCAACGTGTATTTTGACACCTCCAAGCTGGACCGGTACTACGTCTTCAACGACCACGACGAAGAGGACCTGGCGGTGGGCGTCCGGGAGGGCGTGGAGGAGGACGTGAACAAGCGGAACAAGAACGACTTCGTCCTCTGGTTCACCAAGTCCAAATTTGAGGACCAGGCCCTGAAATGGGACTCCCCCTGGGGGGTGGGCTACCCCGGCTGGCATATTGAGTGCTCCGGCATTTCGTTAAAATACAACGGCGAGTATCTGGACCTCCACTGCGGCGGGGTGGACAACGCCTTCCCCCACCACACCAACGAGATTGCCCAGTCCGAGGCTTATATCGGCCACCCCTGGTGCAGGCAGTGGTTCCACGTCCACCACTTGAACACCAACGACGGCAAGATGTCCAAGTCCAAGGGGGAGTTCCTCACCGTCTCCCTCCTGGAGGAGAAGGGCTATGACCCCCTGGTCTACCGCTTTTTCTGCCTTCAGAGCCACTACCGCAAGGGGCTGGTCTTTACTTGGGAGAACCTGGACAACGCCGCCGGGGCCTTCCAGAAGCTGATTAAAAAAATCGCCGCCCTGGACCCCGCCGACGGGCCGGTGGACGAGGCGGTAACCGCGGAGTACAAGGAGAAATTCCGGGCCCAGGTGGGCAGCGACCTGAACACCGCCCTGGGCGTCACCGCCCTGTACGACGCCCTCAAGGCCAAGACCAACGGCGCCACCCGCCTGGCGATTCTGGACAGTTTTGACCAGGTGCTGTCCCTGTCCCTGCTGGACAAGGCGGCTCAGCTCCGGGAGGAGCAGAAGAAGCAGAAGACCGCCTCCCAGGGGGGCTATACCGTCACCGGCGAGGGCGACCCCGCCGTGGACGCGCAGGTTTTAGCCCGGTACGAGGCCAAGAAGGCCAAAAACTTCGCCGAGGCCGACCGCATCCGGGACGAGCTCAAGGCCCAGGGCATCGAGATCACCGACCTGCCCGGCGGGGCGAGCTGGAAGAGGGTATGATCCACGAGGCGCAAAATCCGAAGCTGAAGCCTGTCGCCCAGAAGCTGTGTAAGGATATGACGAAGGAAGAGCGCCACCTGTGGTATGATTTTTTAAAAGCACTTCCGGTCAATGTCCACCGTCAAAAGGTGATAGGCCCCTATATCGTAGATTTCTATAGTTCACAGGGGAAAATGGTCATCGAATTGGACGGCTCCCAGCACCTTGAGCCTGAGCGCAGGCAGATGGACGCATATTTTCCCTGCGGGGGGATCTCATCCGTCATTTGCTTCGCAAATGCCACCTTCCCCTTTGGGGGAAGGCTACGGGTGATGGAACCAGCCAAAACGCGGTAAAAAGGCTTCCCCTTTAGGGGAAGCTGGCACGGCGGAGCCGTGACTGATGAGGCCATATAGGCAGGAGGCTAATTAAAAAAGCGGGGCTCCTTTGATGGGAGCCCCGCTCTATTGTCAGGAAGCGGTTGGCCGGAACCCAAGCCCAGATTGGATGGCCTCCATGGTGTCATCGTCAAACTGGTAGGAGAAATCCCGGATGCTGAGGTGGCCCCCTTCTTGCGGTACAGCCACATTCCTTCAACTGTGTTTACTTCCCGGCGCGCCTGAAGGCGTTTGCCTCCTAAAACGCCAGACGAAAACAAAAACACTGCGCAGAGCAGGCCTGCACAGTGTGAGAAGCATATTCCACCTTACAAAAAATAGCAGGAACAGATACGGCAAAGGCACCCTTGCAAACAAGGATGGAATGTCGTATAATATCCCATGCGGATACGGTAGGTTGCCGTTGTATAGGTGGGTTCGCACCTGTACAGGCTTGCGGGTGCGCCAACACCCATAAGCCGCCGCATTTTTGTTTTCTTATCGATTATAACATGGAATTTTTGGTATTGCAATAGAGAGCTTGGACACAATTAAGAAAAACATGAAATGGGACATGCTATGAAGGGAAGAAACATATTAGCGGTGTGGGCCGCGCTGGTACTGCTGATCGCGGGCTGTGCTCCGGCGGCGGAGACCGGGCCGGCGGAGGCCGGAGGGGAGGCCGTCTCCTTCACCGACGATCTGGGCCGGGAGCTGGCGGTGGCGCGGCCGGAACGGGTGGCGGCGATGATTGGCAGCTTCGCCGACGTGTGGTGCCTGGCCGGCGGGCGGGACAGCCTGGCCGCCGCAGCGGGGGACGCCTGGACCTCCTTCGACCTGGGGCTGGACGAGGACGTGCTGAACCTGGGTGCGGTGAAGGAGCCCAGCCTGGAGGTACTGCTGTCCGCCCAGCCTGACCTGATTTTAGCCAGCTGCAACACCGCCGCCAACCTGGAACTGCGGGACACCTTCGAGAAAGCGGGGCTTACCGCCGCCTACTTCGACGTGCAGTCCTTCGACGACTACCTGCGGATGCTGGAGATCTGTACCCGACTCACCGGCTGTCCCCAGAACTATGAGACCTACGGGCTCCAGGTACAGGCGCGGGTGGAGGCGGCGGTGGCCCTCCAGTATGGCCAGCCGCCCCGTATCCTGTGTATGCGGGCCACCGGGTCCAGCGTCAAGGTGAAGGGAAGCCGGGATTTCCTCCTGGGGGAGATGCTGGCCGGCTTGGGCTGTGTCAACGTGGCCGACGGCAGCGGCCTGCTGGAGGAGCTGAGCCTGGAGGCCATCCTGGCCGCTGACCCGGATTTTATTTTTGTGGTATTGCAGGGCTCCGACCCAACCGACGCCCGGGAGGCGCTGGAGAGGAGCCTGCTGTCCAACCCCGCCTGGAGCTCTCTGCGGGCGGTGCGGGAGGGGCGGTTCCACACCCTGGACCACGCCCTGTATAATTTAAAGCCCAACGCCCGATGGGGGGAGGCCTATGAAAAGCTCGCGCGCATTTTATATCCGGAGCCGGTCCAATAGGGCCGGTATCCTGCTGGCCTTGGCGGCGCTGACGGCGCTGTCCGCCGGGGCCAGTCTGTGTCTGGGGGCGGTGGCCCTGCCCCTGGGGGACACTTTGCGGGTCCTGCTGGGGGGCGGGGAGGGGACGCTGGCCAGTCAGATTGTCCTCTACGCCCGCCTGCCCCGGGTGTGCGGGAGCCTGCTGGCCGGGGGGGCGCTGGCCGCTTCCGGCGTGGTGATTCAGAGCGTGCTGATGAACCCGCTGGCCGCACCCAATATCATCGGGGTGAACTCCGGGGCGGGGCTGGCCACCGCCCTGTGCTGTGCCGCCGCCCCCACGGCCCTGGAGCTGGTCCCTGTCGCCGCCTTTCTGGGGGCGCTGGCCGGGGTGATGCTGGTCCTGCTGCTGGCCGAGCGCACCGGCGCGGCCCGGATTACGGTGGTGCTGGCCGGTCTGGCCGTGTCCAGCATCTTCGGGGCGGGCATTGACGGGGTGGTCACCCTGGTCCCCGACGCCCTCAACGGCTATACCGATTTCCGCATCGGCGGACTGCGGGGGCTGTCCATGGCCCGGGTGGCCCCGGCGGCGGTGATGATCGCCCTGGCCCTGGCGGCGGTGCTCACCCTGTCCCACGAGCTGGACCTGCTGGCCCTGGGCCGGGAGACCGCCCAGAGCCTGGGCCTGCCCGCCCGGCGGCTCCAGCTGATTCTGCTGGCCCTGGCGGCGGCGCTGGCCGGCGCGGCCATCAGCTTCGCCGGACTGCTGGGCTTTGTGGGGCTCATCGTCCCCCACATCGCCCGGCGGCTGGTAGGGGAGGAGAGCCGCTTCCTTCTGCCCGCCTCCGCCCTGGGGGGCGCGGCCCTGCTCACCGCCTGCGACGTGCTGGCCCGTCTGCTCTTCGCCCCTTACGAGCTGCCTGTGGGCATTGTGCTGTCCTTTGTGGGCGGACCCTTCTTCATCTGGCTGCTGCTGCGGCAGAGAGGGGGCAGGACCCATGATTGAGACCCGCGGCCTGCGCGCCGGATACCGGGGCCGGGACGTGCTCCACGACATAAACGTGTCCTTCCTCCCGGGCTGTGTGACCGTCCTGCTGGGGCCCAACGGCTGTGGAAAGAGCACCCTGCTGCGCACCGTTTTGGGTCTCCAGCCCGCCGCCGGCGGGGAGGTGCTGGTGGACGGGACGCCTCTGGGGGAGCTGTCCCCCGGCGAGCTGGCCCGGAGGGCGGCCTATCTGCCCCAGTCCCGGGGGGTGCCCAACATCTCCGCCCTGCGGATGGTCCTCCACGGGCGGTTCCCCTATCTGTCCTACCCCCGGCGGTACCGGCCAGAGGACTACCGCATTGCCCGTCAGGCCCTGGGGATGGCGGGGGCGGGAGAGCTGGAGGACCGGCTCCTCCCCGAGCTCAGCGGAGGCCAGCGGCAGAGGGTCTACCTGGCCATGGCCCTGGCCCAGGAGACCCAGACCGTTTTGATGGATGAGCCCACCACCTTCCTGGACGTGCGCCACCAGCTGGAGGTGATGGCCCTGGCCCGGACGCTGGCCGGACAGGGGAAGAGCGTGGCGCTGGTGCTCCACGACCTCTGCCTCGCCCTGCGCTGGGCGGGACAGGCGGTGGTGATGTCGGAGGGCCGGGTACTGTGCCAGGACCATCCGGAGGAGATCTTTGACAGCGGCGTCCTGGACCGGGTGTTCGGCGTGCGGGTGTGCCGCGTAGAGACAGAGGACGGCTGGCAGTATTATTGTCTTTGAGTCTGGGCGGCCTGTGCCGCCCGTATGGGGCCAAAGGAGCAGCATGGGAGGACAACATGGGATATTTCCCCTTTTTTATTGACCTGGCGGGCCGGGCGGGGCTGGTGGTGGGGGGCGGCTCCACCGCCCTGCGGAAGCTGGAAAAGCTCAAGCCCTACGGGCCCGCCCTGACCGCCGCCGCCCCGGTATTCTGCCCGGAGATCGAAGGGATGGGGGGGGTGACACTCCTCCGCCGTCCCTTCCGGGAGGAGATGCTGGAGGGGCAGTTCTTTGCCATCGCCGCCACCGACGACCCGGCGGTCAACCACCGTATTGCCGCTCTGTGCCGGGAGCGGGGCATTCTGGTCAACGTGGTGGACGACCGGGAGGAGTGCACCTTCCTCTTCCCCGCCCTGGCGGGCCGGGGTGCGCTGTCGGTGGGGGTGTCCACCGGGGGGAGCAGTCCCACCGCGGCGGTGTGGCTCAAGGAGCGGATCGACGGCCTGCTCCCCCCAAATATGGAGGAAATTTTGATCTTTCTGGACGGCCAGCGGGCCGAGGCCCGCCGCCGCTTTCCCGGTGAGCGGGAGCGGAGCGGGGCGTTGAAGGCCCTGTTCCGGGCCTGCCTGGACCGGGGGAGGCCCCTGGATGAGGGGGAGGCCGAGGAAATTTGGAGACAGGAGGGCGGACGATGAAGGGCTGTGTCTATCTGGTGGGGGCGGGCTGCGGCGGGCCCGAGCTGCTCACCCGGCGGGGCGCCGAGCTGCTGAGGGGCTGTGACGCCGTGGTCTATGACGACCTCATTGGGGAGGGACTGCTGGCCCTGGCCCCGCCGGAGGCCCAGCGGCTGTATATGGGCAAGCGGGCCGGCCGGCACTCCGCCGCCCAGGAGGACATCTGCGCCGCCCTCATCGCCCTGGCGGAGGAGGGCAAGCGGGTGGTCCGCCTCAAGGGCGGGGACCCCTTCGTCTTTGGCCGGGGCGGGGAGGAGCTGCTGTCCCTGAAGGCGGCGGGCGTCCCCTGCGAGGAGGTGCCCGGCATCTCCTCCGCCATCGCCATTCCGGCCCTGGCGGGCATCCCGGTGACCCACCGGGGGGTGAGCCAGAGCGTCCACATCATCACCGGGCACACCGCCGGCACGCAGGACGGACTGCCCGGATATTTTGACACCTTGGCCCGCCTGCCGGGGACGCTGGTCTTTCTCATGGGGCTGGGCCGCTTGGAGGAGATCGCCCGGCGGCTGATGGCCGCCGGAATGGACGGGAACACTCCGGCGGCGGTGGTCTCCGGGGGGAACGCCCCCGTCCCCGCCGCCGTGCGGGGGACGCTGGCCGACCTGCCCCGGCGAGTCCGGCTGGAGGGGGTCCAGCCCCCCGCCGTCATTGTGGTGGGCGGGGTGGCGGCGCTGGACCTGTCCCCGGCGCTTCCGCTCACCGGCGTCCGGGTGGGACTGACCGGGACGGCGCCCCTCCGCCAAAAGCTGAGATTGGAGCTGGAGGCCCTGGGGGCGGGCGTCTTCGACGCCCTGGAGATTCAGGCGGAGGACCTGCCTCTGGACTTCGACCTGAACCGCCTCCGGGCCGGAGGATGCTGGGCGGTGTTCACCAGCGGCGGCGGGGCGGACAGCTTCTTCCGCCGCCTGGGCGAGGGAGGGATGGACCTGCGGGCGCTCCACGGCTGTAAATTCGCCGCCATCGGTCCCGCCACCGCCGCCCGGCTGCGGGCCCACGGCATCCGGGCCGACCTGTGCCCGGAGGAGTACACCAGCCAGGGGCTGGGGGAGGCCCTCCTCCGGCGGGGAGAGCCGGGGGAGGATGTTTTCCTGTTCCGCTCCCGCCAGGGCTCGCCGGTCCTGCCCAAGCTGCTGGCCGGACGCTTCCATGTGGAGGACATCCCCCTGTATGAGGTCCGCCCCGGCACGGCGGGGGATCGGGCCCGGATAGAGGGGGCGGACTATCTGACCTTCGCCAGCGCCGGAGGGGTGGCGCAGTTTTTAGAGGCCTACGGGTTTGTCCCGGAGGGGACGGTCCCCGTCTGCATCGGGCCGGTGACCGCTCGGGCCCTGGAGGAGGCCTGCGGGAGGCCGTACCTCACCGCCCGGTCGATCTCCGCCGGTGGGATTGTTCAGGCCATCCAGGCGGCGCATTTGGGCTTGTAATCGGGGGGGAAATGGTCTATACTGTCGCTGGGCGGACTCCTTGCCCGGTCCGCCCCAAAATTGCGCTGCATCCGCGAAAGGCGGAGCGGCAGCAGGAGGAATTGAATATGAAAAAAAAGACCGATGTACGCCTTTTGACGGAGCTGGCCCTGCTGACGGCCATTTTGCTGGTCATGAACTACACCCCTCTGGGCTATTTAAAGACCCCCTGGGGCGTGGAGATCACCTTTATGGTCATCCCGGTGGCGGTGGGCTCCCTGATTCTGGGACCCATGGCGGGCGCGTTCCTGGGGCTGGTGTTTGGGCTGACCAGCTTCGCCCAGTGCTTCGGGGCCAGCGCCCTGGGGGTCATCATGCTTCAGGAGAACCCCTTGGGCACATTCGTGTGCTGTGTGGTCAACCGCGTGCTGGTGGGCCTGATTCCCGGACTGCTCTACGGGCGGCTCAAGGGTTCCAGCCGCCTGCGGGGCCCCGGACTGGCCCTGTGCTGTTTCCTGACTCCGGCGCTGAACACCCTGCTGTACATCGCGGGCAACTGGATGATCTTCCATGACACCTGGCTCAACGTCTCTGTCACCACCTACGGCTACACCGGCGGGGGCGGCGCCAGCCTGCTGATCTTCATGCTGGGGCTGGTGGCTGTCAACGGGCTGGCTGAGGCGGCCTCCGGCCTGGTGCTGGGCACCGCCGTGTGCAAGGCCCTGGAAAAGACTGTACATAGAAACGAGGTGCGTTCCGCGGCATGAAGGAGATCGGTATTATGGAGGTGGGCGGCTTCCGGGTGGGCCACGCCCAGGACCTGGACGCGGCCACCGGATGCACGGTGATTCTCTGCGACCGGATGTCCCCCGCCGGGGTGGACGTGCGGGGGGGCGGCCCCGCCTCCCGGGAGTCTCAGATTTTGAACCCCCTGATGGACGCGATGGGGGTCAACGCTGTCCTCCTGTCGGGGGGGAGCGCCTTCGGCCTGGACGCCGCCGGAGGGGTGCAGAGGTACCTGGAGGAGCGGGACATCGGCTTTGAAACCGGAATCGCCAAGGTCCCCCTGGTAAGTCAGTCCTGTCTCTTCGACCTGGGGGTGGGCCGGAAGGACATCCGCCCCGACGGGGCGATGGCCTACGCCGCCTGTGAGAACGCCAGCTATGACCCGCCCGCCCAGGGCAACGTGGGCGCGGGGACGGGCTGTTCCGTGGGCAAGTACCGGGGGATGGACCGGGCCATGAAGTCCGGCTTCGGGACCTGCGCCCTCCAGGCCGGGGCTCTCAAGGTGGGGGCTCTGGTGGCGGTGAACGCCCTGGGGGATGTCTACGGCCCCAACGGGGTCCAGATCGCCGGACTGCTCAACCGGGAGAAAACCGGTGTGACCTCCACCCTGGAGGAGCTGTTCCGGGACGTGGAGCTGGCCTCCGGCCTGCCCGCCGGAAACACCACCCTGGGGGTGGTGGTCACCAACGCCAAATTGGACAAAACCCACCTGGCTAAGGCGGCGGGTATGACCCACAACGGCTATGCCCGGGCCATCCGGCCCGTCCACACCACCGCCGACGGAGACAGCATCTACGCCCTGTCCCTGGGGGACCTCCCCGGCGACGTGAACGTGGTGGGGGCGCTGGCCGCCCAGGCCATGGAGCGGGCCATTGTGCGGGCCGTCCAGTTGGCCCAGTCCGCCTATGGGCTGAAAAGCTGGCAGGAGCTGAACCAACCGTAAAAAAGCCCGGCGGGCAAGAGGGCAAGCTTGTCCACCGGGCTTTTCCCGTACAGAGAGGAGTACGACGATGAAGCGTTTCCTTGCTTTTTTGGGCTCCAGAAGGTGGAATCTGGCGCTGGACGCCGTCCTTCTGGCGGGGGTCTGCGGATACCTTTTCTGCCTCCTGTTCCCCGGCGGAGCCGGGGACATCACCTCCAGCCAGCTGGAGGGCGGTCAATACTACAGCTATGTCGTCGCGCCAAACGGCGACCTGGTCGGCTGGGGCGCTGATGATGTGCTGTCCCACAAGCCGGGTATGCTCGAATACCCATATATCGCCCGGAAAACCGTTTTGAAGGATGTGAAGACGGTCTCCGTCGGGGACAGGGCCACTATGGCCGTGGACGAAAACGGGGGTCTCTGGGGCTGGGGGGATGAAGAGCGGCTGTTTACGGACAAACGGGCCAGCATCAATTCCCCGGTCTATATCATGGAGGATGTGGAACAGGCCGTTGTACCTGACGGCTGCGCGGCCGTTATCAAGGCCGACCGCTCCCTCTGGGTGTGGGGCGGCGGCCTGGAGCCCAGGAAGCTCATGGACCGGGCGGAGCGCTGTTTTGCCTGCGCCGGTATGCTGTTCGCCCGGGATCTGGACGGCCAGATCTATTACTGGAACGGCCTGTCCGACATGCTGAAGGTGAAGAGAGACGCTTCCCTCCCGGTATCTGGTCTGGAGATCAAGGAGATGTCCCACGCTTACTCCTTCTGCACCCAATTCCTGACGGAGGACGGGGCGCTCTATCTGCTGACCTGGAACTGGCACCAGGACCCTGCGGAGGCTGTCCTCACCGGGCCGGTCCGTCAGGATGTGTCCTCCCTGTGCGACAGCGGCTTTGTGACAAAAAGCGGGGAGCTGATCTGCTGGGGGTGGTCAGGAAATGAGGCCGACAGCGTCTCCACCGTCAAAATAGCGGAGAATGTTCAGTGCGCGGAGAATGAATTTTTGTATGTGACCAGGGATGGCAGGGTCCACGCGGAGAGCGCCATATCTCCGGTCACTCTGCGCACCGTCTCCCCGGTGTTCCGGAACCTCTTCCTTCTGTGGGCGGCGGTCAAGGCGGTGAGCCTAAAGGCGCGGAAAAAGCAAGGGGCATAAAAAACAGGCGGAGGGCTGTCCCTCCGCCTGTTTTTTGGCTCAGCGGTTCTTAAACGCGGTGATCTTCTCCTTGTTGACAAAGGCCTTCATGGCGTCCTTCTGGTCCTCGGTGGCGAAGCACAGGCCGAAGGCCTCGGCCTCGAAGGCGGCGCCGGTGGCCATGTCGGTCTGCATTCCCCGGCGGATGGCCGCCTTGGACTGCCGGACGGCCACCTGGGCGTTGGCGGCGATGGCGTTGGCCAGCTCAATGGCCTTGTCCATCAGCTCCTCGGCAGGGTAGACGTGGCTCACCAGGCCGATGCGCTGGGCCTCCTCCGCCTTGATGGTCTTGGCGGTGAGGATGAGCTCCATAGCGTTGGACACCCCCACGATGCGGGCCAGACGCTGGGTGCCGCCGAAGCCGGGGGTGATGCCCAGGCCCACCTCGGGCTGGCCAAATTTGGCCTTCTCGCTGGCGATACGGATATCGCAGGCCATGGACAGCTCGCAGCCGCCCCCCAGGGCGAAGCCGTTGACGGCGGCGATGGTGGGCTTGGTCAGGTTCTCCAGCTTCAGAAAGACCCCGTTGCCGTAGGCCCCGAAGGCCTTGCCCTCCACGGCGGTAAAGCCGGACATCTGCCCGATGTCCGCCCCGGCCACAAAGGACCGGCCCGCTCCGGTGACCACGGCCACCAGGATTTCAGGATCGGTCTCCACCTGGTCCAGCACGGCGTTCAGGTCCTCCAGCACCTGCTTGTCCAGGGCGTTCAGCGCCTCGGGCCGGTTCATGGTGACAATGCCCACAGGGCCCTTCTTCTCCAGAGTTACAAAAGCCATAGGAAAATTCCTCCTTGTTTTTGAAGTGGTGTCACCATTATAGCGGATATGTCCGGAAAGGGCAAGAGAAAATAAAACGCTGAAAACCGCCACCCCGGTACGGTGACGGTTTTTGTTTAAACCTTTACTATTCGGGCTGAACCGTCTTGCGGACAGCACCTTATATGTTTAATATATCACCGCCCTGACCTTTTGTCAAGGCGGCTTTTTGCTTTTCGGGCTATGAGCGATTTTGACTGCCGCACAGTCACCGCGGGTATGGGGATCGTTCTGTTGTCAGTCCCGGCAGGTAGTCTATATTGGTTTGATAAACTGTGCCAACTGAATCAATATCTCTCCATTTTTATTATGTGTGCCAGAATTTCTGCCAAAAGTCAACGGAAGAAATTCTAACATGTATAATAAAAAATGGAGGTGATAAAAATGGGGAAAGAAGACTATATAAAACTCTTTATCTGCAATGTGCGAAAGCTTAGGCTGAAAGGATGATGGTGACGGATGCTCTGCGCTTAGCAAAGGTATTTCACTGTCCGGTCCATGAGCTGTTTCAATAGCGGAACGATCAGGAAAAAAGTTCCTGTCTTAACCTTTGCCCCTCCCGAATAGATTGTCAGGAGGGGAGGGGATCGGTTTGTCTGAAAAAATGCTGTCCGCCGGGCGAGGGGCGGTGTTTCTGACGGCGCTGAGCGCCATTTCTCAGGTGCTGGGGTTCTTCTACCGGGTGGTGCTGTCCCGGCTGGTGGGGGCGGAGGTGATGGGGCTGTATCAGCTGGTGATGCCGGCCTATTCGGTGATTCTGTCCCTCACCGCCGTGGGGGTGACCTCCGCCTGCTCCAATCTCACCTCCCAGCACCTGGCTCTGGGCAGCCGCAGGGCGGCGGACCAGACGGTGTCCACCTCGCTGAGGCTGTTTTTCCTCCTGCTGCTCCCGGTGGGGACGGCGGTGATCTTGGGGTCGGACGCCATCTCCGTCTATCTCCTGGGGGACGCCCGGACCCAGCTGGGGCTGATTCTGCTGGTCCCCTGCGTGGCCCTCACCGGGGTGGAAAACATCCACAAGCACTTTTTCTATGGCTCCGGAGTGGTCCGGCCCCCCGCCGTGGTGGAGCTGCTGGAGCAATTTGTCCGCACCCTCGCGGTGATCGCCCTGCTGGTCCTGTTCCTGCCCCAGTACCCCGAGCGGGTGGTGGGCCTCATTGTGGGGGGGATGGTCATCTGCGAGGTGTTTTCCGCCGTCACGCTGGTGGTCCTCTACCGCCGGCGGATGGGGCGGCGGACCCTCACCGGACGGGCGGAGGAGGGCAGGGTGCGCCGCCGGCGCATTCTGTCCATCGCCCTGCCGGTGGGGTTTAACGCCCTGCTGGGCAATCTGCTGGGGGCGGCAAACTCCGCCCTCATCCCCCAGAAGCTGGTGGAGGGGGGCGTGGACCGGTCGGAGGCTATGTCCCAGTTCGGGGTGGTGTGCGGCATGACCCTGCCCATGCTGTCCCTGCCCATCGTATTTCTGGGGGCGCTGAATCTGGTGCTGGTGCCCAGGCTGGCCCGGGCCCAGGCTCTGGACCGGCCCGGGCAGGCGCGTCGGCTGGTCTCTCAGGCGGTGTCGGCGGTGGCCCTGCTCACCCTGCCCTCCATGGCCCTGATGGTGGTGGTGGGCCCCGACCTGGGCAGGGCCATGTTCCACCAGGAGGGGGTGGGGGAGTTCCTGATCCCCCTGGCCTGTGTGATGGCGATGAGCTGCTTCTGTTCGGTGCTGTGCGCCTCTCTCAACGGGGTGGGGCGGCAGCGGACGGTGGCGGCCATCTCCCTGCTGGGCGGGGTAGTCCAGCTGGGGTTTACCCTGGCGCTGGTCCCCCTGCCCGGGGTGGGGATGGGGGGATATGTGGCCGGAGCCGTGGTGTCCACCGCCCTGGAGCTGGGGCTGTGCCTGCGGCAGCTGGCCCGGTCCGTCGGGCTGAAAATCCAGCCCTTCCAGTGGCTCACCGCCCCCGGTCTGGCCGCTCTGCTGGCGGGACTGACGGGAAATCTGCTCTTCCGCGTCCTCAAGGACAGCGGCCTGGCCCCCGTCCCCGCCGGGCTGTCCACCCTGGTCTTTTTCCTGGTACTCTACCTCGCCGCCCTCCAGGCCCAGGGCGTCCAGGTCAGAGAGGTACTGCGGCTGGATTGGTGAAAATGTATTGACAGCAATTCGCTTTTGAAATATAATTCGAGGGTACAAGAATGCGACAAGATTATCTTGAAATGTTGTTCAATTTTTTTGCCTGAACTTTGTATATTTTACATGTGGATTTTAAATCATAGTTTGTGTATACTATAGCCAGCTAGAGAATTCTCTAGGAGGGCTTGGTAGCCGCCCTTCCCCTGTTGCGTCTGGGGCTTATAATTAGATTGCAATGTGAAAAGCGTGTGCTTTTCTGCTGCCAGAGTGATAAGCGGCATCTTCTTTTGAGGATGCCGCTTTTTGGAACAAAGTATGGAATTATTCAGATTCCTTGTAATAGTTGAATAGGTGAGCAAAAAAAGGACGGCGAAAGCCGTCCTTTTTACTCGTCAAGGGATATTTTTCCGTTTTCCTTCTCGTACTCCGCTACCCGCCGCTTCAAATACTGCTCGATTTCCTTGTTGGCTGAGCGGCCTTCTGAATCTGCGATGTACCGAAATTTCTGGAACAAGAGCCGGTCAACACGTAATGTATATCGTAAGAGCTTGTCGTCCATTATAGCACCCCTGAATGTCACTTCTATATTATTATGACTTCATTATAATGCTACTATTGCGTTAAAACAAAAATGGTGGTATTATAGTGGAAAAAAGGTGAAGTGATTTTGGGGGTGTAGCAATGAAAGTTGCGATTATTGGTTCACGGAGTTTAACAGTTCAAGATTTGGGCACATATTTGCCGGATGGTACAACGGAAATTGTTTCAGGAGGGGCAAAGGGGATTGATACCTGTGCAAAAGAATATGCTAAGGCTCATGGATTAAAGCTGACAGAGTTTTTCCCTAACTATAAAAGATATGGACGCGGGGCGCCATTAAAGAGAAATCTGCAAATTGTAGGCTACGCAGATATAGTAATTGCGTTTTGGGATGGTACCTCACGGGGAACAAAATATGTGATAGACCACTGTAAACAAATAGACCGAGTGCTTAATGTCTATCGGCCTGATTCGAAATTAGCATTCTATTGTACTGAGTGATAAAGATGGGGCAGGTCATGAACTTTTCGATAGATTAACCTTTGTTGCAAATATGATACCAGCGCCTCAGACTTTTGTCTGGGGCGCTGGCCTGTAAATTGATCTCTAACTGATCCGGTCCGCGATGCGGTCGATTTTGTGCTGGAGGTGTTCCAGAACAATTTGCAGGTTGGGGCGGTTGATTTCGCCGTCACTGGCGGACAGCTCCGCCAGCATGAGCATTTGATGAAGGATGCGGTCAATCTCGTCCAGTGCGGCGAGGACCTCTTGGCTCAGCGCGGGTTCCTCCATTCGGACATTCCCCCTTTGCGTACAGCATATCACAGCGGGGCGGGAAATTCAATGGAAAACATTGAATTAGCACTCTGGTGATGTGAGTGCTAAAAATTCACACTCTGTTCATGAAATCTCCGGCGGGCTGGCCTATACTACAAGCATACCGCAGGCTATTCCTGAAAGGAGTGTTATCTATGAACATGAATCAATTCACCCAAAAATCCCTGGCCGCCATTCAGGGGGCGCAGGACATCGCCCTGGAGCGGGGAAACCAACAGATCGAACAGCCCCACCTGCTGCTGGCCCTGGTGGGGGACGGGGAGGGCTTCATCCCTCAGCTTCTCACCGCTGTGGGCATGACTGTCCCCAGCTTTGAGGCGGCGGTGGGGGCCGAGGTGGACAAGCTGCCCAAGGTGTCCGGCTCAGGCCGGGAGGCGGGCAAGGTGTACGTCTCCCAGGACGTGGACCGGGCCCTCCAGGGAGCCGGGCAAGAGGCCCAGGCCATGAAGGACGAGTATATCTCGGTGGAACACATCCTCCTAGGTCTGTTGGCCCACCCCAACGCCGCCTTGAAGGAGCTGTTCCGCACCTACCGCCTGGACAAGGAGAAGGTGATGCAGGCCCTGGCCCAGGTGCGGGGAAGCCAGCGGGTCACCTCCGACAACCCGGAGGAGACCTACAACGCCCTGAAAAAGTACGGCTCCGACCTGGTGGAGCGGGCCCGTCACAACAAGCTGGACCCGGTCATCGGCCGGGATGACGAGATTCGGAACGTCATCCGCATTCTGTCCCGCAAGACCAAGAACAACCCCGTCCTCATCGGCGAGCCCGGCGTGGGCAAGACGGCCATCGCTGAGGGGCTGGCCCAGCGGATTGTCAAAGGGGACGTGCCCGCCTCCCTCCAGGACAAGACCATCTTCGCCCTGGACATGGGGGCCCTCATCGCCGGAGCCAAGTACCGCGGCGAGTTTGAGGAGCGGCTGAAAGCCGTCCTCAACGAGGTGAAGAAGTCGGAGGGGCGGATTATCCTCTTCATCGACGAGCTCCATACCATTGTGGGTGCGGGCAAGACCGAGGGCTCCATGGATGCGGGCAATCTGCTCAAGCCCCTGCTGGCCCGGGGGGAGCTGCACTGCATCGGGGCCACCACCTTAAACGAGTACCGGCAGTATATTGAGAAGGACGCCGCCCTGGAGCGGCGGTTCCAGCCCGTGATGGTCAGCGAGCCGTCCGTAGAGGATGCCATTGCTATCCTCCGAGGCTTGAAGGAGCGGTATGAGGTGTACCACGGGGTAAAGATCACCGACGGGGCCATTATCGCCGCCGCCACCCTGTCCAACCGCTATATCTCCGACCGCTTCCTCCCCGACAAGGCCATCGACCTGGTGGACGAGGCCTGCGCCATGATCCGCACCGAGATGGACTCCATGCCCACTGAGCTGGATGTGATCCAGCGGAAGATCATCCAGCATGAAATCGAGGAGGCGGCGCTGAAAAAGGAGACCGACAAGCTGTCTCAAGAGCACCTGGCCGAGATCCAGCGGGAGCTGTCCGACATGCGGGACGACTTCAACGCCAAGAAGGCCCAGTGGGACAACGAGAAGGGGGCAATCGGCAAGGTACAGAGGCTCCGGGAGGAGCTGGAGGAGGCCAACGCCGCCCTGGAAAAGGCCCAGCGGGAGTACGACCTGGAGAAGGCCGCCGAGCTGCAATATGGCCGCATCCCCGAACTGAAAAAGGCCCTGGAGGCTGAGGAGCACATTGCCAGCGAGAGCAAAGCCCGGTCCCTCCTCCGGGACAAGGTGACCGAGGAGGAGATTGCCCGCATCATTGAGCGCTGGACCGGCATCCCTGTGGCCCGCCTCATGGAGGGGGAGCGGGAGAAGCTGCTCCACCTGGAGGACATCCTCCACCGTCGGGTGGTGGGCCAGGACGAGGCCGTCCGGCTGGTGAGCGAGGCCATCCTCCGCTCCCGGGCGGGCATCGCCGACCCGGATAAGCCCATCGGGTCCTTCCTCTTCCTGGGCCCCACCGGCGTGGGCAAGACCGAATTAGCGAAAACCCTGGCCGAGGCCCTCTTCGACAGCGAGCGCAATCTGGTGCGCATCGACATGAGCGAGTATATGGAAAAATTCTCTGTCTCCCGGCTCATCGGGGCCCCTCCGGGGTACGTGGGCTATGAGGAGGGGGGCCAGCTCACCGAGGCGGTCAGGAGAAAACCCTACAGCGTGGTCCTCTTCGACGAGGTGGAGAAGGCCCATCCGGATGTGTTCAACGTATTACTCCAGGTATTGGACGATGGCCGTATTACAGACAGTCAAGGCCGGACGGTGGACTTTAAAAACACCATCCTTATTTTGACCTCCAACCTGGGCAGTCAGGCCCTCCTGGACGGTATCACGGAGGACGGCGAAATCAGCGAAATGGCCCGGGGCCAGGTGAGCGAGCTGCTGCGCCGGTCCTTCCGGCCCGAGTTTTTGAACCGGCTGGACGAGACCGTGTTCTACAAGCCCCTGACCCGGGAAAACGTCACCCACATCATTGATCTGCTGATGGACGGCCTGAACCGGCGGCTGGCGGATAAGCAGCTTTCCGTCACCCTCACCCCCGCCGCCAAGGAGCACATCATCGAGGCGGCCTACGACCCCATCTACGGAGCCCGGCCCCTGCGGCGGTATCTCCAGCACACGGTGGAGACCCTGATTGGCCGGAAAATCGTCGCCGGACAGGCGGAGCCCGGTCAGGCTTTGACGGTGGACGCGGAGGACGGGGAACTGACGGTGGGGTGAGCGGTTTTTTGGTAAAAGTGTCATTGACATAAAAATTTCTTTCCCTTATAATGAGTTCTTGTGCAAAAAAGAACGAAAAGGGAGAGGATTTGGTGGCACAGCCAACAAATGAAAACAAAATGGGCGTTATGCCCGAAAACAAGCTTCTGCTGAACATGGCGCTGCCTATGATTATGTCCATGCTGGTCCAGGCCTGCTATAACATTGTGGACAGCTTTTTTGTCTCCAAGCTCAGCGAGGACGCGCTGAACGCGGTGTCGCTGGCCTTTCCGGTGCAGAATCTGATGATCGCTGTGGCGGTGGGCACCGGAGTGGGCATCAACGCTCTCCTGTCCCGGAGCCTGGGCCAGAAGGACCAGAAGCGGGTCAACAGCACCGCTATGAACGGCCTGATGCTGGAGATGGTCAGCGGCCTGGTGTTCACCATCCTGGGCCTGACCTGCGCCCGGATGTTCTATACCGTCCAGACCGACATCCCCGGCATCATCCGCTACGGTACCGACTATTTGACCATCATCGCCGGGTGCAGCATGGGTATATTCGTCTCGGTAGCCAGCGAACGGCTGGTACAGGCCACCGGGCGGACGGTGTACGCCATGGTGATTCAGGGCACGGGCTCGGTCATCAACCTGATTCTGGACCCCCTCTTGATTTTTGGCCTCTTCGGCTTCCCCAGGCTGGAGGTGGCGGGGGCCGCCGTAGCCACCGTGGCCGGGCAGATTGTCGGCGGGATGGTGGGGCTCTTCCTGTGCCTCACCCACAACCCGGAGATTCAGATGTCCCTCAAGGGGATGCGCCCTGACCGGGAGACCATCCGGGGCATCTACAGCGTGGGCCTGCCCTCCATCATCATGCAGTCCATCGGCTCGGTGATGGTGTTCGGCATGAACCAGATTTTGATCGCCTTCACCTCCACCGCCACGGCGGTCTTTGGCATCTACTTCAAGCTCCAGTCCTTCATCTTCATGCCCATCTTTGGCCTGACCAACGGCGTGGTGCCCATTGTGGCCTATAACTACGGGGCCCGCAAGCCGGAGCGGATTGTCAAGACCATCAAGCTGAGCATGGCCTACGCCATTGGGATCATGACCGTCGGGCTGGCCCTGTTCCAGCTGTTCCCCGACGTGTTCCTCAGCCTGTTCTCGGCGGAGGGAGAGGACCCCGCCGCTCTGCTTTCCATCGGCGTGCCCGCCCTGCGGACCATCTCCTACTGCTTCGTCGCCGCCGGCTTCGGCATTGTGGGCTCCTCGGTCTTTCAGGCCTTGGGCCACGGGGGGCTGTCGCTGGCGGTGTCGGTGGTGCGTCAGCTGGTGTTCCTCCTGCCCTCGGCCTTCCTGCTGGCCCGGACCACCGGCAGTCTGGACGCCGTGTGGTGGTCCTTCCCATTCGCGGAAATTTTCTCCATGATTTTGAGCGCCCTGTTCCTCTACAAGGTCTATCAAAAGGAGATCGCCCCGCTGAAAAACCCGATGTAAACGAGAACCGGCCCTGTCCAATGGACAGGGCCGGACTTTTACTGTCTGCGATAGGTCACGTAGCGGAAGCGGAGGCCGTTTTCCTCCTGGGGCTCGCTCTCCTCCTCCACCCGCCACTGGGGGCGGGCGTCCAGGTCGGGGAACCAGCAGTCGGCCTCTGGGAAGGCCCGGCCGATCTTGGTCACGTAGGCGGTGTCGCACCGGTCCAGCAGGGCGTGGTACACCGAGGCCCCGCCCAGCACAAAGGCGTCCTCCGGGGCGGCGGCTAACAGGCTGTCCAGGTCGGAGAAAACCTCCGCCCCCTGGGGGACAAAGCCGGGGGTCCGGGAGAGAATCAGATTCCGCCGGCCCTTTAAGGGCCGTCCCCCGGGGAAGGTAGCCAGGGTCTTCCGGCCTAAAATCACCGTATGCCCGGTGGTCAGGGCCTTGAAGTGCTTCAGGTCCGCTGAGATATAGACGAGCTGGTCGCCATCCCTCCCGATGGCCCAGTTCTGGTCCACAGCTACGATCAAATTCATACGCTTCTCCTCCAGAGAAATTTTTTATCCTGCGAGAGTGTCCTCCCAGAAAAAGTCCTCCCAAAATACTCCATACAGCTTAAACTCCGGGACCTTTGCGGTCTTGGCGAACAGATAATAGAACTTGTATTTTTGCCCGTCGGCTATCTGCGGCCCTGCCTCCGCATAGGCCTCGGTGTATTTCGGGGTCTCCTCTGCCTCCACCACGACATATTCCTCAAGATCAAACGTGTTGATCAGGCGCAGGATGTATTCCTTTTCATAGCTGCTGACCCTCTCCATATCCTCCGTAGTCAAGGTGGACAGCGCATGGATTGTCTCCTCGATCGAGTAATATCCTTTCTCAAAGTTGGGCTCTTCGTTGCCCATTATGATCCGGATGCCCTCCTCTTCCCCGACTAGCTCCATCAGAAGATCAAATTGGGCGGAGACGGTGTAATATTCCAGGTTATAGGTGAGCAGCTCCGGTTCGTTGCTGATGGCGTCCTCAAGGGTCAGCGTTCTGTCGTCGAACACGCACACATCGTCCATGTCGACATCTAACATGGGCAGCGCGGAGACATCCGTATATCTTTCATACAGCAGCGCGTCGTCCGTCACCGACGAGCCTGCGGGGGTCGAGACGTGCCCGGAGCCGGCGCTGCTTCCGGATATGTCCGGTGAGTCCGCGCCGCCAGGTGTCCTTGCGCAGGCAGACAAAACCACTGTCATACAGAGCGCCGTCAAAAAAAGCATCCGTTTACCCATAATACTCCCTCCATATTTTAAAAAATCACACGGCCACAGGTATTTTCTGGTCCAGCGGATGGGCCTGGTAGCTCTCCAGGCTTACGCTGGCGGGGGTGAAGGCGTAAAAGTCGGTGATGGACTTGTCCAGGCTGAATTTGGGGGCGTCGAAGGGGGCGCGGGCGATGAGCTCCTCCACCACAGGGACATGGCGGTCATAGATGTGGCAGTCGGCGATGACGTGGACCAGCTCGCCGGCCTCAAAGCCCGTCACCTGGGCGATCATGTGGAGCAGTACGGCGTACTGCATCACGTTCCAGCCGTTGGCGGTGAGCATGTCCTGGGAGCGCTGGTTCAAAATGGCGTTGAGGGTGTTCCCGGAGACGTTGAAGGTCATAGAGTAGGCGCAGGGGTATAGGGCCATCTCGCTGAGGTCGTGGTGGTTATACATCGTAGCCAGGATGCGACGGGATGCGGGGTCGTGTTTCAGGTCCCAGAGAATTTTGTCCACCTGGTCCATGTCCCCCTGGGGGTAGCGGTGCTTTACTCCCAGCTGATAGCCGTAGGCCTTGCCGATGGAGCCGGACTCGTCCGCCCAGGCGTCCCAGACGTGGCTGTTCAGGTCGCGGATGTTGTTGGACTTCTTCTGCCAAATCCACAGCAGCTCGTCCACCGCCGACTTGATATACTGCTTGCGCACCGTCAGGATGGGGAACTCCCGGCGCAGGTCGTAGCGGTTGACCACCCCGAAGAGCTTGACAGTGTGGGCGGGCGTCCCGTCCTCCCACCGGGGACGGACCTCCCGGTCGGTGTCCCACACCCCCCTGGACAGAATGTCCTTGCAGTTTTGAATGAATACCTGGTCGGCGTAGCTCATGGCGTTGACCCCCGCTTTGATTTTTAATTGTACCATCTTAACATAAAAAAGAGCGGAACACAAGGACGTGTCCGCTCTTTTTTTAAGCTCCTTTGTATTTCCTCCTGGTGGCGATGCCGCCCCGGATGTGGCGCTCAGCCTTGTTCTGCTCCAGGACCTCTTTTACCTGGAGATAGAGCGTCCGGTTGAAGGTAGGCAGGCGCTCGGATAAATCCTTGTGTACCGAGCTCTTGCTGATCCCAAACTTTTGTGCCGCGGAGCGCACCGTCGCCCGGTTTTCCAGAATGTAGAGCGCCAGACGCTCGGCCCGCTCCTCCATGTTTCCTTTCAAAGCACAACACTCCCCGCCTCTTTCTGCTTCCATCCTATGCGGTCCTTCCGGGAGATATGAGCATAGATTGGACTGACGGGAGGCGGGGAGAATGGGAAATATTCTGGATTATCTGGCCTGGCGGGGGGACCTGCCTCTGAGCCGGGTCCCGTTTGGGGCGGTGGACGCCCTGGTGCTGGCGGTGCTGTCCTATGTCCGCTTTGACGGCCTGGTCCCGGCGGGGGAGCGGGTCCCGCTGGGCAGGGCGGCGGAGGGCTATCTGGCCCACCCGCCGGCAAAACGGCGGGAGCGGGACCTGGACCTCCTCCGGGCGCTGGCGGCGGCCCCACGGTTTGCCGGGATGGAGCTGTACCGCTACGCGGACCGGTTCGTGCCGGAGGAGGAGAGCCAGTTTGCCGCCCTCACCGTCCTCACCGGGGATGGCTCGTCCTTCCTGGCCTTCCGGGGGACCGACGGCACCCTGGTGGGCTGGAAGGAGGACTTCAACCTCAGCTTTTTAGACGTGGTCCCCGCCCAGCTGGCGGCGGCGGAGTATATTCGCTCCTGGGCGGAGGAGTTCCCCGGGCTGGTGACGCTGGGGGGACACTCCAAAGGGGGCAACCTGGCGGCGGCGGGGGCCTGCCTGTGCCCGGGGCGGGTCCGGGACCGAATCGGGCGGGTGTATTCCTTCGACGGCCCCGGCTTCGGACCCTACCTCCTGGCCCGGCCGGGGTATCAGGAGCTGCGCACCCGCGTCCGGTCCCTCGTGCCCCAGTCGTCGGTGGTGGGGCTGCTGCTGGGCCACGAGGAGCCCTGCGCCGTGGTGGCCAGCGACCAGGAGGGCCTGTTTCAGCACAATCCCTACTCCTGGCAGGTGATGGGTCCCGGCTTCGTCCAGGTGGAGGGGGTGGACGCCGGGAGCCGGATGATCGACCGGACGCTGAAGGGCTGGCTGGCCGGGCTGACCTGCCAGCAGCGGGAGACGGTGGCCGACACCCTCTACGAGCTTCTGTCCTCCGGGGACGCCAGAACAGTGAAGGAGGCCCTACAGCCCGCCAACCTGGCCTCCGCCCTCCGGGCCGCCCTGGATGCCGATCCCAAGGACCTGCTGACCGTGGCGGCCTCCCTGGCCCGTCTGGGAGGTGCGGCCCTGCGGGCGGCGACCTAAAAAAGCTCCGGCCCGATGGAAAACACGGATTCAATTTTGCGTCTGTAGGGCGCGACGACCCCGGCGCGCCGTTTGCAACATCTGCTCATCAACGGCGCGCCGGGTCGTCGCGCCCTACACATGCGGCGTTATTTTCTAAATTGGTTTCTCTGGATGGAAAAAGAAAGCTATGGAAATAGAGGAGAAAATGTGATATACTGGAAAAAAGCCCAACGGAGGGAGTACTGAGCCTTTTACAGGAGAGAAGGAGACGAGGGGACATGGCTAAAACAGGCTTTGACAACGAACAATATCTCACCACCCAATCCCGGCACATCCAGGACCGCATCGCCCAGTTCGGCGGCAAGCTCTATCTGGAGTTCGGCGGCAAGCTCTTTGACGACTACCACGCCAGCCGGGTGCTGCCCGGCTTCGAGCCGGACAGCAAGCTGCGGATGCTGGAGCAGCTGCGGGACAAGGCGGAGATCATCATCGCCATCAACGCCGGGGATATTGAGAAGAACAAGGTCCGGGGGGACCTGGGCATCACCTACGACAGCGATGTGCTCCGGCTCATCGACCAGTTCCGGGGCCGGGGGCTGTATGTGGGCAGCGTGGTGGTCACCCGTTATACCGGCCAGCCCGCCGCCGATGCCTTTCAGGCCCGGCTGGAGGGCCTGGGGCTGAAGGTCTACCGCCACTACCCCATTGAGGGCTACCCCCACAACATCGCCAAAATCGTCAGCGACGAGGGCTATGGCCGCAACCAGTTTATCGAGACCAGCCACCCCCTGGTGGTGGTCACCGCCCCCGGCCCGGGCAGCGGAAAAATGGCCACCTGCCTCAGCCAGCTCTACCACGAGCACAAGCGCTCTACCGTGGCCGGTTACGCCAAGTTCGAGACCTTCCCCATCTGGAACCTGCCCCTGAAGCACCCCGTCAACCTGGCCTATGAGGCGGCTACCGCCGACCTGGATGACGTGAACATGATCGATCCCTTCCATCTCCAGGCCTACGGCGAGACCACGGTGAACTACAACCGGGACGTGGAGGTCTTCCCCGTGCTGGCCGCTATGTTTGAGAAGATCACCGGCTCCTGCCCCTACCAGTCCCCCACGGATATGGGGGTGAATATGGTGGGAAACTGCATCGTTGACGACGAGGTCTGTCAGGAGGCCGCCCGGCAGGAGATCATCCGCCGGTACTACGACGCCCTGTGCGACCGCCGCCAGGGCAAGGGGACGGACAGCGCGGTGTATAAGCTGGAGCTGCTCATGCAGCAGGCGGGAATCACGGCGGACATCCGGCCGGCCGTCGCCCGGGCCAATGAGCTGGCCGAGGCCACCGGCGAGCCCGCCATGGCCATCCAGCTGGCCGGCGGGACCATTGTGGACGGCAAGACCTCCGAGCTCATGGGCTGCTCCGCCGCCGCCCTCCTCAACGCCCTGAAGCACCTGTCGGGGGCGGGGGGACACGGCGTCCACCTCATCGCCCAGAGCGCCATCGAGCCCATCCAGACCGTAAAGGTGGAGTATCTGGGCTCCGCCAACCCCCGGCTCCACAGCGACGAGGTGCTCATCGCTCTGGCCTCCTCCGCCAACGCCGAGCCCAAGGCCGCAAAGGCCCTGGACCAGCTGGCCGCCCTCAAGGGCTGTCAGGCTCACTGCTCGGTGATCCTCTCCCCGGCGGACGCCAGCACCTATAAGCGCCTGGGCCTCCAGCTCACCTGCGAGCCCAAATATCAGACCAACAAGCTGTATCACCGGTAAACGCCAGGGGCCCCTGCCCGTCCATGCCGGAACGAGAGAGGAGGCATCCGCGCCAATGAAAACAAAGAAGGCCCTGGCAGAGTCTCTGAAAAACCTGCTTCTTCAAAAGCCGCTGAATAAAATTACCATCAGCGATATTACAGACGACTGCGCCATCAACCGTATGACCTTCTACTACCATTTCAAGGACATCTATGATCTGGTGGAGTGGACCTGCGCGGAGGAGGCCGCTCAGGCTATGGAGGGAAAGAAGACCTATGACACCTGGCAGGAGGGCTTTCTCAACATCTTCTCTGCGGTACAGTCCAACAAGCCCCTCATCATGAACGTCTACCGCTGTGTCAGCCGGGAGCGGATTGAGCAGTACCTGAACCCGCTGATCTGCGCTTTGATTCTGGGCGTGGTGGAGGAAAAGTCGGCGGAAATGCCGGTCAGTGAGGCGGACAAGCGCTTCATCGCGAGCTTCTATGAGTATGCCTTTATCGGCGTTATGCTGGAATGGATTGACAACAATATGCGCGAGGAGCCGTCCGTGCTTGTGGAACGCACCAGCCGCGTGGTGCATGGCAGCGTCCTCCGGGCGCTGAACGCCTTTTGCACCGGCGAGCCCTGCCATTCAGCGGAAAACTCTTGAATTTCATCAATCACGCCCCGATGATAAGTTTTTTATCATCGGGGCGTGATTGTTTATTGTGAAAAGGAAAAAACTGTCCTATGATAGCTCCATCAGGTGAACAACCCGACCAAACTAAAGCGAAAGGATGTTTTTTATGTATTATTCCAGCGGAAATTATGAGGCGTTCGCCCGTCCCCAGAAGCCCGAGGGCGTGGATCACAAATCCGCCTATATCATCGGTACCGGCCTGGCGGCGCTCACCGCCGCCTGCTATCTGGTCCGGGACGGCCAGATGAAGGGCGAACACATCCATATCTTCGAAAAGGACCCCATTCCCGGCGGAGCCTGCGACGGATGGAAATTCGAGAACGTGGGCTACGTGATGCGGGGCGGCCGGGAGATGGACAACCATTTCGAGGTCATGTGGGACCTGTTCCACTCCATCCCCTCCATCGAGACTGAGGGGGTCAGCGTTCTGGACGAGTACTACTGGCTCAACAAGAAGGACCCCAACTACTCCCTCTGCCGGGCCACCGTGGACCGGGGCCAGGACGCCCATACGGACGGCAAATTCGATGTCTCCGACAAGGCGGCTATGGAGATCATGCGCCTGTTCTTCACTCCGGACGAGGACCTGTACGACAAGCGCATCACCGACTACTTCGACGACGAGGTGCTCAACTCCAACTTCTGGCTTTACTGGCGCACCATGTTCGCCTTTGAGAACTGGCACAGCGCCTTGGAGATGAAGCGGTATATCAAGCGCTTCATCCACCACATCGGCGGCCTGCCGGACTTTAAGGCCCTGCGCTTCACCCGGTACAACCAGTATGAGTCCATGATTCTGCCCATGGTCAGGTATCTGGAGAAGCACAGCGTCCAGTTCCACTACAACACCAAGGTGGTCAACGTGGAATTTGACATTCAGCCCGAACGGAAGCTGGCCAAGCGGATTGAGCTGCTGCGGGAAGGGGAGCGGGAGTTTGTGGATCTGACGGAGAACGACCTGGTCTTCATCACCAACGGCGGCTGTGTGGAGAACTCCTCCATGGGCTCCCAGAACGAGCCCGCCGCCTACAACACGGAGATCAAGCCCGGCGGCGGCTGGGACATGTGGCGGAAGATCGCCGCCCAGGACCCCGCCTTCGGCAACCCGGACAAATTCTGCTATGATCCGGAGCAGACCAACTGGATGAGCGCCACGGTGGAGACGCTGGACCAGCGGATCATCCCCTATATCACCAAGATATGCAAGCGGGACCCCTTCTCCGGCGGCGTGGTCACCGGCGGTATCGTGACGGTAAAGGACTCCTCCTGGCTCCTCAGCTGGACCATCAACCGCCAGCCCCAATTCCGTGACCAGCCCAAGGACCACTGTCTGGTGTGGGTGTACGCCCTGTTCAGCGACGTGCCCGGCGACTATGTGAAGAAGCCCATGCGGGACTGCACCGGTAAAGAGATCTGCATGGAGTGGCTCTACCATTTGGGGGTCCCCGAGGACCAGATCGAGGAGCTGGCCTCCGCCAGCGCCAACACGGTGCCGGTGATGATGCCCTATATCGACGCCTTCTTCATGCCCCGCAACGACACCGACCGGCCCCGTGTGGTGCCCGACGGCGCGGTGAACTTCGCCTTCCTGGGCCAGTTTGCCGAGACCGCCCGGGATACCATTTTCACCACCGAATACTCCATGCGCACCGGGATGGAGGCGGTCTACACCCTCCTGGATGTGGACCGGGGCGTCCCCGAGGTCTGGGGCAGTACCTACGATGTCCGAGACCTGCTGGATGCCACGGTGAAGCTCCGGGACGGAAAGAAGATTACGGAGATGGACCTGGGGCTGAAGGAGAAGCTGGTCCTCCACGAGGCCCTGAAAAAGATCGCGGGCACGGATATTGAGAAGCTGCTGAGGGAGCACATTGTCATCTAACCGCGCCGGGAGCCATTTTTGGAGAAAACCAAAAAACCTCGCCATAGGCGAGGTTTTTTGATGCCGGTTTATTCGGTCGTGTAGTTGTCAAAATAGCCCTGGATGAAGACCACCGGGGTACCCTTGTCGCCGGAGCCGGAGGTGAGGTCGCACAGGGAGCCGATCAGGTCGGTGAGGCGGCGGGGGGTGGTGCCCTCGGAGACCATCTGGCCCACCAGGTTGCCGTCCTTCTGATGGATGCGGTCCTTGATGGCCTCCCGCAGGGCCTCACCGGACAGGTCGGCGAAGTCGTTGTCGGCCAGATATTTCAGCTTCAGCTCGTTGGGGGTGCCCTCCAGGCCGGCGGTGTAGGCGGGGGAGACCACCGGGTCGGCCAGCTCCCAGATCTTGCCCACCGGGTCCTTGAAAGCGCCGTCGCCGTAGACCATGACCTCCACATGCCTGCCGGTCTGGTCCAGCAGCCGCTTCTGGATGTCCTCCACCAGACCCTGGCAGTCCCGGGGGAACAGCTTCACCTGGTCCTCGGTGGACTTGTTGGAGCCCAACAGGCCGTATTTCTCGTTACAGCCGCTGCCCGCCACGGGGGCGCTGAGAATTTCATCCAGACCGAATACCCGCTCAGCCCCGGCGGCCTTGAGCAGCCGCTTGGTGCGGGCGCGGGTGTGAATGTCACAGCACAGCACGTCCTTGGTGAAGGGCAGGATGGCCCGAGGGTCATTGGCGAAGACGATCTCCGCCTCCGCCCCGCAGCCCTCGATCAGCTCCTGGTAGTAGGCCACGTAGTCCACGCCGGTAAAGGGGTGCTTCTCATAGCCGAAGAGCTCCCTGTATTTGTCCAGGGTGAGCACATCCCGATAGGGGTCCACCCCCTTCTCGTCCACCGCGTCCAGGCTGACCAAGTGGTTGCCCACCTCGTCGGAGGGGTAGCTGAGCATCAGGACCACCTTTTTGCACCCCTTGGCGATGCCCCGCAGACAGATGGCGAAGCGGTTGCGGCTGAGGATGGGGAAGATGACGCCCACCGTCCCGCCGCCCAGCTTGGTCCGGACATCGGCGGCGATATCGTCCACAGAGGCGTAGTTGCCCTGGGCCCGGGCCACGATGGCCTCGGTCATCGCCACGATGTCCCGGTCCCGGATGGCAAACCCGTCCTCCCGGGCGGCCTCCAGAAGGGAGGAGGTCACGATCTCCGCCAGATCGTCCCCGCTGCGGATGATGGGGGTGCGGATGCCCCGGGAAACAGTACCAACCATACGGCTCATAAAGGAACACTCCTTAATTATAATTGATTGAATGAACGAAAAAGCTGTTCAGCGTACTATATCATACCACTGAAACGCCTGTATGTAAACAAAAATTTGCGGCGGGAGCATGCTGTACTTTCCAGAGGGAAAAAAGACTTGCCCGCGGCTTTTCCGCTGTGGTATAATGGAGGCAGAAAGGATGTGCTGAATATGGGAACTGAAAAGGAACGCAAGGACACGCAGAAAGCGCTGCTTTATGATCTTCGCCTGATTTTCAGCGCTGGAGAAAAAGAGAACTATTCCAGGACGGAAATCGTGGAGCTGTTGGATAAGATCGCGTTGGCGAAGGATCAGGAATAATCGTGTCAGGCGGGGGAGGCCCCGCCTTTTTTATTGGCCGGCCTGGATGGCCTCCTGGGCGGTTTTTACCAGGTAGCCCATGGCCTGGGCGGGCCAGCGGCCCAGGGCGGTCTCGCCGGTGAGCATGAGGGAGCCGGCCCCGTCCAGCACGCCGTTGTAGATGTCGCACACCTCCGCCCGGGTGGGGACGGGCCGCTGCTCCATGGACCAGAGCAGCTGGGTGACCAGGCAGAAGGGCTTCCCCGTCTCCCGGCACCGCCGGGCGATGTCTTTTTGGAGGCCGGGCAGCTTCCACAGGGGCATGGAGTTGCCCAGGTCGCCCCGGGCGATGCAAAGCAGGTCGGCCGCCTGAATGATCTCCTCCAGATGGCTGACGCCCTGGTGGTTTTCGATTTTAGCCATGATCCGGACTCGCTCCAGCCCCAGGCCGTCCAGCGTCCGGCGCAGGACGGCGATGTCCTCCCGTCCCCGGACGAAGGGCTGGAGGATGTGGGTGGCGCCATACCGGCCCGCCTGGCCGAGATTGTCCAGGTCGGAGGGGGTGAGGGTGGGGGTGTCCACGTCGGCGCCCAGAAGGGACAGGCTCTTTTTGCTCCGCAGGGTTCCGCCCCGCTCCGTCCGGCACAGGAGAACGGAGCGGCTGGCCCGCTTGACCTCCAGAAGCAGCGCGCCGTCGTCAATGGAAATCTGCCGCCCCGGCTTGGCCGCCTGGAGGACGGCCTGGGGGACGGGGACGCCGCCCTCCCCCAGCAGCAGCTCCTCCCCCTCCCGCAGGGAGATGGGCCGGGGGAGCTCCCCCACCCGCAGCTCGGGGCCCTCCAGGTCCAGGATCAGGTGGGCGTCAGGACGGCCCGCCCGCCGGGCGGCGGGCCAGTAGACCTCCTCCAGCAGGGGGGCGCACTTGACCAGGCTGGTGTGGGACAGATTGACCCGCAGGCCGGTCATGCCCGCCTGGAACAGCTTGTCCATCACATCCCGCTTGGCGCAGGGGTCCCCCAGAGTAGCGTAATAGTCCATCGCGATCTCCCCTTGTTCGGTCGTTTCTTCTATTATGAGGGGGAAGCACCAGGAAGTCAAGGGTTCCCACTTGCCCTTTTTCGAGTTTTCCGCTATAATAGGCCGGAAGAGAGGAGAGATACCATGCGCGTTATGGCCATCGACTACGGCGACGCCCACACCGGGGTGGCGCTGTCCGACCCCACCGGCTTTCTGGTGGGTACCACCACCACCATCAACAGCTGGCGGCAGGAGGTTGTGGTGGACAGGCTGGCCCAGCTCATCCAGGAGCACCGCCCGGACGAGGTGGTTTTGGGCTTCCCCAAAAATATGGACGGCACCGATGGCCGGAAGGCGGACCTCTACCGGGAGCTGGCCGCTGAGCTGGAGGAGGTCACCGGCATGAAAATCGTCCTCTGGGACGAGCGGCGGACCACCATCGACGCCCACCAGATTCTGTTCAACCAGGGCAAGGACGGCCGGAAACGGAAAAAAATTGTGGACGCTATGGCCGCCTCCCTGATTTTGGAGAACTATCTGGATTTTAAGCGAATGAAACAGGAGTGATTTGTTATGAAACGACGTACATCGGGACTGCTTCTGTCCCTGCTGATGCTGATGAGCCTCACCGCCTGCGGCACGGAGACGCCGGGGGGCGGCAGTACCGGCCTGGATGAGGCTTTCAGCACGTCCGGCAGCTTGATTGACCTGCCTGTGGCGGGGCCGGAGGATATCAGCCAGCCGGACGCCAGCCAGAGCGCCCCTGACGGAAGTCAGAGCCTCCCTGACAGCAGCCAGGCCCCCGGCAATTCGGCCCCGGACAACGGTGCTCAGAGCTCCGACGGCGGCAACCGCCCCGACGGCAAGGGCGATGAGGGCAACAAGACCGTCGATGAGGACGGCTGGTACTCCTCCAAGGAGGAGGTAGCCCTGTACATCCACCTGTACGGCGACCTGCCCGACAACTACGTCACCAAGGACGAGGCGGAGGACGCCGGCTGGAGCGGGGGCAACGTGGAGCGCTACACCGGCGAGGGCACCGCCATCGGCGGCTCCCGCTTCGGCAACCGGGAGGGCCTTCTCCCCAAGGAAAAGGGCCGGACCTATACCGAGTGCGACATCGACACGCCGGGAGAGAACTCCCGGGGAGCCAAGCGCATCGTCTTCTCCAACGACGGCCTGATCTACTACACCGACGACCACTATGAGAGCTTTGAACTGCTGTATGGGGAGCCATAGGGCACACCCGCCGGTCAGAGGCCTGCAGGTGAGCGCGAAAGCGTTGAGCCGTTTGATGAAGGAATTGAACGAAGGGACGGACGACCCGGTTTCTTACTCCGGGGAAGAGGTTTATCGGATGCTTGAAGTGGAGCCCAAATGCCAAGTGTCCCCCTCAGTGGAAAATTCGATGTAGATTCTGATTTGCGGTTTTTGACCGTCTCCAAACAGCTGGTGTTTTATCGGGTCGAAGAGGCGCAAATCAGCGTTGACACCTTCCGCCGTGAAGGTGTTATTTTTATTAAAGATGAGAGTGGCGCCTCTTGATTTGCGCCACTCCCCCTAAAATTTCTTTCTTCTTACCTCTGGCCCCTTTTTTCTCCTGTCTGCACAATTTGGGGCGATTCAAGTTGTCCGGGCCCCGGGCCGGCCAGATCAAATCACATATTCATACAACAGAAAATTGGCCAGTCCGGTGCTCTCATACCAAATTTGTTTGGTGGCGATATAGGTATAGCCTGCCCGCTCGTAGAGGCGGAGGGCTGGGCGGTTGTGCTCCAGCACGTCCAGGCGCAGGGCCCTCCAGCCCTTTTCCCGGGCCAGTCGGGCCGCCCCCTCCAGCATTTCCAGAGCAAGCCCCTGGCCGGTGAGGCTGGGGGAGACGCCCAAGGTGTGGATGACAGCGGTCGCCTCATCCGGCGCGTCCACCTGCCAGGGCGGGTCGCCATAGGTCTTGTCCGTCCCCTGAGAGATAATCATCCCCGCCGCCAGACTGCCGTCCAGCTCACCTACATACAGCGTTCCCTCCCGGATGGCCCTTTGAAAGTCCGCCTCGGTGGGATAGACCCCTCTCCGCCACGCGGTGGTTCCAGTCTGAGACTGAAACAGGTCGATGATCTCATTGTAAAGAGCGCTGACGGCTGGCAGGTCCCCGGGGAGCGCCTGACGTACATTCATGCTTATCTCGCCACGCTCTGGAAGTGGGCCAGGACCGGGTTGACCCCTACCTTCTTGCCGTTCTCATAGGTGTAGAAGCCGGCGCCGCTCTTGCGGCCCAGGAAGCCGGACACCACCAGCTTGCGCAGGAGCAGAGAGGGGTGGTACTTGGCTCCAATCTCCTGGTCCATCACGGTCATCACGTTGAGCAGGATGTCCAGACCGATCATGTCGGCCAGCTCCAGGGGGCCCATGGGGTGGTTGCAGCCCAGGCGCATGCCGTTGTCCACGTCCTCCACGGAGCCGATGTAGGAGCCCACAATGACGCAGGCCTCGTTGAGCATGGGCAACAGGGCCCGGTTGACAATGAAGCCCGGCTTGTCGTCGGCCTGGATCAGGGTCTTGCCCATCTTCTCGCCCACCTCCTTGACGGCGTCCAGCACGTCCTGGGTGGTGAGCAGACCGAAGATCACCTCGCACAGCCGCATCCGGGGCACGGGGGAGAAGAAGTGCATCCCGACCACGCGGGTGGGCCGCTTGGTGGCAGCGGCCAGAGCGGTGAGGGAGATGGAGGAGGTGTTGGAGGCGAAAATGGTGTGCTCCGGGCAGATGTCCTCCAGGGCGGAAAAGACCGCCTGCTTGGCCTCCAGGTTCTCAAAGATGGCCTCAACGACCAGGTCGGCGTTCCGGCCGCCCTCCATGGTGACATCGGTGGTCAGGCGGGCCAGAGCGGCGTCCCGGTCCTCAGCCGTCATGCGGCCCTTCTCCACGTCCCGGTTCAGCGCCTTCTCGATTCCGGCCCGGGCCCGGTCCAGGGCCTCCTGCCGCTGGTCGTTGAGCACCACGTTGTACCCACAGGTAATGGCGTTCTGAGCGATACCGCTGCCCATCAGGCCTGCGCCCACCACAAAAATATTCTGAATAGCCATTTTTATTTCTCCTTTGATCCCTTTTTTCTCCCGACCTTCCAGACTCGGGATGTTATCATGCCTATAGTAGCATAGCAACTGCCGCAAGTCTCAGCATAAATGGGCGTAAAATTGATGGATATTGACCTTGTAAGTTTGTCAAACAAACTGGACAAAGAGCTCAATTGAGTTATCCACTGGTAGGTTTTGGGTGTGTGGGCCTTTATTGTATTCCTACATCCCGCTCCTCCTTTTTTTAAAAGGCCTCTTGACAAATGTCCGAAATCAGACTAGAATGATGCGAGTCTGATTTCGGACATTTTTTAGGGGGAACAAAAATGGAGGAATTAACCTTTCAGAAGTTTAATGAGGAGTACAGCCGGCTTTATAAATTGGAGGATGACATGTACCGGCGGCTGGCAAAGCATTTTGGGCTGTCCGAGTCAGCCTTTTGGGTCCTGTATGTGCTGGAGATGACCCGGCGGCCCATCACGCAGGCGGAGATCAGCAGTTATCTGTCCCTGAGCAAGCAGACCATCAACTCCGCCCTGAAGCAGCTGGAGCATGAGGATCTGCTCCGTCTGGACGGCGGTCCGGGGCGGAGAAAGTATCTCCAGCTCACCTCCAAGGGTCGGTCTCTGGCAGAGCGCACCGTCCGGCCGGTGCTGGCGCTGGAGGAACGGGCGTTTCTGTTTATGACCGAGGAGGAACGGACCAGTCTGCTGACTTTGATGCGGCAGCATGTGGCTTTTATGCTCCAGGAATCGGACCAGATTTTCAACACATCCCAGGAGGAATAACCTTTATGGCAATTAAATTATCCGACCATTTCACTTATGGTAAATTATTTCGCTTTACCCTGCCCTCCATCACCATGATGATCTTCACCTCCATCTACAGCGTGGTGGACGGGCTGTTTGTCTCCAACCTGATTGATGAGAACGCCCTGTCGGCGGTGAATATCATGTTCCCGGTGGCGATGATTATCGGGGCGGTGGGCTTTATGCTGGGCGCGGGGGGCAGCGCCATCGTGGCCCGGACCATGGGAGAGGGCAAGCAGGAGCTGGCCAACCGGTATTTTTCCATGATCATCCTGTGTGTGCTGGGGCTGGGGGTCTCGCTGTCCATGCTGTCCCTTCTCTTTGTGGAGCCCCTGGCCCGGCTGGTGGGGGCCAGCGACCTGCTCATGGACGACTGCCTGGCCTACGGTACGGTAATCCTTGGGGGCAGCTTTGTCTTTATGCTCCAGATCACCTTTCAGACCTTCTTTGTCACGGCGGAGCTGCCCAAGATCGGCCTGTTTTTCTCCCTGGCCTCCGGTGTCACCAACGTTATCTTGGACTACCTCCTGATGGGCCCGCTGAACCTGGGCATCGCCGGGGCAGCGTGGGGCACCGTGCTGGGCTACGGCGTGGGGGGCGTCCTGCCTCTGCTCTTTTTCCTCAAGCCCCCCATGGGGACGCTGCGGCTGTGCCCCACCAAGCTCTACTGGCGGGAGCTGAAAAACGCCTGCGTCAACGGCTCCTCCGAGCTGATGAGCAACCTGTCCGCCTCCCTCATCGGCATTCTGTACAACCTCCAGCTCATGCGCATGGTGGGGGAGCTGGGCGTGGCCGCCTACTCGGTGATGATGTATGTGGACTTCGCCTTTGCCGCCATCTTTCTGGGCTTCTCCATGGGCAGCGGGCCCATCATCAGCTTCCACTACGGGGCGGGGAACGAGGGGGAGCTAAGGTCCCTCTTCCGCAAGAGCGTCACCATTATCGGCATTGCCTCGGTGTCCATGGTGGTGCTGGCCCAGGTGCTGGGCCGGCCGCTGGCGATGGCCTTTGTGGGCTACAACCCGGAGCTGCTGGAGATGACCGTCCACGGCTTCCGCATCTTCGCCCTGAGCTACCTCTTCTGCGGTATGGGAGTCTATGGCTCCGGCTTCTTCACCGCCCTGTGCAACGGGGCCGTCTCCGCTCTGATCTCCTTCCTGCGCCTGTTCCTCTTCCGGGGAGGTATGGTCATCCTCCTGCCCCTCTTCCTCAAGCTGGACGGCATCTGGCTGGCCGTGGTGGTCGCCGACGCCCTCGGCGCTCTGAGTGCCGTCCTGCTCATCTGGACGTACCGGAAGCGGTACGGCTATCTTTAATGCGAAGGCTCTCTCTTCACCGAGGGAGCCTTCGCTCTTTCCCAAAATTCAGATGCACCATAAGGGAGTTTTTTGCATCTCACCGCCTCAAAAAGGCGTCCTGGGGGTACGGCCCTTGCTATTTCTCCCACTCTCTGATATGCTCGGATTGTCCCGGGACAAGGAGGTACGGCTATGAAAATCACAGTGGAGCACAGCGGCGTAACGGAGAACGAGGTGATTCTGCGCTGTCCGGTTTTGGATGAGGAGATGCTGGGGGTGCTGTCCCTGCTGCGCTCCGGACTGCAAAGGCTTTGCGTTTGGGACGACAGCCGGCAGACCACCCTCTTGCCCCCCGGCGAGGTGGTCTACTGCGAGACGGTGGACGACCGGGTCTTTGTCTACACCGGGCAGTCTATCTACCAGACCGCCCTGAGCCTGGGGGAGCTGGAGAGCCGCTACGGGTCACTGGGCTTCTTCCGGGCGGGCAAGTCGGCGGTGGTCAACCTCCACCGCATTCGGAGCCTGGCCAGCCGGGAGGCCGGACGCATCCAGGCTACCCTGGAGACCGGAGAAAAGCTGATGGTATCCCGGCGCTACGCGCCCCTGCTGCGGGAGCGGCTGGGGCTTTGAGAAAGGAGCAAGCTATGAAAGACTTCAACCGATTTTACCTGTGGGGAGTGAACACAAAATACAGCATGGGACTGTACTTTTCCGCCGCTGTCTTTGTCAAGGGGCTGGTCAACGTCCTGATGGAAAATTGGACCATAGACGTTATCATTCTTCTGGAAATGCTGCTGGCCTGCTTTGCCTTCGCCTGTCTAGAGTCCGCCCTCTTTCCCTATGGAAAAAATCTGCTGGCCGAGAAAAAACGGGTGGCCGCCTGGGCCGTGCTGGCCAATGTCATCTTCATCGGCTGTGGCTGGGGGCTGCGCTGGTTCCCCGGCCTGCCACTCTGGGGCGGACTGCTGCTGGTCCTTTTTCTGGAGTGCGGCTTGGGCGCTATGTGGTACGCCCTGTACCTGAATGAGAAGCGGGACACCGCCGCCCTCAATCAAGGCCTGCGCCGGTTCCAGGGCCAGAACGAATGATGGGAGTATCCCGTTTGCGGATTTCATGCAGGGGCGGCCACAGGCCGCCCCTGCAAACCACACCAACTCTTCCGGCCGCGATAAATTGCGCCATAGGACACCCCCCTCTGCATTTTACCCCTTGCGCGGGGGAGGAAAATCGAGTATAATAGCTCTGTAAACTGGAAAGAAGGAGGTGCCCGCCATGCCGGCTATTGGAGCCATTGGCAGTTATGGCAGCATCAGCGGTTACTATTCCATCTATCAAAATAAGAGCGGCCTGAGCGGCAACCCCACCAGCACCCAGCCGGTGGGGCCGGTCAGCCGGGCTCAGACCACCCCCGTTCCCCCCGTGGACCGGACCCCCGCCGTCCGCCGGGGCGCGACCCAGTTTGTCCCCGAGGAGAAGGGGACCCTGTCCTTCCCGCTGATGCGGGAGGGGGCCGACCCCGCCGAAATGGCGGTGCGGGGCCGCATCGTCCCCATGAAGGAGGAGGACAACCAGTTCCTTCAGGACGCCGCCGTAAAGGGACAGGAGGGCGAGGAGACCAAGTCCGCCCAGGAGGTCATGGAGGAGTCCGAGTGCCAGACCTGCAAGAACCGCAAGTATCAGGACGGCTCCGACGACCCCGGCGTCTCCTTTAAGACGGCCACCAACGTGGCCCCGGAGCAGGCCGCCGCCGCGGTCCGGGGGCACGAGCAGGAGCACGTGGTCCGGGAGCAGGCCAAGGCTCAGCGGGAGGACCGCAAGGTGGTCAGCCAGTCGGTGACTATCCACAACGCCATCTGTCCGGAGTGCGGCGACGTGTACGTCTCCGGCGGGACCACCCGCACTTCCACCAAGGCCAACCCCACCCAGGAGGTCCAGCAGCCCGAGGAGGAAAAGTCCTCCGGCTTCCAGGCCGTGGCCTGAGCGGCTGTCACAGAAGTTAAAACGCTTCCCGTCTTAAACCGTCAGCCGGTTTAAAGCGGGAAGCGTTTTTCATCTCAAGTTGAAGATTTTGTCAGGAAAAGGGGGTCAGTCCGGCTTGCGGCGGCTGAAAAAGCCGGTGGATTTGCTGGCCTTCCCCTGGGGCGTGGTGCCGCCGCGGGGGCTGAGGGCCTCCCGGACCTGGAGCTTTTCCTCCACGTCCTGGACCCGCCTCTGGACCCGGACGGTGCGGAAGATATTTTCCAAGGGCTTCTTGGAGGCGTCCACCGCCTTGAGCATGTTGTGGGACAGGACGTGTCCCGCCCGGAGGGAGAGGGCCCGGTAGACCATCTTGAATACGTCGGGCTCATTTTCATACCGGTCGGCCAGGTCGCTGCACTGCATAGCGGTGTGGACCAGCTGGGCGGACAGGGGAATCTGTTCCTGAGAGAGGGCGGGAGGGAAGCCGCTGCCGTCGTAGTGCTTGTGGTGGTAGGCGGCGATCTCGGCGCAGTAGGTAATCAGGGGCTCCCACTCCTGGGGGCCGTCCTTGAAGAGCTCACCGCCCAGCTTGGTGTGCTGGAAGAACTGGGTGCGGCCGGGCTCGGGCTGGTGGGGGCCGGCGAGAACAATTTCGTCAGGAAGGGCGAGCTGTCCCACCTCGGCAAAGCCGGAGGCCATGCTGATGAGCTTGGCGTCGTAGGGGGTCAGGTTGGACTCGGGGAACAGCTGGCTGTAGGCGTCGGAGAGGGCGCTGGTGATGATCCGAAGCCGCTGTACATAGCTGGCGAAGGTGCTGTCGTGGTTGTGACAGAAGCTGAGGAATTTTTTCTGCCACCGCTGGGTGAGGATCTCCGCCTCCTGGAGGGAAATCTTACCGGGGGGGGCGTCGGCGTCCTGCTCCTCCTCGGTGCCCCAGATGTCCTCGATGATGGACCTGATCCGGTTCTGGGTGGCCACCGGGGCCAGGGGCTTGACCAGGAAGTCCACCGCGCCCATCTCCACGCCGCGATAGACCCACTGGGGCTCCGGCTCGGCGGTGAGCAGGATGACGGGGATGCGGGAGCAGCCCTCCAGCTTGTGGATGCGCTCCAGAACCGCGAAGCCGCTGGGGCCCCGCTGTAAGCAGATATCCAGCACTACCACGGCCAGGTCCATCACATTGTTGCGCACCTGATCAAGGCCCTCCGAGGCGGTGGCGGCCCGGAGAACGCGGTAGTCCTTTTTGAATATTTCATTAAAGATAGCGCGGTCTAATTCGGAATCGTCAATAATCAGCAGCGTATTCCGCATACCTTCCGCCTCCTTTCTCAAGCATCGTCGTTGGCATGTTCAATCTCCTTAATCTCTACAAGAGCGGAAGCGAACTTTTCACCGGAGGCCTCGATTTCCTGCAAAAGCCCCTCCAGCTTGGTGATGTTGCGGAACTGGCTGATCCGGAACTCGGTCAGGCCGGCCTGCGCGGCCTCGGCGATCTCAGTGATCCCCAGATTGACGGCAAAGCCCTTCAGGTTGTGGAGGTGGAAATGGAAGGACTCCGCGTCCTCCTGGGCCAGGGCGTCCCGAAGGGTTGCCAGGTTCAGCTCCTCCGGCAGGCGCTTGATGAACTCCAAATACAGGTTGTCGTTGCCCATCAGCCGGTCTACCGCGGTATCCACATCTACATCGTTTTCTCTCAGTACGTCCAGACAGCTCTGAATCTCATCCATAAATTGGTCGTTCCTTTCTTTACAAGTTTGCGCCAGGGGGACCCCGTCCAAGGGCCGGGGCGCTTTGGACTGAAACATGAGTAAAGCGCAGACAGCGCCTACATTATAACACAGTTTTTTGAGCTCGGCTAGGGGGAAAAGCTTGTTTGCCAAAAAATATTGCGGCCCGGACTGGCGAGAATAAATATACATATATATTCGAATAATATTCGTTTTTGTGAAAAATATCTGGAAGGAAACCGGAGATAAATGTATAGTCATGCAAAAAAGCACTTGCAATCCGGGGGAAAGCGTGATATGCTATCCCCATAAAAGCGTGCGGGCCGGGAAATGGAGGTCCGCACCGGAGAATTTGGAGGAGAAAACCTATGGCAAACGTGAAAAAAGTAGTGCTGGCCTATTCCGGCGGCTTGGATACATCCATCATCATCCCCTGGCTGAAAGAGAACTATGACAACCCCGAGATCATCGCCGTCTCCGGCGACGTGGGTCAGGGTACCGAGCTGGACGGCCTGGAGGAAAAGGCCATCAAGACCGGCGCCTCCAAGCTCTATGTGGAGGACCTCACCGATCAGATGGTGGACGAGGTCATCATTCCCTCCATGATGATGGGGGCCAAGTATGAGGACTACCTCCTGGGCACCGCCTTCGCCCGGCCCATCATCGCCCGGCGGCTGGTGGAGATCGCCAAGGCCGAGGGGGCCGACGCCATCTGCCACGGCTGCACCGGCAAGGGCAACGATCAGGTCCGGTTTGAGCTGGCCATCAAGCGCTACGCCCCCGAGATGAAGATCATTGCCCCCTGGCGGGAGTGGGACATCAAGGGCCGGGACGAGGAGATTGACTACGCCGAGGCCCACAACGTTCCCTTGAAAATTTCCCGGGAGACCAATTACTCCAAAGATAAGAACCTGTGGCATCTGAGCCACGAGGGCCTGGACCTGGAGGACCCGGCCAACGAGCCCAAATATGACGAGCCCGGCTTTTTGGAGATGGGCGTCTCCCCGGCCATGGCTCCCGACGCCCCTGCCTATGTCACCCTGGACTTTGAAAAGGGCTGGCCTGTGGCAATCGACGGCGAGAAGATGAAGGCCTCCGACATCATCCGCAAGCTCAACGACCTGGGCGGTCAGAACGGCATTGGCCTCCTCGATATCGTGGAGAACCGGCTGGTGGGCATGAAGGACCGGGGCGTGTATGAGACCCCCGGCGGCACCATCCTCTACCGAGCCCATGAGGTGCTGGAGATGATTACCCTGGACAAGGACACCAAGCACATGAAGACCAAGCTGGCCGTGGACTTCGCTGATCTGGTGTACAACGGCAAGTGGTTCACCCCCCTGCGGGAGGCACTGTCCGCCTTCGCTCTGGACACCCAGAAATATGTCACCGGCACCGTGAAGCTGAAGCTTTACAAGGGCAACATCATCACCTCCTCCGTCACCTCCCCCTGCACCCTCTACTCCGAGGACCTGGTCACCTTCGAGGAGAGCGACTACGATCAGATGGATTCCCAGGGCTTTATCAACCTCTGGGGCCTGCCCGACAAGGTACAGGCTCTGCGGGAGCAGGGGAAGCTGTAAGGCTTCTTTGTAGGGCGCGACGACCCGGCGCGCCGCCTCTCGTAAGCGTCTGCGCAAAAGCGGCGCGCCGGGGTCGTCGCGCCCTACAGAGCACCGTATGCAGGGGCGGATATGATCCGCCCGAATAAATCAGGCGCGTAATTGGCGGGCGGCCAAAGGCCGCCCCTACCAAGGCAATTCGCAAGATTAAGGAGCGATCACTATGAAACTCTGGGCCGGACGGTTCCAAAAGGAAACCGACACCCTTGTAAACGACTTTAACTCCTCCATTGGCTTCGACGCCCGGCTTTACGGCCAAGACATTGCCGGGTCCATCGCCCACGCCCGGATGCTGGGCAAGTGCGGCATCATCGAGGCCCACGAGGCGGACACCATTGTATCCGGCTTACAGGCCATTCTGGCCGACATCGAGGCCGGTCAGGTGGAGTTCTCCCTGGACAACGAGGACATCCATATGAACATTGAGGCCGAGCTCACCCAGCGGGTGGGGGAGGCCGGCAAGCGGCTGCACACCGCCCGGTCCCGGAATGACCAAGTTGCGGTGGACACCCGGCTGTATGTAAAGGAGGAGATCCCCGCCATCATCGGCCAGGTGCTGGAGCTGGAAAAGGTGCTGATGAAGAAGGCGCGGGCCAATCTGGACACCGTCATGCCTGGCTACACGCACCTCCAGCGGGCCCAGCCCACCACCTTCGCGCACTACATGATGGCCTACGCCAATATGTTCAAGCGGGACATCACCCGGCTGGAGGACTGCCTGGACCGTCTGGACGAGTGTCCCCTGGGGGCCGGGGCCCTGGCCACCTCCACCTATCCGGTGGACCGGTTCGAGACGGCGAACACGCTGGGTTTTAAAAAGCCGACGGATAACTCTATGGATTCAGTTTCCGACCGGGACTACGCCATTGAGCTGCTGTCCGCCCTGTCCATTATGATGATGCACCTGTCCCGGTTCTCCGAGGAGATCATCCTGTGGTGCTCCTGGGAGTTCAAATACGTGGACCTGGACGACGCCTACTCCACCGGCTCGTCCATCATGCCCCAGAAGAAAAACCCCGACGTGGCCGAGCTGGTCCGGGGCAAGACGGGCCGGGTGTACGGCGACCTGGTCGCCCTGCTCACCGTGATGAAGGCCCTCCCCCTGGCCTATAACAAGGACATGCAGGAGGACAAGGAGTCCCTGTTCGACGCCATTGACACGGTGGAGCTGTGTCTGCCCGTCTTCGCCGCCATGGTGGACACCCTCACCGTCCGGCCCAAGGATATGGCAAAGGCCGCCGCCGGAGGCTTCATCAACGCCACCGACTGCGCCGACTATCTGGTGAAGAAGGGCCTGCCCTTCCGGGAGGCCTACATGATCGTGGGCCGGCTGGTCAACCTGTGTATCAAGACGGGGGACACCCTGGACACCCTCACCCTCCGGGACTTCCGGGCCATCTCCAGCCTGTTCGACACCGATGTGTATCAGGCGCTGGCGCTGAAAACCTGCGTCAATGGCCGCAAGGTCTACGGCGGTCCCGCCCGGGAGAGCGTAGAGAAGCAGATTTCCCTCATTGAGGAGTTTGTGGAGGCCCGGGCATGAGTAAGCCAAAAATATATATCGACGGGCAGGAGGGCACCACCGGCCTGCAAATTTATGACCGGCTGGGGGCCAGGGAGGACATTGAGCTCCTCCTCATCGACCCGGCCAAGCGGAAGGAGACTGAGGAGCGGAGAAAGCTCCTCAACGCCGCCGATTTGGTTTTCCTCTGCCTGCCCGACGGGGCCGCCGTGGAGGCGGTGTCCCTCATTGAAAATGAGAACACCCGAGTGATCGACTGCTCCACCGCCCACCGGACCGATCCGGATTGGGTCTATGGCTTCCCGGAGCTCCACGGCCAGCGGGAGAAGATTATCACCGCCAAGCGGGTAGCCAACCCCGGCTGCTACGCCACCGGTTTCCTCTCCCTGGCCCGGCCCCTGGTGGAAAAGGGAGTTTTGTCTCCCAAGGTGCGGCTGACCTGCCACGCTCTGTCGGGCTACACCGGGGCAGGGAAAAAGGCCATCGCCCAGTATACTGACCGGGACCGTGACCCAGAGCTGGACAGCCCCCGGCATTACGCGGTCACGCTGTCTCACAAGCATCTGCCCGAGATGGCCGCTGTGGCCGGACTGGAGCGTCCGCCCCTATTTACCCCCATGATCTGCGGCTACCCCCAGGGCATGGTGGTCACCCTCCCCCTGTGGGCGGAGGAGCTGGAGGGGAAGCAGTCCATTGAGATCCTGCGGGAGCTGTACGGCGGCTACTACGCCGGCAGCGTCGTGGTGGAGCTCCGCCCCGCCGACGCCCCTACCTGCGGCTTCATCGGCTCCAACAACCTGGCCGGGCGGGACATCCTTCAGATTTTTGTCAACGGCAGAGAGGAGCAGTTCCTCCTCTCCGCCCGGCTGGACAACCTGGGCAAGGGTGCGTCCGGCGCGGCGGTGCAGAACATGAACCTGATGCTGGGCTTTGAGGAGACGAAGGGGCTTGCGCTTTAAAGCGGGCCTGTAGGGCGCGACGACCCGGCGCGCCGCCTCGCATAAGGCCCTTACGTTGAAACGGCGCGCCGAGTCGTCGCGCCCTACAAATACGAGGAGAATGATACGATGATAAAGGAAATCACCGGCGGCGTGTGCGCCGCCCAGGGCTTCAAGGCCGCGGGCATTCACTGCGGCGTGAAGGAGGGGAGCAGTCCCTCCAAGAACGATCTGGCGCTGATCCTCTCGGAGAAGGAGTGCGCCGCCGCCGGAGTGTACACCATGAACCGGGTGAAGGCGGCTCCCATCTATGTGACCATGGACCACCTGGAGGACGGCACCGCCTGGGGTGTGGTGGCAAACAGCGGCAACGCCAACGCCTGCTGTCCCATGAGCCACGAGAACGCCGAGGCCATGTGCCTCTTCGCCGCCAAGGCCACCGGCCGGGAGGCGGCTGACTTTGTTGTCTGTTCCACCGGCGTCATCGGCCAGACCATCAACATCCAGGCCATTCAGACCGGCCTGCCCAAGGTGGCCGCCGCCCTGTCCCCGGAGGGCTCCGACGCGGCCGCCACCGCCATCATGACCACCGACACGGTGAAAAAGGAGATCGCCGTCTCCTTTGAGCTGGGGGGCAGGGAGGTCAAAATCGGGGCCATTGCCAAGGGCTCCGGCATGATCCACCCCAACATGGGCACCATGCTGGCCTTTATCACCACCGACTGCGCCATCACCACCGAGCTGCTCTCCGAGGTCCTCCATGAGGTGACGGCGGTGACCTTCAACCGGGTCACCGTGGACGGGGACACCTCCACCAACGACACCTGCGTGGTGCTGGCTAACGGTATGGCGGGCAATGAGCTCATCGAGTGGAAGGACGAAGGCTATGAGACCTTCAAGTTGGCGCTGGACTACGTCTGCCGCCACCTGGCCCGGGACATCGCCGGAGACGGCGAGGGGGCCAGCAAGCTGGTCACCTGCAAAATGACCGGGGCCCGGAGCGAGGAGTCCGCCGAGCGGCTGGCGAAGGCCGTGGTGGGCTCCGCCCTGGTGAAGGCGGCTATGTTCGGCTCCGACGCCAACTGGGGCCGGGTGCTGTGCGCTATGGGCTATTCCAAGGCCCCCTTCCGCCCGGAGCATGTGGATATCTCCTTTGAATCTTCCGCCGGCTCTATCCTGGTCTGTAAGCAGGGTGACGGCCTGGCCTTTGACGAGGACCTTGCCAAAAAGGTCCTGACCGAAAAGGAGGTCGTCATTGCCGTGGATCTCCACGAGGGCGACGACTCCGCCGAGTGTTGGGGCTGCGACCTGACCTATGACTATGTGAAGATCAACGGAGACTATCGGACCTGAGATATGTTTTTGTAGGGCGCGACGACCCGGCGCGCCGCCTGTCATGAGGCATTTGTGAAAACGGCGCGCCGGGGTCGTCGCGCCCTACAATGTGGAGGTGGAACCATGTCCTTCAACGAAATCGACCGGGCCCAGGTATTGGCCGAGGCCCTGCCTTATATTCAAAAATACACCGGTAAAACCGTCGTCGTAAAATATGGCGGCAACGCTATGATCTCCCAGGAGCTGCGCCAGGCGGTGATTTCCGATATCATCCTGTTGTCCCTGGTGGGCGTCCGGGTGGTGGTGGTCCACGGCGGCGGGCCGGAGATCAGCCAGATGCTGAAGCGGCTGAACATCGAGTCCCGCTTTGTGGACGGCCTGCGGTATACCGACGAGGAGACTATGGCTGTGGTCCAGCAGATCCTCTGCGGCCAGGTGAACAAGAACCTGGTGGCTACCCTGAACCGCCTGGGGGGCAGGGCCATCGGCCTGTGCGGCCTGGACGGCGGGCTGTTCCAGGCTAAAATACTGGACGAGAAGTATGGCTTGGTAGGAGAGATCGTCAAGGTGGACGCCGCCCCTGTCTTTGACGCACTGAACTGCGGCTATATCCCCGTGGTGTCCACCGTGGCCCAGGGGGTGGACGCCGACGTGTCCTACAACATCAACGCCGACACCGCCGCCGCCAAGCTGGCTACCGCGCTGGAGGCGGAACGGCTTCTCCTCCTCACCGATGTGCGGGGCCTGCTCCGGGACCCCAGGGACGAGTCCACCCTGATTCCGGAATTACAGCTGTCCTCCGTCCCCGCCCTGGAGCGGGAGGGCGTCATCTCCGGCGGCATGATCCCCAAGGTGGACTGCTGTGTGGAGAGCGTCCGCTCCGGCGTCAAATCCGCCGTCATCCTGGACGGGCGGGTGGAGCACTCCATCCTGATCGAGCTGCTGTCCGACGCGGGCATTGGGACCATGCTCACGAACTGACGGGACTTGAACTGTAGGGGCGGATATTATCCGCCCGTGAATACACATCGGATCCGGTGGGCGGATGATATCCGCCCCTACATACGCCAAATAAGGAGGCCCTCCCTAATGACCTTTGAAGAGATAAAAAATTTGGATGAGCAATATGTGATGCACTCCTACAGCCGGTTCCCGGTGGCCATCGACCGGGGGGAGGGAGCCACCCTCTGGGATGTGGACGGGAAGGAGTATATTGACTTCACCGCCGGCATCGGCGTGGCCTCCCTGGGCCACGGGGACCAGGGATGGCTGGAGGCGGTGACCCGTCAGGCCGCCAAGCTGGCCCACATCTCCAATCTGTTCTATACCGAGCCCTACGCCAAAGCAGCGGAGAAGCTGTGTACCCGCACGGGGATGTCTAACGTGATGTTCGGCAACTCCGGGGCGGAGGCCAACGAGGCTATGATTAAGCTGGCCCGCAAATGGTCCTTTGACCGGTACGGCAAGGGCCGGGGGACAGTGATCACTCTGCGCAACTCCTTCCATGGCCGGACCATCACCACCTTGGCCGCCACCGGCCAGGACAAGTTCCACGACTATTTCTTCCCCTTTACCGAGGGCTTCCGCTACGCCAGCGCCAACGACATGGACAGCCTGGAGGAGGTGGCGGGCCACGATGTCTGCGCCGTCATGGTGGAGCTGATTCAGGGGGAGGGGGGCGTACTGCCTCTGGACCGGGAGTTTGTGGAGAAGGCGGCGGACCTGTGCGCCAAGCGGGAATGGCTCTTCCTGGTGGACGAGGTCCAGACCGGCGTGGGGCGCACGGGCACTCTGTTCGCATTCCAGCAGTACGGCATCCAGCCCGACGCGGTCTCCTTCGCCAAGGGCATCGCCGGGGGCCTGCCCTTCGGCGGCGTAATGGCAAATGAGCGGTGCCGGGATGTCTTCACCCCCGGCACCCACGGCACCACCTTCGGCGGCAACCCCATCGCCGCCGCCGCCGCCTGTCACGTACTGGACCGGCTGGACGGCGCTTTCCTGGCCCAGGTGACGGAGAAGGGGGACTACCTCCGGGCCCAGGTGGAGGAGCTGGCCCTGCCCTGTCTGGGCAAGACCCGGGGCATGGGCCTGATGACCGGCGTGGAGGTGAAGGAGGGCTGGACCAACCGGGACCTTGCCGCCAGGCTCATCAAAAACGGACTGCTGGTCCTCACCGCCGGCCCCGGCCTGCGCTTCCTGCCCCCCCTCACCATCACCCAGGAGGAGATAGACAAGGGGCTGGCTATTCTGAAGGAGACGCTGGGATAATTCTTGTAGGGGCGGATATCATCCGCCCGTGTATTTCCGCGTAGGGGCGGCCTGTGGCCGCCTGCGGGCGCATACTATGCGCCCCTACACACAAATCAACATCTGTTAGGAGCGCTGACCATGAAAAAAGACCTGTTAAAGCTGCTGGACCTGTCCAGGGAGGACATTGAAGCCATTCTGAACAAGGCGGACCAGCTGAAATACGAGAAAAAGCACGGCATCCCCCAGAAGTATCTGGAGGGCAAGACCCTGGCGATGATCTTTGAAAAGAACTCCACCCGGACCCGGGTGTCCTTCGAGGCTGGGATGTTCCAGCTGGGAGGGCACGCCCTGTTCCTATCGGGGAAGGAGAGCCAGATTGGCCGGGGGGAGCCTGTGGAGGACACCGCCCGGGTGCTGTCCCGCTACTGCGACGGAATCATGATCCGCACCTTCGGCCAGGAGGAGGTGGAGCAGCTGGCCCAATACGCCTCCATCCCCGTCATCAACGGCCTTACCGATTTCTGCCACCCCTGTCAGGTGCTGGCCGACCTGCTTACCGTCCGGGAGCACAAGGCGGTGCTGGAGGGCCTGAAGCTGTGCTACATCGGCGACGGCAACAATATGGCAAACTCCCTCATCGTGGGCGGACTGAAAATGGGGATGGAGGTGGCTGTGGCCTGTCCCGAGGGCTACGACCCCGACCCCCAGGTGCTGGATTTTGCCAAAAGCGGTCCCGATCATAAATTCACCCTCTGCCGCGCGCCCAAGGACGCCGCCGCCGGGGCCGACGTGGTGTTCACCGACGTGTGGGCCTCCATGGGTCAGGAGGAGGAGAAGGCGGTCCGGGAGAAGGCTTTCGCGGGCTATCAGGTCAACGCCGGGCTGATGGCCCTCACCAACCCCGGCTGTATGGTGCAGCACTGCCTGCCCGCCCACCGGGGGGAGGAGATCACCGCCGACGTATTCGAGGCCCACGCCGGGGAGATCTTTGACGAGGCGGAGAACCGCCTCCATGCCCAGAAGGCGGTCATGTGCCTGCTGATGGGGGAATAATAAAACTGGCTCCCTCTCTGAGGGAGCTGTCAGCCGCAGGCTGACTGAGGGAGTTTTCCATCAACGGACTCCCTCCGTCATCCGCTTCGCGGATGCCACCTCCCTCGCATGAGGGAGGCTTTTTTTGCTCTTTTATGAACAAATGCAAGAAAATGCCCATTGCTATTTCTTTAGAGAACTGCTATAATAAATTTTGTCAAGAAACCGCTGAGGGGACGCGGAGGAGGGGAGAGAGGTCCTTCGGCGGTTGATGTGTGTCGGAATTTGTGTTAGGAGGTATTTGAAGTGAAGACAACGGCAAAAAGCGGCGCTAACATTGGGAAGTTTATCCTGCTCAACCTGATCGGAATCTTTATGTTTTTTATTACCGTGGAGGTGGGCGAGAAGAGCTCCATCCCGGTGGACCACATCGTCACCTTCCTGCGCTCCATCCCCAACTTTGAGCTGATCTACGGCGTAATCATCGTTCTGGTGGGCGCGGTCCTGCCCTTCATCCGCAAGAGCTGGAACAAAGACAAGGTGACCATGGTGTTCTCCTTCTTGAAGCTGCTGGGCATCCCCTTCCTGGCCCTGTGGCTGACCAAGACCGGCCCCGCCCGCTGGTTTGACGGCGACATGCTCCCCTTCGTCTGGAACAAGGTGGTTGTCCCCGTCACCATCCTGGTCCCCGTGGGCGCGGTGTTCCTGGCCTTCCTGATTAACTACGGCCTGATGGAGTTCATCGGCGTGTTCATGAAGCCGGTTATGCGCCCCATCTGGAAGACCCCCGGCCGCTCCGCCGTGGACGCGGTGGCCTCCTTCGTGGGCAGCTACTCGGTGGGCCTGCTCATCACCAACCGGGTGTATAAAGAGGGCTACTACTCCACCAAGGAGGCCTGCATCATCGCCACCGGCTTCTCCACCGTCTCCGCCACCTTCATGGTGGTGGTGGCCAAGACCCTGGGGCTGATGGACCATTGGAACGTTTATTTCTGGTCCTCCCTGATTATTACCTTCCTGGTTACCGCCATTACCACCCGAATCTACCCCCTGGGCAAGAAGCCCGACACCGGCTACAACGGCGTGAGCGTCATCCCTGAGCCCATCCCCGAGAAGGGCAAGCTGCTGTCCACCGCCCTGGACGAGGGCCTGGAGGCCTGCTCCAAGTCCCCCGGCATCCTGGAGGGCATCAAGAAGAATTTCCTGGACGGCCTGAATATGGCCCTGAACATCGGCCCCACCCTCATGTCCATCGGCTTCCTGGGCCTGCTTCTGGCCGAGTACACCCCCGTGTTCGACATCATTGGCTACATCTTTGTCCCCTTCGCCTTCCTGCTGGGCTTCGGCTCTGAGGCCGTGATGATGGGCAAGGCCTGCGCCATCAGCCTGGCCGAGATGTTCCTCCCCGCCAGCGTGGTGGGAAGCGCCTCCCCCTTCGCCCAGTATGTGACCGCCATCGTCTGCGTGTCTGAGGTGCTGTTCTTCTCCGCCTCCATCCCCTGCATCCTGGGTACGGATATCGACATCTCCCTAAAGGACATCATCATCACCTGGGTGGAGCGGGTCATTCTCTCCCTCCTCCTGGCCGGCGTGGTGGTTCGCTTCCTGTTCCCCGTGTTCGGCATCCCCATGTAATCCCCTGAAAACGCCAGACGCCCCCCGTCTTTGCCGGGGGGCGTTTTGCGCGCTTAGTGCTGTACAGGCTCCCGCCAGGGCACGTCCTTCAGCTGCTCGCCGGCCTCCAGGGCCTCCACGGTTCCGGCGGAGACATCCAGGATGTGAGCGGAGAAGGCGGCGGACTGCTCCTCGGGGATGAGGACGGAGAGGAGAACGTCGGCGGCGTAGTCCACCTGCTCCACCACGCCGCCGAAGGCGAGGACCTCCCGGCGCATGGCCTCGAACTGGGCGTAGGCGCAGGGGACCTCCAGGGCGACCCAGCGGCGGACCACGGAGATCCCGGCCCGGTCCAGGGCGTCCTTGGCCGACTGGGTGTAGGCCCGGACCAGCCCCCCGGCCCCCAGGAGGATGCCCCCGAAATAGCGGGTGACCACGCAGACCACATTGGTTACGTTCTCCCGCTGGAACACGTTGAGCATGGGCTGACCGGCGGTGCCCTGGGGCTCGCCGTCGTCGGAGTAGCGCTCCACGCCCTCCTCCCGGATGCGGTAGCACCAGCAGTGGTGACGGGCGTCGTAGTGCTGGCGGCGGACCTCCTCAATCCGGGCCCGGGCCTCCGCCTCGGAGTCAACCCGCCAGACCTGCCCGATAAACCGGGACCGCTTTTCCACCAGCTCGGCCTCGCTGCGGCCGGTGGGGATGTAGTACTCTGTCATAAAAGACACCTCAGAGAATGACCGCCCGGCAGGCGGTCATTTCTAATCATTTTTTATCCTTGAAATATTCCCTGGTGATGGAGGCCACCGCGCCGGACAGCAGCAGCAGGGCGATCAGGTTGGGGATAGCCATCGCGCCGTTGAGGGTGTCGGAGATGTCCCACATCAGCTGGCCGGAGCCGGCGGCTCCCACGACGCAGAACAGGACGAAGATCACCTTATAGACCGACGTGACCACCTTGTTGTCCCGGGAGAGATAGCCCCAGCACCGCTCGCCGTAGTAGCTCCAGCTGAGGATGGTGGACAGGGCGAAGAAGATCAGGCTGGCCTGAATGATGGTGCCGCCCAGGGTGCCGGGGAGGATGGAGTTGAAAGCGGCCACGGCGGCGGAGCCCTTGGTGCCGAAGGTCTCCAGGGAGGCCTCGCCCAGCTCGAAGCCGGACAGCAGCACGGTGAAGGCGGTGATGGAGCAGATGACGATGGTGTCGAAGAAGACCTCGAACACGCCCCAGATGGCCTGCTCGGCGGGCTCCTCGGTGGAGGAGGCGGCGTGGGCGATGGGGGCGGAGCCCAGACCGGCCTCGTTGGAGAAGACGCCCCGGGCGAAGCCGTTCTTCATAGCTACCATAATTGCGTAGCCGAACACGCCGCCGCCCACCGACTCAAAGCTGAAAGCGCTGGAGAAAATGGAGGCCAGCACGCCGGGAATGTCGGTGATGCGCATAATGATGACGATCACGCCCGCCGCCACGTAGAACACCGACATGAAGGGGACCAGCAGGGAGGTGACCTGCCCGATGCGCTTCACCCCGCCCAGCACCACAATCGCCACGATTACGGTGAGGATTACGCCGCTGACCATGGGGTCCAGGCCGAACAGGCCGCTCATGGCCCCGGCGATCTCGCTGGACTGGGCGATGTTGCCGATGCCGAAGGAGGCCACGCCCCCCAGAAGGGCGAAGAGGACAGCCAGGGGCTTCCAGCTTTTTCCCAGACCGTTTTCAATATAGTACATGGGCCCGCCCTTGTGGACGCCGCTGGCGTCGGTGTCCCGGAATTTGATGGCCAGGGCGATCTCAGCGTATTTGGTGCACATGCCGAAGAAAGCGGACACCCACATCCAGAACACGGCCCCCGGCCCGCCGATGAAGATGGCCCCGGTGACGCCGGCGATGTTGCCCGTGCCCACGGTGCCCGCCAGAGCGGTGGTCACCGCCTGGAAGGGGGACAGGTTGCTTCCGTGGTCCTTGGCGCCCTTCTTCTGGAACAGGGAGCCCACCGTGTTTTTCATAATGTAGCTGAACCAGCGGACCTGAACCCAGCCGGTGCGGAAGGTGAGGTACACGCCGGTGCCCACCAGCAGGGCCAGCATAATGGGACCCCACACAAAGCCATTGATGGCCCGCTCTAATTTCATCAAGCCTTCCATACAGTCACTCCTTCTCTCTCAGCGACAGAAAAAAAGACATCAACCCCGCGGAGTACGCCCCGCAGGCCTTGACGTCCCCTCTGTCCGATTCATTTACGATATTACCATACCATAGAAGCGGCCCGTATGTCAACGGTTGGCGGACAACAATGCGCCGAACACGGAAAAATTCAGCTAATTAAACTAACAAAGTGGAATTTTTATCTGACAAAGTTTACAATTTGCTCTTTTTTTACGGGGGAGAGTGTGGTATACTGTTTTAGATTGTAAATTTTTATAGACGGAATCCCCCAGTCACCGCCTGCGGCGGTGCCAGCCCCCTTTCACAAGGGGGCCTTTGAAGCAGGAACAAAACCGATTTACACCGTAAAGCCCCCCTTGCGAAAGGGGGGAGGGCCGCGAAGCGGCGGGGGGATTCCAAATTACAACCGAGAGGTGTTTTACACATGAGCCTGTTTACCAAGCTGTTCGGGACCTCCTCCCAGCGGGAGCTGAAGTCCATCTACCCCATCGCCGACAAGGTGGACGCCCTGGAGGAGGAGTACAAGGCCCTCACCGACGCCCAGCTCCAGGCCAAGACGCCTGAGCTGAAGGGACGGCTGGCCCAGGGGGCCACCCTGGACGACATCCTTCCCGAGGCCTTCGCCGCCTGCCGGGAGGCCGCGTGGCGGGTCATTGGCCTGCGGCCCTACCGGGTGCAGGTGGTGGGCGGCATCGTCCTCCACCAGGGCCGCATCGCCGAGATGAAGACCGGCGAGGGCAAGACCCTGGTGGCTACCCTCCCCGCCTACCTCAACGCCCTGGCGGGCAAGGGGGTTCACATCGTCACCGTCAACGACTATCTGGCAAAGCGCGACTCGGAGTGGATGGGCAAGGTCTTCCGCTTCATGGGCCTCACCGTGGGTCTGGTCATCCACGGCGTCATGGGCGAGGAGAAGAAAGCCGCCTACCGGGCGGACATCACCTACGGCACCAACAACGAGTTCGGCTTCGACTACCTCCGGGACAACATGGCTATCTACTCCCAGGAGCTGGTCCAGCGGGGCCACGCCTTCGCCATCGTGGACGAGGTGGACTCCATCCTCATCGACGAGGCCCGCACCCCTCTGATTATCTCCGGCCAGGGGGAGAAGTCCACCCAGCTGTACACCGTAGTGGATCAATTCGTGTCCCGCCTGAAGGGCCAGCGGGTGGTGAAGGTGGACGAGAAGGAAGAGGAGGATGTGGACATCGACGCCGACTATATCGTCGATGAAAAGGCCAAGACGGCCACCCTCACCGCCCGGGGCATCCAGAAGGCGGAGGCCGCCTTCCAGGTGGAAAACCTGGCGGACATGGAGAACACCACCCTCTCCCACCACATCAACCAGGCCATCAAGGCCCACGGCGTGATGAAGCGGGACATCGACTACGTGGTCAAGGACGGTCAGGTCATCATCGTAGACGAGTTCACCGGCCGTCTCATGTTCGGCCGGCGGTACAACGAGGGCCTGCACCAGGCCATTGAGGCCAAGGAGGGCGTAGAGGTGGCCAACGAGTCCAAGACCCTTGCCACCATCACCTTCCAGAACTACTTCCGCCTCTACGACAAGCTGTCCGGCATGACGGGCACCGCCCTCACCGAGGAGGAGGAGTTCGGCACCATCTACGAGCTGGACATTGTGGAGATCCCCACCAACAAGCCTCTGGCCCGAATCGACCAGCCCGACGTGGTGTATAAGAATGTCTCCGGCAAGCTGCGGGCCATCGTGGAGCAGATCGCGGCCTGCCACGAGAAGGGTCAGCCCGTCCTGGTGGGCACCGTGTCCATCGAGAAGTCGGAGGAGCTGTCCGCCATCCTCAAGCGCAAGGGCATTAAGCACAACGTCCTCAACGCCAAGAACCACGAGAAGGAAGCGGAGATTGTGGCCCAGGCGGGCAAGTTCGGGGCGGTCACTGTGGCTACCAACATGGCTGGCCGCGGTACCGACATTATGCTGGGCGGCAACGCCGAGTTCCTTGCCAAAGCCGACCTGCGCAAGGCCGGCATGACCGACGAGCTCATCGCCGAGGCCACCGGCTTCGCCGAGACGGACAACCAGGAGATTCTGGACGCCCGGAGGAAGTTCGCCGAGGCGGAGGCCAAATATAAGGAGGAGATCAAGGCGGAGGCCGAGCGGGTCCGGGACGCGGGCGGCCTGTTTATCCTGGGCACCGAGCGCCACGAGTCCCGCCGCATTGACAACCAGCTCCGAGGCCGCGCCGGCCGTCAGGGCGACCCGGGCGAGACCCGGTTCTTCCTCTCCCTGGAGGACGACATCATGCGCCTGTTCGGCTCTGAGCGGGTGTACAACCTGATGGAGCGCCTGGGCGTGGACGAGGACACCCCCATCGACGCCAAGATGCTCTCCGGGGCCATCGAGAATGCCCAGAAGCAGGTGGAGTCCCGGAACTTCCAGGTGCGGAAGAACGTCCTGCAATACGACGACGTGATGAATACCCAGCGTGAGATCATCTACAAGCAGCGCAAGCAGGTGCTGGACGGGGAGGACCTTCAGACCTCCATCCAGAATATGCTCCGCACCATGGTGGAGAACGCCATTCAGGGCCACATGGGCGAGCAGAAGCACATGGATGAGACGGCCTTCCAGGAGTCCATCGCCCACTTCCGCGCCATGTTCCTCCTGCCCGGGGAGCTGACTCTGTCCACCGAAGAGCTGGAGCGGTACGACGCCGACGGCCTGGTGGACCTGGTCACCGAGAAGGCCAGAGAGGTCTACGCCCGGAAGGAGCAGGAGATCACCCCCGTCCTCATGCGGGAGCTGGAGCGGGTGATTATGCTCCGGGTGGTAGACGAGTACTGGATGGACCACATCGACGCCATGACCGAGCTGCGCCAGGGCATCGGACTGCGGGCCTATGCCCAGACCGACCCGGTGGTGGCCTACAAAGAGGAAGGCTACGAGATGTTTGAGAACATGGTGGCCGCCATCCAGGAGGAGACCCTCCGCAGGCTGTTCCTGGTCCGCCTGCGCCAGAACGAGGAGGTCAAGCGGGAGCGGGTGGCTAAGGTCACCAGCGAGAGCGGCGCCGGAGACGGCACCCTGAAAAAGCGCCCGGTGAAAAAGGTGGTCAAGATCGGCCGTAACGACCCCTGCCCCTGCGGCTCCGGATTGAAGTGGAAAAAGTGTACCTGCGCCCAGTACCACCCGGAGATGAAATAAATAAAAAAAGGACTTCGCCGCGAGGCGAAGTCCTTTTTTGTTATTTCCCGCTCAGCTTGAAGGAAGCGCACTCGGTGCCCTCGCACTTGGTGGGGGAGCAGTCGCAGCAGCCCACCTTGATGGAGTCCAGGGAGCAGCAGTTCTGGGCGCTGGAGTGGTAGGCGCAGGTGTCCACGGAGCACTTGATGCTGGTGTTGCAGGTCTTGTTGTTCATAATGATAAACCCTCCTTGTTTGGATGGGCTTAGTATGAAGCGGGGGAACGGCCTTTATTCCTTGGGCCCCTGAGATTTTTTCGCCTTTTTTCCAAATTTAGGCTGTCTGGGATTGATGTCCTCGGGCTGGACCTCCACCACCTGGGGGATAAACCGGCTGGCGAATTTGCCCTGGCCCCGGGTCTTGACATAGAAGTAGCCGATAACGGAGAAGACCACCGCGCCGATGAAGTTGACAAACAGGTCCTTCATGGTGTCCAGAATGCCGATGTCCAGATAGCCGCCCAGGCCCAGGGAGATCTGTTGTCCGTCCGCCGTCACCACGATGGTGTCCACGATGTCCTCAATGAGCACCCGGTTGTTCAGTCCGGAGGGGTCCAGCATCACGGAGGAGATGGAGTGGACCACGGCGTCCTTCTGCATGTCCAGCATCATCAGCTGATCCATGCCGCACTCAAAAAACTCCCACAGCACCCCGATGGTCATGGAGAAGCAGAAGGCCACAATCGACATGAATACGGGGGAGAGGGACAGGGAGAACTTCTCCGTCCGGTTGAGCATGTCCACCAGGGCGAAGCCGATGGCGGCGCACAGGAAGCCGTTGATGGTGTGGAGAATGGTGTCCCAGCTTTTGAAGGTGGTGTAAAAGGAGCTGATTTCCCCCAGAATCTCGGCGGCGAAGATGAAGAGCATAATGATGATCTCCATGGTGTTGGGCAGGTCGATCATCAGCGCCCGCTCGAAGATGGTGGGCAGCAGGAAGAGCACCAGAGTCAGCGCACACAGGAACACGCTCTCATAGTCCCCGTTGAAGAACTGGGCCACCATGGTGACGATGACCAGAAAGCGCAGCAGGATGTAGACCACCGCCACCGTCCGCTTTCGCTGGAGGATATTGTGGGCGCTGTGCAGAACACTCCACACGCCCTTTTTTCTGTTTGACATAGACAACTCCTTTTTCCGAAAATATAAACCCTCAATATACCATAATAATAGTATACCCTGCCCCAAGGGGAAAGTCAAGCCGGCGGGGCCGCGGGGCCTGGAAACATCCGCCGGGAAATAGAAAAAAAGTGTGAATGGAAGCGGGAAAAAACCTTGCGCTTTGTGGGAAAAAGGTGTATTATAGCACCTAACAGCAGAACCGGCGGTCCCAAGCGCTCAGGGGAGAGGGGACCGGCGTGTTTTGCACTGCGTCCGCTCAAAACGGGCGCGGCGGGCGCGGTCCATCAGAGAGGGTGAGCGAGGGGGCCGCGTTCAGCTCTGTATGCCATACAGGGCGCAAAAGCAGCAGTTATAGGGAGGTCGAAAACTTAAATGAGCAAATTTCTCAAACGATCTGCGCAGGGCGCGCAGGTCCCGCATGAAAAGCGGACTTCCAATCTGGAAACCGTGAAAATGCCTCTGCCCTCCAAGATCGTCCTTTCGATGGGGCAGCATATCGGAGCCCCCGCCGCCCCCGCGGTGGCCAAGGGCGACCAGGTGTGCGTAGGCACCGTAGTGGGCAAGGCCGGCGGCTTTGTCTCGATGGACATCCACTCCGGCGTGTCCGGCACCGTGGACAGCATCATCACCATCACCGCCCCCAACGGCGCGCCCCAGACGGCGGTGGTCATCATCCCCGACGGCAAGCAGACGGTGGACCCGGCGGTCGCCCCCCCCACCGTCACCGATCTCAAATCCTTCCAGGACGCCGTCCGGGCCAGCGGCCTGGTGGGCCTGGGCGGCGCGGGCTTCCCCACGGCGGTGAAGCTGGCCCCCAAGAACCTGGACGAGATCGACACCCTCATCATCAACGGCGCCGAGTGTGAGCCCTATATCACCTCGGACAACCGCTGCTTCCTGGAGGACACCCAGTATATCTTGGAGGGTATCCAGGCGGTGATGAAGTACTTAGAGATCCCCAAGTGCATCATCGGCATCGAGGGCAACAAGCCCGAGGCCATCGCCAAGATGAAGAGCGTGGCCACCGCCGGTATCGAGGTCAAGGAGCTGCCCTGCCGGTACCCCCAGGGCGCTGAGAAGGTCCTCATTGAGAACTGCACCGGCCGGGAGGTCCCCTTCCCCGGACTGCCCTCCGATGTGGGCGTGGTGGTGATGAACGTCACCTCCGTGGCCTTCGTGGGCAAGTATCTCAAGACCGGTATGCCCCTGACCACCAAGCGCCTCACCGTGGACGGCGACATCATCAAGGAGCCCAAGAACGTGGAGGTTATCATCGGCACTCCCGTTCAGGAGCTGATGGACTTCTGCGGCGGCTTCACCCAGGAGCCGGGCAAGGTGCTCTACGGCGGCCCCATGATGGGCAACTGCATCGCCGACCTGAGCCAGCCCATTCTGAAAAACAACAACGCCGTTCTGGCCTTCTCCCGCAAGGCGTCTGAGCTGCCCAAGGCCACCAACTGCATCCACTGCGGCCGGTGTACCAACGCCTGCCCCCTGGGTCTGTCCGCCAAGGAGATCGTTCAGGCGTACAACGACGGCAACGTGGAGCTGCTCGTTGAGCTCAACGCCGACCTGTGCATGAGCTGCGGCACATGCTCCTTCGTCTGCCCGGCCAAGCGGCCTCTGGCCCCCTCCATCGCCCTGGCCAAGATTATGATGAAGAATGGAGGTAAGAAGTGATGGAAAACAAGCTGATCGTCACCGCCGCGCCCCACATTACCAGCCCGGACAGCACCCAGAGCATCATGGGCAAGGTGTGTCTGGCCCTGGCCCCCGCGCTGATCGCCTCCGTGATTATTTTCGGCTTCAACGCCCTGATTCTCACCGCCGTCACCGTGGCCGCCTGCGTCTTCTTCGAGTGGGCCTACTGCAAGCTGATGGGCCGCGAGGTCCCCGTCGCGGACTTCTCCGCCGTGGTCACCGGCCTGCTGCTGGCCTTCAACATGCCCGCCACCCTTCCCCCCTGGATGGCCGTTGTGGGCGCGTTCATCGCCATTGTTATCATCAAGCAGCTCTTCGGCGGACTGGGCTATAACTTCGCCAACCCCGCCATCGTGGGCCGCATCGCCCTGGCCGTGGGCTTCGGAGCCAAAATGGCCGCCTACCCCCTGCCTGACAACGGCGTGGACGCCCTGACCTCCGCCACCCCCCTGGCCGTGGCCGGCGAGCTGGGCTCCGGCGACTACCTCACCCTGCTCCTGGGCAACCACGGCGGCGTTCTGGGTGAGACCTGCGCCATCTGCATCCTCATCGGCGGCATCTACCTGATTGCCACCAAGGTGATCAGCCCTGTGCTCCCCGTGACTTATCTGGCCACCGTGGCCGTCCTGTCCCTGTGCTTCGGCATGGACCCCATCGTGCAGCTGCTCTCCGGCGGTCTGATGCTGGGCGCCTTCTTCATGGCTACCGACTATGTCACCTCCCCCACCACCGACAAGGGCAAGGTGGTCGCCGGCCTGTTCCTGGGCCTGGTCACCATGCTGATCCGCCGGTTCGGCAACATGAACGAGGGCGTGTCCTTCGCCATCCTGCTGATGAACCTGATTACCCCCTACATTGAGGTCAACACCCGTCAGGACCGGCTGGGCATTGCCAAGAAGAAAAAGGAGGGCGCGAAATGAGCAACTGGAACAAAATTTTCAAGCCCATTGTGGTGCTGTGCGTCATCTGTATCGCCATCACCGGCTCGCTGGCCGCCACCAACAAGGTGACCGCCCCCATCATTGAGAAGGCCCGGATTGAGGCCGAGCGGCTGGCCCGGATCGAGCTTCTGCCCGAGGCCGACGACTTCACCCCCGTGGAGGACATCGCCGTGGACAACGTGACCGCCGTCTACGCCGCCAACAACGGCGCCGGCTACGTCATCACCAGCACCGCCAAGGGCTACGGCGGCAAGATGACCGTGATGACCTCCTTCGACGCGGATGGAAACATCAAGCAGCTGAAGGTCACCGAGGACGCGGAGACCCAGGGCATCGGCAGCAACGTGTCCAAGGGCAAGGGCTACTGGGCCAACTACGCCGGCAAGCCCGCCGGCAAGGAGCTGGTCCTGGGCGTCGATGTGGACGCCTACGCCACGGCCACCATCTCCAGCCGGGCGCTGAACTCCGCCGTCAACTCCGCCATCAACGCGTATAACGCCATTCCTTGAAAGGCAGGTGAATCAAGATGAGTGAAAACAGTAAAATGAAAATCCTTACCAACGGTATACTGAACGAGAACCCGGTTCTGCGGCTTGTCCTGGGCACCTGTCCCACCCTGGCCGTCACCACCATGGCCTCCAACGGCATCGGCATGGGCCTGGCCGCCACCTTCGTGCTGCTGTGCTCCAACATCGTGATCTCCGCCCTGCGGAAGGTCATCCCCGATCAGGTTCGCATCCCCTGCTACATCACTGTCATCGCCGGCTTCGTGTCGGTGGTTCAGATGGTGGTGAAGGCCTTTGTCCCCGACCTGGATAAGGCCCTGGGCGTCTATCTGCCCCTGATCGTGGTCAACTGCATCATCCTGGGCCGCGCCGAGATGTTCGCCTCCAAGAACAGCATCCTGGACTCCGCCCTGGACGGCATCGGCATGGGCATCGGCTTTACCATCACCCTGACCATCATGGGCTCCATCCGTGAGATCCTGGGCTCCGGGACCTGGATGGCCGGGCTGGGCGGTCTGATTCCCTCTCTGGGGGCTGACTTCGCCATCCGGATCATCCCCGAGTCCATCGACACCTTCTCCCTGATGACCAGCGCCCCCGGCGGCTTCTTCGTATTCGGTATCCTGATGGCCGGGGCCACCTGGCTCACCAGCCGCCCCAAGAAGGAAACCGCCGCCGCGGAAGGAGGTAATGCGTAATGGTGAAGCTTGCCGCAATCTTCTTTACCATGATTTTGGTGGACAACTACGTCCTCGCCAAATTCCTGGGTATCTGCCCCTTCCTGGGCGTGTCCAAAAAGCTGGACAGCGCCGTGGGTATGTCTCTGGCCGTCACCTTCGTCATGGTGCTGGCTACCGCCGCCACCTGGCCCATCCAGACCTTCCTGCTTACCCCCGCCAACGCGGACGGTACCCTGAAGTGGGACATGGGCTATCTCCAGACCATCGTGTTTATTCTGATTATCGCCATTCTGGTCCAGCTGCTGGAGAACTTTTTGAAAAAGTTCATCCCCGCGCTGTATAAATCCCTGGGCGTGTACCTGCCCCTGATCACCACCAACTGCACCATCCTGGGCGTGACCATCCTGAACCTGGACAACGGTTATAACTTTATCGAGTCCATCGTCTGCGCCGCCGGCGCGGGCATCGGGTTCCTGGTGGCTATGGTGCTCTTCTCCGGCGTGCGCCGCCGGGTGGAGCAGGCCGTCACCCCCAAGTGCTTTGAGGGTCTGCCCATCACGCTGGTGGCCGCCGCGGTGACCTCCCTGTCCTTCATGGGCTTCGGCGGCATCATCGACGCCATCTTCAACGTTGCAGCATAGGAGGGGGAGAGTAGTATGGATCCAATTTTAATGGCAGTCATTCTGGTCACGGTTATCGGCCTCATCGGCGCGGTGATCCTGGTGGCCGCCTCCATCTTCATGTATGTCCCGGTGGACGAGCGGGTGGAGAAAATCACCGCCGTCCTGGCCGGAGCCAACTGCGGCGCCTGCGGCTGTGCCGGCTGTGCCGACTACGCCAAGAGCATCGTGGAGGACGGCAACGCCGTCAACAAGTGCACCCCCGGCGGCGCGGCCTGCGCCGCCAAGGTGGCCGAGATCATGGGCGTTGAGGCCGGCTCCTCCACCCCCATGAAGGCGGTGGTCGCCTGCTCCGGCACCTGCGATAAGGCGGGCAAGAAGTATGAGTTCCAGGGCATCCAGAGCTGCCAGGCCGTTAAGGGCCTCTACGGCGGCGACGGACTGTGCAAATTCGGCTGTCTGGGCTATGGCGACTGTACCCGGGCCTGCGCCTTCGACGCCATCCACATCGTGGACGGCATCGCCAAGGTGGACCGGACCAAGTGTACCGGCTGCGGCGCCTGTGCCGGGGTCTGCCCCAACGCCGTCATCTCCATCGTGCCCGAGCACAAGCGCAAGCCCGTGGTCCTGTGCCAGAACAAGGACAAGGGCGCGGACACCCGGAAGGCGTGTACCGCCGGCTGTATTGGCTGTATGAAGTGCGCCAAGGCCTGCCCCAAGGAGGCCATCACCGTGGAGAACTTCCTGGCCAAGATCGACCAGGACAAGTGCGTCGGCTGTCAGATCTGCGTGAAGGAGTGCCCCATGGGCGTCATTCACGTTCCCGGAGCTGAATAAGAGCTTACAAAACAGGATATCAAAAAACCTCGCCAGCGGCGAGGTTTTTTGATATAATTTGCGCCAAATTCTGTCTGACAGGTGCTATAGTCGTAATCCTTTGGATTGCTGTTTTTCAGATGCCGGCCTGTGCTTCCGGGTGGGCATTTGCTTCTGTTCAGGGTCACATCCCCTTCAGCTGTTCCTTCAGCTTAGCCACCAGCTCGGTGAGCTGGGCGGCCCGCTCCTTCTCGGCCTCCACAACCTGGGCGGGGGCCTTGTTGACGAAGCCGGGGTTGTTCAGCTTGGCGTTCAGCTTGTCCAGCTCGGCGGACTGCTTTTTCAGCTCCTTCTCCATCCGAGCCTTCTCCTTCTCCAGGTCCACCAGCTCGCCCAGAGGGATAAACAGCTGAGCGGCGTGGGTGACCACGGCCACCATCCCGGCGGCGTCGGGGGCCTGCCCGGCGGGGACGACCTCCACCTCGCTGGCATAGGCCAGTTTTTTCAGGAAGGGCACGCCCAGGGTAAAGACCTCTCCCTCCCCGGTGGCTACGGTGAGCCGGGCTTTTTTGGAGGGGGGCACGTTCATCTCGTTGCGCCGGGCGCGGACCGCCCGGATGGCGTCCATAATGAGCTCCATGGCCTTCTCCTCGGCGGGGAAATCCATCCCGGCGCTGGCTGCGGGCCAGTCCTGGAGCATGAGGAAGTCGCCCTCGTGGGGCAGGGCCTGCCAGATTTCCTCGGTGATGAAGGGCATGAAGGGGTGGAGCAGCTTGAGCATCTGGGTGAGCACCCAGCACAGCACCTGCTGGGCCCGGACCTTGCTGTCCTCGTCCTCCCCCTGAAGGCGGGTCTTGGTCAGCTCGATATACCAGTCGCAGTAGTCGTCCCAGATGAAGTCGTAAATTTTCTGCGCCGCCACACCCAGCTCATACCGGTCCATGTTTTCGGTGATCTCGGCCACGGCCCGGTTCAGCTTGGACAGGATCCACTTGTCCTCCAGCTCCAGCTTCTGGGGAAGCTCACACTTGTCGATGGTGAGGTTCATCATCAGGAAGCGGCTGGCGTTCCAGATTTTGTTGGCGAAGTTGCGCATGGCCTCGCACCGCTCGGTGAAGAAGCGCATGTCGTTGCCCGGGGAGTTGCCGGTGACCAGATTGAAGCGCAGGGCGTCGGCGCCGTACTTGTCGGCGATCTCCAGGGGCTCGATGCCGTTGCCCAGGGACTTGGACATCTTCCGGCCCTTGTCATCCCGAATCAGGCCGTGGATGAAGACGGTGTGGAAGGGGGGCTTGCCGGTGTGGGCGCAGCCGGAGAAGATCATCCGGGCCACCCAGAAGAAGATGATGTCGTAGGCGGTGACCAGCACGTCGGTGGGGTAGAAATACTTGAAATCCTCACTGTTTTCGTCGGGCCAGCCCAGGGTGGAGAAGGGCCACAGGGCGGAGGAGAACCATGTGTCCAGCACGTCCGGGTCCCGCTCAATGTGCTTGGAGCCGCACTTCTCACAGCAGTCGGGGTCCTCCTCACTGACGGTCATGTGACCGCAGTCGGCACAGTACCAGGCGGGAATCTGGTGGCCCCACCAGAGCTGGCGGCTGATGCACCAGTCGTGGACATTCTCCATCCAGTTGGTGTAGGTCTTGGCGAAGCGGTCGGGGACGAATTTAATCTCCCCCTCGTTGACCACCCGCAGGGCTTCCTTAGCCAGGGGCTCCATGCGGACAAACCACTGGGCGGAGATGAGAGGCTCCACATCGCTGTGGCAGCGGTAGCAGGTGCCCACGTTGTGGGAGTAGGGCTCGATCTTCTCCATCAGGCCCAGGGCCTCCAGGTCGGCGACGACGGCCTTCCGGGCCTCGTACCGGTCCATCCCCTGGTACTTGCCGCCGTTGGCGTTGACCACGCCGTTGTCGTCCAGGACGCGGATGGTGTCCAGGTTGTGGCGCAGGCCCACCTCGAAGTCGTTGGGGTCGTGGGCGGGGGTCATCTTCACACAGCCGGTGCCGAAGTCCATCTCCACATACTCGTCGGCCACGATGGGAATTTCACGGTTCATCAGGGGCAGGATGCAGGTCTTGCCGACGAGGTGCTTATACCGCTCGTCGTTGGGGTTGACGGCCACGCCGGTGTCGCCCATCATGGTCTCGGGCCGGGTGGTGGCAACCACCAGATAGCCGGAGCCGTCGGCCAGGGGGTAGCGCATGTGCCACAGATTTCCGGGCTTGTCCTGATACTCCACCTCCGCGTCGGACAGGGCGGTGACGCAGTGGGGGCACCAGTTGATGATGCGGCTCCCCTTATAAATCAGGTCCTTCTGATAGAGAGAGACAAACACGTGGCGCACCGCCCGGGAGAGCCCCTCGTCCATAGTGAAGCGGGAGCGCTCCCAGTCGGCGGAGATGCCCAGCTTCTTCTGCTGCTGGACGATGCGGGCGCCGTATTTGGCCTTCCAGTCCCACACCCGCTCCAGGAATTTCTCCCGGCCCAGGTCGTAGCGGCTCAGTCCCTCGTTCTCCCGCAGCTCCTCCTCCACCTTCACCTGGGTGGCGATGCCGGCGTGGTCGGTGCCAGGGAGGTACAGGGCGGCGTAGCCCTGCATCCGCTTGTAGCGGATGAGCATGTCCTGGAGGGAGTCGTCCATGGCGTGGCCCATGTGGAGCTGGCCGGTGACGTTGGGGGGCGGCATAACGATGGTGAAGGGTTTCTTCTTGGGGTCACGGCGGCCCTTGAAGCAGCCGCACCTCTCCCAGGTCTCATAGACGCGGGCCTCAACCTCCTGGGGTTCATAGACCTTCGGCAGTTCTTTTTTCATGTTCATTCTCCTGTTCTTTTCTCGCGTTTCGCGTTGTTGTTATGCTTCTTTTTTGTACTCTTTTTCCCGCTCTTCTTTCCGCTCTTTGGGGTTACCTCCGCAAGGTCCAGCGGAAGGACCAGCCGGGGGACCTTCTGAATCTTTTTGCCCGTTTTGCGCTGGATGAATTCCCGGAACTCGTCGGGCGAGCCCCAGGTGAAGCAGTCCTTGGCGTAGATCTGGCCGTGGTTTTTATCCAGCACCAGGGCAAAATAGTCCTGGTCCTCCCCGATGGCCTTGATCTGCCGGTAGTTCCACCAAGTCTCCGCCGCCCGGGAATAGTGAATGAAATGGTCCTCTTTAAAGGTGACGTTGACCTCCCGGGCGTCCGGGAGCATCTGCCGGTAGGCCATCAGGCCGTTTACCACGTCCTCGCTCAGGATACAGGCCAGCATGATCGCCGCCAGCAGCACGTTGGTCAGCCAGCCGTCCAGCCCCACCCAGATCAGCAGCGCCGCCAGAAACAGCTCCACCGACACCGCGAACCAGGCGAACCGGCGCGCCGGACTGCTCCGCCCGTTCCGCAGGGTCTTCCGGCTGATCCGCGCCAGGGACACCATCGCTTTTTTATCCAATGTCATTTGATTGACCAGCAATCCCTTCACCTCACAAAAAAGCCCCGAGTCCTTAGACTCAGGGCGAATAATCTCCGCGGTACCACCTGAATTCCCCCGAAGGGGCACTTCTGTCTTCTGTAACGGGAAGTCCCGCCGCCCCCTACTGCCATTCAGGGTCAGGGCCCGAAAGCCACCTTCTCCGATCCCGGCTGGAAGCTCGCACCCTCCGCTTCCTCTCTGCAAACCGGCATACCGGATACTCCTCTTTCGCATTGCCTTTATGTGGGTCACATTATAAGAAAAAAAACCGGATTTGTCAAGGCATCCGCCGCAAAATCTCACGCAGGCCCTGTAGGGCGCGCCGGGGTCGTCGCGCCCTACAGGTGCTTGCCGTTGGCGTTCCGGGTTATTCAGCTCTTCCGATTCTTCTGATAGATGATGTTCAAGCCCTTGAGAAGAAGGTCCCGCTCCAGCTTGATATCCCGGCGGCACAGGGGGACAATGAACTGGGCCATCCCTCCGGTGGCGACCACGGTTGTGAAGCAGCCCAGCTCCTCCTCCACCCGGTCCAGCATGCCGTCCAGCATGGCGGCGGTGCCGTACATGATACCGCTGCGCATACAGTCCACCGTGTTCTTGCCGATCACCCGCCGGGGGCAGTCCAGGCTGATGCCGGGCAGCTGGGCGGTGCGGCTGGTGAGGGCCTCCAGAGACACCCGGACGCCGGGGATAATGCACCCGCCCATATAGGTACCACCTCTCCCCACCACCTCAATGGTGGTGGCGGTACCCAGGTCCAGGAGGGTGAGGGGCGGGTCATACTCTGCCAGGGCGGCCACGGCGATGACGATCCGGTCGCTGCCCACCTGGGACGGGGTGTCCATCTGGATGTTCAGCCCAGTTTTCAGCCCCGGACCCACCACCATGGGGGCCTTGCCGATCACCTTCATCACCCCGGTGCGCACCGAGTTGAACACCGGCGGCACCACTGAGGAGATGATGCAGTCCTGAATGTCCCCGGGCCGGACATCGAACAGGCTGAGCATACTTTTAATCTCCGCCCCGTACTGGTCGGAGGTCTTGATTCGGTCTGTGGCGATGCGGGCCTCAAAGGCGATGACGCCGTCTTGGATTCCGCCGATCACGATATTGGTATTGCCGATGTCTATAGCCAGGAGCATACCGCTCACCTCGCAGGTAGAATTAGGGTTCCTCAGCCGATTATTATACAAGACAGAGCCGGGAGATGCAAGATAAACTTTACAGCCTGACAGAAAACAGATATAATAGAGCAAAAAAGCTCCCTCCGAGAGGGAGGCTGTTTGGAGGAGGAACCGCCATGTTAAAGGGAAAAACCGTTCTGCTGGGGGTCACGGGGGGAATCGCGGCCTATAAGGCGGCGGCGCTGGCCTCGGCGCTGGTGAAGCAGCGCGCCTGTGTGGAGGTCATTATGACCGCCCACGCCACCGAATTTATCGCCCCTCTCACCTTCGAGCAGCTCACAGGCAACCGGTGCATGGTGGACACCTTCGACCGGAATTTTGCCCACCAGGTGGAGCACATCGCTCTGGCCGACCGGACGGACCTGGTGATGATCGCCCCCGCCACGGCGAACGTGTGCGGAAAACTGGCCCATGGGCTGGCCGACGACATGCTCACCACCACCGTTCTGGCCTGCACCTGTCCCAAGGTGATTGCCCCAGCTATGAACACCAAAATGTTTGAAAATTCCGTCACCCAGGACAATCTGGACATACTCCGCCGGTACGGCTGGGAGGTGATCGCCCCCGCCTCCGGACGGCTGGCCTGCGGAGCGGTGGGGGCGGGCAAGCTGCCCGAGCCGGAGCAGCTTCTCCAGCACATCCTCCGAAAAATCGCCCTGCCCCACGACCTGGAAGGGAAGCGGGTCCTGGTCACCGCCGGGCCTACCCAGGAGGCCCTGGACCCGGTGCGCTACCTCACCAACCACTCCACCGGGAAAATGGGCTATGCCCTGGCCCGTATGGCCATGCTCCGGGGGGCCCAGGTGCTGCTGGTCACCGGCCCCGCCGCCGTCGCCCCGCCCCCCTTTGTGGAGGTGGTCCCGGTCGTCTCCGCTCAGGACATGTTTGAGGCGGTGTCCGCCCGTCAGGACTGGGCCGATTTCATCTTCAAGGCCGCCGCCGTGGCCGACTACACCCCCGCCCAGTACGCCGGCGACAAGCTGAAAAAGAAGGACGGGGAGCTGTCCATCCCCCTGAACCGCACCCGGGACATCCTCAAATACCTGGGCGAGCACCGCCGGGCGGGTCAGGTGCTGTGCGGCTTCTCTATGGAGACCCAAAACATGGTGGAGAACAGCCGGGCCAAGCTGGAAAAGAAAAACCTGGATATGATCTGCGCCAACAACCTGAAGGTGGCTGGGGCCGGCTTCGGCACCGACACCAATGTAATGACCGTCATCACCCGGGAGGGCATGGAGGATCTGCCCCTCATGTCCAAGGAGGAGGCCGCCAGGCGCATTCTTGACATCGCAATGGGGCTTATGGTAAAATAGAATATCAAGATTTAGAAGGAGGTTCACGCAATGAACATGCAGGAAACTTCCAGACTTATCATGGGACTGCGGTCCGTCGGATGGGATGAGAAGAAAATCAACGACTTTATCCTCTATATCGAGAGCGGCGAGGAACAGTATAAGCCAACAAAATCTGAAACATAACAGGAGAGGGACACCCTCTCCTTCTTTTTGTAGCTCGATATTTTCTATAGGCATGAAGTCACCATTTGGAGTTCTTCTTTGCCAGCCTGAAAGTGGAGGAGACTCTTATGCTGGTGTGAGCGATTTGAACGCCTTGCTTCGGGGTTATTCACTTTTTATAAAGCAGGAAATATAAAGCAGTCCTCCGGCAATGATTAAAATAGAATAAATGCGGGTCCATATAATATTCTGGGACGCAGCGCCTACGGACAGCCAGCAGCGCAGGATTTTTGAGCCGGGGGTCCACGGGGCATGGCCGGAGCGCTCCTTCTCCTGCCGGTACCACAGATACAACTGGCTGAACAGGAGGTGAAGCATCATCAGCACCGCTATGACAGAACCGGTTGCAGCAATCACCGGATAGGCGGAGAAAGGGGGCAGTTCCAGTCTTCTTTCCAGAAGGAGCAGGAAAATAAAAAACCATTTCCAACTGTTTGCATAAAACTCCATAAACTCAGCCTCCTTAACAATCAAGGTCCTAAGCTTGTTATTTGGTTAAATATACTTTATCATGCTATTTTATGAAAGTCAATCTTTTATTAAAAGGGACAGGGAAATCAATTTTGCGTCTGTAGGGCGCGACGACCCCGGCGCGCCGTCCGCAGAGGGCACACATTCTCCGTGGACGGCGGGCCGGGTCGTCCCGCCCTACAAATACGGCATTCTTTTTTCAAAATTGATTTCCCCGAAAAAGGGGAGTGTCCTATGGTGCATTTTAACGCAATCAAAAGAATTGGCGCGGTTTGTAGGGGCGTCCTCAGGTTTTGAAGGGGCTGCTGTATTAGAAATGCTTGCCTTTTTTACAGGAGTTGTGGTATAGTAAAGCCGTCAGGAGGGAGCGGTGTCAACCTGTCCGTCAGGACGCCCCTCTTGCGTTGATTACAGCAAAGGAGATTTGGTTTGTCAATGGAGAAGCGAGAAACATTTTCCTCCCGCCTGGGATTTGTATTGATCTCGGCGGGATGCGCCATCGGATTAGGCAACGTATGGCGGTTCCCGTATATCACGGGAAAGTACGGCGGAGCGGCCTTTGTGCTGCTGTATCTTTTGTTCCTGGTGGTGCTGGGCCTGCCCGTCATGGTGATGGAGCTGGCGGTGGGCCGGGGCAGTCAGCGGAGCATCGCCCTGTCCTTCCAGCGGCTGGAGCGCAAGGGGAGCCGGTGGCACCTGTACAGCTATGTGGGCTTCGCCGGAAACTACCTTCTGATGATGTTCTACACGGTCATCGCCGGATGGCTGCTGTATTACTTCGTCAAAATGCTCCGGGGGGATTTTACCGGCCTGGACGCCCAAGGGGTGGCCGGGGAATTCGGAAAGCTGATGGAGGCCCCGGGGACCATGACCCTGTATATGGTGATCGTGGTGTGTATCGGCATGTTCGTCTGCGCCCAGGGCCTGCGCAACGGCGTGGAGCGGGTCAATAAGGCGATGATGATCTGCCTGCTGGCCCTGCTGGCGGTGCTGGCGGTGAACTCCGTTCTGCTGGAGGGAGCGGGGGAGGGACTGCGGTTCTACCTCCAGCCCAACTTCCATAACCTGATGTATGACGCCGAGGGCAGCTGGATTCTGGGCGAGGCGGTCTTTGCCGCCATGGGTCAGGCCTTCTTCACCCTGTCCCTGGGCATCGGGGCCATCGCCATTTTTGGCAGCTACATCGGCAAGGAGCACCGTCTGACCGGTGAGGCCCTGCGCATCGGCGTGCTGGACACCTGCGTAGCCTTTGTGGCCGGTCTGATTATCTTCCCCGCCTGCTCGGCCTACGGCGTGTCCACCGCCGAGGGGCCCGCCCTGGTGTTCATCACCCTGCCCAATATCTTCAACGCCATGCCCATGGGACGGCTGTGGGGCGGGGCCTTCTTCCTGTTCCTGTCCTTCGCCGCCCTGTCCACCGTCATCGCCGTCTTTGAGAACATCATCTCCTTCACCATGGACCGGTGGTGGATGAGCCGGAAAAAGGCGGTGCTGATCAATTTCATCGCGGTGCTGATTCTGTCCATGCCCTGTGTGCTGGGGTCCAACCTGTGGTCCGGCGTCCGGGTCCTGGGGATGGACATCTCGGGCATTGAGGACTTCCTGGTCTCCCAGAACATCCTGCCTCTGGGCTCGCTGGTCTATGTGCTGTTCTGCACCAGCCGGCGGGGCTGGGGCTGGGACCGCTTCCTGGCCGAGGCCAACGCCGGAGACGGCCTGCGGTTCCCCGGCGGGATGCGGTTTTACGTCAGCTATGTCCTGCCTTTGATCGTCCTGTTCATCTTCGTGATGGGATATTGGAGCCAATTCGGCCCCCAATAATGCTAATTTCGCCGGAAACCTCTCAATTTCCTTTTTGACGTTGACATTTTGACCGAAATAGAGTAGAATCGACTCATCTAAATTGGTGAAAATTTGCCGGAAGGAGAAACGATATGGAAGATTTATTGGAGGAGCTGTTGTCGGAATGCAGGCCCTATACCCAACAGGGGGCGCTGGCCAACTACATCCCGGAGCTGGCCAAGGGGAATATCAACGACCTGGGCATCTACGTCCAGCGCAGCGACGGGCGGCACTATCAGGTGGGCGACTATAAAAAGCGCTTCACCATCCAGAGCGTGGTCAAGCCCATCCTGCTGCTGCTGGCCCTGCTGGACAACGGGGAGGAGTTTGTCCGCTCCCGCATCGGCGTGGAGGCCACCGGAAAGCCCTTCGACGCCATCAACGTCACCGATCAGTCCCTGCTCAGCGAGCACCTGAACCCCATGGTCAACATGGGTGCCATCGCCATGTGCAGTCTGATTAAGGGGGCCACCTATGAGGAGCGGTTCCAGCGCCTGCTGGACCTGACCCGCACCCTGGCGGGCGACCCCAATATCTGCCTGGACGAGGCGGTCTATCAGTCGGAGAAGCGCACCGGCAACAAGAACCGGGCCCTGGCCTTCCTGCTCAAGAGCTACGGCCTGCTCCAGGACGACGTGGAGGAGGTGCTGGACTGCTACTTCAAGGCCTGTTCTATCTCGGTGAACAGCAAGGACCTGGCTCAGGTGGGCTATGTCCTGGCGAACCGGGGCAAGCTGCCCCAGACCGACGAGCGGATCTTCCCCAGCCGGTACGCCCACTATGTCAACGCCATCCTGATGACCTGCGGCATGTACGACGGGTCGGGCGATTTCGCCGTCCGGGTGGGCGTGCCCGCCAAGAGCGGCGTGGGCGGCGGCATTATGGCCGTGGTCCCTACCCGCATGGGCATCGGCATCTTCTCCCCCGGCCTGGACGACAAGGGCAACAGCCTGGCCGGCACCCAGGTGCTGGAGCGGCTGTCCAAGCGGATGTATTTGAGCATTTTCTAACAAAAAACCGTCCGCCGGTCAACACCGGCGGACGGTTTTTTCATGTCAGGACCAGGGGAGCCAGCTTCCGCTGGAGCGGGCGTCCACCATGGTCAGCGCGCCGTCCAGCATCTCGGCGGCGTCAGCCATGGTGAGGGCGCTGGAGAGCTGAACGTCCCCGGCGGTATCCGCCCGGATAATCCCGGAGGCCGACAGGTTGGCCGCCGACTGGGCGGCCCAGTGGCCGCTGCCCGGGGAGAATACGGCCACCGGCACGTCGGTGATGTCCAGCAGATTGTCCAGCATCACCGCCGCCTCCGCCCGGGAGATGGAGTCCCCCGCCCCAAAGACGGGAGCGCCGTTCTCATCCCGGGTGCCCTGGACCACTCCGGCCTTCAGGGCGGCGGAGACCGCCCCCTTGGCCCAGGTGGGGATTGCGTCGTCGTCGGAGAAGCCGGTGAGGGTGACCCCCTCCAGGTCCTTCAACCCCGCCACCGACATCGCCATGGTGAGGAACTGGGCCCGGGTGACGGGCTGGTCCGGGTCGAAGAAATACCGGCCGTCCACATACCGGCCCACATAGATGCCCTCCTCCGCCATGCGGACGGCGGCCTTCTGGGCGGGGTGGCCCTCCAGGTCGGCGTAGGTCACCTTGGTGTCCGCCTTGTCAATGCGCAGGGTCACCTTGGCCTCCGGAGAGGTGTTGCCAGCGGGGTCCACCGCCACATAGGTGAAGGAGTCCCGGCCCGTCTTGTTCTCATAGGGGGTGTAGACGAACTGGCTGGAGCCGTCCTCCGCCAGAGTGACCGCCCCCCGGGCGGGGGTGGAGGTGAGCTGGAAGGTTAGGGCGTCCCCCTCGCCGTCCACCGCGTCGAAATAACCGGTGATGGCAACGTTTTTATAGGTGGCCAGCTCCATGTTCCGGGCCACCGGGGCCCGGTTCTCCTGGGTGAGAAGATAGAGCTTTACCGTGGCCTGCCGCTCCCCCTGGCCGGAGGGGAAGGCGGGGGTGAGGGTGAAGGATGTCTCGGTGACGGTGGGCGACTGGGCGCTCTGGAACCGCAGGCCGGACAGGGCGGTGGCGTCCACATAGGACCCGGGCTGTAAGAGCTGGTCGCCGACGCACAGGGAGCCCGCGCCCGGGTCGGGCAGGCTGTCGATGGTGACGCCGCTGAGGGGGGTCTTGCTGTCAGGCCTGACGGTAAAGTCGGTGATGTCAAAGGTGATGGAGGAGCCGGTCAGACCGTTTTTGGAAAAATCCTCCACATAGGGGGCATCCGTCTTTTTGCTCCAGAAAAAGGCGGACGAGGGAAGGGTCAGAGAACACGCCAGGGCCAGGGCCAGAACAGGCGCCAGCCCCCTGCGCAGGGAAGCGCTGGGCTTCATGAAAATACCTCCTTTGATTTGGATGTATTCCTATTGTTTTGCCGTTGAGGAAAAAATATGCGCGGGAAGATGAAGGATGTCATCTGAAAACCGCCGTCCCTTCTCTTGCGCCTGGGCGCGAATCGTGGTACAATATCGCAGGAAGAAACGGACCCCGGTTTGCCGGGAGAAAGAGAGGTCGGGCGTACATGGTCCTGTTGATCTGCTGCGGCATCGCCTTCGCCGCCTGCCTGCTGGGCACGGTCTGCGGTATGGGGGGCGGCATTATCATCAAGCCGGTGCTGGACGCCATCGGCGTTTTGCCGGTGCCCACCATCACCTTTCTGTCGGGCTGTACGGTCATCTCCATGTCCTGCTGGAGCGTGGGCAGAACCCTGCTCCGCCGGGAGGCGGCGCTGGATCTGCCCGTCACCGCTGTGCTGGCCGCGGGGGCGGCGGCGGGGGGGCTGATCGGGAAGCAGCTCTACACCGGGATTGCCGCCCGCTTCCCCGACCCCAACACCGCCGGGGGCGTTCAGGCCGGCCTGCTGCTGGCCGCTACGGCGGCTACCCTGCTGTACACGGTGAACAAGGACAAAATCGCCTCCAAGGAGGTGGCCGCTCCCGCCGCGCGGCTCGTGATCGGCCTGCTGCTGGGGATGCTGGGCTCCTTTCTGGGCATCGGCGGCGGACCTTTCAACGTGGCGGTGCTGTACTACTTCTTCTCCATACCCGCCAAGAAGGCCGCGCAGAACAGCCTGTTCATCGTCCTGTTCAGCCAGCTGACCAGCACCATGAGGACCGTCCTGTTTGACTCGGTTCCCCCGTTCCCCTGGGCCATCCTTTTGGGGATGGTTCTGCTGAGCATTGTGGGCAGCGAGGCGGGCCGGAGGATCAACAAGTCCATCGACAACCGGCAGGCCACCCTCTGGCTGGAGGGGGCGATGGTCCTGGTCATGGGAATCAGCGTTTATAATATCGTCAAGTTTTTGGGATAATAGGAAGACAAGGGAGGAAACGATATGTTGAAGGAAAGAGCATCCTATTACTACGGGACCATGGGTAAGAACTGCGCCGAGGGCATCCTGCTGGCGGCCAACGAGGTATACGGCCTGAAGCTGACCGACCAGGAGATTCAGCTGTTCTCCGGCTTTGGCCGGGGGATGGGCTGCGGGAGCACCTGCGGCGGACTGTCCGGGGCCATCGGCGTGCTCAGCCGGATGTACGGAGGCCGGGAGGATTTCCGGGAGCTGTGCGGCGGCTTTGTGTCCAAATTCAAGGACGCCCTGGGCTGTGACACCATCGACTGCGGCCCGCTGGCCGGGAAGTATAAGACGGAGGCCGCCCGCTGTGTATCGGCGGTGGAGCTCACCGCCCAGGCGCTGGAGGAGTATATCGCCCAGCTGGAGGGCAAGACCGCCGCGCCGGAGGAGGGCTGTACCCTGAGCCCCGAGGACATCAAGCGGGTCAAGGCCCTGGGCTTCCTCCACCACAAGGGGACCAACAAGTTTAACGGCCGGATCATCACCCGCAACGGCCGCATCACCACCGAGGAGGCCGAAGCCATCAACCGGGCCGCCAAGCTCTACGGCGACGGTCATATGATGTTCACCACCCGCCTCACCCTGGAGGTGTCGGGCATCGACTACAACGACATCGAGGCCTTCCGGGCGGAGGTGGGCAAGGCCGGCCTGGAGACCGGCGGAACAGGCAGCAAGGTCCGGCCCGTGGTGTCCTGCAAGGGGACCACCTGCCAGTACGGCCTGTACGACACCTATGCCCTCAGCGAGGAGATTCATCACCGCTTTTTCAAGGGCTATGCCAACGTGTCCCTGCCCCACAAGTTCAAGATCGCCCTGGGCGGCTGTCCCAACAACTGCGTCAAGCCCAACCTGAACGACCTGGGCATCGTCGGCGCCCGGGCGCCCGGGTACGACCCGGAAAAGTGCCGGGGCTGTAAAAAGTGCCAGCTGGAGGCCGCCTGCCCGATCAAGGCGGCGCGGCTGGTGGACGGCAAGCTGGCCATCGACCCCGAGGCGTGCAACAGCTGCGGCCGGTGTGTTACCAAGTGCCCCTTCCACTGCAACGACCAGGACGTTTACGGCTGGCGGATCTTTGTAGGGGGCCGGTGGGGCAAGAAGGTGGCCCACGGCCAGCGGCTGGACAAGTTCTTCACCGACAAGAACGAGGTGCTGGACGTGGTGGAAAAGGCCATTCTGCTCTTCCGGGACCAGGGAAAATCCGGCGAGCGCTTCGCCGACACCATCCAGCGCATCGGCTTTGAGCGGGCCCAGGAGCTGCTCCTGGGGGACGAGCTGTTGAAGCGCAAGGAGGAAATCCTCGGCCTGAACGTGGTGGGCGGCGCCACTTGCTAAGTGCTGAAACCAAGCCCGGGACCCGCGCGGTCCCGGGCTTGAAATTTCCCCTTGACTTTGACGCAGCGTCAAGTGTTAGGATACGGGTCAGGAGGTGATCGGGATGGAATATACCATCCGGGAGCTGTCCCGCCTGTCCGGGGCTACCACCCGCGCCCTGCGCTGGTACGACAAAATCGGTCTGCTGAAACCTTCCGGGCGGACGGAGGGGGGATACCGCCTCTACGGCCCAGCGGAGGTGGACCGGCTCCAGGACATTCTCTATTATCGAGCCCTCGGGGTGGAGCTGGCCCAGATCAGAGGCTGTCTGGACGACCCCTCCTTCGACCGCCTGTCCGCCCTGCGGGGCCACCTCGCCGCCCTGGAGGGGGAGCGGGACAGGCTCCAACGGCTGATCGACTCGGTGAGAGAGACGGTCCGAACACAAGAAAGGGATGAAATGATGTCAGACGAGAAAAAATTTGAGGCGTTCAAGCGCCAGGCCCTGGAGGAGTACGGCAGGACCTATGAGGCCGAGAGCCGGAAGACATACGGCGACAGCGAGGTGGACCAGATGCTCAGCCGCTTCAAGGGCGCGTCCCAGGAGCGGTACGCCCAGTGGGAGCGGCTGAGGGCGGAGATTTTGGAAAAGCTGTCCGCCGCCGTAGCCGCCGGGGCCGACCCGGCGGGACCGGAGGGGGAGGAGATCACAGAGCTCCACCGCCGCTGGCTCACCGTCATGGGGGACAAGTACGACGCCCAGCGCCACCGGGGTATTGCCGAGCTGTATGTCCTGGACGAGCGGTTTACCGCCTACTACGACCGGGAGCGCCCGGGCTGCGCCCAGTTCCTTCGGGACGCGGTGCTCCACTGGGCCAAATAAGAGCGGGGACACAGGCTGAGGCCTGTGTCCCTTATGTTTTTCCGTCAGCTTGCCGATAGTATTCATAAATGAGGCGTCATCCATGACGGCCTGAGGAAAGGAGGGGTACCATGGGAGAGCTGTCGATCCGCAGGAACCGGGCCTTCTCTGTGCCTCAATATACGCCGCCAACCAAGGCGGAAAAGGCGTCCAGCGCCGCCTCCAGCCCCAAGACCTCCGGGACGGGACTGACCGTCTCCGAGGCCCTGAGCAAGCTGATGGGCCAGGTCAGCCAGACGGAGAACAGCGCCCGGGGGAGCCGCCGTATTCTCCAGGCGGGAGAGAGCACCCTGGCCGCCGTCCAGGACCACATGACCCGAATCAAGGAGCTGGCCCGGGAGGCGGCGGGAAGCGGCGGGGCCGACCGCGCCGCCCTCCAGGCGGAGCTGGACAGCCTGCGGGCTGAGATCGAGCGCATCCTCGCCTCCGGGGAGGGCTCGCTGTTTCTGGACGAGGACATGGGAGTTGACGAGGGCATGGACGCCCTTTTGAAGGTCATTTTGGACGACCTGGCCTCCGGCACGGAGGAGACCGGAAGGGTCCCCCAGTGGTTTGTACAGGGGATTATGGACGGCAGTATGTCCCCGGAGGAGCTGCTGTCCGGGCTGGGCCTGGACAAGACGGCCACCGGGGCGGAGATTCTGGCGGCTATCGCCAACGGTACCCTGGACAACAGCGCCGCCGCCCGGCTGGCCGTCCTCTATCTGGGGGCGGTGATCTCCGGCGCGGGGCCGGACGCCACCCTGGACCAGATGCTGGAGGGCCTGCGGCAGCTGCTGAACCGGGTGGAGGGGGGCGCGTCCCTGGACGAGGCGGTGAAGGAGCTGACCGGCGGGGCCTTCTCCAGCCTGCTGGACTTTCAGGAGCAGTTTACCGGGGGGACGGCCCCCGGCCTCCAGGACTTTTTGACCAATTTACTGCTGGCGGAGGGCGGGGCTCAGGCCCTGCCTGTCCCCGGCGAATCTCTGCTCACCCTTCTGGCGGGGATGGACGGTACCGGCCTGGACCTGCTGATGGAGCTCTTCGCCTCCCTCCCGCTCCCCGAGGGGGAGGAAGCTCAGATCGCCGGCGGGAGCGTGGCTCCAGCGCTGGCGGGCAATGCCCCGGAGGGGGGGACGCCCGCCCAGCCGCCTGTGACGGTGCTCCAGATGGGGGATGTACAGGTCATGGGCCGGGACCTGTCCGGCGTATCCTTTCAGGTGGAAACCGGACAGCTCACCGTCGGCGGCACGGCGAACGTGATGCTCCTGGGCACGGGCCAGGAGGTGAAAAGCATCCTCCTCACCGGCTCCGGCGAGGTGACCCTCCAGAATGTGCGGGCCGGCCTCCTCACGGCGAACGCCCCCGGGGCCAGTATCGTCACCGTGGGACAGAATGTCCTGGGGGAGCTGCGGCTGGGGGAGGGGACTGCCCTCACCCTGGGCGGCGGCGGGCGGCTGGTGCTGGCCGCTCTGGCCGGAACCGGCACGGTGCGGCTCACCGGCGGCTCGGTGGCAGTCCCCGGGAAGGAGGAGGGGTCGCTGGGAACGGTGAACCTCCCCGTCCTGCTGGAGGGACCCGCCTCCCTGGCCGCTCAGGCCAGCCGGGTCACCCTCCCTGGCGGCAGGGAGGCGGAGCCCTTTGACATCATCTGGAAGACCCTCTTGCCCGGCTGGACCAGCATCTCCTCCATGGAGCTGGACGGCAAGCAGGTCAAGCTGGGCCTGCACTACCCGGACGCCGCCCGGCTGTGGCTGTCCAAGGGGGACGCCGGGCACCCCCTCCACTCCTTCATCATCCGGGGCCGGGACAAGATGGGCCGGACCAGAACGCGGTACGCCTATCTCCTCTGGAACCAGTACCGGAGGGCCTTTCAGGAGGTTGAGATGTACCCCAACCCCTTCACCGTCCAGGGCGGGGAGGCCGGGAAGGACTGGGTCTATGAGGAGGGGCCTCAGACCCTGTATATCCTGTCCGACCAGGTGACGGGCCTGTCCGGCGGCACGGGGATGGACGCCGAGAACCTCCCGTTCAGCGGGCGGATTGTTCTGGCCGACGGAATCGGAAAGACGGAGCTGTCCCTGGGGGGCGTGTCCTGCCGGGTGTCCTACGGCCGGGCCTTCGACCTGGGCCGGGAGAACGACGTGACCCTGATTCTGGAGGGCGGGACCCAAAGCTTCTTTGAGAGCGGCGCAGGCTATGCGGGAATTTCCCTGGGGAACGGCACCTCCCTCAGCATTGACTGTGCCTCCGACCCCAACAGCAGGACCCCGGACGGAGCGCTGACCGCCTCCGGCGGCGACGGGGCGGCGGGCATTGGCCGGGACTGTGAGAGCGGCCAGGACCAGAGCGGCAGCATCGTTATCCGGGGCGGCGTGATTACCGCCTCCGGGTCGGGGGGCGGGGCCGGTATTGGCGCGGGCCGGAACGGGGCCATCGGCTCCATCACCATCCGGGGCGGGACGGTCTCCGCCCAGGCCCTCCAGCACGCCGCCGCCATCGGCGCGGGGGTGCAGGGGCCCTGCGGCGATATTTTGATTACGGGGACCGCCCGGATTGTCAGAGCGGCGGGGGGCAACCCCGGCGTGGACATCGGGGCCTGCCTCTTCGGGACCTGCGGGCGGGTCACCGTCTCGGGCGGAGCCAGCGTGGGGGACGCCAAGCTGTGGACCAACATGGGCATTCCGCTCAAGATTGGCGGAGACACGGTGATGCTGCCCCAGTTCCGCCTGTCCTCCCGGGTGCTCCACCTGGAGGGGATGGACGTGACCACCCGGGAGTCCGCCAAGGCGGCGGAGCGGACCGCCATCGCGGACCAGCGGTGGATCGGCCAGATCCAGGCGGTGTACGGCGCGCTGCACAGCCAGCTGGAGCAGGGAATGCGGGGCTTCCAAAGCGCCTGGCAGTACATCAGCGCCACCGAGGGTGTGACCCGGGACAGCGACGAGGCCATCGCCCTGCTCCAGGATATGAAGCGCTCCATCCAAATTCGGGCGGCCCAGGTGGTCTCCGCCCACAGCAAACAGGGCGCAACTGACGCCAGACAGCTGCTCTGGTGAGGACAAGCACCCCGGTCCGTAAGCGGACCGGGGTGCTTGTCTACATAGGTCTCAAATTCTGGTTCAGCCGGTCCACCATCCAGGCGATCCGCTTCTGCCGTCCGGCCTCTGTCTTCGCGTCCAGGTAGGCCCGGGTGTAGGTCTTTTTCACCGACAGGGGCATGGCCTGGAAATTGGAAAAGGCGGGCTCATAGCCCTCCAGCAGGGCGGAGAGCCGGGCGATCTCCTCCTCGGTGACGGCCATGGGGTTGGGGGCGTCCCACTGGCCGTTTTCCTTGGCCTCCTGGATTTTCCTCCGGCCCAAATCGGTCATCAGGCCGCGCTCCTCCAGGCGCTGGACCAGCGCCTTGTTTTTGGCCGACCACTTGCTCCTCTCCCGGCGCTGGGAGAAGTATTTTTGATAGGATACGCTGTCAATGCTCCGCATCTGCCCGTCGATCCAGCCGAAGCACAGGGCCTCCTCCAGCGCCTCCGCCGCCTTGAGCGTCTTAGGCCCGCCGGCCTTGCCGAAGAGCAGCCAGACGCCGGGGCTGGACTGGCCGTGTTCCTGGAGCCAGCTGCGGAAGGACTCCCGGCTGGGAAATTCCAGCGGGCCGCCGGCCTGCCCGGCCTCCGTTGGGAGAGTTGTTTCACTGCTCATCTTGTCCACCCCATCAGGAAGGCTTCTTCATGGTCAGGGAGATACGCTTCTTTTTCTCGTCCACCTCAACCACCCAGACGGTAATCACATCCCCCACGCTGAGCAGCTCGGAGGGGTGCTTCACCCGCCGGGGGAGCTTGGAGATGTGGACCAGCCCGTCCTGGTGGACGCCGATGTCCACGAACACGCCGAAGTCAATCACATTGCGGACGGTGCCCTGGAGCTCCATGCCGGGTTTCAGGTCCTTGGCCTCCATCACGTCGGTGCGCAGGATGGGGGGCGGAAGCTCGTCCCGGGGGTCCCGGCCCGGCTTGGACAGCTCCTTCACAATGTCCGCCAGGGTGGGGGCACCCGCCCCGCAGGTCTCGCTGAGGGCCTCGTAGCCGGTTTTCTCAGCCCTTGCCTTCAGCTCCGCAATGCTCCCCGCCTTCACGTCCTCCAGGGTGTAGCCGCAGGCGGTGAGGAGCCGTTCCGCCGCGGCGTAGCTCTCCGGGTGGACGCCGGTGTTGTCCAGGACAGATTTGCTCTCAGGCACCCGGATGAAGCCGGCGCACTGCTCAAAGGCCTTGGGGCCCAGCTTGGGCACCTTTAAAAGCTGCTTCCGGGTGGTGAAGGCCCCGTTTTCCTCCCGATATTTCACCACGTTTTTCGCGGTGGCGGCGGTGAGGCCGGACACCCGCTGGAGCAGGGATGGGGAGGCGGTGTTGGCGTCCACACCCACGGCGTTGACGCAGTCCTCCACCACGCCGTCCAGGGTCTCGCCCAGGCGGGCCTGGGGCATGTCGTGCTGGTACTGGCCCACGCCGATGGCTTTGGGGTCGATCTTCACCAGCTCGGCCAGGGGGTCCTGGAGCCGCCGGGCGATGGACACGGCGCTTCGCAGATTCACGTCAAACTGGGGGAACTCCTCGGCGGCCAGCTTGGAGGCGGAGTACACGGAGGCTCCCGCCTCGCTGACGATCATGTAGGACACACCGCCGCCCAGCCCCTTGATGAGCTCCACCGTCATCTGCTCGGTCTCCCGGCTGGCGGTGCCGTTGCCGATGGCGATGTGCTCCACCCCGTGCTTCCGAATCAGGGCGGACAGCTTGCTGATACACTCCTCCTTCTGGCGGGCTCCGTGGGTGGGGTAGACCACCGTGGTGTCCAGCACCTTGCCAGTACCGTCCACCACCGCCACCTTGCACCCCATGCGGTAGCCCGGGTCCAGGCCCATGGTCACCCGGCCCTTGACGGGGGGCTGCATAAGCAGAGGCTTCAAATTCAGGGCGAACATGTGGATGGCCCCCTCGTTGGCCTGGTCGGTGAGGGTGTTTCGAATTTCCCGCTCCATGGAGGGCTGAATGAGCCGGTCATAGGCGTCGTCCGCCGCCGCACGGACGAAGTCCATAGCCGCACGGCCGGGCACCGTCATCCGCCGGACGGCAACATGGGCGGTCTCCGGGTCCAGCTCCACGCTGACCTTCAGCACGTCCTCCCGCTCGCCCCGGTTGATGGCCAGCACCTGATAGCCCTGGAGACGGCCAACCGGCTGCTTGAAGTCGTAATAGAGGCGGTATACGGTGTCCTCCGGATCCTTGTCCGCCGCCCTGGACACCAGCGCGGCCCGGCGGAGGTAGAGCGCCCGCAGCTCCTTGCGGATGTCGGCGTCGTCGGAGATCATCTCCGCGATGATGTCGCTGGCCCCCTGGAGAGCGTCCGCCGCCGTCTCCACCCCCTTCTCGGGGTCGATGTACTCCAGTGCGGCCTGCTCCATGTCCACAGCGGGGCCGAAGGCGAAGGCCAGCGCGGCCAGGGGCTCCAGCCCCTTTTCCCGGGCGATGGTGGCCCGGGTGCGCCGCTTCTGCTTGTAGGGGCGGTACAGGTCCTCCACCTCCGCCAGGGTGGCGGCGGAGTCAATGGCGGCGGACAGCTCCTCCGTCAGCTTGCCCTGATTCTCAATGGAGGTCTTGACCTCGGTTTTCCGGGCGTCCAGATTGCGCAGGTACTGTAAACGGTCGGCCAGCTGGCGGAGAAGCTGGTCGTCCATGGAGCCGTGGAGCTCCTTGCGGTAGCGGGCAATAAAGGGGATGGTAGCCCCCTCGTCAATGAGGGCCACGACATTTTGTACGTGCTCCTCGGTACGGCCCAGCTCCTGGGCCAGGGCTTGAATCATTTGGTCCATAGTTGATATATCCTCCCAGTTGCGGATGAAGAATGGGGAGACCGCGGTCTCCCCATTGGCTGTGTGTGTTTACAGGCCCAGCCCGCCCAGGTTCAGGCCGCCGGTGAGGGACTGCATGGTGCTGGCGGCGTCGGCGTCGGCGGCGCGCATAGCCTCGTTGACGGCGGCGACGATCATATCCTGGAGCATCTCCACGTCGTCAGGGTCCACGGCCTCCGGGTCGATGGTCAGGGCCCGCAGCTCGTGCTTGCCGTTGACGGTGGCGGACACCACCCCGCCGCCGGAGGCGGCCTGGTACTCCTTCTCCTGGAGCTCCTGCTGCATACGCAGCATGTCCTGCTGCATCTTTTGGGCCTGCTTGATCATGTTCATATTCATGCCGCCGCCCATGCCGGGCATACCCCGGCCATATCCTTTTGCCATATGAAAAACTCCTTTACCGTTGAAATTGGGCCGATGTGTAGGGCGTGACGACCCGGCACGCCGGAGCCCTGTAAAGCGGCGCGCCGAGGTCGTCGCGCCCTACAGGGAATTCATTGAAAGGTGATATTGTCCAGCCCGCCGAAGGAGGCGGCCAGGTCGTCCAGGGGGTCCTTCTCCGCCGGGGCGGGGGGGGCGTCTGAGGGCGGGGGAGCGCCCACCGTCACGCTGACCTGGGGCTGTCCGCCGAAGGCGTCCGCCGCCGCCTGGGCCAGCTTCTCCAGCACCGCTGGCTTGTTGAGCATGGAGCGGGTAAACTCGCTGTCCACCCACAGGGTCAGCCGGCCATTTTTCCAGGTCCCGGAGACCTTGGAGGGGTTGTTCAGATAGGGCATCACCGTGGGGGGCGCTTTTCCCCGCAGTCCCGCCGCGAAGGAGGGCCAGAAGGCGCTGTCGCCGCCCTGAGCGGCCGGCGCGGGGTCCGCCGCCTTGGGACTGGGGGCGGGCCGGGGCGGCTCCGGTTTTGGAGGCTCCAGCCTGGGCGGTTCCGGCTTGGGGGCGGGCTCGTCAAAGACATATTCCGGCTCCTCGGGGGGCTCGTCGGGCAGGGGGGGCCGCTCCTCCTCCCAGGGGGGGCGGTCGTCCGCCGGGGGGCGCTCCGGCTTGACCGGGGGTGGGGGGGGCTCCGGGGCGGCGGGGACGCCCTTGACCATCCGCTCCTCCAGCCGGGCGATCCGGGCGGACAGTCCGGCGAAGGACTCGTCCAGCCCCTCGTCGCTGAGGCGGATGAGGCACAGCTCCGCGTCGGTGCGCCGGTTGGCGCTCCGGGCCAGCCCGGCGGCGGCGCTCTGGAGCAGGGTAAGCATCTGCAACAGCCGCTGGGGGGACAGCTGTTCCCCCAGGCGGCGGAGGGTGGCCTCGTCATACCCTCCGGCCAGCAGGGCGGCGCAGCCCTGGGGGGCGGTCTTTCTCAAAAGCAGGTCCCGGGCCAGGGAGGACAGCTCCCCCAGCACCGAGCCCACGTCCTTGCCGTTAGCGTACAGCCGTCCCAGGGCGGACAGGGCCCCGGCGGTGTCCCGGGCGGCCAGCCGCTCCATGAGGGCGGCGGTCTCCACATTGCCCGCCAGGCCCAGCGTGTCCAGAATGGCCTGCTCGTCCACAGCGGACTTGCCCCCGGCGCACTGGTCCAGGAGGGACAGGGCGTCCCGCATGCCGCCGTCAGCCAGACGGGCCAGCAGGGCGGCTCCCTCCGGGGTGAGGGGGATGCCTTCCTGTCCGGCCACGTACTCCAGCCGCTGGGCGATCTGCATGGGCAGAATGCGCTTGAAGGAAAATTGCTGGCACCGGCTCTTAATGGTGGCGGGGACCTTGTGCAGCTCGGTGGTGGCTAAAATGAAGAGGAGATGGGGGGGCGGTTCCTCCAGAATTTTCAAAAGGGCGTTGAAGGCGGCGGTGGACAGCATGTGGACCTCGTCCACGATGTACACCCGCATCCGGACGGCGGCGGGGGTGTACACCGCCTCGTCCCGCAGGGCCCGCACCTGGTCCACCCCGTTGTTGGAGGCGGCGTCCAGCTCCAGCACGTCCAAGATGGAGCCGTTCTCGATGCCCAGGCAGGCTGGACAGGCGTTGCAGGGATTGCCCTCCCGGGGATTCTCACAGTTCACCGCCCGGGCCAGAATCTTGGCGCAGGTGGTCTTGCCCGTTCCCCGGGTACCGGTGAACAGATAGGCGTGGGACAGCCGCCCCGCCGCCACCTGGCGCTTGAGGGTGTCGGTGATGTGCTCCTGACCCACCACGTCATCAAAGGCCCGGGGCCTCCATTTTCGATATAACGCCTGGTACATCTGGTCACCTCCATCATGTAGGGCAAGGGCAGAGCCCTTGCCCTACAAAATACCCGGCACAGAGCAAGACCGCACACCGGCCTTTGAAGCGTGGGACATATCCGTTACCTGGACAGCCGGCTCAAGAACAGTATCCCCGCGGCACACGCGGCGGGCCGCTTAGTGCTGCTCGGTTCCCCGCCTGACACGGTTCACGGAGCCGCGTTGCGCGGGACCGGTCTATCATCACTGCTTTTCCAGGGCTGACAATACAGCCTCACGTCCGGGGGCCGGGATTCATCCCCGCTGTAGCGGATTGCGGGTACAGGGCACCGCTGACTCCCCGACTAGTGCGGCCTTGCTCCGCGCCGAGGCGGAACAAGAGCTGGATGTTATTGTACTATACTTCGGGCATTTTATCAATCTTTTTTTGAAAAAACTTCCTCCATTGATTTTTCAGCCGCTTTGCGCTACAATAGGCGGTATCGCGCCCGCCCCGGTCCGGCCGGGGGGCGACTTTTGATCAAAACCGGGAGGTCCCCTATGAACCAAAAAGAAGTCAGCGAGCTGCGCCGCCGGTGGCGGCTGGAGAAAAACGCCGTCAGCCGGATTTATGGCTGCTTTGTCAACGGCGGCGGGGAGATCGTCTCCGACCTGGACGAGTCCCTGGGGACCATGCCCCAGGAGGAGGCGGAAAAGTATCTGGGCCTGTTGAAAAAGACCCTGTCGGGGGCGCTGGGCAAAAACCTCATCGACATCGTATTTTCCACCCAGCAGGTGATGGACAGCGACGAGCACCGCATGCTTGCCGCCCTGCGGTCCAGCCAGCTGAAGGACGGCCAGGTCCGGGCGGACTTTTACCAGAAGGTAATCGCCAGCCTGGACATGGAAGGGGAGAGCTATCTTCTCCTGATGGCCAGCGACGCCTATGACGTGCCCCGGCGGGGGAAGGACGACGTGGTCCAGGAGGACGGCTCCGAGGAGGTGTTCCACTATTTCCTGTGCTGTGTCTGCCCGGTGAAGACGGTAAAGCCGGAGCTGAACTACTTCCCCGGCGACAACGAGTTCCACTACACCGCCGGTCAGGTGGTGGCCCCCCCGGAGCTGGGCTTCCTGTTCCCCGCCTTCGACGGCCGGACGGCCAACATCTATAACGCCCTGTTCTACTCCCGCAAGGCGGACAAGCTCCACCAGGAGTTTATCGACGGGGTGTTCCACACCGAGCCCCCCATGTCCGCCGCCGAGCAGCGGGAGGCCTTTCAGGAGGCCCTGACCCAGTCGTTAGAGGAGGCGTTCAGCGTGGAGGTGGTCCGGACCATCCATGAGAGCCTCACCGACCGGATGACCCGCCACAAGGAGGAGAAGGACCCGGAGCCCCTGACGGTGACCGTCGGGGAGCTGGAGGGCATCCTCCGGGACTGCGGCGTCCCCCAGGAGCGGATCGGCGCATTCCAGGGGGAGTGTGAGGAGCGCTTCGGCGCGGGGGCGGTGCTGAGCCCAGCCAACCTCATCGACCCGGGGAAATTTGAGCTCAAGACCAGCCAGGCGTCGGTGTCCCTCAGCCCGGAGTGTACCTACCTGATGGAGACCCGGATCATCGACGGCAAAAGATACATCCTCATCCCCGCCGAGGACGCGGTGGAGGTTAACGGCCAGACGGTCCGCCTCCTGACCGACCCGCAGTAAAAAAAGAGCGCCGCCGGCGCTCTTCAGCTTGTCGAAAAATGCCCTGTCTGGTAATGAAGCCAGACAGGGCACAACGTTAACGAGGAATAAAATGTAGGAGGAGGGTGTGGAGGAAGGCGGAGCAAAGCGCTTTCTGGCTTTCCATCTTGCCAACTTTTTTAGGTTCATGGCAGCAAATTTAAGCCTCACCCAGTTGGAAACCTGGGCCAGACCACGGTAAACGGTATAGCGCATGGCGTGTTTTTCTTTTGCATCGGCAAAAACTCGCTCAATGGTCTCTTTGCGCCTTGAATAGAGCTGCTTGTACTCCGGGGTGTACCTGGCATCATCGGCCAGTTCCTCATAGCCCTTCCAGATGTGCCGCAGGACAGTCTTTACGAAGCTTTTGGATTTTGTACATAAATGCCGGGTGGGGCACTGGGCGCAAATTTTCGGATCGCTGCGGTATTCACGGTATCCATCCCGGTTGGTGGTGCGGTAGGACAGGATGTGGTATTCCGGGCAGATCACGCAGTCATAATATTCATCATAGACGTAAGACCACCAGGGATGTCCACCCTTCATCGTCATGGGCCGCTTGTAGGCTGTAGACAATACCCGGCCATCTCGAAATACCTTTTTGCAGATATGCGGGGTCTTGTAGGCAGCGTCCGCCACCACTGTTTCCACCTCTGGAAACGATTGAATCAATTTGTCGTAAACATCGTCAAACGCCACGCTGTCATGGATATTTCCGGGGGTGACCACTGTTTCCAATACGTAACCGCTCTTGTCACAGGCGGTATGGGCCTCATAAGCGAAGCACCGCTTGTGCTCCCCTTTTTGGAACATTCCACTCTCCGGGTCTGTGGTGGATACCGTTACTGTTTTCTGCTTTTTCGCCTCTCTCTTCCTCCGGGCCTGCTTCTTTTTTGAGGTGTTGTCCTGTTTCTTCCCTCCAGCTTTGGGTGGTTCTTCTTCATCATCCAGTGGCTTTTTTCCATGAGCCTCCCGGTCCGCGTTCACTTCCGCCAGCAGTTCTTCCTGGTATCGTTTTGCCGCTGCTGGTACCTCCTGCTTCATTTTCTTCTTCAGATTTGCACTGGCTTTGATGTGTGTCCCATCTATAAATACCGCCGCCGGGGGCAGTGCTCCCGCACTGCCCGCCTCCTCCAATATCCATCGAAATACTGCCTCTATGGTTTCTGAAGTAAACCGATGCCGGAAGTTGTAACTCACCGTGGAAAAATGGGGCAGTTCCTCACTCAGCGTGTATCGCAGAAACCACCGGTATGCTACATCTGTCTGGGCTCTGCGCAGCGTTCCCCGCAAAGATACATTCCCATCCAAATGCTGCAGCAATACGATTTTGAACAGCACCACCGGGTCGATGCTCCGCCGCCCCTCTTCTTCGCTGTACAACGCCTCCACGATTTCGTACAATTTCTCGAAATCTACCGCTGCATCCACCTGCCGCAATAGATGTTCGGGTGGCACCAGGCTTTCTGTGTCCACCATTTCTATGACCCCTCGCTCATTTTTCCCTCGCTCCAACATTTCCCTCACCCCTTACTACCTATTTTATCATCTTTACATGAAAATGTCTGCCAAAAGGCAGACTTTTTCGACAGGCTGAAGAGCGCCGTCCGGCGCTCTTTTTTATGCTCAGCCCTTGAGGGCCAGGCCGGACAGATACCGGCGGGCCAGGTCAAAGGCGTGGCTGGCAGTCTGGATGCGCAGGCGCTCCCGCATGGGGCGGGTCCCCAGGCGGAGGGGACGGACGTGGACGCCCTCCGGAGTGGCGATGGCTACGAACATGACGCCCACCTCGTTGCCCCGGTCGTCCCGGTCGGGTCCGGCCACCCCGGTGGAGGACAGGGCGATGTCGCAGCCCAGGGCCTGCCGGGCCCCCTGGGCCATGGCGGCGGCCACCTGGCTGGACACCGCGCCGTACTGCTCCAGCAGCTCCTCCGGCACCTGGAGGACATTCCGCTTCACCTCGTTGGTGTAGGACACGACGCCCCCCTTGAAGGCGGCGGAGGCCCCGGGGATATCGGTGAGCCGCTTGGCGATAAGCCCGCCGGTGCAGCTCTCGGCACAGCCCAGGGTGAGGCCCTTTTCTTTCAGCCCCTGAATGACCACATACTCCAGGGAGGGCACGTCCACCCCGTAGACCTTGTCGCCAAAGAGGGCCTTGACCTGCTCCACTGTGGGCTGGAGGAGGGCCTGAGCCTCTTCATCAGTGGCCGCCTTGGCGGTGACCCGCAGCTCGCACTCCCCCTCCTTGGCGTAGGGGGCCAGGGTGGGGTTGGTCATGGCGTTCATCTGCTCCCGGAGCTGGGCCTCCATGGAGGACTCCCCGATGCCGAAGAGCTTGACGGTGTGGGAGGCGATGACGCCCTCGGAGAGGGAGAGCAGGTAGGGCTTTGCCCGATGGTGGAACATGGGCCGGCACTCGCTGGGGGGGCCGGGGAGCATGATGACGTGGACCCCTTCCGCCTCAAAGGCACAGCCGGGGGCGGTGCCCCAGTCGTTGACCAGAACGGTACAGCCCTCGGGGAGCATGGCCTGCTGAAGGTTGTTGTCCGTCATGGTCCGGCCGGTGCGCTGGAACCAGTCCCGGATGCGCTGGGCCGAGGGCTCGTCAAAGACCAGCTTCCTGCCAAAGGCCTCGGCCAGGACGTTTTTGGTCAGGTCGTCGCAGGTGGGGCCCAGGCCGCCGGTGGTGATGATCACGTCGGCCCGGCCCTTGGCGATGGACACCGCCTCCCGGGCCCGCTGGGGGTTGTCCCCCACAACAGTGTGCCAGAAGACGTTGAGCCCCAGCTCGCTCAGGCCCTGGGAGAGGATCTGCGCGTCGGTGTTGGCCACGTTGCCCAGGAGAAGCTCGGTGCCCACGGACAGAATTTCCACGGTATGAGACATGAGAAATACCTCCTAAGTTTCGTTGATGCGGACTATTATACCATGTTCCCAGGAGAAGGGGTAGGGATTTCCAGAAACCGGAATGAATTTTGTATAATATTTCTATTCTGCGGACAAATACAGGTGGGAGGGTGGGCAAGAGCGCAGTTTTTCCATCGAATTTTGTCCATGGGCTTCGGCACAATGCTGAAAAAAAGCAGAAAAACCGGTCGTTAATCTAAAAATCACACAAAGATTGGCGGGAACAAGGGGTAATTCCAACGTTTTATGAAGTTTCTGCAATTTTTCAACCATTTTGCAGTTGAAATTTTTACCGCTTTGGACTACAATAATAGCCGCAACGACAAGGAGGGGCCCATGTGCTGAACATTGTACTGGTCGAGCCGGAGATTCCCCAGAACACGGGGAATATCGCCCGGACCTGCGCCGCCACCCGAAGCCGCCTTCATCTGGTGAAGCCCCTGGGCTTCGACATCAGCGAGAGAGCGGTGCGCCGGGCGGGGCTGGACTACTGGCATATGGTGGACCTGACGGTCTACGACAGCCTGGACCACTTCTTTTCCGTCAACCCCCGGCCCGACCTGTGGCTGGCGACCACCAAGGCCCCTCGGGACTATACCCAGGCGGAGCTGCGGGAAGGCTGCTGGCTCATGTTCGGCAAGGAGACCGCCGGACTGCCCGAGGATTTGAGGATGCGCTGGTATGACCGGTGCGTCCGTATCCCCATGCGCCCCGACGCCCGGAGCCTGAACCTGGCAAACTCGGTGGCCGTCCTGACCTACGAGGCGCTGCGCCAGCAGGGCTTCCCCGGACTAGACGGGGCTGGAGAGATGGCGGAGAACGCGTGACCCCCGCATTTTGCCACCTTTTATTGAAGGAAAGGAGTCAAAAGCATATGAACTATAACAAGAAAACCGTGAAGGACGTGGATGTCAAGGGGAAGAAGGTGCTGCTGCGCTGTGACTTTAACGTGCCTATGGCGAAGGACGGCAGCGGCGTCATCACTGACGACAAGCGCATCCGGGCCGCCCTGCCCACCATCCAGTATCTGCTGGACCAGGGGGCGGCGGTGATTGCCTGCTCCCACATGGGCAAGCCCAAAGGGGAGGTCAAGCCCGAGCTGTCCCTGAAGCCGGTGGCTGTCCGCCTGGGTGAGCTGCTGGGCAAGGAGATCGTCATGGCCGCCGACGTGGTGGGCCCCGATGCCCAGGCCAAGGCCGCCGCCCTCCAGCCCGGTCAGGTCCTGCTGCTGGAGAACACCCGCTTTGAGAAGGGCGAGACCAAGAACGACCCCGAGCTGGCAAAGGCCATGGCCTCCATGGCGGAGGTCTATGTGTCCGACGCCTTCGGCGCTGTCCACCGCGCCCACGCCTCCACCGCCGGCGTGGCCGACTACCTGCCCGCCGTCTCCGGCTTCCTGATTCAGAAGGAACTGGACTTCATCGGCGGCGCGCTGGCAAACCCCAAGCGGCCCCTGGTGGCTATCCTGGGCGGCTCTAAGGTCAGCTCCAAGATCGGCGTCATCAACAACCTGCTTGAGATTGCCGACACCATCATCATCGGCGGCGGCATGGCCTATACCTTCTCCGCCGCTCAGGGCGGCGCTGTGGGCAAGTCCCTGCTGGAGGAGGACTGGAAGGACTACTCCCTGGAGATGATTCAGAAGGCCAAGGACAAGGGCGTGAAGCTCCTTCTGCCCGTAGATACCGTGTGCGCCGACGACTTCGCCCCCGATGCCAAGAGCCAGGTGGTCAAGTCCGGCGAGATCCCCGGGGACTGGGAGGGCCTGGACATCGGTCCCGAGACCATCAAGCTGTACTGCGACGCCGTGGCCGACGCGGGCACCGTCATTTGGAACGGCCCCATGGGCGTGTTTGAGTTCCCCGCCTTCGCCAAGGGCACCGAGGCTGTGGCCGAGGCCCTCAGCAAGACCAACGCCATCACCATCATCGGCGGCGGCGACTCCGCGGCCGCCGTGCAGCAGCTGGGCTATGCCGACAAGATGACCCACATCTCCACCGGCGGCGGCGCCTCCCTGGAGTTCATGGAGGGCAAGGAGCTGCCCGGCGTGGCCTGCCTGCTGGATAAGTAAGGATGTGTCTCCGTGTGTAGGGCGCGACGACCCGGCGCGCCGTTTGCGATTTGGTAAGGCGGGCCGCCGGCCCCTGCCCACGGATGCCTCTGGACCGCAGAGGTCCGAAACAATATACGATTACGATAGGAGAGATTTATTATGAATCGCCGCTACCGCAAGACTATCATCGCAGGGAACTGGAAGATGAACAACACCCTGTCCCAGACCAAGGCCTTCGCCGAGGAGATCAAGCCCATCATGCCCAAGGGCAAGTGGTGCAACGTGGTGCTGTGCGTGCCCGCCACCAACATCCAGTCCGCCGTCCGCCTGTTCAAGGACTGCCATATCGCCATCGGCGCTGAGACCTGCCACGAGCTGGACCACGGCGCTTACACCGGCGAGATCACCGCCGAGATGATTAAGGAGGCCGGGGCCAAGTACGTCATCATCGGCCACTCCGAGCGCCGCCAGTACTACAACGAGACCGACTTCACCGTCAACAAGAAGGTCCACGCCGCTCTGGCCGCCGGCCTCATCCCCATCGTCTGCGTGGGCGAGAGCCTGGAGCAGCGGGAGCTGGGTGTCACCATGGAGCTCATCGCCTATCAGGTGAAGTGCGCCCTGGCTAACGTGGCCCCCGAGGACGCCCGCCATGTGGTCATTGCCTATGAGCCCCTGTGGGCCATCGGCACCGGCAAGACCGCCACCGCCGAGCAGGCCGGAGAGGTCTGCCAGGCCATCCGCACCGTGATTCGCAAGCTGTACGGCGCTCACGTGGCCCGCTCCGTCACCGTCCAGTACGGCGGCTCCATGAACGCCGGCAATGCCCAGGAGCTGCTGGCTCAGCCCGACGTGGACGGCGGTCTCATCGGCGGCGCGGCCCTGAAGCCCGCCGATTTTGTCAAGATCATCGAGGCTGCCAATCAGGAGTGAGTTTTGTGGGGACGGGGGAGGTTTCGCCGCCCCGGCGGCGAGTGACTTTGCCAACAGCGGCAAAGTCACCAAAGCGCCGTTCAGGGGCGGAGCCCCTGAAAACCCCGTATCTGCGCTCCCCGTGTCTGCGCCGGATTTGAGTCTCCTACCCGGCCTCCGGCCTTTGCCGGAGGTGCGGGAGGCGCGAAGACGGGGGTCAGCAATAAAAGAAAGGGCTGTTTTATGAAAACACCTACCACTTTGATTATCATGGACGGGTTTGGCGTGGAGGGTCCCTCCGCGGGCAACGCGGTGGTGAACGCCCCCACCCCCAACCTGGACCGCATTTTCTCCCAGTGCCCGGGCAGCAGGCTGTCCGCCTCCGGGCTGGACGTGGGTCTGCCCGAGGGCCAGATGGGCAACAGCGAGGTGGGCCACACCAACATCGGCGCGGGCCGGGTGGTCTTCCAGGACCTGCCCCACATCAGCCGGGACATTGAGACCGGGGCCTTCTTCGAGAACCCCGCCTATCTGGAGGCCATGGAGAACTGCCGGGAGTGGGGCTCCGCCCTGCACCTGATGGGCCTGCTGTCTGACGGCGGCGTCCACAGCCACATTACCCACCTGTACGCCCTTTTGAAGATGGCCCAGGACCAGGGGCTGAAAAAGGTCTATGTCCACTGCTTCCTGGATGGCCGCGACGTGCCCCCCACTTCGGGCAAGGGCTTTGTGGAAAAGCTCCAGGCCAAAATTCAGCAGCTGGGCATTGGACAGATCGCCACCGTCATGGGCCGGTACTACGCTATGGACCGGGACAAGCGGTGGGAGCGCCTCCAGAAGGCCTATGACGCCATGGTGTGCGGCCAGGCCCCCTTTGCCGCCGACGCCGCCGAGGCCGTCCAGGCCTCCTATGACGCGGGGGTGACCGACGAGTTCATGGTCCCCGTGGTGTGCGCCAAGGACGCCCAGATCCGGGACAACGACTCGGTGATCTTCTTCAACTTCCGCCCCGACCGGGCCCGGGAGATCACCCGCACCCTGGTGGACGAGGATTTTACCGAGGTGGAGCGCAAGACCGGTTTTATTCCGGTGGACTTTATCTGCACCACTGAGTATGACGCCACTATGCCTAACGTGACGGTGGCCTATCCCCGGCAGAAGCTGACCAACATCTTTGGGGAGTATATCTCCAACCTGGGCCTGACTCAGTTGCGCATTGCCGAGACCGAGAAGTACGCCCACGTGACATTCTTCTTCAACGGCGGCGTGGAGCAGGTGTTTCCCGGGGAGGACCGGTGCCTCATCAACTCCCCCAAGGTAGCCACCTACGACCTCCAGCCCGAGATGTCCGCCTATGAGGTCACCGAGGAGGCCGTCAAGCGCATCCTAAGCGGGACCTATGACGTGATTATCCTCAACTTTGCCAACTGCGACATGGTGGGCCACACCGGCGTGTACGAGGCCGCCTGCAAGGCGGTGTCCACCGTGGACGAGTGCGTGGGCAAAGTGGTGGAGGCCACCTCCAAGATGGGCGGCGTGTCCCTCATCACCGCCGACCACGGCAACGCCGAGCGGATGGTGGACACCGACGGCTCCCCCTTCACCGCCCACACCACCAATCTGGTGCCCTTCTATATCGTGGGGGCCAACGTGAAGCTGCGGGACGGCCGCCTGTGCGACATCGCCCCCACCATGCTGGACCTGATGGGTCTGGAGAAGCCCGCCGAGATGGACGGCGAGACCCTGATCGCGCAGTAATTATGTGTTCCCGGCGGGGAGCCCGCCTTACTGATATCCGACTTGACAATTTGAAAGGAGATCAAATTCCATGAAGCAGATGATCGAAATCGTAGACGTAATCGGCCGCGAGATTCTGGACAGCCGCGGCAATCCCACCGTCGAGGTAGAGGTTTACCTGGAGGACGGCACCATGGGCCGTGCCGCCGTTCCCTCCGGCGCTTCCACCGGCATCTATGAGGCCTGCGAGCTCCGGGACGGCGACAAGAGCCGCTACCTGGGCAAGGGCGTGGAGAAGGCTGTCGCCAACGTGAACAGTGAGATCGCCGAGGCCCTCATCGGCACCAACGTGCTGGACCAGGTTGCCATCGACAAGATGCTCATTGATCTGGACGGCACCCCCAACAAGGACCGCCTGGGCGCCAACGCCATTCTGGGCGCTTCCCTGGCCTGCGCCAAGGCCGCCGCCGCCGCTCTGGGCACCTCCCTGTACAACTATATCGGCGGCACCAACGCCAAGCAGCTGCCCGTCCCCATGATGAACATCCTCAACGGCGGCGCTCACGCCACCAACAACGTGGAGATCCAGGAGTTCATGATTATGCCCGTCTCCGCCCCCTCCTTCCGTGAGGCTCTGCGCCGCTGTGCCGAGGTCTTCCACACCCTGAAGACCGTCCTCAATGAGAATGGCACCCCCGCCGCCGGCGTGGGCGACGAGGGCGGCTACGCCCCCAACCTGAAGAAGGACGAGGACGCCCTGAAGGTCATCGTGGAGGCCATCGAGAAGGCCGGCTACAAGCCCGGCGAGGACTTCAAGATCGCCATCGACGCCGCCTCCTCCGAGTGGTGGAACGAGGAGGAGAAGTGCTATATCCAGCCCAAGAGCAACAAGAAGCTGACCCAGCAGCAGCTGGTGAACATGTGGAAGAAGTTCGCTGACACCTACCCCATCATCTCCCTGGAGGACGGCATGGCCGAGACCGACTGGGAGGGCTGGGCCATGCTGACCAAGGCCATCGGCGACCGGGTGCAGCTGGTGGGCGACGATCTGTTCGTCACCAACGTGTCCCGTCTGGCTACTGGCATTGAGAAGAAGGTGGGCAACGCCATCCTCATCAAAGTCAACCAGATCGGCACCCTCACCGAGACCCTGGACGCCATCCAGATGGCTAACCGGGCCGGCTACACCGCCATCGTGTCCCACCGCTCCGGCGAGACCGAGGACGCCACCATCGCCGACATCGCCGTGGCCCTCAACGCCGGCCAGATCAAGACCGGCGCGCCCAGCCGCACCGACCGCGTGGCCAAGTACAACCAGCTGCTTCGCATTGAAGAGGAGCTGGGCGACGTGGCCGAGTATCCCGGCATGAAGGCTTTCTTCAATCTGAAGTAAGAGACCCCGGCTCAGGTCCCGCCCCTGAAAAGAAGCTCAGCCCCAGGCCAAACGGCCTGGGGCTGAGTTTATATTTGTTAAGGCTTTCCCTCAAAGTCCTTAATCAGGGGGGGAATCTGGGAGATCATGTTGTCCATGTCCTCAAACATAGCGCTTTTTGTGGTGCCCAGCCGGCTGGCCGCGCCGATATGCTTGACGACCTCCTGATACTGGCTCTTGATCCGGTCGAAAAACTGGCGCAGGGCGCTCAACTCCTGCTGAGACACCGAGATAACGCCGGCGATCTCATTCTGGACCGACATCGCGCCCTCTGACACAGCCATGATCTTTTCAAAGCTCTCCTCTGTCTGGCTGACGATGCTGGTGCTCTGGTCCAGGGATTGCTGGGAATCCCCCATGTTCTGGTTCAGCTGGTTGGCCCGGGTCTCCACGTCGGTGACGCTGCCCTCCACCTCTCCGGCCAGCTCCTTGATCTCTCCGGCCAGCTCCTTGACCTGAGCCGCGACCACGGCGAAGCTCCGGCCCTCGGCCCCCGCTCTGGCCGCCTCAATGGAGGCGTTGATAGCCAGAATGTTGGTCTGCTCCGCGATGGAGACGATCTTGCCCAGGGACTGCTGGATCTCCTTAATCGCCGCCTCCAGGTTGGAGAAGGTCTCCGTCATGGCGTCATAGGACTTTTGCACCTGTGTGAAGGTCTCCTCCAGGGCCACCATCTGCCCCCGGGCCTCCGAAACGGACTGGCCGATCTCCCCGCGCACCGCTCCGAACTGCTCGGCGGTTTTGCTGATGTTGGAGAAGGAATCGCCCAGGTCCTGGAGCTTGGCCTGGAACTGGTCCCCCTCCTTCAAAACACCGGAGAAGGAGTCTCCCACCCGGCTCAGCTCCCCCAGGGAGGCGACCTCCTTCTTGACCAGCTCCCGCTGATACGCCTTCAGGCTGTCCGCGACGTGAAGCACGGGGTAGAGGCTCTTTTCCTCCTGGACCTGACTGCCGGACTGCTTGTTTTTTTTAAACAGCATGGATGTTCCCTCCCTCACTCAAAGACCACGCAGGTCATGGACTGGTTGACAAACCGGTTGTTGTAGTGCTCGCCGTAGCCGACAAAGCCGGCGTGGTTGCCCAGGGCCGACATATCCCGCAGATAGCTCTGCATATAGCCGTGCTCGGAGAACAGCTTGTAGCGGAACAGGCAGTTGACAGAGAAGATGGCGGAGCGGCGGGGGAAATCCTGCTTGATCTGCCGGATAGTCTCCTGCACAATGGTCTGATAGTCCCCCAGCTCAAGTAAGATAAGCACGTCGGAGTCGTTCACCTGACGGAAGCAGGCCAGGGCGTTGCCGTGGACCTCTTTGATGGAAATGATGCAGGTGTCGTCTCCGTTCAGCTTGCCGAAGGGGTTCTGGAACGTGCGGGTGAGGATCTCCTCGTCGGTCACATGGAGGATGTCCTTGTACACCTGCTTGGCGCTCTTGCCGTTGAGCGACCCTAAAATGTAGTTGGCCCGGTCGGTGTCAGAGGCGATGAAGCGGTAGTCGCCCAGCTGGTGATAGATATTTTCCTTATAGGTCTTCACCCGGCCGTTCTGATTGCGGATCAGCCCGTAGGCCACCGCATCCTGATACACCCGCCCGTTGGCGGAGACCCGGCCCTGGTCGCCGGTGCCGCCCATCAGAGAGATGCCCCGCTTGCTCAGAACGGTGTAGATGGTGGTCAGCACGCAGGCGTCGTTGCCGGAGCAGAAATCAATACATACGGTGTCATTGCTGGAGCCGCCCACTGCCTGCATGTCCTGCTCCAGGCGCTGTATGTACCTTACGGGCATTTTGGAAACCTGCTCCAGAACGTTCGCCGCGGCGGTCACGCCGTCGTAAAAGGCGATAATCCCGACTCCCTTCTCCACGATGCCGGTCTGGTAGCTCATTCCAATACAGCCGATGCTGGGTACGCCGGGAAACCGCTTTTCCAATGCCGCTACGTGTGCCTCAAACTGGTCGTTGTTGGATAATAGCATGATGAACTGTGGCTGATGGAGACCCTGGAGTGCCTCGTCCAGGCTTCCCCGCTGACTCATACCAAAAAACTGTTTCATGCCGCCTTCCTCCTCCATGATTTCGTAAACAATTTATTATACGGTAAAATCGGCGGTGTGTCAATATAACATATGTGATGGGGAGGGAAATCGATTTTCCAGGAGGGAGGAAATAGAAGAGAGGGCAAGGAGACAGTTAAACATAATTTGAGAAAGTGGGCGCTTGGAATTGAAAGATGAAGCAGTTCCAGAGCGGTAAGACTGCGGCTGGAGACATAGTAATGCCATTCCTCTGTTCTCGTCCCTTTTCTCTCGAACTCTGTTTTGATTGCGCCAATACAGCATAGATTTTTCCACTTTTCTTTCCCCAAAAGCCAGCCCACTTCTGTTGTAGTGTATGCCGTCTGCGTTTTGAACTGCTCCCCGTCAAGTAGACAGAGAAATAAAATAGAAAATCATGAAAAAGCCATAAAGTATTCCGGCAGGTGTTGTGCACTGCCGTACAGCGCAGGTATCTGTCAGGCCGCACGGTATTGGGCGTAGACCTCCATGGGCGTATGGATGCCCAAACGACGCTGGAGGCGGCTGAAATTGTAGTAGGCAATATATTCCCGGATCATCCGGCACAGCTGCTCCCGGCTGGTAAATTTCCTGCCATAGTACCGCTCCCGCTTGAGGATGCCCCAGAAGCCCTCCATAGGCCCGTTGTCAATACACTTGCCCACCTGGGACATACTCTGTGTCATCCCGGCCGCGGCCAGCTTGTCGTGAAACACCCTGGTCGTATATTGAAAGCCCCTGTCGCTATGGAACATCGGGTGTGCATCAGGATTGGCGGCCAGAGCCTGATCCAGTGTCTCATGGACCAGGGCGCTGTCGTTGGCGTCTCGGAGGACAAAGGAAACGATCCGCCGGTCATAAAGGTCCAGGATGGCGCTGAGGTAGAGCTTATGCGCGCTTGAGCCCACATAATATTTGAACTCCGTCACATCCGTCAGCCACTTTTCGTTGGGCTTTTCTGCGTAGAACTGGCGGTTCAGCACATTTTCCGCCAGACACTGTGGGCCTGAGGCCCGCCGGATGCAACTATGCCGGGTGTATTTGATGGTGGAGCGGACACCCAGACTGCGGCAGATGCGAAGCGCCCGCTTGTCGTTCACCGGCGTGCCGTAATAACGCGCCAGATCGTCCCGGATACGCCGGTAGCCCTTATCTGGGTTCTCAGCGTGGATCTTCCTCACCAGTCCGGCCAGCCGCCTGTTTTCCACCGTGCGGGCGCTGGCTCTGCCGGAACGCCACTGGTAATATCCGGCACGGGAGATATGCAGCGCGCGGCACGCCTCTGTCACGGAATACTTCTCTTCCTCCGTACCCCGGCGTACCGCCTCATACTGACGCTCCTGACGAAAAATCGAAATCTTTTACAGCTTCGTGGGCAAAGTGGACAGCGGCGAGGAACCGACGGAAAGCATATCCTATTTCCGGAAGATTGGCGCTGATGTCAAGAGTTTTGCCGTCTGATAATACAAAATGCTGGGGTAAGACAGCGCACCATCTTTTATGGTTACGCTATCTTACCCCAGCAAAAGACGGCGTTAGATAACGATACTTCTCGAAACACAAGAAAATCAATGGGTATGGACGGCAGGCAACCCTGAAACGTTGGAGAGGTATTGCCGCTCGTTATACCAAAACCTCGGATGCCTTTACCGCTGCGGTACACGTCCGTTGTATTGCTATTTGGGCTGCTATTCGCGCTTAACTCTTGTAGACAATATCTAGGAAATGCGGCTAATAAAATTATTGAGTATTTCGAGAACTAATAATTAAATATAAGGCGGCTAGTATTAACACTACTAGCCGCCTTAGCTTGTCGAAAAATGGCCTGTCTGGCTTCATTACCAGACAGGCCACAACGTTAATGAGGAATAAAATGTAGGAGGAGGGTGTGGAGGAAGGCGGAGCAAAGCGCTTTCTGGCTTTCCATCTTGCCAACTTTTTGAGGTTCATGGCAGCAAATTTAAGCCTCACCCAGTTGGAAACCTGGGCCAGACCACGGTAAACGGTATAGCGCATGGCGTGTTTTTCTTTTGCATCGGCAAAAACTCGCTCAATGGTCTCTTTGCGCCTTGCATAGAGCTGCTTGTACTCCGGGGTGTACCTGGCATCATCGGCCAGTTCCTCATAGCCCTTCCAGATGTGCCGCAGGACAGTCTTTACGAAGCTTTTGGATTTTGTACATAAATGCCGGGTGGGGCACTGGGCACAAATTGTCGGATCGCTGCGGTATTCACGGTATCCATCCCGGTTGGTGGTGCGGTAGGACAGGATGTGGTATTCTGGGCAGATCACGCAGTCATAATATTCATCGTAGACGTAAGACCACCAGGGATGTCCACCCTTCATCGTCGTGGGCCGCTTGTAGGCTGTAGACAATACCCGGCCATCTCGAAATACCTTTTTGCAAATATGCGGGGTCTTGTAGGCGGCATCTGCCACCACTGTTTCCACCTCTGGAAACGATTGAATCAATTTGTCGTAAACATCGTCAAACGCCACGCTGTCATGGACATTTCCGGGGGTGACCACTGTTTCCAATACGTAACCGCTCTTGTCACAGGCGGTATGGGCCTCATAAGCAAAGCACCGCTTGTGCTCCCCTTTGTGGAACATTCCACTCTCCGGGTCTGTGGTGGATACCGTTACTGTTTTCTGCTTTTTCGCCTCTTTCTTCCTCCGGGCCTGCTTCTTTTTTGAGGTATTGTCCTGTTTCTTCCCTCCAGCTTTGGGTGGTTCTTCTTCATCATCCAGTGGCTTTTTTCCATGAGCCTCCCGGTCCGCGTTCACTTCCGCCAGCAGTTCTTCCTGGTATCGTTTTGCCGCTGCCGGTACTTCCTGCTTCATTTTCTTCTTCAGATTTGCGCTGGCTTTGATGTGTGTCCCATCTATAAATACCGCCGCCGGGGTCAGTGCTCCCGCACTGCCCGCCTCCTCCAATATCCATCGAAATACTGCCTCTATGGTTTCTGAAGTAAACCGGTGCCGGAAGTTGTAACTCACCGTGGAAAAATGGGGCAGCTCCTCACTCAGCGTGTATCGCAAAAACCACCGGTATGCTATATCTGTCTGGGCTCTGCGCAACGTTCCCCGCAAAGATACATTCCCATCCAGATGCTGCAGCAATACGATTTTGAATAGCACCACTGGGTCGATGCTCCGCCGGCCCTCTTCTTCGCTGTACAACGCCTCCACGATTTCGTACAATTTCTCGAAATCTACCGCTGCATCCACCTGCCGCAATAGATGTTCGGGCGGCACCAGGCTTTCTGTGTCCACCATTTCTATGACCCCTCGCTCATTTTTCCCTCGCTCCAACATTTCCCTCACCCCTTACTCCCTATTTTATCATCTTTACATGAAAAAGTCTACCAAAAGGCAGACTTTTTCGACAGGCTGAGGCAAGGGCAGAGCCCTTGCCCTACATTCAGAGAGCCTCTTGAATTTATGGGCCTCGCCTCCGGCCTGGAGCGCATGGAAACTGCTCCGTCCGGGCAGACTGGAGGCGGGAGGGTCGATATGGAACAATATTTTCGTCTGCCCCAGGACGTGGTGGGGCATGACGCCGCGCTGCTGTCCTACTGGGACACCATGCCCGCCAAAGCCCAGCTGCGTCTGCTGGAGAGCGAGATCACCGTCTCCACCTTGGGCGAGCTGAAAATGCTTGCCCAACGGTTTGGGGAATAGGTTGCGTATTTTGCCAAAACATGGTACGATATGCAAAACGAAAAGGAGCGTGGCGTGATGCTGTTTTTATGGTACCCCAAATGCACGACCTGTCAAAGGGCCAAAAAATTCCTGGATGAGCGGGGCATGTCCTACACGGAGCGGCACATCAAGGAGGAAAATCCCACCCTGGACGAGTTGCGGGGCTGGCAACAGGCCAGCGGCCTGCCGCTGAAAAAATTTTTCAACACCTCGGGGATGCTCTATCGGGAGCTGGGCCTGAAGGACAAGCTGCCCGGCATGAGCGAGGAGGAGCAGCTGAAGCTTCTGGCCTCCGACGGGATGCTGGTCAAGCGGCCCATCCTGGTGGGAGACGGCTTTGTGCTCACCGGCTTCCGTCAGGGTGAATGGGAGGAAAAGCTGTAATATCTCCCCACGGTTGAATTGTAAAATCTCCGGCCATAATGAGAGGGCGGACGGATCTCGGTCCGTCCGCTCTTTTTTATTTTGGCAAGGGGGTGGAATGATGGAACAAGACAAGAAAAAGGGGCCGGTCGTGCTGGGACTGCTGGCCCTGGGCGCGGCGCTCTGTCTGTCGCTGGCGGTCCACCGGACCGGCGGCGGGGCGGTGGCGGCCCTGGCCCCGGCGGCGCTCCCCCGCGCGGCGGCGGCCCCGGCGGCAGTCCCGGACGGGATGGCGGGCAAGGTCATCCCGCTGGGTAAGGCGGTGGGCATCAAGCTGTTTTCCGACGGCGTTCTGGTGGTGGGCCTGTCCCCGGTGGAGACGGAGGGCGGAGCCTCCTACCCGGGCCGGGACTGCGGCCTGAAAACCGGCGACGTGATTACCCACATCAACGGCGGCGAGGTGGACACCATTGAAGAGGTCCAGGCCCTGGTGGCCCAGAGCGGGGATGAGCCCCTCACAATCCAGGCGGTGCGGGGCCAGCGGCAGCTCCAGCTGAAAGCGGCGGCGGTGGAGAACAGCCAGGGAGTCTGGCAGCTGGGGGTTTGGCTGCGGGACTCCATGGCCGGCATCGGTACCATGACCTTCTATGACCCGTCCAGCGGCGTGTTCGGTGCCCTGGGCCACGGCATCAACGACGTGGATACCTCCATGCTCATGCCTCTGGAGTCGGGCAGCATCATGCCCGCCAGTGTGATGGAGGTGAAGCGGGGGGCCAGCGGCGCCCCCGGCGAGCTCCACGGCCAGTTCGACCTGACCCGGGACCTGGGGACTTTGTACGCCAACACCAACCTGGGTATTTTTGGACAAATGCCCCGGGAGACGGTGGGCAGCGCCGTGGAGCCGGTGGAGGTGGCCTCCCGGGGCCAGGTGGAGACCGGCCCGGCCACCATCCTGTCCAACATCCGGGGGGACGAGGTGGAGGAATTCGACATTGAGATCGTCCGCCTGTACCCCGAGGGGGACGGCACCCGGAGCATGATGGTGGAGGTCACCGACCCGGATCTGCTCTCCACCACCGGCGGCATCGTACAGGGCATGTCCGGCTCACCTATTTTGCAGAACGGACGGCTGGTGGGAGCGGTGACCCACGTGCTGGTCAACGACCCTACAAAGGGTTACGGAATTTTGGCAGAGAATATGTTGAAACAGGCATTGGGTGAAAATTAGTGACACACTGAAAATCAGAGTGCGGGTTCAGGAAATTGACCTGAATCCGCGCTCCTTTAGAAAAATATATACAAAATGGAGTGCTTTTCAGTTGGTTGCGGTCTGTGAGCATGTTTTTTGTTGAGATTGTTCAGGGAAAGGCAAGTTGTATGAGTGAGTTATAATAAGCGTGAAATTAGATTTGATTAGATGCCTACACAGCTCGACTGATTGGACGTGAAAATGTTTCTAAAATCGAAGGAGCGACTCTTGAACTTGCAAAGAATGCTTCCGTCATCATACCGATGACGGTGTTTCCGGTACTCGATTCAACCGCCCCGGTTTCAAGGAGATGCTGAAGCAGCTGGAGCAGGGCAAGGCCGACCTGGTCATCACCAAGGACCTCAGCCGCCTGGGCCGCGACATGCGGGAGGCCAGCTACTATGCCGGGCAGTTCTTTCCGGAGCACGGCATCCAGTATATCGCCATTGCGGACAACTTCGACACGGAGCACGACAACATCATGGTTCCCTTCCTGTTTGCCATGAACGAGGTCTACCTCCGGGACGGCTCCCGAAAGGTCAAAGACGTGCTGAGAAGCAAGCGGGAGGGCGGCCAGTACTGTGCCTGCCCACCCTGCGGTTACCGGAAAGACCGGGAAAACCGACACCGCCTGGCTCCGGACAAGGCCACCGCCCCGATAGTGGAGCGCATTTTCCGGCGAGCGGCGGCAGGGGGCTCCTCCCGGAAGATCGCACTGGACCTGAACGCCGATGGGGTGATCCCGCCGCTGGTGGACGAAACCCTGTTCCGGCGGGCCCAGGAAAGCCTGAGCCAAGGCGGTCAGGGCTATAACCATATGTGGAAAAGTATCTTTGGTGGCGCTGGGGGTGTGTGCTAAGTGCGGGCATGCCCCAGGCCCCTGCAGCGAGGTTGGCGGGAAGTACTTCCCAACCGGCATCTTTGCGGCACTGGACAGAACAGTTTGCGAAAATCAGGTGATTGCTGAAAAATATTTTTAGTAGCCGATTTCGGCTTCAATAGACACCCTAAACTTACCAAGGAGCCGTCCGCATAGAAAAGTGCGGACGGCTCAAACTATGCTCGGATGTTCCATCCAAGCGAAATAAAAACCGAATGAACCGAATAAAAAGGAGAGAAATATTATGTCTAACAGTAATAGCAGCAATAAGATCATGGTCCCCAACGCCCGCGAGGCGATGAACAAGTTTAAGATGGAGGCCGCCAACGAGGTCGGCGTCAACCTGAAGCAGGGCTACAACGGCGACCTGACCAGCAAGCAGGCCGGCTCCGTGGGCGGCCAGATGGTCAAGAAGATGATACCCGCGCGAATTATGAGTTTCGCGCGGGCGGACCGGACGGCGGCGGGGCATCAGGTCACGGTTACATATCGGTGGCAGGTGCGGGTATAGATGATTAATTCCTGGTAAAAGAATTGGAAATAGGCCAGGAAACCATTAGAACTTTTAGTTGCAAGAATGTGCGATATAAGCTAAAATAAAGGGAATACAGTAGCGGCGTGGAGGTGTGAAATGCGTCAGTATCTTTGCGAATGCTCTGCCTGCAAAAACCAGTACACCTTGTGGTTTGACCAGGAGCCATTTCCAATCCTTGGAGATTCTTTTCCACGCCAATGTTTAAACTGCGGCAAAGCAACACCCTTCCAGCGTGTCGCTACCCGAAAAGCCAGGAGTGAGTTGCGTGCGATTGAGGAGGAGCGGGCGTTGAGGGAAGCGATCAGCGCTGAATGTAGGAGACGGGGATTTACCTGCACATTTCTTTACCAGTCCGTTATCATTCAGACAGCAGTAGCGCATTGGAAATTTGATTATCATGTAGCCAGGAAGACCCTCTGGCATGAGAGCACCTATCAGGTCAATCTTGAAACTGGAATTCCTGCCGTCCGTCACAAGCAGTTTGAGGAGAGGAAAATCTCTTGGCAAGAGGTTATTTCCTATATTGACCGCCACGATCAGTGGAAAGCGAAACAACAGAAGAAAGAGTCTTAAAATGAAGGAAAGCAGGTTCTTCTGTGTATAAAATATGGGCACGGGATCTCCGAAAAGAGGGAGATCCCGTACCTGTTATTCAGGTTGCTTTGCGGTGTACCGCTGTTTGGGACTTCTGGGCTTCTCCGGTATAGATAGCGTGAGAAGTCCTTTTTCTACCATCGGAGTGACATAGGTCGTGACAGCATAGGCGACAGACTTGATGCCCAAAAATTCCGCGATTTCCCGCCGGGTGCGGGGGATGGCGCAAAAATGCAGTAAATTTTCGTTGGTTGTATCATAGTCATATACGGTGTCCGGCTCTTCATTTTGCGCCGTTTGTTTGCCCTTTCGGAAGCAGACCACAAAGGTTCCCCGCTCATCCCGGAACTCTGGCTCCGGCAGTCCAGCCTGTGCCAGTTCCCGGCGCATAGTGGGAATTCCAGAATAACGGTTTTCTGTTTCACCTAATACTTCCATAGCCACAGCCAGAACTGGGTTCCGGGTGTCTGGCTGAACTTTGCCCAGTTGATCCAGCCTCAGCCGTCCGTACAGTCCACCAGGGCTTTTTATCTCAAGGCGATCCTCAAAAAGCAGTATCTGAATAGGCATCCCCTCGGTATGGAGGCTGTAATCCCGGTGGATTAGGGCGTTTAGAATGGCCTCCCGAACGGCGGTTAAAGGGTAGTCCTCCCGGTCGGCCCGCTTGCCGGTTTCTGTGTCAATGATGGTTTTGATCCGGATATTCTTTCGGACAAAGGCCAAGGCATCCTCCAACATTTCTGTCAAGGTTCCCTCAATACGCCGGTTGTCCAGAAACCGCTCTCCCTCCGGGCCAAGCTGCCCTACCTCTGTTCCAGGGACGGAGACCGCGGTGACGCACAGCTGGGGAAAATAGCCCTGTGGAAACAGGCTGAACAGCAGGACGGCGGCCAAAGTTGGAATACCCTCCCGGGTCAGACCCACCAGCTCACAGATTTCCTCTGCTTTGAGTTTAGACAGATTGGGACGTCCGACCTTGAGTTTACTAAGGTAGAGTTCCAAACTATCCTTGTTCAGGGTGCTCCAGCCAGCTTGTTCCACTGGGCGAATATCATCCTGATATTTGCGGCGGAAGGCCTCGTAGCTGTAGATTTCGTACTCTGTCATGGGCTGGTCGGCATCGCCTGTCCGGATATAGGAACCTTTCAAGCGGCCTTTTCCGGCGTAGAAACAGGGACGATCTGCCACATCGATTCCAGGAATCTCCGCCGATACAAAAGCTTTTCCGTCCTTCAGCAGCGTTGTAAATACGGGGCGGATGACAGGCGTCATCTGGCCGCACTGCTCCGTTACATGCTTCATCAGATCCTGGGCATCGTAAACGCCCACCGGCACAAACCCCGCCTGTTCATCTACACCGAACAGGATGGTGCCGCCTTCATCCTGATTGGAAAAGCTGGACAGAGTATCGTAAAGACGCGTGGGACAGCCCTGGGCGGCGGCTTTCAGTTCCAGCGTCTGGGTCTCGGCTTTCAGGACCTGTACATGGTCAATCAGGTTCTCTAACTCAACCGGCATCATTGGTATCACCTCAGTTTCTCAAAAGGCAGTCAAATAATTTGAGTTTTATTCCACTTTCTACATTCACATTTGACTTCCTATTTTACTTTCTGTATTATAAATCAAATGCAGAGCAAAAACAAGTGAAAATTGTCTGGTTTTACAATTGCCATTTAATTCTTTGCTTTGCAAATTTCCTTGCGGCAGAGATTGGGATATGCTAAAATATAGAAAAATGCAGCAAAAAAGGAGCGTATACGATATGGCGAGTCAAAACACCGGCAGTATCGGCTTTGAGAAGCAAATATGGGATGCCGCCTGCGTCCTGCGGGGGAATATGGACGCATCCGAATACAAAACGGTTGTACTGGGCCTGATTTTCCTGAAATACATTTCAGACCGCTTTGAGGAGAAATATCAGAAGCTGGTGGAAGAGGGCGAAGGCTTTGAGGAGGACGTGGATGAGTATACCTCTGAGGGCATCTTCTTTGTCCCGGCTAACGCCCGGTGGAGTGTGATCTCCAAGGCGGCCCATACCCAGTCTGTAGGGATCGCCATCGACGATGCCATGCGGAGCATCGAAAAAGAGAATCCCCGATTGAAAGATATCCTCCCAAAGAACTTCGCACGGCCTGAGCTGGACAAGCGGCGGCTGGGGGACGTGGTGGACCTGTTCACCAATATCAAGATGATTGAGCGAGGAAGCAGCAAGGACATTTTGGGGAATGCCTACCAATATTGTCTGCGAAAGTTTGCTGAACAGGAGGGGAAACTGGCCGGAGAGTTTTTCACACCGGAATGTGTGGTAAAAACGCTGGTAGAGGTGCTCCAGCCCTTCAATGGGCGGGTCTATGACCCCTGCTGCGGCAGCGGCGGCATGTTCGTCCAGTCCATGCGGTTTATTGAAAACCACAGTGGAAATATCAACCAGATTTCGGTCTATGGCCAGGATTCCAACCCCACCACCTGGAAATTAGCCCAGATGAACCTGGCGATCCGGGGCATCGACGCCGACTTGGGCCGCTTCAATGCCGACACCTTCTTCAACGACTGCCACCCCACCCTGCGGGCCAATTTTGTGATGGCCAATCCCCCCTTCAACCTCTCCGACTGGGGGGCGGACAAGCTGGGGGATGACCCCCGGTGGCAGTACGGGAAGCCCCCGGCGGGCAACGCCAACTTCGCCTGGCTCCAGCACATGATCTACCACCTGGCCCCCGGCGGGCGGATCGGCATGGTTCTGGCCAACGGCTCCCTGTCCTCCCAGTCTGGCGACGAGGGGGAAATCCGTAAGAATATCATCGAGGCCGACCTGGTGGACTGCATCGTCGCCATGCCCACCCAGCTGTTCTACACCACCCAGATCCCGGTCTCCCTGTGGTTCCTCTCCAAGGACAAAAAGCAGAAGGGCAAAACCCTGTTTATTGACGCCCGGAAGATGGGCACCATGGTCACCCGCAAGCTGCGTGAGCTGACTGAGGAGGATATCCAGAAAATCGCGGACACATATAACGCCTTTGCGGACGGGACGCTGGAGGAGGTCAAGGGTTTCTGCGCCGTAGCGGGTACGGAGGAGATCGCCCGGCAGGACTACATCCTCACCCCGGGGCGGTATGTGGGCATTGAGGAGCAGGAGGACGACGGTGAGCCCTTTGATGAGAAGATGGGGCGGCTGACGGCGGAGCTGTCAGGGCTGTTCGAGAAGTCCCACGAACTGGAGAAGGAGATTCGGGAGCGGCTGGGGGAGATTGGGTATGAGATATAACTTTCGGATGGTTACGTTGGCCGAAATATCGGACGATTTGAGTGACGGTCTCCACAAGGCCCCTGAATTTGTTATAAACGGAGAGTATCTTTTTGTAAATGCTACAAATTTAGAAAATGGTTACATCGTTGAAAAGGACAAAGGGAAACGAACTACATATGAAGAATATTGCCAGTATGGTGTTCCTCTTACAGAGCGCACAATATTGTACTCAATTGATGGAACAATAGGTAATATTGCACGTTATAGGGGTGAAAAATGTGTACTTGGAAAAGGCGCTTGCTATATTACAGTGAGTAGTGATGTTGATGTAGACTATATTTATTATCAACTTCAAACCCCGCATTTTAAGAGCTATATACGCTCTATGTCTACAGGTTCTACAATTAAGCATATCTCATTAAAAACCATGCGGAACTATTCTTTTCCACTTCCAGAATTAGAGGTTCAAAGGACAATTTCAAGCATATTGTACACATTAGATGATAAAATCAAACTGAACCAGCGGATCAACGAAAATTTGGAGCGGCAGGCACAGGCGCTATATACCGCTATGTTTGTAGATAATATAGAACTACCTACTACCCCGGGGATTCTTAGCGACATCGCCACTATAACTATGGGGCAATCTCCAAACGGTAACAGTTACAATGAAAATGGAGTAGGAGAAGTTTTTTATCAAGGGCGTGCCGAATTTGGGTTTCGCTTTCCTACCAGGCGGCTATTCACTACTGAACCGAAACGAATTGCCCAACAAGGGGATATTTTGCTTAGTGTTCGGGCACCCGTTGGTGACCTCAATGTGGCTTATGAGCAATGCTGTATTGGGCGAGGTTTAGGGGCAATCCATAGCAAGAACGGAAATGAATCATTTCTCCTATATACGATGTTTGCATTGAAACCTCAGCTTGATGTTTTCAATGGTGAGGGTACGGTTTTTGGCTCTATTAACAGGAATGCGCTTAATGCAATGCCGATTAAAATTCCTGCCGCTGATAAAATCGTTCAATTTGAAAATCTTGTTTATCCAATAGATAACCTGATTCGCACAAACTATGAAGAAATTTGTAGATTGAAAACTCTTAGAAATTCTTTATTGCCAAAACTGATGGCTGGAGAGATTGAAATATAAAATGGAAAGGCGATTTTGCTATTATGAAAAACAAATCAAAATGGTATTATCGTGCAATGTGCTTTTTATGGGAAAGAATAAACACAATCGTTCATATTCTTTTGTTGGGTATACTTACAAGGTATATTTTTATGAATTGGGCAATATGTGTTTCAATGCAGTTTTTTTCCCAATTTGATGGGAATAATATCTTATTTTTAGTTTGGATTGCAGATATATTACTATTCTTTTATGATATAGAGATAAAGGAAGGAAAACTCCTCAAACACAAAATAGAAAAAGCGGCAAAACAAATAAATGATGAAAGCGTTGCATTAACATTGGAGCAAAGAGCGGAGAAGATAGACAGTATGCTATCTGAAATGTCCGCAAAAATGAACGGTGGTGAAGAAAAATGATGAATTACTATATGAACAATCAGAATTATCAAAATAAGCAATTTTTACTTGATACATTAATGAAATTGGCTGATTCATCTCCAGTAAAGAAAACTCAGCCATATAATATCTATGACCCGACAAGGAATAACTACGATATTAGCCAACAAGAATTGGATAACTGGATAAATTACGTTTGCTCTGTGTTGGATATTATATCTGGTTATATTAGACCGGAAGAGATAACTTTGATTAAGTTGCAGATTAAAAATATTGCATTGCAAAATGAATTAACATGTGCTATGCGTGCCCTAAATATTGAGCGAGAACTGTTAAAGTTTGCACAAAATATATTGCGATATTACCAATGATTAGTGAGGTGATTTTATGTCCGCCTATTTCACCGAACCCACCTATGAAGCCGCCGTCATCGAGCTCTTCACCCAAATGGGCTACACCCACGTCTACGCCCCCGACCTGAACCGGACGGACTACACCTCTCCCCTGCTGGACTCGGTGCTGCTGGACAGCCTGGTGCGCCTGAACCGGGACCTGCCCCCGGAGGCCATCCACGAGGCCATATCAAAGCTGAAAAACTTTGACGGCGGCAGTCTGGTGGAGAAGAACCGGACTTTTACAGGGTATCTTCAAAACGGCGTAGAGGTGAAGTATTTCGCCAAGGGGGAGGAGCGCTCCGCCCTGGTCCGTCTGGTAGACTACCAGTGCCCGGAAAACAACGCCTTCTATGTGGTGAATCAGTATACATACGTGGAAAACGGCAGCACCCGCCGCCCGGACGTGATTCTGTTTCTCAACGGTCTGCCCCTGGTGGTGATGGAGCTGAAAAGCCCCTCCCAGGAGGAAGCGGGGGTGGAGAACGCCTACAACCAGCTGCGCAACTACATGCAGGACATCCCCTCCCTGTTTATCTACAACGCCATCTGCGTCATCAGCGACCTGTCCGCCAACCGGGCGGGTACCATCACCTCCGGTCTGGACCGCTTTATGGAGTGGAAAACCAGGGACGGGCGCTATGAGAATACCGCCTACGCCCAGTTCGATACCTTCTACGAGGGGATGTTCCAGCGGGAGCGGCTGCTGGACATTTTGAAGAATTTCATCCTGTTTTCCGGCGACGCACAGAGGCCCGTCAAGATTCTGGCCGGCTATCACCAGTACTTCGCTGTCCGCAAGGCGGTGGAAAAGGCAGTGACCGCCACCACTACCGACGGCCGGGGCGGCGTGTTCTGGCACACCCAGGGCAGCGGCAAGTCGCTGTCCATGGTATTCTACGCTCATCTTTTGCAGGAGGCGCTGGACAGCCCCACCATTGTGGTCATGACCGACCGCATCGACCTGGACGACCAACTCTACACCCAGTTTGCCCGGTGCGCGGAGTTTCTCCGCCAGACGCCGGTCCAGGCGGAGAGCAAGGAGCACTTAAAGTCTTTGCTGGAGGGCCGGGAGGCCAACGGAATCATCTTTACCACTATGTTCAAGTTTGAGCGGGGAGAGGCCGCTCTGTCTACCCGGCGGAATATCGTGGTCATGGCGGATGAGGCCCACCGGGGGCAGTACGGCTTTGATGAAAAAGTGGTTTACAGTGAGAACGACCAGGGGGAACAGGAGGCCCGTGTGGTAGTGGGCAACGCCCGGATCATCCGGGAGGCCCTGCCCAACGCAACCTTTATTGGCTTTACCGGTACGCCAGTCTCCGCCAAAGACCGGAACACCCGGGAGGTGTTCGGAGACTATATCGACGTCTACGATATGACCCAGGCGGTGGAGGACGGCGCCACCCGGCCGGTGTACTACGAGAGCCGGGTCATCCATCTGAAGCTGGACCAGAACACCCTAAACCTCATTGACGCCACCTACGACGTTTTGGAGCAGCAGTCCAACACCGCCACCATCGAAAAGAGCCAAAAGATGCTGGGACAGATGGAGAGCGTCCTGGGGGCGGACCCCACCATTCAGTCACTGTGTGAGGACATTGTGGCCCACTACGAGAATTACCGGGCAAATCTCCTCACCGGAAAGGCCATGATCGTGGCCTACTCCCGGCCCATCGCCATGAAGATCTACCGGAAGCTGCTGGAGCTGCGGCCCGGCTGGATAGAAAAAATCGGAGTCGTCATGACCAGCGGCAACAACGACCCGGAGGAGTGGAAGACGGTTATCGGCACAAAGAGCCACAAGGAGGAGCTGGCCCGAAAATTCAAGGACAACGACGACCCTATGAAAATCGCCATTGTGGTGGACATGTGGCTGACAGGCTTTGACGTACCCTCCCTGGCCACTATGTATATCTACAAGCCTATGATTAACTCCTATTAGGAAAACACACTGTCAAAGGGGTTTATGCGTTGGCGGGGTTAGCCCGCCTCGGCGGTATCGGTGGTGTTGATTTCAATGTACTCGGCAATCTTACGGAACTCGTCCGCGAACTTGAAATGAACGCTGATATTGCCGTTTTCGTAAACCTTGATGTGGTCTACCAAGTCCGTGAGGATTTCACGGGTCAGCGTTTCGATGCTCTGATACTTTGCAAAGGCTACCAGCGCGGGGTGTTCCTTGTCAACGCCGTTTGCCAGCTCTGCCCGTTCCGCGTTCAGCCGGGCCAGCACATCCGCAAGCTCGGCGGCCTGCCGTTCATAATCGGCTTTCATATCCCGGTATTCCTGCTGGGTGATTTCCCCGTCTTTCCAATCTTGATACAGTGACTGCTTGTAGCGGGTTATCCTGGTCAATTCCTTTTCCTTTGCGGCTATCTGGTCGTTAAGGCGGTGGGATTGACTTTTTTTCAGCGGGGCCGAATTGATACGGGCTATCAGCTCCGAGTAGGAAACGGCGGTGTTCACTTGATACTGGATAGCGAACAGGACGGCGGCCTCCAAACGGTTGTGCTTGATAGAGTGCATGGAGCAGGCCGTCCGGGAGCGGTTCTTGTAGGTGGAGCAGGCGTAGTACACATTTTTCCCGCTCACGCTGCGGGTGATGGATTTCCCGCAGTCGGCACATTTCAGAAAACCGCTGAACAAGTGAACTTCCCGCCCTTTGGGGGATGTCCGGGTATCGCGTATCAGCAGGGACTGCACCTTGTCAAAGGTTTCGTGGGGGATGATTGCCTCGTGAGTATCGGGCACTCGCACCCATTCCTCCTCCGGCACAGCCTCGATCTGGTGTACCTTGTAGCTTTTCACCCGGCGGCGGCCCTGTACCAAATCCCCGGTGTAAATGGGGTTGGTGAGCATTTCATGTATCATCCGGGCGCTCCACATGGGGTCGTCAGCCACAGCAGACGAAACGGGCAAGCCTTTCATGCGGCGGTAGGCCGAGGGGCTGGGTACGCCGTGTTCGTTCAGATACAGAGCGATGGCCCTTTTGGACGAGCCTTGCAGGAGCATGGAGTAAACGCGCTTGACGGTTTCGGCGGCATCCGGGTCAACAATTAGCTGGTGTTTGTCTTTCGGGTCTTTAATGTAGCCGTAGGGAGCAAAAGAGCCGATGTACTGGCCGTTGCGCCGCTTATAGTCAAATACCTGCCGGATTTTCTTTGAGGTCTGATAGCAATACTGGTCGTTCATCACGTTTGTGATGGGAACAATAATGCTGTTCACGCTATCCGGGTCGCGGTAGCTGTCCACGCCCTCGGCCAAGCTGATAAAGCGGACGCCCATTTGCACAAACAGGTTATCAATCAGACTTCCGGCGTCACTGTAATTCCGGGCAAAACGGGAAAGGTCTTTCACAACAACACAGTTGATTTTCCCATTCATTACATCGCCCAAGAGACGCTGGAAACTTTCGCGCTCCGTATCGGTTCCCGTGTGCCCATCGTCCACATACTCGGTATAGCTTTCAAATTCGTCCATGTGGTTGTGGTGAAAGTCGTTGAGTATGTCGCGCTGATTTTTCACGCTGTTGCTATCGTCCAAGCCCCGGTTGATTTTCTGTAAGTCCTCCCGGGAGAGCCGGATGTAGCCGCCCATTTTCCAACGCCGGATTGTATATGTAGGGGTAAAAGTCTGCTGATACCCTCTGTTTTTAGCTCGTGCCATTGTTCCTCCTTCCCTATCACATTACACTTATATTATACCTCTGCCCGGGGGTATCAACAAGGATGTCGATGCCTTGGGACAGTTTGTCTCGAAGTGTGGAACGGGCCGTAACCGCAGTTACAGCCCGCTCTTTTGCCGGATAAGAAAGGCCGCCAGCGTCTCCTGGAGGGAGGGGCCGCCCTCGGCAAATTCGATTTTCACGCCCACGCCGCCCACGCTAAAGCAGTACGGATTGACAGCCCGTTTCAAAAAACGGGCAAGCCGCTCCTCTCGGGGGAGGGTGCGGTCAAAGGCCATACCGCTCACGTCAGCCAGCGCATCCGCGCTCACCGCGCCAATATTGACGCTCTGCATTTCTTCAAGCTCTTTTGCGGTCAGTCTCACGGTAAAACCTCCTTTTGCGTTGTTTGGTTGGTGGGGAAACGCGAAAAGGCGGCACTGAGAAAAGTGCCGCCCTTTGGCCTGTCCTCACCTTGGGACAAAATGTCTCGAACTTAATAGGGGCTGTCCAGAAAGTGCGCCTCGGCCTCGTCCAGCCCCTGGCAGTCGAAAACCTCGTAGAGCTCGGCCACCACGCGTCGGATGTCCTCGGGAGCAAACCCGCAGTTTTCCATCGCGTAGATAACATAGCCCCGGCACACGTTGTTGCTCCACGGCTGGGCCAGCAGAGCCGCCAGAGTGGGATCGTATTCCATAAGTCCGCCTCCTATGTAAAAATGGGGAACGCCGGGCCCGTATGTTTGGCCCGTCCAAAGACAGCGAGTAGCGTCCCGACGCTCCCTTGTTTTGTGCGGCGGCCCGGAGCGGCAAGCGGCCAGCTTGTCCCTCGCGGATCGTGGCCCCGGGGCTGGCAAGCTCCCCGGGCGCGGCGGTGGTGTTGGTCGCTCGTCCTCCCGTGGGAGAAGTCACCGCGCACCCGCCGCCCGGCTCCCCGCGTTCACTGAGGGCTGCCCGCTATTCAGTTGTGGAGAGAAAAACTTCCTCTCATATACCACCAGAAAAGCGGAGCAAATGGAGACGGCAATCACGAATTTTTTTGCAGATATTTTTTCATACTCTCCAATCCGCTGAGAACGGAACGCCGCACCGCGCTCTTGTCCACGCCCTCAGCCTGGGCAATCTCTCGGTAGGTCATGCCGAGGATAAAGTGAGCGTCCACCCGGCGGCCCTGAGTTTCCGGCAGGCTGTTCAGCGCGTTCCACAGACGGCAGAACCGCTCCTTGAGCTCCAGAACCTCGTCTGGGGTAAGCTCGTGCTGGCAGGCCGAATACTCGATGCCGTCATCGCAGTCCAGGGAGTAATAAGCCTTGTTGTACCGGGCCCGCTCCGCATAGGCCGCCTCGTAACGGACGCTGGCCCGGAGCGCCTCGGCCACATCGTCAGAAACCTCCATATATTCGTCCTGGGTGTACCAGTAGTAAAAGTCGCGCAAGTTGATAATTGTCATGGTATGTACCTCCATATCGTTTTGTGGTCGGGTTGACGGGAAACGATATGGATGGCGGCGGGGAGCGGCACCCTGGGGAGCCGTCCCGCACTTTGGGACTGTTTGTCTCGAAGTGGAGCCGACAAGAAACGACAACGCCCGCACAGCGTTGTGCTGTGCGGGCGCATGAAATGACATCATTCTTTATGTACTTGTTAATTTCGCGTTTATGGTCGGAATTGTCCGGTGGCGGAGCTGTGCTTTTTTTGATAAATTAAATTGAATAGAAGTTAAAAAAGACACGGCGATACCTCCTTGATACCGCCATTTGATAAGAGGTTCGATTAGACGCGCTATCCGTCTCATTCACCGGCGGATTTGCTTAAAAGCAAAAAGCCGACAAACAACATTTAGCTGTTTGTCGGCTCTGCGTCTTAGCGACTGGCACTTTTGACTACAATTTTAAGTTGTTCTAAATCTATTACGTGTACTTGCTTACATTTAGGACAGAAAAGAGGGAAATTTTTTAGCGTGGTTTCTTTATATACTTGAATACGGGTTTTTCTTTTGCAAATTGGACACTTCACCCAATACTTATTAGCCATCAGCCTTTTTACCATCCTTATCAATCGTTCTAATAGATGGCACTGCAAGGCATATCAATGCAAGTATTACAATAAGAGTGCCAGTAATAAAAAACCATTTTGTTATTCCCACTATATCTGCAAAGGCCCCTGAAATCAATAGACCGACTGGCATAGCAAGTGAAGCAATACTGCCGTAAAATCCGAAAGCGCGACCTAAATATTCCGGTGGTAACTTCTCTTGTATGAGTGCAGTAACAGGGCCATTATGAAATGGGGCAGAAGCCCCCATAATGATACAGAAAAAAGCAAAAGCCCAAAAACCACTTTGAGGGAGCAGTCCCGAAAAGGTAATAGGCACTCCCATAAGCATAATTGAAAAGGGAATTGCAAGTCCCCGATTTTTGATCCCTCCTCCAATACCCAAGATGACGCTTCCGACAAGCATACCTACGGAAAAAGCAATCTCAGTAACAGAAGCCTGGAAAGTTGTACCGCCGAAATAATCAAGAGACATTAACGGGAAAAGGGCATTGATAGGGAAGTACAAAATTGTAAACGCGGCGGCAATCCAGACAAGAGCAAAAATACCTTTTTCTTTTTTTAATGCGGAATATCCCGCTTTTGTTTCTTCAAAAAAACTTTTCGATTGATTTGCCCTATCAGCATTTTCAATCTTTGGTATTTTGATAAGTGCCACAACAAGAGAAGCAACAATAGCTCCGAAAACATCCAGGGCTACCATACCACTAATACTCCAGATCGGATATAGTATTCCTGCTATAGCTGTCCCGGCCATGTAGCCGATAGTCTGTAGCGACTGCGTAAACCCCGCACATTTTGTCAATTCTTCCGGTGGGACGATAAGCGGTGTGACCGCACTAATGGCAGGAGTATGAAATGCAGTTCCGATGCTACGGATAGCTAATACCGCCAATACTAACCATACGGCTATATTCCCGTTCTGTGCGGCGATAGCAAGTGTCAGGCTAATTACCGCAATAAAAAGATCAGCTCCTATTAGGATACCTTTTCTATCCATTCGATCAACAAAAGTTCCTGCCACTATTCCAAAAATGGCATTTGGTAGAAATCCGGCTAACGAGGCCATTGAAAGCACAAAGGCAGATTGTGTTATTACTGTTAAATGCCAAATCAAGGCCATTTGCAGAATTGAACTTGTGAGAACAGACACAGCTTGCCCTACCCATAAAAAGTAAAAAGTCTGTTTCCATTTTAGTTTATTCATTATGATTTTCTCCTGTATTTTTTATTAAACTCAAAAGGACAACAAAAAGAGCAATAAAAAATGCAGGTCATCTCTAAAAGTGAGCATTGACCTGCATAAACTACGAAATACACCATGAATAATAAGATATAACTATATTATTCCAATACCTCAAGTATAGGTGTTATTCGAAAATAAGCATGACAAATAAGCCCACTTCAAAATGGGAACCGCTCTTTTATTGCCCTACTTAATAATTACGAATATTCCACATACACCCATACCACATGATGTCTTTCTCCTCTATATAATTTTGGTAAGTTTATCATATAAAGCGGTTTTTGTCAACGCCCCCCTCAAAAAGCGAAATAAAATACTACTAAAATATAAAATTATGTTTCGTTCTCATATCTGCCACCGAAATGTAAAATAATGTGGGGGTGATATAAGAATGTACCAATATGAAGAACGTCTGGACTGCCGCGCCCTGGGTGCAGAAATCAAGCGCAGACGAAAAGCAAAGGGCTGGACGCAGGAGCACCTGGCCCAGCTTGTAGACCTCACCCCGCGCTCCATCATGTATATTGAAAACCGGGGCCAGCACACCAGCCTCAACGCCTTTTACAAGCTCGTCACCCTTTTGGATATTTCCGTGGATGAATTTTTCTACCCGGACAAGCTGGGCGGCGGGAATGAGCGCCGGAAACACATTGATCGTCTGTTAAACGGTATGGACGAAAAGGAGCTAATCATTATTGAGGGAGCCGCAGAGGGTATCAAAAAAGCCAGGGAAACGGAGGGAACGTAAGGAAACGCGACCTCCGTTTTTTCGTGCCATGTATAGGGGAGCGCACAAACGGCAAGCAATTCGGGTGTGGCCACACTCCGAAATTTTTGCTGGGCCGTTGGCCCGCAAAAATGCTTGTTGGGGAGCCTCCCCAAACCCGGCTCTTTGGGACAAAATGTCCCAAAGAGATTGGCTGCGTCACCGCCGCTATCGCGTCTGTTCCTTATCGTCCCGCCCGTCCGTCAGTCCGAGCAGATGGTCGATGTTGGCCTTGACCGCCACGGCCTCCCGCATATCTCGCTGGGCCTGCCGATACTCGGCATAGAGGGCCTTTTTCTTTTCCACCAGCTCCCGCCGCTGTTTTTTCAGTACGTCCATTTTGGGGAGCTTTTCGCCGCCTAACAATTCGTTCATAGCGGCGCGGGCCGCCCGGTAGGTGGCAAGCTCCGCCTCGTGCTCGGCAAGATATTTTTTCGAGTACCGGGCCGCCTTGTAGCCATCGAACACGGGCCGGGCCTTGGCATAGTCCACCACGGCCCCCATGAGCTCGGACGTTCTGGAGAGGGCGGCCTCGGTGGATTGGATCTCCCCGGCCAGCGCGTGGGCCCGCTCAACCGCTGCCGTGGTCTTTGCCGCCAGCGCGTCATAGTCGGTCAGATTGTTTTCTTGCAGGAACTGGAGCGCGGCGGCCATCTGCTTTAGGTTGTAGACCTTGGCCCATCGTTCATAGGCGGGGCCTTTGCCCTCGGCCATGCGCTGTTGAATGTCTATGATAAGGCTCACCCGCCGGGGCGGGGGCGGCGCGTCTTTGGGGAGCTCCGGGAGGGGCCGCTCCCCAGCAATCACCGCCCGGATGTCCTCTGGGTCAAAGCCGGGGCCCAGGGTGGATGCCCGGAGCCGGGTGTACTTGTCATTCCCCGGAGCAAGGAACGACACCACGCCGCCCCGCCCGCGCTTGACGGCAAAGCCGGACTCCTCCATAAGCCGGAGGAACGCGGCAAAGTCGGCGGGCTTTTTTTCAAGAGCGGCGATGATTGCCAGCCGCACCCGCTGTTTTGCAGACGGCGGCTTGTCGCCTATCCACTGGCCATAGTGCAGAAAGCGGCCCTTGCTGTGCTGGCTGGGGTTTTGTATCACGGACAAATCATGTTCCAGACATACCCGGTCAGACAGTCGCCGGAGTGCAAAGCTGGAGCCGATGAAATTATGGAATTTCCGGGAGCAGTCAAAGGCCGTGGAATTGTAGTAAATGTGATTGTGGATGTGGCCCTTGTCGGTATGGGTGCAGACGAAAAACTGGTACTTGCCTTTTGTCCAGCGCATCGCCGTTTCATAGCCGATTTTGTTGGCCTCCTCCGCCGTCACCTCGCCGGGCGGGAACGCCTGCCGCACCTGGAAGAACAGAGCTCCGCGCTCCACAGGCCGGGCGGTGGCCGCCTGGTACTGGCTTTTCACCAGCAGGAACTCAGCGGCGGCTGTGGCCGGGTCGCATAGGTGAGCGGAAACGGCCCCCAGCTTTTGCGGGTTAAGCCCGTAGGCAAAACGCTCCTCCATCGTCTGGACGGCGCTCAGTCCCGCCGCCTGCTTGTAAGGCCGGATGTAGGTTGTGGCCGTGGTAGCACCTCCTTGCTTTCTTTGAAAAAAGAATGACAGCAGGTAAATCCCCTACTGTCATTCTTTCATGTAACTTATTGACTTTATTTCTATAATCAATGCCCTATTAGAACCGGCTCCTGCTGTTTCTGTAGAATAATGCTTGCATTTGCCCCATGCACTTTAGCAATAAGATTATCCTCACCAAGAACCTTGACGAGATTACTTATTTGGTTTCCTAAAGTTACTTGACTATGATAGAAAATCGTTGTTTTGGTGCTTTCCATGTTAATTAGGCTTGAAAGAATATCTTTGTCGGTAATGTCCAAGGAATGTCCAATAATATAGACATTATGTATGGTGTCTCCGTTCCTTCCGTAGCCCGATGGCATCTGTGTTATACTGTTTATCCAGTCAACATATTTGCAACCAGTCTTTTTGTAAATTCTCTGATAAAATTTCTTGAACTGAATAAACTCGTTTTCTCTATCTTTGGCGTATCCCTCTAAATATTCATCAATTCCAAGAATAAGATTACAATTATCAATGTCGCTATCAGCCCTTATTTCTCCGTGAATATAGTCGTATTTAATTTTTTTACTTCTGTCTGTGTCATAAAGTCTTTGATATGTATGAGTATAGTTAAAACTTAGAACACAATGAATATTCAGCTTATCAATGTCAGGTAGTTTAACTTCCGGCATAATTTCTTCCACATAATTAGTCAGATATATTTCTAAACACCGTGTAAGTCTATTTAAGTCCGTTAAAAAACGTACTTTTCTATATCCGACCGCATTTTCATCAAATTCTATACTATCACGGCTTATTCCTGGCTTTCCAAAAATCGGAGAAAGAATATTTAGTTGTTGTTGCGTCATTTTTCCTCGTTTGTGACCCTGGTTTATTTCCTCTAAAATGGAAAACCTTGCTTTATCAAGGGCTTGTATTATTCTCGAAATTTCACTCTCAAAATCAATCCATCCATCTTTTCCGGCTACACCTCGGCTTTTATAAATCTCCCAAAAATAATCAATCCAAACATTATTTGAGATTAGGGTTTCGATTTCCTCAAAAATCTTTAGTTTCTGCTCATATAGGTTAGCAAAATGAAGAATAAACCTTTTATCTTCTTCGTTCGCTGTTTCCCAGTCAGCCTTAACACTTCCTTGCTTGCAAATATCCTTAAACCGCTTAAAAGCGTCAACATATTTCAAAAAATGCTCATATTTTGTGGGTAGGCCATGAGCTAAATCAAACCCATTCCCAATGATAAGAATATTCAAAGTCAGTGCCTCCTTTGAGCGCGTATTAAATCATATAAAGCAAATCGTTTTCTTCTAAACAACATTCTTTGTTTTCGCTTGCTTAAATATAATTATACCACATCTTATTTCGACAATCTACCCACCTTTGGGACAAAATGTCCCGAAGTACAAAAAGCGGGGAGCGGCACGACACCGCTCCCCAGCAAGTCACAGCTCCACCAGCGCGGCAAGCTGTTTCAGCAAATCGGACAGAGGGCCCCACAAGTCGGAGTAGTCCCGTTGCAGAGCCTTGATTTCCTCGGGGTAAATGCCCCCGTAGGTGTTGGCATGGATAGCCACCTGGTTCAGATTGTTTGAGCACCGCCGCTGGAGAGACACCAGCTCCCGGACGGGGGCAAGGTCAACCTGGAGCACATAGCCGCACAGGGCCATCCGCCGCATATAGGCCCCCATATTGCGGATGCCCGCCTGGGCCATGCGTTCCTGGATAAGCGCCTGCTCCGCCTCGGACACCATCACATGAAGATGGACGGGGCGGCGGCGCTTTTTCCCGGCCACGGCTACCTGCCGCCCCGGTCGGGCGCGTCCCGTTTGGGCGCGGAGGGGGACTGCCGTTCCCCGGCCAGCTTTTGGGCCTCTTTCATTTGTTCGGCAATCGGGCGGGGCCTGCCGTCCTCGCGCAGTAAGCCGGAAACCTCCGGGGCGGGCCGGAGCTCATAGTCCGCCGCCTGCTTTTCGGTCAGCGGTTTTGTGTAGGTCAGATGCCCCCACGCGAGGAAAGCGCCGCCCTCCACGGGGATGCGCTTATCGTAGTTGACGATCTCATCCGGCGCGTTGCCCGCAGGCTTGGGGAACGTGCCGATGTCCACGGGCCGCTGGGTGGAGTAATATTTGTAAAGGCCGGGGGCCTCCACCTGCGCCACCTTGACGGAAAACTGCTCCTGGTAGTTTTCCACCCGTTCCAGCAAGTCCTGCTCCAGAGCGGCCCGGTCACTGCCATAGTGCCCCCACTCATACTGCCGTATGCCGTGTTCGTCATCATAGCAGGCCCACGTTACAAAGGGGGACGGAGCGGTGGGATGCTCCCCCAGCGCAAAGCCCCGGCCATTTTCCAGCATGACGGCCTTTAAGATTGCATAGCCTTGATTTTTGTCCATTGTAGCCTCCTCTCGAAATGTTAGCACTATTCGGGGAAATCGGGGCAGGACGTGTAAAAGTACGGCCCGCCCCGAAAGCGGCCCCGGAAAGCCTTGTAAACAGCGGGTTTTTAGGGCCTAAATGCTCACGCATCACCCCCGGTATTTCCGCATATATCCCCGCTGTTTTTTCTGCCTTGCGGCTCTGGAGCAAGCCTCGGAGCAGTAGCGCCGCCGCCCGTCCGGGAGAAAAGGCCGCCCGCATACCGGACAGGGCCGGGTTTCCGGGGCGGGCCCCTCGGTATTGAGGGCGGTCTCCAGTACCGGGTTCAGCGGCAGGACGGCCTCCCGGAAGTAGCGGCAGTAGGCCCCCGTCCAGCACTTCCCCAGCATATAGCACTCACAATCCAAAGGCAAGCATCCCATTTCCCGGTCATAGTTGGCGCACCATTTCACCACAAGGGAGCGGATGGCCGCCTTTTCCTCACGGGTCAGCTCGCGCACAGTATCACCTCCCGCCCGGCTTTTTCAAAAGGCTCTGAAAGCAGGAGCCGCAGGGGATGCCCCGCCAGTAGGGGCAGCCGCAGCACCGGGAGCCCCTGGGCGGCTGTTCCGGGCGGGGAGCCCGGGGCCGGGGGCGGCGTTTCATTTCCCGTTCCAAAGGGTTTGATGTAAAATTCATTCGCCGCCCTCCGTTTCCTCTTCCTCATCCCACGGGGGGAGGTCGTCATATTCGCCGCCATAGTCCTCGCCGTATTCCTCGGCCTCGTCATAGTCCTCACCGGGCCCGGCGGCCTGCTGCTGTTTGGGGCGGTAGATTTTGAAGTACCACCCGGCCCCGCCGCCGATGCCCAGCACCGCCAGCACCAGCAGGAGCATCCCGGCCCCGCCGGACTTTTCCGGCTCGGGCTCCGGTTCCGGCTCGGGGGTGGGTTCGGGCTCCGGCTCCGGGAGCGGTTCGGGAACGGCCTCCGGGGAGGGCTCCGCAAGGGCCATAAGGTCGGCCACCGTGACAGCGTTCAGAAAGTACACGTTTTCCGTTTCCCGCTGGCGGTCAATCACCAGATAGAACACGGACTCGTCCGCCGCCATGATGGTGAAGAACTCCTTGCCGTCCCCGTCTGTGGCGTTATCCACCATCGTCCCCTGGCCATCCGGGGTGAACGGGTTGGGCTCCGTCACCGGGGGCTCGGTGGGCTCCACCGGGTCAAGCCCCTCCCACAGCTCCTGCCCGCCCGTACCGTCCTCCCATTCCTCGCCGCCCCCGGCGTAGGCCGTGGTCGTAATGCCGCACATCAAAAAAGCGGCGCACAATGCCGCCGCCATCACACGAAATCTTTTCCGTTTCATTCCTTGTCCTCCTTTTCCGTCCCGGCGGACTTCGGGACATTTTGTCCCAAAGTCTCCCCGGCTTTCATGCGCTGGAGCACCAGCGGGAGCTCCTCAAGGGAAATGCTCATGCCCCGCACGATGTCCACGATCTCCTCGTTCTCGGCCTCCTTGTGTTTCTGTTCCAGCTCTTTCAGCCGGGCCTGCTGGTCGCCGATTTTGGCCTTGACCTTTTCCATCTCGGCCATGATTTTTGCGCTTTTGCTGATTGCCATTGAAAACCTCCTTTTTCATGGTAAACGCCCGTAGGCGTAGAAGTGGGACTGCCAATAGCTGCTGTTTAGGTTGGCGTAGCTGATGGGGTCGCCACAGTGTATCATCATGCCGTCCCCCACATAGATGCCACAGTGGGAGACTCCCGGCGTGTCATAGGTTCCCTTGAAGAAAACAAGGTCGCCGGGACGCGGGGAGCTGGTTCTGGTACAGATATTACACAGCCCCTGGGCTCCCAGCCGCCCCACGTTCCAGCCGCTGTGATTGATGACCCACGACACAAAGCCGGAGCAGTCAAAGGACGTGGACGGACTGGAGCCGCCCCAAACATAGGGATAGCCCAGGTATTTCTCGGCCTCGCCCAGCATCGCCGCGAATGTTTCATCGTCCAGATATTCCCGCGGCACTTCATAGCTGTTTGGCGGGTTGGTGTACTTCCCCACATAAGACGAGCCGGGGAACAGGTCGGGGCGGTTGCCCAGCGTGGACATATAGAGGGAATACCGGGAAACCTTATCCTCCCCCATGATGTAGACCGGGAGGTGGGACAGATCGAAGTTTTCCAGCGTCACGGTGCAGATGTAATAATCGTAATACACCCGGTAGCTGTCGGTGTGGGTGTTGCCCTCCTCGTCCGTCCAGGTATCCGTTTCGATGTAGTACCGCCGCTCCTTTACCACGTTCTCGGTCAGCGTGTACTGGCGGTCAAAGAGCATTTGCAGAGTGGCCTGCACCTGGGCCTGCGTCCATTGGCCGTCATGCCATGCGCTGAGAATGGACATGAGCACATAGGGGTCGTGTTCGATGGTATCTAAATCGTAGTGGTACTCGTCATAGTCGTGGGTGCTTTCGTAGGTATCAAGATAGTGCTGGAGCTCCGCCTCCAAGGAGCAGTAGTCCGCCTCGGCCCCCAGCATATCCCCGTCCTCGGCGGGGTAGGTAGTGGCCCCCACCGCACCAGCGGCGGCGTTGCCAAGGGCAGCCAGAGAGGACGCGCAGGACTGGAGGGAGAAGATGAGCACCGCGCAGGCCAGGGCGATGAGCACCCCCACGGGATGCCGTTTCACAAAGCCCACCGCCTGCTCCGCCAGCTTTTCCGTGGTGACGGCGGTTTTCTCGGCGGCCTTTGCTCCTTGTTTCGCGGTCTGTTTGGCCGCCTGCCGCGCTTGTTTGGCGTATTGCTTTTTCAGCTTTTGCTTGTGCCAGTAGCGGGTGACAGCATTTTTTGAGAGCTCCGGGTTTTCCTGGGCGGCCACCCGGAACTGGTAGTCGGCGCGGGCCTTGATGACCTGGGCCTCGGCCTTTTGGACGGCCCGGGCCGGGTGCTCCCGGATGCGCTTTTTTACATACCGCGTCCCATGCCGGAGGGCCGCCTCGCCCACCAGCTCGGACTGGTGGGCCCCTTCGGTTCCCACGTTCTCATGCTCCACCTCGTAGATTTTCCCATGCACAAAGCCGTGGACGTTCCACCCGGCGGCCCCCAGCGCCCGGCGCACCGGGCCCCTGGGTTTGGGCGGCTTTTTGCCGTCCAGCTTTTTCCGGGCCCGGTTCAGCTTGTCCTCCCGCCGTTCCATGCGGAGCTTGGATTTGCTGATTTTTTCCTGTTCGCTTTCCATGCGGAACTTGGATTTTTTGGTTTTGAGCCCTTTCGGGGACTTTGGGACATTTTGTCCCGAAGTGGTGTTACTCGTCTTTTCGGTCATTGGCTACATCCTCCGGGCGGGTGGTGAGCAGGTTGTAAATCTCACCCTTGGGGAAACGGTCAACAAAGGGTATCGTCACATTTCCGTAGAACAGCAGGCCCTCGCCGGAATTGCTGTGGGTGATATAGGAAAGCTGGTGCTCAGAAATACCGAGCTGTTTTGCGATGATAGCCCGGTCACTCTGGGCCTGGGAGAGCAGGACAAGAAAATCGGTGTTGTCCAGAATGTTCTCGATTTCCCGGCTGGCCAAAAGGTCTTTCACGTTTTGGGTCAGCGCCGAGGGCACACAGCCCTTTTTGCGGAGCATCTTCCACACAGCCACAAAGTAGCTGGCGGTCAGCGGGTCGCGCAAGAGGATGTGGAACTCGTCAAAGTAGCACCAGGTCGCCACGCCGTTCTGGTGGTTGGTGTTCACCGCCGAAGTGACAAACTCGTTGGTGACGTGCATCGCAATCTTGCGGAGGTTCTCCCCCAGCCCTTTCAGCACCACGCACACCACGCGGGAGCTCAAGTCCACGTTGGTCGGGCTGTTGAACAGGTTAAGGGAGCCCGTACAGTAGAGCTCCAGCGCAGTCGCCACCCGTTTTGCCTCCGGCTCCGGCTGTTTCAAAAGCTCCTCGTACAAGTCCTGGAGCAAGGGCATTTTCGCGCCCTCCAGCCCCAGCGCAAGCTCCCGGTACACCAGCCGCACACAGCGGTCAATCACGGTTTTCTCTATGGGTTGCAGTCCGTCTTTGCCGCCCACCACCAGCTCACAGAGGGAAAGCAGGAAGTCGGCTTTCATGGAAAGAGGGCTGTCCTCGTCATTGAGCCCCATCTGAATATCCATCGGGTTAATGTGGTGGGGGCTGTCCGGGGCGATCTCGATGACCTGCCCGCCCAGCCGCCGCACCAGTGGGGAATATTCCCCCATCGGGTCAACGATAACGATGCGATCCCCCGTAGCAAGAAAGACGTTTATCAATTCCCGCTTGGCGGCAAAGCTCTTGCCGGAGCCCGTGGAGCCGAGATACATCCCGTTTGCGGATTTCAGCTTTTTCCGGTCAGCCATGATGACATTGTGGGAAAGCGCGTTCATGCCGTAGTAGAGGGCCTGCCCGCCCATGCGGAGCTCCCTCGTCATAAAGGGAATGAAAATCGCCGTGGAACTGGTGGTCATGCCCCGCTGTATCTGCACCTCGTTACAGCCGAGAGCCAGCGAGGACATAAAGCCCTGTTCCTGCTGCCAGTCCAGCCGCTTTAAGGCGCAGTTGTATTTCTGCGCGATGCCGGAAACGGTAAACACATCGTTTTCCAGCCGCTGGCGGGTGGGGGCAAGGTTGATGACGGTGAACGTCAAAAGGAACATCCGCTCATTCCGTGACTGCAAATCCCCCAACAGCTCCGCCGCGTCCTTGGAAAAGGTGATAAGGTCGGGGGGAAGAATATCCATGTCATACCCGGCGCGGACAGCCTTTTTCTGCTCCTCCACTTTCATGCGGTCAATGTCAGAGATTTTCCCCTTGACGGTCTTGATGGCCTTTAACTGGTCTACCGTCTGAATGTGGAGGGTGACGGTCAGCTCCGCGTCAAGCTCCAGAATTTCCCGCAAAAGGCGGTCAGAGAGCTCGGACGCCAAAATCTGAAGATAGGACGCCGCTCCCCAGAACTGGCCCACCCGGAACGTCCGGGACTGCCGGAAGTCAAAGCCGCCGCTGGGGGTGATAAAGTCTTTTGTGCCCATGCCCGTCTGGGGGATGTCCGCCCAGCTAAAGCGGAACGGCTCCCGGTGGCCGGGGTGCATCTGCCCATGCAGGAGGGCCAGCCGCTCCCGCCCGTCCAGCGGGGCCGAGGGAACGCCCAGGCGGTGGAGGTTGCCCATCACGTCCGCCTCCACCCGGTCAAGCCGGGGACGGGCGGCGGCGATCCCCTCGGCGGGAACGCCAAAGGTGATATATTTGGAGCGTTCAATGCCGTTGTTGCTCCGGGCAATCTGCCGTTTGAGCATCCCCACGAACTCGCCCCGGATACTGTCAAAGTCATCCTGCTGGGCGGGGATGTTCACCTCGTAGCGATCAGTGGAATGGGAACGGCGGTTGATAAAGGAGAGCTGGAACGGGAGGGAGCTGTCGAAGTAGTTAAGGAACGAGCTCCACCCGCTGAAAATCGCGGACTGATCCTCGGTGGACGCAACGGAATAGTTGATGTCCTCATATTCCACGGTTTTGGTGTAGAGCCCGCCGGGGAGCTGGCACACGCCGTCCGGGTGCATCGCCACATAGGGGATGGACTGCTGGGCGGACAGGGCCGCCCGGCCTTTAGCCCCTCCGGGGCCGCGCTGATTGTTTCGGTTTTTCATTCACTGCCTCCTTTCCCGCCTGCCGCCCGGTAAAGGGCGCGTAGATATTCCCGGTCTGGTAGGGCCGCACGCCGGGGCGCAGATACCGGGCCCGGATGATAAGGCCCACCACCTTTTCCAGCGGCAGGCCGTCACGCTCATACATCGCCAGCAGGAACGCCGGGAGCATGATGCCCAGCATGACGAACATCGCCCCGGTACTGCCCAGGGCGCTCCGGCCCAGCAGATAGGCTGGCACACCCACAAGGGCCGCGCCGCCGAAACAGACAAGCTGGCGTTTGGTAAGGTTGAAAGCAACCTTTGTCTTGATTTTGGATAGGTCGTTAGGTACGTTTACATAGGGCATTTTTAGCCTCCTTTCCTTTGGGACTCGTCGGCACAAACTTCACTCCGCTCACTTCGGGACATTTTGTCCCAAAGCTCGCCCCGTTCCGTTGCGCCTCCTCTCCCCGCAAAGTCTGCCGACTTTGCGGGGGCCCCGAAATTTTGAAGTCCCGCCGTGGGCTCCACCTCGTTCCCCCACACATCCCAGCCGGGCGGGGTCTGCCGGGCGAACAGCTCCACGCGGGGCACGTCCCCCATCAGAGCCACGATTTTCTCCCGGGCCTCGTCCGGCTTTTTGCTGTGGCCCTCAATGGGGGAGATAATGAACTGGTGGACGTTGGCGGACTGCCGCCGGGGATGGCCCCGTGTTGTCAGCAGGCAAACCTCCGCATTGGCCCGCGTCCAGAAACCCAGCCCGTAAAACCAGCTATCCGCCTTGCGGTTCTTTTTCAGCCACACAAAGCCCACGGACTTATACTGAAAGCCCCATGCCTTGATGAGCCGGAGCGCCTCCGGGAGCTGGGGGAACGTGGCCCACATAAAAAGAACGCTGTCCGGGGCCGCTAAATCGGCCACAGGCAGCGCACATAATTCCTCGATGCTCATTGTCGGGTAATGCCGCTCCGCCGCCCCTTGCAGGCCCTTTTGGGCGTACCGCCAGGGCGGGTCGGCGTATATCACAGAATAGTTGCCGATAGGCTCACACCCCCTTTCCACCAGCGGCCACCGCCGCCCGCGCCTGCTCAATGCGTTCCGTGGCCGGGCCGTAAAAGGCCGGGGCCGTTTCAAAGCAGATAAATTCCCGCCCCGTATTGACGGCGGCCACCGCAGTCGTGCCGGAGCCCGCGCAGATGTCCACCACCAGCTCGCCGGGGTTGGTATAGGTCTTGATAAGGTACTCGCACAGCTCCACGGGCTTTTGGGTGGGGTGGACGGTATGGGCCACGGTCTGGAATGAAAGCAGGTTCCCCGGAAACCGCCGCCCGTCCTCCGAGCCGCTGCCGGAGCGGACGAACTTTCCATAGTTGGGGCTCTGGTCGCGCTGGGACGCGATTTTCTTATAGGGCTTGCCCTGTTCAAACTGCGGATTGTAAAGGGGGAGCTTTTGGTAAAATACCAGAATGTTCTCCGTCTTTTTCAGCGGGGCGCGGCGGGCGTTGAGAAAGCCCGTACACCGGCTCTTGTACCATATCCACTCATAGCGGAGCATGGAGAGGTTGGACGCGCCCAAAATCTTGTCATAGGGGCACTGGGCAAAGAACAGCACCGCGCCCTCCGGCTTGACCGCCCAGCGCACCGCCTCCCACAGCTCAGGGAGGGGCAGAGGCACATCCCAATAGTTGCGGGTCGTGCCGTAGGGCGGGTCGGTCAAGAGCATATCGACTGAGTGCTCCGGGAGGGAGCGCAGGCCCTCGATGCCGTCCATGAGGTACAAGCCGGAGGGCTCCACCACACCGCCCGGAGCCTTTGGGACATCTTGTCCCAAGGTTGCGCTATCTGCCATCCCGTCCCTCCTTTCCTTTGGTGGGGGCAGGCCGGGCGGCATTTTCGCGGGCGGCCTCCTTTGCCGCCTTGTCCATCTGCTCCCGGATAGGCGCGGGGCGCACCGCCTCGGCCCTGGCCAGCAGTTTTTCAACCGCCACATTGTAAGCCTCCACACCCGCCGCGTTCAGCCGTTCCTGGGTGGCCCGGTCAGTGATACGCACCGTGGAGCGGTAGCCGGATCTGCTGGTGGGGTCGGGCTTACTGGGAGCGCCCAAAAAGACGCCGTTCTGCCCGTTCACCACCTTGAAGTCATCCACCACCACGCCGCCGAAGTTGACGCTGGCAAAGCCAATCAGCTTGTTTTGGGGCTCAATGGGCCGCACCGTCACCTCGATAGGGATAACGGCGGCGGCAAGGTTCTGCTCCACCCGGAGGGCCACGGCCTCGTCAATGCTGATACCCTGGTGTTCGGCCAGCTCTGCGATGGGGGCCTCGAAAATCAGGCGGCGCATCTCCTCCTGGGCCGCCTCCGCCATTTCAGCGGTCTGCACCGCCGTCTGGGTTTTCGCCATAGGTAAATCCTCCTTTCCGGGCCGGGGCAACACGGCCCCGCCCTTATAATCATAGCCCGCCGCGTGTATCGCGGCGAGTGTTTCTTTTGATACGTTCCCGCTCAAGAGCAGGTCTGTGTCAGCCATGAACGCCAGCACGTCCTGCCGGGTAAATTCCTCCGGGAGCTTTCCGCCCCACGTCCGGCGCATTTCCCCGTCCGGGCCCAGCTTATACCGCCGTGGCATACGTCACCTCCCCTCCGGGCCTTTGGGACAAATTGTCCCGAAGTGCTGTTTATCAGTGGGCCCCGAAGATGCTGCGGGCAATCGTCCCGGTTTTGAACAGCATGAAACAAAGGAGCACCGTATAGCCCACGGTTCCCCATATCGCGCCGATGGGGTCGCCCCCGGCGGCGATGCCCTGCACCAGCACCGCATAGATGGCCACGCATACCAGAATGAGCACCCCTTGAAAGCCCACGGCGAACAGGGATTTTAAGTAGTTCTGTCCTGTGCCGCCCAGCTCCCGGTTGGAGAGGGTCGCCACGGGTAGGGGCGCAAGGCTGGTGAGCAGGTATATCTCAATCATGCGGCCATAGACCATGACAAAGATAATGATACTCAGCGCGTTCATGGTAAGGCCGATGACGGAGGACTGGAGCCACAGGCCCAGCAGCGGGCCCAAGTCCATCCCCTCCAGCGTGGTTTGCAGGTTGTTCAGCATATCCTGGGACACCGCCGTGGAGCCCCGGATGAGCCCGGCAGACCGGGCAATCACGCTCTGCGACACGTCAAAGACAGCCATGACGATATTGAACGTGTTTGAAAGAATGACGATGGCACAGGCCGTTTTGAACATCCATTTGTAGATATTCGCCACGTCTACCTCGTGCATATTGTTTTTTTCAAGGAGCATCTGTATCAGCTCATAGGTGGCAACAAAGGTCAGCACCAGCCCGGCGATGGGTAAAATCACCGTTTCGGAAAGCTGGCGGATGAGGGAGAAAACCCCGGCGTTCCATGCCGCCGGGGTCGTCCCTACCTGTACCGCAATCTCTCCGACTTTGGCGTTGACGGTATCAAAGAGCCCCTCAAGGTTCCCCATGATACCGCCGATCAGCAGCTCCTTCAGCCAGTCCGTGAGCCAGTCGGTGAGAAAGTCCATAAGCCCTCCTTAGAACAACGTAGACAGCAGGGGGATGAGGGTCGTGCCGATGACGATGATGCCGCCGCCCGCCATGAGCTGCTTCATGCCCTGGCTCTTGGAACCGGGGTTGTCCGAGCCGTAGCCCTCCAGCAGATTGACAACGCCCCACACGCCCAGGCCAGCGCCCAGCGCGATAACGAGGGTCTGCAACGTAGTAACAGCGGAAGTAAAGAAAGCCATATAGTCCTCCATTTCTCCGGGGAATGTCCCCGGGCACAAAAAAAGCCGCGTTTATTGCGGCAGGTGACGCCTTGGGACAAATTGTCCCAAAGGTTTATACAAAAGCGTCCGGGTCGTCCAAATCGTCATAGTTCAGGATGTCCTCGTCCTCGTCTATGCCCGTTTCGTCCGGCACGTCCGCCTCGTATACGGTGTACTGCTCATTGGGATTGAGCGTTTTCATGCGGCGGTTTATCAGCCGCTCCAGCGAAAAGGCGTTTTTCTTCTTGTCCGCCTCCGCCGTGTATCGGTAGTTGGGATGGTTTTTCAAATCATATTTTCTGGAATAGAACGGCGGCAGGCCCCGCAGTTGCAGGATGCACCTGTCGCCGGGCATGGTGGCAAGCTCGGCGGGGGTCATAAGCTCCCGGCCCAGCCGCTGGGTGTTCTGGTTGTAGCTTTCCGACTGCCCACGGGAGCGGCCCTCCGTCTGCATGGAGATGGTGGCCTTGCCCAGCCAGTTCTCGGAAATCTCCTTGATGGTGCTGGCCTCCCGGCCTCCCAGGAATACCACGCTGTCCATGTTGCCGAGTATCGTCTCGGCGTTCTTGTCATAGATTGCCTTGCATTGGGCTAACTGCTGGTAGAACAGCGTCAGACTGACCTCCCGGGAGCGGATGACCGCCACCAGCTTTTCAAGGTTGGGAACCTGGCCCGTGTTGGCGGCCTCGTCCCACAGCACCCGCACATGATGGGGCAGGCGGCCCCCGTGTACGTTGTCCGCCCGTTCACAAAGGAGATTGAACATCTGCGAAAAGGCAAGGGCCACAATGAAGTTGTAGGTCGTGTCGGTATCGCTGATAATGAAGAACGCCGCCGTCCGTCTGTCCCCCAGCTTGTCAAGCTCCATTTCGTCATAGCCCATAATCTCCCTAAGCTGGGGGATGTCAAAGGGGGCCAGCCGCGCACCGCAGCTAATAAGTATGGAACGCGCCGTCTTGCCGCTGGCCAGCTTGTACTTTTTGTACTGCTTGACCGCGAAACAGTCCGGCTTGCGCTTTTCCAGCCCGGCAAACATATAGTCCACCGCGTTCATAAAATCGTCATCGTCCTCTTTGACCTCCATGCCGGAAATCATGTCAACAAGGGTGTTCATGTTCCTGTCCTCGGCAGGGCCCTCGAAAATGATATAGGCGATAAGGGCGCAGTATAGGAGCGTTTCTGATTTTGTCCAGAACGGATCTCCCTCCTTGCCCTCGCCTTTGGTGTTGGCAATCAAGGTATTGACGAATTTCAGAATGTCGGCCTCGTTGCGGATATAGGCCAGCGGGTTATAGTGCATGGACTTGGAAAAGTCGATGCTGTTGAAAACCTTGATTTTATAGCCCTTTTTCTTTTGGAGAAAAGCTCCCACCTGGTCGAGCACCCCGCCCTTGGGGTCTACCACCACATAGGAAGAATGGGCCTGCAGGAGCTGGGGCGTGAGCCAGAACCGGGTCTTGCCGGAGCCGCTGGAGCCCACCACACAGCAATTCAAGTTGCGGGCGTTGGCGGGAACGGCGGGCCGGGTGTTGGTGGTGAGAAATTCCGTCCCGGTCAGAATGATGTTGTTTTCAAACTTGGGGTCGGTGAAAGGCTGGATGTCTTTGGGCCCGCCCCAGCGGGCACTGCCGTATTCCTCATCCCGGCGGTATTTTGCGGCCTTTTTGCTTTTCTGGTAGATAATCAGCCGGATGGCCGCCGCCCCCGCGATGCCCACCAGCCAGTCAAAGGGGTTGAGCCCCGGCGCGAAGTCGGCAAAGGCCGGGCCCAGAGCCGCCACCATCCCCACCAGCTTGTGGGCCAAATCCGCACCCGCCGCCATGCGGTAGGCCGTCCCCACCTTTAGGCAGGCCCACGCGATGAACAGATAGGGGAGGTTGGGAAGTACAAATTTCTTGATTTTATCTGTCCTCATGGGCGGCCTCCTTTACGCGGTCTTTCTTGTGGGTGGGGTTGTGCAGGATTTCAGCGGCGGCCCGTCTGAGCTGTTCCCGGATGGGTACGCGGTCTGTTTTGGCCTTATCCAGCACCCGGCGGGAGTATTCCCCAAAACAAGCGGTCACTGCGTCCGCCTGCCCGGACTTGAAGAACAGCAGGTACTTGTCCGGCCCGGTCTTGTAAAAGGCATAGTCCACGTTCCAGCGGCGGGCCACCCGGTCAAAGTCTTTCGGGGCCCCGGTCAGCTCAATGCTGTTCGTGGCCGCGCCGTGGGCCATGAGCTTTTTTACGCTCTGCCTGCCGTGGGGCGTCTGGTGGGCCCGGTGCTCCTTTTGGATTTTCCGGCCAACGGCCCGGAGCGCATAGGCCAGCGTCCGGGCCGTCAGCTTGCTTGTGCGGATGGACAGGGCCAGCGTCCTCCGGGAAACATCTTCGTCAATCAATCAAAACCGCCTCCTTTCGTGGGGTTATAGGCCCTCCGGCCTTTGGGACAATTTGTCTCGAAGTCACCGATCCCCCCGGCTTGTTTCCGGGCAGGCGCGGTCAGCGGCCGGGGGAATACGGTCAATCACTTCCTTGTAGGCGGCCATCTGCTCCCGGATAGAGAGCTGGGGGAGGGCAAAAACCTTGTGCTCCTTGGGAATGTCCTCTATCCCGTGATAAATTGCCTTGACATCGCCCGTCTGGACGATATAGCCGCCGGGGGCGAAGTGGCCGCCCTCGTTGATGGACACGTCCCGCCCGTATGCCTCATAGTCGATGTAGTCTTTCAGCTCGGCGGGGATTGCCAAACCCTCCGTGAAGTGGCGGCCCAAATCTTCCTCGTTTTCAATATCTGGGTAAAATTCAAAGCAGTCCAGATTTTCCGCAAGGTTGATAACGTCCGCAAGGTCGGCGGTATGCGTCCCAATGTTGAGGGCCGCCTCAAATTTTGTGCGGTCATCCGGGGAGAGCTCCGAGAGCAGGCAGGCGAGATGGTTCAGCTCGTCCAGGCTTTCATATTCACCAAGACAGCCCTGGAGTTCCGGCAGGCCACTGCCGAAGTCATAGCAGGCGATGAAAATTTCCTCGTACCGTATACCGTCCACGCCGATTTCCTTTAGGAGTGCCTGCACCGCCTGGGGGCTGGTGGGGAACGTCAGCGGCTCCCCGGCCACCACACCCTCGTTGTATTTCCCAAGGTTCGTGACCTGCGCCTCAAACAGCCCGGCCATGTCAGCGGCGGCCCTGGCCCTTGACGGTCAGGATGCCCTCCAGCGTGGTGGCGGTGATGCCCAGCCGCTGGGCCACGGCGATGTCGTTTTTCATGGACTCGGTGACGGTGTGCCCGCAGACCACCAGCACCCGGGAACGCCGGAGCAGGTCGCGGCCAATGTCGATGCTGCTCTTGTGCTCCTCCGGAACCGCGTCATTGAGGAACAGGGGCAGAAACAGCGCGGGGCAGATAGGGGCAAAGCCCGCATCGTAAACCGCCCGGCAATACTGCGCGGCAAGCTCCGCGTTTTCGCTGTCGCCGCCGTACCATGCGGCGGTGATGTAAGCAAGGGGTCGTTTCATAGTCGTTTACCTCCGATATTTTAATAGTTGTCGTTCAACCCAATCCCCCCGCCCTTTCCCATTCATGGGAAAGGGGGCGGCTCTGGAGGATATATCCCCCGCCGCGCCGGGAGGGGTGGCACAGCCGGGGCGGGCCGTCAAGGGCAGGCCGCCGCAGGCGGCGGTGCTACGCACCCTTGACTGCCCACTCCCGGCTGTGCTCAGTAGTAGGCGGCGACGGGGGATATTACCACCAGAGCCCCTCTCTAAAAGAACGCCATGCAAGGCGCGGGGATGGGGCCGGGGAAAAAGAAAAACCTTGGGACAAAATGTCTCAAGGCTTACTTCTCGCGGTCGGTCTTTTTCTCCGGGGCGGTGCGCTCCGGGGGCTGTTTCTCTTTCCATGCGTCCAGCAGGGACATGATCTGGTCTTTCATTTCCCGGGGCGTGGCATCCTTGCCGAAATACTTCCCCAGCTCTGCGGCGGAAATAATCACTTTGTCTACCTCCTTTTTCTCACGGCTCAAAATGCCGTCAATCACATCGCCGTTCAGCTTTCCGTCCTTATCCAGCTTGCGGAGCTCCTGGGCCTGGGACAGCGAGGGGGAGGACTGCTCGCCCTCAATGGAAACGGCGATAAACCTCTGGTTTTTGGGCTTGATGAACGAGATCTCCACGGCGGGGGTAAAGGACAGCTTTTTCTCGTTCACCATAGACTGGAGCTCCGGCACAAGCTCGGTCAGCCGGATATACCGCTGCACCTGCTTGTAATTCATGCCGTTGCGTTCCCCCACGATTTCCGTGGAGCGTTTCCCAACGTCCCCGGCGGCCACGCCCTCCAGCCGCGTCCCCTGGTGGCTGATGGCCTCCACCTGCATTTTCAGCGACTGCGCCTTTTCCATCGGCAAAATCTTTTCCCGGTGGCGCAGGTTGTCATCCGTCATCGCCAGGACTGCCTCATCGTCCGTCATGTTGCGGACGATACAGGGCATATTTGCAAACCCGGCCAGCTCACTGGCCCGCTGGCGGCGGTGGCCCGCGATGATTTCATAGCCGCCGCCCTCACGGGGACGCACCAGCGCGGGCTGGTGTACGCCGTTGTCCTTGACGGACTCCACCAGACCTTTCATTTCTGCATCGTCACGGACACCAAAGGGATGGTCTTTGAACGGGAACAGCTCCGAAAGGTTGAGATAAACGATCTCCTCCTTTTCGGCGCGGGTCGCGTCACGGGGCTCGGGCGGCTGTTCCGGCGCAGGCGGGGGAGCGGCGGGGGCCTCCTCCTTTACCGTGGCGGCCTTTGCCCCTTTTGTCCCCTTGCTTTGGGACTTTTTGTCTCGAGGTGGGGACGGGGGCTTGTCGGGGGCCGCCTTGCCATCCTTGGGTGGGCGGCCCCTACGGGCCCCCGTCCCTCCCGGAGCGCCGGGCCCCGCTTTTTCTTCCTTGGGCTTGCGGCCACGGCGGGGCTTTTTCTGTTCCGCCTCCAGCTCTTCCAAGGGACGCTCCCAGGGCGGCTTTTCCCCGGCAGCCCTTTCTTCCGGGGCCGGGGCGGGCGGTTCGTTCTTTTCCACCTCCGCACGTTCCGCCGCCCGTTTCTCCGCCATGAGCTTTTCAATCTGGTCAGCGGATACCACCACATCGCCGGGAGCCCCAGCCGGAGCCTCCTGCGTGGGTGGTTCCCCGGCGGCCTGCTCGGGCGCGTCCTTTTTCTCCGGGGCCGGGGGCTCCGGGGCGGGCGGTTCCGGGGCAGTCTGCTCGGTGGGCTTGACCTCCGGGGCAGGAGCCTCCGCCGGGCCCGTATCAAACAGGCTGGGCTGGGGATTTTCTGCCGGGGTGGTGTTCAGTTTTTCGTCTGCCATTCGTTACCTCCTTTTTTAATTTCGTGAATGTTGCACAAATCTTGTGCTAAAACTTTGTTACTATTTTTTCGCCTCCCTCCCGGCTATCCACGCAAAAAAGCCGCCCGTTTTTTCTTGCCGGACGGCTTTTTGCGTAATGTGATAGCTCTGATTATATTTTTTTGTGGGTGTAGGCTCCGAAAAGCCTTGATATTACAGTGTTCCTAATAGGAGACATTCATATGCACGGCTACAACCTGATGCAGGCCATCGCCCGGGTCAACCGAGTGTTTCAGGACAAGGAGGGGGGCCTCATTGTCGATTATGTGGGCATCGCCTCGGCGCTGAAAGCAGCCATGAATGAGTACACGGAGCGGGATCGCGGCAACTACGGCGATATGAACATCGCTCAGACCGCCTACCCCAAATTCCGGGAAAAGCTCCAGGTTTGCAGGGATTTGATGTATGGGTTCGACTACAGCGGATTTACCGGCGGCACTCCTCTGGAGATGGCAAAGACGATCTCCGGCGGCGTGAACTTCGTTCTGGACGCCGCAGTGCCTGACCGGAAGGAGCTGTTTGCGAGGGAGGCCCTGCTGCTCAAGCAGGCCCACTCCCTATGCGCCAGCCTGACCACCGCCCAGGAGCGCCGCGAGTCCGCTTACTTTGAGGCGGTCCGCTCCGCCGTGGTCAAGCTGACTGTGGGCGGCGCCGGAGGCCGTCTGCTGTCCTTGCAGGAGATCAACGCCCAGATTAACGAACTGTTGAAGGCCAGCATCCAGAGCGAGGGCGTCATCAACCTGTTTGACAGCAAGACGGTGGGGGAAAAATTCAATCTCTTCGACCCGGAGGTATTGGAAGAGATTGCAAAGATGAAGAAGAAAAACATTGCGGTGGAGATTCTCCGCAAGCTGATGGCGGAGCAGGTATCCGTTTTCAAGCGAACCAACGTGGTGCAGTCTCAGAAATTTTCTGAAAAGCTGGCCCAATTGATGAACGCCTATTACAACGGCTTGATCACCAATGAAGAAGTCATCAAGGAACTGTTGGATGCCGCCGCCCAGATTGCGGCGCTGCATCGGCAGGGAGAGACGCTGGGGCTGTCTCAGGAAGAGATGGCGTTCTACGACGCGCTGACCAAGCCGGAAGCCATCAAGGACTTTTACGAGAATGACCAGCTGGTGGCCATGACCCGGGAGCTGACGGAGATGCTCCGGAAAAACCGCACCATTGACTGGCAGAGGAAGGAGACTGCTCGGGCGGGGATGCGGAGGATGGTAAAGCGGCTGCTGCGGAAATATGACTATCCCCCCGAGGGTGTGGAGGACGCCATCAACACGGTTATCAGCCAGTGCGAGATGTGGACGGACAATACGCTGATGTGAACAGGTTAAATAAGACTATCCCTTTTCTGATTTATCTGGAGATGCTGGTGGCTGTTTTCCATACTTCTCCCGCAGGCTTTGATGCCCATCTTGGTCTTTCTGAATCAACTCTTCCTTTGTAAAAACCTGCCACTGAGGATTGTCCGTAGGTTTACTGAGATCAAGCACCATAAAAGAAGCCGGATATTTCTGCTCAGGGTCGAAGTCCAAGTCGGCGGCCACCCGCTTTTGCCAGAAACTCTCCTCTGGTGGCAGTTCCTGCTTGACGGTATCATATCTGGCCAATTCGTGGGTGGTGTCGATGCGCCGCAGGAATTCCTCCGCCTTGATTTTTCCTGCCATATACTCCCGGCGAGCCTGGCGGGCATTTGTCTCCCATTCGTCGTACTGTATAGGTGTCATAGGAATCAAGCGATCCCGATGATTCTCCGGTGCGTCCTGATAGCGGAGCATTCGAGCGTACATCCGGTCCCGCAGCTGCTTGAACAGTTTCAAAGCGTCATCCTGCTCCGGTCCCTTTCTGCGTTTGAGGTTGGCTCCTCGTTTCTTGCAGGACTGACCATCAAAAATCCGGCCGCAGTAGAGCGCTCTGGCTTTGGTTTTTGGTATGAAGTAATTCCAGCAGCAGTCGCATCGGGCGATGCGCTGCTCTTCCTGGCGGAAGTACAGCATCAGCTCCACCAGCCTCAGCTGATACACATTGTCCACTGGGAGCGGCAGGATTACATTTTCATAGCCATCCAGCCGGGCGGGGTCACAGAACTCTGCAATCTTGGGATAAACGCCACGTAGCTTTTCAAACCGCTCCTGTTGGGTAGCCCGCTCCATCCCGTCGAAGGTCATCTCCATGATGTTGCAAAGCCGGATCTGTGTGTAGATGGGAACCTCCAGAGCTTGCAGTAAGCGCCGCCCTGCGTGAAGGAGGAACGACGCAGAGCTGTCGTCCCGCATCCGCAGAACTTGCTCCAGTAGATTTCCAAGCTCAAAGAAACCGAGTGGGTCAATCTCGTGGAGCATGGATGGGAGCAATAGCGCCTCAGCAGCTAAGTCCTCCAGCTCAGAGACTGAAATATCCAGTTTGGGTTCAAACAGCGGATGCCCTTCATAGAGCCGCTGGATTTCCCGGCGGTATGCTGTATAATCTATTTCCGCCGCGGCCACCAAGTCCTCCGCAGGCGTAACAAAAGGAAGATGTGTCTCCGGCCCGTACGTCCCAGACATCACAACACAAATTTTTCCGTCGTCCCCAGTCTCAATCCAGAGACTGGGGAATTTTTTGTCTGCCATACCGCTCCCTCCTCAAGATCACTTCATGATGTAAAGACGGCTGGATTTATTGTAGCATGACAGCGAGGAAAAAGAAAGTCCGGACGAACCTCGGCAACTGAATACCCACCACCAGAGAGGATATGTCTTCGGTTCCAGTACCGCCACGACCCCGCAGATGTGGGTGAGCGTACCAGAGGAGAACACTACGCGGCAGAAAAGCCTGGCGCAGGAGCGGGTATGGTGTGTGGCCTAACAAAGATAAGAGGAGGAACGAACTTGAACAAATTGAAACTGCTCACTATAAGTGACATTCCAACGGAAGAAGTACGGTGGCTCTGGTACCCGTATTTCCCCAGAGGCAAGATTACCATTGTCCAAGGCGACCCCGGCGAGGGCAAAACCACTTTCGTTCTGGCGCTGGCGGCTCTGCTTACACGGGGGCTGCCGATGCCGGGAGACACCGAGAGCCTGCCGCCCATGAGCATCATCTACCAGACGGCGGAGGACGGTCTGGCGGATACAGTGAAACCACGGCTCACAGCGCTGGGCGCAGACTGTTCCCGTGTGCTGGTCATCGACGAGAGTGAGCATGAACTGACACTGAGCGACTGGCGTCTTGCCCAGGCGCTTCAGGAGACCGGAGCAGGACTGTTAGTCCTCGACCCCATCCAGGCGTATCTGGGAGAGGGTGTGGATATGCACCGGGCCAACGAGGTGCGCCCCATCTTCAAGCGGCTGGGGCAGTTGGCGGAGCAGACCGGCTGTGCCATTGTGCTGGTGGGACACATGAACAAAATGCAGGGCGCCAAGTCTGCGTATCGAGGTCTGGGTTCCATTGACTTCCGGGCGGCGGCGCGGAGCGTACTGCTGGTGGGGCGCTCCAAGGATGACCCCGAAACCCGAGTGGTGGTACACGACAAGAGCAGTCTGGCTCCGGAGGGGGCGTCCATTTTGTTTTCTCTGCATTCAGATACAGGTTTTTCCTGGAGCGGGTTTTGCGATACCACCGCCAGCGAACTCCTCTCCGGCAGCGGCCCCGGTGTGACCAAGACAGAACAGGCGGAGCGTCTACTGTTGGAGCTGCTGAAAGGTGGTGAGGTCGCTTCTGAAGAACTGCTGAAACAGTCCTCTGCCCTTGGCATCTCTGAGCGAACACTGAAGATCGCCAAGCAGAACCGTGGCGTGATCTCCCTCCGAAGGGGCGACCGCTGGTATGCCAAGCTGCCGGACACAGGTTAAGAGGGTAAGGGGGTAACGTGTTAAAGACACTGCCCGGTTGCCCTCTTATGTAGCAGGCTGGGAGGAGCGAAATTTTCTCCTTTAGGAGAAAGCCAGCATCGCGTTTGTCTGGACGCCGGCTTCCGCCGCCGCCCACCAAATGCCAATGTGGGGCGCCGCCCCACACCCCGTAGAACAGGAGGAACAATGAACAAAGATACCACTTTCAGTATCCGGATTGCCTCCAGGGATTTGGATACCATCAAGAAGAAAGCAAAGCAGGCCCGACTGTCCCAAAGCGATTACGTCACTCGGTGCTGTCTGGGCCGCCAGGTGGTGGTGATCGAGGACTTAAAAGAGGTTGCCAAGCAACTCCGGGCCATTGGCAACAATCTGAACCAGCTGACCGCGCTGTCCAATATGGGCCGCGTCAGTATCGTCAACCTGGACGGCATGACACAGGAACTGGCCGGGATCAGTGCCGCTCTGCGGGAGATTCAGGAGCGGGGGAGGTGGAGCAGATAGCCATCATCCACTTCACCAACTACCCCAAGGGCCAGAGCCGCGCCTGCATGGGAGCGGTGATGAGGTACACACAGCAGGAGAAGAAAACACTGTGGGAGGGCCGCCAGCTGGTCAGCGGCGTCAACTGCCGGCCGGAGAGTGTCCACGATGACTTCCTGCGAACCAAGCTGCTATACCACAAAGAGGGTGGCACGATGTTCTATCACATGGTGCAGTCCTTCCCGGCGGACGAAGAAGTAAATCCCGTGACCGCGCACGCCGCCGCACTGAAGCTGGCAAAGTGGTTCCAAGGGCGGGAGGTTCTGGTCTGCACCCATGTGGACCGGGACCACATCCACTCCCACTTCCTTATCAACAGTGTCAGCTTCGAGGACGGAAAGAAACTGCACATCAGTGAGCCGGAGCTGACACAGCTGCGCCAGCGCAACGACCAGGTTTGTATGGAGTTCGGTCTGCCGGTGTTCCAACCTCAGAAAAGACGAAAGGTTAAGTCTATGTCTGGGGCGGAGTACCACACCGCCGCCAGAGGAGAGAGCTGGAAGTTCCGGCTGATGAACACTATCGACGAGTGTATGAGGTATGCTCACAACCGGGAGGAATTTATTACGCTGATGCGCAGTGAGGGCTACAATGTCCGCTGGACGGACAGCCGAAAGAATATCACCTACACTACTCCCGGCGGTATGAGATGCCGGGACAACCGGCTCCACGACGAAAAATATTTGAAGGAGAGGATGGAGCTTGAGTTCAGAATCCGACAGGCAGTTATCCATGGAGGATCTGCGCCGGCGGAATATGCAGAAGCCGCCAGCAGAGACACTGCATCCCACAGCGGAGGAGTGGCAGAGGTTGACCGCTGCACTGACGGCAATGGGAGAACTCCTGGCGGAGCAGATGCTTCTGCTGGAGGAGATAGCCGCAAGGCCCAATCCCTGGGCGACACAGGAACAGATGGTGGAATTGATTCGAGAGGCAAGGGAGATACACCGCCTGTTGGAACAGGCTGGGAAGAAGAGAGAGCCGCACTTTTCCCTGCCAACGATCCGACTTCCCCGCCCCTCACCGGAGTGGCTATTGATTCCGACGGTGCTGGTGGGATTGCTGGCACTGTGGTACGGTTGGGCCACGCTCTGGAACAGTCTGACAACCCTGTTCCCGTAAGCGACGCCGCAACTGCACACAAGCACGCCGACAGCAAGACACTCCGCAGAGAGCGGGAAAAGAAGATTGCCCTCGGTCACAAAGAGGACGACCATGAAGAGGAGCAAACCTGGCAGCAGACCATGTGATGATGGTCTGCTTTTTGTTATCCCGTTGGTGCGGGAAGAAAGGAGAAGCCTATCGACAGCCGTATAAATCAGGTAAAATACGGAAATTATTTTATAGAATGGAGGGACAGTCATGTCTGAGCAACAGTCCACTGAACAGCGCAGGAAGGAGACAGCGGCAAAGATTTGGCTGTCCTACTACAACCGGGTGCTGTATGAAAAGGGCATCATCACAGAGCGGGAGCGCAATAAGATGGCGCTGAAAATCGATGGCTGGAAAATGACCATGGCCTGACAGACAGGGGGACCGCAATTGTTGCGGTCCCCCTTGCTTTGCTTCATATTCTGTGATATACTGCAAAGAAGAAAATGATAAAACGAACCATAAAGGAGACGAGCCATGGATATACACAGCATTCGTCAGGCCTTGCGCACAAAATCTGTCTACGATATCCCTCTTCGGGTGACCTTCTATGCCCGGGTATCCTCCGAGAGCGATGAACAGCTCAACTCCTTGGGCAACCAGGTGAGCTACTACGAGGAGTTCATCCGCAAAAATTCCGCCTGGGAGTATGTGCCAGGCTATGTAGACGAGGGTCTGTCCGCCGCCACCACCAAGAAGCGGGAGGACTTCCACCGCATGGTGGAGGACGGTAAGGCGGGACTCTTTGACCTTATCATCACCAAGGAGATCACCCGTTTCGCCCGAAACACCTTGGACTCCATCCTCTACACCCGGGAGCTGCTCAGCGCCGGAGTAGGGGTGTTCTTCCAAAACGACAACATCAACACCTTTGACGAGGACTCCGAACTGCGCCTGACCATCATGTCCGGAATCGCCCAGGACGAACTGCGCAAGCTTTCCAGCCGGGTAAAGTTCGGCCACGCCCAGGCCATCAAGAAAAATGTGGTGCTGGGCAACAGCCGTATCTTTGGATACGTCAAGGACGGGGGGCGGCTTGTGATCGACGAGGACGAGGCCCCCATGGTCCGTGAGCTGTTCGAGCTGTACGCCACGGGGGACTACTCCATGAAGCAGATAGAAACCCTGTTCTGGGAAAAGGGCTACCACAACCACAACGGTAAAAAAATTGCCCATACCACCATGTCCGGCATGATCTCCAACCCCAAGTACAAGGGCTACTATGTGGGCAACAAGGTGAAGGTCATCGACCTGTTCACCAAGAAGCAGAAATTTCTCCCGCCGGAGGAATGGGTGATGTTTAAGGACGAGACCGGGGAGATCGTTCCGGCCATCGTCTCCGAGGAATTGTGGGACAAGGCCAACGCCGTATTGAAAAAGCGCAGCGAAGACGTAAAGGGCCGTCAGGGCATCTGCAACCACGCCAACCTCCTCACCGGAAAGCTCTACTGCACCCACTGCGGCGCGGCCTACTACCGGCGGGAGTCGGTAGACAGGCAAGGGAACAAAAACAGCAAGTGGGTGTGCTCCGGCAAGATCAAAAATGGAGCGGACTCCTGCCCCTCCTTCCCCGTTTACGAGGAGGAGTTGAAGCCGTTGTTGCTTGAGGTGTTCCGGGAGACCGAGGCGGACGCTCAGGCCCTGGTGGAGGAGTACATCGAGATGTACAAGGCCCTGGGGGACGGCGAGGACATGGCGAAGCAAATCGCCACCCTGCGGCAACAAATCGAGCTGGCCCAGAAGAAGAAGAGCAAGCTCCTGGGCTACAACGCGGCAGGCCAGCTTTCCGACCGGGATTTCCTCTCCATGAACAAGGACTGTGACCGGGAGATCAGCGAGGCGGAGCGGCAGATCTACGACCTGGAGCAGCAGCAAATGTCCCGGGAGGATTTCCGCAAGCAGATTGAGACCATCCGACGGGTGCTCCGGGAGGCGGAGCGGGATGCCGCTCAGGGACTCATTAGCAAGGAGTTTGTGGACAGGTATATCGACAAAATCTTTGCCACCCCGGAGGAAGATGGCTCCCTGCGCCTGCAAATCAAGGTCTTCACCGGCGAGACCACCGACAAATACCTCACAAATCTCAGAAGTCGTACGGGTCACACGTTCAAGAAGATGATCGAGTCCTACGAGAACGGCATGAAGTAAGCTGTCCTCTGGGCGATCAAGCTTATAGAGCAAAAGAAAACAGCCCCAACCGGGGCTGTTTTCTTATTTTTCCCAGGGCGGGATGGAATCATAGAGGCGCCAGGAGTTGGTCTCCTCGTCCTCGAGCACCGCCGCGGTGCCGTCGTCCAGAAGCACATAGGGGGACCCCACCGGCAGGAAATTGGCCTGACCGTCCTCCTCCGGCTCCGCGCCGTTGAGGAAGGAGGTGGTGCAGCGGATATCGCTCTCCTCCGGTTCCAGGTGGACATACTCATTTGTGGCCCAGTACACGACCCCGTCCACCCGGAGGGCAAGGGACCAATCCCCAGAAGCGCCGGGCTCCACAAGGTCGGGGGCGCCGCCGCTTTGGTCCATGCCTTCCGTCGACGTGGGCGGCTCCGCCGGGGCGCTGGCGGCGGGTGTGTCCGCTCCCGCCGCACCTGTGACTCCACCTGGGGCCGAGGCACCGCCTCCGCCGCCGATACCCAAATGGGTCAGGCCGTAGCCCAGGGTCAGCACGACGGCAAGGCTGGCCGCCGGGCTGATCCAGCGGCTGTAATCCCGCCTGGGCCGGCGGTACTCCTCCGCCTCATGGATCAGGCCGTCGTCCAAAAGGCCGATCGCGTCCAAAAGATGCTCGCTGTTCATACCGCTACCCCCTCCCGCTCCAGCTCCGTTTTCAATTTTTGCCGGGTCCGGTGCAGGCGGGACTTCACCTGTCCTACCGTCAGCCCAAACCGGGAGGCCAGGTCATTCAAGGGCTCCAGATGGAAGTATCGCCGGACGAACAGCACCCGGTCCAGCTCGGGCTGGCGGCGGAGGAAGGCGGAGATGAGCGCTGCCGTCTCACCGGCCTCCAGATTTTCGTCGGGACTGCGGTGGTCGGGCAGGCAGTCCTCCAGCTCGTGTAGGGCCACCTCCGCCTGACTGCCGCCCCGCTTTGCCGCCCTGATCCGCCGCCACCGGTCCAGGGACAGGTTCCGGGTCAGCTTGGCGAAAAAGGCGGACAGAATCCCGGGCCGCTGGGGCGGCATGGCGTTCCACGCCCGGAGCCAGGTGTCGTTGACGCACTCCTCCGCGTCCTCCTCCCGGTCCAAAATCCGCCGGGCGATGGTGTGGCAATAGGGGCCGTATTTCTCCTCGCTGGCCGAAATGGCCTGCTGGGACCGGGCCCAGTACAGGTCGATGATCTTGGCGTCCTCCATAGCGGACCTCCTTTCTCTCTTTCACCCCTATACACGCAAAACCGCGCCGGAGGTTTCACCCCGGCGCGGTTTTTATTATGCCAGAAGCTCGAAGTCAGAGGCCGGGTGCTTGCACCAGGGGCAGATATAGTCGGCGGGCAGCTCGTCGCCCTCATAGACGTAGCCGCAGACCTTGCACACCCAGCGCTTTTTCTCACTGGGGGCCGCCGCGCCGGGCTTGGGCTTGATGTGGGCCTGATAATAGCTGTAGGTGGCGCTGGGGGCGCTGGAGAGGACGCCGCCGTCCAGCACGTCGGCCAGGAAGAGGGTGTGGGTGCCCAGGTCGGTGGCGGACACCACCTTGCAGCTCAGCCAGGCGTTGGTCCCCTGGGTGACGTAGGGAATGCCGTCGGCGTCCTTTTTGACATAAGCCTCAAAGCCGGCGAACTTGTCCACGTCCCGGCCTGACTGGAAGCCGAAGCGCTTGAAAAGCTCAAACTTCGCCTCCTCCGACAGGACGGAGACGGTGAACCGGCCGGTCTCCTTCACCATGTCGTGGGTGTAGTTGCTCTTGTTCACGGCGATGACGATGCGGTTGGGGTCGGTGGTCACCTGGATGGCGGTGTTGGTGATACAGCCGTTGTCCTTGTCCCCCTGACGGGCGGACAGCACAAACAGACCGTAGCTCAGGGAATACATGACCTTGTTGTCCATAAAAGTTCTCCTTCATGTTGATGTGAATCGGTGTGATGTCAGTCTACCATAGTTTGGCCCAAATGTCCAGAAACAAAACAGGATCTGCCATAGACTGTCTGTTAATTATGAAAGGCTCCGCTGTCCCATCGCGCGGCGAGCTTTGTGACAGGTCTGTATAAAAGCAGGGTGACTGCCATATTCAGGCCGCCCTTCATCAGATTGAAGGGCAGGAAGGCTGGAAGCATCAGCGCCAGGACGGCTTCTCTGGAACAGCCCATATAGACCGGCGCGATCAGATAATTCCAAAACAGCATTACCGCGACCATACATCCCCATCCGCAGAAGAGGCCGAGGGCCGCGCCCCTGACCGTCCGTCTTCTTTGATGGATGATCGCCGCGGTACACGCGAAGGAACAGCTTGAGATAATATTCATGAAACAGCCCAAAATACCGTTTTCACTGACGGTAAGCATCTCCAGAAGAGAGGCGGTCACCGCGGTCGCCAGCGCGGTCAGCGGTCCGAACAGTAAGCCGCCGGCGGCAATTACAACATCCTTGGGGTCGTACTTTAAAAAAAGCACCATCGGGACCCGGCCCACGACTGCCGTGGTGTAGGCCAGGGCGCAGAGCATCCCCGTTAAGACTGTCCTTCTTGTTTTGTCCTTCATAAAAAAGCCTCCTAAAAAAATTAACACCTGAACGTATTGAAATGACGTTCAGGCGCTGATTTTTTCAGGTGTATTGAATATGTCAACAGAGCTGCTGTCCGGATCGACAGAAGAACGTGCAAAAGCCCGGCCCGACCGCCGGTCATTTCAACACACCTTCTTCAAATCCAGACTATACTGTCGGTTTTGGAATCGCGCCAAATCAGCGCTTTCGCGCTCGCGGACTTTACCGCCGATCGGGAATTTCACCCTGCCCTGAAGACATTATACGATTCAGTTGTCCCTGACAGTATATCAGAGCGGAGAAACGCTGTCAACCGGAGGGGGGCGCATTGTTTGCGAAAAATACAGGTTGACACTGTAGACCAACTGTGGTATGATAGGTCTACAAAGTAAACCAAAGGAGTGGACATCATGGACAACATCAATCTGACCAACAGCGAGTGGTATGTATTAGACTGCCTGTGGGAGAGGTCGCCCATGACGGTGATGGAGCTGGTGGCGGCGCTGGGTGACCGGCTGGGCTGGGCCAAGAGCACCACCATCACCACTCTGCGGCGGATGGAGGACAAGGGACTGGTCCACTGCGACCTGGAGGGCCGGACGAAACACTACACCCCGATGGTGTCCAGGGACCGGGCGGCGCGCCGGGAGACCCGGTCCTTCCTGGACAAGGTGTATCGGGGCAGCGTGGGGCTGATGATGTCCGCCTTGGCGGAGGATCAGGCCCTGTCCAAGGCGGAAATTGACGAACTGTATGAGATTTTGCGAAAAGCGGAGGAGGGAGAACTATGATGCAGTTGATTCAGTGGGTGATTGATATGAAGCTGATGATCCAGTGGGCGATCACCTCCAGCGCCCTGATTTTGATCGTGCTGGCGGCGCGGTATCTCTTCCGGAATAAGCTGTCCGCCCGGCTGAGATACGCCCTGTGGGGGGTGGTCCTCCTGCGGCTGCTGGTGCCCTTCCAGGTCCAGCTGCCCGCCGCCGGCGACGCTCTGCCGGTGCTGGCCTCCAATCTGGCCCAGGATGTGACGCCCCGGCTGGATGATACCATGCTGTATGCCATCCCCACAGAGCGCAGCCCCAGAGACCAAGTGCTGCCAGTGGAGCCGCCTCAATACACCCGCACGCTCCACGGCGAGGCCGACTGGGAATACTACTCCGGCGGCGTGGTCTATGACGGGAAGAGCATTACCCACTACTTTTTTATGATGACCGCCTTGGAAGTGCTGATCGTTATCTGGATCGCTGGCACGGCTTTGACGGCGTTGGTGGTACTGGCCTCCAATCTGCGCTTCTATAGCGGACTGCGAAAGCGGCGGGAAACGCTGGAGGGGACAGAGGCCCCCATCCCCGTCTACACGGCGGCGCACCTGAGTTCCCCCTGCCTGTTCGGGGTATTCAAGCCCGCCGTCTACGTGACCCCGGGGGCGGCGGAAAACCCCGACGCCCTGCGGCACGTGCTGGCCCACGAGCTGACCCACTATGCCCACAGGGACCACATCTGGTCCCTCCTGCGGTGTCTGGCCCTGGCCCTCCACTGGTACAACCCCCTGGTGTGGCTGGCGGTCTGGCTGTCCAAGGGGGACGGCGAGCTGGCCTGCGACGAGGGGGCGGTGGCCCGGCTGGGAGAGGGGGAGCGGGTCCCCTATGGCCGCACCCTGGTGGACATGGTGGCCCAGCGGTCCCCGCGGCCCGCCGACCTTCTGTCCTGCTCCACCGCCATGACCGGCGGCAGGAAGTCCATCCAACAGCGGGTGGCCCAGCTGGTGAAAAAGCCCGAGACGGTACGGACCGCCCTCTTCGCCGCCGTCTCTGTCCTGATCCTGGCGGCGGTGTTCGTCTTCGCCGAACGGGGACCGGCAGAGCGGGAGAACGGAATACTCCTGGATTACCTGGAGCGGACCACGGCCATCCGCTACTGCCCGCCCGCCTATTCCAGTATCTTCTACCCCTACCCCATCTCCGGCGAGGACCTGCTGCCCCAGGCGAAGGAGGCCCTGTCCGGCTTCCGCCTTCTGGACAGCGAGGACCCCCAGCCCGACCTGAGCACAAAGGAACTGCTGCATGAATCCCGAGTCATCCTCACCTTTGAGGGCGAGGACAAGGAATACTCCCTCCTGTGGCAGAACGACCATACCTATCTGTTTCCAGGAAGTCTCTGGAGGCAGAGCATAGACCTCCAAGAGGAGGAGGGGGAGACCGCCCAGCTGGAGGGTGTCAGCGGGACCTGTATCTCCAGACAGGGGGACGACGTGATCTCTGTTCTGGAAGGTCTGGCACGGCTCAGCACCCGGAAAGACGAAGCCGGCTCCCCAGAACTTGACCGCTTCCTCACTGATCTGGCCAGCGCCCAGTCCATCTTTGTGGGCCAGCCCCTCCACTATAGCACCTTGGCCCCTGGCCGGATCGACACCCCGGAGAATTTGACCCAGGCCAAGGAGCTGCTTTCTCAAGCGATTCCGGTGGCCGAGGTGGAGGACGGGGTCTGGGCCCCGCTCAGCCTGAGCAGTGATTCTCAGGATCAGAAGACGGTCTCCCGGGAGGAGCTGAAGCACCAATTTCTCCTGGAGGGGTGTCCTGTCAGCCTCTTCCCCACAAAGGAGCGGGACCTGGAAGCCGCCCGCCGGTATTGGCTCGTCCCCTGGGAGGGGTTCTGCCTTCTGGTCCAGCCAGACGACCCGGTTACCCTGGTGGCCTGCTTCCCCTCCGACCTGTATGACCAGCTGGCTGAGCTGGCGTCCTTTTCGATCATCATCGGGACGGCCACCCTGCCGGACGCTTCTCCCCTGGACCAGTTCCTCAGGGATGTGGGCAGCGCCGTGTCCATCCAGCTCCACCCGCCATCCTCCTCCAGCGCCGTCTACCCGGAGCCCATCACCGACCCGGACCTTCTGGCGCAGGCGAAGGAGAAGCTGTGCCTCTTCGTGGAACCGGAGGAAAACGACACTCCTCCCTCCCCCAAAAAGCTGTGGGAGGCCTCCCGGATTGTGCTGTCTGACGGCAGGAATGAGGCCACCTACACCCTGATGTACTGGAACGAGTGGGCCTGGGTAATCCCAGGGGACGCGCTCAGCGAGTACCTCAGCTTGGAGGAGGGCGAGGAGTGGGAGTACGGCCCCATTTTCCGCGCCCAGGTCAGGAGCAGTATGATCCCCTCCTCCATTGCCAGCCTGGCCAGAATGCAGGAGATGGTTCTCCAGCACCCGGAAATCCCCATCACGATGTCAAGGACGGAGCTGGAGCGGTACAGCCTGGACTTTGTAAAAGCTCTGGGCCACCAGCTCCAGGGACTGCCCAACCCGACGGAGGAGTTTTCCTTCCTCAGCGGCCAAAAGGACCGAACCGCCGGCAGCGTCCAGCTAATGTATGATGGCGATAAGGAGCACTGGGGGCGGTGGGTCCTGGAGCTGCGGGAGGGGGACTGGACCGTCCTGGCCGACCAGCCCTCGGTGGTACTCCTGGACGCCCGATACCGGGAGATAGCGGACGACTTTGCCGACTATGAGGTGATGTCTACGGAGCGATTCGCCGCCTGCCTGCGGCCCGAGGACGTGGTCTCAGTGACCACGGGGAGCTCGGGGCAGGAGATCACGCTGGACCTCCCGGCCCTGAAAGGCCAGCTTACCCAGGCGATGTACCACCTGTTCTCTGATGAGTACGACCAGGAAAAGCACGGTCAGTACGCCATCACAATCCAGGTGCGGGGGAGCGGAATGGAGGAGTATACGGGGCGCGAGATCGCGGAGGATGCCGGCCGGCTCACCCTGTCGGTGGGCAGCGAGAAGGACGTGGTCTGCCTCAGACACAGGAACTTCGCCGCGACCCCGGAGCCCATCGATATCTTTGCCCGCAGCCCGGAGCTGTACCGCACCATCCGGAGTATTTATGACTGACCCAGCGCTGTTTTCACCCCGGCGGCCATAGGCCGCCGGGGTGATTTTTGTCGCTTTTGCTCACGGAAAAGCCGTTAATTTCCCGCTTTTCTTCCCTTTTGTCCTGTTAAAAAGCCGTTAATTTGGTTGTTTTCTCGACAAAAAATCAGTATCATAGGATAGCAAAAAAGCCTCCCTATTAGAGCAATTCGATCAAACAACGAGAAGGGTTCTGTTTGTAGGGGCGGATATTATCCGCCCGCAGGATGCCAACCGGTCTGCCGACAGCGGCGGGCGGGTAATACCCGCCCCTACAGAAGCAGGCTCAGCATTTTGAGAATTGCCCCAGCAAGGGAGCCTTTCAGAAAGGCAAGGTATTTCCTATGAGTCTGCGCGTCGGCATTGACATCGGCTCCACCACCGTCAAGGTGGTGGTCCTCAACGAACAGGACCAGCTGCTCTTCCGGTCCTACGAGCGGCACTTCTCCAAAACCCGGGAGCGGGCCCTGGAGACGCTGAACTCCATCCGGGACCTGCTGGCCGGACAGAGCGTCAAGGTGACCATCACCGGCTCCGCCGGTCTGGGTGTGGCCGACGCCGCCGGCATCGACTTTGTCCAGGAGGTCTACGCCACCGCCGCCGCCGTGAATACATACATCCCCGACACCGACGCGGTCATCGAGCTGGGAGGCGAGGACGCCAAGATCATCTTCTTCGGCGGGGCGCTGGAGGAGCGGATGAACGGCTCCTGCGCCGGAGGCACCGGGGCCTTCATCGACCAGATGGCTACCCTGATGAACGTCACCGTCAACGAGCTGGACGAGCTGTCCTTGAAGCACGAGAAAATTTACCCCATCGCCTCCCGGTGCGGGGTGTTCGCCAAGAGCGACATCCAGCCCATCCTCAACCAGGGAGGCCGGAAGGAGGACGTAGCCGCCTCCATCTTCCAGGCGGTGGTGGACCAGACGGTGGCCGGCCTCACCCAGGGCCGGGAGCTCAAGGGCAAGATCGTCTTTCTGGGCGGGCCGCTCCACTTCCTCATGGGTCTGCGGGAGCGGTTCGTGGAGACGTTAAAGCTGGACGGCGACCACGCCGTGTTCCCCGAGGACGGGGACTGCTTCGCCGCCATGGGTGCCGCCCTGTGCGCCACCGACTACTCCCCCGCCCCCTTTGAGACGGTTTTGAAAAAGCTGGAGGACAGCGCCGCCGCCACTACGGTGGTGGACACCATGCCTCCCCTGTTCACCAGCCAGGCGGAGTACGACGAATTTGCCGCCCGGCACAACGCCAGCCGTCCCCCCGAGGCGGACATTTCGACCTACGCCGGCCCCGCCTACCTGGGGATGGACGCCGGGTCCACCACCACCAAGCTGGCCCTGATCGCCCCCGACGGCGGACTGCTGTATACCTATTACCACTCCAACCTGGGCAACCCGGTGGCCATCGTCCTGGAACAGCTGCGGGAAATCTACCGGTTGTGCGGAGACAGGATTCAGATTAAGGGCGCGGCCGTCACCGGCTACGGCGAGGACCTGATCAAGAACGCCTTCTCCTGCGACCTGGGGCTGGTGGAAACCATGGCCCACTACAAGGCCGCCGCCCACTTCCAGCCCGACGTGGACTTCATCATTGACATCGGCGGTCAGGACATGAAGTGCTTCAAGATTCGCAACGGGGCGGTGGACTCCATCATGCTCAACGAGGCCTGCTCCTCCGGCTGCGGCTCCTTTATCGAGACCTTCGCCAAGGCCCTGGGCTACAGCATCGCCGACTTCGCACGCCTGGGCCTGTTCACCCAGAAGCCGGTGAATCTGGGCTCCCGGTGCACCGTGTTTATGAACTCCTCCGTAAAACAGGCCCAGAAGGACGGGGCCAGCGTGGAGGATATCTCCGCCGGACTGTCCACCTCCATCGTGAAAAACGCCATTTACAAGGTCATCCGAGCCGCTTCCGCCGATGATCTGGGGAAGCACATCGTGGTTCAGGGGGGCACCTTCCTCAACGACGCGGTGCTCCGGGCCTTTGAGCAGGAGCTGGGCCGGGAGGTCACCCGCCCGGTGATCTCCGGCATTATGGGGGCTTTTGGAGCCGCCTTAGCCGCCCGGGACCTGGGGCTGGAGCGGTCCGCTCTCCTCAGCGCCAAGTCCCTGGAGCACTTCACCCACACCGCCAAGCCCGCCACCTGCGGGCTGTGTACCAACCACTGCTCCCTGACTGTGAACTCCTTCGACGGCGGGCGGCGGTTCGTGTCGGGCAACCGGTGCTCCCGGCCCCTGGGGGAGGAGCCCAGCCGCCTGCCCGACCTGATGCGGTATAAGTACGCCAAGCTCCGGGCCCTCCAGGGCAGAGGGGAGGGGGACGGCTCCCGGGGAAAAATTGGCATCCCCTTCGGGCTGAATATGTATGAGAACCTGCCCTTCTGGTTCGAGCTGTTCACCCAGCTCAACTTTGAGGTGGTCCTGTCCCCCGAGTCCTCCCGGAAGCTCTACTTAAAGGGCCAGCGCACCATCCCGTCGGATACGGTGTGCTACCCCGCCAAGCTCCTCCACGGCCATGTGGAGGCCCTGGCAGAGGCGGGGGTGGACGCCATCTTTTACCCCTGTATGCCCTACAACTTCGACGAGGGAGCGGGGGACAACAACTACAACTGTCCCGTGGTGGCCTACTACCCCGAGCTGCTGGCGGCAAACGTCCCCGATTTGAAGCGGACCCGGTACCTCTACCCCTACTTCGGCCTCCACCGCCCCAAGGACATGGAGCGCAAGGCCGGGGAGTGGTTTTTCAACGAGTTCCACATCCCCAAGCGTGAGACGGCGGCGGCGGTGAAGGCCGCGTATATCGCCTACAACGCCTATAAAAACGACCTGCGGAACACCGGCCGGACCTACATCGACCGCGCCCGGGCCGAGGGACGGCCCATCCTGGTGGTGGCCGGACGGCCCTACCACATGGACCCGGAGATCAACCACGGCATCAACGACCTGATTACCTCCTACGGCTTCGTCCTGGTCACCGAGGACGCGGTGGCCTATCTGGAGGACAAGGCCCCCCGGCACGTCCTCAACCAGTGGACCTACCACGCCCGGATGTACAACGCCGCCCGGTATGTGTGTACCCAGCCGGACATGGAGGTCATTCAGCTGGTCTCCTTCGGCTGCGGCATCGACGCCATCACCGGCGACGAGATGCGCTCCATCCTGGAGGAGGGCGGCAAGCTGTATACCCAGCTGAAAATTGACGACATCAACAACCTGGGGGCGGTGAAAATACGGATTCGTTCCCTGATGGCGGCGATCGAGGCACGGAAGGCTCCGTAAAATATGTGTAGGGGCGGATATCATCCGCCCGCAAAACAGGTCATTCCCCGAAAAGACGGGCGGATGATATCCGCCCCTACAGAATCGCCGCGCGCCCACAACCTGTAGGGCGCGACGACCCCGGCGCGCCGCCTCTCTGATACCGCACCACTTGAACGAACGGCGGGCCGAGTCGTCCCGCCCTACAAACCCGTCACACCGGAAAGGAGTTCCCACCATGGCAAAACTGGTCTATGACAATACCGGACGCCTGCTGTTCACCAAGGAGATGAAGGAGGAGTACACCCTCCTCATGCCCCAGATGCTGCCCGTCCACTTCGGCATGATGAAGAAGCTGCTGGAGTGCGAGGGCTACAAGGTAGACATGCTCACCACCAACCACAGAGGTATTGTGGACGAGGGCCTCAAGTACGTCCACAACGACACTTGTTACCCTGCCCTGCTGGTCATCGGACAGCTCATCGACGCAGTGAAGCACGGGGGCTACGACCCCCACAAGGTAGGCCTGCTCATCACCCAGACCGGGGGCGGTTGCCGGGCCTCCAACTACATCCACCTGCTGCGCAAGGCGCTGGAGAAAGCGGATATGGCCTACATCCCCGTGGTGTCGGTAAACCTGTCCGGGCTGGAGAAGAACCCCGGCTTCTCCCTGACGCTTCCCTTTATCCGCAAGGCGGTGTACGCCATGATGTACGGCGACATCATCGTCAATGTGGCAAACCAGGTCCGGCCCTACGAGGTGGAGTCCGGAGCCGCCGACGCTATGATTGACCACTGGTCCCAGAAGCTGGTGGACGGCTTCCAGGCGGGACGGGGCATGAGCCGCAGGCAGATGCGGGCCAGCTTCGACGCCATTTGCGCCGACTTCGCCGCCATCCCCGTGGAGGGAGAGCCCAAAATTCGCGTGGGCGTAGTGGGCGAGATCTATGTGAAATTCGCCCCCCTGGGCAACAACAACCTGGAAAAATTCCTCCTGTCCGAGGGGGTAGAGCCGGTGGTGCCCGGGCTGACCGACTTCATCATCTTCAAGATCTACAACCGGGTGGCCGACGTGGAGCTGTACGGCGGCAAGTGGGTGAAAAAGTTCGGCTGCGGCGTGTTCATGAAGTATATCGAGGCCTGCCAGCGGGATATGATCGCCGCTCTGGAGCAGTCGGGCCGCTTCCGGGCCCCGGGTACCTTCCAGGACCTGCACAAGCTGGTCCAGGGCTATCTGGGGGACGGCAACAAGATGGGCGAGGGCTGGCTCCTCACCGCCGAGATGCTGGAGCTCATCCACTCGGGTACCAACAACATCGTCTGTACCCAGCCCTTCGGCTGTCTGCCCAACCACATCGTGGGCAAGGGGATGATCCGCAAGCTGAAAGACGAGTACCCCTACAGCAACATTGTGGCCATCGACTACGACCCGGGCGCCACCAAGATCAACCAGGAGAACCGCATCAAGCTGATGCTGGCCAACGCCAAGGGCCTCACCCATCAGGAACCCGCCCGGCTCCGGCCGGAGCCTCAGCTGGAGCGGGAGCCCCAGCTGGCCCACGCCAACATTTAAACGAACGGCCCGCCCCTACCGGGGCGGGCCGTCGCATGTCTACGCCAGGAACAGGGAAATGGCGCAGTAGACCAGAAGCAGAGCCATAATCGTATTGACCACCCTTGCGTGCCGGGAGAAGAGCCACTTGAAGGCCGAGCCGAAGGCTGTCCAGAGCAGCGTGGCGATAAAACCGATGAGGGTCAGCAGGACGGCGAAGCCAAACAGGGGCAGGGGCTGGCCGCTGTAGAGGGGGAGAATGTAGGCCTCCATGGACATGATACAGTAGATGTAGATTTTGGGGTTGATGAATTGCAGGAGGAGGCCAGACAGAAAGCCGTCCCGGGAGTGATTTTCCTCAATGGCGTCGGAGCCGCGGAAGGTCTCCCAGGCCAGGTAGAGCATATAGCCCGCCCCCGCGATGAGCAGAGGCGTTTTGATCTTGGGAATCCAAGTGGACAGCAGACTGCAAAAGGCGGTGCAGAGGAGCATGACGATGAAAAATCCGGACAGAATCCCGAAATTGAAGGGCATTGCGCCCCGAAAGCCCCTGCGGTTGGCGTTGGACATGGACATGATGTTGTTGGGGCCGGGGGTCACGGAGGTGACGGCGGCGTAGGTCAAGAATGAAGCCCAGTGAAACATGATTGACATTCCTTTCTGTTTGAAGTATGATATTGTATGAACCATCCGATATATTGGATTTCTTGGATATTGTACTGCAAGTCCGATATGTTGTCAAGAGGGAGACTGTATATGGATATCACAAATACCATCGCCGCCAACGCAAAGCGGATCAGGGAAGAGAAGAAGCTGACGCTGGACGCCGCCGCCTCTGCCACAGGGGTGTCCAGGAGTATGCTGGCGCAGATTGAGAAGGGGGAGGTCAACCCCACCATTTCGGTGGTCTGGAAGATCGCCAACGGGTATAAGGTCTCCTTCACCTCGCTGGTGGAGGAGCGGGGAGAGGCCGTCTCGGTGGTCCGTGCGGCGGACACCCGGCCCCTGGTGGAGGACGAGGGGCGGTATCTGAACTACCCCATCTTCACCTTTGACGAGCAGAAGCTCTTTGAGACCTACCGCATTGTCATGAAGGCAGGCAGCGCCCTGTCCACACAGCCCCACATGAAGGGGGTGGTGGAGTATGTCACGGTGTTCTCCGGGGAGGTCGATATTACCGTGGCAGGGGATCAGGTGCGGCTGACCAAGGGGGATTCCATCCGCTTCGCCGCGGATGTGCCCCACGCCTACCAAAATCCGGGGACGGAGACGGCGGAGCTGAGTATGCTGATCTATTACTGTAGAGGATAAAACAAAGGCTCCCTCTCTGAGGGAGCTGTCGCCGCCAACGGCGGTGACTGAGGGAGTACTCCTTCCTGGAGGGAGGCTAAAAAACCCGCTGAGAAGCAAAGGCTTCTCAGCGGGTTTGAATTTATGTCTTATTCCTCAGCCATAGCCTTGGCGGCGGCGATGGCCTTGTCCTGGGCGGCGGGGGGGCAGTCCTCATAGCGGATAAAGTGGAAGGTGTAGGAGCCGCGGGACTGGGTCATAGCCCGCAGGTCGATGGCGTAGGAGGTCATCTCGGCCATGGGGACCTCGGCCTCAATGATCTGGTCGCCGTCGCCAGTGGGATTCATGCCCATGACACGGCCCCGGCGCTTGTTCAGGTCGCCGATGACATCGCCCATGTAGCTGTCGGGCACGGTGACCTTCAGCTCGCCCACGGGCTCCAGCAGGACGGGGTTGGCCTCGGGCATAGCGGCCTTGTAGGCCAGCTGGGCGGCGGTCTTGAAGGCGATTTCGGAGGAGTCCACGGGGTGGTAGCTTCCGTCGTACAGGACGGCCTTCAAATTGACCACGGGGTAGCCGGCCAGGGGGCCGTGGACGCAGGCCTCGCGCAGGCCCTTCTCCACGGCGGGGAAGAAGTTCTTGGGCACGGAGCCGCCGAAGACCTCCTCGGCGAAGACCATCTGTTCCTCCTCCAGGTTGGGCTCGAAGCGGATCCACACGTCGCCGAACTGGCCGGAGCCGCCGGTCTGCTTCTTATGCCGCCCCTGCTTCTGGACGGTCTTGCGAATCTTCTCCCGGTAGGGCACCCGGGTCTCGCTGAGAACTGCCTCCACGTTGAAGCGGCTCTTCAGCTTGCTGACCAGCACGTCCACTTGGATGTCGCCCGAGCCGGTGAGGACCATCTGATGGGTCTCACCGTTGTTGACCAGGGTGAAGGAGGGGTCCTCCTCGTTGAGGCGGTACAGGCCCTGAGCCACCTTGTCCTCCTGGCCCCGGGTCTTGGGGGCGATGGCCACCGAGTAGCAGGGCTCGGCGAAGGGAATCTGTTTCAAGGCCACTACCTTGCGGCTGTCGCACAGGGTGTCGCCGGTTTTCACCTTGTCCATCTTGCCGATGGCGCCGATGTCGCCGCAGGACAGGTCCTTGACCTCCTCGGCCCGCTTGCCCTTCATCACATACAGCCGGCCCAGCTTCTCGGAGGCGCCGGTACGGGCGTTGACCAGGGTGAGGTCGGAGGTGATGTGGCCGGACAGAACCTTGATGAAGGAGTATTTGCCATACTGGTCGGACACCGTCTTGAACACGAAGGCGGTGGGCACGCCGCCGGGGGAGACCACGAACTCCTCGGTCTCGCCGTTTTGCAGGGTGGCCTTGTGGTAGTTGCCCTCCATGGGGGTGGGCAGCAGCTCCATGATGTAGTCCATCAGCATCAGGGAGCCCATGCAGTTGACGGCGGAGCCGCACAGTACGGGGAACAGGGACAGCTCCCGGACGCCCTGGCGCAGGCCCTGGATCATCTCGGCGTAGGTGAAGTCCTCGCCGCCGAAGAATTTTTCCATAAACTCCTCGCTGGTCTCGGCCACGGACTCTTTCAAAGCGTCGTTGAACTCGGTGACCACGTCGCCCTTGCCCTCGGGCAGCTCGATCTCCACCCGCTGGAGCTTCTGCATCTCATAGGCCCGCTTGTTCAGCACGTCGATGATGCCGGTGACCTTCTTGTTGTCGTCCCAGATGGGGACCACCAGGGGGGCAATCTTGTTGCCGTACTTGGCGCGGAGGGCCTCGAAGGTGGCGTTATAGTCAGAGTTGTCCTCGTCGGTCTTGGAGATGTAGATAAACCGGGGCATGTTCCGCTCCTCGCAGTATTTCCAGGCCTTCTCCAGGCCCACGGAGATGCCGTCCTTGGCGGAGCAGACGATAATGGCCGCGTCGGCGGCCCGGAGGGCCTCCATCACCTCGCCGGAGAAGTCAAAGCCGCCCGGGGTGTCCAGCACGTTGATCTTGCAGCCCTTGAACTCCACGGGGGCCACGGCCAGGGAGATGGAAATCTGGCGCTTGACCTCCTCGGGGTCGTAGTCGCAGACGGTGTTGCCGTCGGTGGCCTTGCCCATGCGGTCAATGGCCTTGGTCATGTACAGCAGACTTTCGGCCAGAGCGGTCTTGCCGCTGCCGCCATGTCCGATCAGGGCCACGTTGCGGATGTTTTGTACAGAATAGCTCATAATTGGTTCCACTCCTTATCGTTTGAGTATCGCCCCAGACAAAGCTCAAAAACGGGCGTTACACGCTGTTAGTCATTATACACTAAAAGACCGCTCCTGACAACTGTTTTTTTGAGGCTTTGTGGTGGAAATAAAAAGGACAGGAAAAATATGTCCTACTTGAGCTCCTGCTCCAGCGCGTCGATCTCAGGCGTGGAGAAAAATTCCCCCAGGGTGATGCCAAATCCGTCGCAAAGCTTTTTGATTGTAACACATCCGGGGTTTTTGCTCTCACCATTCAGGATGCTTTTGATGGTGGACTGAGACACGCCGGATAAATAGCTCAATCCGTTGGGCGTGATGCCCCGCGCCCGGCACAATTCCAAGATCCGTCGCGCCACAGCCTGCCGGGTATCCATAGCAAAGACTCCTCCCCCTCGATATATCACTAATATCATGAAGAAGTTGAGGAAAATATGTTAGTGATATTTCACTACTTCGCGGTTTGTGATAGAATAGTGATATATCACTATTTCGAGGGGAGAAAAAAGATCGTGAAGGACTTTACTATTTGTGTTTTACGTCAGCACGGGGTGATAAGAGAATCAAAAGGGGTGGATTATATAGAATTGGTGGATATGTACCTGTTTCATCCCAGAGACATGCTGATGTCAAAGATTTTTAAGGATGTGGCTCACAAATATGGTGTTGAGAAAAAGATTATTTTCTGCTCGCTGAGGGGAATTGCGCAGACCATGAGAAGAAAAAATCCTGAGTGGTATACTCAGGCGTTCAGCAAAGGGTTTGATTCGTATACATTTGTGAAAATCATTTCCCGCGAAGTGATGGTGACTTATTGTGCCTATCTGGAAGAACAAGAAGCCTTTCCCTGCGGAGGCCCCGAGGTGTAGGGCGCGACGACCCCGGCGCGCCGTCTACGGAGAGCGGGGCATCCTCGGGAGGACGGCGCGCCGGGTCGTCGCGCCCTACGTGCGTCCTCACGATTGCCTCACAAATCCAGGAAACCTTTTTCGACATTTTCAACAAAAAAACCCCGTTTTCACAGGGCTAAACCCCGAAAAATTTGGGCATGATGGTAAAAACACTTGAGTTCTGAGGTGAGCGAATCATGTCCGACAGTCAATTCACATCCACCGCTCTGGGGGCCATCCGGCTGGCGCAGGAGAACGCGGCCAAGCTGGGGCACAGCTATGTGGGCAGCGAGCATCTGCTTTTGGGGCTGGCCGGCCAGGAGTTCAGTCCGGCCGCCATGGCCCTGCGCCGGGCGGGGGCGGACAGCCAGGCGCTGCGGGCGGCCATTGCCCAGCGGGTGGGGACGGGCGTGCCCGCCAAGGCCAGCTTTCAGGGCCTGACCCCCAACTGCTGTCTGGCCATTCAGGGGGCGGTGCAGGAGAGCCGCCGCCTGGGCCAGGGGGCGGTAAACTCCGAGCATCTGCTGCTGGGTCTGCTGCGGACTCGGGGCAGCGGGGCGGCCCGGCTGCTGGCCCACTGCGGGGTGGAGGCCGACGGGCTGTACCGGTCGGTCTCCGCGTCTCTGGGTGGCGGGGAGGAGGCCCCCGCCCCCAAGCCCCGGCCCAGGGAGCCGGAGGCCCGTCCCAACGGCGACACCCGCCAGCTGGACCAGTGCGCCCGGGACTTAACCCGCATGGCCGCGGAGGGCCGTCTGGACCCGGTCATTGGCCGGGGGGAGGAGCTGGAGCGGGTGATTCAGATCCTCTCCCGCCGGACCAAGAACAACCCCGCCCTCATTGGCGAGCCGGGGGTGGGCAAAACGGCGGTGGTGGAGGGTCTCGCCGCCGCCATCGCCGACGGCACCGCCCCCCAGCACCTGCTGGGCAAGCGGCTGTACGCCCTGGACCTGTCCGCCATGGTGGCGGGCACCAAGTACCGGGGGGAGTTTGAGGAGAAGCTGAAGCACGTCCTCCAGGAGGTCCGCCGGGCGGGGAACATCATCCTCTTCATCGACGAGCTCCACACCATCGTGGGGGCGGGCAGCGCCGAGGGGGCCATTGACGCCGCCAACATCCTCAAGCCCGCCCTGAGCCGGGGGGAGCTGCAAGTGATTGGGGCCACCACCATCGACGAGTACCGCAAGTATATCGAAAAGGACGCCGCCCTGGAGCGGCGGTTCCAGCCCGTCACCGTCAAGGAGCCCAGCCGGGCGGAGGCGCTGGAAATTTTGCAGGGCCTCCGGGGCCGGTATGAGGCCCACCACCACCTCATCATCTCGGACAGCGCCCTGGAGGCGGCGGTGGACCTGTCCTGCCGCTATCTGCCCCAGCGGTTTTTACCCGACAAGGCCATCGACCTGGTGGACGAGGCGGCGGCGCAGGCCCGGCTGTCGGGCAAGGCCCTGCCTCCGGAGCTCCAGCGGCTGGAGGGCCGGGTGTCCCAGGCGGGACGCCAGCTGGCCGACGCGGTCCGCCGTCAGGACTTTGAACAGGCCGCCATCCTGCGCAACGTGGAGCGGGATTTCCGCCGGGAGCTGGACGTGGAGCGCCAGAAGTGGCAGTCGGGCCGGGGGCAGTTCGCTGTGGAGCCCCACCACATCCAGGCGGTGCTGTCCCAGTGGACGGGGGTGCCCGTCTGCGACCCGGACGAGGCGGACAAAAGGGCTCTGGCTGAGCTGGACACCGCCTTGCGCCGCCACCTTCTGGGCCAGGACAGGGCGGTGGACACGGTCACCCGGGCCATCCGCCGGGGCCGTCTGGGGTTGAAGGACCCCCGGAGGCCGGTGGGCTGCTTCCTCCTTCTGGGTCCCAGCGGGGTGGGCAAGACCCAGCTGTGCCGCTCCCTGGCCCGGACCCTCTTCGGAAGCGAGGAGGCCCTGCTCCGTTTCGACATGTCGGAGTATATGGAGGCCCACACCGTGTCCCGCCTGCTGGGCTCCCCGCCCGGCTATGTGGGCCATGAGGAGGGGGGCCAGCTCACCGAGCGGGTGCGGCGGCACCCCTGGTCGGTAGTCCTGCTGGACGAGCTGGAGAAGGCCCACCGGGACATCTGGTCCGTCCTCCTCCAGGTGATGGAGGAGGGGGTGCTCACCGACGCCCAGGGGAAAAGGACCGATTTCCGCAACACCGTCCTGGTGATGACCTCCAATCTGGGGGCCCAGCGGTTTGCCAAGGGGAGGCGGCTGGGCTTCGCCGCCGGGGGGGAGGCCGAGCGGGAGGAGCTGGAGAAGGCGGTGCTGTCCGACGCCTCCAACACCTTCGCCCCCGAGTTCCTCAACCGCCTGGACGCCACCCTGGTCTTCCATCCCCTGGATCAGGCGACCCTCAACGCCATTACCCGCCAGCTCCTGGCCGAGACCGGGAAGCGGCTGGACAAGCTGGGGGTAGGCATGGAGGTGGAGGAGGGGGCGGTGACCCTCCTGGCCGGACACGGCGCTCGGGAATACGGCGCGCGGCCCCTGCGCCGGGCCATCGCCTCTCTGGTGGAGGACCCCGCCGCCGATTTGATGCTCACCGGCCAGCTGAAAACCGGGGATACCCTCAAGGTTATGGCCCAGGGGGACCAGGTCCGGGTGCGGCTGGTGTAACAATAGATTTGGGCGGCCCAGACGGGCCGCCCAAGGTTTTTGGGTTTATCAGGGGGCGGACCGCACTGCCTCCAGCGCCGCCCAGCCGTTTTTCTCCCATTTTTTAGTAACGGTGAGGCCCGCCTGCTTCAAAGCGGCCTCCACCTCATGGGTCCGGGTGTCGATGATGCCGGAGCAGAGGAACACGCCGTCCTCCTCCAGCAGTCCGGGGACCTGGGGGGCTAGGGGGATGATAACGTCGGCCACGATGTTGGCCAGCACCAGATGATAGCGCTTTTGGGCCAGCTCCGCCGCCAGGGCTCTGTCGGCCAGCACGTTGCCCGCCCGGACGGTGTACCGGTCCCGTCCGATGCCGTTGAGGGCGGCGTTTTCATAGGCCACGTCCGCCGCCTTGGGGTCGATGTCCACCGCCACGGCGGACCCGGCCCCCAGACACAGCGCGGCGATGGACAGAATGCCGCTGCCGCAGCCCAGGTCCAGTACGTCCCGCCCGGGGGCGGTATGCTCCTCCACCCCCTCCAGGCACAGCTGGGTGGAGGCGTGGGAGCCGGTGCCGAAGGTGAGGCCGGGGTTGAGGTAGAAGGGCACCCGGCCCGCCGGGACGGGCTCCTCCCGCATCCACTGGGGCACCACGTAGAGCCGCGCCCCGATCTCCAGGGGCTTGTAGTACTTCTGCCAGCTGTAGGCCCAGTCGTTGTCGGCCAGGGGGGTGGCGGTGTACTCGCAGTCCAGCCCCTGGGTGTACCGGGCCAGCTGCTCCCGTCCGTCTCCGTCGTCAGTGACGTAGAACTTCACCCGGGTGACCCCCTTCATCCGGTCCAGCAGCTCCTGGTCTACATAGTCCCAATACTGCCGGTTCTGCTCCAGGAAGTTTAGGAAATCCTGCTCGTCCTCGATCACCAGGCTGTCCATCCCGGCGGCGGCCAATCGGGCGCACACCTGGTCCAGCTTGTCCGGGGTGGTGTTGACGGCCACCTCAAGCCATTTGATTTCGTCCATAGTTACACATCCCGTCTTTTAATAGGCCCCCTCTCTGAGGGAGGCTTTAGGCGTGTAGGGCGCGACGACCTCGGCGCGCCGTCCACGGAGAATGCGTGTCCTCGGGGGACGGCGCGCCGGGCCGCCGCCCTTGCCCTACATATCGAATGTAAGGCAAGGGCGGCGGCCCGATGTTTACCGGTTGGTCCCAACATAGAACAGGGCCACGGTGCCCGGGCCGGAGTGGGCGCCGATGACGGGGCCCACGTAGTTGATATAAATCTCCTGGACGCCGAAGCGGTCCCGGACCATGCGCTCCACGGTCTGGGCGTCCTCCAGGCAGTCGCCGTGGCTGATGAAGACGGTGAGGCTCCCTGAGTCGATGGCGGTCTCCTCCATCCGGTCCACCAGGGCCTTGAGGGCGGCCTGACGGCCCCGGGCCTTGCCGGTGCTTACGAGGAGGCCCTCGTCGTTCACATGGAGGACGGGTTTGATGTGCAGCATGGAGCCCACCATAGCGGTGGCGGCGGAGATGCGCCCGCCCCGCTTGAGGAAGTGGAGGTCGTCCACGGTGAACTGGTGGCACAGATTCAGCTTGCGCTCCTCCACCCAATCCCGGACCTCGTCAATGGAGTGGCCCCGGTCCCGCTCCCGGGCGGCGTACCACACGAGAAGGCCCTGGCCTAGGGAGGCGCAGAGGGTGTCCACGGTGTACAGCTTCCGGTCGGGGTATTTGACGCTCAGCTCCTCCACCGCCAGACGGGAGGAGTTATAGGTGTTGGACAGGCCGGAGGAGAAGGCGAGGATGAGCACATCCCGCCCCTCCTGGAGCAGGGGCTCCAGGGCCTCGGTGTACTGGGCCACGTTGACGGCGTTGGTGGTGGCCATGTCCCCGCGGCGCAGGCGGTCGTAGAACGCATGGGGGTCCATCTCCCGGTTGTCGGGATAGTTATAATAGGTATGGTCGTCCATCACAAAGCAGAGGGGGACGACCTGTACGTTGAGCCGCTGGGCCAGGTCGGCGCCCAGATCGGCGGAGGAATCGGTGAGGATGACAAAGTCTGACATAGGAAGGACTCCTTTTATTTCACTTGTTTTTTTTGCCGTCCTGGGGCTGGAGGATGCCGAGAATCCGCTGGCAGGCCAGCTGATTGGCGTAGCTGCGCACGGCGAAGTCCAGGGCCATCTTGGCCAGGTCGGACTGGCCGGCCTCCGGGTCGATGGCCTGGGCTGTGTCGGAGAGGGCGTGGTCCAGGGCGTCACAGAAATAGGCGTACTGCTCCGGGGGCGTCTTTTCCAGGGCGCGGCCCGCGCCCATCAGCGCGCCGATGTCCCGGACGGACAGCACCTGCTTCAGCGCCACCACGGCGGTGAGATAGCCCAGGTGGATGGGGCCGTACCGCTTGCCCTCCGCCCGGGGGACCAGGCCGTCCTTGATGTAGTTGTTCACCATTGCGGAGGTGAGAGCGTTCCCCTCGTCAAAGCGGATGAGCTGGCGGGGCATGTAGGAGATCAGCTGATCCATGTAGAGGGCGATGTCGGGCAGGTCCTTCCAGGCGGTGGGCCGTTCCCGCTCCATGCGGTCCTTTAAGTTTTGCAGTTCGTCCATAGGCGAGGCCTCTTTCTGGGATAAAATCCCGGCAATTATATCATAAGATTTCCCATATTGTAAAGGGCGGAAGCGTTAAGGTTTTCTAAAATTCTCAGTCCGGCGGCGCAGGCGCTCCAGGGCGTCCCGGTGGTCGATGGAGCGCAGGCGGGGGAAGGCCCGCAGCAGGCGGCGGCGCCCAAAAAACTCCCCGCTGTGGAGATTTTCCATGGCCTCGCGCCACTCCTCCAGCTGGCGGCGGACCTGAGCCCGGTGCTCCTCACGGTGGGCCTCCCACTCCTCCAGGCTGTCGGCCAGCTCGGCCCGGCGCTCCGCCAGCTTGAAGGACAGCTCGTCCAGGTCCTCTTTCCAGCCGACCCCCACCTCGGCGGCCTCCAGCACCCGGTCGGCCAGGTTCTCTCCGAACTCGTTGGAGGCCTCTTTAATCCGGGCGGCCAGCTCGTCGATCTGCTCCAGCCGGCGGTTCAGCTTGACGACGGTGGAGACAGTGGCGGCCAGGTCCGCCGCCATCACCGCCCCCATCAGCGCCAGCAGGACAACGCCCAGGACCTGGGGGATCAGGCGGATGAACAGCAGCACCGTGGGGTGAAGGAGCTTGACCACAAACAGGCAGGCAAAGCCCCAGGCGACGGAGAAGCGCAGGCAGATGTAGCCGTTGAGGTTAAAGGGCTGGTCGGAGTAGTCCCACCACCGCTGATGGAACAGCTTCTCCAGAGCGAAGCCGGTGAGCCACTCCAGGGCGGAGGTGAGGGCCATGGAGCCCAGAAAGAGCAGGAGCAGATTGTCCGCCAGCGGGGTCAGCGCGGCCAGGACGATGACCGCCCCGAAGCCATAGACCGGGCAGACCGGGCCGTTGAGAAAGCCCCGGTTGACAAATTTCCCCGTGACCAGGGCGGCGTAGCTCACCTCGGTGCACCAGCCCAGAAAGGCGTATATGAAAAACATCCAGATAAAACGATACAGCATAACAAGGCTCCCTTTTGCGCGGTTTTTCCTATTATATCCGTTTTTTCCTCCTTTGTCCAGTCCGCCTCTGGCCGGGGCAGGGAAATCGTTTTTTCGTCGCGCCCTACAAAGAGCCGGCGGTGGGTGTAGGGCGGGTTCTATCAAGACAGATGAAGTAGGGCGGGGGTTCTACCCCTGCTTATCCCCGAAAGGGGATAAAAATCGGGAAAGGCAAGGGCAGAGCCCTTGCTCCAGCCTGTCGAAAAAGTCTGCCTTTTGGTAGACTTTTTCATGTAAAGATGATAAAATAGGGAGTAAGGGGTGAGGGAAATGTTGGAGCGAGGGAAAAATGAGCGAGGGGTCATAGAAATGGTGGACACAGAAAGCCTGGTGCCGCCCGAACATCTATTGCGGCAGGTGGATGCAGCGGTAGATTTCGAGAAATTGTACAAAATCGTGGAGGCGTCGTACAGCAAAGAAGAGGGCCGGCGGAGCATCGACCCAGTGGTGCTATTCAAAATCGTATTGCTGCAGCATCTGGATGGGAGTGTATCTTTGCGGGGAACGTTGCGCAGAGCCCAGACAGATATAGCATACCGGTGGTTTTTGCGATACACGCTGAGTGAGGAGCTGCCCCATTTTTCCACGGTGAGTTACAACTTCCGGCACCGGTACACTCCGGAAACGATAGAGTTGTCAACGCCAATATGAAATTGTAAGAAAACGCCGAAGAAATTTTGTAGTTTTTCGGCGGGGGTGGGTAACAAAATCAGCAGCTGCCTTGCTCAAAAAGAGTGTTCACGATTTGCTGTTTCTGACGCATAAATTCTTTGCGTTCTTTCAGGCGGTAAGACTCACCCTTGATGTTGATAACGGTGCAGTGATGCAGTACACGATCCAGGATGGCGGAGGCGATGGTGACGTCGGCAAAGACCTCGTTCCACTGGGAGAAAGTCTTGTTGGAGGTAAAAACGGTAGACGTTTTTTCATACCGTCTGGCAATGAGCTGGAAAAAGAGATTTGCGCCCTGGATATCCATAGGGAGATAGCCGATTTCGTCAATGATGAGCATCCTGTACTTGGCCAGAACTTTGAGCTTGTCCGGCAGGCGGTTCTCAAAGTGGGCCTTTTTGAGCTGCTCAATAAGCTGGTGGCAGTTGATGTAGTAGGTGGAGAAACGGTGCTGTGCTGCCACCAGGCCCAGGGCGGAGGCCAAATGGGTCTTGCCCACGCCTGGCGGGCCGAGGAAAACCACATTCTCCCCGTTCTCCAGGAAGCGCATGGTGGCCAACTCATCGATTTGGCGTTTATCGATGGAGGGCTGGAAAGAGAAATCGAAGTCGTCCAGGGTCTTCTTAATGGGGAAGCCAGACATCTGGATCTGCTTCTCATAGGCCCGTTTCCGCTTGGATTTGGCTTCTTCTGAGAAAATGTGATCCAAAACCTCCACAATGTTGAGCTTGTCCGCCACCGCCCGTTCCAGGTAGTTGTCCAGAATCTCCAGGGTGTTTTTCATTTTAAGGGCTTCCAGGTTTTCCCTCAGCCTGTCCATAGTAAATTCAGTCATACAGCACCTCGTCATATCTGGATAAATCAGAGGGTTTCAAGGGGAAATCTATCACTTTGCCCTGTTCCAGCAGAATATTTTCTGCATCCATTGTCTGCTTCAACGTAAGCCTTCGGTAATGCTGAGGATTGACAACCATGTCCTTCCTTTGATACGATATTCGGTGCAGAGCGATCTGCTTGCCTTCATAGTAGGCCGCCAGCATACTGTCGAGGGCTACGACTGCCACATCTTTGCCGACATACTCCGCTGGCACGGAGTACTGATTGCCGGCGTAGGAGATGAGGCAGTCTTTTTGTACCCGCCTAAGGTTGATCTTGTCGATGATGTACTCTCTGGAGAGGGGACTCAACCCCTCCTTTTTCAGCCGCTCAAAAGGAACCTCGTTCGTGGTGGCATGAACTTTGCCATTGACCTTATTACACCAAGCCAAGGCTTGTCCATTCAAATCTGCCAGGCTGTTGTACTTGATCCCGACCATGAAGTTGTCCCGCACAAACTGCACCGTCCGCTCCACTTTTCCTTTCGTCTGGCCACGGTAGGGGCGGCACAGGATGGGCTTGAACCCGTAAAATCCCGCAAAGTCCTCAAACTGCCGGTTCAGAGTAGAGTCCTCCTGTTTCAGCAGCCGCTTAATGACCACCTGCTTCATGTTGTCGTACAGGATTTCCTCCGGGTACCCGCCAAAGTACCGGAATGCGTTCTGGTGACACCGAATCAGTGTGTTTGTGCTCATATCCGTTACAAATTCGATGTACCGCATCCGCGAGTACCCCAGTATCATGAGAAAACAGTACAGCTTCTTCCACTTCCCATCCTCGTACACCAGGTGATCCTCGAAGAATCCCCAGTCCATCTGCCCCTGCTTTCCCGGCATCGTCTCAAACCGCACTGTTGCTTTCTCATTCAAGTCCATCTTCCGGCTGCTCACATACGCCTTGACGATGCTGTAGCCTCCGTCGAATCCCATTTCCCGCAGCTTCTCCAGGATCCGCAGCGCCGAATACGGCGCTTCCTCCAGCCACTCGTCCACGATCTGCTTGTACGGATCCATCTTTGTTGGCTTCGGTTCGCTCAATGTGTACTCCGGCTTCTGCGGCGATTCCGCGTACCGCTTTGCCGTCCGCGGGTCCATGTGGTACTTCCGTCCCAGCTCCACATAGCTAAGTCCTTTCTGTCTGTCGCTTCGGATATCCATCCACTGTGCTCCTTTCATTTTCTGACTCCCTTTCCGGGCTCTTTTTCGCCCTATTGGGAGTCTATCTTTTTTTCGCCTCCTCCGCCACAAAACTACATTTTTTCCTCGGCGTTTTTTTACATTTTATCACTGGCGCTGACAGTGGATTCCGCTGTTTTCGCCTTGCCGATGCCCCGGTCGATCCTGACGGCGGCTTGCCTCTGCATATCATCGGTGACGTGGGCGTAGACATTCAGTGTGGTGGCACTGGAGACGTGGCCGATGACGGTGGACAGGGTCTTCACATCCATCCCATGTTCCAGAGCATTGGTAGCGAAAACGTGCCGCAGGTCGTGAAAGCGTACCTTTTTACATCCAGCGTGCTTCAGGATTTTGGCCAGCCGGTGGCTGACGACTGAGGGGGCTATCGGAGCGTCTTCTTTCTTCGGGGAGGGGAACATCCACCGGGAGAAAACCGTCTGCTTATATTTTTTCAGTTCAGTGACCACTGCGGGCGGCAGGATCACTGTCCGGATGGACGCTTTATTCTTTGGCGGCTGTATCAGCAGCTCGCCTTTAATTTGATAGACCTGCCGCTCAATCCTCAGCTCGCCGGTGTTGAGGTTCAGGTCATCCCACTGGAGGGCCATCAGTTCTCCTACTCGGAGTCCAGTGGTCAGTTCCAGCAGGAATACCTCATAGTATCCCTCGGCCTGGGCCTGGATCAGCAGCTTCTGCAGTTCCTCCCGGCTGAGCAGCCGCATCTCCATTCGTCTGACCGGTGGGAGTTTACATTCTTCCGCTGGGTTTCGCACGATCAATTTTTCGGTAACGGCTTTCTCCAGAGCCCTGCGGCACAGACCACAGCAGTGCCGTATCGTATTGGCGGAGAGTCCATCGCCTCTGGACTCCCGGTATTCGCTCCGACCGTCCTGCCTCATCCAGTTTATGAACCGCTGGAGGTCGTTTGCGGTCAAGCTTATTGAGAGGAACATTGCCCAACCTTGGACGGATATACAGGCGGATATTATTTTCGTAGCCTGTCCGTGTGTTTGGCCGGACGGCGGGCTTGCAGTGATTCTCATACCAGAACTCCACCCATTCACCGAAGGGCATATCCGCTCTGATCTTGGCGGCGTTTGCGGGAGCCATGGACTCTTTCAGCGACCCCAGTTTCGCCACGCAGTCTGCCCTGGTCTTTGCCAGCACATTTTTTGTCTTGGGCAGGCCCTTGTCATCGTAGCCGATAACCACTCGGCCCTCCCAACGCCCGTCTTTTCTCAGCCGGACTGTACCCTCGCCGCTTTTGCGTTTTCTTCCCACGGTCTCAGCTCCTCTCCGAAAATATCTGTCAGGAAATCTCCTACTACTTCCGATGCCCGCCTCTGCATGTCGCCGGTGGTGTGGGTGTAGGTGTCCAGCGTGAACGCCGCCCTGGTGTGACCGAGGATACCCGATAAGGTTTTCACATCCACGCCCGACGCCAGAGCGTGAGTTGCGAAGGTGTGACGCAAGTCGTGGAAGCGAATATTCGGGAGACCGGCCCGCTTCAGCAGGACCTTCAGTCGGCGGTATGCGGAGCCAGGGTTGGTGGGCTGTTCCGGCTTTAGCGGGTTGGGGAATATCCACTCAGTCAGTGCCGATGCTTTCCTTTTGCTGAGCAAAGCTGCTGTACTGGAGGGCAGCACGATCTTTCGAGTGCCGGCGTTGGTCTTGGTATCCCCGGCAGTCAGCCCGCCACCATCTTCTCGGTAGACGGTGCGGCAGACTTTCAGCGTGCTGGCAACCTCATCGAAGTCCTCCCACTTGAGGCCACAGATCTCACCCCGCCGCAAGCCGGTGGTCAGTTCTGCGTAGAAGAAGTCGCACCAGACTTCGTCCTCTGCGATGACCTTCATGAACACATCCAGCTGCTCGTCCGTCAGTATTTGCTTTGCTCCATAGCTGAACTTGGGTGCGATAATTTGTTCGGTGGGGTTGCTGGCGATCAGGTGAGCCTGCTGCGCCGCCTTCAATGTTCCGTGGAGCGTGGTGTGGATGCGGCGAACCGTGCCGCTGGCCAGACTGCCGCCCAGTTTCTCATAGAATCGCTGGATATCCTTCGGCGTAAGCCGGGCCAGTTGCTTATCGCCCAGACTGGGCCTGATGTGGTTCTCAATGTAACTGCGATAGTTCCTCAGCGTGTTGGGCCGCAGAGTATCCGCCATATTTTCCAGCCACTTGTCGAGCCACTCGCTCAAGGTCATCCGGCTCTGCTCCGTCAGGTCGGCCCCCTGGTAGCTGTCGATGTGCTGGCGGAGCTTCGCGGACAGCTCTTTCTGTGTAGGAGCGTAGACATACCGGAAGATGGAGTCGCCGTTTTCTTTGTGGCCCACCACGATGCGGCCCTCCCAGCGACCGTCATCGCGTCTCCTCACCATGCCGTCGCCAGACGGTCTGCGCTTCGCCATTTGTTACTCACCTCCAGTCCGAATATCACCGTCGTTTTCATCCATGCACTCGGCCATCAGCCTGACACCCAATCGGAAGCCCAGGATGAAATTCTCGGTTGCTGTGATACTGTTGATCTCATGCTGTGACCGGATGAGCTTTGTGAGGATTTCTTGATCAGTCTCCTTCAGTTGTTCCATGAGCTGCTTTTCATATTTGGCGACACGGTCTACTGCCCGCTTCAGCTCTGAGCCAGGTATCATCTGCTGTTCGTTGGGTATGATGTTGCCATAGTAGAGATCTTCCAGTATTTTTCTCATCTCCGGCTACCTCCTTTGCAACACAAACACATACCACACTTTGCGGAAGATAGCTACTACTTTTTTCGAGGACTTTTATTCTTTGTTTTGCAACGCAGAATTTGAACAGGGTACGGGTGATCACAGACTACCCCTCTGATAGTGGACAGCGTCATCCAGCGAGATACTGCCGCCGATTTTTCACATCCTGGATGCACCGACTCCGCAGTGTGCGGAGTTGCTCATCGGGAATCTCCATCCCTGCAGCCAGCGCATTCATCACCATGTCCAACTCCACCGCCAGCTTGAAGAGCAGACGGCAGCTGTCCAGAGGACACATCTCTTTGACGAGTTGCTGTGTCTCAGGGGAGGTTCGCACACAAATTTGTTTTTTCTCCTGGCATGATGCTCTTCCTGAAATTCGCAAATATCCCCGCTTGGAGCCGTCGAGAATACGGCGGCTGTAAGGGCAGAGGAAAAACTGACCCCCGACTTGACTCCAGGGAGTGAAAAATGACCCCCGCGTTGGTTTTTGCAAAATCTCTGAAAACCACCTGCGACAGCCACCTTGCGGAATGGCGAAACACTGTGGTTTTCTCTCTGAATTTTCTGATACCGGCCACCCGCCCCAGCAAAAAGTGAAAATTCCGACCACCTATTGAAAAGCCCCGACCCGCTCTGCGGGGCGGTGTGGCTGGCCGGGGGGCGCATAAGCGACCCCCGGCCTTTATCCTGCTATAATTTCGACCGGTGGGTTCAGCGGAAGATTACCCACCGGTTATGCACCGGCTGATTCAACAGTTTCGGTATCCTCGCCGGGTACGGCGGTGATATACTTTCCCCGCAGACAGAGGTTCCCTTCTTTTATCCCTGCGGCGTTAATCCGCTTGTGCAGCATGGGACCTCTATCTTATGAGGGTTCATTGTTGAGCCGGATGCGGGAGCGGCAGCTCTCCGCTCATCTCGAAGCAGGATATGACTCAGTAAGAGCGCGAGGACTGTCTGTAAATTTTAGCAGGATGGTGTTTGCTATGTTTATCGTTGGAATCGACATCTCCAAGCGCAGCCACATGGTCCGCGTCATTGATTCGGAGGGGCGGACAGTGTATAAGCCTTTCTCTATCCGCAACAGCTGCTCAGGCTGCAGCGTACTGCTGGAGCGGCTGAGAAAACTAACAAACCACAAGAGCGAGTTTCTCTTCGCCATGGAATCAACGGCCCACTACTGGCTGGCTCTCTACACCCGTCTGCGGAAAGAGGGATACCAGGTGGTGGTACTCAATCCCATCCAGACGGATGCCATGCGGGAGATGCTGATGGAGGATAATAAGACAGACGAGATCGACACCCTGGTCATTGCGGAGACCATCCGCTTTGGCCGGTACAAGGCCAGCAGTGTACCGCAGGAGAAGCTGCTGGCGCTGCGGGAGCTCTGCCGGAACCGCTTCTACCTCATCGATATGGGAAGCGATCTCAAGCGGAAGATCACCGCTCTTTTGGATCAGGTATTCCCCGAGTTTGAAAGCCAGTTCAGTACGATCTTCGGGAAAACTGCCCTCGCCGTTTTGCGTCAGTATCCCACGCCGGAGAAGCTGTCCAGAGCGCAGACCGGGAAGCTGACCGAGGTCCTCCAGGCGGCCAGCAACGGACGCTTTGGGGAGTGGAAAGCCAGACAGCTCAAGGAGCTTGCCAGGGACAGTTTCGGTATCCCGGACTGCGCGGGCGCTTACTCCGCACTGCTTCTGCTGTACCTGGATCAGTTCCAGTCTCTTCAGGACGCGGCCGCCGTATTGGAGAAAAGAATTGCGGAACTGTTCTCCCAGTTTGACTCCACCCTCACCTCCATCACCGGTATTGGCCCTGTGCTGGGCGCCGTCATCCTCAGCGAGATTCGGGACATCTCCTGCTTTGCCTCGGCGGATAAACTGGCGGCTTATGCGGGGCTGAATCCAAAAGTGAAACAGTCTGGAGACAAAAAATCCCGTGCCGTCCATATGTCCAAACGTGGTTCGCCATATCTGCGCCGGGCCATCTGGATGGCTGGCGCCATTGCGGTACAGTTCGATCCGATGTTCAAGGTCTATTACGAAAAGAAATCGGCGGAGGGGCTGCGCTACATGAATATCATCGGCCATGTGTCCAAGAAGATGACGTCCGTCATTTTTGCGATCATGAGAGACAACAAACTCTACGAACCAGTTTTGCCTGCCGCTTAGCAGTCCACTTTCCATACAACTCATCTGGTCCACTATGGTGGGCCTGGTTTCCTGTACCCTCTTTCCTCTCTGGTCTATTCAACTCTTTCTGAATTTTTATTCTTGACAAATCCTTAGCCGGCTGCACCTTTTTCGACCCCCCGGTTCACCTGCCACTTTCGGTCGCGCTGATTTCGCTGGATGGCGTACACCGGCCACGCGCTTTTGACACGGTTGTGCCTGTGGTGAGCGGCGGCTTGTTACCTTCCGGACACCATCAGGGCCACACAGCGGTACACAGGCTGTCACACTGAGTGCGCGCTATCACTGCGGAGTGCGAGTGCCGTTGCGGCTCGATGACGTTCAGCCGCCGTGTCCATCTGCGCCAGCTGCTGTTCGTAGAACTGATCCAGAGCCAGTTGGATCGGACGGATGGTGTAGAGCAGATTGCCGTTGCGCTTCAGGCCAGCCTTGGTGGTGACGGATGTGTTCTCTGTACTGATGAGCTGCCGCTCCTCCAGCTCGCACACATACTTGCGGACGGTGTTGGCGCTCATCCGCACTGTTCTGCCGATGGTCTTGTAGCTGGGCCAGCACTGGTAGGTACTCCGGTTCTCACAGCAGAGCAGGTAGGAGTAGACGGCCAGTGCGCCTGGTGACAGGCCCAGCAGGAATATCTCGTTGGGTAGCTGGAAGTAGTTCTTGCTCGGATCACGCTTGGGCCACTGTGCGTACTTCAATCTTCGCCTCCCTGAATGTGCTGCGACACCCACTCCATAAATTTCTCTTTGGGAACCACGAGTCTGCTGCCGATTTTCAGAACCGGAAAATCCGACTCGTGCATCAACTCGTAGCCGCTGGATGGTGAGACACCCAGCACCTTTGCCACCGTTGCTGCGTTCAGGAACAACGGCAGCTCGTCATAGTTCTTGTAGGCGGATTCTTTCATATAGGACTTGCCTCCTTGTCAGTTGTGACGGTCTTTTCTCTCTGTGATGGAATACAGGACAGAGTGTGATAGCCGCCCACGCTGTTCCCTCCATACCAGAAAAACAAAAGACCTACACATCCTTGCTGGCAAAACGACCAGCGGTACAGAATGTCGTACCGCAAGGTCTTGCACAGCCTCAGATATGTAAGTCGGAAGTAGAGCGAGGCAGGTTGTTTAGTTGTTGTAACCGAATGTATGTTCTGTATATAGGATACTTGATTGAGTAAGCTTTGTCAAGAGGGAGCGTATAAATTTTTTTGCAACTGGACATAATAAATAATTCTGCTGTGAGTGCCACTGAAAGAATACACCCGCAGAGGTTGAACCTTGCAGGTGTATTTCGTGAAGCATCATGATAGATGTGCATAGAACTATCATTCCGGTGTCGTGTTTAGTTGCTGCATCAGTAGTTCTTGGAAACCATCCAGTGCGCTCTGGAGATTTTCGATAATATCCAGAGCCAATACATCCGGCGCGGGCAGGCTGTCCAGGTCCGCAAGAGATTTGTCCTTGATCCAGAAGATATCCAGACTGGCTTTATCCCGGTCCAGAATTTCCTGAACGGTGAATTTCCTCCAGCGGCCATCCGGGTGATCCTCCGACCATGTCTCATGGCGCTGATGCCGGTTCTCCGGATGGAAGCAGGAGATAAAATCCTCCAGATCGGCGTCCGTCATGGGATGCTGCTTCAGCGTGAAATGGATGTTGGTGCGGAAGTCGTACACCCACACCTCTTTCGTCTGCCGCTCCGGGCTGGCGGGGCGCTTGTCAAAGAAAATCACGTTTGCCTTGACGCCCGGCTTGTAAAAAATCCCGGTGGGCAGATGCAGGATCGTGTGCAGGTCAGTGGTCTCCAGCAGCTTTCGGCGCACCGTCTCACCGGCCCCACCCTCGAAGAGCACGTTGTCCGGCACAACCACCGCCGCCTTGCCCCTGGCGTTCAGGAGCGTATTGATGTGCTGGACAAAATTCAGCTGCTTGTTGGAGCTGGTGGTCCAGAAGTCGGTTCGGTTGTAAACCAGGTCTTCCTCCTCCTGCTCTCCCTCCTCATTGGTGAAGGTAATGGAGGACTTCTTTCCGAAAGGCGGATTGGTCAGCACGTAGTCCACTCGGTAGCCGGGGGCGGTCAACAGCGCATCCCCCAAGGTAACGGGGACGGTTCCGTAGATGTCTCCGATGTTGTGGAGGTACAAATTCATCAGTGCGGTTTTGTAGGTGGCTGGTACAATCTCACTTCCATAAAAGGTCTGATTTTTCAAAAATTCTTTCTGCTCCCGATCCAGGGTGTATCGTTCCGGGTGGGCGATGTATTCCTGAGCGGCAAGGAAAAATCCGACGCTGCTACAGCATGGATCTGCAATGATCTTCATCGGCTCCAGGCGGAGATAAGGTACAATAAGTTGCGCAAATAAAAAAGACAAGGTTTGCAGCTCTCTGGTAGAATGAAGTATGGACACACCATTCAGAGAGGAGAGAGCAAACCATGTCAGAGAAGATTGTACAGCTAAATGAAGAAGTAATCAAGGGTCAACTTAAGGAGCTGGTTCGCGGGAGCGTGGAAGAAACGCTGAATGAGCTGCTGGAGCAGGAAGCGGAGAAACTAACTCAGGCAGCCCGGTATGAGCGAAATGAGGCTCGCCAGGGGTACCGCAGTGGTCACTACAGCCGGAACCTTACCACTACCTCCGGCGATGTTACGCTCCATGTGCCCCGCCTGAAGGGAGTTTCTTTTGAAACGGCCATTATAGAGCGGTATCGCCGGCGCGAAAGCAGTGTGGAGGAAGCTCTCATCGAAATGTACCTGGCTGGTGTCTCGGTGCGCAGGGTAGAGGACATCACGGAGGCGCTGTGGGGAAGCAAAGAGTCCCCAGCGGCCATCAGCGAGCTGAACAAAAAAGCGTATGTCCACATTGAGGATTGGCGCAACCGGCCTTTACAATGCGGACGTTATCCGTATGTCTATGTGGACGGGATCTATCTGCGGCGGAACTGGGGCGGAGAGTATGAGAATGTAGCCGTTCTGGTGGCGATTGCGGTAAATGAGGACGGATACCGTGAAGTTCTTGGCGCTGCCGAAGGCATGAAGGAGGACAAGGCCAGTTGGGTCAGCTTCTTCCAGTGGCTGCGAGGCCGTGGTCTGGACGGAGTCAAGCTGGTGGTTGGGGACAAGTGTCTTGGTATGCTGGAGGCTGTGGGAGAAGTGTTCCCGGAGGCCAAATACCAGCGGTGTACTGTTCATTTCTACCGCAATGTCTTTTCTGTGACACCGCGCTCTAAGGTGAAGTTGGTGGCCAAGATGCTCAAGGCGATCCATGCCCAAGAGAGCAAAAAGGCTGCTCGGGAGAAGGCTAAATCTGTGGTGGAGGAGCTTCGTACCATGAGGCTGAGCGAGGCTGCAAATAAGGTAGAAGACGGCATTGAAGAGACGCTGACCTATTGCGACTTTCCCGGCGAACACTGGACTCGTATCCGCACCAACAATGTCATGGAACGGCTCAACCGGGAGATCCGCCGCCGCACCAGAGTAGTGGGCTGCTTCCCGGATGGCAATTCTGCTTTGATGCTGGTCTGTTCCAGACTCCGCCATGTAGCTGGCACCCAGTGGGGCAACAAGAAGTACATGAATATGAAGCACTTAGTGGCTACCCGGAAGGATGCCTCTATTGCTGGCTGATTCTATTCTGCCAAAGCCTGCAAACTATTTTGCGCATTATTCTTGACATTACCCAGGCGGATGCAGCGCACCATAGCCCGGATGAGAGGGCGAGGCGTGAAGTACTGCCCTGCGCCGCTCTTTACGTCCTCCGCGTTTTTTTGGAGCAGGCCCTCATAGATCTCACCCTTGACGTCGGAGGACATGGACACCCAGTTTTTCCAGGGTGGCCTTGTATTGAGTTGGCAATAATCACGGTTATCTGAAAACTTTTACCAGGGATTTTATTCTTCCTGGCTTTCCATAGTTGCGGTACCGCCAATAGAGAATCCGGCAGTTGGGCTTTCCAAAACCGAGTGATACATTTGAATAGTGCGTTTGTAATTAGCTTTCGTTCCGATTACTTGCCCAGTATTAGTTGTAAGATAGTTCATTTCCCATTTGAATTCATTTTCATCATAAATAAATTGAATCTTTTTTAAATTTCCATTCGTATAGTAGTTAAATTGCTGAACTTTTTGAGAAATATCATATTCTTTCAATGCTTCGAGAGCTTTTAGAACAGTATCGACTTTTTTAGCTTTTACAACTAATTCAATGGGCTGATTTGGCTCCGTAAATATATAGACAACTTGTCCACGAGATGTAATCTTTTGCATAATCTTTTTAATGGCACTTTTTATAGCAGTATAACATTTTGCAAGATCGTCTGAAATATCATTAGAAAGTTTATCATTTGTTTTACTTAAAGTTTGCTTACATAGTGCGCCGAGCAGATAACCTGTTACAAAGTTAAAGACTATTTCTGGAGTAGGAAGCAAACTTTTTGCAATCGTTGTTTCGACTTGAGCATCACAACAATTGCACAAGTAAGCTACAATATCATTATAATCATCCTGTGTGAAATTAAGAGGATTGATCATAATATTGAGTTTTTTTAGTGTTTCTGATTGAAAGTCTATAAATGGCCTGGAATCATAGGAACTTTCAGCAAAATATAATGATTCGCCGTTTGGACCCTTAAAAGGGACAAAGGAGTCAGCAAAATCGTCAATCAACACTTCAAGGGCAACGTCTCCACTATCAAGTTGTTTTAAAGAACCTGATAAAATTTTCCCGATTGGAAGCAGTGTACAATCATGATTGATACTCATACGCGTTACCGCAGTTTCAGCAGAAAAAGCTTTTGCATTCTCGGCCAGTACTTCTATTGAAAGCTGCTGATTTTGCCGGTCCACTCCGGATGTAGCAATAATCTGTTTTCTAATCATTTTAAAGCCCCTCTTCAAATTCTTTCTTCAAAATACTCTCCCGCAAGGCTTTGGCTCATTACAGGGCGGTGTCTGTCATTTTTTATGTTGTTACAGGCCAACAAAACAATATCCATTTTTGAGAAAAATACTTTTGTTGCTGTTGTATAACGTATAGAACAAAAATGTACTTAACGACTTCTTCATTTTATTCTTTCATTGTTGTATTCCCTTCAAGGTAATTATAATTTTATTATAATGGATAAAGCCTCTGGTTACAAGGCACTATTTCCTTGTTTTCTGCTATGCAAAATTTGATTGGGCATCCACTGAAATAAGTGAGAAAAACTGTGCGCTCCACGCTGAATGGAACGCACAGCTTGCAGTTTTATGGTTTTTCAACGTTACACATTATTATCCACAGAACGACTGATCCATAGAAATTGACGCCGTTGAGTGTTGCGAAGAAGATGCAGTAACAGGTCTTGTTGTTATGCCTTGTCACATAGTTTGGCAGCTGCCATTTCTCGGTACATGAACAGCAAAAAAGTCCCCAGGGCGGTTAAGATAATTTGATGTACCGCAAGCCATCCCGGAACATGAAATGCTGGGTCTAATTTTTCAATCGTCAAAGGAAATTGAGAGAAGAAACCGCTCAACGAAAAATTGATTGCCGGGGGCAGGGGTAACACAGTCGATAAAATTACTGCCGCCATAAGAGCGTAGATCAGGGTATGGTCGAAGCGGCTCAACATCAGCCCTGCCCCCAGGCAAAAGACAATGGGCGGGATCAGGGTCAATAGAGCGGGTAAAATCAGTTCCCCATAATCCACCCACCCAAACAGCGACACATAGAATCCAACCGCCAGGACTGCGACACATAGGCAGAGGACAAGGGTAGCTGTCAGCACCGCTCCACACCGCAGAGCCGCATACCGCCGCTGCCTGATTGGGGTGGCTTGGGTCAAAGGCTGGAGCAGGCGCTCCTCCCTGGAGAAGAAGAACGCAAGGAAAAACAATTCTCCCAGGCAGATCAGCGGCAGCGCTTGGCTGAGATAGTATCCAAAGCTCCATGGGGAAAAAGGCGCTGTGTGAGCCACGCCCCGGACCACAGAGCCAGTCAGTGTCAGCCAGCCATATCCCAGGGACACCAGCAGAATACCGAAGAACAGCCTGTTCCACAGCAAGCGCCGCAGCTCATATCGAAATATTTTATTCAAGGTTTAAGTCCTCCTCTGTCAGATGGCAGGCATCCAGAAACTCCTGATAGGTCAGATAGGGATATTCCGGGTTCAGCTCCCGGCCAAAGAGACCTTTCAAAATCTCGTCCATAGCCTCCTCACCGCCCACCAGTTGTTCAGCCTTCAAGATTTTCAAGGGCATTTCGTTATATTGCCGCATCCCTCGCAAGTTATTTGGTAATGTCAGCCTGATACTGCTCCGGCAAAGCTGACAGGTACTCCGGGGGGCGGACATAGAAATCCTTGTAGTAGTCGTCTGCGGCCTCCTGCCAAGTGTCCACAAAGCTGGTCTGGGCCTCACGTTCCCCATACAGCGCCTTTACAATGCGATAAGTGGTGTAGCAGGTCAGCCCCTCGGCAGACCAGATGCCGCTCTCATCCATGGGGTCAAACATATTCCCCAGGCCCCACCATTGATGGACAATTTCATGGATCGTCACCTGAGCGGAGGAGCCGCCTTTTGCGCTGTTGGACAGGTTTTCAGCGGTATAGTCCAGCTCATCCGCAATGCTGGCGCCGTCTCCCGCATATCCGCCGCCGTCGCTTCGCCGCTCGATCAGGTCAAAGGTCCCATCTCCATAAAAAGACAGCGGGCCGATATGTTCGGTACAGTATTCAATGGTCTGGCGGATGGATTCCGCGGCGTTCATAGCCTCCATGACAGGCTGATGCTTACGGCTGTAATAGAAATTAACAGTAATGCCCGCCGATTCCACCGGAATTTCCTCCCGGATATAATCCCCGGCATATATAATCATACGATAGCTGTCCCGCTCCATGCGCCATGTTTTTGTGCTGTCCGAGTTTTCCCGCAGCAGCTCAGTGGAGCCAAGCCCAAACAAAATGGGGGTCATATGTCCGGGGAGGGTGATGTCTGTCACGTTGGAAAGGTGATCTCCCTGATACCGCACTTTATAGGGGCAGGGAGCCAGCGCGTCGTTTTCCAGCTTCATATAGGCGCCGCTGATTTCCAGACTGCCCTGTTCAGCGGACACGATATTCCACTCCTGGGGAAAACCGCCATATTCCATGGTAAGCTCAATTTCCGGGGCGGCAGGGATGACCACAACGAACGCCTTTTCGTTGATTTCCTGCCTATCCTCCAAGGTAAACGGCACATCTGCGCCATTTGCTTGAATGGGGGAAATTTCGTATCCCGGATTGATAAGGAAACGGACATTCTGTTCCTGACCGCTGGTATTTTGAAGCTGAAATTGGGCCTTCCCATATACGCTGCCCGTTTTGGGGTCGGGACGCACGTCTGCATAACAGCCGGAACAGGTGACAGCCTCCATATATTCAGAGGCAAATACAAAATCATAATCGATATCCGGGCTGCTGTGATCGAGGAAGGGCTGGCCCATATAGAGCAGGCTGGAACAGGCTATCAATGCCGCCGCTATCGCTGGACGGTAAAATCGCCGGATATTATGAGCAAATGAGCCGAGCGGTCCCTTCCCGTATTGACGTACACAGAGATAGGACAATACCCACAGTCCGGCCATTGCCAGCAGCCAGGTAAGCCGCACATAGGCCACCGAGCGAAAAATACGGTAATTGGAAAAATCATCGGAGACTGCCCAAACACAGGGATTCAGCCAGCAGAGCTGCCATTTCTCCTTCCAGACCGTCAGACTGAGGGCGGCAAAGGCGGCAAAGAGGACCAGAGACAGATCCGCCCGCCGGGTGAATTGATAGGCGGCGGAGGCGAACAAAATCGCCAGAGGAATCGCTCCATACATAAAAATCAGGTATATCAGCAGATAGCTTTTCAGATCAAAGACCGCACCCAGTTTCATTATGGCATACGGAAGCCAACGCATCCACTGCCGCCCGCACCGGCAGAATCGTGTAGAGATTGTTACCCTTCCACTTCATCCCGCGCTTGTCGAAATAGCTGCTGGACTCCACTGCGATGAGTTCTATCTCCAACAGTGTGTTGATACTTTTCATCGCAGTGTTCTTCGCCAAACCTGTTGCCGTGGCGATGGTGTTGTAGCTTGGGTGGCAGGTGTGCGTCTGGCGATCCTCGATTAGCAGCAGATAGGCGTAGACCACAAACGCAGAGGGTGAGAGCCGCAACAGAAACATCTCGTTGGGTAGCGTGAAAAATTTTTTGTCTTTGCTCTTGAGTGCAGGAGTACTATCTCCACTGATAAGTTTCTTGGCTGACAGACTGTCCATATACTTTTTCACTGTACCTGTCGTCATGTGGACACCAGCCGCGATTTCTTCCAGAGTGGGTTCGCTGGCGGAGCTGTGATAGCAGAGATAGGAAAAAATCACGAACTCAGCAGGTCTGAGCTGATACTCCCACACTGCGTTGGGTATAGCGAATCGGTAGTGTCTTGGGTCACGGCGAGGCCAGCTAATGGGAGTGAATCGTCGCCTCATCAGTTACCACCTCCACCAGTGTTCTGCTCCACCTACCGGATGAACTTCTCCTTGGGTACGACCATCCTGTTTCCGATTTTCAGAATCGGGAAGCCCGGTTCGTGCATCAGTTCGTAGCCGCTGGAGGGCGACACGCCAAGTACCTTTGCTACCAACTCCGCATTGAGAAACAGCGGCAGCTCACTGTAGTCTTTGAATTGAGATACTTTCATGTTGATTCCTCCTCCCTCCAATCAGACGTTTCGTCCGGATAGATGAGTGCCAGGAATTCTTCCATGGAGCTTACCAGTCCTGCAGACTTGAAGTGCCGGTAACGGATCAGATCGCAGGTGGTTCGGAAGTTGACCTCCGCGTACTCCAGCAGCTGATCCATCACCAGAGCCTGTTGCTGTGTATCCAAGCTGTCGGTGTTGTCCTGCCTCAGCAGATACTCCCGCACCGCCTCCACCGTTGGCGCATCCGCACCCAGGCTCTCTTGCATTCCTCGAACGACATAGTCCACGGTTTCGCCTTGAGCCATCTCTGACAGAAGCTGCAGCAACAGATTTTTCTCCTTTTCTGACCTGTTCATTTTCATTCTCCCTCTCATAAAAAGTAGAGATATGGAACTGCTGCTCCACACCCCTCTGTCTATAAGGACACTCGTCAACAGTTTGTAAACCAATTTTTAAAAAATAAAAATTGAGGAGCCCTGTCATACAGAGCCCCTCAACTTTTCGTGGAGTTTTCTCAGCCGCTTTGATACAGCCATCTTGGATATCCCGTAGACCTTACCGATTTCCTCCATAGTCAACTCATCGTCATAACGAAGAGAGAGAAGACATTGGTCGTTCTGGTCCAGCTGATTCATGGCTTTCTGCAGATTTTCAAGCCGGAGGTTCCGGAGCACCTCATCTTCCACGGGACGCCTAGCACCTCTCCAACCGGACGGCACCGTTTCAAACTCACTTCTACTCAGGTGTCTGGTATCCTGCCGGGTCTGCGCCTGTTCCCGCTTTTGATCCTGCTCCAGGAAGTCTGCGACCTCCTTTGGCACCGATACTGTTTCTCCACAGTAGACAATGGTGACTGCTTCGCTCATTTTGTGTCCTTTCCGCTTTCCACGGAAAGATACACACCCGCACTGCCGGCACAGCGCCAAAAACTGTAGACCTTCATGGAGTTCCCTTCGTACAGGGTGGCGTTATTGCCCTACGAGGCCCATGAATATCTGAGGCCACACCTGGGTGTGGACCTCACCGGAAAGCTACGAGATTGGCTTTCGCCTACCAAAAGAATAAAACAAATGTTCCTGTTTGTCAAGAGTAGATCACAGACTTTTCTCTTTGTATGTATCAGCGCAAGTAGTGTCTCATAGGAATTAGCAGATTTATACCTGTGAAAGCATCCGATAACTCCCCGAAACCCACTGCTTCCACAACCTTTTTTGCCTGTCCATTATGAGTGCATACCCTCTGACCACATATTTGCCCACAGACAGAGAAAACCGCCCTACCGGGTTATCCCCGGTGGGGCGGGTCCGTCAACCAGCCTTGCTCTCTGCCCTCAGCCGCTCTTTTTCAGCAGCCACCTCCGCTCGCATCTCGGCAATCATGATTGCCAGCAGCCTTTCGCATTCTTCCTCTGTATCGGCATGGACGTTTCGTGTTTCCAGCCTCCCATCCGGCCATGTGATTGCGCACCGTCCAGTCCATCGACCGCTTTTACTTTGACTGAGGGACCCGGTTCCCCACCGTCGCCTCCCCTTCCAGGTGGGCTGGAAATCGGTCATCATAGCCTTGGGTTCTGCCGGCGGTGCGGGCTCCGCTGCCTCCGCCCTACCGATGCCCCGGTCGATTTTTGCGGCGGCCTGCTTCTGCATATCATCAGTCACGTGGGCGTAGACGTTCAATGTAGTAGCACTGGAGATGTGACCGATGATGGTGGACAGGGTCTTCACATCCATTCCATGCTCCAGTGCGTTGGTAGCGAACACATGACGCAGGTCATGGAACCGCACCTTTTTGCATCCGGCGTGTTTTAGAATCTTGGCCAGACGGTGGCTGACGACGGAGGGGGCTATCGGAGCGTCCTCTTTTTTAGGCGAGGGAAATATCCACCGTGAAGAGACGGCCTGCTTGTACATTCTCAGTGCGGCGACCACTGCGGGCGGCAGAATCACCGTTCGAATGGAGGCTTTGTTTTTCGGCGGTTGTATCAGCAGCTCGCCTTTGATCTGGTAGACCTGACGCTCGATTCTTAGTTCGCCGGTGTTGAGATTCAGATCATCCCACTGGAGGGCCATCAACTCTCCCACTCGAAGCCCGGTGGTCAGTTCCAGCAGGAACACCTCATAGTAACCCTCGGCCCTGGCCTGAATCAGCAGCTTTTGCAGTTCCTCCCGGTTGAGCAGCCGCATCTCCATTCGTCTGGCCGAAGGGAGTTTACATTCCTTTGCCGGATTTTGAGAAATCAGTTTTTCAGCCACAGCTTTTTCCAAGGCTCTGCGGCAGAGACCATAACAGTGCCGTATCGTATTAGCGGAGAGCCCGTCACCTCTGGATTCCCGATATTCACTCCGTCCATCTTGCCTCATCCAGTTTATGAACCGCTGGAGGTCGTTTGCGGTCAGCTTATTGAGAGGAACATTGCCCAACCTTGGACGGATGTACAGGCGGATATTATTTTCATAGCCTGTCCGCGTGTTTGGCCGGACGGCGGGTTTACAGCAGGTCTCATACCAGAATGTCATCCACTCACCAAAGGGCATATCCGATCTGACCTTGACAGCGGCTGTTGGCGTTACTACGTTTTTCAGAGCGCTCAGCTTCTCCACGCACTCCCCCTTAGTCCTGGCAAGGACATTCTTCGTCTTGGGCAGGCCCTTGTCATCATAACCGATGACCACCCGCCCCTCCCAGCGGCCATCCTTTCTCAGTCGGACGGTACCCTCGCCACTTTTGCGCTTTCTTCCCATGGTCTCAGCTCCTCTCCAAAAATATCTATCAGGAAATCTCCTACTACTTCCGATGCCCGCTTTTGCATATCGCCAGTGGTATGGGTGTAGGTATCCAAGGTAAACGCCGCTCTGGTGTGGCCCAGGATACTGGACAGGGTTTTCACGTCCACACCTGACGCCAGAGCGTGAGTTGCGAAGGTGTGACGCAAGTCGTGGAAGCGAATGTTCGGAAGGCCGGCCCGCTTCAGCAGAACTTTCAACTGGCGGTATGCGGAGCCAGGATCAGTGGGCTGCTCCGGCTTCAGCGGGTTGGGGAATATCCACTCAGTCAGAGCCGATACTTTCCTTTTACTGAGCAGAGCCGCTGTACTGGAGGGCAGAACGATCTTCCGAGTACCGGCGCTGGTCTTGGTATCTCCGGCAGTCAGCCCACCACCATCTTCTCGGTAGAGGGTGCGGCAGATTTTCAGAGTGCCGCTAGTTTCATCGAAGTCCTCCCACTTGAGCCCGCAGATCTCGCCCCGGCGCAGGCCTGTGGTCAGTTCTGTGTAGAAGAAGTCACACCAGATTTCATCCTCTGCGATGACCTTCATGAACACATCCAACTGCTCATCCGTCAGTATTTGCTTTGTCCCATAGCTGAACCTGGGAGCGGTGATCTGCTCGGTCGGGTTGCTGGCGATCAGGTGAGCCTGCTGTGCCGCCTTCAGCGCACCGTGGAGCGTGGTGTGGATGCGGCGAACTGTACTGCTGGCCAGGGTGTTGTTCAGCTTCTCATAGAACCGTTGGACGTCTTTCGGTGTAATCCGGGCCAGCGGCTTATCGCCCAGGCCGGGGCGGATGTGGTTCTCGATGTAGCTTCGGTAGTTCCTCAGCGTGTTGGGCCGCAGAGTATCCACCATATTTTCCAGCCACTTGTCGAGCCACTCGCTCAAGGTCATCCGGCTCTGCTCTGTCAGGTCGGCGCCCTGGTAGTTGTCGATATGCTGGCGGAGCTTCACGGACAGCTCTTTCTGCGTGGGAGCATAGACGTAGCGGAAGATAGAGTCGCCGTTTTCCTTGTGGCCTACTACGATGCGGCCCTCCCAGCGACCGTCGTCACGCTTGCGCACCATGCCGTCGCCGGACGGTCTGCGCTTTGCCATTTGTCATTCACCTCCAGTCCGAATATCACCGTCATTGTCATTCATGCACTCGGCCATGATCCTGACACCCAGCCGAAAGCCCAGGATAAAATTCTTGGTTGCTGTGATGCTGTTGATCTCATGCTGTGACCGGATGAGCTTTGTAAGAGTCTCTTGCTCAGCTTCTTCGAGTTGCTCTGTGAGTTGTTTTTCGTAGCTGGCGACACGATCTACCGCCCGCTTTAACTCTGAGCCAGGCGCCATCCTCTGTTCGTTGGGTGTGATATTGCCGTAGTAGAGATCTTCCAGAGTCGTTCTCATATCTACTGCCTCCTTTGCAACACCAACACATACCACACTTTGTCGGGAATAGCTACTATTTTTTTCGAGGACTTTTATTCTTTGTTTTGTGGCGCAAAATTTGATAGGGGCAGAGGTGATTTTCAGTTTGCAACCGTTTACCCTTTGTGCTACAATGCATATAATAACTCCTGATTAGGTGGAGGTGTGATTCATGCCGCGTTCCATTGAGCACTCTATTGAGGCTGCGGAGGTTTCTCTGCGGATGGAGGGACTTTTTGTTACGGAAGTCTGTAAGGAACTGTGCCGGAAATTGCTCGCCGGCGAAATTACGCTGGAGCAGTACCTGGCTCATGTTACTTCCAGCAGAGGAGAGTGCTGACATGGCCTACAGCATGGACTCCACAACAGACGGCTGCTATCCGGGAACAACTTGCCTGATCAACAAGCTGGGTATCCAAGACGAAGCGGTGCTAGCGGAAACAGAGGCGGCTGTCGTTTTAGGAAAAGCCAGTCTGCTGGATCAGCAGCCGATTGTCGGCGGCTTTGACTTTGACCACTACAAACGCATCCACCAATTCCTGTTCTGTGATCTCTATGACTGGGCTGGACAAATACGCACTATCAATATCTCCAAGAAGGGAACCGCTTTTGTTCCTGCTGCAGAAATCGAACCGTGTGCCGATGCGTGCTTCAAGCGCCTGGCTGGTTTCAGCGGTGAGCGCTTGTCCCATCGTGGGCTGGCGGAGGAGGTAGCGGACTTTTATCACACCGTCAATATGCTGCATCCATTTCGGGAAGGCAACGGCAGAGTACAGCGTGTCTTTTTTACGCAGTGGATTCGCAGTCTTGGGTACGATCTTGACTTGAGTTCTGTAGACCCGGATGCGTTCATGATCGCTACGATCTATGCGGCGCAGGGCGTTATGGATCAGCTGGTTGACTTTTTTGAGCAGACGATTGAGTGGCCACAGATGGGAATGCGGATGACCTGACGAGCTTGGTTTTGATTTCATGCTGGGCGGCAGCTTGCTGCTCAGCATTTTTGACCTCTGAGGTATCCACTTGTTGTTGGCGCAGATCCTTGCACATATCCCCGCTTAGACCCGCCAGTATTGCGGTGACTGTAAGGGCAGATGAAAAACTGACCCCCGGCTTGACCCCAGGGGGTGAAAAATGACCCCCGCGTTGGTTTCTGCAAAATCTCTGAAAACCACCTGTGACAGCCACCTTGTGAAATGGTGAAATGATGCAGTATTTTCTCTGTTCTCCTCATTTACGGCCACCTGCCACAGCAAAAAGCGAAAATTCCGACCACCTATGGAAAAGCCCCGACCCGCTCTGCGGGGCGGTGTGGCTGGCCGGGGGACGCGCAAGCGACCCCCGGCCTTTATCCTGCACATTTTTCGACCCCTCGGTTCACCTGCCACTTTCGGTTGTGCTGAATTCACTGGATGGCGCACACCGGCCACACGCTTTGGACACGGCTGCGTCTGCGGTGAGCGGCGGCTTGTTACCTTCCGGATAGCAGAGAGGCCACACAGCGGCGCACAGGCTGTCACGTTGAGTGCGCACTATTGTTGCGGAGTGCGAGTGTCGTTGCGACCCGATGACGCTCAGCCGCCACATCTATCTGCGCCAACTGCTGTTCGTAGAACTGGTCCAGCGCCAGCTGAATCGGACGGATGGTGTAGAGCAGATTGCCGTTGCGCTTCAGACCAGCCTTGGTGGTGACTGTCGTACTCTCTGTACTGATGAGCCGCCGCTCCTCCAGTTCACACACATACTTGCGGACGGTGTTGGCGCTCATCCGCACTGCTCTGCCGATTGTCTTGTAGCTGGGCCAGCATTGGTAGGTGTTTCGGTTCTCACAGCAGAGCAGATAGGAGTAGACGGCCAGCGCACCGGGCGACAGTCCCAGCAGGAATATCTCGTTGGGCAGCTGGAAGTAGTTCTTGATTGGATCACGCTTGGGCCACTGCTTGTACTTCAATCCGCACCTCCTTGGGTGTGCCGAGACGCCCAGCACCTTCGCTACCGTTGCCGCATTCAGGAACAGCGGCAGTTCATCGTAGCTCTTGTAGCTGGATTCTTTCATGTTGTACTTGCCCATCCTTTCTGTTGAGTCAGTTTTTCCTCTGCCCTTATGCGCTGACTCTCTCATCCATCTACCACAACCTCCAGAGTCCAAAAACGACATTTTATTTTTCATGTGCCGAAAAAATTTTTGCTGTATAAAAACTCACCCGCCAGAACTAAGTCTGACGGGTGATCGTAACAGAAGATGTTGAGGCTGATGACGAACTGTTCTATATAGGAACGGGGCTGTGCGTTCTCATTCAGAACGCTGAACGGTCTCAATACTTTCCGGGATCATACTGCCCTTCCGGGGCCAGCTGGCCCTCGGAGGTCCATTGGTACATCCGCCACTGCCAGCTGGGCGCGTGGAAGCTGGAGGCCAGCAGTTCAGACGGCAGGGTGTAGGGGTACTGCCAGCAGCTGCGCTTGTGGGCGGCAGTCACGGAAAAATTGTATAGCGAGACGATCTCCGGAAAAGTAGGCGTCGCTTCCCAGAACAGGAAACCCTCCGTGGGGCCGCTGACATCCTTCGGCAGAGAGAAGTTGGCGTAATAGCAAGCCGTTCCGGCGTTGTCCGTGTCAAACCGGAAGTTCAGCGGCATGGTATAAGCGTTCCCGGCGCTGTCCTGCCACTTCAGAACTCCATCTGGCTGCGTAGTCCAAGCAGTAACGCCCTGGTAGTCCTGGGCGATCTGGACGCCCTCCATATAGCCGCCGGACGCCTCATTGGGATTCCAGTGCAGATAGGCCAGGTAGACCGTGCGGAACCCGTATTTCTCGTCCCGCACCGGAACCTCCACGGTGACAATACTGGGCATTCCGTCTGGAAGATTGCTTTCGTCATTGCGATACCCCGCCTTTTTCAGCCCATAGGCCCCCTCAAACCGAGCCAGTTCGCTGTCGTCCAGCTTGCTCAAGATGTCCTCCGGGAAGCCAAGCTCCAGCAGTTCAGAACGGAGAGGAGAATCGCTGGCAGTTGTACCATATACCTGCGTCTGAACACCGGCGGGCAGGCGGGAGAACAGCAGCGGCAGGGCGGCGATGATCAGGAGATGAAGGCCCAGCCACACCCCCAGGGCCAGCCTGTTGGAGACGGCCATAGGAGCGGGCTGCATGGTATAGCCCGCCTGATCCAGACTTTTGCCAATTCTGCGCAGGCTCACGATCAGGCAGACCCACAGGATCAGGATGGGTCCCACCAGCAGCCATCCCTCCAGCCCAACGAGGGCCATCGGAAGCAGCAGAACCTCCAGCATGACCAGTCCTCCGGCAGCGGCGGTGCGGGGCTTCTGTCCGGCTTGATGGAACACCCCCTTCAATCCCTGCCACAGTCCGCCGACCGCAAAGACCAGAACCAACTGGATCAGGACTGTCCGCAGCGCATAGTAGAGGGGCACTGGGCCGGTGGTGGTGTTCCACTCCTGACCGATTAGGCCCGCAAGCCAATGATCCAAAGGTGTAGCCTGGAACAACACAACAGCCAAGCGCAGCAGGGCGTACAGAGTGGCACAGGCATAGGCGAACCGGAATCCACTGTTCTCCCGCCGCAGGGGGGCCAGGCCCAGCCACAGCAACGCCGCCCCCACCGCCGGCAGAATGGTGTCCAGGCCCAAAAAGTTGAGGGTGATGGTAACGAGAGCCAGTCCCCAGCAAATCTGGCTGATGGGCTTTTTCCACGGACAGGGCGGCTTCAGCTCGGACAGCTCCGGCGGCAGCTGGGCGGAGCCCTCATAGAGCAGACGGTCAAATTCATCCATGGAATACACCTCCCAGTTCCGACTGTAAATGCTTGCGGATACGGTACAGCTTCCCCTCCACCGCCCGGACGGTCAGGCCGGATTCGGCTGCGATCTGGGCGGTGGGCTGGTAGTAGTAATATTTGCGCAGGAACAGCTCCCGGTCCCTGCGGCCCAGCCGCTCCACCGCCGCCCAAAGGGTCCGCGCCGCTTCCGCTTTGAGAAGTGACTGCTCCGGGCCGTCGGCGGAATCCGGCATGGTTTCGTCCAGTGTGCCGCCCTCCCTGCGGCGCTCATTCCCCCGGCGGCGGTTGAGGGCCGCGTTGCGGGTCAGATGGGTGAGCCAGGTGGTCAGAGCGGCCTTGCCGGGGTCAAACGTGCCGATGGAGTCCCACACCCGAAGCAGCACGTCGGACAGGCACTCCTCCCGGTCCCGCTCGTCAGGGAGGATGGGGGCGATGATGTACCGGAGCAGAGGGGTGTACGCCGTCTGGAATTGCTCCATCGCCCCATTCTGCCGGTTTTGCAGGGCGTGAACCAGCTGCACATCCTCCACAATGTCTCCCTCCTTTTTCTTCGTATGTCCTACTATACACCGGAGACGGCAAAATCCCACAAAAATTTTCTGCAAAATTAAGACACAGAAAATGCCTGCCCGCGCTCTGGAGAAGGCGGGCAGGCGTTCTTTCAGGCTACACAATGATTCGTCTGTACTCAGATGTTATCCTCGCACCACCTCGCAATCTCCCCAATCAGCTCCAGCGGGAGCGGCTTGCTGTAGGGGAGCTGGATGGCACCCTTGCTGGTCTTGTACTCCGTCAGCCGCCCAGCGAACGCCTCCACAGCCTCCGGGCTGGGGTACAGGCCGATGTGCCGCTTGAAGGCTGCGAACTGGATCAGGTTGCGGCCCTTCCAGTAGGTGGGCATACTCCAGGAGATTTTCTCCTTGGTCTCCGGGATGCTGGCCTTGATGGCGGCGTTGATCTGCCGCAGATAGTCCTGCGCCTCCTCCGGCTGGGCGGCGATATACTCCTCAATCGTCGCCGGAGGTTTCCCGCAGTAGTGGCTCTGGTCCACATTTTTGAATGATCGCCCGCACTTGGGACATACCCACATGGCTGCTTCCTCCTATTTCCGCAGAATCTTCTCCATCGTCTTTCCCTTCGCCAACTCGTCGATCAGCTTATCCAGGTAACGGATTTCCCGCATGAGCGGGTCCTCTACCTCCTCCACCCGGACGCCGCAGACCACGCCCTTGATCAGCACCCGGTTCGGATTGGGCTGGGGTGCCTTGCGGAAAAAGTCCCCGTAGCAGAGGCCGGCGGGGCGGAACGCCTCCAGCTGCTCCGGGCTGTACCCCGTCAGCCAGCAGATGACTTCATCCACCTCGGCCTTCGTCCTGCCCTTCCTGGTGGCCTTGTCCAGCAGAAGCCCGTAAACTTTCCCGAAATTCATTTGAAACACTTTGTCGTTATTCATAATGCATGCGCTCCAGATAATGATATACTATTTTACCACATCCTATATTGTTTTGCCAGGAGTCGGCCTGAATCTTGCGCGGGTCAACGGAAAGGGTTTCATTCTTTGTTTTCGGTTACGCAATATCTGAGCAGTAAATCTGTGGCCTTCGGCGTTATATTTTTCTGCCTGTGCTCTGCTTTCTGCCGTCACGAGGAGGTTGTCGTCAAAGCCATAGGGCTAATATCATCCTCCGGCTATGTTAGAAGCACGTTGGTAATCCCGCTTGGCGGCAAAGCTCATGCCGGGCCGGTAGTTCCCTGAACAGTCCTTTAGGCTTTTTGTCAAGAGGAACTTTTCAAGGGATGGGAAAAATCAAGCGGGAAAAGTCCCGTGGACGGTTAGAAGCCGTTTTCGGGGGTGGGTAGTATAAAACCTTACCCCGCCCTGCATCGGGGCTTGGAGCGCCCCAGGAAGCCGTATTCATGGGAGTTTGGGGGCTGTGCCGCAAGCCTAAATGTCCACGCCCGCCGGTGACGCACTTGCCCTTATCCTGTTCTTTGGGAGAGGCCGGGGGCGCGGGGGCAGAGCCACCGCAAAACCTACCGGCAGCCGCCGCACCAGTGCAGACGGTTTTGCCGTTAAAATGAAGCAGACGAAAGCGGGGGGCAGGGTTGTCAAATCCTGTTCCCCGTTTTCGGCGGCGAAATGGCAACGGCAAAAATCCAGACAGTCAAGGGGGAAGAGTGGAGATTTTTTGCGGAGCAAAAAATACTACTCGGCCCTTGACCGTCTGGATAGTCGGAACGGATATAGAACGGAGATTGTTTTCAGCAAGAAAATATGCTATAATTAATTTTAACAGATTTGTCCCAACGCAAGATTAAGGCTGCAATAGGAGGAAAATATGCCACCAGATATTATGTTGAGAGAAATAGAAAAATTAATAAAAGAAAAAGAAGTTCCTACTTATCCGTGTTTGACAAAGATGGACATCGAAAACTTTAATGAGCAGTATGGTGTTGAACTCCCAACAGAATATGTGTTGTTTTTAACCACAGTAGGGGATGGATGGAAAAAAGTCCGCAATCAACACTTTTCATCCGTGTGTATGAATCGCTTAAATCAAACTTTTCGCAAACCTAATTTTTTGAAAAAAGACTTTCCTTTTTGGAATGGATGGATATGGGAAGATGATGACGATGAGGCAGTTTTCCCAAGAAAACCGGATGAATCTGAAAAGGAATACAAAGGTCGAATCAGCGATTTATTAGACTCTACGGTTTATGGACACTTGACGCTAATTGAATTAGGTGATGGCGCTGGATGGGATTTAATCTTGAATGGGCCAAGCAAGGGACAAATCTGGTTTTTCTGTGGCGAAGGAATGTCCCCATGTAAGCCTAAGTTGACTTTCTTTGAATGGCTTTTGAAGTGGCTTAATGGTAACCAAGAAATATCAGATTTTATATAACTGTGGTATCTGGTCTGTTACTTGCTGAGGTTGCCACCTTAGCCCCTTCTTTGACCGGCTTATTCGATTGCTGAAAGTCCAAAACAGGGCGGCGGTGACTATCCCGCCGCCCTGCGTGTTACTGCTCCATATCCTGCGCCCTGCGGGGCTGCTGCTCCCGCTGTTCCTGCCGCACGATATTGTAAACGCTCCTGCGGATTTGCTCGGCTTCTTTCACTTCCCCTTTCAGCGCGAGATACCGCCGGTTGAGCGTTTCCCTCTTGGCGGTCAGTTTGGTATACTCCGCTTTCCACGCCTTTACCGGCAGGACGGTCTTGCCGTTCATCACGCCTTTCAGATAGTCATGCGCCGCCGTGAATAGGATTTGCTCGGCCTCGGTCAGCGGCTTTTTCCCCTTGTACTTGAAGTAAATGTCGGCTTGCTCGATGTGCTTTTTCAGAGTGCCTAACCGCCGTTCAACGGGTTTCAGCTTGCCTTGAATGTCCAGTTGTTCCCCTATCATGGACTTGAATTTTTCATCAAGCCCCGCCATATCCATGATGTTGTTGGCTTGCAGGAAATTCAGCATTTTCGCCGCGTCCTTGAGATTATAGATGGATTGGGAAACCTGCGATTTCCCCTCCCGCGCCCTGCGGGACAGGATGCCCTGGATATAGTCGGCAAGGGTGGGCGGCTCGGTGTTCTCCTGTTCCTCTTTCAGCCACTTTTGCAGCTTGGCGATACGGGCTTTCAGTTGCCGCAACTTCTGATTTGTCACTTCGATTTCCCGGTTCAGATCGCCGCGCTCGGTACGGATGCCGCGCTTCTCCATAGCGGAAGCGGCAACGCCTAAATGGACGGTGGGTATCTGGTCGATGCCCTGCCGCTCATAACTGCGGTGGTCGATGCGCCCGGCGTGTCCGTACTGCTCCAACGCCCGGTTGCAAAGCTGCGCCCACGCCGCCCGCCATTCCTCGACCTTGGTCTGCTCGTTCCAGTCGGTGGCGGGGATGGCCTTGCACTTGTACTGCCGCTTTTTCGGGTCATAGATTTTCTTTCCCTGCGGGTCAAGGATGTACTCCTTTTTCTGCTTTGCTCCCCACGCGCCGCCCTGCTGGATGGGGCGCATTGTCAGCATGATATGGGCGTGAGGGTTGCCGCCGCCGGTGTCGTGGATGGCAAAGTCGGCGCACATTCCCGCATTGACAAACTGCTCTTTCACATACTCGCGGACAAGAGAAATGCCCTGCACCCTTGTCAATTCACGGGGCAGGGCAATTTCAATTTCTCTTGCAAGCTGGGCATTTTTCGCTTTCTCGATTTTCTCCACCGCGTTCCACAAAACCGCCCTGTCTGCGTACTGGCTGGGGGCGTGGTCTGGCAATAAAATCTCGGTATGGACAACGCCGCCCTTGTGGGTGTAGTCGTGGGTTTCCCCGTCAAAGTCGTTGGTGAGTTTCTCCCCCGCCCGGTAAGCGGCGGCGGCAACGGCGGACTTGCCCTTGCTGGGGGCAGGGAACGTGGCGCAAGCCCGTTACCTCTGCGCCGCGCCCCCGTTCCGGCTCCCGCCTGCGCCGTTCCCCTGTGCTGATGGTCGGTTTTGACGGTGGTTGCGATAAAAACGCTCCCGCCGTTTTTGGGCAGAAGCGAGGTTGATATTTTGAAATTGTTTGATGGATGATAGTGGAAAAATGACGACTGTTGTGGTAGACTGGTTACAAACTAATGGGGATGGATAATCGCGATGAGTATTGAAACCTGTTTGTGCCTTATCTTCTTTGGATGGATTTGGGAAGTGATGGTCGCAATATTTTTGGAACGACTTTGTTCTTGCTATTTTCCTTTTTTACTATCAGCGAAATTTTATTATCGAGTTCGGAGCAAAAAACTACGAGGCATTTTAATCTCTCCTCGACGTACCAGGTCAAAAGATTCTGAAACAGCACCAGGAGAGCGAAATAAACTTCCCCTTTTAGGGTGTGTATATTGCATAGTAGCGTTTCCGTGGCTTTTAAGCGAATTGATAATTGTGCTTTTGTTTTTAATCCTTAATATAAGTAAGTCCAATTTTATCATTTCCCCATTTATGAATATCCTAAAGGATATATGTTTCATTCTTTTTACAAGTCACTATTTTTGGATATTCATCGCAGGAATGCCCTTACTTTACATGATAGATTATTCCCTTGGTCTATTCCGCTGGCAGAAACGTCAGAAACGATGAAGCCGGTGTTGCCTATGCGTACCTCGTTCACGCAGGCTGAGTGATGGCAGTGTTTTAAGGAGAACAATAAGCATGAGCGAGTTTTATAAACTAAAGTATCATGTTATTGAGGCATTTTACGAGTACATTATTGCAGAAAACTTTACAATAAGGCAATCTGTGGATAGATGCTTATATGAGTTTGGAAAACAAATATCCGAAGGTGGCTTGGATGCATTGGCTGTATATAGCACTCTTTTTTACAGGGCGGCTTTCCATTCAGCCGATGAGTTGAGGTTCTTTAGAAAGCATATAAATAAATTGAATTGCCTATTCTCTTCTGAACTGTGTCATGGTCATGTTCTTTCAGAGGATGAACTCGAAGAATTGACGGATGAGATAGACCTAATTAACCAAAAGCTCAAGTAGGAGATATTACACCGATAGCTTTACACGAAGATGGCGCAGTAGTGCCCAACAAGGCCAAGGGAAGTGTACCCCCTCCCGGCCTCGCTCCGCAAGCCCGTTACCCTTGCGCCCCGCCCCCGTTCTGGCTACCGTTTAGGCCGGTTCGTCATATGCTTCCATGAAAAATGCTCCCACCGATTTTGGCAGGAGCGAGGTTGCAGTTTTGAAATTCTTTAATGGATAGTGATGGAAAATCTATCGGAGGTCACTATGAAAAATATAGAAAGAGCTTGGAAAAAACTCTCTTTGACCGGGAGGTTTTGCTACCTGTTTATGTGTGTTGAAACATACTTGGTCACTCGTTTCCCCGAACGAGATTGGACACCAGTAGCAAAGCGTTGTTGGCAGTGGACGGAAGATTATTGGGACAAGGGCTGGGACATCTATTCTGCTGTTATTCCCGAATTTCTTTTTGAGTTTGAGGGCTATGAAAAGACAAATACAGGAAACTATAATGGGACACTTTCCGAAAAAGATTATCAAGAACTGACAGCCTTGTTTGCAGGTCTGACAACTGGCAACGCAGAGGATGAAATCAATCAACTCTTGATGCTGCCCATTGAATTTTGCAATACCTGCGATGGTGCAAGTCTGGATTATGCGTTTCAAGAAACGATAAGTGTCTTTCGAGATATGCAGCAACTTTTATCTAAACATGATATTCCACTCCCAGATATGAGCAAAATCAAGCATATGTCGGCATGGGATGGCTGGGGCAGTTTTGTTGATAGTAAATATCTTTCTATCATTTTGAATTAGCCGGAAACGGTGAGGCCGGTGTTGCCCATGCGTACCTCGGTCACGCAGTCCAGGCGGCGGGCGCAAAGTTATATTTTTGTCGAAGGAGAAAAGTATGGTATCAGGTAATAAACGGAAGGAGAAGTCTTACCAAAATGAAAATGCAACATTTGCTTATCGAAGGGTATTGCGATGGAGCGATAGGTGAAGAAATTCACCCATGCAAAAATACATTTAAGCTGGGAATATACTGTTTTAAGTGTACGCAGTTTAGCTTTTGTGAATGTCCGAATGAAATTGCAATATCTGGAGAAAAAGGGTTAATTGAATACGACGAGGATTGTATTGGATTTGGGGGCAATATGGAACCGGACACCTTACGAGATAGGGGCAAGTGCATTTCCTTATGGAAAAGTATTTGCCGAAGAAAAATAAAGGAAGCCTATGATGAATATATCTCTGTTTTTAAGGCGCATTAAGGCAACATCCACCGGCAGAACAGCGGCACAATAACGCCCAACGGGGCCGGGGATGGATAATACCCCCGGCCTCACTCCGCAAGCCCGTTACCCTTGCACCGCGCTCCCGTCTGCGCCGCCCTCCTGTGCTGGATGGGCGGTTTTGGCGGCAGGCTGGGTGTTATCCCTCCCCGCCGTTCCTGCGCCCTGTGCGGGGGCTGTGGCGGCGTTCTGGGCGGTCAATCCGTCCAGTATGCGGCGGCTGTGTTCGGTCAGTACGGTCTGCTCCAAAAAGGTCTTGAACTGCTCCTCCGTCAGCGGGATGGTGTCGGGCAGCAGCTTCTCAAAAAGCCCCATGCGCTTGCAGAGCCGGTTTGTCCTGTCCTTGCGCTCTTGCTCTTTCTGCTCTTGGATGAGCCGCTTTTTCTTGTTTTCAAGCTGGCGGATTTCTTCCTCAATGCTTAATCTTCTCAATTCGGACTGTGTGACACAGCGCCCCAGGGGCAACACCGTCCCCACCCGTTTCCGGCTATTTTGTGCAGGACATCACCGACACCGCTACTGACAAAACGGAAATGGTTCTGATGGTTGAGAGCCGCTGCCAGTACCACTCCGGCCTATGGCTTTCTGTCATTTTTTTGCGATAAGCCCAGCCCGGAACGGTCAAGGACTCCACTCTGTCCCCTTGACTGTCTGCATTTTTGCCGTTGCCATTTCGCCGCCGAAAACGGGGAACAGGATTTGACAACCCTGCCCCTCGCTTTCGTCCGCTTCATTATAACGGCAAAACCGTCTGCACTGGTGCGGCGGCTGACGGTAGGTTTTGCGGTGGCTCTGCCCCTGCGCCCCCGGCCTCTCCCAAAGAACAGGATAGGGGCAAATGCTTGACCGACAAGGGCAGGATATGGGGCAATAATAGAGAGCGCGGCGGGATAATCACCGCCGCACTGTTTTGTACTTTTGTCAGCCTGATAAGCTGGTGTGTATCAATCCAAAGCACATGGAACCGCACCTAAAAAAGTCACTGGTGCATTGGGGTTGGGAGTGCCGTCTTCTGGGTCATACTTGTAGTTGTAGACCAAAATTGCCGCATTGCAGGGCTTTTCCAACCCCTGCGGAAAGAGTTTTTTCAATTCCAGCCCTATATCTGTACCTTCAGAATTATGACATACCAACACTTCTGGGTCTACTGTAAATTCATGAACACTTCGTTCTGAAAAATCTATGTCAAAAGGATAGATGTCGCACCCATCAAAAAAATCCTGGCTAAAAGGAGGAATGTCACGCCCAGGCATATAATCAAAATATTCCCTTAATGCCTTGTCTGTTTCAAATACACCCGCCCATACAGATACAATACCTTCCATCTCCATTAAGAAACCCTCCTCTGAAAATCCAACTTGTCGCTTAGTTTGCTAACCCCAGTATAGCACACTTCCCCGCTGGAAACAATCCCTGCTCTATGTCCGTTCCGCCTATCCAGACCGTCAAGAGAACAGCCCCTAACCGCCTATGGTGCGCTTTTGCTGTTAGAGGGCAAGGTTGATGATCTCCAGTCCTTTCTTTCCCGCATAGTCCACTGTATAGGCCGTCCCGCCGTTCTCCTTGTTGAGGTAGCAGACACACACGCTGCTGTTGTCTACCAAATGGCGGTTCCGCTTGTGCATACAGCCTTGGGACTGATAAAGGGGTTTAATTCCTTGTTTACTGGTACGCAATATCTGAGCAGTAAATCTGCTCCCCGGTGTTGTATTTTTCTGCCTGTACTCTGCTTTCTACCACCATGAGAGAAGGCCATCCAGCTTCCTGGACGGCCCTCCTTGGTTACTGTTTGGTTATGTGTAGAAGTTGACGCTGTTGGGTATTCCGACAAACATATAGCAGTAGGTGATGCCGTCGTACTGGGTCACGCCCACACCGATGCAGTCGCATCTCGGGTCGATCATGGTCTGGAAGTGGCCGGGCGAGTTGATCCAATTGTCGACAGCGCGCTGGGCGGCGTTGTCTGTACCAGTGAACACGGTGAGGTTGTCGCCGAAGCCATAGGGGTAACCGGCGTCAACAGCGGCTTGGCTTTCCTCCAGGGCGTGATGCCATGTGTAGCGCCGGTCGGAGCAGGCTTGGGCGGCATTCATTAGGGCCTCGCTGACCGGCAGTTCCGACACTCCGTTGTCCTTTCGGGTCTGGTTGATGAGCCAGATCATCTCCTGCCGTATCTCCAGGTTGTCTGTCAGGCCGGCGCTGTCCCCGCTGGCGGGGGCTTCCGGCGCAGCGGGGGCTGCGGAGCCAACCGTCAGTATTACGGTCCCACGTTCTCCAGCGCTGTTGGAGACGGTGATCTCTGCGATCCCCTCCGCTTTGGCAATGGCAACCCAGAAGGTCAGCACCTGTTCCACCGCTACCGTGTCTGGGTTGCTGGAAGTCACAGTATAGTTTGCACCGCTGGGACCGATGATGAGTCCGCTACGGTCTCCTACCTCCAGGGTACTTCCCTTGTAACTGCTCACCCGGACGGATTTGTCGGGCGTTTCCGTTGCCATGGCGGGGACAGTGAGGACAGTTGTGAGGATAGCTGCTGTCAGTGTGGCGGCAATGCGCTTTTTCATGTTGGTCATACATTTTCCTCCTAATTTTCAGTGTTTTGTGGGGCTTTTGCAAGCAACACAATACCGAAATAGGAGGCGAAAGTCGATAGAAAATTGCAATCTAAAACGGAGAAATACAGAGGTAAAAATCGAGCGGATTACACAGCGTTTCGTTGTGTTTATAGGGTGCCTCTTCCGGAGCGTCGATCCTCCTGACCACATAAACAGCCACAGACAGATGTGGAACACGTGGAAACACTGTTTTCAAAGAGTGCCGGAGAGTAAATGAAAAGGAGTAGAAACGGCTATAAACTATCAAAATTTGTCTAAAAAATCTTTGCAGACCTCTTTGGATACGCAGGTGCAAACTGAAATTGAAGAATGAATTGATTTTAATATTTTTGATATTACACTGATATATAGGAAAGTTAGATTAAGATAAAATAATCAAAAGGAGGGATACAGATATGTTTCATCCAGACGGTCTGCTGATTCGATTTTTGACAAAGGTGTGTGACTTGCTGCTTTTGAATCTGGCGTTGGTCCTCTCCTGTGTGACCGTTGTCTTTTCGGGAACGGCTGTCACGTCGCTGTACACCGTGACACTGAAAATGATCCGGGGGCAGGACTACACACCTATCAAAGACTTCCTCCGGGCACTGAGGGAAAACTTCCTGCCATCGTTTCCGGCCGCCATCATGCTCTTTGTGGATGTGACTCTTCTGGCAGTGCTCCGCGCTGCGCTCTATGCCGAGACGCTGCTCATATCACCGATGCTGTTCATTCTGTTAACAATCATCGCCGTTTTTTTGACAGCCCTGCTGTCCTGGCTGTTTCCCTTGCTGGCCCGCTTTGAGAATACCTTTTCCAACCACCTGAGCAACGCAGCCCGGCTAGCTCTGGTCAATCTACCGGTTACATTTCTGATGACCACAGTCAATCTGCTGCCCCTCCTGCTCTGTATGCTGATTCCCCTTTCGCTGGGAGTGGTGTTCGCCTTCTGGCTGCTGTTCGGCTTTGGAGCGGGAGCCTGGGTGAACTCCTTCTATCTGAACAGAATCTTTGAAGCGTTGCAAGGAGGCTGAACCGAAATGGACAATATGCTCTCTTACCAGAATTACAAATTGGTTTTTGAGGACAACTTCGACGGTCCGGTGCTGGACCGGAGCCGCTGGAATGTGGAGCTGCATGAGCCGGGCTGGGTCAACGAGGAGCTCCAGGAATATGTGGACTCCAGGGACAATATCACCCTGGAGGACGGCAAGCTGCTGATCCGCCCCGTGAAAACGGTCCACGAGGACGGCCATGTCTTCTATACCTCCGGGCGAATCTCCACCCAGTGGAAGCACGACTTCACCTACGGGCTGTTTGAGGCCCGGCTGAGGGTGCCAAAGGGAAAGGGCTTTCTCCCCGCCTTCTGGCTGATGACCACCGACGAGGACCGGTACGGCCAGTGGCCGGAGTGCGGGGAAATCGACATCATGGAAATCATGGGGGACCGGATCGGGACAAACCACGGAACCATTCACTACGGTCTGCCCCACGAGCAGGACCAGGGGACGGTGACGCTGGCCCAGGCAGATTTTACGGAGGAGTTCCACAACTTTGCCCTTCTCTGGGAGCCGGGGAGACTGCGCTGGTATGTGGACGGCAGGCAGTTTCACCAAGTGAGCCGATGGTACTCCGTCGGGAAGGACGGCGTAAAAAAGCCTTTCCCCGCCCCCTTTGACCACGACATGTATCTCATTTTGAACCTGGCTGTGGGCGGAAATTGGGTGGGCTATCCCGACGAAACCACAGACTTTACAGATGCCATATTTGCAGTGGACTATGTGCGGGTCTATCAAAGAAAGCCATAATTTTTGGAGGTGGAAGCCATGGAACCAATTCGCTTTTTGGACGACGACGGGACCTTTACGCTGAATAATCCCGAGGCGGTCAGCTGTCTCTATTTCCCCCTGGCCAGCGAGGCCGGGCTGAAGAGCGCCATTACCCCCGGTCTGGGTGGGGACTGCAAGCTGGACCAGGAGATCTTCCTGCTGGAGCCGGTGAGCTCCGAAAACCTGCACACCAGTCGGAGCACCCGAAACTTCTGGTGCGTCACGGAGGAGGGCTGCTGGTCGGCCACGGGGGCATCCGCCCAACAGGAGGCGGACCGCTTTACCCAGGCTCAGGACGGGAGCGCCCTGACCGCCGGCCTGATGTGGCAGACGGTGGAGCGGGAGTCGAAGGGGGTTGGCCTCAAGGCTGAGATTACCTCCTTTGTCCCGCCCCAGGAGAACGTGGAGATCATGGAGGTTCAGCTCACCAACACCGGGGCTGTTTCTCAGAAAGTGACCGGCATTGCCGCCATCCCCATCTACGGCCGTAGCGCGGACAATATCCGGGACCACCGGAACGTGACCTCCATGCTTCATCGTCTCCAGACCACAGAGCATGGCGTTCTGGTGAAGCCCACCATGTCCTTTGACGAAAAGGGCCACCGGGAGAACCACAAAATCTACTATGTGCTGGGGTCCACCGGAATGGGAGAGTGCCCGGCGGCGTTTTATCCCACGGTGGACAGCTTTATTGGAGAGGGGGGCACCTTCCTCAAGCCCCGGGCGGTCTATGAGGGGGCGGAGGGCGTCCCCGCAGGGAGGTCGTTTGCCGGCCGGGAGGCCATGGGCGGCATCCGCTTCCCCGCCATTACCCTGGAGCCGGGACAGAGCGCCGAGTACATCGTGCTGCTGGGGGTCTCGGAGGACGAGGAGGAAATCCAACGGGTCCTCTCCTCTTTCTCCACAGTGGAACAGGTGCGGGCGGCCCTCAGCGTGACCAGGGCCCACTGGCAGGAACAGGTGAACGTCCGCTATCACACCGGGAACCCCAATTTTGACCGCTGGATGCGGTGGGTCAGCTTCCAGCCTTTCCTGCGCCGGATTTACGGCTGTTCCTTCCTCCCCCACCACGACTACGGCCGGGGAGGCCGGGGCTGGCGGGACCTGTGGCAGGACTGCCTGTCCCTGCTGATTATGGACCCCCAGAATGTGGGGGAGATGATCCGAAAAAACTTCGGCGGTGTGCGGGTAGGCGGCACCAACGCCACCATCATCGGCGCGGGGGACGGCAACTTCATCGCCGACCGCAACGGCATCGCCCGGGTGTGGATGGACCACGCCCTCTGGCCCCTGATGACTACCAGGCTGTACATCGACCAGACGGGGGACATCGACATTCTCAACGCCCCCGCCCCCTATTTCAAGGACCCCCAGGCCCTCCGGGGGACGGACGTGGACAAAGACTGGACCGACGCCTACGGGAACCGGCAGCGGACGGAGGACGGAAAAATCTACCAGGGCACCATCCTGGAGCACCTGCTCATCCAACACCTGGCCGCCTTTTATGAGGTGGGGGAACACAATATCTTCCGCCTCCGGGGGGCCGACTGGAACGACGCCCTGGACATGGCCGCCGAGCACGGGGAGAGCGTGGCCTTCACCTGTGCCTACGCCGGAAACCTCCGGGACCTGGCCGAACTGCTGCGGCAGCTGGCAAAGAGAAGTGGGGAGGATACCGTCAGCCTGCTGGAGGAGATTCAGGAGCTGCTAGCGGGAGGACCCGCGATTTACCCGGACATCCCGGCCAAGACCGCCATTCTGGAGCGGTATACCCGGCGGTGTATCCACAACGTCAGCGGGCGCACGGTTCAGGTCTCCTTCCGGGAGCTGGCGGACAATCTGGAGATCAAGGCGGACTGGCTCATGGAGCACCTCCGCTGCCAGGAGTGGATATCGGACGGCGAGAACGGCTGGTTCAACAGCTACTACGACAACCACGGCCGCCAAGTGGAGGGGGTACAGCCCGACGGCAGCGTGCGCATGATGCTCACCGGGCAGGTTTTCGCCATTATGAGCGGCACGGCCACGGACACCCAGGTGGAGGCCGTCGCCCGCAGTGCGGACCGCTACCTCTACAAAAAAGAGGCGGGGGGCTACCGGCTGAATACCGACTTCCACGAGACGAAATTCGACATGGGCCGGATGTTTGGCTTCGCCTACGGGGAAAAGGAGAACGGCGCGGTATTCTCCCACATGACAGTGATGTACGCCAACGCCCTCTACCGCCGGGGCTTTGTCCGGGAGGGGTACAGGGCTCTCCAGACCCTGGCGGACACTGCCCTAGACTTCCAGACCAGCAAAATTTTCCCCGGTATTCCCGAGTATTTCCGGGCGGACGGCCGGGGGATGTACCACTATCTCACCGGCGCGGCCAGCTGGTACATGCTGACGGTGATCACCCAGACTTTCGGAGTTCGAGGGGAGGGGGGCGACCTGGTAATCGAGCCCAAGCTGGTGCGGGAGCAGTTTGACGAGAACGGAACAGCCAGCCTCACCCTTCCCTTCGGTGGCCGGGAGCTTCAGATCACCTTTATCAACCGGAACGGCAAGGACTTTGGCCAGTACCTGGTGGAGAAAGCCTGTCTGGGTGCCCAGGCGCTGACCGTTGTGGACGGCAGGGCGGTGCTGGAGCGGGAAAAGCTGCTGGAACTGCCCGAACAGGGCAGTGAGATTGTGATTGAATTGATGTGAGGAGATGAAACCATGCAGTACGGATATTTTGACGACCAGGCCCGGGAGTATGTAATCACCCGGCCCGACACCCCGGCCCCCTGGGCCAACTACCTGGGGTCCCCGGAGTACGGGGCACTGATTTCCAACAACGCCGGGGGATACAGCTTTGTCAAGTCCGGGGCCAACGGGCGCATCCTGCGCTATGTGTTCAACCAGTTTGACCAGCCGGGGCGGTACATCTACCTCCGGGATAACGAGACAAGGGATTTCTGGTCCGCCTCCTGGCAGCCGGTGGGCAAGTCTCTGGATGTCTACAAAAGCGAGTGCCGCCACGGGACCGGGTACACTCAGATGATTGCGGACTACGCCGATATCCACAGCGAGGCGGTGTACTATGTCCCGCTGGACGCCTCCCACGAGGTCTGGCTGCTGTCTGTGACCAACCAGTCTGAGAAGCGGCGGGAGCTGACCCTGACAGGCTACGCCGAGTTCACCAGCAACGGCAACTATGAGCAGGACCAGGTGAACCTTCAATATTCCCAGTTCATCACTCGCACCCTCTTCGACCAAGACCGCATCCGGCAACAGATCCACGGCAATCTGGACGCACAAAGCAGCGAAGTGGACGCGAAAATTGTAATCGAAAGGTTCTTCGGCCTGGCCGGGGCTGAGGTATCCTCCTACTGCGGGGACAAGGCGGAGTTTTTGGGTCCCTATCGTGGGTATGGAAACCCTGTGGGGGTGGAGTCCGGGAATCTGAGGGGCGCCCTCAACTACAACGGCAACAGCTGCGGAGCTCTGTCCACCGTTGTGGCCCTGGAGCCGGGAGAGAGTAAGGTTGTCGCCTTCCTGCTGGGGGAGAAGCCCAACAAGGACAGCGCCGCTCTTTTGGACACCTATCGGGAGCCCCACAAGGTATGCCGGCAGGAATTGGATACCTTGATCCGCCACTGGCACGGACGGGTGTCCCATTTCCAGGTAAAGACGCCCTGCCCGGAATTTGACGCCATGATCAACACCTGGAACGCCTACAACAGCTTTATCACCTTCACCTGGTCCCGGGCGGCCTCCTTCTTCTACTGCGGCCTGCGCAATGGCTACGGCTACCGGGACACGGTCCAGGACATCCAGGGGATCATCCATCTGGAACCGGAGGCGGCGGCGGAAAAGCTGCGGTTCATGCTCTCCGCCCAGGTGGACCACGGCGGGGGCCTGCCCCTGGTGAAGTTCACCCACGACCCCGGCCATGAGGACACTCCGGAGGATGCGTCTTACGTTCAGGAGACGGGCCACCCCGCCTACCGGGCGGACGACGCCCTGTGGCTGTTCCCCACGGTGTACAAGTATGTCGCCGAGACCGGCAACACCGCCTTCCTGGACGAGATGATCCCCTACGCCAACCGGGACCAGGGCAGCGTCTACGACCACCTGAAGCGGGCGCTGGACTTCTCCCTGAAGCACCTGGGCCCCCACAGGATGCCCGCCGGGCTCCACGCCGACTGGAACGACTGCCTGCGGCTGGGGGCCAACGGGGAGTCCTCCTTTGTAGCCTTCCAGTTCTATTACGCCTTTACCGTCCTGCGGGAGTTTGCCGCCTGCCAGAAGGATATCAAGTATCTGGACTGGCTGGAGCGGGAGCAGGAAAAGCTCCGAGCCTTGCTCAACGACCTGTGCTGGGACGGAGACCGCTACATCCGGGGCTTTACCGAAGCCGGCGAGGTCATCGGGCATCACAGCGCCCCTGAGGCGAATTTGTGGCTCAATCCCCAGAGCTGGGCGGTCATCAGCGGGCTGGCGAACGAAAAGCAGGCCGAACTGGCCATGAACAACGTCTATGACCGGCTGAACACCGACTACGGCGCGATCCTGATGGACCCGCCCTACCACGCCCACGCCTTCGACGGGGCACTGGCCGTCATCTACAACGCCGGGGTGAAGGAGAACGCTGGGGTGTTCTCCCAGTCCCAGGGCTGGCTGATCCTGGCGGAGGCCCTGATGGGCCGGGGAGACCGGGCCTTCACCTATTTCAAGGAGAACGCCCCTTCTATGCAGAACGACCGGGCCGAAATTCGCAAAATCGAGCCCTACTGCTACGGCCAGTTCACCGAAGGGCCGGCCAGTCCCCACGCCGGACGGTCCCACGTCCACTGGCTCACCGGTACGGCCTCCACGGTCATGGTGGGCTGTGTGGAGGGCATCCTGGGGATGCGTCCCGACCTGGGAGGGATCAAAATAGCGCCCTCCATCCCGAAGGAGTGGAAGGCGCTGGAAATCTGGAAGGATTACCGGGGGAAGAAGCTGCACATTCAGATTCAAAACCCTGACGGCAAAGAGAACGGCTGCGCCAAACTCACCGTCAACGGGGAGGAGCTGCCCGGGAACTACGTCCCGGCGGAGGTGCTTACAGATACCACGGAGATCATTTTGACGATGTAGCTTCAGGTTCCCGGTTGACGTTCCAGTTGTTCAGATAATTCTGTTTCCGGTAGGCCTTGGGGGTCATCCCCGTCTGGGAGCGGAAGTGCTGGATGAAGTGGCTCTGGGAGGAGTAGGACAGCATGACGGCGATCTCCACATAGTCGTAATCGCTGAACCGGAGGAGGTTTTTCGCCATGTCGATCTTCCGCTGGCGGATGTACTCGCTCACCGAAATGCCCGTCTCCTGTTTGAAAATCCGGGACAGGTGGGTGGGAGAGATGCCGATGGCCCCGGCCAGTTCATCCACCGTGATCCGGTCCATGATGTGGACGTAGATGTAGTCGATGGCCTGGGCCACCTGCTTGGAGGAGGCGATGTTCTTCCGCAGGTGCCGCATCCGGCACACGAAATCCAGGGCCATCTGGTCGTGGACGTAGACAATTTCCGCCATGTTGTTGCAGCAGTCCATCCGACGGATGTACTCGTCACTCAGGCCAAAAGCTTCCTCCATAGGCATCCCGCCCTCGGTGCAGAAGCGGGTAATCATAGCGGCAGTGACCACAAAATGGTAGCGCAGATTGGTCACCGGATCGTCCGACAGTTTTCCGGCTCCCTCCATGTTCTCAAAGGCGCCCCGGCTGCAGTTATCCTGCACCGCATCGATGAGCCCCGCCGCTACCGCGCGGTAAAAGAGGAATTCCTCCCCCGGTTCCCGGTGGCTGGTGATTTCGCCGTTCTCCTCCAGGATGACAGGCTGCCATATCTGTTCGACGTTCATAGAAAGGGCCTCCCTCCAATATTGCCCCGAATATATCATAGGTCTGCCCTTTTATCAAGATACACCAGATATTTTTGTGCAATTTATCAGGGAACAATTTTTTACAGCCGATAAAAACATATTATGAATTTGATATTTGCACCTTTGATTTAATATACGGGAAATAAGACCAAATTTATAATTATATCAGCACGACAGCCTGCGGGCTGCACAAAGTAAGTATAGGAGGAGTGGAACATGAGGAAAAAGAGAGTTCTGAGCCTGGCGCTGGCGTCCATGATGGTCCTTGGGCTGCTCAGCGGCTGCGGAGGGGGCGGCGGCAGCGGCCTGCTCGACGGCGTGCAGGCCAGCGACGGCGGAAAAATCATCAATATCTATGTGTGGAACGAGGAGTTCCAGGGCAAGTTCAACGAGAACTACCCCGAGGTGGAGCGGCTCTCCAACGACAAATCCGTCGCCTATCTGAAGGACGGCACCGAGGTCCACTGGATCGTCAACCCCACCCAGGACGGCGTCTATCAGCAGAAGCTGGACGAGGCCCTGCTTAAACAGGGCAGGGTATCCGCCGACGAGCGGGTGGACATGTTTCTGGTGGAGGCCGACTACGCCCTGAAGTACGTGGACCCCGAGGTCAACGTGGCCCTGCCCATCTCTGCGCTGGGCATCACCGAGGGGGACATCGCCAACCAGTATAAGTACACCCTGGAGGCCATGACCGGCTCCGACGGGGAGGTCCGGGGCTTGAGCTATCAGGCCACCCCCGGTATGCTGGTCTACCGCCGCTCCATCGCCAAGGCGGTGCTGGGCACCGACGACCCGGAGGCCGTGGGCGCCGCCGTGGCCGACTGGGACAAGTTCTATGAGACCGCCGAACAGATGAAGGCCGCCGGCTACTATATGTACTCCGGCAGGGCCGACACCTACCGCATTTACTCCAACAACGTCTCCGCCCCCTGGGTGAAGAACGACAAGACCGTTGTGGTGGACCCCAATATGATGAAATGGGTGGAGCGCTCCATGAAGGATACCCAGGAGGGCATCAACCACAACGTGCCGGGCCAGTGGAACGACGAGTGGAACAAGGACATGGGCCCCGACTCCAAGGTGTTCTGCTTCTTCCTCCCCGCCTGGGGCCTGGATGTGTGTATCGCCCCCAACGTGAAGGACACCGCCGCCGCCCAGGACTGGGCTGCCTGCCCCAGCCCCCAGAGCTTCTTCTGGGGCGGCACCTGGCTGGTGGCCGCCAACGGCACCGACAACGCCTCCCAGGTCAAGGACATCATGCTGACCATGACCGCCAACCGGGACATCCTGCGCACTCTGGCCATGAACTACGGCGAGATGAGCAACGACCAGCCCCTGATGGAGGAGCTGTCCCAGTCCCCCGACTTCGGTATCGAGCTGCTGGGCGGGCAGAACTACATCGGCGTGCTGTCCGACGTGGCGGCTACGGTGGACCTGTCCAACATCTCCTCCTACGACCAGGGCTGCGTGGAGGAGTTCCAGAACACCTTCGGCGACTACTTCAACAACAAGATCAGCCTGGACAAGGCCAAGGCCAACTTTGAGATGTCCATCACCGAGCGCTACCCTTGGCTGGTGGGCGGCGGCGTGGTCTGGCCGTAAAAGAGAAATGTTGTGAAAGGAGGACCTATTTATGAAAAATGAGAACAGAATCAAAAGCGTCAGCTACGCCAAATGGGGATACATCTTCATCCTCCCCTTCTTTTTGAGCTACGCCATTTTCTCCCTGATTCCGCTGGCGGACACCATCCGGAACAGCTTTTATGAGTACTACGCCTTCGGTCTGAAAACCGTGGGGCCCAACTGGACCGGGCTGTCCAACTACACCTCCCTGCTCTCCTCCGACCTGCCCAAGTACGCCTGGAACACCTTCGTCATGTGGATCCTGGGCTTTGTGCCCCAGATCATCGTGGCCCTGGTGCTGGCCTCCTGGTTCACCGACGCCCGGCTGAAGATCCGGGGCAAGCAGTTCTTCAAGGTGGTCATCTATCTGCCCAACCTGATTATGGCCTCCGCTTTCGCCATGCTGTTCTTCGCCCTGTTCTCCAACGCCGGCCCGGTGAACAGCATCCTGTTGCGCATGGGGGTCATCGGAGAGGCCATCCGGTTTATGGAGTCCACCTTGGGCGCCCGGACCCTAGTGGGCCTGATGAACTTCCTCATGTGGTTCGGCAACACCACCATCATGCTCATGGCGGCCATCATGGGCATCAACCCCTCCATCTTTGAGGCGGCGGAGCTGGACGGCTGCACCCACCTCCAGAAGTTCTTCAAGATCACTCTGCCCCAGATCAAGCCCCTGCTGACCTATACGCTGATTACCTCCCTCATCGGCGGTCTCCAGATGTTCGACGTGCCTCAGATTTTGACCGGCGGCAAGGGAGCCCCCGACCGCACCACCATGACCCTGATCATGTACCTGAACAAACACCTCCAGGCCAAGAACTACGGCATCGCCGGCGCCCTGTCCGTCTTCCTGTTCATCATCAGCGCCATCCTGTGCTGGTTCGTCTTTAAGATGAACACCGACAGCGACCCCGACGGCTCCAAGTCTGCGGCCAAGCGCGCCAAGAAAGGGGGTAAAGCGTAATGGAAAACAAAAAATCCAACGGCCGGACCATTCTGGCCCACGTGGTGCTGATTATCCTGGCGTTCCTGTGTCTGTTCTTCTTCTACATCCTGATTATCAACGCCAGCCGCTCCCACGCGCAGCTCCAGCTGGGCTTCTCCGCCCTGCCCGGCTCCAGCCTGCTCACCAACTTCCAAAACGTTATCAACGACCCGGCCATCCCCATCCTGAAGGGCATCCAGAACAGCCTGATCGTCTCGGGCTGCTGCGCCGCCATCGTGACCTATTTCTCCGCCCTGACAGCCTACGGTATCTACGCCTACGACTTCAAGCTGAAAAACGCGGCTTTCACCTTCATCATGGCCATCCTGGTCATGCCCACCCAGGTGACCGCCCTGGGCTTCCTGCGGCTGATTACCAGCATGGGGCTGGACGACTCCCTGATTCCCCTGATTATCCCCTCTATCGCCTCCCCCGCCGTCTTCTACTTCATGCACAGCTACATGCAGTCCTCCCTGCCCAAGGAGCTGATTGAGGCCGCCCGGATTGACGGCTCCAAGGAGTTCGGTACCTTCAACCGCATTGTCCTGCCCATCATGAAGCCGGCCATCGCGGTCCAGGCCATCTTCACCTTCGTGGGCTCCTGGAACAACTACTTCATTCCCGCCCTGGTTATCACCTCCAAGAACAAGCAGACCCTGCCCATCATGATTGCTACCCTCCGGGGAGCCGATTACATGAACTTCGACATGGGAAAGATTTACATGATGATCACCATCGCCATCGTACCCATCATTATTATTTATCTGCTTCTGTCGAAATTCATTGTGGAAGGTGTGACGCTGGGCGGCGTCAAGGAGTAAACCAATACAGAAAGCGCCGTCAGTCTGACGGCGCTTCAGCCTGTCGAAAAAGTCTGCCTTTTGGTAGACTTTTTCATGTAAAGATGATAAAATAGGGAGTAAGGGGTGAGGGAAATGTTGGAGCGAGGGAAAAATGAGCGAGGGGTTATAGAAATGGTGGACACAGAAAGCCTGGTGCCGCCCGAACATCTATTGCGGCAGGTGGATGCAGCGGTAGATTTCGAGAAATTGTACGAAATCGTGGAGGCGTTGTACAGCGAAGAAGAGGGGCGGCGGAGCATCGACCCAGTGGTGCTGTTCAAAATCGTATTGCTGCAGCATTTGGATGGGAATGTATCTTTGCGGGGAACGCTGCGCAGAGCGCAGACAGATGTAGCATACCGGTGGTTTCTGCGATACACGCTGAGTGAGGAGCTGCCCCATTTTTCCACGGTGAGCTACAACTTCCGGCACCGGTACACTCCGGAAACGATAGAGTTGGTGTTTCAGTGGATATTGGAGGAGGCGGGCAGTGCGGGAGCACTGACCCCGGCGGCGGTATTTATAGATGGGACACACATCAAAGCCAGCGCAAATCTGAAGAAGAAAATGAAGCAGGAGGTACCAGCAGCGGCAAAACGATACCAGGAAGAACTGCTGGCGGAAGTGAACGCGGACCGGGAGGCTCATGGAAAAAAGCCACTGGATGATGAAGAAGAACCACCCAAAGCTGGAGGGAAGAAACAGGACAACACCTCAAAAAAGAAGCAGAGCCGGAGGAAGAAAGCGGCAAAAAAGCAGAAAACAGTAACGGTATCCACCACAGACCCGGAGAGTGGAATGTTCCACAAAGGGGAGCACAAGCGGTGCTTCGCTTATGAGGCCCATACCGCCTGTGACAAGAGCGGTTACGTATTGGAAACAGTGGTCACCCCCGGAAATGTCCATGACAGCGTGGCGTTTGACGATGTTTACGACAAATTGATTCAATCGTTTCCAGAGGTGGAAACAGTGGTGGCAGATGCCGCCTACAAGACCCCGCATATCTGCAAAAAGGTATTTCGAGATGGCCGGGTATTGTCTACAGCCTACAAGCGGCCCATGACGATGAAGGGTGGACATCCCTGGTGGTCTTACGTCTATGATGAATATTATGACTGCGTGATCTGCCCGGAATACCACATCCTGTCCTACCGCACCACCAACCGGGATGGATACCGTGAATACCGCAGCGATCCGAAAATTTGCGCCCAGTGCCCCACCCGGCATTTATGTACAAAATCCAAAAGCTTCGTAAAGACTGTCCTGCGGCACATCTGGAAGGGCTATGAGGAATTGGCCGATGATGCCAGGTACACCCCGGAGTACAAGCAGCTCTATTCAAGGCGCAAAGAGACCATTGAGCGAGTTTTTGCCGATGCAAAAGAAAAACACGCCATGCGCTATACCGTTTACCGTGGTCTGGCCCAGGTTTCCAACTGGGTGAGGCTTAAATTTGCTGCCATGAACCTCAAAAAGTTGGCAAGATGGAAAGCCAGAAAGCGCTTTGCTCCGCCTTCCTCCACACCCTCCTCCTACATTTTATTCCTCATTAACGTTGTGGCCTGTCTGGCTTCACTACCAGACAGGCCATTTTTCGACAAGCTGAAGCGCCGTCAGTCTGACGGCGCTTTATTAAGGAGGAATTTTTTATGGAAAAGTGGATTCGCGCCCGTTATCAGCCCAATCTGCCCCTGAATGGGGACCGCCGGGTGACTGCCAGTCCGGAGCATATAGCACTGTCCCGCCGGGCCGCCCAGGAGGGGGCTGTCCTGCTGAAAAACGACGGGGACCTGCTCCCCCTGGCCCCGGACACCCGGGTGGCCCTCTTCGGCAAGGGGAGCTTTGACTATGTGAAAGGGGGCGGCGGCAGCGGCGACGTCACCGTGGCCTATGTGAAAAACCTGTACGACGGTCTGAAGGGGGAAGGCGTCTCCCTCTATGAACCTCTGTGTGACTACTACCGGGACTATGTGGCCGAGCGGTACGCGGCGGGGGAAGTCCCCGGCCTGATGGCCGAGGCGGAGCTGCCCCTGGTGATGGTCCGGTCGGCCCGGGAGGCTGTGGATGTGGCAGTAATTGTCCTCAGCCGCTTCTCCGGGGAGGGCTGGGACCGGGAGCCCTCCTTTTATCTGGAGGAGGACTACCCCTGGCCCGACGAGCTAAATATGCCCCGAAAGGCCAAAGCCATCTTCCCCAGGGGGGACTACTACCTCACCGAGGAGGAGCGGTCCATGGTGGAGAGAGTCTGCGCCGCCTTTGACAAGGTTGTGGTCGTACTAAACGTGGGCGGTGTGGTGGACGTATCTTGGTTTTGTGAGGACGACCGTATCTCCTCCGCTCTGCTGGCCTATCAGGGGGGCATAGAGGGAGGTGCGGCTGTTGCCGCCCTGCTCATGGGGAAAGCTAATCCCTGCGGCAAGCTACCCGACACCTTTGCCCGGGATTTGTCCGACTACCCCTCCACGGAGCACTTCCACGACTCCCCCCACTATGTGGACTACACCGAGGATATTTATGTGGGCTACCGGTATTTTGAAACTCTTCCAGGGGCGGCGGAGCGGGTGTGCTACCCCTTTGGCTACGGCCTGTCCTACACCAGCTTTTCTCTGGAGACGGTGAGCGCTGGGGAGTCGGAGGGGCAAATCAAGGTGTCCGTCCGGGTGACCAACACCGGGAAACGGACGGGCAAAGAGGTGGTCCAGCTCTACTATGCCGCCCCCTGGGGCAAGCTGCAAAAGCCCGCCCGCTGTCTGGCTTCGTTTCAAAAGACCAGGCTGCTGGAGCCGGGGGAGTGCGAGACGGTGGAGCTGTCCTTCGCCGTGGCCGACATGGCCAGCTTCGACGACCTGGGGAAAATCGCCCCCGCCGCCTGGGTGCTGGAGGCGGGCCGCTATTCCCTTTACATGGGCACCTCCGTCCGGGACGCGGAGGTCCTGGATTACGCCTGGGAGCAGGCGGAGACGGAGGTCCTGGCCCAACTCAGCGCCAGCCTGGCCCCCTCCCATCTGCCCAAGCGCCTGCTGGCCGACGGGACCTATGAGGACCTGCCCGCCGCCCCGGCGGCGGACACCGGCGCCGATCTGTTCCCCCGCCTCACCACCGCCCAGGCGGAGGGGGTGGCTCCCGCCACAACCGGGCGGGGCCGCTATATGTTGGCCCAACCTTACGCCCCAGGGATACAGCCCCTGTCCAGCGTAGCGGAGGGAAAGCTGTCTCTGGATGAGTTCATGGCCCAGCTCAGCGATGGCGACTTGATCCATCTCTTGGGGGGACAGCCCAACGTGGGGGTGTCCAACACCTTTGGCTTAGGCAACCTCCCGGAATACGGCGTGCCTAACCTCACCACTGCCGACGGCCCTGCCGGCCTGCGCATTCAGCCCGAGGTGGGAGTCTGTACCACCGCCTGGCCCTGCGCCACCCTGCTGGCGGCCACCTGGGATGGGGAGCTGGTGTCCAAGGTAGGGGCCGCTGCCGCCGCAGAGGTGAAGGAGAACAACATCTCGATCTGGCTGGCTCCGGCGGTAAACATCCATAGAAGCCCCCTGTGCGGCAGGAATTTTGAATATTATTCCGAGGACCCCCTGCTCACCGGGAAGCTGGCCGGGGCCATGGTGCGGGGCATCCAGTCCCAGCACATCGCCGCCACCGTGAAGCACTTCGCCTGCAACAACAAGGAAAGCAACCGGAAGTACAGCGACTCCCGCCTGTCTCAGCGGGCCCTGCAGGAGATTTACCTGAAGGCCTTTGAGATTATCGTCCGGGAGGAACAGCCCTGGGCCATTATGAGCTCCTACAACGTCATCAACGGCCAGCGGGCCTCGGAGAGCCGGGAGCTGCTGACCACCATCCTCCGGGAGGAGTGGGGCTACGCCGGTCTGGTGATGTCCGACTGGTGGACCCGGGGGGAGCACTACAAGGAGCTCCTGGCCGGCAATGACCTGAAAATGGCCAACGGCTACCCGGAGCGGGTGGAGGAGGCCATAAAACTGGGGGCGATCACCCGTGCCGATTTGGAAATCTGCGCCCGGAGAGTGTTGGGGTTGATTTTGAAAATTGATTGACTCCTTTTTGTCTACTGAAGTCCAATTTCCAATTCATTAAAGGTATATAAGGTATCTGAAAATCAGGGGCAGATCATGATCACGATCTGCCCCTGATTTTAGGTCTGCATTTTTGGAATTTCCACATTACGCATAGAAGTTGACACTGTTGGGTATCCCGACGAACATGTAGCAGTAGGTTATACCATCGTGCTGGGTTACTCCCACGCCGATGCAGTCACATCTTCTCGGCTTTCTTTACCGGAGATACTGTGTTTCTGGATGGAACAGCATTTCCACTGGGTCAGCTCACGACGGATGTTCTAAACTTGGACGGCGAGGTGCTGAGAGAGATTGACCGGCGAGTGAATAACTTTATATCTGACGTATGGACGCTGCTCCAAGAAGAAAAAACAGACAACGCTGCCCGGTCCACACAGGAACGGCTCAACGCTGTCTGGAATTTGGTTTTTGATTTGCCAGTCTACCGGAGCTTGCGCCTGGACACAGAAACTGCCCGGAACTTGTTTCCTGACCTGTTGTCTGACCGAGCGAAGTGGTTGGAGGTTCTGGACGTTGACTCCGAGGGCCACCGGATGTTTGAGGAGTTTCTCTCTGGACTGGAATACTTTGCAGAGAGTTTGCGAAACTTCCGAGGGCAGTTGGATGGGATGCTGGAGCTCTATTTTGAACCGCTGTCCCGCCGCAGTGCTGACTCATATGCGAAAGGCTACACCGTCTATTTCACTGAAATAGCAGCTGCAGGAGAATTGTTTTTCCCGGAACAGGAATTTGAGCAGAGATTTTCCGTCCAACTCTGCTTTGTTCCCATGGCGCATCCGACGGAGGCTGGGAAAGTTTTCCTGGCAGAAAAGTTGGAGTTTGGTTATCTCTCCCATTTTCTTTATACCGAGTTTTACCGTGGGCTGATGGCAGGCAACGCACCACGCCGTTGCCACAACTGCGGGCGCTACTTTCTTCTGACCAATGGATACCACACTTGCTACTGCAACAATATCGCCCCAGGTGAGACGAAGCGCGCCTGTCGGAAGGTTGGGGCTCACAGGAAAGCGAACCACCCGCAGGGTCTGAGTCCTGCGGGCGTGGAGTACCGGAAAGTCTACAACCGTTTGAAGGCGAGAAAGCAGAGGGGGAAAATCAGCAAAGAAGAGTGGAACACTTTCGTATCTCAGGCGCAGAAAGTGCTGGACATGGCAGAGCGGGGAGAATTGTCCAAGAAATGCGGAAGCGGTTTTGTGCGTTTTAGCAAGATAGAATAGCGTCGATTTAGAAAAAGGCCAAGTCATATTTCTCCACATCTATCAGTGCGGAGCCGCCTGCCTCAAAAGTGATGGCATCGGCGGGCTGGCGGGTGTAGATGACCGCGCTGGCCGCCTGTTCGCCGTCGTTGACAAAGACCTCCACGCTGAAGCGGTCCAGAAGAATCCTCAGCTTGATTTCCCCGTCCCGGGGCCGCACCAGAAAAGAGCGGGTGTGGACGATGTCGTGGGGCAGTCCACTGCGGATGCGGTCCAGCTTCAGGGTGCCCTGGTCGGGGCGGTAACGGATGATGGTCTCATGCTGCCCGTCCTTGGCCACCCGGATACGGAACCAGCGGTAGAGGTTGGGGCCAGTGGGTCGGATCGTGACTGTCATATCCAGCACCCGCCCCTGGACCCCTGGCAGATTGATCTCCCCGCTGACAGGGATATTTCGATGGACGACTCGCTGTCTCCGATATGCTTCCAACTCCCGGACCGGATTTTGAATCAGCCGCCCATCTTTGACTGACAGTTCTCTGGGCAGGGTCATCTGCCCAAACCACCGGCAGTTGTAAGGCTTGGCGTTCACCGTATCCCAGTTCTGCATCCAGGCAATCATAATCCGCCGGCCATCGGGGGTATCCACTGTCTGCGGAGCGTAGAAGTCCAGGCCGTAGTCAATCGCTTGTACGTTCTGTCGGGCAAAGCCGCCATCCGGGCTATACTCCCCGATCAAGCACACGGTTCCGTTACCCGCATGGAATTCCAGCCCTATGGGCGACATTTCCTGGGGACTGGTGATGAGCACCTGCTTGCCGTCCAAGGGGAAAAAGTCAGGGCATTCCCACATCTTTCCGTACTGGTTGTGGCTTGCGTCCAGCGTGCAAACAAACTCCCACTTGGAATCCTCGATGCATCGGTAAAGCAAAATAGCGCCGCTGCCATCAGCGGTGCGGTTGCCCACGACGGCATAGAAGGTACCGTCCGGGTCTCGCCACACCTTTGGGTCCCGGAAGTCAATGGTGCTGCCCCCCTGGGGCAGGTTTTCGCCGTCCAGGACAGGGTTATCCCTCAGCTTCTCATAGTTCAGCCCATCTCCAATCGCCAAACACTGGGTCTGACTGTCCCGGAGATAGCCGTCAGCGTTGTGGCCCCGCCGCACGCCGGTGTACATCAGCAGCTGCCGCCCATCGGGCAGCTCCACCGCTCCGCCGGAGAAGCATCCGGCGCTGTCGTAGTCCTGATCCGGGGCCAAGGCAATGGGCAGCCGCTCCCAGTGGAGAAAGTCACGGGTTTTCAGATGCCCCCAGTGCATGGGGCCCCACTCGTTGGAATAGGGGTGATACTGGTAGAACAGATGGCATTCGCCCCGATAGAAGGAGAAGCCGTTGGGGTCGTTCATCCAGCCAATGGTAGGGGTAGCGTGAAAGGTGGGGCGTTCACTGTCCGGGATATGGGGGCCGTATTGGGCCTCAAACTCCCGGGCTTTCTGCAATGTTTCGCTGATCATAACGGTTCCTCCGACTCCTGTTTGATAAAGGGCAGGGGCGCAGTACCCCTGCCCTTGTTTTTGCTTCTGGCTGCTTTGGGGGTCAACACTCCAGTTTTTCCAGGGTGCAGGTTTTGGCGATAGACTTGCGGATTTCCGCCCGGAGGGGCAGGACGGAGGTGGGGGAGACGGACAACTCGTCGATGCCAATGGCGAGGAAGGTCTCCAGCAGGCTGAGGTCCGCGCCCAGCTCGCCGCAGATACCGATCCAGATACCCGCCTTGTGGGCGGCATCGGCGGCCATTTTCAGCGCCCGGAGGACAGCGGGGTGGTGGGGATCGAAGAACTTGCCCAGGTCGTTGGCCTGCCGGTCACAGGCCAGGGTGTATTGAGTCAGGTCGTTGGTGCCCACCGAGAAAAAGTCCACCTCTTTTGCCAGCTCCTCCGCCACCAGGACGGAGGCGGGGGTCTCGATCATAATACCAATCTCGGTGTCCTTCCGGTAGGGGACGCCCTCCTTGTCCAGCTCGGCCATCACCTTCTGGCAGGCCCGCTTGCACTCCTTCACCTCCCAGACAGAGGTAATCATGGGGAACATGATAGCCACCTTGCCGTAGGCGGAGGCCCGGTACAGGGCCCGCAGCTGGGTGCGGAAGACCTCGGGCCGGTTGAGACAGATCCGGATGGCCCGGACGCCCAGAGCGGGGTTCTCCTCCTTGTGCATCTCAAAATAGTCCACCTGCTTATCGGCCCCGATGTCCAGGGTGCGGATGACCACCCGCTTGCCGCCCATGGCGGCGGCGACATCCTTGTAGGCCTGGAACTGCTCCTCCTCGGTGGGGTAGTCGCTGGCCGCCAGATACAAAAACTCAGAGCGGAACAGTCCGATGCCCTGGCCGTCGTTGGATTGGACGGCGGTCACATCCTCGGGGGAGCCGATGTTGCAGTAGACCATCATCTCCCGGCCGTCCAAGGTTACGTCCTTCTGACCCTTCATGGTCTCCATCAGCTCTTTCATTTCCTGCTGCTTGGCCTGCTTGGATTGGAAGGCCGCCAGGGTAATTTCGTCCGGCTCAATGGCCATCTGTCCGGTCTCACCGTCGATGTAGACCTGCCGTCCGCTGAGCTCCGCTTTCAGCGCCTCGCCCAGGCCGCAGATGGCGGGGATGCCCATGGTCCGGGCCAGGATGGCGGTGTGGCTGTTGCCGGAGCCGCCCTGAGTGATGAAGCCCAGGATCTTGGATTTGTCCAGCTGGAGGGTCTCGGAGGGGGCCAGGTCGTCGGCGGCCAGGATGACGGGCACGTTGGAGTCGATGCCGCCCTCGGTCACACCCATCAGGTTGTTGAGGATGCGCCGGGTTACGTCCTTGATGTCGGCGGCCCGGGCCTGCATATAGGCGTCGTCCATCGCGGCCAGCATAGCGGAGAATTCCTCACCGGCGAGCTCAACCGCTTTCTCGGCGGTACAGTGCTTCTCCTCCAGAGCGTTCATCATGCACTCCACATAGTCGTCGTCCTCCACGAACATGGCATGGGTCTCAAAGAGAATGGCGGTCTCGTCCCCCGCTTCAGCCCGGGCCTTGTCCGCCAGGGCGTTGAGCTGCTGGGCGGACTTCTCTTGGGCGGCGGCAATGCGAGCTTTCTCGGCCTTGATGTCGGCGGCGGGCGCGTCCGTGATGGCAGCGCTGGCGCGCTGGAAGAAGTAGATGGGGCCGTTGGCTACGCCCTTGGAGACACCCTTTCCTTGTATGACAATCATTACAAATTCTCCTCGAAGAACTTCTTCATGGCGGTGATGGCCTCCTCCTCGGCAGGACCTTCGGCGGCCACGGTGACGGTATCGCCCTGCTTGACGCCCAGGCCCATCAGCTTCATCAGCTGGGAGGCTTTCACGGTGTTTCCGTCCTTGGTGACGGTAACAGTGGTGTCGCTGTAAGCCTTTGCGGTTTTGGCCAGCAGGCCGGCGGGGCGGGCGTGGATGCCCAGGGGATCGGTGATGGTGTACGCGAAGCTTTTCATGGGGATACTTCCTTTCTGTTAAAATTCAATTTCCATGCCGTCATAGGCCGCTAAAATGTTCCGTTCAGCGCCCCAAGCGGTCAACTGGTCGTGGGTCATCTCTCCGTTATGGCTGAAGTGGTTGATTACCTTGACAGTGTGTTCGTCTGCGCAGCCAAGATCTGTCAGCCTTTGAAACATAGTTTCATCATCGGGCAGGCCCATGTGATAGCCCGGAATGGTCTTTTTGCCCATCGTGGCGTCCAGACTGATCAGGTCGTAGTGTTCCGCTGTGATAAGGCCCCAAGCTTCAGGACTCAGGTTGATGCCGGTATCATGGCCGTAAAAAACCGTTTTACCATCCTTTTTGCAGATGTAAACCAGACACTCCTCACGCTTGTCGTGGTCGGCAGGGACGGCGGTAATCTCCCAGCCATTTGCCTGGATGCGGTCGCCGCCGTGAGTAATATGAAAGTTCACCACACCGTCAATGGGATGGGGCTTGAAGCGGTCAATGAGGATGTGGGCGTCAAAAGCGTCCTTGACCGTCTGGCTGCCGTAGACCTCCAGAGTACCTGTTGCCCCATGACCGAAGTGTTCATGCCGGTGGATTAAATCGGTGGGAAACCAGTGATCCATGTGGCTGTGGGTCACCAGCAGGGTGTGAACCTTTGCCAGCTCCAGCCCGTATTGCAGGGCGTGGCAGTAGGTGTCCGGGGGAAAATCAATCAGCAGTTCGCCGTCCAGGATTGCCTGGGTGCGGGTGCGCAGGTTTTTGCCCCCCTGTGTCCGGGCGTGGGTGCAGATGGGACAGGAACAGAACAGGGCGGGCCAACCCTCGGCTGCGGCAGTGCCCAAGTAGCGTATTTTCACAGTAACTCCTCCTTCTGGAGTGCATGATATCAAACCTGAATGACCTTGTCCAGCACCTTGCAGGTTCCGGCTTGAATGGAGAGATTTTCGTAGTCGTCGGAGTTGGTCACCAGAACGACCACCACATCGGGGTGTCCGGCTGCGGCGATCTTCTCCCGGTCAAAGGCAATCAGCTTGTCGCCGGCCTTTACCTGCTGACCCTCCTGAACGAAGCATTCAAAGCCATCTCCGTTCATGGCGACGGTATCTACACCCACATGGATGAGCAGCTCCATGCCGCCGGGGGAAGAGATTCCCACCGCGTGTCTGGTGTCGGTGACAGAGGAGATTTCCCCATCGAAGGGGGCGACCACAACCCCGTTTTCGGGCTGGATTCCCACGCCCTGACCCAGAACGCCCGCGGCAAAGGTCTCGTCAGGAATTTCCTCAGAGGGAATCACTGTACCGGAGACAGGGGCGTACACCGCACCGGGCTGGCAGTCAATGGCGGGGACGGCGGGCTGGGGCTGGGGAGCTTTTTTCTCTGCGGGGACGGGGTCCTTGTAGCCAAACACCCAGGTCAGGGCAAAGGAGACACCGATAGCAATGGCCGCCATGATGATGTAGTTGATGGGGTCATTGAGACAGAGCAGCAGGCCGAACAGGCCGGTGACACCGGTTCCGCTGGCCCCCAGGCCCACCAGGGAAGCGTACATGGCGCCCGCCGCGCCGCCGATGGCGCCACAGATGAAGGGCTTGAAGTGGCGCAGATTGACGCCGAAAATGGCGGGCTCGGTGATGCCCATGAAGCAGGAGAAGGCGGAGGGAAGGGCAACGGATTTGGTCTTGCCGTTCTTGGTCTTGAGGGCTACTGCCAGGGTGGCCGCGCCCTGAGCCATATTGGCGGCGGAGGCCAGGGGGAGCCAGTAGGTCACGCCGTACATGGACAGCTGGCCCATGTCGATGACGGTGTACATATGGTGGATGCCGGCCACCACGGTGGTGGAGTACAGACCGCCCATGATGAGGCTGCCCAGGCCCAGGGGCAGAGTGAGCAGGGTCTGGATGCCGCCAATCACGCTGTTCTCAATGGTGACAAAGATGGGGCCGATAATGGAGTAGGTCAGATATCCGGTGACGAACACGCTGACCAAGGGGGTGACAAACAGATCAAACATGGCGGGGACAATTTTGTGCAGCCGCTTTTCGATGAAGCACATCACCCACACGGCGATGATGACCGGAATCACGTGGCCCTGATAACCCACCAGATCCACCTCATACAGGCCAAACCACACACTCTGGGTCCGAAGCACGCCCTGTGTTGCCACCGTCCAGGCGTTTTGCAGGTCCGGGTGGATCATCAGCATTCCTATGACCGCACCCAGATAGGGGTTTCCGCCAAAGGCTTTTGCTGCAGAATAGGCAATCAAAATTGGTAAGAATACGTATGCTGTATTGGCAAAAAGATTGGCAAAGACATAGATGGAGCCAGAGGTGTCAATATTCAGAAAGCCGTTGTTTACCATAAAGTTCAGCGCTTCCATGATACCCATAAGGAAGCCGCTGGCTACAATGGCGGGGATAATGGGAACAAAGATATCTCCCAGGCACTTGATGGCTCGCTTGAAAATATTCTGCTTAGCGGCGGCGGCAGCCTTGACCTCCTCCTTGGTGGCGGCGGTGAGACCGGAGATGGCGATAAACTCGTCATAGACCTTGTTTACCGTGCCGGTGCCCAGAATGATCTGGAGCTGGCCAGAGGCGCTGAATACCCCCTTGACCCCGTCGATGTCCTCCACGGCCTTGGCATCGCACTTGGCGTTGTCCGCCAACACAAGCCGCAGCCGGGTGGCACAGTGAGCGGCGGAGACCAGGTTCTCTTTTTTGCCTACCCTTTCATAGATTTCCAGGGCTGTTTTTTTGTAGTCCATAGCGCATGTTCCCTTCCTATTTATTTCAGCTCCAGTCGGAGCAGATAGACAAACCATAAAAGAATACGTATTCTCGATTGTTCCAAAAAAAAAGGACAACCAGGTGCCGTCCTTTTTATGTGCTCTCCCGCGGTACCAGTTCCGCTGAGAGAGGGTAATCCAGAACCTCCCGCTGTCCAGGGTGCTCAATCCGATCCAGCAGCCGCGTTACAGCTTCCTGGGCCATCTGTGCAATGGGCTGGGATACACTGCTTAGCCGGGGATTGAGATAGCGGCCGGTGGAGGTGTCATCAAAGCCGATGACCCCGACTTCCTCCGGGATGGAAACATCCAGCTTGCGCAGGGCGTCCAGCACCCGCAGGGCGTAAATGTCGTTGCCGGCAAAGACAGCCCCACGCTCCGAAGCTTGACAGAGCCAATGCTCCAGGGCTTGCTTTAACTGGACGTCGTCCTGATAGACAAGATTTGCCGTCTGCCCGCCATAGCCCATTTGAACAAGCAGCTGACGGAATCCCACATATTTCCCATCGTAGTCTTTTCCGATAAAGAGGAACCGGCGGAAATCCCGTTCCAGTAAGTGTTCCGCTACCATGGCTCCGGCCTGGGCGTGATCCACATAGACTGAATCCAAGCCCTCGGCCCGGCGGGTGACGGTGACAATAGGGACATCCAGCTTCTTGACGTATTCCTTCCACTCGGCGCTGGTTTCCCGAATGGGAACTGCCAAAACACCATCCACCCGATAGCGGCGGACCACACCCAGGTACTCCTGTTCATTCTGAGGGTTGTAGTCGCTGTTGAACAGGATGATGCTGTACCCGCGTTTCCGGGCCGCTGTCTCGATCTGTTTGGCCAAGTCAGCAAAAAAGCCGTTGGAGATGTCGGTAACCAGCACGCCCAAAAGCTGAGTTTTGCTGCCTTGCAGTCCTTTTGCTAAAGCGTTGAACTGATAGTCGTGTTCTTTGGCACAGGCCAACACCCGTTCCCGAATCTCTGGATCTACCGTTTGGCTGCCATTGAGCACTCGGGATACTGTGGGCTGGGATACGTGGGTCAGCCTTGCGATTTCAGTCATTGTAATCATATCTTTTACCGTGTGAATCCGTATTCTCAAGATGAATATAAGATAACATGTCCTCAATCGGGGTTCAATTCGCAGAGCGCATAAAATTTTGAACACTTTTTTGGTGATTTCGCCGGATCAGGTATAAAGAACGAAATTTCTATTTATCTGTACCACTGGGTCCGATGATGAGTCCGCTTCGCTCTCCCACCTCCAGGGTACTGCCCTTGTAGCTGCTCACCCGGATGGACGGGGCTTCTGCTGCTATAGCAGGGACGGTGAGGACAGTTGCAAGGATGGTTGCCATTAGTACGGCGAAAATACACTTTTTCATATTAATCATATTTTTTTCTCCCGTTTTCTACATTTTGTTGGGCTTTTGCCAAGCAACACAATATCGAATGAGGAGACAAAAGGCGGGGGGCGTAGTGCTGACTATTGACGAGGCCACTCAGCACAATCATTTGGCGCTGTTCTTCGTTTTTTCGGAATACCGCAGCCAGGGTATCGGCCTGGCCGCGTGGCAGGCCGTGGAGACGCTGTACCCGGAAACAAAGGTTTGGGAAACAGGCACCCCTTACTTTGAACAGCGGAACATCCACTTCTATGTGAACAAGTGCGGATTTCACATCGTGGAGTTCTACAACCGTCACCATCCGGACCCTCACATGCCTTTGGTGGAGTTCTTAGCGGAGGCCGATGCTCCCGGCGGGGAGGGGGTTTTCCGCTTTGAAAAGGTGATGAAGCAATAAAAAGAGAGCGGGCATCCGAGGGCCACCCAGCATAAGGGCAACAACAAAAAAACCGTTTTGAGCATGACCAAAGGGCAGCGATTATTACGATTGCTGGGGGTTATCCGGGGTCACCATGGGGGTGGTTTCGTGGCTCCAACCGCCGTGGCTCAGATAGAGAATGTTGTACTGCTTGCTCCCATCGTATCCATAAGGCAGGTAGACCCAAGCGGTCTTGGTAAGTTTTGGGACTTTTCCGCATAGGAAAAGGATTCCCAGTTCTGATACTCCAGCTTTTCCAACGTCCCCGGATGCCGTGCGGGCTGCTGGTATCCTTCGGGGACATACTCCGGTTCCTCCGGAATGATGCCGCTCAGTGCGGTGTGCTTCGTCTGGCCGAACAGCTAACCTATAATTTTTCATCGCTTGCGAACAGTCCGCCGTCGGCATACACCTTGGCCGGGTCTATATTATAGTGTTTCAGAAAGTATTCCACCAAGGCAATCGTCTGGTTGGCGGAAGTTTCGCCCCAATCACTGAGCTGCGGCGCTACAACGATCATCTCCCCGTTGCACTTCTGGGTTTCAAAATTGTTTTATCGAATGCGCCATGCCATAAAGGCCGAAAATTTATTGTTGACAATTCGCTGTCCAGGGACTACAATGCAAATATAAGGCAAAGACGTCTTTGAGAATTTCTCATAGGTGTCTTTGCCCTTTTTTCTCAAACCATTTGCATCTAAACTCTTTTTTCGTAAATTGGGAGATTCTAGAGCTCGTTTGAAACGTGCCGATACGCTTTTACAAACGGCGCATAGTAAAGCAATAATAATCAAATGGAGGTATAGAAATGAGCATCCATGAGGAATGCGGTGTCTTTGGAGTGATTGCTCCCCGGCCTGCGGACGTGGGCCGGCTGGCTTATTACGGCCTGTATGCCCTCCAGCACCGAGGACAGGAGAGCTGCGGCATTGTGGTCAACGACGACGGGATATTTGTCTCCCGCAAGGACCTGGGGCTGGTGGGGGAGGTCTTTTCCGGCGAGACATTGGACCGGCTGCCCCAAGGGACTATGGCGGTGGGCCATACCCGCTACGGCACAACCGGGGCCGCCAACCGGAGCAACTGCCAGCCCGTCGAGGTCAATCATCAGAAAGGACATATGGCCCTGGCGCACAACGGAAATCTGAGCAATGCAGCCCAGCTTCGAGACAAGCTGGAGCTGTCTGGAGCTATCTTCCATGGTACCAGCGATACCGAGATCATCGCCTACATCGTCACCAGGGAGTGGCTGAGCGCCCCCTCTATTGAGGCTGCCCTCAGCGCGGCCATGAACAGGCTGGAGGGGGCCTACTCCCTGGTGCTCATGTCTCCCCAGAAGCTGATCTGTGCCCGGGACCCCAACGGCTTTCGCCCCCTGTGCTATGGAAAAATGGAGAACGGGAGTTATGTGGCTGCCTCCGAGAGCTGCGCTTTGGCTGCTGTAGGGGCGGAATTTGTCCGTGACTTGGAACCGGGGGAGATTTTAGTGTTTTCCAAGGATGGCATCGTATCCCGCCGGGAGCACTGCGGAAAAGCGGAGCCATCCTCCTGCATCTTTGAGTACATCTACTTTGCCCGGCCCGACTCGGTCATTGACGGGGTGTCCGTCCATGCTGCCCGTCTGCGGGCCGGGGAGATACTGGCCCAGACCCACCCGGTCCAGGCGGACGTGGTGGTGGGTGTGCCCGACTCCGGGCTGGATGCCGCGTTGGGCTACAGCTATGCGTCCGGCATTCCCTACGGTATCGGCCTCATCAAGAACAAGTATATCGGCCGTACCTTTATCGCTCCTGGCCAGGACCACCGCTTGGATCAAGTGAAAATTAAACTCAGCGCTATCCAGGACAGCGTGGCCGGAAAGCGGGTGGTGCTGGTGGATGACTCCATCGTCCGGGGAACCACCAGCGGCCGAATCGTCAGCCTGCTGCGGGAAGCGGGGGCCCGGGAGGTCCATCTCCGGGTGTCCGCGCCCCCCTTTCTGAACCCCTGTTACTATGGTACTGACATTGATTCCCGGGAAAACCTCATCGCCTGCCATCACAATGTGGAGGAGATTGCCCGGATCATTGGAGTGGATTCTTTGGGTTATCTGCCTGTAGAACAGCTGGGGGCGCTCATTGGGCAGGCGCATTACTGCAGCGCCTGTTTTACTGGGCTATACCCTATGCTGGTTCCTGTAAACACACGAAAAGACCGCTTTGAACAGAAGCTGTCAGAGAAAAACGCCATAACCTCTCATCAGTAGCTGCCGGCGGCTTCTTCCTTGACGTTGCTAGGTGTACAGCCGGATAATCTCCTCCGCCACCGTCCGCTTGGAGCAGCAGCGGTCCATGGCCTGATGGGTGATGTAGTGGTGGGCATCGGGCTCCGACATTTTCAGCTCGCTGATAAGCAGCCATTTGGCCCGGTTGACCAGGCGAATCTCCTCCATCTTCTCCTCAACGGGCTGGACCTTCTTCTCATAGCTTCTCAGCCGCTCCCGGGCGGCGGTCATCCAGTTCAGTCCCCGGAGGATAGCGTCCCGGGGAATAGGCCTGGGCAGGACAAATACCCCGTGTTTCTCTACCCTGCTCTGAATCGAATCGTACAGCGCCGCCGCCGCGAAGAGCAGCACCACCGCCCCCCCGGCGCGGCAGCAGTCGATGGCGAAGCGGATACCGGCGTCGTCCGGGAGGGGGGAGTTGACGAAAACAAAGTCGAAGTCCTGGCTGTTTCGGGCGCGCTCCGCCGCTCCCACGCTGGCCGCAGTGACAATAGGGGAGTAGGCGCTTTCAGGCAGGAAGGAGCGCAGGGCGTTTTGAAATTTTTCTGAGTTCGACACAATGAGCACGCTGTAGACCTGCTCCTGTAGCTCCATACACATCCCCTCATCCCTCTGAAATCGGCATCATCCCTTAAAATATTCCTCCGCCACCGCCTCTGGGACGATAGACCGGATAAATTCACTGGACCGCGCTGCGGTCACCGCCGCGCCCCGGTCCTGGGGCAGAGACTGGAACCTGGACAGGCTCTCACCATCCGCCTGGTAGAAATTCAGATTGGAGGCAGAGGGCGGCTCCAGCCCCTCCTCAATGCCCCACAGGCCTGCCTGAATCATCAGGGCGAAGGCCAGATAGGGATTGGCGGCGGGGTCGGGGGAGCGCAGCTCCGCCCGGCGGTACTCCCCCACGGCGGCGGGGATGCGCACCAGCTGGGAGCGGTTTTCATGGGACCAGGAGATGTATTTGGGGGCCTTGTGCCCGCCGAAGCGGGCGTAGGATTCCGCTACCGGGTTGAGAAACACGGTCATGTCGGCCACCTTGTCCAGCACCCCGGCCACCATCCGGGGCAGGCAGTCCCGGCCGTCCTCCGCCTTTATCGACATGTTGATGTGAAAACCGCTCCCCGGCGCGCCGGGCAGAGGCTTGGGAGAGAAGTCGGCGCACAGGCCGTTTCGCTGGGCGATGAACTTCACGATGGCCTGGAAGGTCATCACGTTGTCCGCTGCGGTGAGTGGGTCGGAGTATTTGAAGTCGATCTCATTCTGGCCCGGCCCCTCCTCGTGGTGGGAGCACTCCGGGGAAATGCCCATGCGGGCCAGGGTCAGGCAGATCTCCCGGCGGATGTTTTCCCCCTTGTCGTCGGGGGCGATGTCCATATACCCGGCTTTGTCATAGGGGATTTTGGTGGGCTCGCCGTTTTCGTCCCGTTTAAACAGGTAAAACTCCTGTTCCGCGCCAAAGAGAAAGCGGAAGCCCCGCTGTTCCGCCCGCGCTATGGCGCTACAAAGCAGGGCCCGGGTGTCGCAGGGGAAGGGCCGGCCGTCGGGGTAGTGGATGGAGCAGAACATGCGCACCACCTGTCCATGCTCCGGCCGCCAGGGCAGCAGCATCAGGGTATCCGGGTCGGGCCGGAGCAGCAGGTCAGACCGGGCCTCGTCCCCAAAGCCGGCGATGGCCGAGGCGTCGAAGGCGATGCCGTACTCGAAGGCCCGGGACAGCTCCGAGGGCACGATGGAAATATTTTTCTGCCGCCCGAACACATCGCAGAACGTCAGGTGGATAAAGGCCACTTCCTCCTCCTGGACGTACTGAAGCACTTCTTCCCTGGTGTATTTCATAACCGCTTCCGCTCCTCTTTATTGAAATTCCCAGGTATTATACCACAGTCCGGGACGGTTTTCCACCACAGTGAACAGAATCCTAAAAAATAGAAAAAACAGGTTGACAGCGCCCCACTCAGGGCGTATAATGCGTCCATAAAGGCAAAGACGTCTTTTAGGTGATTCCTGAAAGGCGTCTTTGTCTCTTTTTATGCGTTTTATCGCGGAAAGGGTGAAGAAAAATGGCGGCAGTTCCGGAATATTTTGGAAGTATGGTATTCGACGACAGGGTGATGAAGGCCAATCTGTCCGCAGAGGTGTATCAGTCGTTAAAGAGGACCATTGACCAGGGAGAAAAGCTGAATATCGGGGTGGCCAACGCTGTGGCGGCGGCCATGAAGGACTGGGCGGTGGCCCATGGGGCGACCCATTTTACCCACTGGTTCCAGCCCCTCACCGGCGTGACCGCCGAGAAGCATGACAGCTTTATCTCCCCCTCCCCCGACGGCGGGGTTATCATGGAGTTCTCCGGCAAGGAGCTGATCCAGGGAGAGCCGGACGCCTCCTCCTTCCCCTCCGGCGGGCTGCGGGCCACCTTCGAGGCCAGGGGTTACACCGCCTGGGACCCCACCTCCTACGCCTTTCTCAAGGATAAGACCCTGTGCATCCCCACCGCCTTCTGCGGCTATAATGGGGAGGCCCTGGACAAAAAGACCCCGCTCCTGCGCTCCATGGAGGCCCTGAACCGGCAGGCTCTGCGCATCCTGCGGCTCTTTGGCAATACGGAGGTCAGACGGGTAAGCCCCGCCGTGGGCCCGGAACAGGAGTACTTTCTGGTGGACGCAGATATGTGGGCCAAGCGCCGGGATCTGCGGTTTACTGGCCGCACCCTCTTCGGAGCCCGGCCCCCCAAGGGCCAGGAGATGGACGACCACTATTTTGGCACCATCAAGCCCCGTGTAGCGGCCTATATGGCTGACCTGAACGACGAGCTGTGGAAGCTGGGCATTCTGGCCAAGACCCAGCACAACGAGGTGGCCCCCGCCCAGCATGAGCTGGCCCCCATCTACACCACCGTCAACGCCGCCACCGACCACAACCAGCTGACCATGGAGCGGATGCAGAAGGTGGCCGCCCGGCACAATCTGGTCTGCCTGCTCCACGAAAAACCCTTCGCGGGGGTGAACGGCTCCGGCAAGCACAACAACTGGTCGCTGTCCACCGACACCGGAGTAAACCTGCTGTCCCCCGGGGATACCCCCTATGAGAATGCCCAGTTCCTGCTGTTCCTGTGCGCCGTCATCAAGGCGGTGGACGACTACCAGGACCTGCTGCGCATCTCGGTGGCCACCGCCGGCAACGACCACCGCCTAGGGGCCAACGAGGCGCCCCCCGCCGTGGTGTCTGTGTTTCTGGGGGATGAGCTGGCCGCTATTCTGGGCTGCATCGAGTACGACGCCCCCTACACCAGCATCGACACCGGCAAGGTGCGGCTGGGGGTGGACGTTCTGCCCAAGTTCCGCCGGGACACCACCGACCGCAACCGCACTTCCCCCTTCGCCTTTACCGGCAACAAATTTGAGTTCCGCATGGTGGGCTCCGCCGACTCCATCGCCTGTGCCAATATCATGCTCAACACCGCCGTGGCTGAGAGTCTGAAGGTCTATGCCGACCGGCTGGAGGGGGCGGAGGACTTTCAGGGGGCCCTCCAGGACATGATCCGTAAGACCATCCAGGACCACAAGCGGATCATCTTCAATGGCAACGGCTACGACGGCGCCTGGATCAAGGAAGCGGTGGAGAAGCGGGGGCTGCTGAACTACCCCGCCACGCCCGACTGCGTGCCCCACCTGCTGGACGAAAAAAATGTGGCTCTGCTCACCTCCCACGGGGTACTCACCAAGACGGAATTGGTCTCCCGGTATGAGGTGACCCTGGAAAACTACTGCAAGACGATTATCATCGAGGCCAACACTATGGCGGACATGGCCCGCACCGAGATCATCCCCGCCGTCCAGGCCTTTGCCCTGGACACAGCGAAAACCGCCGCCGCCAAACGGGAGCTGGTTCCGGGCTGTCCCTGCGGCTGCGAGACAGAGCTGGTGAAAAAGCTGTCCGCCCTCACCGACGAGATATACCGGGAAGCCGGCGCGCTGGAGGAGGCGGTGCTGGCCCTGGCCTCCGCCGGAGACATCAGGGCGGAGGCAGAGATGATTCGGGACACGGTGCTGCCCGGTATGGGCCGGCTGCGCCTGCCCTGCGATCAGGCAGAGACCCTCACCCCGAAGAAATATTGGCCCTTCCCCACCTACGGCGATTTGCTGTTTGGGGTGAGGTGAATATAGGCCCCACGGCCCCGGTGGCGCCATCCCGCCGCCGGGGCCGCAGACGGGCATAAAAAGCGGGCGGCCACAGGCCGCCCCTACAGAACATGGAGGAGACGTTATGTGCTCTATTATTGGATATTGCGGCCCTGTGGCCGATTTTGAGGCGTTTCAGCGGGGCTTTGGCCGCACCAGAAGCCGGGGGCCCGACGACAGCCGGGTGGTCCCGGCGGGGGAGGGTCTGCTGGGCTTCCACCGCCTGGCTATCATGGACCTGACCCCCGAGGGGATGCAGCCCTTCGAACTGGAGGGCAGTTGGGCCGTCTGCAACGGCGAGATATACGGCTTTGAAAAGCTGAAACAGGGGTTGGAGGGAAAGGGGTACGCCTTTCACAGCGGCTCCGACTGCGAGATCCTCCTCCCCCTCTACCGGGAGTATGGGGTGGATATGTTCGCCATGCTGGACGCGGAGTTTGCCTGCATCCTCTACGACGGGCAGGCGGGGGAGTTTATCGCCGCCCGAGACCCCATCGGCATTCGCCCCCTCTACTATGGGTACGACGGCCAGGGGACCATTCTGTTTGCCAGCGAGCCTAAAAATCTGCTGGGGCTGACGGATGAAATTCTGCCCTTCCCCCCCGGGCACTACTATAAGGATGGCAGATTTGTCTGCTATCATGATATTGCCAAGGTGGACCGGGTCTGCCATGACGGGCTGGAGGAGGTTTTCAGAAACATCCGGGAAAAGCTGGTGGCCGGGGTGGAAAAGCGGCTGGTGGCCGACGCCAAGGTGGGCTTTCTCCTGTCCGGCGGGCTGGACTCCTCCCTGGTGTGCGCCATTGCCGCCCGCCGGAGTAAAACGCCCATCAAAACCTTTGCCATCGGTATGGATACCGACGCCATCGACCTGAAATACGCCAGGGAAGTGGCGGATTACATCGGCAGCAACCACACGGAGGTCATCATCACCAGAGAGGACGTGCTGTCCAGCCTGGAGACGGTGATCCAGGCCCTGGGCACCTACGACATCACCACCACCCGGGCCAGCATGGGCATGTATCTGCTGTGCAGGGCCATCCATGAACAGACAGATATCCGGGTGCTTCTCACAGGGGAAATCTCCGACGAGCTCTTTGGCTACAAATACACCGACTTCGCCCCCTCGCCCCGGGCGTTCCAGGAGGAGGCGGAGAAGCGGCTGCGGGAGCTGCACATGTATGACGTCCTCCGGGCCGACCGCTGTATCGCCGTTAACTCCCTGGAGGCCCGGGTGCCCTTCGGCGACCTGGACTTTGTGGAATACGTGATGGCTATCAACCCGGCGAAGAAGCTGAACACTTACGGCAAGGGGAAATACCTGCTGCGGAAGGCTTTTGAGGGGGGCTGGCTCCCCGAGAGCATCCTGTGGCGGGAGAAGGCCGCCTTCTCTGACGCGGTGGGCCACTCCCTGGTGGACGACCTGAAGGAGTACGCCGAGGGCCGGTACACTGACGGGGAGTTTGAACGGCTGCGGCGGAACTACGACCACGCCCGACCCTTCACCAAGGAGTCCCTCCTCTATCGGGAGCTTTTTGAAAAGTACTATCCGAACCAGAGCGGTATGGTAGCGGATTTCTGGATGCCAAACAGATCCTGGGCCGGCTGCGATGTGGACGATCCCTCCGCCCGGGTGCTGGCAAACTATGGGGAGAGCGGGGTGTAAGGATGCAGAAAATTTTGATTCTTGACTTCGGCGGTCAGTACAATCAGCTCATTGCCCGGCGGGTGCGGGAGTGCAGGGTATACTGCGAGGTGAAGCCCTGGACCACGCCTCTGGAGGAGCTGAAGGCCTTCGACCCTATCGGCATTATCTTCACCGGCGGGCCCCGGTCGGTCTATCGGGAGGGTTCCCCCACCGTGGACAAGTCGATTTTCACCTGGGGAGTACCCATTCTGGGCATCTGCTACGGCTGTCAGCTCATGGCTCACCTGCTGGGGGGAGAGGTTATCCCAGCCCAGGACAACTCCTCCCGGGAGTACGGCAAAACCGCTACCCGCTACGACACCGCCTGTAAGCTGTTCCAGGACCTGCCTCGGGACGGGGCGTCCTGGATGAGTCACGGAGACTACATGTCCAGGGTGCCGGAGGGCTTCTCCCTCACCGCCCGCTCCGATGCCTGCCCCAACGCGGCCATCGCCGACGAGGCCCGGGGGTTTTACGGCGTCCAGTTCCACCCCGAGGTCAGCCACACGGAGCACGGCCTGGATATGCTCCGGAATTTCCTCTACAGCGTCTGCGGCGCTGCGGGAGACTGGACCATGGGGGACTATAAAAACACCATCCTCCAGACCGTCCGGGAGAAGGTAGGGGACGGCCGGGTGCTGCTGGCCCTGTCCGGCGGGGTGGACTCCTCCGTGGCGGCCGCCCTGCTGGCCAAGGCGGTGGGCAGGCAGCTCACCTGCGTCTTTGTGGACCATGGACTGATGCGCCTCAACGAGGTGGATGAAGTGGTGGAGGCCTTTTCCCAGTGGGACCTGAACCTGGTCCGGGTGGACGCTGGGGACCGATTCCTGACAAAGCTGGCCGGGGTTACCGACCCGGAGGAGAAGCGGAAGATCATTGGGGAGGAGTTCATCCGGGTCTTTGAGGAGGAGGCCAGGAAGATCGGCGCAGTGGATTTTCTGGCCCAGGGTACCATCTACCCCGACGTGATTGAGTCGGGGGCGGGGGAGGCCGCCGTCATCAAGAGCCACCACAACGTGGGCGGCCTGCCCGATTATGTGGACTTTCGGGAGATTCTGGAGCCCCTGCGCCTGCTCTTTAAGGACGAGGTCCGCCAGCTGGGCCGGGAGCTGGGCCTGCCGGAGTATCTGGTGAGCCGTCAGCCCTTCCCGGGGCCGGGGTTGGCCATCCGCATCCTTGGGGAGGTCACCAGGGAGAAGGCGGACCGGCTCCGTCAGGCCGACTTCATCTTCCGGGAGGAGCTGGCCGGGGCGGGAGAAGACCGGCGGCTCAGCCAGTATTTTGCCGTCCTCACTGACAGCAGGTCGGTGGGGGTGATGGGGGACGGCCGCACCTATGACTACACCCTGGCCCTCCGGGCGGTGACCACCTCCGACTTCATGACCGCCGGCTGGGCACGCATCCCCTATGACCTGCTGGACAGGATCAGCACCCGCATCGTCAATGAGGTGGCGGGCATCAACCGCATTGTGTACGATATCACCAGTAAGCCCCCGGCCACGGTGGAATGGGAGTGAAGCGTATGACAAAGTATATTTTTGTAACCGGCGGGGTGGTGTCCGGCCTGGGCAAAGGGATCACCGCGGCCAGCCTGGGGCGGCTGCTGAAGCAGCGGGGGCTGCGGGTCAAAGTGCAAAAGCTGGACCCCTATCTCAACGTGGACCCGGGCACCATGTCCCCCTATCAGCACGGGGAAGTCTTTGTCACCGACGACGGGGCGGAGACCGACCTGGATCTGGGCCACTACGAGCGGTTTATTGATGAAAACCTCACCGTAAACTCCTCGGTCTCGGCGGGGCAGGTGTATTGGAACGTCCTGAACCGAGAACGGCGAGGGGACTACCTGGGAGGGACGGTGCAAATCATCCCTCACATCACCGACGAGATCAAGAGCCGTGTCTACTCTCTGGAAGGTCCCGAAGCCGATGTGGCTATTGTGGAAATCGGCGGCACGGTGGGCGATATTGAGAGCCAGCCTTTTCTGGAGGCCATCCGTCAGGTGGCGGCGGAGCGGGGCCGGGACAATGTCATGTTTCTCCACGTCTCCCTTATTGTCTCCATCCCCGGCACCGGGGAGCTGAAGTCCAAGCCCACCCAGCACTCGGCCAAGGAGCTGCTTTCTCTGGGTATCCAGCCCGATGTGATCGTCTGCCGCAGCGACGCCCCGGTCCCCAGGGAGATTCGGGACAAAATTTCCCTGTTCTGCGGCATCCCCCGGGAGAATGTCATCCCCAATTTGAACGCCGGTCTGCTCTACGAGGCGCCCCTGATGCTGGAGCGGGAGGGGTTGGCCGATGTGGTAGTCCGGCAGCTGGGGCTGAGTTGTCCCGCCCCCGACCTCACCGAGTGGACCGACATGGTCCGCCGGGCCAAACACCCGAAGGGGGAGGTGACCGTCGCCCTGGTGGGCAAGTATGTGGCCCTCCACGACGCCTATCTCTCGGTGGCCGAGGCCCTCACCCACGGGGGCATTGAGAACCGGGTGAAGGTAAACATCCGCTGGGTGGACAGCGAGACCGTCACCGACAAAAACGCCGCCCAGGTACTGGACGGCGTGAACGGTGTTCTGGTGCCCGGCGGCTTCGGCAGCCGGGGAATCGAGGGCAAAATTTCCGCCATTCGGTATGCCCGGGAGCAGAGTGTGCCCTTTCTGGGCATCTGCCTGGGGATGCAGATGGCGGTGGTGGAGTTTGCCCGCCACGTCTGCGGTATGGAGGACGCCCACTCCAGTGAGTTTTCCCCAGACACCGCCCACCCGGTTATCGACCTGATGCCCGGTCAGCAGGGGATCATCGACAAGGGGGGCACCATGCGGCTGGGGGCCTTCCCCTGCCGGCTTACCGGGTGGGACAGCCGGGCCTTTGCCGCCTACGGGACACAGGAAATCAGCGAGCGCCACCGGCACCGCTACGAGTTTAACAACGACTTCCGGGAGGCAGTTACCGGGGCCGGCCTTGTCCTGTCCGGTCTGTCCCCCGATGGGCAGCTGGTGGAGATGGTGGAGCTGCCCAACCACCCCTGGTTTGTAGGGGTGCAGTTCCACCCGGAGCTGAAATCCCGGCCCAACCGGGCCCATCCGCTGTTCCGGGACTTTGTGGCTGCGGCAAAGCGAGCTTGATATACTAATTTTTGAGAATGTTTATCCAAATATCGCTCCTGTCCTGGCATTTCCTGAGCTGTCGTTTTTATAATATTCTGCCCTTATGATTAGATAGCGTCTGCCCAAGAGACGGGTATTATGATAGAATGGAACTATCTTAAAAGACAGGGGACAGCAAGATGGAAGCATCCTATCACAGACACGACATAAACGATAAAGTATGGGAGTTGCTTGGACCACATCTGCCGGGACAACGAGGCCAGTGGGGTGGGATTGCTCAGGATAACCGCCGTTTTATTAACGCAGTGTTTTAGGTATTGCGAACCGGAGCACCCTGGCGTGACCTGTCTCCCGATTACGGGAAGGGGGCAGCGTTCATCAGAGGTTGCTGCCGTCTCTGGGCTGCCAATATTCCTCCAGTGTAAGAGTGCCGGACGGGCCTTCACGAAATGTGATGGCAACAGGGACATGGCCGCCGCTGACTGTTTTCAGGCCGCTGTCTGTGACCCTGTATTCGTTATAGAGCGCCCAGCCGTAGTGAGTATACTCTGAAAAGTCACTTCCATCCACAACGATACAGGCAAGCTCTGCCAAACTGGCACAGGATACAAAGCCGGTTGGGTCTGCGGAGCGGTTATGCTCCAGAATCGCCTGACGGATCACGGTCTGTTCTTCAGAGAGCGTTGTGGCAGCTGCGTCCGGTCCGGCAGGAGTCGACGTATCTACGCCGCTTACTTTACCGACATGGTAGATGCGCGGGGACTGTTTTTCCCGGAACAGGAATTCAGTCAGAGTTTTCCCGCACAGCTTTGCTTTGTCCCGACGGCAGACCCTGCAGAGACAGGAAAAGTTCTCTTGGCGGAAAAGGCGAAGTTCCGTTATCTCTCCCACTTTCTTTACACGGATTTTTACCGGGGTCTGATGGCGGGCAACGCTCCCCGCCGCTGCCACAACTGCGGACGCTATTTTGCTGACCGCCGGGTACAACACCTGCTACTGCAATCATGTCGCGCCGGGTGAGACGGAGCGCACCTGCCGCAAGGTCGGCGCGCACAGAAAGGCGAACCATCCCACAGGGCTAAGTCCGGCAGGTGTGGAATACCGGAAGGTCTACAACCGCCTGAAGGCGAGAAAGCAGAGGGGGAAAATCAGCAGGGATGAGTGGAACGCTACCTTGTCACAGGTACAGGAGGTACTGGATTTAGCGGAGCAAGGAAAACTGACCGACGAGGAAATGCGGAACCGATTTGCTACATTTTAATCGAAGCCTTATTTCCTTGTTTTCTGTGACGCAGTTTTACGTCAAATCACAGCTCTCATTTCGCTTAGTGAGAAGGTAAACAAACAGGCGGTTATTCCAACGTCTCACCAGTTTCATCCTCGTATTCCTGGCGCGTAATATCGCCGTTGTAGTACATCTGCTTCAGTTCGGTATTTGTGTACTCAGACAGATCCTCCGCCTCATACTGCTCCACCTCTGCCGCCGCGGTTTCGGGTTGCTGTCCCTGGAGCTGGGCGCTGGCCGCCCGGCCTTCCTTGCTGATCTCTATCGTGTCCATGCGGGGAGCAGCAGACCGCTTCTGTGCGGTGGACTGCTCCGTTCCCTGCTGGCGGCTGACCTCGGTGATGGCAACCCCGTCCTGGCCCATGTTCACCTGATCCAAGCTGGCGGACACAGAGCTTTGCTGGGTTTTGCTAACGTCAGCCGTAGCCCCCTTTTGTTCCTGTTTCTCCTCATCGGTGGTGCGTGCGTTTTGATGGATGTTGCTGAAATAGTTTGCCGCACTGATTGTCATGCTCATAGCAGTTCCTTCCTTTCTGAAAATGACCTGTTTGATATGCCGGATCTCCGGCTGGGACTATATGATAAGCGCAGGAGCATTAGCTCATCTGCGGGATAACTGCGGTAAAGGTGATGACTCCATCCGCATAATGGTTGGAAATGCGGCCCTTATGCCGGGTGACAATGGCTTTGGCGGTGGACAGGCCAATTCCGTAACCTCCAGTGGAGCGGGCGCGGGAGGAATCTGCCCGGTAAAAACGGTCAAAGTAACGGGAGAGCTGGGCGGTGTCCACTCCCGCACATGGGTTTGATACGGAAATATAGATATTCCGCCCCCATACAGATACAGACAGATGAATGTTCCCCACTGGATCACAGTATTTGACCGCATTGTCCAGCAGAATTGAAAACAGACGAAAGAAATTGTCTTGGACACCTTTTAAGCTGATCTCATCAGGAATTTCTGATGTCAAGGTTTTTCCGTCCGCCTCAGCCAGTGGCTGAAACGTGTCTGCGCTGGCTTGGGCAATCTCGCTGATTGAAAACAGTTCTACCGCGTCCTCTTTAATTGTCTCCTCTGTGCGGGCCAGCTCCACCAGATTTTTGATGAGCCTGTCTAACCGGGTGATTTGAGATTTTGCGCTCTCCAGCCACTTGTCTTCTCCATAGGTATCTTCCAGCAGTCCCATATCCGCCGACAGAATCGCCAGCGGCGTTTTCAGTTCGTGGGAAGCATCTGTAACAAACTGCCGCTGCCGCTCCAGATTATCTACAAAAGGACCGAACAGAAAGCTGGTAGTCAGCAGAATGTTGGTGAAGGTGAGCGCATAGTCAAAGGAGGCCGGTTCCGTCAGAAACACACGGATGATGGAGCCGCGGAGCAGATAGCACAGCCCTGTCATGACCGCGCTGAGAGCCAGAGAAAAGAAGATGGAAAAGCGCATGATTTTTTTGAACCGCTCCCACAGCTTTGCACCGACACAGTACCCCAGCAGGGGCTGAACCCCTTGACCGAAGCCGATACAGACCATGCCGGTCATCATAGTCACCTTCATGGCCACGCCCATTCCCGCCACAGCCATATCTCCATAGCCCGCCATTCTTGCATTGACAATGATCTGTGATACGCTCATCAGCAGAGAACCCAACGAGGCCGGGATGCCAATAGCCAAAACGCCGGTAAAAATCTGGTCTTTGACGGAGAAATCCCTGATATGGATACTGAGTGTTGATTTTCCTTGCAAGAAATAGAGAATATAATACCCAGCGCCCGCCACGTTGCCGATGACCGTGGCAATGGCGGCTCCGGCAATCCCCCAGTTGAATGCCAGGATCATAATAGGATCCAGGATCACATTGAGCAAATTTCCCAAAACCTGACCTGCCATCGCCTTATTGGGCTGCCCTTCTGCCCGGAGGACATTGGAATAGCAGACGGAAATCAGGACAAAGGGACCACCCAGAGCAACGATGGTCAGGTAGGTTTTTGTCGGTTCCCAGGTATCCGTACTGGCTCCAATCAACGTCAGAATCTGATCCATAAAAAAGAGAAACGCCAGGGACATGATAATTCCTACCGCCACGCATCCCCACATACAGAAGGAACACACTTTCTTTGCGTGTTCAGCCCGTCCTTGCCCAAAGGCGCGGGAAATGACCGAGGTTCCTCCAATTCCGAAAACAGTGCCAACCGCCATAAAGATAAGAAAAACCGGCGTAGCCAGGGACACCGCCGCTACCAGAATATCGCTGCGGGTCTGGGAAATAAAAAAGGTGTCCGCCAGATTGTAAATCAGGACCATCAGCATAGCCGCCATAGCGGGGAGCGCGTTTTTCAGTACAGCCTGGGGTACAGGCGCTTTCTCAAAAAGGTTCATGGTATCGCTCATAATCGTTCCTCCTGAATTTGAAATGATACGTTTGATAGTCTGCTTTTGATTTTTGTAAGGGATTGCCGCCGAAAAATTACGGCGGCAATGTTACAGGGAGTTCCGCACCTTTTGCAGAAGCATATAGAAGATGTTTCGTTCGGCTTCTGTCAAACCTGAGAGAAGCCGCTCCTCTGCCTCGGCCCGATGGTGCAGAGCTGTGTGAACGCACTCAACGCCTGCCGGTGTGATCCGTACCAGCTTGATCCGCCGGTCCCCGGCATCACCGAACCCTTCCACATAGCCCTTTTGCTCCAGCCTGGACATAATCCCCGCTGCCGTAGATTGCGCCACATGGAGAATTTGCTCCAGCTCCTTCAACGAATGCTGTCCTTCTGGGGCCTGCTCCAGCTGTATCAGCGCCTCCAGCTGTGTCAGCGTCAAATCCTTGGTCCGTAGGGCATTGTTGGCATTTTTCCGCATCTCATCGTTGATCTGTTTAAGAAGCGGTCCGCATTCCTGCCGTGTTTCCATTAACATCCCTCCTGACAGCCATAAAGATAGCACGCTTTTGAAAATATGTCAATAGCCAGCGTTCGTTTTTTAAGTAGCTTTTAAGTTCGCCCGTTATAATAGCTCCATCCTAACCAAAAGGAGGGGACACCCTTGATCGAAATTTCCCATCTGACCAAGCGCTACGGTGAGCATTTGGCGGTATCCGATCTGAGCTTCACTGTGGACAGCGGCCAGATTTACGGCTTCCTGGGTCCCAACGGCGCGGGAAAGTCCACCACTATGAACATCATGACCGGCTGCCTGTCCGCCACAGAGGGCAGCGTCCGCATCGATGGACACGACATCTTCGAGGAGCCGAATCAGGCCAAAAAGCTGATCGGCTATCTCCCGGAGCAGCCTCCGCTCTACATGAACGAAACGCCGGAAGAATATCTGCGCTTCGTGGGCGAGGCCAAGGGCCTGCGGGGAATCGAACTGGAGCGGCAGATGGATGAGGTGATTTCTTAGACGGGGATCGATGAGGTGGCTCACCGCCGTATCTCCGCGCTGTCCAAGGGCTATAAGCAGCGGGTGGGTATCGCCCAGGCCCTGCTGGGCAATCCCAAGGTTATCATCCTGGACGAACCTACTGTGGGCCTGGACCCCATCCAGATCATTGAGATACGGGACCTGATTAAAGAACTGGGGCAGACCCACACGGTCATTTTCAGTTCCCACATTCTCTCCGAGGTGCAGGCCATCTGCGACCAGATCATCATGATCGCTAAGGGGAAGCTGGTGGCCTTTGACACCCCGGAGAATCTGGAAAAGCACCTGCTCTCCCCCAACGAGGTGGTTCTGACCTCCGATGACAGCGCAGCGGAAATCCGGGTACTGCTGGAGGGTGTTGACCACATCACAGACCTGACACTGGAAGAAACGGGGACCGGCCTTGTGACCGCCCGCATCAAAACGGACCTCAGCAATGTCTATGATCTTTCCCGGTCTGTGTTTTCCGCCTTTGCCGCCAGTGGAAAGGCGCTGCTGGAGCTGACGGTGAAAAAGGCCAATCTGGAGGACATTTTCCTGGAACTGGCGGAAACGGATGATGGAGCTTCTGAGCCTCCTGCTGTGGAGGCTGAAATTGTGGAAAGCGAGGCGGCAGAGGAATGACGGCGGTATTAAAGCATGAGCTGAAAAGCTATTTCCGCTCCATGACCGCGTATGTGTTCGGAGCGGGCCTGCTTCTGGCCGTGGGATTGGGCGCTATGCTCTACAACATCGAGGCAGCGGTAAGCAATTTTGAGTTTGCCCTCAGCTATTTCAGCATCATTTTTGCGGTGATCGTTCCCTGTCAACGCCAATATGAAATTGTAAGAAAACGCCGAAGAAATTTTGTAGTTTTTCGGCGGGGGTGGGTAACAAAATCAGCAGCTGCCTTGCTCAAAAAGAGTGTTCACGATTTGCTGTTTCTGACGCATAAATTCTTTGCGTTCTTTCAGGCGGTAAGACTCACCCTTGATGTTGATAACGGTGCAGTGATGCAGTACACGATCCAGGATGGCGGAGGCGATGGTGACGTCGGCAAAGACCTCGTTCCACTGGGAGAAAGTCTTGTTGGAGGTAAAAACGGTAGACGTTTTTTCATACCGTCTGGCAATGAGCTGGAAAAAGAGATTTGCGCCCTGGATATCCATAGGGAGATAGCCGATTTCGTCAATGATGAGCATCCTGTACTTGGCCAGAACTTTGAGCTTGTCCGGCAGGCGGTTCTCAAAGTGGGCCTTTTTGAGCTGCTCAATAAGCTGGTGGCAGTTGATGTAGTAGGTGGAGAAACGGTGCTGTGCTGCCACCAGGCCCAGGGCGGAGGCCAAATGGGTCTTGCCCACGCCTGGCGGGCCGAGGAAAACCACATTCTCCCCGTTCTCCAGGAAGCGCATGGTGGCCAACTCATCGATTTGGCGTTTATCGATGGAGGGCTGGAAAGAGAAATCGAAGTCGTCCAGGGTCTTCTTAATGGGGAAGCCAGACATCTGGATCTGCTTCTCATAGGCCCGTTTCCGCTTGGATTTGGCTTCTTCTGAGAAAATGTGATCCAAAACCTCCACAATGTTGAGCTTGTCCGCCACCGCCCGTTCCAGGTAGTTGTCCAGAATCTCCAGGGTGTTTTTCATTTTAAGGGCTTCCAGGTTTTCCCTCAGCCTGTCCATAGTAAATTCAGTCATACAGCACCTCGTCATATCTGGATAAATCAGAGGGTTTCAAGGGGAAATCTATCACTTTGCCCTGTTCCAGCAGAATATTTTCTGCATCCATTGTCTGCTTCAACGTAAGCCTTCGGTAATGCTGAGGATTGACAACCATGTCCTTCCTTTGATACGATATTCGGTGCAGAGCGATCTGCTTGCCTTCATAGTAGGCCGCCAGCATACTGTCGAGGGCTACGACTGCCACATCTTTGCCGACATACTCCGCTGGCACGGAGTACTGATTGCCGGCGTAGGAGATGAGGCAGTCTTTTTGTACCCGCCTAAGGTTGATCTTGTCGATGATGTACTCTCTGGAGAGGGGACTCAAGGCGGAGTATGAAAAAGACCTGTACGACCCGGAGCGCGTCAAGGCACGGGAGGTTGACCGCACCAAAACAGACTTCGCCCGGTTTGTGCTGGAGGAATGGTTTCCTATTTGTATCGGCCTGAAATGGGGGGACGTGGACGAACGGTGTTCCACCCTCACTATTCAGCGGAACGTGGTTTATACGCCCCAGAGCGGCGTGGTAGTCGGAACGCCCAAGACCGCCAACAGTGTCCGCGTCATTCACGTTATGCAAAGCACTTTGTCCCTGCTCCTGATGTTAAAGGCCCAGCGAAAACGTGAAAACCCCGGCACCATCCTTGCGGGCAGCTTAATTTTCCCCGGCGAGGCGGGGATATTCGAGGCCCGCGACCCCAACGCTGTGACCCGCCGGGTCAAGCGGTTTATGAAAGTCAACCGCCTGCCCGACCTCTCCCCACGATCTGCGGCACCCAAATGTCAAGCCTAACCGAGAGTCCCATGCGGATAAGCTCAATACCAAGTGAGTGACAGATACCTCCTACATCCAAACCGGTCAGGGCGACCTGTATCTGTCTATAATCCGGGACCTCGATCTGCGCCCCCGTCTAAAATTTCTTCCTTCCTGCCCCTGTTCCCTTTTTGTCCTGTCCACACAATTTGGGGCGGTTCATCAGGGAAAGTTGTTTCAGGTTATTTTTCATATACCAAGTGTCCGGTGGTCACAACAATCCCCTTGGCCAGCCGGTCATGCTAAGATTTGGCCAGCATATCAGCCGCCCAGGATGCGGGGGTCCGCGCACTCATCCGCCAGAGCAAGGACCTCGCTGGGGCTCGCTACAAAGTCAATACCTACCTGGCCATAGCATTGACGTTTCGCCTCCGCGGCATACTGATTCCCCAGACCAACGATTATACCCACAGAAGGGATCTGAGCAGTACCATAAGCGAACGCCGCGATACTCTGCGCGCCGCTCACCGTGTAGATTTCATCCGCACCGGCAATATCCATGGCTGCCAGAGCTTTATAGTTGACGGATCGGGTTCCCCTTGCTGTGGGAGAACAGATGGAAACCCGCTTCACACCGGCAACCTTGGCGGGGATGACCAACATCAATGCGCTGGAAAATAGTGGACAGGAGCCACCAGGGACGTAACAGCTGCATGATCTCACAGGGATTACCCGATGCTCCAGCTAAGAGCCGGGAATGATGGTGAGCTTCTCCAGTTCACTTAAACAGCCTAGCTGGGCCCGAGCAAAGGCACGGATATTTTGGGCGGCCTGACGCAAATCGTCCAATTCCTGCCCGGTCATTTTGGCATACGCCTCATCCAGTTCCTCACGGCTGACTCGGAAAGAAGCGCAGTCATTATCAAGATACATATTTTTGAATATTCCGCCAACGAATATAATTTTTATCATGAGGGCTTCCAATCGGCGGCCCTCAAGTACAGCTCCATAACCTTTGGAAGGACATGGCTCAGGGCGCGATTCTCCACATTCTTTCGCGCGGCGGCGGACAGGCGGTTCCGTAACCCCGCATCATCTATAAGCGGCTGAATTACAGCGGCGCAGGTCTCCGCATCCCCATAAGGGTACAGCAAGCCTGTCTCTCCGTGCCGGATCAGGTCCACATGCCCCTTTACCGCGCTGGCCGCTGCCGGCAGCCCGCAGTACATCGCCTCCATCACATTGAACGGCAATCCCTCACTTCTGCTGGATGAGACAGCGATATCCGCCATCCCATACCACGGCGCCATCTCATGGACATGCCCTGGAAATATGACCCGGTCTCTCAATCCAAGACGGTCTGCCAGCGCCCTGCACCGCTCCCATAAAGCGCCCTCCCCGGGCAGAACCAGCACGGTCTGCTCCGGCAGCTTGACCATCGCCTGAATCAGGACCGCCTGGCTCTTTCTCTCGGAAAACTCCGCCGGGTAGATCAGCACAACGGCGTCCTCCGGGATGCCCAGCCCTTTTCGCAGCGCGCCGCCCTTCTCCCGGCCGCGGTCCAGTCGAGAAAAATCCACTCCCACGCCTGGGATCTCCACAATTTCACGACCCAGAGAATATCGCTTCGCCAGCTCACAGTCCCACCGGTTCATCGTCATCAGGAGGTCCGTCTCCACCGCCGTCAGCCGCTCGGCCATCAGCAGGACGGCGCGCTTCAGCGCCGGAGTCCGCTCATCAAACAGGTAGCCGTGGACCATGTTCACCACCGGGGGCCGGTTGTCCATCCCCTTCACTGCCAGCCGGGTAAAGAACGCCGCCAGCGAGGTGTGGGTGCTGACCAGGCTGTACCCCTCCGCCCGGATCATATTCCGCAGCATATGTGCAGCCTTGAAATTGCTCAGCGCCCACATCCGCTTCCGAAGCGGCAGAGATACCGTTCTGTCCGCGTATGGGACCGGCTCCCCCACGCCCCCGCACGCCGCGTGGACCTCCCAGCCCAGGTCCTGGAAGGCGTTCAGATAGGGCAGATGGAAGTTCCGGATATGGGAAAAGGTCGAGGCTGTGAACAGCACCTTGCGCCTCAAACGCCCCGCCCCGCTTTCTCCCGGCCCAGGTCCTCACTGTTGATAAACTTCCCGCCGAATACAGTGGTCAGCAGGATATGGATGTCGAACCACAGGCTCCAGTGCTCAATGTAGTACACGTCCAGCTCCACCCGCTCACGGATCGAGGTGTCCCCACGCAGTCCGTTCACCTGCGCCCAGCCGGTAATCCCCGGTCTCACCTGGTGCTTCACCATGTACAGCGGGACCTCCTTCCGGAACTGCTCCACATAGTGGGGGATCTCCGGGCGGGGGCCTACCAGGCTCATGTCGCCCTTGAAAACGTTCCACAGCTGGGGCAGCTCGTCCAGGGAGCACTTGCGCATGAACGCGCCGAAGGCGGTCTTGCGCTCGTCACGGTCCCTGCTCCACGCGGTGTCCTGCCGGTCGTTCACCCGCATGGAGCGGAACTTATACATATAAAACGGCCGTTTCTCCTTCCCGATCCGCTCCTGCCGGAACAGCACCGGACCCGGCGACGACAGCTTCACCCCCACCGCGCAGGCCAGCATGACCGGAACGGCCAGGACCAGCAGGACACCGGAGCCCACCAGGTCCATCGTCCGCTTGCAGAACGCGTTGGCCCAGTTATCCAGGGGTATGTGACGTATGTTCAGCATGGGAATGCCGTTTAAATCGTCAAACTGAGGGTTGGAGGGCATGTAGTTGGCATAGAATGGGATAATAGACAGCCGCACACCCGCCTCCTCACAGGCCTCGATAATCTCCGGCGTCTGGGGAAAGTCCTGCGGCTCCATCGCCGCCACCACCTCGTCCGGGCGCAGCGCCTCCAGCACCTGCGCCAGCTCCCCGTAGCCGCCCAGGCGGGCCAGGCCGTCCAGCCCGCTTCTCCAGCCGTCATCCATAAAGCCAACCGGGACATAGCCCAGCTCACGATGCTCCCGGATCTCACGCAGATACCGCGCGGCCGCGCGGCCGCTGCCCAGCAGCAGCACATGCTTCTGGTTGTAGCCCGCCTGCCGGTATCTCTGCAAAGCCTTCCGGAGGAAATACCGCTTCGCGCTCAGCCCTCCATTGCTGAGCAGGAACATAATCGCCAATACCCACCGGGAGTAGTGCACCTCGTGGCTCAGGAACAGCAGGCCCAGCAGCACCGACATATCCAGGGTATTCGCCCCCCACAGGCGCAGCAGCTCATACCGCAGCCGCTTCCGCCGGAAGCTCTGATACAGCCCGAAAGCGGCGTAGGTAAACAGCTGCGCTCCGGTATAGACCGCCGCCAGCGTGACGTACGCCCTCAGCGGCACTGTGACAATACCGTGAAAGACGGAAAACCGTATCCAAAAGGCCGCCGGAAAGGACAGGAACAAAATAGCCCCGTCGCTGAGCACATGAAGGGTATTCAACAGCTTTTGATTCTCTCTGATCATCCTCGATTATTCCTTATTCTCTCGATCAATTCGTAAGCCAGTTCTTCCAGCACGATCTCACCCATGTTTTCCAGGTTCCACCGCTCCAGCAGCTCTGCCACACGGAGCACGCCCGCCCGGTAGACGTCTGTATCCTCCTCATACCGCTCCAGCACCTCGAACGCCTGACGCCAGCCCTCCGGGTCGGAGGAGACATAGGCCACGTACTTTTCCACCATAGCCAGCCCGTCCTCCGTCTGGCCGTTTTGGAAATAGTACTCCGCCAGGTAGATGGGGATCGTATTGGAGTCCTGGCTGGACAGACGCAGGGCAAAGGCGTCCGCCTGCGCCCGGATGTCCCCGGTCAGCTCGCTGCCCCCGCCCTTTTCCATCTCCGACACACTGACCACGTAGGACAGCGCGTAGTCGGCCCACTCGAACCGGTCCAGCGCGGCGGCCTCCGCCAGGGAATCCAGAGACTTCCCCTCCGCCGCCAGCTTCTGCGCCCGCATATTGCAGCCCAGCAGCACGGCGTAGACCCCGATCAGGGCGGAGACAGCCAGCAGGGAAGCTGTTTTCAGCTTCCGCGTAAGCCGTACCCCAGTCAGAGACCCGCCGCAGCACAGGCAGATCAGCCCGAACACGCCAAAAGCAACCGGCAGATAGGCATAGGCGGAGAACACCACCTCGGTGGCGGCGTGGGCGGCCATGAACACCAGCGACGCGCCCAGCGCGGGCGTCAGGGGGTGGGCCTCCCGGCCCCGCCTGCGCTCCAGAAGGACAGCGGCGGCGCTTCCCACAAAAAGGGCCAGGAACAGCGCCAGGCCCACAAGGCCGGTCTCCGCCAGCGTCTGGATATAGTGGTTGTGGGCGTATTTTGTCTCATAGTAGAAGGACTGCACGCTCTTTACGCCGTTCTCAAAGGCCCCCAGGCCCAGGCCCACCACCGGACTGCGGCGGAAGATCTTCATGCCGTCCGAGAAAAATACCAGCCGCTGGATGGCGTTCTCGTTGGCAAACAGGCCCTGGAGCCGGTTTGCCATAAATCCGGGCAGGAGCTTATAGCCCAGCGGCACCTCACCCGAACCGGCCTGGCCTGAGTAGGCCACAGTCTCTAAACGCGCCCCGTCCGGAGCGCTGAAATTGAAGTAGACCACCAGGCTGCCGTCCGGGACGGTAAACGCCGCGCCCTCCGCCTGGCCGTCATAGAGCACAGTGCTGGTGTGCATCATGGTCTGCTGTTGGTTCTGGCTCTCAATATTGACAAATACAGCGCCCTCCCCCCGGACCTCCAGCGTGTACGCGCCGGGCTCCGGGTAGGCCGCGCGGCGCAGCGCGCCGCCAGCGTCCAGGGCCTCGGGACCCGTCCAGTTGAAGGCCAACAGAACAAAAGCCGCCAGAGCCGCCAGCAGCCCGCCGGTCAGAAGGATGGGACCTTTGGCGGAGCCATCCAGCCGCGCCGCCAGCCGGCCCCCAAGGGTTCCGTCCACCGCGCACAGCGCCGCAGCCCCCAGGACTGTGCACAGCAGCGGCACAGGCTGTACGCCATCCCATCGCTGGAACGAGGTGACAGATACAGCCGCCGCGGAGACGGCCGTCAATACCAGCGTCTCCACCATCAGCACCAGCAGGCGCACGCGGTGGCTCTGACGCTGTTCCAGCGCTAAGTACACCAAAAACGCCAGCGCGATGGCTCCGCTGGCGCCCATGCTGAAGGCCAGCAAAAATGACAGAGCGTTGACGTACAGGCAGACAAGATGGACCCGCCGCTCCCCCACGGTACTGGACGGCCGGGCCAGACCCAGCGACAGCAGCACACCCAGGCCCGCCACTCCCGCGAACACATTGGGGTTGACAAACAACGAGGTCATCCGCACGCCGGCCTCCACTCCATCCAGCGCGGCGTAGTCCGGCGTAAACTGGCCCAGCACCCACAGTACAGACCCGCTCAGCCACCGGGTGGACAGCAGATCAATGCTGACCACCCCGGCCAGCGCCGCAAAGCCCTCCAGAATAGAGGCGATCCAGCGCCACGGCTCCCTCTCCGGCGCGGCCGCCAGAAGCAGCAGCGTCAGGCAGAACGCGGACAGCACCTTTAAAAATTCATAGAGGGCAAATTTCCCCGATACCGCATAGAACGTCGATATGCCGTCCAGCAGCACCACCGCCGCCAGCAGCAGCAGCGGTACGCCGATACGGTCCCGCAGCCGGGAGAAAAACAGGAATACCAGGGCCAGGCTCAGCACAGACAGCGCCATCCCCGCCATTTTTCCCGTCGTCGCAGAGGTAAGGCAGACGGCCAGGAAATACAACCCCTGGCATAGCAGGACCGGCCCCGCGATCGGGCTTTTTATTTGGTTCTTCTTCGGGGCTGGCCCCTTCTTTTCTGACATATCCACTCACCTCTACAGTCTTTTCGCCCTTCTCCCGAGCCTCCTCCAAGCGGCGGAGGCCCCGGAGAAGGGCGGGGCTTCAAGCCCCGTCCCTCTACTAGGGAAAATCGCTTATTTCGCCATGTCGCGGTACAGGAAGGTCACGATCTCCGCGCGGGTGCAGGTCTTGTCGGGGGAGAAGGTGGTCTCAGAGGTTCCGGCGGTGATCTCGGACTTCACTGCCCAAGCCACGGCGTTGGTGTAATAGGCGTCGGCGGGCACGTCGGTGAAGGAGCCCACGCCGGAAGCGGCGGGACTGCCCTCAGACCGGTGCAGGAACGCCATAGCCTCGGCGCGGGTGCAGGTCTTGTCGGGGGAGAAGGTGGTCTCAGAGGTACCGGCAGTGATGCCCTCCTCCACCGCCCACATCACGGCCTTATAGTAGTAAGCTCCGCTGTCCACGTCAGTGAAGGGGTTGCTGGCGGACTTGGGCTCGGGAGAGCCGGCGGCACGCCACAGGAAGCTCACGATCTCAGCACGGGTGCAGGTCTTGTCAGGCGCGAACATGGTCGCGGTGATACCGGCCGTGATCTTGTTCTTGGCCGCCCACGCCACCGCGTCGTAGTAGTACTGGCCAAAGAGAACGTCCTCGAAGCTGACGCCCAGCATGGACTTCGTACCAATGACATACTTGCTCAGGTGGGTGGTGGTGAAGGTCACCTCGCCCCCGCTGTAGCTGGTCTCATGGGCCTCGAGCGCGCCGCCGTCGGTCAGGTAGAACACCTGAACCTCTCCGGAGCTCACGCCCTCGGGCAGAGCGTACTTCACGGAGATGGACAGCACGCCGCCGCCGAAGTCGGTGATCTGCTTGCCGCCGCTGGTCACAGAGACGTCGATCACTGTGGCGCCCTCCGCCGCTTCCTTCTGCGCGTTGTTCAGGCCGGTCGCCGGCTTCACGGACACAGTGACAGTGCTGCCAGGGGCCTGCTCCGCCAGAGCGGCGGTGGACTCGCTGTCCAGAACCACGTCCGCAACATCAGAGGTGATGCTCAGCGTCGCACCCTCAGCCTCGCTCAGGGTCTTCAGGGACTTGGCGGGCAGGTCAACCTTCACTGCGGTGGTCTTATCGCCGGTCTCCACCTTCACCACAATGGCAGGAGTGGTCCCGGCCTTAGCCGCGGCTTCCACCGCACTGTCTACCGCCTTGTCCATGTCCTTTCTGGACACGGTCGCGCTGGTGGTTGTTCCAGAGGTCTTGGTCTCCACCTTCACCTCTACCGTGGTCGTTCCGCCGCTGGTCGCGGGCTCCCCCACAGTCACCTTGTCCGCGCTGGAGGACGACCCGCCGCTGCTGCCGCCGCTGCTGCTCGTCTTGGTGAATACGGGGTGGACTGTAGCCACTTGACCGCCCAAAATTATCGTGTCATTCCTGGTAATATAGACAACATTGGTGTCATTGTCTACCGTATAAGTGTAGTAAGAACCGGTTTTGCTGGTCTCGTCACCCCAGACGACCTCATACCCGCTGTCAGGCACCAGCCGAATCTTTGTATCTCCGCTTGTAGTGTAAGTCTCGTCAATCTTCTCCAGTTCTGTATCAGAATGAACAACATAGACACTGCCGTTGGTTGCAGAGTTCACGGTGATGGAGCCAGCAGTTTCCGTAGCAGCCACCGCCATTGTGGGGACCATGCCGACAACCATGCACAGAACCAGCAGTTTTGCTAAGATTTTTTTCTTCATATTTACTTGTTTCTCCTTTCATGGGACGATTTTCGGACACCACTGTGTCCGCTAACGGACCCCTCACAATGTGGGGTCCCTCGCGCGGGCCTTTCCCGTCCGGCCCCAGTATGGAAAAATACTGCTCGGGCGAGCGGCCGCCGCCGTCCGAACCCTCAATTCCTTACCCATTTGACTTCACCTCCTTTCAATGGCCCACCAATACAGATGTCTTTTCTCTTATACCACCCTGCATATCCTCAATGCGGACTCTAACGCCTGATCCATATTATAGTATTTAAAATCCGCTAAGCGTCCGCAAGGGATCAGGTTAGGGATTTTGTCCGCCAGCTCACGGTACTGAGCATACTGTTTCTGGCTTGCGTCTGTCAGCACCGGATAATAGGGCTCCATATACGCTCCCTCCTGATATGGCAATGGATACTCCACCGCATAACTGGAACCAGGCATATTCTGTACTGGAAGCTTCTTATACTCTGTGACCCTTGTATAGCCTTTTTCTTGAGGATAAGCCACTATAGGGGCATCCTGAACACTGTCGAGGCTTGTGTGCTTCCATTCAAAGCGCAGGGAGCGATAGGGCAAACGTCCAAAGATACCGCCAAACAGTTCATCCAACGCCCCGGTATACACTACAGGAAAAGACGTCTCTCTCCCATCTAACTGCAAAACACTATCTTGCACATTCAGCCGCTCTAGCGCCTCAACGCCCAGTTTAACAGTGATGTTGGGATGATTCAGCAGGTTCTCAAAAAATCTGGTGAACGAATGAGCCGGCATGACTTGATAGGGATCATCAAAATATCCCTCGTCATAAGAAAAGCGAAGCGGCACTCGCTTCAACACACTTGGGTCGATCTCCGCCGGAGAAACACCCCATTGTTTCGCGGTATATGGTGCATAATCTTTTTTAAACAAGTATTCTGCATAGCCCCGGATGTCCGGATCCGGGTGCTTTAGGACCTCCACCACTGTAGCAAATTCCCGCCCCGCAAATGAATCCCGGAGTTTTTTTCGCAGGGAAGCCGCCTGTTCCGGCGGATAAAAGGTGTCAATTGTCGTAAAATTAAAAGGAGTCGGGGTATATTTTTCATCCCATACCGCTCCACAAGTCAGCTTATAGTCTTTCCACTGCTCAAAGCGGCACATATATTCATAGAGCTCTTTCCTTTTTGTGTGGAATGTATGAGGCCCATATTTTTGTACCAGAAAGCCGTGTTCATCTATGTAATCGTACATATTTCCGCCTATATGTTCCCGACGTTCCCAAATTTCCACCCTTGAACCACGTTCTGCCAACTCCCGCGCAACTACAGCACCGGTTAACCCACAGCCAATAACCAAATACCTCATTTTGCTTGCTCCATTTCTCTGAAATAACGGATGGTCCGACTGATCCCTTCTTCAAAAGTGATCTGCGGTACAAAACCGGTATCTTCCCGCAAACGGCGTATGTCCAGTACCGAATTATCCGGTTTGCTTCCACACTTATACGGAAGCGAGCCAATTCCAAGGAACGCATCAGGCGCTATTTCCGCCTGAATCTTCCGAATATATTCCGCCAAAGGCTTAGCCCGACCGGAACCCAGCGGATATACCCCGTCCGGCTTTCCGTACAGCCCCAGAAGATATAATGCCTCAGCCAAGTCGTCGATATAGATGTAATCCCACATCTGCTCAAGTTTTGAATATTTGGTCTCTTCCCCATGCAGCAATGCCTTGATCGTATAAGTCAATATGTTGCTGTCATTGCGGCCGGGGCCGTAGATGCTTCCGATGAGGAGCCAGTTGAGATTCAGTCTGCGTTCACGGGCATACCACTGGCACAGCACCTGTGCCGCAGCCTTCGATGCAGCGTAAGCGTCACCCGGCGCCGGGATATTCCCGCCGTCAATTGTCTGTCCACAGTAGGCATATTCCGAAGCAGAGCCAGGAATAATTATATGTTCACAGCCAGCTTCAGCACAGGCTTCCAGTACCGATATGGCCAACGGAATATTGGATATTTGCATCTCGATCTCGTTCTTGACATCTGTGCTCACACCTGCCCAGGCAAGGTGATAAAACACATCCGGCTGCGCCACTTTAAGGATTGCAGTCAACTGCTGTTTTTCTCTGATATCTACATACAGCGGTATAACTCCATCCTGCGTTAAAATGTTCTTCTGTGCAGCTTCTACATCAATCGCATATACCTGAATATTTTCCTCAAGCAGCCGCCTTGTCAGGTTTCTTCCAATAAAACCGCCGGCCCCGGTAATTACAACTTTCTTCATAGCTTCCTCATAACATATACCGGCAGTCTACCACCGGCGAATTAGTCTTAGTTTTTACATCTCCAAACTGTGGCCATGCTGTGGTAATTGCCACCGTTTCAGCCTGCTCCAGCAACTGCTCATAGCTGTCTGCACAATTGTAGTCAAGCTTATAATACTTTTGGAACTCATCCATTGCCACTGGGTCATACACCACGATATTCCGATACCCTGCCTTGTTCAGTGTACGAATGATCTTTGCGCTGGGAGTATCCCGTACATCATCGCTTCCAGGATTGAAGGACAGGCCCAGAATACCGATGCAGCATCTCTTGTTTTCTCCAACGGTTTGGGTGATCCGTCGTGCTGTAACCTCCGGCATCTCATCATTGAGATGAATTACATGCTTCAATATCTGACCGTCAAAGCCGCTGTCTTTTACTACTGCATAGAACGCATTGGTATCCTTAGGCAGACAGTACCCTCCATAACCGCAGCCAGGATAGAAATAAGTCCGAATGCTCCCCGTCTGCCACCGCTTGTCCATGTGAAGAATGCGAAATGCATTAGCCACGTCAATTCCGCCGATAGCATCCGCCGCGATGCTCATCTCATTTGCATAGCTTATCAGGCAAGCCAAACTGGTATTGGACAAGTACTTGATAAACTCCCCCGTGTTCAGGGATACGCTAAATACCGGCGCTTTTTCCTTGGCATAGAGATTCCGCAATATCGCCTCGGAGCGCCCATCGGTCACCCCCAGTACAATACGGTCGGCGTGGGTGAAATCCTCCCAGCAGTGGCCCTCCCGCAAGAATTCCGGATTGTTGGCTACCCCCAGTTGCTCTGGTATCTTTACCCCGTGCTCCTCTAGGAAAGGAATAATCCGTTTCTCTGTGGTAGAGGGCGGAATGGTGGATTTGGTCACTAGGACACGAAACTTATCATCATGAATGGCGTCTATCGTCTGCTCCAACGCACCATAGAGGTATGTAAGGTCCGCCTGCCCACCCTCGCCGTAGGGAGTACCTACGCAATAATACACGCACTCGCTGTCCGCAACAGCTGTCTCCCAATCCGTGGTGGGGAGAAAATTTTGACCCAAATGCCGCTCCAGCGCCTCGTCCAACCCTGGTTCCCAAAAGGGAAGTTTACCAGCCCGAATCGCGGCCATCCGCTCATCATTCACTTCAATGCCGTACACCTTATGTCCATACTCAGCAAAACCCAGAGCTGTAGTCAGCCCCACAAAGCCCAACCCTACTACCGTTACCATATCAGTTCCTCCTCGCTGCTCTCTTTTACGTATTCCAGAAAATACCGTACTCCCTGCTCTACGTCCACTTCCGGGTTATAGCCTAACAGCCTTCTGGCTTTATCAATCACCGGGCAACGTCGATTTGGATTATTTTCCAAGTATGCCTTATCCTCAGACACTGCGAATCGCACCTGTCCTGTGTAACCGAATATTTCTCTGCCAGCTTGTGCATATATCTCAGCCAACTGGCGGATGGAAATCTCCGGCTTGTCCATCCCGATATTAAAGGCCTCAAAGTTTCGCCCCGCATACAGTAGTACCTTCAAATAGCCTGTGATTGCATCGCTGATATAGCAGAAGGTACGGGTAGGAGAACCATCTGAGAACATCTTGATATCACGGCCCTGCCGTACTGCGTTGGCGAAATCGGCAGGCACCCGGGCGTCGTTCAGCCGCATACCAGGGCCGTAGTTGTTGAACGGCCGGATAATGGAGATGGGCATACCATACTTCTGATGAAACAGGTAGCACATGGTCTCCCCAAACCGCTTAGCCTCATCATAGCAGGCACGAGGCCCCTGGCAATCCACGTTGCCCCGGTAAGTCTCCGGAGTTGGGATATACTCCGGGGTAGGATCGCCGTATATTTCGCTGGAGGAGTAGAAAGTCAAACCTTTGATAGGCTTTTCACAGTAAAAGTCCAGCAGACGGCGCAGCCCCCAGATGTTGGCGTCCAAGGTCTCGATGGGATACTTGCGATAGAAAACAGGAGAGGCAATAGATGCCATATGATAGATGTAATCTGCCTGCTCCGCCCCGGGAACAGAGGAAATATCGTCTGTAATCACGTTGAACTTGCGCAATTCCACTTGGCCTTTTTCAGATAGTTCTTTTAGCCAAGCTGGATAGCCCACCTGAAAGTTGTCTAAGCAGATTACCTTTTTTATCCTCAGCTCTTCTTTATAATGGGTCAGAAACTGAATGAAATAAAATCCAAGGAATCCTGCCCCGCCCGTAAAGAGCACTGTACTGTCTTGGAAATTGTCCTTCTCCTGAGGAGTCAGACCATCATAGATCCGCTGAAGATCCTTCCGCATAATTTTTTTCATAATATACACCTCTTACCAAACTTTCCACGGAGCTTTTCCGTTTGCCCACATTGCCTCCAGATTTTCCTTTTCCCGAACCGTATCCATACAGCCCCAAAATCCGCCGTGCTTATATGCCATCAGCTGGCCCTGTTCAGCAACAGTCTGAAGAGGCTCCTTCTCTAACACAGTGGCATCGCCCTCAATATAATCGATAAACTCAGGCTGGCAAACCATAAAGCCGATGTTGATCAAACTGCCGTCTCCCCGAGTCTTTTCACGGAATTCACGAATCTGTCCGCCGCTGTCTATATCCAGCACACCGAAACGCTGCCCTGCATTATACGCCGACATAGTCACCAGCTTCCCGTGAGTTCTGTGGAACTTCACCAGTTCACCGATATTCAGGTCGGAGACGCCATCGCCATAGGTAAGCATGAAGGGCTCGTCCCCAATATACTCCTTCACCCGCTTCACCCGGCCGCCGGTCATCGTGTTTAGGCCGGTATCTACCACTGTTACTTTCCATGGCTCGGAGGTATTACGATGTACAGTCATCTCATTTTTTCCGCGAGTGAAGTCGTATGTAATATCTGAGGTGTGCAGAAAATAATCCGCGAAATATTCCTTGATCACGTGCTGCTTATAGCCCGCACATATGATGAATTCGTTGTACCCATAGCTGCTGTACAACTTCATGATGTGAAGCAAAATTGGTATGCCGCCCAGCTCTACCATGGGCTTTGGTTTAAACTGGCTCTCCTCTGATATCCGTGTGCCGAATCCGCCGGCAAGCAAAATGACTTTCACGACTACGCAACCTTCTTTTTCTATAAATATTAATTCTTTACAAATCTGCCGAATATGCGTTTTATCACAGTGCGGCGTTTTGTGCCTTTTGGAAACCATATATCTGTCTTTTTTTTAATATAAATTTTTAAAGCACCCTTTACACCAATCGCAGGCAATCCATTATCGGGCATTGCAGGAGGTATTGTTATATTAAAAAGAAATTGCTCATAATATGGTGTGTTTCTTGCGTACTTCCAAAACTCCTCTTCAAAATCCACACCTCGTTGTTTCCAGGGTTTTTGAAATCCAGCAAAGTGGACAATGTACGGATGTTTTCTAGCTTCATGATATTGCCGATAAATCTCGCCCTTTGCCTCATGTATCACGACAGGAACTCTGCGATTTTCGCAGTCAATCATCACGTTCCATGCCATGTCTATATACTTAACACGGCCTTGACAATATCTGTTTAACACATCTTGGTCACAGTATCTGTAGCGTTTACCTGCAAACGTAAGCCATTGCTCCAAAGAATATGCCGACCGCATCTCTTTTAGATTTAGCAACAGAACCCCCGCTTGAAAGTACGAGGAGGGATCTTCCATTTTCAGCTCATGAACCAAGTAACTCAGAGTATCTGAATTTTTCAAGTTTATCTGTCCGCCTACATCCGGGTCATATGCAGCGGCAAGCATATACCCCTCTATATCCACGCAAAAAAGCTCTGATACATCCCGGTTACATACCAAGTCACCATCCAAATACAGTATCTTCCCATATTCCGGCAATATCTCTTGTATCAAAAATCGATAATATGTTTCCACCGTTAGATGTTCACTCGCAACTAATGTATAATTCTTGATAATAGGTGTAACATCAATGAAACGGATGGATATATTATCGGTGCCGTCTACCATAGATAATATCAATTTTTTGTTTTTATCTGATATATCTGATTCCAAAATAACAATATCATAAAATTTTTCTACACTTGCGTTATAGAGAATAGATTGAATCGCCACCGCACAAGCCGGTGCAAATACATTGCTTGACGACAATACAATTGGAACAATTTTATCCTCCAACTCTTTGTTGAACGCTGGTCGCAATGAAGGAACACTTTTTTTCGTATTTCGGAATAGCACTGGCTGTAGTTCTTTAATCCGTATATCGCGCACATTCTGCCGCAAATATAGAATGTAAATCCCAAGCAGCCTTTCCGCAAGATGCCCAATCGTTCGCTGCCCTTCTGCGGTATAGTTCTCTATATCAATAATTTGTTCCAATTCACTTAAAATTGGAAAGAGCCACTCGCAGTAGCGGTTAAACAGGGCACTGTTCATAATACACAAATTAAAAAAATAAGCTTGGTCACCATCCAGATATTGTTGTGCGGACTGGTAGTACTCTGGTTGCAGTCTGGAAATTACATCCAGTAAAGCTTGCAAGTCTTCTAGGTGCAAATACTTTACCTGATCCCAGTGCTCCCACATAGATTTCGGATGTTCCGGTAGTGAGGAAATCCTAATGGAATCCGGAATAATCAAGTCGTATCTTTCAATCACAGACCTCATGGTCTTTTCACGGAATCCATATATTATTTCTGCGTCTGCGTCTAATTGCTCTTCCAGTACAACGCCATACTCATCTTTTAGATATTTGTGTTTAGAGAAATTGAAAAACCTTCTATAATGGCATAGCCCATAATAATCCGCTTTAACATTTTTCCATGCCCAATACTGCACTGTCATCTCGCAAAAACTCAGCCTTTTTTCCGAAATATTATCCCCTGTATCGTCCCCCAGCATGGTAACGTCCTCACGCTCGTCAAACACAGCGCCGCACCGTACCGGGATGTACAGCGGATTGTCAATGGTCTCGCTGTCCAGGTCGATACGGTGTGACACGAAAATCTTGATATCAGGCCTGTCCTGCGTCCCGTGATATTTCAGGCATTCCACATCGGGCACAGGCTTGAACTGTTTCTCCATTGTAAAAAACCTCTCTCTATTTCCTTCCTGCCTTGGTCATCCGGTAATATACAGCCTTGCAGGCCTCCCGCCTCTTTGAACCCAAAGGGAAAAACGGTTTGGATGCAATTCTTATCATCCGCTCCAAACCGAAGCTGATGTACCGGCGCGCAAGAGTCAGTCGATTTATTTTTCTGGTCTCCTCAAACAAAACCAACTGCCGCTGACTGACGCGCCAAAACTCATGGTTTATGACATGGTGCAGAAAAACACCAAACAGCATTTCGCCTACATAAGCAGGAGTACGACGCATTTCATCCGTGTATCCTGTGGTGTCTAACTCCTGTTCTATTGTTTCCATAATCGGAAATTGGAGCCGGCACAGCCTGTCAAAAAGTTCCCGCCGCATCACATAGCAGTTATATCCCCGATGAAAACCGCTGGCAAAGTACTCTCTTGCGGAGGAACTGTACTCCGGCGCCAGTTCATCAATAAGCAAAAGGGTTCGGTCAATAACCTCCTTTTCAAAAAAAATTCCGTCGTGTGCTTCCCACAGTTGGCGGACTGTTTTAGCTCTCCCTTGCGGCAACGGCATCTTTTCTATCGGGGCAGGCTGCGGAACAACCAGATCATATGGAACGATTTTCGCCGCCATCGTCTCTGCGTCCAGCAATCCGAACCGCCTCATAGTGGAAGGAGTCAACGCCGCGCAAGGAACCAGTCCACGGTCGTCCCTGCGGTACTTTCGTTCCGAAAAAGACAGATAGCGCCGGTAGTGGCACAAACCGTAATAATCCGCCGCTACATTTTTCCATGCCCAATATTGAACAGTAAACTCACAAAAACTGTTCCGTTTTTGTGAAATGTTGTCCCCTGCATCATCGCCCTGCACCGCTGTGTCTCCGCCGAAAAAAGCCCCGCAACGTGCAGGAATATAGAGCGGATTATCCACCGCCACGCTGTTGACATCAATTCGGCGGGATACAAAGATTTTAATATTGTAGCGGTTACACGGCATAGGCATCACACACCTCGCTGGCGTTCCCCACCTTTTTGACCGTCCCCTTTTCCAGCCAAACCACCCGTTTACACATCTCCCGGATCTGTTCAATACTGTGTGATACGAACAGCACTGTGGTACCGCCACCCATGAGCTCCAGCATCCGCTTTTTGCTCTTCTCCTGGAACTGCGCGTCGCCTACGGACAAAATCTCATCCACAATCAGGATTTCCGGCTGGACCACTGTGGCGATGGAAAACGCCAGCCGGGCCAGCATCCCGGAGGAATAGTTGCGGATGGGGACCTCAATAAACTGCCCCAGCTCGGAAAACGCCACAATCTCATTATATTTTGCCTTCAGGAACCCCTCGCTGTAGCCCAAAATGGCTCCATTCAGGAAGATGTTTTCCCTTCCCGTCAGGTCCATGTCAAACCCGCTTCCCAGCTCCAGCATGGGCACCACGTTTCCGCGGCACACCACGCTGCCCTCGGTCGGCTTCAAAATGCCGGAAATCACCTTCAGCATGGTGCTCTTTCCCGCGCCATTTCTTCCAATCAGCCCCAGCGTCTCCCCTTTTTTCACCTCAAACGACACATGATCCAATGCCGTGAATTCCTGATAATTCAGCTTTCCCCGCAGCGCGGTGGTCACATATTCCTTCAGTGACATGATTTTGTCGCTGTTCATTCGGAAGCGCATGGACACGTCCGAAACCTCTATCATCGTCTTGCTCATAGACACCTCACAGATACAGCACAAAGCGGTCCTGCGCCCTGCGGAACACCAGCGTGCCAATGAGCAGCGCTCCCAACGCCATCAGCAGGCACTGCACATATACCATCGGCTCCGGAGATATCCCGCTCAGAATACACAGCCGGGTGTTCTTCAAGAAATGGTAAAGCGGGTTGATCTGCAAAACAAACTTGAATTCTTCCGGCAGAATCGTCTCCGGATAGAAAATGGGGGTGGCGTACATCCACATCATGCTGAGCACACCCCACAAAAACTGCGTATCCCGAAAAAACACCATGGAGGCGGACAGCAGCATCCCAAGCCCCAGGCTGAAAACCGTCAGGCAGACCAGGAAAAAGAACGCAAGCACAGCGGATTTATGGAACTCCACCCCTGTGATGACGCATACAATCAGCAGCGGTATAAGCGAGATTACCAGGTTTACCACCGAGGACATGACCCGGGTCAGCGGGTAGATATATTTTGGCATATAGACCTTGGTGATCAAGCTGGCGTTGCCCACAATGGAGCCCAGCGCCATACCGCAGGCCTCACTAAAAAAGTTGAACATCACGGTGCCGATAATCAGATAGGCCGCAAAGTTTGGCACATCGCTTTTGAAAATGGTTGAAAACACAAAATACTGTACCAGCATCATGAGCAATGGGTTCAAAAAACTCCAGAACATGCCCAGAACAGAGCGCTTATACTTCGTCCTGAAGTCCCGCGCCACCAGCTGACGGATGAGGAAGCGGTATTTTTGAACCGCGATCACCGCGTTGACCACATAACTGCGCTTACCGCTCCGAACACGCAGCCAGACCGCGGCAATGAACAGCAGGACCAACATCAGCCCCGCGGCCGCAAATTGCCAATAGTGCAGGCCAGTCCATATGTAGTCGGTGCCCGACAGGGAGAAACAGAGCATACCAGGTGTTGGCGCTCCATTGAGGCTAAGCTCCCAGCCCTCCTCCTGACCCTGGGTGTTCATCAGCGGCGAGACAGCGCTGCCCGGCTGGCTGTCGGCGGTGACCCGCAGAAGAAGAGGCGCCTGATACAGCCCCTCAAGGGGCGCCTCCGCCGTCAGCGTGGTCAGCCCGCCCTCCTGGATTCCGGCGGCGTCATAGTACTGGGATAACAGCACCGCGCCGGAGCGCAAATCCACCAGCTCCACCAGGGCAGTCCCGGTGTTGGGCCGGTAATAGGTCCCCCACTGGATATCAATCTGCTCCAGCCGCTGGATTTCAGTCACAAATCGCTGCTCCACCACGCTCCCGGAAACCAGCTCCACCGTTCCGCTGTCCGCCGTGGACAAAGGGTAATTGCCCCGGGAGTCGCGGAGGTGAAGCTGCTCACCGGCCAGAAAATAGAAGAGAATTACCGCCGCAATGTATCCAATGACCAGACTCAGCGTCAGGCGGCGGAGCAAAGCGATATGATTCTCTTTGTCCTGGTTCTTGATTCTCTTTTTCATCCAATACATCACTTCTATTTTGCTTAAAATTTAATGAAGCCGCTTATCCCACCCGACCGTCAGCTGCTCCTCCTCCAACATCCGCTCCATGGCCTGCTCCGTCAGCAGGGCGATGTTGCGCTCAATGTCTTTGTAGGTGGATTGATACATCTTGCGCAGACAGCGGGGGCTTCCCTTTTCCTCCGGCACCTGTGCCGCGCCGCACAAACGCCGGATAGAGACGGTTACATTGGTGCGGTCCAGAAGCTTCCCGGTTCTTGTGCGGAAAATCGGACCGGATAGAACCCCGCAGCGCTGTGCGTAATCCAGCAGCTCCTGGCAGACGCGGCTTGGGAAGCGTATGATTTCCTTCGAGCTTTTGCGGTCGCCGCGGCCTACGCTCAGCATCCCCGCGCGGGCCGCCTCCACAGTCAGGCGGCTCAGGTCCTGAACGGGGAGGTTGGAGTTGCCAAACACCTTTACCAGAAGATAGGCCTGTTCCCGCCCCAACAGCCGGGCCGCTGACAGCAGCCGCAGATATTCACTCCGCGTCAGCTCCGGCTGAGGCGCCGGCTCGGAGTTCAGCTTATCAACGACCTGAAACTCCCGGGCGCCCATATATTCCAGATAGCCGTTGGCGGCAATTATGCATTGATTGATAGCCGCTGCAGGATATCCATCCTCCGCCAGCTTCTCCCGCCATTGCGGTAAGGTATCCCGCCGAATCATTTTCCTGTTTTCCGGCAGCGCCTGGTAAAGCCGCTTAATCTTTCTACGGTAGCTGTCAAGGGTGCCCTGAACGCGCCCGATTGACCGCAGATACTCCAAATAATCGTCGATGCTGTCCTGCGTCAGCGGTATTTCTTTTTCTTCCTGCGCCAGCACTGCAACGCCTGCTTTTGCGTTCACCTTTGACATCCCTCACACCTTCCCGTATCGCCGACTAATCATAAAATAAAAATTTTGTGACTTGGGTTGCGAAAAAAATTTTCCTTACCCCCAAAATTCATCTCATTCTACTACATAAGCTCCCGGATTGCAACCCCTTTTTTTCAAAAAGTCATGTTAAGCCAGCCGGTCCCCTGAGACCAGCTTGTTTCGTCGCGCCTGCTTGTAATGTTCGGAACTATATTTATTATTTTTCAGGCTATGAAAATTGTGCCTTATATCTTTTTTGAGGCTAAATTTTTATTTTGTGACTGCTTTCGTCAAAAACAAGGTCCAGCCTATCCATACGCCGGACATACTCATCTCCTGTGGAAATGAGGTAAATTCGAGTGGTCTCCACACTGGAGTGCCCCAGCACATCCGCCAGCTGCACCACATCCCGGCAGGCTTTGTAGAACGTTCTGGCAAACAGGTGGCGCAGGTTGTGGGGGAACACCTTTGACGCGGCCACTCCCGCTTTTCCGCAAATGAATTTCATCTCGGCCCAGATCTGCCTGCGTGAAAGCCCCTTTCCGTTTCTGGTGAGGAATATCTCACCGGAGGCGATTTTTTGTTTTTTGGCATACTTTTGCAGCTTCCGGCACAGTTTTCCGGGAATTAAAATCGTTCGTATTTTGCCCTTCAGGCTGATCTCTGCCCTCTCCGCCTTCACCGACTCCGCTGTGATATACCGTACCTCCGACACCCGTATGCCGGTGGCGCAGATGGTCTCCATCAAAAGGGCCAGCCGCTCCCTGCCTGAGCCGCGGGCTGTCTCCAGCAGGCGGACATACTCATCCTTTGTCAGCTCTTTCTCCCGGCGGCGGAATATCTGGCGCTGTACACGCACAGTTTTCACCCGCAGCTCATCCCAATGCTGGAAACGGAAAAACTGATTCACCGCGATCAGCATAGAATTGATGGTAGAAGCCGCATAACGCTCTGTCCGAAGGTGCTCCTTCCAGGCCATAACGATTGCTTTATCCAACCGACGCTCACCCAGCCATATGGCGAAGGCGCGGATGTCCCGCAGGTATTTTTCGATGGTTCCCGGGCTCCGTTCCTCCAGACGCAGATGGTTTGCAAACGTTTCGATTTGCTTTGCGCCTATTTGCTTCTTCATAAAAATGCCTCCCCAACTTATTTGCTTCCATTTTACACGACTTAGTTCGTTCAGCAAAAAATTCTCGGAAAAGATGGGATGGCTTGTCTCCAATATCAATAGCCTAAGCCCATGGAGGGATATCTGGATAAAAATATGGTAGGAATGGTTCAAAAACACTTGACAAATGGGAAAAACTGTAGGTGCTTTTTCGCCGAAGCGAAAAAGCACCTTTTAATTACAAGGAGGTCCTCCTACAACCTGCAACACCTGAACGCCTTGTGCTGGAAATGTATATGCACTTTGACTGGACCAGATTTTAGACGGTGGTACGGGCTTTCATAACTTAGTCAGCCCCCACCATTTTGCACACGCTGTTACAGAGCAGATCCATATCTTCCCTGTTGTAGGAGGACAGTAAGATTTCCCCCGATTCAAGCATAGTCTATGCAAACATTCAGCTATTTTTCGAAAACTCAGTGGCAGTTTCTTATATGGGCCTTATAGAAAAAGTTTTTTTGTTAATTGTAGAAATGAAGATACTACTATGCTATAATTCTATTTGATGAAGCTCAAATGACAAATTGGAGAAAAAGATATGAAAGATGTTTTGCTGACACCGGAAGAAACAATCGAAATCGTTGGGGTATTGCTTGATGCTGCTCAAATTTCTGAGAACGAGGAACAATTCAAAATCAAAGCCGAGGGAATCCTTGAGAAGTTGTGTAGAAACCGGAATATTTTCTGGAACTCATATACATATGAGCATAGTTTTAAATCCGGCCACAGAAGAGTTGATGCGGTTCATGGTTCTACCATCATTGAGTATGAGCCTCCACGTTCATTCAATTCATCTGAGAACGCCCAACTTCGACATGCGCGTATGCAGGCGGAGGAATATGCGGAACTCCTTTCAAAAGAAGAAGGACGTTATATCAACGAGTATTCTCTTGTCGCATGGGATGGCGAAACTATCACATTTGGATGGATGTCTGAAGACCGGTTCACATGGGAGCCAGCAAGAGCGTTTGACGGACTTTGCCTGAATCGATTGCTGGCTCTGATTGCAGATGGCGGGCGGCCGCTAGTCAGTCCGATGTTGCTCAAGCAGTTTATCGGGCCGGATACCGAGGTTGGGCGTCGCCTGCTTCCAGCTTTGTTCCACGCCATACGACGAGCCCAAGTTTCCGGCTCGACCACTAGAACGAAGCTTATCTATACAGAATGGGCCCGCCTTTTTGGTCAAGTTGATGGTGCCGAGACTGAACGACTTGCTCGTTATTTAAAGAATGCAAGCTGTAGCCACGGAATTGATTACACCGCTGCCCCACAAGCGTATGTGTTCGCATTAAACACGTACATTGCGCTTGTTGCGAAGACTTGTGCCGTCTACGCACTTGCCTCGCAATCCGACGATGTTATCACCTCACCGTCTGCACCCAGAGTTTTCCTGAAGAATATCGAGAGTGGTGAGTATTTCGAACTATTTGGCATTGAAAATATGCTGGGAACGGATTTCTTCTCTTGGTATCTTGGGGATGATGTGACCGAAGAGTTGGACCAGCCGCTGGGGTTATTACTGGAACGTTTGCGCACGATTGATTTCGATGTCGCAAAAAAGAGTCCAAAATCTGTTCGCGACCTGTTCAAGGGTCTTTATATGGGCTTCACACCCGCCCCTATGCGTCACGCCTTGGGGGAATACTACACTCCAGATTGGCTGGCTTCGCATGTAATCGATACTGCGGGATGGAACATCGGGCAATCGCTTTTAGACCCTACGTGTGGTTCGGGCACTTTCATTTTGGAGGGATTGCGTAGACGGTTGGAAACAGCCGTTCCGACGGCTTCGGCGCAGGAGCTTCTCAATGGCCTATACGGTTTCGACCTCAATCCTTTGGCAGTTCTAACGGCGCGGGCGTCTATCGTGGTGTTTCTATCCGGGCGATTTGACCCAGCTAATCCAGTTCTGCTGCCTATTTTTCTTGCTGATGCAATTAATACCGCAGACCCGAATGATGGGGTTTTTAAACACTCCATTTTGACAGAGAAGGGCGAACGGACATTCTCCATTCCTGTCAGACTTGCCCAGTCCTCTGATTTCTTTCCCACGATGAATCAACTCAGAATCTGCATTGATGCCGATCTCAGCTGTGAAGACATCATGGCTTCATTAAAGGCACTATCACTTGTGGTTTGTGGACTTGACGATTATGACTCGGGTATACTCATGCAAACAATCAAAGGTCTTGTCGATTTGCATCACAATCATTGGAACGGCATCTGGTGTCTGATCCTGTTCGACCGCATAGAGGCTGGATGTGTCAAGGATATTGATTTGGTTGTCGGGAATCCGCCATGGGTCAAATGGAGCAATCTTCCCCGCCCTTATGCGGAATTCATTAAACCGATCTGTGACCGGATGGATATATTCAGTGAGGATGTATGGGTTGGTGGTATTCAGTCTGACATTTCGACCGTCGTGACTTATCGTGCACTGGAACGATTTGTGAAAAAGGGCGGAAGCCTTGCGTTCCTCATCACCGGTACGGTGTTCAAGAACGAATCCAGCCAAGGCTTCCGACGATGGAGACTTCGCATAGAAGACGAGGATGAGCCCATGACAGTAGAGATTGTGGAAGATTATACATTATTGCGTCCATTTGAAGGTGTAGCGAATTGGCCTGCTTTGCTGCTGATTCGTCGAAATGGCAAATCGACAGACTATCCGGTCAAATATCGTCGTTTCATGGGGAGAACGAAGAGTACAGCTCTAAATTTTTCCTCCTTTGAAGACTTTCAAGCAATGCCTGTTCCCGGAACCGATGCCGGACCATGGTTGGTTGGCACAGAAATGGAAATGCAAGTATGGCCTGATCTGTTTAACGCCTCTGATAGTTCTATCTATCGTGCGCGGAAAGGTGTCACAACCGATGCCAATGGCATCTTTTTTGTGAATGTCCAACCGATTGCCGACCGCAGAGCCGTGTGCATCACCAATGATCCTGGCAATGGCCGTCATCGCAATGTTGTCAAGAAAAGCGCAATTGTGGAAAAGGATGATATATTTCCCTTGCTCAGGGGACGTGATGTGCGGAGGTTTGTTGCTGCACCGCAACCCGGACAATGCATAATTGTTCCCCAACGCAGAATGTTCGGTGATGAGACCTTGCCAGCTAGGTGCCCACGCTTGTTCAGGTTCCTCAGCAAATTCCGTTCCATTCTCGAACAACGTTCCAGTTATCGCCGTTTTCAGCAGGGAAAGCCCTTCTGGTCCATTTGGTCTACGGGCGCCTACACCTTTGCACCGTATAAAGTTGTCTGGAAGGAAATGTCTGGAAGCGGCTTTGTTGCCGCCTACGTTGGTTCAAGCGATTTTTGTGGAGAGAATAAGATTGTCATTCCAGACCACAAGGTCTATTTCGTCCCAACCCAATCTGAAGATGAGGCTGCATATCTGACGGCGTTTCTCAATTCCCATATGGTCGCTGATGCCATCAATGCCTATTCTTCGGCATTAAGCCTCGGAACAAGTGTCACAGACTATCTTAACATCCCTCAGTTCGATGAAAGGAATGAAATAATGGTCTTGATGTCGCAGATGGCCAAGCGATTCAGGTGTGGCGAAATTCCCAGTGCTGAAGATGAAAATGAGTTAGATATGATGGTCAGTTCGTTAATTAAATAAGATTTATATGCCAAGCGGCCTTGTCTGCAAGGCCATCATTAAGGCCGATTTTTTCATATGTCAATACATTTGCAACGCTTGATAAAGGGAAACATGATAAACAACAACAAAAAGGACTGTCAACCTTACCGAAAACGCCGCCCAGCTGTAAAAAGGGCGGCGTTTTTGTGTGACAGGGAAAGGAGGAAAAGGTATCAAGGGGCGGGATAAGGTAGAATAAATTTCGCAAAAAGAAAAAGAGACATAGTTTGCAGTGCTCTGGTAGAATGAAGTTGCGACACACCATTCAGAAAGGAGACTGCAAACTATGTCCGAGAAGATTGTACAGCTGAATGAAGAAGTAATCAAGGGGCAGATCAAGGAACTTGTGCGAGGCAGCGTGGAGGAAACGCTCAACGAACTGTTGGAGGCGGAGGCAGAGAAGCTGACGCAGGCGGCGCGGTACGAGCGCAATGAGCAGCGGCAAGGGTACCGCAGTGGCCACTACAGCCGCAACCTTACTACCACTTCCGGTGACGTCACCCTGAAGGTGCCCAAACTCAAGGGAATCTCTTTTGAGACAGCCATCATCGAGCGGTACCGCCGCCGGGAAAGCAGCGTAGAAGAGGCTCTCATAGAGATGTACCTGGCAGGGGTATTGGTGCGGTGGGTAGAGGACATCACTGAGTACTGGCCACACGGCGCAGCCGGACGTAGAACAACATGAGGGTGGAACTGCTGTCCGGAAAACAGTCCACCACCCTTGTGCGGCGGCGGATTTCCCGATTCAACCGTTGCCGTTGGTGTACGTATAAGGTAGGCACCGCCGCGCCATACTGGGTTACCCCAGCGGTTTCAGCAGAACCCCCTTCCGAACCGGACATACACCTCTCGATGTATCCGGCTCTCCATTTGTCTGTAAATCTGGAAAGTTTTTTATTGCTTGGTTTTAGTGAAGCACGCAGGACACAGCGCGATGGATTTGCGCCGTATTTGCATCATTTTCATATGTGACACGTTTTAAGTTTGCGCAGTAAAATAGCATCCGAGTTGTAGAAATTTGTTTCTCACGTTTGAGTCTTTCCAAGTAACGATCCATGTTGAGTGGTTGTTACAATTTTTGCAACAACCACTTTTTTGCGTAAATTCACTGTCAGCAATCCTTTTAAGATATTTCTGGGCGGAGTTTATATGAGGACTCATGGTTACGAAGTATCATCTTATAGACCGGAATATTTTTTTCCACCGCAATATGCCGAAGGATTTTTTCATAAATGGGCTTAATTTTTCGTCCAAGGTAAAGTGCTGTTGGCCTTTTTGTAGCATAGGGAAATTCCTGCTGCATAAAATCAGGTGAATTACAAGTGCAAATCAGTCGCCACTCTTGCTCATGCTTCCATGCACTTGCTTTATGAAGCAAAATCTTTGTAATCATAAACATGTCAGAACAGGGTATGAGATTTTCAAAATAGTTCCGCAAAGAATATAGGTTCTTTTCTATTACCATCCTTTGCAGTACTTCGTACTGAAATAACCACGTTGCATAAGAAGTTGCATCAAAACGGACATCATCATATATTATGCGAGCCAATGGACAGTACGCATAAAGAACATTTTATGAATAGAATAGGCAACCGCATGATGCTGTGGCGTTATGCGGTTGTCTGTCTGCTAACTTGGCTGTATTCCGGGGAAAAATCAATTTCGCCAATGAAATTGTAATGCACGTCAATTCGCTGGGTGCGATGGCCGCTGGACTTGTCCGGGGCGTGGACAACAATCTTTTCCACAAACTCGCGTAAAAGGGCCGGGGTCAGTTCTGACGGCGCAGTGTACTTCCGTACAATCTTCAAAAAGCTCTGGACATTGACAGCCTGGGTTTCAATCGTGTTTACAATAGCCTGCAACTCCTTTGCGGACTGCTTCAGATCCTCCTGCTCTTTCTCATAGCCCTTGGATAACTTTGCAAACCGCTCTGCGCTCAACGCCCCCGAAACGCGATCCTCATAGAGCTGTTGAATGATACGGTCAAGCTCACTGATTCGCCGCTCCTGCTTTTCCAGCTTGCGCTTGGCCTGCTCCTGCTCTGCCCTCTGTACGGCGGTCTTGTTCTCCATCACGCGCCGCACAAACTCGTTCTCGTCCTCCTGGGCGTAGGCAACAACACGTTGGAGATTTTGGAGTACAAGCTGTTCTAAAACCACGGCCCGGATATAGTGGGCAGTACATTTCTTTCTTGACTGGTAGTTTGAGCAGATGTAACTCTCCTGCTCTTTCGTCAATGTGATACTGCGGTGGTGGTACAGCTTCGCGCCGCAGTCGGCACAATAGGCCAGCCCAGAGAACAGCCCCATTTCTCCCATCTTGGTGGGGCGGCGGCGGTGTTCCCGGCTTTTCCGCACAATCTCCCATGTCTCCTTGTCGATAATCGCTTCGTGAGTGCCCTCAAATACCGCCCATTTATCCGGGGAATTGATGACCGTTTTTTTGCTCTTATAGGAGAGCTTGGTGGTTTTGAAATTGGTAGTCCGGCCCAAATAGGTGTCCTGCTCCAAAATGCGCTGGACGGTTGCGGCGTTCCAGCGGCAGGGGTCGTCCGGAAAGTAGCGGCTTGTCTGGCCCGTGCGCTGAAACGTGATTGTCCCAGGCGTCGGGATTTCCCGTTCTTTCAACATCCGGGCAATCTTGCCGGGGCCGTTGCCCTCCACGCATAACTGGAAAATCAATTCCACCACGGGGGCTGTTTCCTCGTCCACTAAAAGATGCCCGTCCTCGCCCTTTATATAGCCGTAGGGGGCGTTTACTGCCAGTCGCTGGCCCGACATACCTTTATTGCGGAAAACCGCCCGTATCTTCTTCGAGGTGTCCTTGGCGTACCACTCATTTATGATATTTCGGAACGGGGTAAAGTCGTTGCCCATCTGATCGTCGCTGTCCACTCCGTCATTGACGGCGATAAAGCGTACCCCCATCTCAGGGAAGCGGATTTCCGTATATAGCCCCACCTCCAGATAGTTCCGGCCAAACCGGGACATATCCTTGACAATCACCATATTGACCAGCCCAGCCTCAATATCCCCTATCATATCCAAAAATCCGGGGCGCTTGAAATTCGTACCCGAAAATCCGTCGTCTTTATAAATCTGATAACGGGAAATAGCATGGTCTTTGCAGTATTTGGTGAGGATTTCAATTTGGTGCTGGATGCTGTTGCTGTCCCCCTCGTTTTCGTCGTCGCGGGAGAGGCGGACATAAAGGGCTGTCCATTTTTCACCCTGATTATTGTACTGCCTGTTCATCATAGCCTCCAATCCGGCAGTCACCGTCTCTTGTCCTTGTGACACTTATATTATACTAAATGTCAAGGAAAACGTCAAATTTTCGACAAGTTTTTTACTGCTTTTTCCGCTTGGTTTCCTTGTCAAGTAAACGCTTTATTTTTTCTGAAACGGTGACGCCCTGGGGGGCAAAATACCCGCCTACTATGTAGGTCGTATTGCCGATCTTAATCTCCGTCTTTATTCCCGGCTGTGCCGTTCGGATTGCATTTGCCATTTGTCAAGCACACTCCTTTGTGAAATGTGTCCCACCGTGAGACGTATTTCCAATGAAAAATGCGTCTCACGGTGAGACGCATTATCGACAAATTTCGCACCGTCGGGCGGTGCTGTATTCGGTTGTTCACGATATAAAGCAAAGGCAGGTTCAGACGGCGGCTGGCAAAGCCGCTCCATAGGATTTTTCGTGCCTCCCCCCATTCCCGTGGCGGGGCGTCCTACACTGTGACGCATAGCCGACGCAAGTATCATCATGCCTGTATGCGGTTCGTGGCCCGCTGCTGTGCCATAGCTGCTTTGCGGCGCTGGCCTTGTTCGCTCCGTCCTCCCGATGTCCTGCCTCCTTTCACGGGGGAGTCTCCCTGCGTACCCGCCGCCCGGCTCCGCGCATACAGAATGTATCTGATTGCCCTATTCAGTTGTAGTGGTACAGGCCATTTCCGGCCCGCAGGGATGCGTCCTGCCGCGCACGGCGCACTCCTGCCAAACGGAAATATTATAATATAAAATCATCGGGCGGTTCTCTGAATTGAAAACCGGCGATAGCTCTGAACAGTGCGATTTCTGCCTGATAGCGGAGGTCATCATCCACATAGGAACGTTCTTTTCCGTATTCGTCCGTGTAGTACCTCTGGCATTTGCTTGCGATAAAGCCCGCAAAATGCCGGAATACAAATTCGACGGCCTCGGTGTCAAATTTTTTGGCTTCTTGGATAACGGCAAAAGGGACTAATTTCATGATGTGTCCTCCATCAATTCACGCAGCCGCCGTGTCGCGGCTTTTCGCCGTCGGGAGACGGTTGGACGGCTCATATGTACCAGCGACGCAATTTTTTCGTCTGTCAGCTCTCTAAAAAAGTAAAGCAATATAATTTCCCGGTCTGCGGGCATCAAGTGGGACAAAGCACAGGACAGCTTTGGATCATAAACAGGGATGTTTACTCCATGAACGCAGAAAATTTGATGCGGCTTCTCCGCCTGGATCATCTCATCATCCTCTGTTGACAAGGCGTACAATATCGCATCTGTCAGCGTGGACAGGGACTGCTCCACCTCTCCCCGTGCGTCTTTCCGATTTCGTTCCTTTTTGATGGCGTTGAGGACAGATTTCATGCAGTAAGATTCAAATATCATTTCGTTAAATCGTTCAAATCTTTTCATAAGCAAAACTCCTAATTTGTCCCTCTACTCCTTAATATCCCTGGAAATTGCTTTTTGCTCATTATCCGCAGGAACACCCAAAACTTCCCAAAAGGTTATAAAAAACGACAACATTTCTTAAATGCGTCTCACGGTGAGACGTATTTTATCGACAAATTCCGCACAATCTGTTATACAAAGAGCGGGACGGCAAGAACCGTCCCGCTCTTATAAGGTTTTATCTGTTTTTCAAGAAATTCATAAGCATCTGCGCCACCTGTCCGCGAGTTGCCAAGCCTTGGGGTGCCAACTGCCCGTCGCCGTAGCCGTTGATGATGCCGTTCTCCACAGCCCACCGCAGGGCCTCCAGCGCAAAGCCGCTGGCCTGATCCGCGTCGGTGAAGTGCAGCTCCTTATCCGTAGCGGCGGGGCTTCCGGCGTACCGCCAGAGCATGACCGCCAACTGCTCACGGGTGATGTTGTCGTTGGGGCCGAAGGTCCCGTTGCCGTAGCCGCCCACGATGCCCCGGCTGGTGGCCCAGCGGATTGCCTCGGTGTACCACGCGCCCTCCGCCACATCGCCGTATTGCAGCAGGTAGTTGACAACCGGCCTGCCCTCTTTGTTAAAGAGTATCTGTGCGAATTGGGCGCGGGAAAGGTTATCGTTCGGCCCAAACAGGCCGTTGCCGTAGCCGCCCATTAGATCATTCCGCAGCACGTAGTCTACCGCCTCATGATACCAAGTCCCTACGCTCCCCAGGTCGCTAAAGCCGCGAGAGGGGCAGTCCACGCCGCCGTCACAGGGCTTTTGCGTATCGTCCGGCAGAGGAACAAAGGATGCCTTTACCGTTACGGCCCTGCTGGGCATAGTGAAGGTGTATTTGCCGCCGCTTTGGGCCGTCAGCTTGATTTCATTCCCCCGGCTGTCGGTGACGGTCAGGGTGTCCAGCACATAGCCGCTGTCCGGGGTGACGGTCAGGGTGACAGTGCTGCCATTGCTGGCATTGGTGCGGTTGGAGGTCACTTTGCCATGTTCCGATTTCTCTACGGTGACGGCGTAGGTGCTGGAACTCCAGCCCCCGCCGCCGGAGCCGCCGCCGGAGTTGCCGCCTGGATTCGGCTGGGGATTGGGCTTTGTGGCTGCCTGATAGCCGATGGCTACCGGGGACAAGCTGCTGAACTTACATTGCAGGCCGTCCGCTGTCGGTGTATAGGCCAGAGTCTCCATTGTCCCGGCCTGCGCGCCGCTGGAAATGAGGTGCTGGACGGTGAAGGTGTAGCCGGTGGCCCCGGTCCCCGCCGGGTAGGGCAGGACCGCCGTCACGCCCTCCGCCGGGAAATGGTTGGGATCGACATTGCGCCACACGCCGCTTTCGTCCTTGTACTGGAGGGTCACATCGAACACCGCGATCTGCTCTCCCACATTGGACATCACCTCGGCCACTCTGGTCCGCAGGGCGGTTTCGATCTTCCCCGGCGTATTGAACTGCTCATTTGTTTTCAGCGCCTCCGGGACGGTGGACAGCCCGGTTTCCACCTCCAGCCGCAGTTCGTGGCCGTCGTCGTCCTTCTGATCCAGCGGTTTCTGCTCCACAGGATTGATGATAAATACCGCTGTGGCTGTTCCTGTGTAGTTGCCTTTGCCGGTGAGGGTGACGGTATATGTGCCCGCTTCCGTTCCCTCCGGGATCGCGGCGGTGTAGTCCACGTCCGCCGTCAGCGGGGTCCCATTCAGCGTCACACTGGTGATGCCGGGGCGGTGGGGCTGGCCGTCGTACTTGAACGCCGTATGGTCCAGCACGATCACAACACCCGTAATGGGAGCCGGGAGGACCTGGATCAAGGCCGTCCCGGTGACAATGGCGTAGGTTTTGTTATCATCCGGTGTAAAGATCCATGCCGCCGCATAGTTTTCCTGCACAGCAGGCCGGTTATCCGGGTTGCTCCACTCAAATTTACCGGGAACAGGCGTTTCGCCGTCCTTCATGTTGCCGGACAGGGTAATTGCACTGAGGGCTTGCCCATAGGTGAGGGTGGTCCCGCTCAGGTTGGGTCCGCCGGTGGGGATGATCTTGTTGACGCTCCGCACGTCGATGGTGGCGGTCATATCCTCGAAGTTTTGGGTATGGATGGTGACAGTGATGGTTCCGATTTTAGTTTCGCTGTCGCTCTCCACCGCCTTAATGGGCAGGGTGAGGGTCTGGCCGTCAATCATTGCGCCGCTGTCGTAGTAGCTGCCCAGATTGACCGGACCAAGCTCGTAGGTGACGGCGGTGCTGCCCAGGCTCATGCCCTCCGGCACATCGGGCCGCAGAGCGCCCAGGCCGTAGGTGTAGGTATGCTCCTGCTTATTGGCAACCGCCAGATCGCCGGTCTTGGGGGTGAGGGGCGCAGCTTTGCGGATGGTCAGCGTCAGCGTGTTCGTACTCTCAGCGGCGGCGTAGTTGCCCTTTGCCGCAACGCTGGCCTTGATGGTATAAGTCCCGGCGTTGATGGGCAGGCCATTCGTAAACTCGCTGCTGCCCTGCGTTGCATAGGAAAACTGGCAAGGACCCGTATCGTGGGTGATACCAAGCTGGGTGCCATTCACTCCTGTTGCTTTGGGCGCAGTAATCATCGCCTCGTTGCCGGTGTAGGTCAGTTCTTGTGTGGTGCTTTCCCATGCAAGCGTAGGCGTGGCCGGCTTAATTGTGAACGGCAATGTGAAGGTGCCGGTGAACGTTGTGCCAGTGACGGTCACTTTTGCCGTATTTCCGGCGTTGACGCTGTCGAGGTAGTACACCCCATAGTCAGTACCCTTTTCGAGCGTGGTTATCCCGTCCACGGTGACGGTGACGGCGGGTCTCTGCAGTGTGCCGTCATAGATCAAGTTCAGATCCTCGGGCAGCGCAACCGCCAGCGCGGCCCCGCAGGGGCAGGCCCCGGTTTCGTCAAAGCTGCATTTCTCCGCGGCCGCCGCCCGGCCGCAGGCAAGGCAGGTCTGCTGGTGGGTGGTGGTGCCGGTGGCATGGGTGTACTCGCAGACGCCCTCGCCGGTATGGTTGCACTTCTTCACCGTCACTGTGCCGGTCAGCAGGGCTTTTGTATCAAGCGATACTTCCCCCCAAGTATTGCTATCTACCCATCCTTCTGCCTTTGTAACAGGTAGGTTATTTCTGTGATAGGCATAGCCCTCCGCAAGTAGATTTTTCAGCGTGACAGACGCATCGACATTTATAGATACTGCAGATTTTCCTATGAGGGTTCCGCCGGAGAGAACTGCTTTCCCGGAATTGCGTACCCACAATCCCATTTCCTCTCCCGAGATAACTCCGCCGGAAATGTTGACGGTTCCACCGTAAATTCCCACACCGTAAAATCCTGAAACAGTCCCGCTTTCGATGGATAGAGTTCCGCCAATTACACTGACTGTAATATTTGAACTCTCAATCTTTCCACCGGTTCCGCTGTCTTGAATGGTAAGGCTGCCGCCTGAGATATTAAATGCGCCAGAGCCAGTTGCTTTGACAGTCTGCCCGTTCAAATCCAAAGTGAAAGTATTGTCGATGCTAATATAATTGGCACCTAAATCCACCTCCGACAGCAGTGTAATAATGGCACCGTCGTTCCCCTCTATGAACGCATCGGCCAAAGCGCCCACGAAGGTGGTGGAGCTGCCATTTACGACCTTCGCAACGGCGGAAATGTTGACTGGCACCGTCCCTGCCGCGTCCGCCATATTGTTATTCCCCACGAATTTCGCCGTCAGGGTGATTCCCGTACCTGGGCCTCCTGCCGCAACCAGCACATCGGCGGCGCTGACGGTCATGGTGTAGGCGCCGTCCGCACCTTTGTCTGCGGGAGCGGACACCTGCGTATCACCCACAAACACCGCCATTTGTCCCGCAGTAGGATTACCCCTCAGACGTGCCGCCGCTTTGGCCGGAGCCTCCCCGGTTGCGGTGGGTGTGGCCTTGACGGTGATGGTGTCGCTGGCGGTGAAGTCTTTGGTTAGGGTATCGCCTTTGTAGGTTTGCACCTTGCCCTCACTGGTCAGGTCGGTGCCGGACTTCTGGAGCGTGATGGTTTTCGTGAACGTATTTGTATTATCGTTGTTGTTTGTATAAGTGGCGGTATAGGTCAGGTCGTCTGTCTTTGCAACCGCCAATGTCCAGCCGCTGACCGTAAAGGTCTGGCCGCAAATCGTAATGCCTTTGTCCAGCTCGCCGGACAGCTCGGTTGTCAGATACTCCGTCCTGTCCTTCCCGTCATAATAGAGATTGGTGGGGACAGAGATCATATCCTCCGTCAGATTTTCGGTGGTGAACGCATTGCCGCCGCTTAATGTGCCGCTCCCGGACAGGCTGGCCCCAACGGGGATGTTCAGCGTATAGTCCCCAGGGACAGTATAGCTCCCGTTAAGGGTCACATCGCCGCAGACAGTGCCCGCGCCGTTCTCAAACACGATGGCGTTGGTTTTGCTGACGGTCGCCGCTGCGGTTGTGTTCCCGCCGTTGCCGATGGGAGCACCCTCGTAACCTGTCCAATAGACATCTGTGGGACTGGAAGCGTCCACAATGCCGCCGGAAATGGTGACGCTGCCGGTGCCGCCGGTACAACCGCCACTGCTGTACTGGCTGCTGTAATAGTACCCACCGCCGCCGCCAATGCCTGCGGCATAGTTTCCTCCCACAGCGGTCACGGTGCCGCCGCTGATGGTGACGGCGCCATCGCCGGATTTGTGGCTGGAGTCATCAATGGTGTTGCTACCACCGCCGCCAATCCCCGCACTGCCTTCGCTGCCTGTGGCGTTTATTGTGCCGCCATAAATTTGGATATTGTTGCCGGCACCTCCGCCCATCAAACCGCCACCGCCACCGATTCCTGCGCCGCCAGTCCCTGTGCAGGTGGAGCTCGCTGTGACGCTGCCGCCATAAATTTGGATATTGTTGCCGGCACCTCCGCCCATCAAACCACCTCCGCCGCCGATTCCTGCGCCAGTGAGGCTTCCTTCGCCGCTGTTGGCGGTAACCGTGTTGCCATAAATGATGATCGTGCCGCTGTTGCCGCCGTTCCCAGATCTGGAGGTGCCGCCGCCAATACCCGCACCGCCGTAGCGTCCGGACTGACCGCCGCCGGTGGCGTTGATCACGCCGCCATGAATGGTGATCGTGCCGCTGTCAGGGGCAGTTTCAGAGCCGCCGATGCCCGCGCTGGCGTTACCGCTATCGTCAGTCGTGCCGGTGGCGTTCAGCGTGCCGCCATTTTCGGACTGGGCGTAGATGGTCAGGCTGTTGGTGCTCGTCGCCACAATGCCCTTTTCCGCTGTGAGGGTGCAGCCGTTCGTCAGGATCAGGTTCACCGCGCCGGTGACGGTGATGGGTTCGGAAATGGTGACGGTGCCGCTGACTGCGTACCAGCCCGCAGTCCATGTGACCGCCTCGGCGCTGCTTTCAACAGGGGTGCAGGTTTCGGTCTTGCTCTCATAGGTCACTTGGCTGCCGTCCCAGGACGCCTCTTGATACTCGACAGATTCCGTTATTGGGGCAGGGTCGTTGGCCCCGTCCAGCGCCCCTTGCAGCTCGTAGCAGCGGGACAGGTCGATCTGCTCCTGTTCGTCCTCGGTCAGCACTGAAAACAAAGCGAGGATTTCATCAAGCTGCCCCCGTACATCCTCCGCATTATCCTCCGTCACTTTATCCGGCAGGGCGGCGATCAAGTCCTCAATGGGGCAGATACGGCACTCATACCCGCAGGGCTGGCCGGGGTCGGCCTGGGCATAGCCGCACTCGCTGTCATGAGTGTGCTGGCAGTCCAGCAGATTTTCCGTATCCGCGCCAATCTCGTAATAATCGCCGCTGTCCGTATCGGGGAGCGCCCCCAGGGTGTAGCACTCGTCCGTATGCTCATGGCCGCAGGGCTGGCCCTCGGTGGGGGCGATGTAGCCGCAGTCCTCGGTATGTTCCGGGTGGTGCTTGCAGAGGGACGGGTCTGCCTCCGTTGCAAAAGCCCAAGTAGGGCAAAGGCTCAGGCACAGGGCCAGAGAGGTGATGATGCTTAAAATTCTTCGTTTCATGGAGTGTCCTCCTTGGAAATAGAAATTGGATTTTTTCTCCTTGAAATGCGTCTCACCGTGAGACGCATTTTTGCTTCACGCTAAAGTCATGTTCCCCCGCCGCACGGGTGTTCTCTGCTGGGGGTGGATGTCCCCGGTTAAAAACCGCTTTACCGCCGCCCGGAAGTCAGCTTCGGAAAAGGGGCGGGGCAGAAATTCAAAAACCTGATAGCGTATCGCCATCGCCGCAAAATAGCGGTCGCTGGTGATCCAGACAACCATCGTCTTGCAGTTGAGTTCCCGGTGCTTGATAACCTGCTCCATCCCCTTTGCGCCGTCTACGCTCACCACTACAAAATCGTGTTCCGGGTCATAGTGAAAGAAACCGTCGTCCGGGTCGCGGGTGATTTTTGCGTCTGGCGCTTCCTCCCGCAGTATGCGGGTGAACAGCTCATACTCAGTGTCGGACGGGGTGTATATAACTGCGTTCATACTCATTCCCTCGTTGTGCCGGAAAATGCGTCTCACCGTGAGACGCATTTCACGGCCTATATCAGTCCCAAACTCCGCGCCGCCAGCAGCGCGTCCGCTTTGTTGTCAGCACTCAGTTTGCGGTAGTTTTCTTTGATGTGATACTTCACGTTGTCCGGCTTCAGCTCCAGCCTTTGTGCGATCTGATTGACGGACAGGCCATCGGCCTGCAAACGGAGGATCGTCAGAGCTGTGCCCCCAAAATCCGTTGACGCCGCTGCCCGTTTTTTTAGGTATAGCGGATAGCGCCGGGACACTTCTGCGGCCTCGTCCAACACCCGGCGCAGCCAGTCCTTATCCAGCGTCCCCGCGCTCTGCATGGCCTTTTTCTCCCGCTGGAGCAGGGGCCACACCGCCGCACCCTCCTCGGTAATGAGCCGCAGGAAACGATAGCTCTCCGCCTCCCGGAGAACGGCGGCCAGTTCGTCCTGCCACGGCCCGCCTGCCCGCTCCTTGGTGATAGCAGACAGCAGCCCGGTTTCCATACGGACATAAGGCCGGTTGGTCTGTTCGGCGTAGTAGCGCAGCTTTTCCAAAAGGGCCTGGGCTTTCATGTACTCCCCGTTCGCTAAATAGCAGCGCACTTTCGTCAGGTAGCGGTAACGCTCCAGACTGCAAAATTCCACGTCCTCGTCCGGGGCTGTTTTCATCCAGCGTTCCACCCCGTCCAGATTGCCCTCCCACAGCTCCATCCGGCACTTGAGGGCCTGGATGTTGGGCAGAAGCTGAACAGCCCGGTTTTGTTTTGCGGACTGTTCAAAGGAAGCCAGCAGCTCCCGCGCCGCCTGTCTCTCTCCTTTCAGCATGGCCAGTCGGATACGGACGCCTACGGCGGCAAAGGCAATTTCCATTGTCCCGCCCTGTTCCGTCTCCATCTGCGCCCTGGTCAGCAGGGCCATCACCGTGTAATCATCCCCGCCCTTTTCATACTGGCTTTCGCCCAGCGCGGCCTTGACCAGCCCTTGCCCATAGCGGCCCAGCACCCGCTCCACCAGCGGCCCCACGGTCTTTGCCAGCTTCGTATCGTCGGGACTCCAATGGCAGAAGTCCTTGCCGCCGTTCATGGTGCTGGGCAGGTTGCTGGTGACGGAAAACTCCGGGAGACAGTTGCCCTTGTCGAACAGCAGGGCAGGGATGTTCTTCATTACCGCCAGCACGTCCCGGCTTCCCCGGTGGGGCAGGCCGATGTCCAGGTAGGCCAAACGGCTTTGGGCCTCCCGCCGGATGCCGCCCTTGGCGTTGGCGGCGTAGGCTTTCAGCTTCTCATACCAATACTCGCTCTTTTCGCCGTCCATCAGCATGGAACACAGCATACTCATACCCGCCATAAGCACCGGGCTGTCCGCGATCTCCCTCTCGTCCAGATTGAAATAGTAGCGGCGCAGCTCGTAGTAGTGGCCGTTGCCAGGGTTCATCCGGGCGTTGCGGATTAACAGGTTTTTGATGCGCTCGGTCTTGCCGCACTCCTCGAACAGCTTCAATGCCGGGACAACTTCATCGTGCATTTCGTAGTAGAGAGCTGCGTTGTATTTGAAGTCCTGGACGCGCTCCCGGCCATAGAGCTTCAGCGCCCGGTTCCGCAGGGCCTGGATCAATACCGGGCGCAGACGGTATACGCCGTCCTCCTGGGTCATAAAGTTCCCGGCCTCCGCCGCCCGTTCCAGCAGGGCGGTAACATGGAGGTTGCCGGAGATCATCTCCGCCAGCTCCAGCGTAAACTCGTCCACCACACTGACCTGCATCAAAAATTCCAACAGGTCGCTGTCCCAGCGCACCAGTACCACGTTTTCCAGGTAGACGGCAAAGGCGTCCCATATTTCCGCGTGGAGTTCCGAGCCGGGGGATAAGCCCTCCTTCATACGCAGGGCGACATGGTGGAGGATGTAGGCGTTGCCCTCGGCAGTGACTTCCAAAAGCCGCATATCCTCCTCCGTATAGGCGATGCCGCGGGACTCCAGATAGGCGGCGATCTCGCTGCGGCCCATCCGCAGGTCTTTCTCGGAGATCACGACAAAGACGCTCTTGATATGCTGGGGCATGAGCCACGCCGGGAGGGGGCTTCGGCTAATCAGGATCAGCCATATATCCTCCCGTTCCTCCAACGCTAAAATCTCCCGGCGCAGCTCCTCACTTTTCAGCCGGTGCAGGTCGTCGATCACCACCACCCGGCGGTTTTGCCTGCCCGGTTCCTCCGCTGGCAACGCCCCATCCTCCCAGGGCAGTTCCTCGCAGGAGAGATAGGTGTATCTGCGGCCTGACAGGTACTGGCGCACCAGCTCCGTCTTGCCGTAGCCGGTGGCCCCGTAGAGATAAACCGTCTGCGGCAGGCTCCGGGCCTTTTTCAGCTTTTTCAGCGCAGCCGTTGGCGCGATATAGTTTTGATCCACTGTTCAGCCTCCTTTTTCCTCAAATGAGCGCAAAAAGGCCGCCCGGACAGCGTAAACGCTTTCCAGGTGGCCTTTTAAGCTGAGATATAATTTTACAGGAAAAAAGGGCGCAATTATCCCTTGCTTGCTTGCTTGCTTGCTTGCTTGCTTGCTTGCTTGCTTGCTTGCTTGCTTGCTTGCTTGCTTGCTTGCTTGCTTGCTTGCTTGCTTGCTTGCTTGCTTGCTTGCTTGCTTGCTTGCTTGCTTGCTTGCTTGCTTGCTTGCTTGCTTGCTTGCTTGCTTGCGATATTATACGCGCCCGTCATAAAATTGCAACCCCTTTCTTGTAAAATATTTGTGAATTTTGTACTTTTCGCATGAGTACATGATATTCTACCAAAACTGCCCGTTTTTTGTCCACTCCCCAACCGGGTAGTTTCAGCACATATTTTGAAAAAATTTTTTCTGCTGGCAAAAAAGTGATTCAAAGTTTGATATTTTCGGCAATATTGAATACATTTATCCCTTGTTTCTTTGCGTAATTGACGGTGTAAGCAGTCCCCCCGCTGTTCTTGGTCAGATAGCAGACGCACACGCCGCTGCTGTCTACCAAATGGCGGTTGCGCCTGTGCATACAGCCCCTGGTGTACTGCTGGGCGGTGTAAAAAACCTCATCGGCCTGGGCCTTGATACCCTCATACTCCGTTACGTCCTCCGGCCTCCAGCCCCTTGTCTGCGTCAGGCAAGGCAGGACAAGGATCAGCTTCATGCCGGGGCAGCTCTCCCGCAGACGGATCACCGTCTGGGCGGCGAGGGCATCAAAGCCCAGGGCGCCTCCCGCCTCGTATGCCCGGATGCCCTGTTGGTACAGACTGACGATGACACGTTCCAGTCTGTCGGTAATCCCGGCCCGTTCCTCTGGCGGTATTTTTCGATGGCCGGTAAAGCAGCAGGTTATCTCCCGCATAGTTTATTCCTCCTCTAACTTTCGTGGGATAGCTATAAAGGGACTTACTATATAGTGAGTTATTAAACGTGCCCTTATTATATATAATAAAGCCATTCAAGTAAAGAGGGACTTGTTATGGATTACGGGGCTTTGACGTTGAATATTGAGCGTATTTTGAAAACGCGCGGTATTTCTAAAAATCAGGTCTGTAAGGATTTGGACATTCCTCGCGCCAATTTCAACAGATATTGCCGTAATGACTTTCAAAGAATGGATGCCGGACTCATTTGTAAGTTGTGCTGGTATTTGAAAGTAGATGCAGGAGAGCTAATTGAGTACACACGCCCGGAACAACTTGAAGATGATAAATGCGTCTCACCGTGAGACGCATTTCCTCAAATTTCTTGTTTCGGGCGCGGCCCTATGGTACTATGGATGTACCAGCCATAAGGGGGACGTAAAATGAGCATCCGCACGTTGGCCAGCGGCGCGTCCGCATGGCGGGGATATGAATACTACGAGGGGAAAAAGGTGCTTTCCCTGTCCAAAACAGGCGAGGACGAGTACACGGGGCAGGTGGCCGGGAATGGCCCCGCCCCCTATCAGGTGAAAATCAATACCGCCCATCCCCGGCAGTCCAAATGCAACTGCCCCCATGCGGACGGGCGGCGGGTGATCTGCAAGCACATGGTCGCCCTGTTCTTCTCGGCGTTCCCGGAGGAAGCGGAGCAGTACATGGAGGAAGTAGAGGAATACGAACGGGAGGAAGAACAGCGCATGGAAGATCACTATGAGGCGCTGCGTTCCTATGTGAAAAGCCTGTCCAAAAAGGAATTGCAGGATCAGCTCTTTGAGGCCCTGGCCGAGTTGGATGAACGGGGCCGCAGGTATTACCGTTAGCCATTCAGCAGAAAAATACGTCTCACGGTGAGACGCATTTCCCGTGGGAAACGCGCCGCGCCGTGAGACGTTCCTTTATTCAGAGTAATACAACGGTCTGCCTATGGTGGTAAAGCCCTCCTGCTTTGTAACGACTACATTGTTATAGCCGCTGGCGCAGTGGATAATCAGGATATTGCCGCTCTCGTCCCAGCCGCCCACGATGCCAACGTGGGTGTCCTCCGGGTAGAAAACCAAATCGCCCGGCTGCGCTTCAGCCCAGGTAATTGCTGTGCAGTAAGTATGCTGTGCGCGAGCGCCCCCGCCGTGGCCTATGGTGTAGGCCCCATCGGAGATATTGTAAAATACCCAATCCACAAAACCGGAGCAGTCGAGGCCGTAGGGCCGGTAGGTTCCGGTTGTGCTGCTGCCGTCTGCCCATACCTTCTGAATGGTTCCCCAGCGGCTGTCCCAGCCGATCACCCGGCTTTTGCCGCCCCAGAAGTAATTGACTTTCCCCACCAGCTTACAGGCAGTCTCCACCACGGCCCGCCGTTCCGGGGAAAGACCGGCTGGGAGGTTCCGCAGGATGTTCCGTGCCTGCTCCTGGGACGCAGACAGGTCGGTGAGCAGCAGATCCATTGTGGAAAGCTCGGCCAGCAGCTCCGTCAGTGCCCGGTTCTGATAATCGGTAAAGGCATACTCCGTCCGCATATCCTCCGCTGTCTTTGCCGTGATGGTGATATGCAGAATACGCTCCGTCCAGCTATCGTCTGTGTCATCGTCCGGGTCGCTGTCCGGGTGGGGGATCGTCTCCACTTCTGATGTAATAGCGCACATATCCCAAAAGACGGCCTTGAGCCGATCCACCCGGTCAGGGGTCAGGGCGGCAACGTCTGTTCCGTCGTCGGCCCCCGCCGTCCTCGCGGCGAACACGGCGACAACCTCCCGCCAGTCCGGGCCTTGGCCCTGGATGTCGATGCTGTCGTAGTCGCCGGTCTGCATCGTCTCCAGTGTGTTGGCCAGCTCCATGTTGAGCTGCCCCACGGCCACATTAAGGGGCATGGCCCCCGGCGTCGGTTCATTGGCAAAGAGGATGCCGAACGGCGAGGCGATAATCGCCGCAACTAAAACAATCAGGCAGATAATCGGGATCAGGAACGCGCCGCCCAAAAGTCCGGCGAGGGCGCTAATCAGGGAGGACACGGCCTTGGCCGTCATAACGGCGGCTTTCCGGGACAGATCCAGCGCGGCCTTGGCCCTGCTTCCAGACTGTTGGAGCAGCTTGCGCTGGGCTTTGCGTTGAACACGCCGCTTTGCCAGTTCCATAGGCCGCGTTGCCGTTTTCTTCTTTGCCGCCGCAGATGCCGCCTTTGCGGTGGACTTGTACGCCGCCGCGCCGCTCTGCCGGGTCTTTGGGATAAAAGAGCCGCCAGTGGGCTTCTCTTTCGGCGCAAAAGAGCGCCGGGGGCGCTCTTTGATTGGATTGATAGATTGATTGCCGGGAGAGGCAGGGGTACTCCCCGCGATGTGCCTGGGGGCTGGCTGGCGTTCCAGGCGGGGCGGGGAGGAAACGCGCCCCGCCTGTGCCCGCCGGGTCTGTGCCTCTGCCTTGGCCTTTTGTCTCATGCGCTCCTGGGGCTTAGGCTGGGCCGCTGCCGGTTTCCGTCCCGGTGGGCTGGTCTGCCGCTGTCCTGTGGGACCGGCGGGCCTGCGCCGGATGTCCGTCTGCCGGTTCCGTTTTTCCTTAATGGCGGTCTGCCGCATCCGCTCTTTCGGGGTCGGCGCTGCCGGGGCACGATCCGGGCCGGGGCGGGAGGCCGCTGGCCGCTCCCGGACGGCATCAGGCCGGCGCTCCCCCGTGGCGGCGGGGCGGCGGCTGTCCTCCGGGGGACGCGTCCGCATATCGCTGGGGGGCCTCTCCCGTGGATGCTCTTGTGGCCTTTCCTGTGGCTGCTCCCCTGCCGGGGGCGGCGGGACCTCTGTGCCTGTGGGGGGCGTCTCGCCGGGAGACTGCTCCGTGCGGCCCTTTTTCTTCTGCTGGTTCCGCTTGTGGCGGGAAATGGATTTTGAAACAGCGTCGGCGGTGCGATCCCGGAGGCTGTCGGCGGTGGTGTATATTGTTTCCTCCACCTGCTCCACAGCCTGCACTTCCGGGGCCTGGGCCGTACTGCCGCCAGCGTCCCGGTTCTTCTGCCGCTGGGTCAGCTCTTTCACATATTTAGCCGTCATCTGGCGGCGCAGGTCCTTTTTCAAAGGGCCGCTTTTCTTGTTACTTTTTCCCTTGATTTTATCGCTGTTTTTTCGCTCCCGTACTTCGGGCAAGGTATTCGCCTCCTGTCAAACATGAAATAGGGATGATGCCGGATAAGCCGGGAAATGCGTCTCACCGTGAGACGCATTTCCCGGCAGTGGCTCAGCTTTCTCCTGGCGTTGTGGACATCAAGCGGTAGAGGCCGGAGTCGCGGGGGATGGTGTTGGCAAAGGGCACCAGCGCCCCGCCAAACCGTAACAGGCCGTGGCCGGGGTCGGCGTTGGTGATGTAGCCCATCTGCGTGTCGGAAATGTGCAGGAGCTTGGACAGCTCCGCCCGGTCTGTGGCGGACTGGTTGAACAGCAGCAGAAATTCGCTGTTGGCCAGCATAAGCCGCGCCGTCTCGGACTTTAGACATTCCTCCACGTTCTGCGTCGCCGCCGTCATGATCCCGGCGTACTTCCGAAAGCGTTTCCACGCCCGGTAAAGAAATTCGCCGGAATAGTGGTACTTAAAGTACAGGTAGCACTCGTCAATGAATACCCATGTAAACTTGCCCCGCTTGCGGTTCTCCATCACCCGGTTCTGGATGGCTTCCAGCGTCACCACCAGGGCCGTGGGCCGGAGCTGCTCCCCCATCTCGTAGAGGTCAAGGACAACAAGCCGGTTATCCATGTTGACGTTGGTGGGGTGGGCGAACACATTCAAGCTGCCCTCGGTGATCAGCTCGGCGGCGAGGGCAATCTCCCGCGCCTCCGGGTCGGCCTGCTTCAGCACTTCCTCCCGCCAGTCGGTGAGCAGGGGCATCCGCACTTTCCCTTTGCCCTGGAAGTAATTCTGATAGATATTGGAGGTACAGCGGTCAATGATGGATTTGTGGCTGGCGCTCATGCGCCCCGCGCCCATCTGCTGCTCCAAAATGCTGGTGATGATCTCGGACTTCATGGCAACGGGGTTTTCGTCGTCGGCGTAGCCGCTGGCAAGATCAAGGGGGGAAATATGGTGCTGGCTGTGGGGGGAGATTTCGATAATCTCGCCGCCCAGGGCCTTGGCCAGCGGGCCGTACTCGCGCTCGGCGTCAATGATGATCACATCGTCGCCGGTGCCCAGCACAACCTCGGTAATGGCGTCCTTCATTCCCATGCTCTTGCCGGAGCCGGATACGCCCAAATAAAAGCCGTGGGGGGAAATGAGCCGCTTGCGGTCACAAATTAAGAGGTTGCGGGAAATGGCGTTAATGCCGTAGGACAGCCCGCCGGGGTCCTGTATCTCCTGCACCCGGTAGGGCATGAGGACGGCAGCGCTCTCGGTAGTCAGCGTCCGCAGGGCCTTCACCCGGCGCAGACCGTAGGGCAGGACGGTGTTCAGCCCGTCCTCCTGCTGGTAGCGCAAAACGGAAAACTGGCATAGGTGTTCCCGGCCAATGGACAGCAGGGTTTCCGTGTCCGCGTCCAACTGCTCCAGCGTGTCCGCGATATGCACCAGCGTCACCACGGCAAAAATCATGCGCTGGTCGCGCTCGGTAAGGTCGGACAAAAATTCCTTTGTCTCGGAGCGGAGCTGCTCCAACTCGTAGGGAATGGCGGCGGTAAAATTATTCCGGTCGTTCTGCCGCTGCTGCCAGCGGGTGATGTCGCTCTCAATTCCTAAAATCCGGCTTTGAATTTCCTTGACCGCCTCGTCGGTGGGAATGGGCAGGATGTCAATGGACAGCATGAGGCTGCGGTCAAAGTCGGACAGGTCGGAGATCATATCGTCCTCAATATAGCTGGCGTACTCCTTGAGAAAGAGGACGCGCCCATACTTGCCGCCCATCTCAAAGTGTCCGGCCTTAAAGGAAATACCGTCCGGGCAAACCAGGTCTTTGAAGTCTACCCCATGCCGGATGGCCGCAGTTTGGTCGAAGGTGAAATACTGCTCCTCTCCGGGCCGGAAAAAATCATGGAGGATGCGGAGCCGGTCATGGTTGGCAACCTCCCGCGCCGTGCTGTCCAGCCGCCCCAGGCTTTTGGTCAGGTTGCCGTCCACCCGCCGGAAATAGGAACGGGTTTCCTCGATCTTCCGCTGGGGGATGGACAGGGTGATATACTTCTCCTGCACAAGATTGTTGCTCTCGGCAGCGCGGCGCTTCAAAATGGCGTTGGCCTCCTGCCGGTACTCGTCCAGCCCGTCCCAGCATTCCTCCATCAAAATACTGCGCTCAAAGTCCACGGGGTTCAGACGGCGGTTGATAATGGTGATCTTGGTGGCGGCATCGGTGGGCAGGGAGTTAAGGACGCCGCCGTAGGCCAGGAAGATGCCCCGCCGTTCCTCGTCGGAGGCGGCGGCGTAGTTCACATCGGTAAGCCGCCAGCTCTTGCTGTGCCGGTTCCCCACCAGCCAGATACCGTCCGGGTACACGCACTTGACGGGGATCGTAGCCTGTACGCTCCGGGGGACGGTGAATTTCTCGCGCTCGCTCTTGTTGGCAGAGACAAGGGATTTAATCAAAGTCCTGCCCTCCTTTCCGCTTCAAAAGCTCGTAGTGATAGTTCCGGGAAACAAAACGGCGCTCCCCGGCGCAGAGGATTTCGGACTTGATAAAAGCCCAGGCAAACTGCTCCAGCGTCATGCCGTTGTAGTTGAAAAAGCCCGCCAGGGCGATGGGGGCGGCGGCAAGGATACACACCCAGCTTGCCGTCTCCTTTCCGATGACAGGGCCGAGGCCCAGGTACACGGCCACGGCCAGCCCTACGGCGACGGCGGCGCAGAAAAACTGCCGCGCCGACAGTCCGAAAAAGATGGTTTCCTTGTGCTGGCGCACTTCTTTAGGGATTTTAATTTCCATGGGATTCTCCTTTCGCGGATAAAATAAAGGAACAGCGCATAAACCGCCGTCCCCTATGTGTTGTTATGCCATTGGATACTGCTGGGCACTTCGTTCCCCCACACGTCCCAGCCGGGGGCCGGGTAACGGGCGAACAGCTCCACACGGGGCACGTTGCCCATAAGGGCCACAATGCGCCGCCGGGCCTCGTCCGGCTTTTTGCTGTGTTCCTCCACATGGGAAATAATCACCTGATGGACATTCTTCGCCTGCCGCCTGGGCTGGCCCCTGGTGGCAAGCAGACAAATCTCGGCATTGGAGCGCGTCCAATAGCCCAGGCCCCAATAGATGCTGTCCGCTTTGGGGGCCAGCTTGATCCAGGTGAAAGCAACGGTCTTAAAGGTGAAGCCCCACGCCCGGACGACTTCCAATGCCTCCGGGAGCATGGGATAGGTAGCCCACAGGAACAGCACGCAGTCTTTTCCGGCCAGCCCCGCTACGGGCAGGGCCTTGATGTCCTCCAACGTCATAGTGGGGTAGTGCCGCTCGGCCACACCCTGCCCTTTCCAGTTCTGATAACGCCAGGGCGGGTCCGCATAAATCACACTGTATTTTCCTATAAGCCGAACATCTCCTTTACGATCCGGCTGGCCCCCCGGACAAGGCCGGTCAGGATCAGCATATTGAAAATGAGCTGTCCGATGTACTGCCACGCCATTGTGACGGCGGGCAGGCTGCTGTCCACGGCGGGGGCGCTGCTGGACAGGAAGGCCGAGTAAATGAGACAGGCCAGCACAATTACTGCGCCCTCCATGCACACGCCGATGTAGCTCTTAATGAACGCTCTGCCGCTGGATGACGTGGTTTGACCGGCAAAGGAGGCTAACGGCAAGGGGGCCAGGGCGGTAAACATATACAGCCGGAAAAAGCGCCCGTAGACGGTGAGCAGCAGAATAAAGGACATGACGGTTATAAAGAGGGTGCCCAATAGGGAAACGAGCCACAGGGGGATGCTCTCCAACAGGCCCACCCCCTCTATCGCGGTCACGATCTCGCCGGGCAGCGATGCCGCCGTGGTAATGGAGCCGCCCAGCCCGCTCATCACGGTTTGGGTGATGCCGCCGCAGATATTGAAAATTGCGGTCATAATCTCCATACACCGGCCCACGGCGGTTTTGGCGAGGATAAAGCGGATCAGGTGGCGCAGAACATACTCCGGCCTCTGGAAGTCCCGGAAGCTGGCGGCGCTCTGAAAGATAGCCATAGCGAAAAACAGCACCAAAAGGCCGTAGCCAATGCCCACAAGGGCATTGTGGACGTTGAGGATCAAGCTCCAAATGGTGCCGCCCTTGAACGTCTCCGGGGATTGGGTCAGCAGCGCCCATATTTCCCCCAGCTTCCCGTTCCAGTCTGCCAGGGCATTTTCCAGATTGCTGACAATCCAGTTGTCACTCAAAAAATCACCTCTTTCATTGGGGGAAATGCGTCTCACCGTGAGACGCATTTCCCCGGTATTAGGGTTGATGGGGCCGCTTATACCGCGCCAATGGCGGTCAAAATCTCCTTAGCAAAGGCGATCATAAGCCCGCCGAACAGACACAGGAAGCCCTGGGTGCGCTGGCTGGCGTCGTGGGACTGGATGGACATACCCACCTGCACGATGCCCCAGCCTAGGATAATGACGCCCAGGGCCTTAATGATGGAGAAAATAAAGTCGCTCAGGTTATTTACAATGTCCAGTGGGTCGCCGCCAGCGGCGGAGGCCGGGACGGTGAACAGGCACAGGGACAGCACCAGCGCCGTCCAGACGGCCATGTACCGGCGGGTCTTGCTCCGGGTGGTGAGGGAAGTGTTGGAATTGTGCTTTTTCATAGTAAAAATTCCTCCTTTTTTCATTCGATGATTTCTACATCGTCCAGCGACGTAAAGGAAAAGTCCAGGTCGCCCACGTCGTAAAGGCAAACTGGACTGTGTATATAAGCGGCTGCGCCCCCGTCAGCCGTAAACTTGATTGCGGGGTGCTTCATCAGATCGTATTTGTCGTCAATGACCGGGGCTTCGCCGCGAATGAGGACAATGGCCTTTTTGTTGTCCAGCATCCGCACTTCATCTGGCGTTAAGAGTTCGCGCCCGGCCTGTTGAAAATTCTGACTGTACGATCCGTTGCGCCCCTTGCTCTGGCTGCTGGTTTGGGTCTGGATCGTCTCCTTGCCCAGCAGCTCAGACACATATTTGTGCGTACTTTGCTCGTTCCCGCCCAAATAGATAAAGGCATCCGCGTTGCCGATGATACCCTCCCAGTCATCTTTGAAAAGGGCCTTGAGCTGGGAAATGTTTTGCAGTATAATGGTGGCCATCACGTTGCGGGAGCGCATGGTGGCCTGAAGTCGGGCGTAGCCGTCCGGCAGTGACACATTGGCAAATTCGTCGAACATGAGCCGGACGGGAATGGGCAGACTGCCGCCGTGTACCTTGTCGGCTTGAAAGTAAAGCTCCTGGAACGCCTGGGAATAGAGCATACCGACAAGGAAATTGAGGCTTACATCGTTGCTGTCCGGGATAATGCAGAAAATGGCCTGTTTCCGTTCCCCCAGCTTGCCCAACTCCATCTCGTCCCGGCTGGTGATGCGCTGTATCTCCGGCAGGGAAAAGGGAGCGAGGCGCACGGCGGCGCTGATCAAGATGCTCATGGCTGTTTCGCTGGGGGCCTGCTTGAACACTTTGTATTGCCGCACGGCGATGTGGTTGGGGTTTTCTTCCTCCAACGCCTGAAAGAGCAGGTCAAGGGCTGAAACATGGTCGCCGTCCCCCTCCTTTGCCGCGCCGTACTCCAGCATGGTCAGCATCATCTCCATGTTCTGATCCTCCGGCGGGGCCTCGTGGAGCAGATAGAGCATGAGGGCGCTGTCCAGGGCGGTTTCGCTTTTCTCCCAAAACGGGTCACTGGAATGGGCGTTTTTCGGGGTGGTGTTGCGGATGAAATTGGCGATCAGCTTCAGCACATCCGCGTCGTTGCGGATGTAGTGGAAGGGGTTATAGCAGTCGGAGCGGTCCGGGTCAACGAGGTCGAAAACCTTGATCGTGTACCCCTCCCGGAGCAGCAGGGGGATGGAGTCGCGGGCAAGTTCCCCTTTCGGGTCAGTCGCTATATACGATGCGTTGGCCTCGTAAATGTTGGGCTTCACGATGTAGCGGGTCTTGCCCGCGCCGGAGCCGCCCACCACGATTTGCAGGAGGTTGCGGAAGTGCTGGCGGCTGTTTAAGCTCATCCGCAGGTTCTGCGTGAGGATGGCGTTGCGCTTGGGGTCTTTGTCCCGATACTTGCGGTCAAGCTGGCGGGGATTTCCCCAGCGGGCGCTGCCGTGTTCCTCTCCGGGGCGGCGGTTCTGCTTACCGGAAATGTACAGCACCACAGCAAAGGCATACACCACCAGCGCCCCCAGCATAAATTTAAGAGTATAGGGCGTCCAGCGGAGCAGAAACGGGTGGTCGGCCCACTCGGAAAACTTACCCAGCACTTCAAATGCCGTCATGCCGTCCTCATAGCCGGAGGCCAGCCCCGCGCCGATCCACAGCACGGGCAGGGCGAGGAAGAGCCACTTGGAATAGCTGTTGTCCGATTGATTTTTCACCGCCCACCCCGCCTTTTCGCCGGAAACTCCAGCCGCAGCCCCTGCTCAGGCCGGAGGGCGGCAAAAATGGATTCCCGGTTACGCTTCACCTCGCTGTCCGTCGCGCCGCCCTGGGTGATGGTGGCGGTGTGCAGGCCCCGGATGCTGCGGGCGGCGACACGTCCAAAAAAACAGCCGTCCAATGTCGCGTTCAAAAAGCCGACGCCATCCAATTCACAGTCAACGGTATTGCAGGATTTGAGGCGGGCCTCTTGGAATGAAACATTTCGCAGGGTACTGTCGTGAAAATGGGTGTGGTCGATGGACGCATTAAAGAATGTGGCGTACTGCATAACGCAGCTATGAAATTCAGAACTGGACAGAGTTGCCCCGTCAAAGGTGGCCTCCCTGATCCGGCACACGGCAAAGGTGCAGTTGCTGAAATAGGAAAAGTTAAAATCCGTGTGGTCGGGTATGCAGTAGAATGTCACCTGGTCAAAGTAAGTTTCCCGGAAAAAGTTCGGGGGAAAGCCCGCCTTTGCCGCGCAGTCATAAAGCCGCTGATTGACGATTTTTAACTTGCGGCCAATGGGCGGGTCATAGCTCCGATATTTGTACTGCTTGCTGCTGCTTTTGGTATAGGGCTGGTCTAACAGTGATTTCTGATGCTGGAAATCTTCAATTTTCTGTTGAAATGCCAGCCATTCCGAATTGTAGATTCCCAACCGTCCGCATACCGTGTCTATTTCAGCCAGCATTTCCTGAACTGTCTGCTCCCCCCGTCCTTGCAGGGTATCGTTCAAGCGCCGTACAATTTTAGCGTCATCCCCCGGCGGGTATTTTACGGGGTCGCACATGATCAGAAATTCTTTCAGATATTTGCTGATGTCCAGACTGCTGGGTACTGCCTTAAAATCGTCTATGGTGTTCGCCTCCTTATAAGAGAGCGGAAATACGTCTCACGGTGAGACGCATTTCCGCTCAGAATTGGTGCTGAGAAAAGCCGCGCCACAGCTATGGGGGCGCTCTCGCGTTTGGGCTGGACGCCGGCGCATCGCCTCCGCTCACCGCCTGGGGCCAGTCCGCTTTTTCGGCTTCTGCGTTACGGCCTTGATCTTCTTCATGTCAAAGCCCCAGTCCTGGGGAGCGATGTCTTTCAGATTGTCGCTCCATTGGACAACGCAGCTAACGCGATAATGGCCGCTTTCATCCACCCGCCGTCTGAAAATGCAATACTTCTGGCCCCTCGCGGCTCCCTTGGGTGCGAACGCAAAACCGTATTCCTGCCTTGTGTCGATGATATGGTAGGCAGGGCCGGGGCCATTTTCACTTGCCGCAAGATAATACTTGGGGTAAAACTCAGGTTCCCGGATGTAGTCCAGCGGCTCATACTTCGCGCCGATCTGCTCCATGCGCTCGGCAAACTCGCAGATGTGGTAGTGACAATTCCCAACTGCCGTGTGGTACTCGTCGATAAACCGGCATACCCGTTCAGCCGGTTCCCTGTCGGGGTAGGTGATTCGGATGCGCCCGCCGTCCGGGATATGGAACAGCGTTTCATAGTCGCTGTTGATAAAGCGGATATACTTTTTCTCGGACATACTTCCTCCTTTCATGCAGGGGGGAAATGCGTCTCACGGTGAGACGCATTTCCCGGTAGGGTTCTCAATAGCCGGTTTTGGGCAGGGGCGTGGGCTTGCCGTACACAGTCGTCACCCAGCGGGACACGGCCTGCACCCATACGCCGTCATGGGTTCCGCCCACGTCGGCCACGTTTACAAAGCTGCTGCCGGGGGTCAGGCCGGACACGGCCTTACAGTGGAGCATGGGGGCCTCCACCTGGTTAAAGCCTCCGGGGACCTGCCCGAACACGAACATAATTTCCGTGACGCGCTCGTTTGCCGCAAGGCCCAGGGCCGTGGGGGACACGGCCAGCGTGTAGTTCCGGCTGGTGCTGAGACTGTCGGCCAGGGTGCGGTAGTCCCCGGTGTTGTTGACGCGGTACACGATCTTATAGGTGCCGGGGAAATTGTAGGTGCCGGTGACAACCTTATCCAGCCGGACGGCGGCGGGCAGGGTGTCGCGCCAGTAGAACGACTGGAGCATGACGTTGCTGGTGTTGCCGATCCGGGAGAACACATAGCGGACGGGCTGGCCGCTGGTGGCCTCCTTGGGGCCGGTCTTTTCGATGGAAACGCCGGTGGACAGGCTCTTGTTGGTAATTTCCAGCTTGACGATCTGGCCGCTGTACTCCAACACGGCGGTATAGGTTTCCGAGGACGCGCCGTAGTTGGCCGGGGCCTTTGTCTCCCGGATGGTGTAGCGGCCCAGGGGGAGGGCCTTGGAGGACGCGAGGCCGTTGGCCCCGGTCACGATGGTGTCCACCTTGTTCCCGTTGCGCTCGCTGTAAATCTCAAAGGTGGCCCCCTCCAGCAGTGTTCCGGCGGGCAGGCCGTTGGTGGGGTTGTAGTCCGCAGACTTCTTGATAATCTGGATTTGTCCCCGGACGGCGGTATTGGGCCAGGTAATGGTGGTACAGCCGCCGTACTGAACGTAAATCGTTTTGGGCTGGGTGTCCAGAATATAGCCGTCCGCACATTCAATCTCCCGGATGGTGTACTTACCGTCCGCGAGGCCCTGGTCGATATACACATAGCCCTCGTTGTCGCTCTGATAGGTGCCCACGGGGTTGCCCTTGGCGTCGGAGAGCAGGAAGGTTACGCCGTAGATGCCCTTGCCGGTGAGACTGTCCACCTTATGAATAAGGGCGCTCCCGGTCTGCCGGTTGGTGATCTCCAGTGTAGCCGTGCCGCCGTCTTTCACTTCGATTTGGTGGGGGGTATCGTCCAACTGATAGCCCTTGGCGGCTTTCAGCTCCACCACCTGATACCAGCCCTTTTCCGCTTCGGGCAGATTGATAACGCCGTTTTTGTCGGTGGTGTAGGTGCCCACAATCTCCCCGTTGAGCTTGCGGACTTCAAACTGGACGCCCTTAATGCGCTCCCCGGTTTCCTCGTCCTTTTTGATGATGGTCAAACCGCCGATTTTGGTATTATACACGGTGACGGTCTGCGTGTCGCTGGCGTTTACCTTGACGGTCTGCGTCCTGGTGCCCTCGTCCATCACATAACCGGGCAGGGGTTTCGTCTCTGTGATGACCAGCGTACCCACCACGCCGGAAATGCGGATTTCGCCGTTGGCGTCGGTCTTATACAGACCCTTGCTGGACAGGTGGCCGTAGTCGTCGTCCAGGTAGGAGCCGTCCGAGTAGGTGATCTGGAACTCCACCCCGGCCAGCGGCTCCCCGGTCTGCTTGTCCAGCTTCTTCACCACGATGCAGCCCTGCTTCTGATTGTAAAAGCGGAGGGTCTGCGCCTCGCCCACCTTGATTTTGATGGACTTGGGCGTGGTGTCGAGGACATAGCCCTCCAATGTCTTGATTTCCTTGGCGGTAATGGTCACGCCGGGTTCCAGGCCCTCAATCACAATGCGGCCATTCTCGTCGGTGATATACTCGCCGTTGGAGCTGCCTACCACCTGACCATTGGACTCCGTTACCAGGAAAGTTACCCCTTTCAGCGGGTCCGTGGTCCCGGTGACATACTTCTCAATGACCAGCCGGGTCTTGGGGTCGTTCTCAAACGTCAAATCGTTGCCACCGCCAGTCCCGCCGTTGTTCCCGGTATTGCCGCCGCCCGAACTGCCGCCCGTGCCGCTGGTGACACTGTTGGAGCCGTTGCGGACGATGATGGTCTGCGGGGTGGTGTTCAGCACATAGCCGCTGGGGACCTTGCTCTCGCTGACCACAACGGTACTGCCGGGAACGAGGCCGGATACGGTCACAGTCCCGTCCTTGCCGGTGGTGTAGCGGCCCAGCACGGTCCCGTTGCCGTCCTTCACGATAAATTCCGTGCCGGGGACCGGCTTGCCGGTCACGGAGTCCAGCTTGGTCAGGGTCAAACTGCAAAGAGGCTCATTGAGAAACACAAGGGTCTGTGTGTCCTCCGGGTTGACGGTGACGGTCTGCGTCTGCGTGGACTGGTCGATCACATAGCCGGGAGCCGCCTTGACCTCCTTGGCAACGATAGTCCCGGTCACGCCGGAAACGCGGATTTCTCCCTTGTCGTCTGTGGTGTACAGGCCATTGGAGGACAGATGCCCGTTGTCATTGTCCACATAGCCGCCGGAGGCGTAGGTGAGCTGGAACTGCGCCCCGGCGATCAGATTGCCGGAAACACTGTCCTTTTTCTGAATGACCAGCGTACCGGCCTTTTTGTTCCAGAACGTCAACTGCTGGACTTCCCCGGCCTTAATCAAAATGTCCTGGGGAGTGCCGTCGAGGACATAGCCCTCCACGGTCTTGATCTCGCGGGCAATCACGGTGGTGCCGGGTTCGATGCCATCGAGAACGATCTCTCCCGCCTTGTCGGTGTAATAGGTTCCATCGTCCGGGCCAACAGCGGCCCCGGAGCCGTCTACCACCTTAAAGCAAACGCCGCTCAAAGGCTCGTTCTCCGTGCCCTCAATGAACTTTCGGATAATCAGGGTGGTGGCAGGCTCGTTGTCAAAAATCAGGCTGTTGGCAATGCCGGTACGGACAACGATATTTTTCGGGGTTTCGTCCTTGATATAGCCGGTGGGGGCCTTGCTCTCGGACACCACGATAGTGGAGTTGGGGGCCAGCCCGGAGACGGTCACAGTACCGTCCGTCCCGGTGATATACCGGCCATTGTTGGGGCCGATAGCCCTGCCCTCGCTGTCCCGAACCAGGAACTCCGCCCCTTTCAACGGCTTTTTGGTCACGGCGTCCCGTTTGAGGATGGTCAATGTGCAAAGAGGATCGTCGTAAAAGCGGAGGGTCTGCGTGTCCCCGGCGTTGACCACCACCGTCTGCGGGGTGGGGTCCGCCTGATAATTGTCCGGGGCCTTGACCTCGGACACCACATAGGTTCCGGGGAGCAGCTTGGACAGCACGATCTGGCCGCTGCGGTCGGTGGTGTAGAGGCCGTTGGAGCTGGTCAGGCCCTCGTTGTCCGGGGTCAGCTCCCCGTTGGCGTTGGTGATTTTGAACTGAGCGCCGGAGAGGGGCAGCTTGGTCACACTGTCGTACTTCTCCACGATCAGCCCGCCCTTGGGGGTGTTGGTTATGATAACGGTCTGCGTGTCGCCGTTGGCCCCAATGACCACGTTGGTGCTGGGGCTGTCCATGACGTACCCTGCCGGGGCTTTTGTTTCAGTCAGTACATAGGCCCCCGGCGCGAGGTTGGTAATGCGGATTTCGCCGTTGCTGTCGGTGGTGAACAGACCGTTCTGCGTCAGGGTGCTGTCGCCAATTACACCGTCCAGGCCAACTTCACAACCTGCGGCGGTAGCCACTCTGAACTCCGCGCCGGGGAGGGGCTGGCCGGTGAGACTGTCCCGTTTCTGGATAATCATGGAGCCTTTCGGCTGATTCTTAAAGGTGAGGGTAACGGTGCGGCCCTCCTTGATCTGCACGGTCTGGCTCTGGGTGTCGATGATAAAACCGGCAGGGGCGCGGGTTTCCGTGACTACCACGCTCTTGCCGGGTTTCAGGCCGGGGATGCGGATTTCGCCGTTCTCATCGGTGCGGTAAACGCCGTTGCTGTCACCGATTAAAGTACCATCTGCATACATGATTTTGAACTCGGCATCTTGGAGGGTAATGCTGGGGTTGACGGAGCATACCTTTCTAACAAGCAAAATACCGTCCGGGGAATTGTCAAAACGGACGGTAATGACACTTTGCTCCCCGCTGTCCGCCAGATACACCGTCTCGGAGGAATTGATGATACTGTACCCGTCTGCGGGGCTGACTTCCTCCACGACATACGTTCCTGCGGTGAGGCCCGTCCAAATGGCGGTGCCGTTCTTCCCGGTGACTTTCTGCCCGATCACGGTGCCGCCCGTGCCACTGGTTCCACCCAGGAAACGGAGCTGGAACGTACAGCCAGGGAGGGCCTCGTGGGTCACACTGTCGTATTTCTCCACAATAATGCCGTTCAACGGCTCATTCTGGAAGGTCAGGGTCTTGCTCTCGCCGCCGTGGATAATAACGCGCTGGGTGGTGGGTTCCTTCATCTGGAAGCCGGGGGCGGGGGCCACCTCGGTCACGGTGTACTCGCCGGGGTACATCTTCTTGCCCTGCTCATGCACTTTGATCTGACCGTTGGCGTCGGTGAAGATATACCCGTAGTCAATGGAGCCGGGAGCGTCCGCCGCCTCGCCGTTGGAGGTAAAAGTGACGTGGAACTTGGCCCCCTCAATGGGAGCGCCCGCCACACTGTCCTCCTTGAAAATCGTCAGCTCCGGGGCCTTATGGTCCTTGAATGTGACGGTTTTCTCATCGCCGGGGTTCAGGCTGACCGTCTGCTCCCGGTCGGCGTTCCTGCTGGGGAGGTAGTAGGGCGCGGGCACGGACTTCTCCGTGATTTTATAGGAGCCGGGAGCCAGCCGCAGGGAAACCGTTCCGTCCGCGCCGGTGGTCACATCGTTGCGGTAGTCGCCGTCAATGGCCTCGATGGTGAACACAGTGCCGGGGATAATATCATTTGTGTCAGCGTCAAGTTTGGCGATAGTTAAAAGGGGCTGCTTCAAATTATCGAAAATCAGCTCCCGTTCCTCGCCGGGGCCGAGGTAGATGGTCTGCATGGGTTCATCCCCCACCACATAGGGGTCCGGGACGGACTTCTCAATGATCTCATAACTGTCCACGGGGATATTGGTCAGGACGGCCTTTCCGTCCGGCCCGGTGGTCACGTCGTTGTGGTAGCCGTAGTGGATGCCCTTGACCTCAAAGACGGTTCCGGGAATGACCTCCTTGGTCTGCGCGTCCCGCTTGAGGATGGACAGGCTGGGCAGCTTCTTATCCGCCGCCGTCACGGTGACAGTGCCGCCGCCGTTGATGGTGGCCTGATCCACATGGGCGATGACCGGCTCAGTCAGTGTGGCATAGGGGGCCGGGGCGCTCACCTCCACAAAAGCGTACATCCCCTCGGTCACGTCCGTTACGGTGATGGAGCCGTCCGCCTTGGTGGCCTCCGTGCCAATGATCTGGCCGTCCTTCACGATATTGAACACAGCGCCGGGGAGAGGGTTGCCGCTGTCATCCAGCTTGATAAGTTTTACCTTTACCTTGGCGTCATTTTCAAACACCAGGGCAATATCGGTCTTACCGTCCCAGCGGAAGGTCTGCTTGGTCTTATTTACATCGGGGCTTTTGGTGTAGCCCTCCGGGGGCGTGACTTCCTCGGCGGTGTAGCTGCCGATGGGCATATCCTTCCAGGGTACGTCGGTCAGGTAGCCGCCCGCGCCGGTGACATAAGTGCCGGTAAAGTCGTTGTCCACGCCCTCAATTTTAATGACCGCCCCGGCCAGCCCCTTGGTGGGATCGTCCGCGTCCACCTTGCGGATGCTGCCCTCGCCGGTAATGGTGGGGGTGTCCGCGAAGGTGACGGTCACGGTGTTATTGCCGTTGCTGGGCAGGACAACATACTGCGGTCCCGCGTTGTCGATCTCGTAGCCCTCCGGGGCCTCCAGCTCGGTTACGGAGTAGGTCCCCGCATCCAGAGCGGACAGGGTATAGGTTCCGTCCTGCCCGGTCACAATCTCTTTGGAGAAAGTACCGTTTTCCGAGCGTACCATAAACCGCGCCCCGGCGAGTCCCTTATTGGGGTTGGTGCTGTCTACCTTTTTAACAGTAAGGTCGTACTTTTGCCGGATAATGTTCAGTTCACCGATCATAATGGCCTGCACATCGCTGGCCTGATGGTAGCTGGTGCTTACGCCGGTGTAGGCATACTCATAAACACTGCACTCGCCCCATACGCCTTGACTGCCCAAATCCAGAATATATTGGGCGCGGTCACGGAACGATCTGCCGTCCATGGTATCGTCAATGCTGGAATAGTTTTTATGCTCCAGATTGTTGTAAACGCACAGCAGCTCCTCGGCGCAGGCCACAACGGGATCGGACAGCAGCCCGGACTTATAGCGCCAAACAACCGCCTGTACCCAGGCGTTCATCGTCCATGCGTAGTTGCTGTCCCACACATCGTCCACTCCCAGGGCATGGGCTTCGTCGGTGAATACGCCGGTGGAGTGGGCGTAGTAATAGGCCATCATGGTGGTCACGGTGGGGTCAGTGACCGCCTGGGGACGGCCCCAGGTCTGGCCCTCCAGTGACCAGCCCATGCCCTTGCCCTTTTCCGCACAAAAACCAATGGTACTTTTTCCGTTAAGGCCAAACCGCATTTGATGCAGATGGCAGGTGCCCAGAGCCGGGGACTCATACTTGACCCCGTTGTGGGTACAGTCGTCCATTTTGATGGTGTCCTGGCTGGCGGCGAGGGCCTGAGTTGGAAACAGGCTTAAAAGGGTGACAACCGCCAAAATCAGAGCCGTGATTCGTTTTTTCATATAGCCTCCTATCATGTTTTGACATGAAAAGAGGCTATACCCCCCTAAAATATCGGGAAATACCGTCCTCCTTTCATGCGTGTGTTTGGGTGTTCCCGATCTCTATTTTTAGGGGAATAAAATAACCGCCCTGCGGAACAAGGCGGCTGCGGAGAAATGCGTCTCACGGTGAGACGCATTTCCGGGCACAGAAAAAGGCCCTCCAGCCGGGGGGCCTTTTCCGTCTGTACTTTTAGGGTTCGTAGGGATTGTGGGTGTTCGGCCTGCCAACAATCATAAAGCAGTAGGTCACGCCGCCGCTCTCGGTCACGCCCACGCCGATACTGTCACAGTCCGGCTTTATCATCGTCTTAAAGTGGCCGGGAGAATTAAGCCAGTTGTCGTGGGCGTGCTGGGCAGTGTCCTCCGTGGCGACGCCGGTGAATACCGTAAGGTTTATGCCGAAACCGTAGGGGTAGCCGCTGGCGATCACGGCCTCACATTCCTCTTTTGTGTGATGCCAGGTGTACCGCTGATCCGAGAGGGCTTGGGCGGCGGTCATCAGGGCCTCGCTGACTGGAAGCTCCGCCACGCCGTTGGCCTTGCGGGTCTGGTTGATAAGCCGTACCAGCTCCTGCCGTACATCCGGTTCCTCCGTGGGGCTGGGGCCGTCCACGACGGCGGGGGCCGCTGGAGCGCCGGAGCCAACGGTGAGCGTCAGGGTTCCGCTCTCTCCGGCACGGTTGGCGGCGGTGATGTTTGCGGTTCCCTCCGATTTGGCGACAGCTACCCAAAAGCCTGTGATCTGCTCCACCGCTACTGTGTCCGGGTCGCTGGAGGTAACGGTGTACTCCGTCCCGCTGGGGCCGATCATGAGGCCGCTCCGTTCTCCGACTGCCAGGGTATTGCCCTTGTAGCTGTTTACCCGGACAGCACTTGCCGGGGGATCTGCGGCTATGGCCGGAATAGTGAGCAGGGAGAGGGCCAGAATGGCGGCGGTGAGCCGGGTAGTCAATTTTGCTTTTTTCATGGTCGTTTTCCTCCTGTAATGTAGTTTTTATCTGGGTTTCCCTACTATTATTATACTACATTTGGAAGAAGCTGTCCAAAAATGGCGTGTCAAGCCTCGACTGCCCGGACACACCAGCGGTAGCTGGGCTGGTTCATCACGCAGGTAAAAAGCGTGATGCAGTTGTCGCTGGTGGCCTCCAGCATGGTGTTGTCCATCACGTCAACCTTTGCCACACTGGTAACGGTATAGGTGCGGGTCCCCAGGGCGGTGGTAAGGGTGATGGTATTGCCCGTGTCAAGTGTATGGATTTTGCCAAAATGATTATTTACCCCCCGGTTGTGCCCAGCCAACGCAACATTTCCATTCCAGATGCTGGTGTTGGTGAAGTGGCCCGCCCCCTTTTTCAGAGCGGCGCTGTCCGTCCCCTGATAGATGTTGACACTCAAGCCGATGGACGGGATTTCCAGTGTGCCCAAACTGCCGTTGCGGTAGTAGAGGTCGGCGGTCACGTCGGTAAATGCGGTGACAGGACCGCTGGTGGTGGGATAGGCCGGACTGGTGGGCGCGGACGTGTCAACCGCGCCGGGTAGGGCCGGTGCGCCGCCGCCTGTGCCGCCCGTCACGGTGAGGGTGTAGTTTCCGCTCAGGGGGCCGTCCGCCGCGAGGTTCGGGGTCAGGTACTCCCCGGAGTTGGGCAGGTAACTGGTAGGCGTACCAAAACCGGGAGGAATGAGGGCGCTGCTCTTGCTCCTGTCCTTGTTGGCGGGTTCGGCCCCGGTCTGGATGATGTCCTCCGTGCTTGTGGGGGTTCCAAAATCCCCGGTGGGCGGGCTGTCAAATGTGTACTCCAACGCGGAGGCGGGCATGGAAAACGCCGCCAGCACAAGGCAGACGGCCAGCAGGGTGGAAAGATACTTTTTCATTTAGACATACCCCCGTTTCTTATCTCGGATAAATTTGTAGCCCCGCCAGCCGCCGTAACCAATGATGGCGAGGGCGGCGATCCCGGCCAGAGCTGTGACTACGATTTTCCCGGCGACGCTCCCGCCGCCCTCCTGGGCCGGTTCCGGGGGCTGGGTCTGCTGGGGTTCGCCGCCCTCCGGGGTGGCGGTGGGTTTCGGGTCTAAATGCGTCTCACCGTGAGACGCATTTTCCGCAGAAAACACAGCGGTATAGATTACGGTGTCCCGGCTGGTCTTGGTGACTTCTCCGCTGTACTCCACGGAGACGGTGTACCCGGTGACGCTGCGCCCGCTGGCGGTGCCGGTGTAGCTGGCGATGGCGTTGTAAAACTCCCCGGCCTCCTGCCAGTCCACGTTGGCCAGTGTCAGCGTCCGTCCGCTGTCCGTGATGGTCTTGGGGATGAGGGAGGCATCGGCGTCGGACAGGTTGGGGTAAGTGCGGGATGCCGATACTGTCCAGCTGCTGTTCTTATAGCCAGCGGCCTCCACGGTGATTTTGGTATAGTCGGGCTTCAAGATGCCGGTGTAGCCGTCCTCGGTGGCGATCTCACGCTCCGGCTCCAGCATCTTGATAATCTCGGCCATATCCTTGGTGCTGCTGTCCAGCGTGACAACCTCGATGTAGTCCTTGGCGTCCGTCTCGCTCAGGTCGTTCTTCAGAACGTCCAGCAGCGTGTAGTGACGGCCCTCCCGGTCAAAGTCCCCGGTGGGGATGGCGGCGGGATCGTCACGGGTGGAGAGGTAATAAACCTTTTCCAGCCGGATCATGCCGTTTTCCTCGCTCGTCCGTACCTCTGCGGGGTAAAGGACCGCAGGGGGCGGCGCTCCCTGGGCCGGTTCCGTTCCCTCTGTCTCCGCCGCCAGCGCCGTGCAGGGCAAAGCGGCCAGGGCCAGCAGGAGCGCGGAGGCCAGAGAAACCAGCCTGTGGTGTTTCTTCATGGAAAAACCTCCTGTTTCTTAATGTGGGTGTTCTCGTACATAGGCGGCAAAGCGCCGTTCCTGCGCTTCAAAATAGTCGCCGTCGATCTCATAGCCGGTGAAGTCCAGCCCCGCTTCATAGGCGGCGATCCGGCTGCTCCCGCTGCCTAAATGGGTGTCCAGGATTTTGTCGCCCGGTTTGGCGAACAGGGCGTATATCCAGGCATAGAGGGCGATGGGCTTCTGCGTGGGGTGGATGCGGTCCGGCTGTACCGGGGACAGTGCGATCCGCTTGCAGGTCAGGTCAAAATTCGTCCAGGCCAATTCAAAGGACGCAAAGGAGACTTCCGGGGAATACTTCTTGTCCCAGCACAGCCAGCAGTGGCTGTCGGCGGCGGGGAGCATACTGATAAAGTGGTTGGCCCCCCATATGACTTGATGCCTGGACACGCGCCGCAGCTCCCGGAAATACTCCGGGGGAGGCGGCTTGGCGTCCCAGAATACGGGTTTGTATTTGCGGGGCTTGCCCTTGCGCCGCCCCATATCGCCCCGGATGTTGAGGCCGTATGGGGGATCGACAACAGCGAGGTCAAAGGCGTTTTCCGGCAGCTCCCACAAAATATCTGTGCAGTCCATGTGATACGCTATGTTGATGCGGCTGGTCCTCTCCTTTCTCGGTGAAATAAAAAATGCGTCTCACCGTGAAACGCATTTTTGCCGGTTCCGGGGCGCGGACGCGCCCGCCGCCCCCGCCAGCGATAACCGCCGGACTTTCCGGGAAACGCGCCCGTCCCCCCATAGTAGCAAAAACCGGCGCAAGCCGGTTTTTGGGGTATGCCCCCCCTTGATTACTAAAAGCACCGGCGGACTTTGGCAGTCAAGGCCCGCGCCGACCGCCCCAGCGGGCGGCGCGGCTTGTCTTGGCCTTGACGGACAAAGGCCGGTGGTGTAAAATCCGCGGGGCTGGGGGCATACCCCGGATCGTGCCGCCTGATTACCGCCTGCCGTATTGCCGGTTATTGCTGCCCCGGCTGGCGGTATGCTCCTGCTGGCGGGGCTGGATGCCACGCTCCACGGTGTCGCCCATGTTTCGGGCGGTCTGCCGCATGAAGTCCAGGGACTTGCCGCGCTCGTCGGGCGCGTAGTAGTTGTAAAACTGCTGAACACCCGCCGCGTCCGGCAGGGGGCAGTCCACCCCAAAACGGCGGCACACCATGAAGCCAACGCTCTCGGCGTTCAACTGGAACGCGCCCCGGTCATAGTCCCGGTTCATGCCCCGGTCATGGAGGCGGGCAAAGCTGATCTCGGTGGCGAGGGCGGCGAACACCTGCCCGGTGCTGTACTCCGTATTGATTTCCAGAATACATTCACGCTCATTGTAGCGCACGGGCACATTCAGCCCTGTGTTCTCAATGAAGCCCACGGGGGCGGTATCCAGCAGGGCGGCAAACGCCGCGTTCAGTCTCTCGCTGCCCTCGGCCAGCGGCTCAGGCTCTTTCATGGGCCTGCCGGTGGTCTGGCTTACATCGTAGTAGCTGCCCATGAGATAGCCCCGGAAGTTCTGATTGCGGGGCGGGACAAACACCGCCGCCCCCTTGCTCATTTCCTCGTCCATCACATACCGGCCCTGTTTGTGCCAAAAATCGGTGGTTCCGATCTTGGTGGGTTCCACCATCTGCGACAGGGCCAGGGCAATGTTCCCGGCGCTCAGGCCGATGTTGTCCGCCTGCAAAACGAGGAAACGGGCGTAAAGATCGGGGTTAGTCGTGATGGCCATCAGCGCCCCGTCCCGCATTTGGGACAACTGCTCACGCTCGGCCCTGCGGCTCTCGGTGCGCTGCTGCTTCATTTCAGCCTTACTGTTGAGGATTTCACTCAAACTTGCCATATAGTTACCTTACCTTTCTGTTCGTTTTTTCCGGCCCAGGGCGGGACTGTGCCGCCAGCCGCTGTAACTGGTCCAGCTTCTTCTTGGTGGGGGAGTCCGGTTCAACAGCCGCCGCAGTCGTCTGAGACGGTTTCAAGCCACTCCCGCGCTCTGGCGAGGATTTCTTTTGTGGAGCGCGGGACTTCGCTTTTTTTTGCGCGTCCTCCTCCTGTTCCTTTTGGGGAATGGGGTAGCCCAGCTGCTGCATGATGGCGTTGAGCAGGGCGGCGTAGTTCTCATTGGAAACCACATTAAGCATCCCGTTGTCATTTCCCTTTTTCTGAGCGAAAAAATAGAGGACTCCAAACTCCTTGGCCAGCTTCTGGAATTTGACCTTGTCCTCGGCCTTGATGGGGATGACCACGGCGGGGGCAGGGTCGCGGGCCAGCCGCTTGGCCGTGGTCTGGCCCACCACCTTCATGTCCTGCTTGGCAATCGCCAGCAGAAGGGCGGCGACATTCTTCACGCCCTCCAGGGTCAGCTTCGCCGCCGCCTCGGTCGCCTGTAAGCTCTCCCGCACTACAACGTCGGCAGCTTCAGCACTTACATCCATTTGCCTTTCTTCTCCTTTCTTACTTGCTCGTCCGTTCGATCCCGGACGGCCTTATGGCTGCTCCGTTCTTCCTGCCGCATGAGCTGCTCCTGATCCCTGATTTTCGGAATATCCTCCGTAATTTTTCGGCAGATCGTCAGCTCGCGGCGGGTAGAGCGCAGCTTGCCATTGACAGTCTCCAACTCGGTCCCCACGTCCCGGCCCTCGCGCCGCGCCCCGTACAATTCCTGGCGATAGTCCACCAGCAGGTCAATCTGGCCTTGCAGGGCGTCGCCCAGCATGGCAAGCTGGCTGTCCGTCTCTATGCGGTATTGCAGTAGAAAACAGAATTGTTTTTGATAGCGTTGGAGCTTTGCCACTTCCCTGCGGACAGCCGGGGGCGGCGGGGTGCGCCGGGGGCGGCGGCAGCGGTTGAGTAAATATAAGTAGCGCAGATAGAGCGCACGAAAGCCGCGCACTTTCCGGCGCGGCTGACGGGGGACAGCGCCCCCTCGGACGGTATAGCGTTTTTTTACCTGGGGAATGGGGCGTACCAGCGGTATGGTCAGCGCAGACGGCGGCGAGGGCAGTTCATAGGGTTCGCCCCGCCGCGCCGCCGCCAGCCGTTCCCGGATGTGGGCTTCGGTGTAGCCGTCGCCCAGGCCGTCCAGCCGGAATACATAGTCCCCGCCTGGGGGCTGGACGGCGGTATGCTTCACATTCGATCCATATTTAATGGTATAGCCCTGCCGCCGCAGGGCGGCAAGGAAGAAGTCAAAGGTAAAGCTCTCCCCGATGGCGGCGTCAATATCCTGCATGACCCCGGCCATCACGATTTTTCGCCCTTGTTTTTCCGCTGTCCACTCGGTATAATGTTTTCCGTGGCCCTGCGGCTCAATGACCGACAGGCCGCGCTCCCGGCTTACCTCGTTGGACGTGCCGCGCAGATCCCCAAAATAGCTTTGGAAGTCGCTGCGGTATTTCTTCCCGTCCACAAAGGAAACGGAATTGAAAACGATGTGACAGTGGAGATGCGCCCGGTCAACGTGGGTCGCCACAACAACCTCGTACTTGTCCCCCAGCAGACGGCGGGCAAATTCCACCCCGGCGGCGTGGGCCTCGTCCGGCGTTACCTCGCCGGGGGCGTAGGAATGGATAATGTGATATCCCAAAACGCCGCCCTTTTTGTCCCAGCGCCTCTTGGTGGAGCGCATATCCGACAGGGCGGTGTCCGGGTCGCAGTTGATGCCTGTGACAAGCTGGTGGGACTTGGCCGGGTTCTCCGCATAGGCCAGGGCAGCGGCGAGGCCGGTCTTTTCCTCATTCAGAACATAGTCGATACAGTGATCCATGCGCCCGCGCAGGGTAATGATTTTGTCGTAGGCCAATTACAGCGTCTCCTTTACCATGCGCCACGCCTGCCGGACAAGGGCGGCAGCCTCCGCAATCTCCGCTTTGCCGATGCCCTTGGTGGCGTTGGCCCAATACGCGATTTGGTTCACATTATTGCCGATGGCCGACAGCTCCCGGAGCAGGGCGGCGTAGGTGTCGGGCGGGCGCGGGCGCAGTTGTACTCCAGCGGCAAGTACGCGGAGAAACGGGTCAATGCCCAGCCCCGCAAGCTCGGCCTGCTTCTTCAGGTGCCGGTACTCCTGCTCATTCATCCACACGCTTACATGGCGGTTTCGTTTTCGCATGGCATCCTCCTTTCTTCGGGCAGTAAAAAATACGTCTCACGGTGAGACGCATTTTTGAAGCATTATTTGGGGATAGAACGTGTGCCTCAGAGGTATTTGTTGTTTAGGAGTGCAGAGTATGATAAAAAATAACATCCGAAAATTACGCCGCTCCCAGGATTTATCTCAGCAGAAGTTAGCGGAGATTCTTGGTGTCAAACAGGGCCTTATTAGCAAATGGGAGCTTGGAAAAGAAGCCCCTGCGGAAGAAAACGTCAATGATATGGCGGACTATTTTGGCGTATCTCCGGCATATGTTCTCGGCAAATCACAAACAATGTACGATAAAAACATCTTAAATTTTGATGCATCTTCTGTACCGGAAGAATACACAGCCAAGAATTATGATGAATGTGACTTGCTTCAAATCTTCCGGCTTCTCCCGGAGAATGGGAAAACATACCTTTTAACAACTCTGCGGATGCTTGAAAAGTTTTACTCATAAAGGCGGGCGCATCAATGCGTCTCGCGGTGAGACGCATTTCACAGCCGCTTATTTCTGCTTCGGGCGGGTGGGGGCATGACGCGCCCTGTCGGGCAGCTTGGTCTGTGCGGCCTGCCCCTCCTTGAGCCGTTCCAGCCGTACCCGGACAGATTGCCGGGGTTTTGCCGGAGTTTCCGGCGCAGCCTGCCTGGGGGACGCGCTCTGGACGATCTGTACTTGCTGGGGTGCTTGTTTCAGCTCCCCACTGTTTACCATCTGCCGCAGGGCGGCGATCCTCTCGTCCAGCTTCGCTTGATACTGCGCCTGCCGCCCCTCGCCCATGCCGGGGATCAGGGCCTCCGCAGACCGCTTCAGTTCGGTGATGCTGCAATGATTACGGAAAAAGGGCAGCAGATTGCTGTTCAGATCGTCCATGCTCTTTTGTATGAACGGCAAAAAGGATGCTTGAAAATCATCCCGGTACTTCGCGTCCACTTTGGAAAAATCCAGCTCCCCCATGATACGCTCCGGGTCGGCGCGGTAGCTGGCCAGCCGCTGTTCCATCTGCTCCAGCAGCCCGCCCCGGCCCGATCCGATCTCCAGCGGGAGCCAGTAGCGGTCGCTGGTATCGCCCCGCATATAGTCAATTTTGACTTTGACCGCATGGGGAGTGGCCTTTACCTCGTGGCGGCTGGCATCCATCTGGCGTACATACTCGTTGGCTTCCGATAGGGTCATCTGCTTGCCCACGGGGAAATTCCGATCCCGGCTTTCCATAACAGTAACAACAGGCTCGGCGGCAGGGTGGAGATTGGCAGTCGGGGCCTCCGGCCCCTCGATAAAGGGCGGTTTCATCAATTCGTCCGCCGCACTGGAAACGCTCTGCGCGAACGCTTTCCACTTATCGGCCACGGCCCGCACGGTGCAAAGTCCGCGCTTGAAAAATCCGGTCACGATGTTGGCGCTCTCAGAAAGCAGGTCTTTCACGTCCTTCTTGAGATTGCCGGTGATTTCGCCCATTCGGTTGTTGGGTTCCATGTTCGCCTCCTTTGAGTGTTGCCGGATAATGCGTCTCACCGTGAGACGCATTTCCGTGTAAAGTGCGCTGAATAAATACGTCTCACGGTGAGACGTATTTTCGTAGGCGGGGGTTTTAAGGGGGCTGCGCCCCCTAACAAGGGTCATTTGGTGTGCTACCAAATGACATACTTGCTCGGACAGCACCGCCTTTCGGCGGCGCTGTCCGCTGTGGGTGCTACCTTACAGCCGGTTTCTTCTTACGGGGCGTCCTCTTTCTGACGGCAGAGGCGATGCGCTCTTTCTGGAGAACACAGTCCAGCTCCAGCTCATTTCCGGGCTTATAGTGGATGCGTTCAATACGCCCGTGGTCGTTAATCAGACTGTGAAAGTGCCCAGAATATGCTGCATAGGGCAGTTCAAGCTCTGTGCCGTCCGCAAAGGTCAGTTCTACCATTTCAGCGTGGACAGCGTTCCGCTTCACACGCTCTACCTGCTCTCCATATCGCAGGGGCTTAACTTGGCCCAGCACAGATGCGCCCTCCCGTCCAGGTTCAACGATGACGCGGTACGCCTTGATATGCTCCGCGTCATAGTCGTAATGCGTCCAGGTGATGTGTGCTGTGCTTTCCTTGATAAACGCCTCCCGTTCTGGGACGCATAGTGTCCCGCAGGGACGGCTCAACCACAGAAATGTACGCTTTTCCCGGCTGATTTCCAGCATGGCGGCGGTTAGCCGCGCTTCATCGTGGGCAAAGTCCGATTGATAGTGCTGGGTGTTTTCCTCCACGATTCCCTGCAAAAACGGGATAATATCAATCATCTTTTCCATAGCGTTCGTCCAGATTAGGGCCATTCACCGGGGAGAGGTACTTCTCCCCAAATTCCTCCGGGGTCAGCAGCTCCCCCGCCGTGTCCAGCATAAGGTCACTGTCGTAAACGTCCCGTTCGCCGCTCTCCGGGATTTCCACAGGGATCAAGGTCAGTACCGTCCCCAAAAGGGCCGCGCTGCCATCGGCGCTCACCAGCTCATAGTAGAACATATCAGGGCTTTGCTCGTCGGGTGGGATGTCCTGATCCGTGAACAGGGCGGGAATACCGAAAATCTCAATTTCCCGCAGGGGCGTCTGCCCGGTCAATTTTTCCATAGGGTCAACTCCTATCTTCGTGTTTTTTGTGCGCGGCGGTTTCCTTTCTGGCGGGGGCGCTGTTCCTGCGTCCGCTCCAGCTTCGGCGGGGGCGGGGAGATAGCGTCAATGATTTCCCCGGCTGTGGAGTGGATCACGTTGAGCGAGGCTTTCAGCTCGGCAAGCTCCGTGCCCTTGCTCCAACTGGCAACATAGGCGAGGGAGTAGTCTGTGGTGTCAATGCCAAAATGCTGGCACACAACATAGGCGATGCTTTCGGCCTCCACCTCTTTGCGCCGTTTTTCCGCTGGTGTTGGTACTGCCAGCAGATCCTCCGGCTGGTGCAGCTTTGCGTGGGCAATCTCATGCACCAGAGTTTTGATTGTCTGCACCTGGCTCATTCCGGGCTTGACAACGATTCGGTTCTCTGTAAAGCTCGTGTAGCCCTTTGCGCTCCGCTTAAAATCCTCCTGCACAACCGGCAGGGGAGATAGGGCGGTCAGCCGGTCATAGATGCCGGTATAGTCCGCCACATCGCCGCTCAATTCGGAAACGCCGATTTGTGGCAGCTCCCGCCCCTCGGTCTGGCTCAGATCGAAAACATGGGCGATCTTAAAACGGTTTGGGGAAATTTTCACTTTTTCCGTGAGGGGTTTTCCGTCCGGTCCACAAATCGTCTGCCCGGATAATGGGTCGATCTTCTCCCGCTCCAGCGTGGCCCGGAAGTTACAGGGCGCTAAAATCTGGATGCCCTTTTCCCCTTTCTTCACCTGACGGCCCAACTGTGCCCAGGTGTTATACCCGGCAACATTGGTGGCGTGGGGGCACTGAAAGAGGATCAGCAGGGCATTTCCAAAACTGTAATGATGAAATTTTGCCATAGCGGTGATGTATTGAGCATAGCTGTCGCTGGCGTACAGCTCCCTGACGCCGTTTTCCAGCCGCTCCGTCAACTCGGCCACGCGCTCGTCAGTCTCATAGGGCATGGCACGTTACCTTATGGGAGGCTTGTGCGGCTGCTTAGGTCGTTCCGGCAGATATTTGGGGTCTGCGTCCACCTTGATCGTGAACGGCTTATCCCCGTTCATAGCAATCAATACCTCCGCTTTTTTGAAACGCTCCTTATAGGTCTTTACCTGCTCCGGGGTGAGGGAGATAAAATTTTCTTCGCCCAGGCCGCACACAAAAAAAGTGCCAAACACGCCGCCGTAACTGCGTTCCGGGATGGAGCGGTTAAACTCTAAGCCCTCAAATATGCCGTTCTCATTACATACAAGGGCAACTTCCTCCTGGAATGGGTAAATTGCCTGAATAAGTCCGCCGACAGTTTTTTGCATTTCGGCAAGGCCATTGATTTCTTTCTCATAGGGAAGAAAACCAGGTTCCACAACTAAAACATTCATTGATGCGCCTCCTATCGTGTCGGGCCGGACTGGTTCTTCCGCTTCGGCTGGATTTTCACAGGGTCGGTGCCGTCTGTGGGCTGGATGGCCTTAATCCGGCTGGCGGCGTAGATGGCGTTGTCCGTCAACTGCCGCTGCCATGCGCCCTCGCTCCGCGCCCATTTGAAGCCCCAGCCTTTCAGCTCTGTTCGGACTTCCTCGCTGGGGATTTCATCAAAAAAGATTTGCAGCCGGTTTTTGTCCCCGTTAGCCTCAACTCTGCCGCCCTCAAAGGCCCAGCCGGTATATCCCAGCTCTTTTGCCTGGGAGAGTTTCTGGATGCGCTTTTCCGTGGTGCGGATATTCCGATTGTTGTTACTCAATGTACAAGAGGCAAACGGCTTTTTATCCCACGGGTGGTACTCCATACCGCTCTCCAGCTTGGCCGCTTCTTCATCGGACAAGCCTGGAAAGCCCTGGCAAGTGCCGTTCTTCTTGTAATAGGCGTTGACCGCTTTCATAAATTCCTGGGTCTGTTTCAGTTCCTCCAGCTTTTCCGTCAGCTTGGCGATGGCCTCCGGATCATCGGAGGAAATGGCGGTGTTATTCTCTGCCGCCTGCGCCCTGCGCTCATAATAGTCGGCTTTATCGGATGCCGCGACGGACTGGCGCATTTTATTGCCTGCCCTTTCGCGGTAGCGTGCGTCTGCCGCGCCCATAACCGGCTGGCCCGATGGAATTGCGCTAATCATATCCCAGGATTGCCTGGACAGCGCATCGCTTTGGGCGCGGGCCTTGTCCGCCCTTTCGCGGAGGCGGTCAATGCGTTCTTGTTTTTTCTGCTCGTATTCGTTCAAAAAATCATCCTCTCTGATAGTCCGGCATGAAAGATGGAAATGCGTCTCACGGTGAGACGCATTTCCGCCCTGTCTTATAATCAGCGGCCTTTCTTCCGCTTTTGAGGCTTTTTCTGCCCTTTCTGACGGTCTTTCAAGTGCTGCTCCAGCGTTTTGGGCGGCAGATCGTCAACGGCGATAATCACATTTTTGGGCGGTACGCCCTTGAGCATATCGCGGATTTCCTTGGACTTGTCCTGTTCCATCTCGGCCTCCTTTCCCTTAGCATCCTCAGCGGCAAAACGATGTTCCAACTGCTCCACATTCCAGTTATCCTTGAAACGGCCTAATGCGCTGTGTCCGAATTGGTCTAAAGCCCGCTTGTCCAGTTCACGCAGTCTGGCCCACAACTCCGGGTGATGACAGCGCAGATTTTTCAACTCGCCTATCCGCTGAAAGGGACAGCACCAGCAGGAACAGCGGTGATAAATCTCATAGAGGCCGTTCCAGTCAAAGCCCCGGTCATAGCAGATTTTCAATGCCTGGGCCTCGGTGATGCCCCATTCAACAAGGGGGTAAATCTCATCCTTTATGCGGGCCGGTTCATCTGCCGCTATGCCAACATAGTGCAGGGCGTTCTTTTCCTTTTTCAGCCGGTTGACCTCTTTGGCGATCAGATGGGTCTTGAGCTGGCCGGTACACCAGCGCACACGAATACCCGGCCAGCCGTTCCCATAGGGCGGTACACCCAGCTTCGCCCGGTTTTCAAGTGTTTTCGGTTTTTCTTTCGGCTGGTCGAACATAAGCCATTCAAAACCCTTGGGGTGGCGCAGGATCGTCAGGTGGATGCCCCGTTCCTGATACAATACCTGGTCGATTTTGTCCCAATGGCGGTACATTTCGGGAAATTCCATGCCTGTGTCCGCCGTGAGAACGCAGTCAATGGGCATCCCGGCCTCCAGCATAAGCAGGAGCATGGCCGTCGAGTCCTTGCCCCCTGAGCAGGAGACGGCGTGGTAGTATTTGTCAGCTACGGGCCGTCACCTGCTTTCGGGCAGAAAAAAAGCGCCCCTTTGGGCGCACGTTGCGGGGACGATCCGGCTGCTGGTCGGGCTGATAATCACCGGGTCGGACCGCTTTTCTTGAAAATCGCCGCTTTCTGCTGCTCTTTCATCTGCCGCTGGCGGCGTTCCTCCAGCGCCGAGTACACGCTTTCCTCAATCTCACGGGGGGTCATGGACACATCGGGGAAATACTTGCGGAGGCGGTCCCCGGTCAAAATCACTTTGGTCACTTCGGGCCGCTCCTGCGTCCCCTTGAACGGGTCGTCGTCCCTCTCCGGGGCGGGAGCATCATGGGCGGGCGGTTCAGCGCCCTGCTCCGGGGCGGGAGCTTTTTCCGGCTCCTCCCACGGGGGAATGTCTGCGGCGGGGGGCGTGTCCGGGGTCTGGGGAACATCGGGAGAGGCGGGAATGGGCGGCTGGGGGGCCGGTTCGCCAGCGGGTTCCGGGGCCGCGCCGGTGGTGGGGGCCTCCGGCTGCTGTACCGGCTCCGGCTGCTTGGGTGCGATGTCCTTATCGTCCAAAATCTTCCGCAATTCCATTTCGTCCAGCTTCTTGCCCTCGCCCTCGGCTTTCTTCATGCGGATAATGCGGTCAGTGGTGGTCTTATAGCCCAGGTCAAGCAGGTGCAGAACGGATTCCTGCGTCTTGGGCTTCAGCGCGGACATTTCGGCTGCGGTGGAAATGGAGAGCTTGCCCTCGTCAACCAGGTCGCACACGCCCTTGATTGCCTCCGACATACGGATCAGGCGGTTGAGCTTGGAGACGGTCATGCCCATTTCCTGCGCCAGCTTCGCGTCGCTTTGCAGCTCATTTGCGGAAAAGCCTTTCTTTCTGCGGCCCGCCTTCTGCTTCATGCCCTCCATCTTCATCCGCAGGGCGCGGGACAGGTCATAGCTGGAAATTTTGTCCCGGTGCAGGTTGCCGTCCGCCACGATGATCTTGGCGTCCGCGTCGCCAATTTTCTGGATAATGGTGGGGACGGCCTGGTTGAGCATGGTGGCGGCAATATGGCGGCGCTGGCCGGACAGGATTTCCAGCCCGCCCTTTTCGTTGAACCGGGCCAGCACCGGGTCTTTGATGCCCACCAATTCAATGGATTTCAAAAGCTCCTTGAAGTTCTCGCTTTCAACATCCACGGAAAAATTGTTGTAGCTGGATTTCTCCAGATAGGCCGGGTGGAGGGTGATAAAATAGGACTCGCCCTCTTTCGGGGTGGGCAGAGTTTTCCGCGCCGCCTCGTCAGGGGTCGTGAGGCGCTTCTCAAAAATCTGCGTGATAGCAGTCCCGGCAGGTCCCTCCTTGGCAGCGGTCAGGGCTTCGCCCTTATCCTGACCGGGAGGGTCTGTCTCTGCCGTACCGCCTTTTTGGGCCTCTCGCTCCGCTTTGTCAGCATTGGCGAGGTCAGTCAGGGAAATGGGTTGGCCGGACTTCGCTTGGGCCTCCAGCTCGGCAACGGTAGGTGTATCCTTTTCACCGGGGGCGGCAGGAGTCTTGTCCTCCTTGGGCGTATCGCCGGGGGCGGCAGGAGCCTTGTCCTCCTTGGGTTTCTCGCCGGGGGCGGCAGGGGCCTTGTCCTCCTTGGGCTTCTCGCCGGGAGCGGCGGGGGCCTTGTCCTCCTTGGGCTTCTCGCCGGGGGCGGCAGGGGCCTTGTCCTCCTTGGGCGTATCGCCGGGGGCGGCAGGGGCCTTGTCCTCCTTGGGCGTATCGCCGGGGGCGGCGGGGGCCTTGTCCTCCTTGGGCTTCTCGCCGGGGGCGGCAGGTGCCTTGTCCTCCTTGGGCTTCTCGCCGGGGGCGGCGGGGGCCTTGTCCTCCTTGGGCTTCTCGCCGGGGGCGGCAGGGGTCTTGTCGTTCTTGGTCTTATCGCCAGGGACGGCGGGGGTCTTGTCGTCCTTGGGCTTCTCGCCGGGGGCGGCAGGGGCTTTGTCCTCCTTGGGCTTCTCACCGGGGGCGGCAGGGGTCTTGTCGTCCTTGGGCATCTCGCCGGGGGCGGCAGGGCTTTTGTCCTCCTTGGTCTTATCGCCAGGGGCGGCGGGGGCCTCTGCACTCTTGGTCATATCCTTATCGGGGACAGGCTCAAGGAGCTTGCCGGGGATGGGAGCGTTGGGGTTGTTCTTCACCGCCTTGCGGTAGGCGATGGCCTCCTGCATGGTCATCTCATAGACATGGGCGGGGATGTCCGGCTTCTTCGCCAGCTCACTGGCCCTGCGGCGGCGGTAGCCGGACAAGAGCTGATACTCGCCGTCGTCCCGCTGGCGCAGAATGACAGGCTCCTTGACGCCGCTGCTCTCAATGCTGAGTACCATACTGCCCAGCGATTTGTCTTGGGGCTTTGCGATGAACACGTTGGGCAGGTCATGGATTTTGGACAGCGGGATCACCTGGAGCTTCGCCTGGGTCGGGGTTTTGCTGATTTCATTTGCCATTTATAGTCCTCCTGATTAAAAATATTTGCTAAAAAATACGTCTCATGGTGAGACGCATTTCTCAACACAAGGTTGGGTTTTCCCCGCCTGCCTGGATGTGCCAGTCATCCGCTGGGGGGAGCGTGGCGCAGTAGGCGATCAAGGCATCCATGCTGGCCTCTTGTTTGCCAGTCGGATAGATTGACCAGCCGCGCTCATAGGCGGCGAGTTCCTGTTCGCCGTCCTCCGTGTACAGAAACAATTTGAGGACGCGCCCATTGTCGATGCCGTCCGGGGAATTGATGTCGCAGATTTTCGCGGCAAAGGGCAGGCTGTCCACAGTCCCGCCCAGCCAATTTCTCCAGACACAATCTGTCGTTATCGTGTGTTCAGGCATCTTTTTTTCCTCCAAAAAATGCGTCTCACGGTGAGACGCATTAACCAAAATCGTGCCGGACGGCGGCGGAATAGTAAGGGCCTATCGTGATAGGCGCGTTGTAAAGCGCCGTCAGCAGATAGGCCCGGATGTTATTGATTTTTGTGGTTGTCTGGCTCATGGAGTCGATGATGTACTTGATATGTTCGCTGTCAAGCTGGCGAAAGCGCCGCCTGACAGCATCCACAGGTAAGACTTCACCGCCAATCCGTATGGTGGAGGCCGTGCTGCTCAACACGTCCACAATCAGCTCCAAAAGGCTCTCCACATCGTCGTAGGGAAGCTCCTGCCGTAAATGCTCATATTCGATATTTTCTTTGACTTCCTCTCTCACCTCGCATCGATCAATCCCCATTTGCCACCCGCTGGGGGCTGGGGGATAGATGGATGGATCAGGCTGGATAAAATCAAGTTGATTTCTTTTAGTTTGATTAGGGTCGGTTTCCTCGACTTCTTGAGGTGGATTTTTGCGGCGTCTTGAGGTCGGAAAATCCGACTTCTGCACGTCGGCAAACTCGACGCCAGGAGGTGGCGCGGGAGGCTCCGGCTTCTTCTCAGGCTGGGGAGGCATCTCCTGTGTGGTGAAACGCTTGACATATATCCGGGTGGGCTTGCCTTGGCCCTGCTTCTTCCGCTCGATCAGACCGACGCCCTTGCCGGTGTCCAGCTCGGCCAGCAGCCTCATGGCCTTGTCCCGTCCGCAGTTCAGATTGCTGCATACCTCGTCTACAGTGTAGTAAATGTAGACGCGCCCAGTATCGTCGTACCATTCGTTTTTGATGGACAGGCTCATACGGTCAAGCAGCATCCCATAGAGCAGCTTGGAGTCCGTGGACAGGTGCTTAAACCGGGGGTGGGTGATAAGCTGGCAGGGGATGCGGAAGTAGGTAAACTGCATCGCCTCGTCGCCGTAAAAATAGCTTGGTAATTTCATATCCGGCATGGTTGCTGCCTCCTTTTGGGCATGAAAAAAACACGATTGTCAAATCGTGTTTTTTTCTGGATGTTCGATTTTGTCACAAAGGAAAGAATTTAGGGTAACTGCACAATAAAATGTTGTTTTCAGTCTTGTCCTTTATCGGTAACGTCCTAATGTGCAGTTCTTAGATGTTGAACATTGAAATTTTGTCCTACACGAGTCACAAACTGTATAATTTCCATTTCTAAAATCGTAGGATAATGCAAATCCTTGGCTAGAATCTGCGTAATAGCCCCACATATCCGCCGATGAAATGTTTTCTGAAAAACTCGCAAAATTAATTTTCCGCTGAATTAAATTGCTGATATAATCTGAATCTTTGTCTAGCTGCTGTGCCATCGCATTGTAAAATTGGTCAGCAAACATAGTAATTTGTGAATCATCTGCTTGTCCAATATATTCTCTTAATTTTTGCGTTATTTGAGGATCATTCAAAAAATGTTTCAGATTGTCTTTAATTCGGCTTTTATCAAAATAAAGTAAAGCGTCAAAATCATCGTTCATTTTATACCCAGGTGTAACACCTAATTGGTCTTGATCAAATGCAAATATGCTCCATTCATTGCATCGTCGAAAACGATATAGTCGTTCGGGTGTTTCTGTTTGCAAATACTCAGTTAATGGCCGATACCGCTCTACTTGATCTTGAACAGACAAGTTTGCTGGTACAATAATGCTGTGTATCATTTCTTTATAAGATTGATCTGTCACTGTATTCACCCTTTACACCTGAGCTTTGTTTGAAAGTTAGCATCTAAACAATTCCAAAAAACTTATCAAAAAACGTCTTTAGCCGCTCAATAATTCCTTGCTTTTTTGCCGCACGGTTTCCGCCACCAAAGCGTGACACCGGCGGCATCAGTCTGTCGATATCAGTGCCAGTAGTCTTGATCTCTCCAGCTTGTAGCGCAGTTTCGATATACTGCCGTGTTTCCTCTGGTTTGAGCCTTTCCTCTGTAATGATAGCCGTTAGTTCCTGCTCCTTCTGCCGTATCACAAAGTCCCGCCATTCCAGGAAAACATCTTCAACATCGTTGATACCGGAAATAAAGTTCTCAATCAGGGCCTTCTTGCTCCTTAATTCCGGGCTGGCGTCCACAGCTTTCCGAATGGTAATCAAAATCTCTTTATCGTCACTGTGGGAATCGTGATACTTTTTTACCAGCAACAAAATGTAGTCAATATTGATCTCTACCTGCCGGATCAGTTCTACCTCAAAGACAATATCATCATCAATATCAGAGCTGGCCCCTTTCTTTCTCCGCTCGGCCCACTCGTCTTTCAAGTCCTGATACCGTCCCAGGTAGTCCTGCAAATCCCGCTCGGACAGGACATCACAGCCCTGAAACGCATCAAAGGAGGTCAGGATATTCCGCATACGCAGAATGGCCCCAAACAAAGAAATAAAGTCCTTCTCGTTCTGCTCCCCGATGATTTGAGGCTCAGACAGCGGAAACTTTTCCGTCAGCTTTTGAATGAGGTTTTTATATCCGGGGTGTTCGGCACCGTCCTCGCCCATATAGCCGCCGAAATAGTCCTGAAATCTCCGCAACAGCACAATGCCGCCCGCCTGCTTGTCTCCAAAGAGCGCAATGGCGTCGTCCACCCGCTTTTGCAGATTGCGGAAACAGACAATATTGCCGAAGGTTTTGATGGAATTGAGAATGCGGTTCGTGCGGGAAAATGCCTGAATTAACCCATGCATTTTGAGGTTTTTGTCCACCCACAGCGTATTCAGCGTCGTGGCGTCAAAGCCGGTGAGGAACATATTGACCACGATCAGCAGGTCGATCTCTCGGTTTTTCATGCGCAGGGACACGTCTTTATAGTAATTCTGGAACTTGTCGCTGGATGTGTCATAGTTGGTGTGGAACATCCCGTTATAGTCCTGGATGGCCTGCTCCAGAAAATCTCTGGAACTCTGGTCCAAGGCGGAGGTATCCTCCGGGTTTTCCTCGTCCAGAATGCCATCCGTCTCCGCTTCGTTTGCCCCATAGCTATAAATGATGGCGACCCGCAGCCGTTTGCTGGGGGCAGCGTCCATCTGCCGCTTGAACTCCGCGTAGTAGAGCTTCGCCATATCCACAGAGGCCACCGCAAAAATGGAGTTGAAGCCACTCAGACGCTGCTTTTTCTTGATTTCCTCCACCTGGGATCTTCCAGCAGAAGCGACTTCCGATATATTCGTCAGGGCATTGAAAACATAGGTTTTATCCCCGCGATAGGTCTTTTGATCGAAATGCTCCAGAATGTACCGAGTGACAAGCTCGATTCGCTGGGGGGCCATATACGCCTTTTCTCGATTGATGTCCCACACCTGTTCGTCGATCATTTCCTCGTTTATGCCCATGGTCTTATAGTAGTCCACATGGAAGGGCAGGACGTTCTTATCGTTGATAGCGTCCACGATGGTGTAGGTATGCAGCTGGTCGCCAAAGGTCTGCTCGGTGGTGCGGAACTGGGGATTGCCGCTCTTGTTGGCGTTGACCGCGAAGATCGGCGTGCCGGTGAAGCCGAACAGGTGGTACTTTTTGAAATTCTTCACAATAGCCGTGTGCATATCCCCGAACTGACTGCGGTGGCACTCGTCGAAGATAATGACAACATGCTTGTCATATACCGCATGGCCCTTGTTCTTCGCCACAAAGGTGGAGAGCTTTTGGATGGTGGTGATGATGATTTTCGCGTTGGGGTCCTCCAGCTGTCTTTTCAAAATGGCTGTGGAGGTGTTGGAGTTGGCCGCCCCTTTCTCAAAACGGTCGTACTCTTTCATGGTCTGATAGTCCAGGTCCTTTCGGTCCACCACAAAAAGCACCTTTTCTATGTAGGACAGCAGGGAGGCCAGACGGGCAGTCTTAAAGCTGGTGAGGGTCTTGCCGGAGCCGGTGGTGTGCCAGACGTACCCGCCCCCGGCGACGGAGCCGTATTTCTTGTAATTGTTGGCGATTTCAATGCGGTTCAAGATACGCTCGGTGGCGGTAATCTGATAGGGCCGCATGACCATCAGCATCTGTTCAGAGGTAAAAATGCAGTACCGGGTCAGCACGTTCAGAAGGGTATGCTTGGCAAAAAATGTACGGGTGAAATCGATCAAATCCGGCAGGACCCGATTGTTGGCATCGGCCCAGAAGGAGGTAAACTCAAAGCTGTTGCTGGTCTTTTTCTTCCTGGCGGCAGAGGCGGAAGCGTCCTTAATGGCGTTGCGGCGGGTAGTATTGGAGTAATACTTGGTATTCGTGCCGTTGGAGATGACAAAGAGCTGCACATAGTTATATAACCCGCTGCCCGCCCAGAAGCTGTCCCGCTGGTAGCGGTCTATTTGATTAAACGCCTCCCGAATCGCCACGCCCCGGCGTTTCAGCTCGATATGGACCAGGGGCAGGCCGTTCACCAAAATCGTCACATCATAGCGGTTGTCATACCGCGCCCCGTCCTCCTTGCCAACGGCATACTGGTTGATGACCTGGAGGCGGTTGTTATGGACGTTTTTCTTGTCAATCAGGGTGATGTTCTTGCTCTCACCGGTGTCCCGCCGGAGGACCTGCACAAAGTCCTCCTGGATGCGGCGGGTCTTGTCTTCAATGCCGTCGTTGGCGTTGGCGATGCACTCGTCAAAAAACCGCTCCCACTCGGAATTGGTGAAGGTGTAGTCGTTCAGCTCCTCCAGCTTTTTGCGGAGATTGGCGGTCAGTTCCGCTTCCGAGTGGATGGGCAGATACTCGTACCCTTGTTCACAGAGCAGGCGGATAAACTCCTTCTCCAGCGCGGTCTCGCTCTGGTAGCTGTCGGAACGGGTCTTGACCGGTTCATATTCCGTTACCACTGTGTTTTCGGTAGTCTGGGCGACGATGTTGAAGTAGCTCATGTTTAGTTCCACCAATCCCCATAATCATCTAATAATCCTGTAAATGTCATGATTTCATTGGTTGTAACTGAATCGCATAATTGCAATTCTCCAGTACTAACACGGTAAATCAGGAAAGTCTCTTCATAGATACAAGTCAAGAAAGTATCATACCCATTTGCATATTGATCCCGAAATAAAAACGCAGTTCTAAAATCATGATTCAGCGCCTCGGTGATAGATTTGATGGCTTTATCGTAGAGATGCTGTGTTTCAAATATAAACCTATACGGGAAGAAGAGCAGCAAATTCTTTTTCGTCTCAAATATCTTCAATGCTGTACGTACATCATTTTCAATTCCATATTTTTTAGTATCAGAATTTTTGAGCTCAATTAAATCATCCAAAGACAAATTCCTAAATGCTGCAAAAATTCGAGTCGCTTGAACACTGCCATCAACCTTGCTAGTGCAAAAATATGCGACACCATTTTCAGTATATATTTGAGAGCTTAAAATGCTCTTTGCTTGTAGCGCAGTTTTGCTGGCCAAGAGCTTAAAATCTAATTGATAATTTTCGTTGATAGCATCGCACTCACCGTTTGACTCTGAAGCCGGTTTTTGAAAACCACCTGGATATTTTTCTGAAAACCATTTGGATGTATTGATAAGTTCAAGTAAATATAATTCGTAATTGCATTTATCTTCGCCATGAACAAAGTCTTTAATTATCAACGGAGCAGGAAGCATCGTTCCCTTCATTGTTGGGTCTATTACTGGATCTAACATACTTTCTCCTTAAACGTCAACAGCTTATCCCGGTAATATTCATACTGCCTTTGCCGCGCCTCGATCTCAGCGGGCAAACCGGAGGTCAGGTCGTTGCAGAGGGCGTCAAAGCGGTCTAAGATAGCAACAATATTTTGTTGGACGGCAAGCGAAGGAACGGGAATCTCAGTTTCCAGAATAAGAGAGGAATTGAGATCACCCCTGGCCCCTTGCTTTTTTGTCAGCAACTCCTGATACTTACTGCATACACAGTAATAAACATATCTGTAAAAAGCCTGTGAAGGGTCAATTTCCATATTCAAACAATGCTGATTTGTTGTTGCACGAATTTTATTGATTGCACACCTGCCGGCAGATGCCCCGGAAATCGCAACGATTACACAATTTTCTGATATCCATTTTACCGATGTTTCCCTAACCGCTGCTTCTGTGATAAATGTATCAACCTTATGGATTTCATTAAATTGAACATCCTGTGTCCTAATCCAAGGGATAGTACCACCTTCATAATAGTCACTATTGCCTTTTGATGGCGTTCCTCCTGAACAACTGGCTTTGACCACGCTGCGGATCGTCCTCCATACAGCATCACTCGCCCCCCCCCCGAGGACATCGAAAGTCAGCAGTTTGTCACGATAGTATTCATACTGCCTCTTTCTCGCTGTAAGCTCCGCTGTAAGCTCCGCTGTAAGCTCCGTGAAATTGTCAAGAATCTTGACAATTTCACTCTGTATGGGCAAAGGAGGGACGGGGATCACAATATCTTTAATAGCCGGAACACTGGAGTGAACTACTTTGCTTTTTACTTTGCCACTGCTTTTCTGTTTTCTTGCATTTGTCGTCGCCAAAGCATAGCTGAGATATTTAGGATTCTGCTCATGCTTTAGGACAACAATATCTCCTCCGGCAAGGCATCGCTCATGCCCCACATATGCGGTAGATTTTGCAATATCTACAACGCTTTCCCCAGTAATGACAAATAAAATATCTCCATACTCAAAATATTTAGGACTGGTGATTGTAGCGGCATCGGTATGTGAAACGCATTCATCAAACCATATCCCATATGTGGTGTAGATTTCCCCATAACGAACACATGGAGTTCCTGTTGATGTAATTTGTTCCCGCTTGATTCCAGAACCCCGATATATGTCCGTCGCAATTTCGCCCAGCCTTTTATATTCTACCCCATTAGGGCAAAGCTCCGCAATCAACTCTTCTAATTTACTCATTGCAATTTGCCTCTTCCTGTAGATAGGTACTACACAACACGGCCAAGGTGTAATAGTACATATCTTCTTGCGTTTGGATTAGAGATTCATCAAAGAAACTATTATATTGTCCGTATTTAAAAGTATGGCAGGCATCAATAATAATGCGCATTGTCCAAAATGTCATGATACTCTCATCACAGGCTCCTAAATTGCATTGCTGGAATACTATATCAATAGGTGGAACGATATTATCCTTATCTATGTTAAATTCATCGCTATGTAAATAATCCCACATATAGGAAAGCAATGTGACATTACCATTGCCCAATCGCCACGATATTGCTTCATTTTGATGCCATTCACTTATTCGTAGGTTTTCAAATATGTATGGGTTAGCATCTTCAATCGTAACATTTGACCACCTTTCAATAGCTCGATGTAAATATTTTGCTCCATCATAAAGAATACTTCTTCCAAATCTATACCTGTCCAAATCGGCCTGTAAAAGCTCCAGAGCAAAGCGCACACCATCCATCGCTATCTGAATATCAGCGATATTGGCTTGCCGGATAATTTCTTGCTGCTGTAACTCATTGCAACGCAGATATCTGGTTATTAACTGACGGCAGTGCTTTCTCTTTAATTTCAGACTTGCCGCAATTTCAGCTAATGAAAGATACTCAACCTCCTCATCGTTATCAATTAAAAAAATCTTCGCAGCCTCAATTACAGCCAATTTTTGTGCCGCTTCTTCAGTTTTTTCCCGTTCTTTTTCGTGCTGTCGCCCCAGCAAATAAATTATTAGAGTAAGGAAAAACGTGACTAAAAGGGTAAAGAAACTAATAATTAGTCCTAAAATAACTGAATGCTCAATTATCCAACTATAAATCTCCATAAGTTATCTCTCAATCTCCCTTATAATCCGGTCAATCTCGTCCCGCAGTACCTGCTCCCGAGCCACGATCTCCTCGATCTCGGCGTTGAGCTTCCCGATGTCGATCTTCTCCCGGGTGTCCTCCGCCTCCACATAGGTGGACACAGACAGGTTGTAGCCGTTCTCTGTGATCTCGCTGTACTCCGCCAAATGGGAGAAGTGTTTGAGTTCCTCCCGCCCGGCGAACACGGACGCGATGCGGTCTATATTCTCCGCCGTCAGCCGGTTGTTGTTCGTCACCTTGACGCACTCGCCGGAGGCATCAATAAACAGCGTCTTATTGTCCGCCTTGCCCCGTTTCAGCACCATGATACAGGTGGCAATGCTGGTCCCGAAAAACAGATTGGCCGGGAGCTGGATAACGCAGTCAATAAAGTTGTTGTCCACCAGATATTTGCGGATTTTTTGCTCCGCGCCGCCCCGGTACATGATGCCGGGAAAGCAGACGATAGCCGCCGTGCCGTTTGCCGCCAGCCAGGACAGGGAGTGCATAATAAAGGCCAAATCGGCCTTGGACTTGGGAGCCAGCACACCGGCGGGGGCAAAACGGGGGTCGTTGATGAGGGTGGCGTCCTCGTCCCCCGCCCACTTGATGGAGTAGGGCGGATTGGAGACGATCAGCTCAAAGGGCTCGTCGTCCCAGTGCTGGGGGGCGGTCAGGGTGTCCTCGCAGGCGATGTCGAATTTGTCAAAGCCCACGTCGTGGAGGAACATATTGATGCGGCACAGGTTGTAGGTGGTGATGTTGATCTCCTGCCCGAAGTAGCCGAACTGTACCCCATCCTTGCCCAGCACTTTGGTGGCCTTCAGCAGCAGGGAGCCGGAGCCGCAGGCCGGGTCATAGACCTTATTGACCTTTGTTTTGCCCACCGTCCCCAGCCGGGTCAGCAGCTCCGACACATCGGAGGGCGTGAAGAACTCGCCTCCGCTCTTTCCGGCGTTGGAGGCGTACATGGTCATGAGGAATTCGTAGGCGTCCCCAAAGGCGTCGATGCTGTGGCCCCGGACCTCGCCCAGGTTCATGCCGCCAATGCCGTTCAGGAGCTTCACCAGCTTTTCGTTCCGCTTGGCGACGGTGGCCCCCAGTTTGTTGCTGTTCACATCGAAATCGTCAAACAGCCCAGAGAAGCACTGCTCAGAGGAACTGCCCTTGGCGGAGTCCTCAATGTGGCGGAAAACTTTTTCCAGGGTTTCGTTCAGGTTCTCATCCTGGGGCGCCCTGGCCCGGACGTTGCAGAACAACTCAGAGGGCAACATGAAAAAGCCCTTCTCCTGCACCAGTCCCTCCCGTGCTTCCTCGGCCTCCACATCAGAAAGTTGGGCATAGTCAAAGCCGTTGTTCCCGGCGGCAATTTCTCCGGCGTTTATGTATTCTGTCAAATTTTCCGAGATGTACCGATAGAACATCGTACCAAGCACATAGCTCTTGAAGTCCCAGCCGTCCACGCTGCCCCGAAGTTCATCGGCGATGGCCCAGATCGCCCGATGGAGTTCCTCACGTTCCTGTTCTTTTCTGATGTCAGCCATAAAGCGGTCTCCTCCTAATATCAACGATCCCATATTTAGATATCCCAAATTGTAGCATAAACCAGAATGTATTGCAATCTGACCACGGTTTTAGATAGGCCATTCTTTTTACAGCTACTCGATAACCTACATTTCCATCACCATATCAGCAATTCCCCGTATAGACAAATGCCAGGTACTCCCTCGCTATATCTGCCAACCGGTATACCCGCTCCTCCGGCGTGGGGGAGCGGTCCGTCATCCGATATCGTGGGAAAAACCGGGACAGGTGCAACGGGATGTTTCGGTCCACCGACGCTAGCCACTGTGCCAGCATTCTGATCTCCTCCTCGCTGTCGTTCTCACCGGGGATCAGGAGGGTGGTCACCTCTACATGACACCGCTCCGCCGCCAGGGAGATAGAGCGCTTCACGGTCTCCAGATCGCCGCCCAGCCTCCGGTACCATTCGGGGGTAAAGCCCTTCAGGTCGATGTTGGCGGCATTGATCAGCGGGAGCAGCTCCCTCCAGGTGGCTTCCTCAATGGTGCCGTTGGTCACCAAGACATTCACCATCCCCCGCTCATGAACCAGAGCGGCACAGTCCCGGACGTACTCATAACCCACCAGCGGCTCGTTGTAGGTGTAGGCCACCCCAATGTTACCGTATGGCCGCAGCTCCAGCGCCTTGTCCGCCAGCGCCTCCGGGGAGACCTCCGCCATCTCAAGTTCCCCGTCTCCAGACATGGAAATCTCGTGGTTCTGGCAGAAGGGACAGCGCAGGTTGCACCCGAAGCTGCCCACAGACAATATCCGACTGCCGGGGTGGAACCGCCGCAGCGGTTTCTTCTCAATGGGGTCCAGGGCGATGCTGGTGATCTTCCCGTAGTTCAGCGAGACGATTTTGCCATCCCGGCAAGCTCTCGCCCGGCAAAAGCCGGTCTGTCCCTCGGACAGATCGCAGTGGTGAAAACACAGCTCACAGATCATGTATGCCGCACCACCTCAAACCGCTCCAGGGTGTACTTCTCCCGAGCGCTGATGCCGCCCTTCTGCCGGGCGATATCGATCTGCTGCTCCACCGTGTCTACTCCCTCCAAATCGGGCAGCAGCAGACCCCGCCGGCCGCCGCAGGAGACGATGACGCCGTACTTTTTCACGTCCAGCTCCGCCGGGGAGACGATGGGTTCCGGCTGGCCCAGCACGTCCACGCTGTACTCCAAACTGTCAAGTTCCGAAATAGTCACCGGCGGGAAGCGCGGGTCTCGGGCGCAGGCGGAAACGGCGTTCTGCACGATCTCCCAGGCCACGCTTTCAGTAGTCGGCCCGGTGGTCCCGATGCAGCCCCGGAGCTGGCCGCGGGCGTGGAGGGAGACGAAGGCCCCTGCGGCCTGGCCGGTCATTTCGTCAGGCAGGCCCTTCGGCAGCTGATCCAGCCGCTCTCCTGTTTTCACAAAGGTCTCCAGGGACAGCCGGGCCAGTTTGACCCAGGGGTCCTCGGCGGCCTTTTTCTCTGCCAGACGGACACGCTCCAGTTCTGCGCACTGTGCACCAAACCAGCGGTCCTCGTCCGGGCCGGTGACGGCAAAAGTAGCTACCCCGTAGCCCACGCCGGTGACGCCCTCATAGCTGAGGAGTTTCGTCTCCACAGCCTGTCCGTCCAGCGCGCCGGCCATGATCTGGAAAGAGCGCAGGCCGCACTCCGCCGCCCGGTCGCAGAGGACGGGGTCCATGGTCAGAAAGCGCAGGAAGTCCCCGGAGGCCATCGCATCGGTGATCTGCTGGTCAAACTCCGGCCCCTCCGGGGCGAAACCGTAGGGGCCGTCGTCCCTCAGCTTGTGAGACAGGTCGCCGCTGGCGATGAACACCGCTCTGCGGTCCAAGCTCTCCACAGCCTGGGCGATGCACTGGCCCAGCCGGTAGTGGTCCAGCGGCGAAAATCCGGACAGGCCGATACGGAGGATGGGGCAGTCCACCCCGGCTTCCCGCAAAAAGTACAGCGGCACGAAAGTGCCATGGTCCAGGTACGGGTCCCGTTGTCCCAGCGTCCCGACCTGGAGGCCAGCGGCTTCCCCACAGCGGACGATCTCGTCCCGCAGCGGGGCGTCGTACTCCACAACCATCTTTGTCTCAGATGCGCCAAAAGCGGACATATCCCCGGTGGCGCCCCGGCCAGGAGAGATGTGAAAGTAGTCGGTGTACATGATCTGGTGGGGCGAGGTAACGATCAGCACCTCCGGCTCCCAGGCCACCGCCTGTTTTGCGGCAGTCCGGTAAGCGTCGATGGTGGTCTGTACCTCCTGCTCCCGCCCGCGTCCCACTGCGGGAATGATCAGCGGCGGGTGAGGGACAATCACTGCTCCAAGAATAGACATGTCAAATCCTCCTTACCAAAATAAACTGCACCTGTGTCTACAAAGATAGGGCCCCGCTCACTGACGGTTCAGTTTCTCTCGTAGCTGCTCAATGATCTGTGCTTTCAGCGCCGCGTCGATCTCCGGCGTGATCTGCTCGATCGCGGCATCCCGGTCAGCCGCCGCCTGTGTTGCCCAAGCCTTGAAGTCCGCCTCACTCATATTCCCCTTCATATAGCGGGCGTAGTATTTTTTGTACGCCCGTTTGTAGAGCTTCCAGGTTTCCTCGTCCTGAATCTTCTTTTCAAAGACCACCCGCGCCCCTGCCTCCCGGCAGGTCTTGCTCTCCTCGCCGGGCGCAATGCGCTCGCAGTACATCGCCCGGTCTCCCTGCTCATGAAGGAACCATCGTCCGCACAGACGGCACTGCCGGGGCGCGTTGCCACGAAGGATTGCCTTACCCAACTCCATGTAGAGGAAGTCATGCAGAGAAGAAAAAGTGTACCGCTCGGCCATAATTCCGGTATTCGTTCCTGTAACATGAAAGGCAAAGCACATGGAATTGCTGACGGACTGCTCCTCGGGATAGAAAAAGGAGTCTGAATCTATCGCACGTTCTCTCACATAGGGCTGGAGATGACTGCCGAAGGTCTGGAGCTGATGCTCCAGCTCATGCATCAAAGGAATGCCGTCGTTGGAGACAGGCCCAATATCCTCTCCGATGAAAAACGCAGTCACCGCAGCGCCGTACTTAAATGGGCCCTGGTCTCCAACCCAATATTCTGTATCACCAAAGTCCACATTCAGCGGGAAAGTCAGTTTTGGAAAATCCATCCGAATTTCTCCTCTCGCAAAATAGACTATTATTTTATTTTTATCTATTGACAATATTGCTCTACTGTGTTACGATAGCCGCATCTGTGAGTAGACTATATCACATCCGAAAGGAATAGTCAACTACCATCTGCACCTCAACAACTGAATACCCACCACCGGAGTTCATACTCCCTGAGATAAGCAGCGCCAAGACCTCCGTAGCGGAGCAAGCGTGCCAACAGGGTGAGAACGCCGCAGAAAACCTGGGGCAGGAAGGTGTACGGTGCGTGGCCAACAACAAAATTACAGAAAGGAAACAAAATGAAAATATCTCAATTCAAAGACTACAGTGAACTGCCGCTGTTCCTCAATGCGGAACTGGTGGCGAAGGTGTTGGGCGTATCACCATCCAGTGGCTACGAGCTGATGCATAAATCGGGTTTCCCGGTGCTGAAAATCGGCAACAGGATGGTGGTGCCCAAGGAGAAGTTCATCCAGTGGGTGGAGCAGAACACGACTGGAGGGTCGCAGCTATGAGGCGGCGAGCAACGCCTATCGGGTGGCCTCGCCGTAACCCGCGGCACTATCGTTTCGCCGTACCCAACGCAGTGTGGGAGTACAAACTCAAGCCGGTTGAATTCACAATTTTTTCCTACCTCTGCTATCGCCGCGCTCCCAGCGCACTCACTCCGGAGGTAATCGCAGCAGGCGTCCACATGACGGCAAGTACAGTGAAAAAATATCTGGAGGCTCTGGTTGACAAAGAACTCGTTACGGCTGAACGGTCTCTTGCGCTGGACGTTCAGTGCATCACCAGCGAAAAATTTTTCACTCTGCCCAACGAGGTGTTTCTGCTGAATCTCTCACCCTCTGCGTTTCTGGTCTACGCCTATCTGTTGCTAATCGAGGATCGCCGGACGCACACTTGCCACCCAAGCTACAACACTATCTCTGCGGCGACCGGAGTCTCTAAGAACACCGCAATGAAAAGTATCAGTACCCTCTTGGAGATGGGACTGATCACTGTGGAGCCCAGCAGCTACTTCGACAAGCGCGGAATGAAGTGGAAGGGCAACAACCTCTACACCATCCTGCCTGTGCGGGCGGCGATGGATGCGTTCCATCAGCGGCAGCTACATCAACTGGAGTTGGATGCAGAGCGCGGACGTGTCCTCCGACAGCAAGCGGAATACGACCGCTGTCACCCCAGAGCGGCCCTGTGTGCCCCGGGCTCCGCTCCGGCAGCACCTGACCCGCCCCAACAGTGCAAGCTGCTGTGCACCAGTTGAACGCCAGTGTACGAGGGGACGGAAAGAAGCAGGATAAAAGCGTGGCGTCTTGCGCCGCCCCGCTGCTCACTTCTGCCCGCAGTGCGGGCAGTTTACGGGGGACGGAAGTGGGGTCATGCGCAAAGAGGAAAACACAAATTGAGGTCACCCACAGGCCAAACCCAGTTGCCGCAAGGGATTGAGGCGATGTCTTTGGGCAAAAAAGGAGGGATTTTGATGGATAGCAAGAATGACAACCGTTTTCCGCTGCGTCTGGATGATGTGACCCGGTGGAAAATTGAGAGCTGGTACAAACAAGATGACTGTCAGAGCCGCAACGAGTTCGTGGTGAAAGCGGTGAATTTCTACGCCGATTTCCTGGCCGGACAGGTGAACGGCATTCTACCGACGGCGATTCAGTCCGCTATCGACGGACGGCTGGGAATGTTCGAGGACAGACTGGCCCGGCTTTTCTACAAGCTGGCTGTAGAGATGGACATGGGCATAAGCGCCGTCCTCGACTGCATTCAGTTGGATGCGGACTACCTGCGGAAGCTGCGCTCAGACAGTGTGAAGAATGTGAAGGCCACCAACGGTCTGCTGACCTTCGAACAAAAAGCCAGGGAGCAACTGGACGATGGAGCAGGTGATGACCAGTGGCCAGGCTGATCGTTAAGAGCCCCTACATCAAGGGCGGCGGCGTTGGTGGTGGTCCGGGAGGTTACCTGAAGTACATCGGCACCCGCGAGGGCGTGGAGCTGCTGCCCGCCGGCTACATGGAGTACATGGCGGAGCGGCCTCGCTCCCACGGTCTCTTCGGTGACGATGACCGAGTGGATATGGACGCCGCCGTGAAAGAACTGAACGAGTACCCCGGCAACATCTGGACACACGTCATTTCCCTCAAGCGGGAGGATGCCGAGCGGCTGGGGTATAATCACGCCGCGCAGTGGCGCAACCTGATCCGAGCTCACCGCAACCAAATCGCCGCCGCGATGAATATCCCGCCCGGCGACTTTCGCTGGTACGCCGCCTTCCACGACGAGGGCGGCCACCCCCATATCCACATGATGGCGTGGTCAGTGAAGCTGGGACAGGCGTACCTCTCCAAGGATGGCATCCGCAAAATCAAGTCCGCGCTGACCAACGACATTTTCAAGCAGGAGATGCTCCACACCTACGAGCAGAAGTCTTCCTCCAGAGATGAACTGGTGCGCAGGGCCAGAGAAGAAATGAAAGCCCTGGCGCAGGAAATGCAGATCAACCTCGGCAACCACCCTGAAGTGGAGTCGTTGATGGTAACACTGGCCGCTCAGTTGGAAACAGTGACAGGTAAGAAAACCTACGGCTACCTCCCCAAAGCCGTGAAGAAAACCGTAGACGAAATCGTTGACAAGCTGGAACAATTGCCTGCTATCAACGAGTGCTATCAAATGTGGTGGGAACTCCAATGTCAGATCAAGGATTTCTATTCCGAGCGAGAGCGCCAACGTCCACCGCTGTCTCAACAGAAGGATTTCCGTTCCATCAAGAACGCGGTCATTCAGGAAGCAGAGAACATCCGCATGGGCAAAGTCGCTTTCGAGGATGAGGAGATGGAGAAGCAGGAACTCACCTCCGACCTATCACACGACTGTTGGGAGCTATGGATGGTTACACAGGATGACACCGCCCTGATGGGTGACAGGGATGAAGCGGCAGCTCAACTCTTGGGCATGGCCAAAAAGGGTAATTCTGACGCGCAGTATCTTGTTGGCAGACTCTACCGGGATGGCCCGGTTCTGATTCCAGATAGTGTCGAATCCCAATACTGGTTCGACCAGTCGGCCCGTCAGGGTCATGTGCCAGCGCAGTACGCTCTGGGTAAACTGTACCTCACCGACGATGCGGAAGTGCACGACGCCGAGTTGGGAATCCAATGGTTAGAGTATGCCGCCCACCATGGGAGTGACTGCGCCGCCTACCGTCTGGGCAAAGAGTATCTCAAGGGTGAGATCGTGGAGAGAGACTCCGCCAAAGCACAGGAGTACCTCACCCAGTCAGCCAAGACCGGAAACCAGTTTGCCCAATACGCTCTCGGTAAGCTGTATCTGGACAGGCAAAATCAGACGCAGGCCCACTACTGGTTCTCACAGTCCGCCGCGCAGGGCAACGAATACGCTCAGTTTTTCCTGGACCGCTGGAACAGTCTGAAGCCTCCCTCGGTCATGCTGTCGGTCACTCGACTGCTTCATCACATGGGCCATATTTTTCAGGACCAGGTACCACCGCTCTCCATCCCCGGCGGAATCCAAATCGACCGAAAGCGGCTGGCGCAGCTCAGAGAGAAGAAGGTCGCTATGGGTCACAAGGCGGATGACCACGAGGAGCAGGTCCAGAGCCAGACGATGGCGATGGGATAGTCGTCGATTGCGCTACCGTCTACAATGAAGAGCAACCTATTAAATTTCTGATAACTCTGCTCAACAGGGATGGCTATTCAAGTGCAGTTAGGGTATTGTGTGTTGCTACAAAGGAGGTTGGTTGAAATGAGAAAAACCCTGGAAGATCTCTACTACGGCAACATCACACCCAATGAGCAGAGGATGACCCCCGGCTCAGAGATGGAAAAAGCGGTAGCTCGTGCCGCCAGCTGTGAAAAACAACTCATGGAGCAGCTCGGGGAAACTGGGCAAGAGGCTCTCACAAAACTCATCCGGTCACAGCATGAGATCAACAGTATCACGGCAACTGAAAATTTCATCCTGGGCTTCCGGCTGGGTGTCAGGATCATGGCGGAGTGCATGGATGAAAACGACGGTGATATTCGGACTGGAGGTGAATAACAGATGGCAAAACGCAGACCGTCCGGCGACGGTATGGTGCGTAAGCGGGATGACGGGCGCTGGGAGGGCCGTATCGTGGTGGGCCACAAGGAAAACGGTAGCTCCATCTTCCGATACGTCTACGCCGACACCCAGAAAGAGTTGACCACCAAGCTCCACCAGAACATCGATGCCTATCCACCTCCCTGTGACCGCGTAACTTTATCGGCAAGTTCTTTTGCTCTGGTGAAAAAGCCGCTGTTTTCGTCGAAACTGTCAAAGTCAATCACGAAAACGTACAGATTGCCATACATCGCGTTATCAAGGTACAAGCTGACACGCAGACTTTCAGCCCCCTTTTCCCTTTTGGGACTTTTCAGATAATGGTCGAGCGTTCGGCAAGCCTGCTCATAAGACAGTTCATAGAAACGGCGCAAGCGGCCATCCTTGCCGTCAAACAGCTTCGCGGCATAGCCGTATTTGTCGATGTACGCAGGCAATTTCCCAATCGTGCCGCCCTCAGTTTTGCACTTGCAACCCAGCACGAAACAGTTATTGTATTGGGCTTTATTTGTGGATAATTCATCCATGTGAAAAATCTCCTTTTCATCATTTTTTAAAAGCGTTTCGAGAGATTTTTTCCTCTCCCTCACTTTCTAAATATATTATACATCAAAAATTTTTTACTCGCAAAGGAACGAGATAATGAGTAAATTCCTTGATAATCTGAACAATTCGAGCGAATTCAGAGGCAGACACCAAACCTTGAAAATACACGTTCGAGGAAAATTGCACACTCATAATTTTTCGTGTGGAGCGGGAGTACAGGAAAGCGGCAAGCCCCCGACAGCCGCAAGGCCACCGGGGGGAGGGTTTCGGGATTTTTCAATTCTGCGTTTCCATGCTGGCTTTTTCCGGGGATTTTCCCGACCGCTGATAAAGCACGGGGAACGCGGACGTTCACGGCGGAAACGAGAGAAATCCACCCGAAAACGGCGGCGCACTTGCAAAATCCAGTGAATTTCGCTTGAAATCGCGTGAAATCATGGCGTTTCACGGTGAAATCCTGCAAAATTGAGCGGAAACATAGTGAAATCAAGCGAATTTCAGTCGTTTTCATCCGGCGCGGCTCTGTTTTCTCTGTGTATCACCTAATTTTCGGCGGGAAACAAAAAATTTTGAGAAATTTTGCAAAAACACTTGACAATATATATATATATATATGATAGATTGTACGAAATGCTGTGTAATTTGCACAGCACCGTACATTTTTTATTAGTAGGAGGAAAAAACCATGCGTATCATTCTCGACACAGAAAAGGGCCGTATCATTCTGCCCAAAAACTTCTTTCCCCAGCTTGACAGGATGAACAAAGTCCTTGCTGATGGCGGCTTTAACAAAAAGTGGACAGCGGAGGATTATGTCCGCGACCAGTTTGACAAGGCCATGAAAGAGACTATGCTCCGGGCGGAGGACAAGGTGGTGAAGTGAAGTACACTTTTCAAGGCTAACTAATTGACCCGTCAAATGCGGGGTTAAGAAAGGACAGTTACTTATGGAATCTGTTATTGCTGGTCTGCTGGTTCTTGCAATCATTATTGCGATTGATTGGTTTGCCGCGAAAGCCATGTATGAGATTGCGGTGATGAAGGGCCACCCGCAGAAGAAGTATTTTTGGTGGTGTTTTGGGATGGCGGTGTTTGGCTATTCAATGGTAATTGCCCTGCCAGACAGACATGGTACGCAAAGCACCCCCAGCGCGGACGAACTTCCCGAACTGTAAGGAGGTAGGGACAAAATGCACGAAATCTATTCAAAACTGTTTGCCCTGCCTGAAAATCTGTATTCTGTGGGCGCTCCTGTCGTGATTGCGGCGGGAGCGTTACAGAAAGACAATCAGACGGGCAAGGTATTGGCACAGCTTAAAATCCGCAATATTCAAGACAAAGTAATCAAGGCATTAACGGTGAAACTCACTCCCTTTGACACAGTGGGAAAACCCCTCGGCGGAACGGTTGACTATCAGTATTTAGACCTGGCGGCGGCGCGAGACGCTGACTTTGGACAGAAAACCCCTGTCATGCTCAAAGAGGCGGCTACACGTTCCTTTGCTGTTTCCGTGTCGGAGGTTATATTTTCCGACAACAGTATTTGGACGGCCTCCAATGAAGTGTGGGAGCCACTTTCCACGCCTGTTACGTTGGAAAAAGCTTTTCCAGACGGCGAACTGGTGAAACAGTACCGGGTAAAGTACGGGGCCGATTGTAAGTGTATGTTCAAACAGGAACAGGATTTGTGGCGGTGTGCTTGTGGGGTACTAAACCACGACAGCGAAAAGAACTGCCACAAATGCCAGAGAGAGGCCGCCGCGCTTGCCGCGCTGAATATGGACGAACTGAAAACAGAGCGCGACCAACGGCTTGCGGCAGAACAGAAAAAGGCGGCGGAGAAGAAAGCGGCGGCAACGGCAAAGGCAAAGAAAGCGAAAAAGATCGCCAAGATCGTCGTTGCTGTTATTTTTGCCCCCCTGGTACTTTTTGGCCTCCTGGTATTCTGGTATGTTCTTGCCTCCATTGTGGGGTAAATCATGGTGAGATACCAGTGACTGGACAAAGCTTGATGTAGATACGACTAAAGAAACAGCAGGTCTTGACTAATAACCGGGGCGGGATTGCTCCCGCCCCGGTTATTTTACAGATTGAACGCCGCCGCCAATTTCTCGGTGGCCTCCTGCATTTGCCGCAGGTCAGTCCTGATATAGAAATTCAGCGTTGTGCTTGCGTTGACGTGGCCCAAAATCTCTTGGGCGCTCTTAATATCCGCGCCATTCCCCAAAAGCAGGGTGGCACAGCTGTGCCGCAGGTCGTGGGGAGAGAGGTCAGGCAGACCGTGGGCTTTCATAAACCGCTTGACGCGGCGGGTGACAGCGTTGGGGTCGCGGGCCTGGAAAATCCCCGCTTCGCCGGGGAAAATAAAGCTGTCCGCAAGGATGGTGCCGGGGGTCTCCCGTTTCCGCTGGGCTTTTAGTATCAGGAGCATGGACAGGGTGCTTTGCATGATGGGAATAACGCGGACGCTGGCGGCGGTCTTGGGCGTTCCTACCACAACGCCGCTTTGGGGCGTATATACCACATTCCGCTGGATGGTGATAGTACCGCACTTCTCGTCAAGGTCGCCCCATTTCAGGCCGATACACTCCCCCCGCCGTATGCCCGTGGTGATAAGCAGATGGAGCAGACAGCGAAAGTCAAGGGGTTGTTCTTGGAGCGCGGCGAAGAACGCCGCCGCTTCCTCTTGGGTCAGCGCGTCCACCCTTTTCCGGGCCAGCTTGGGGCGGTCAACCTTGTCCATGGGATTTTTCACAATGAGTTCTTGCCGCACAGCATAGGCAAAAATCATATTGAGCGTGCGGTAATGGTGGTGGACGTTCTGGGGGGCGAAGCCCTTTTCTGTCCGCAGATAAATCAAAAACTTTTGAATGTCCGGGGCGGTGATTTTCTGGACGATTTGCCCTTGGAAGTGGGCCACAATATTTTTGGTGGTGTCGTGGTAGAACGATACCGTTTTGGGCTTGCGCTCCCCGTTGTCAATACAGATGGGAAACCATTCTTCCCGCACAAACCGGGCGAAGTCTGTTTTTGTGCGGTCAACCTCGCGGGCCTTGATACGCTCCGGGTCGTACAGGTCTTTTTCGTACTCCGCGCGGGCCTGTTTCTCCCAGTCCGCCGCCGCACGTTGGGCCGCGCTTGTCAGCCGGGTCATGGAAAGATTTTCGGGTATTTTCCATGTCGTGGCCCGTGACACCTGTCTGCCGTTCTCGTCCCGGCCTACGCAAGTCCGAAATTTGTAGGCAACGATTTTTCCGTCTTTTTCCTTGGGGGTGATGGTAGCCATTGATAACATCCTTTCTGTGGTGTTACCAACGCTTTTCCGGTAGCTTGTTGTCCAAATTGTTGTCCAACTGTTTCTCCGAAAAATCCGCTTTTTCAAAGTGCGCCAGAAAATAAGGAAAAGCACCGAAAACAATCGTTTTCAGTGCTTTTCCGGTTTAAAAAGTGTGTCTTGTTGACAAAAAAGATGCAGGCTCAAAACCGTTGCAGCGCAACGGTTTCCTCACTTTATGGCATCTTCCTCGGAACTGCTCACCGCTTTTCTGAATTGTACCATCAATGGTCAGAATTGTAAAGAAAAATTCAAAGCCGCCGGTTGCTCGAAGTTTCTGAAAGCAAAGAGAGGACGCCAGGAACTGGCAGCACCCCGTTCTTGGCGTCCTCTCTCTGCTCACAGTTTCAGCCGGATGATCTGCTCATAGAGCATCACATATTTCTTCTCTACCACCATGTCCTCATGGTAGTGTCCAAAAAACCAGTATTTGAATTTGCAGCGTGGGCTTACCTCATCAAAGAACTCTGTCAGGGCGTCTTTCCGGTAAAAGCCACCGCTGAATGCGTCTTGCACACTGGTGGAGCAGCAGTGGGTGATGATGTAGTCTACTGCCCAGCCCGCTCTGTCCAGGCTGGCCTTGGCGGTCTGGTATTCCTCCTCGCTGGGCAACTCCGCCGCCCACCAGGACAGGTGGTTCACCCGGTACAGCGCGCCCCTGGCATCCAGCCGCCTGCATTTTTTCTTGAACAGAGGGTCGTCCGGCTCCAGGATTCCATCCTGGATGTCGTGGCTGCTGGCACCGCCCATAGTGAAGAACTTCCTGCCCTCAATGTCGTATGCCTGCCCCCGCATCAGATGGATCACTGAGGGACGAATGCGCTGCACCTGCCCGCTGTGCCATTCCTCCACAGGGTATTGAGCCAGCAGATCATAATTTTCATGGTTGCCGGAGACAAACAGGGTGGTGTAGGGTCTCTGCTCCAGCCAGTCCAACTGGCCCTGTTCTTCGGGGCTGCCGTCCCAGACGCCCCCAAAGTCGCCACAAATAATGGTGCAGTCATCCTTGGTCAGCCCCGCCTGCTCGTAGAAGATATCGGGCCTGAACCGGCTGAAATCGCCGTGGGTATCGCCCGTGAGAAATATGGCCATGGTGTATTCTCCTCTTTCCCTATTTTAGCACAGTTTCTGTTCAATTTCTATACCGGCGTCCCGGATCTTGACCCGGATAGTCTCTGCGTCCACCACGGTGACCTGTTCCACGAACCTGCGGGTGAGGGTGTCATCGTACTCCGTGAAGCACAGGGGCTGCCGGTCCAGCCATTCCTCCATCTCCCGTTGCCTGGACGCCTGGGCGGCCCGCTTTTCCTCATCCTGCTCCTGCGCCGCGATCCGATCCATGACATCCTGTTTCTCCTCCAATACCGCCTTGAGCTGGGTGTTCAGCTCCTCGTTTTTCATGTCCGCCAGCACCTTGTCAATCAGCTCCGCCTGCTCCTCCGACAGCTCCTTCAGCCGCGTCTGCAACGCCAGGAGGCTTTCCCCGCCGTCTTCGCCGCCGCCCTGGGCCAGACTCGCCAGCTCCAGCACATCGGCTTTGACCTCCGCCCGGATGGCGCCGAACTCGTTCAGTGCGGCCACAATGGCGCTGTGGAGCCTGTTCTCATCCATCGTGGGGGAGTTGTGGCAGTATTTCGTACCGAACTCCAGCCGGGAGACGCACCGCCAGACGATCCGCTTTTTGCCGTTCCGCGCCCAGGTACACCGCTTGTAGGGCGTCCCGCACTCCCCGCACACCAACAGCTCGGATAGGGCGTATTTGGCGGAGTATTTGCCCTGTTCGGTCTTAGCGGTTTTCTGCATCACTTTCCGCTTACTGTTCCGGCGGGCCATTTCCTCCTTCACCCGGTAGTAGACCTCCCTGGGGATGATGGCGGGATGATTGTTTTTGCTGTAGTACATGGGCAGCTCCCCGTTATTTTTTACCGCTTTTCGGTCGCCGATGGGGCCGGTGGTGTAGGTTTTCTGCCGAATCCCATCCCCGATGTACTTCTCGCTGGTTAGGATGTTCTGGATCACCTGCCGCGACCAGCCCTTAATGCCCTCCGCCGTGGGGATATTCTGTTCGGTCAACTCCCGCTGGATGTCTCCCAGGCTGGCCCCCTCCAGGTAGCGGGCGTAGATCAGCCGCACCGTCTCGGCCTCGTCCGGGTCAATCTCCGGTTTGCCGTCCGGCCCCCTGCGGTAGCCCAGCGTCCGGCTGTACTGGAAGGGGATTTTGCCTTCCTTCATGCTCTGCCGCATCCCCATGACGATGTTCATCCCCATGGACTCGCTCTCCGCCTGGGAGAAGCTGCTGAACAGGGTGATCAGGAACTCGCTGGACTCCGTCAGCGTATTGATGTTCTCTTTTTCGAAGATCACGCCGATGCCCCGGCTTTTCAAGGCCCGGATGACCCGGAGACAGTCCACTGTGTTCCGGGCGAACCGAGAGGCGGATTTGGTGAGGATCATGTCGATGCGGCCCCGTTTGCAGGCGGCGATCATGCGGTTGAACTCCGTCCGCTTTTTCATGCTGGTGCCGCTCAGGCCCTCGTCAGCGAATACGCCCGCCATCTCCCAATCGGGATTTTCCTCAATTTTCTGGGTGTAATAATTCTTCTGGGCGGCGTAGCTGTTGAGCTGCTCCTCGCTGTCGGTGGACACCCGGCAGTAGGCGGCCACCCGCTGTTTGCCGCTCCGGCGCGGCCCGCTGGCGGGGACGGGCCTGGTGGCGGGGATGACGCGCACCCGGCGTTCCAATGCGGTCTGTTCCATGAGATCACTCCTCTGCCTGTTATTTGAAATGGACGGTTATGTCCTGATTTCCTGTTATGGTGATATGAGAAACCGCCTGACCGAAGCGTTTGAGATTCACTTCGGCTGGGCGGCAGACAGATTCATATTCAATTACGTCTGGACAACAATCGTACCGGGCGGAGGCACCTTGAAGGATCAAGGACACGATGTCCTCTGGCCTGTCAGACCGCTCCAGCCCCCGGTTGATAGCGTTGGTCAGGCGGACGACCTCGCCGGAGGGGGCGTAGGGAGTCTCCGGGGGTGCGTCATGCTCCGCCATCTGGCGGGATACCTCCGAGAGCAGGAGGCTGTCCGGGAGGATGAATCGTTTCCCGCAGGATTCACACTTGAGGTACAAGGTATCTGTCCTCCGGTTCTTTCCGGCGGTCCTGCACAGAGGGCCGCCGCACTCACACTGGAGATATTCCTTCAGTGCGAGGGCCGGACGCTTTTCCCGTTTGACGCAGCCCTCGGTTTTCTCCTTGATCTTCTCCTGCACAGCCCGGAAGGTATCCCTGTCCAGGATAGGCGGATACCCGTCCGCCCCGGTGTAGCGGGGATTCTCCAACAGACGCTTCACCTTGTGCTTGTTCCAGAGAGTGGCCTCGGAACTGAACGGGATGCCGTCTGCATTGAGGCTGGCGCCGATCTTCTGGTAGGATGCCCCGGCGAGGTAGAGGGTGGTGATCCGCTGCACCGTCTCCGCCTCCTGGGGGACAATCGCCAGCTCACCCCGCTGGATCTGATAGCCGTATAAAATCTTCCGGTTAGTCATCGTCTTACCTCCCGGCATACCTCTGTCAGTTCAATGCCCCCGTAGAGTCGGAAGAGAAGGCGGGTTGTGGATTCCGCCGTGATCTTCTCCACCAGATCGGCGAACAGGACTTCATCGAATCGCTCCAGCCGTTCCGGGCCGCTGTGGATGAGGTCCGCTGTCTGGCGCAGGGTGTCCACGACCTCCTCGATGTCCTCGTTTTTCAGCAGACGGCGGCGCTCCCGCCGAAGCTCCGTCAGCTTGGCCTCAATATCCAGCAGCTTGGCGGAACAGGCGGCGGCGTCCAGCAGGCCCTTGGCCCGGAGGGCGTTCACTTTGTAGCTGCGCTCAGATTCCTCAGCGATGGCCCGGTTCACCGCCAGCATGGCGGGGTTGCCTCTTTGAAGGGCGTCGTTCAAGTCACGGAGCTGGGCGAGGGCGGGCTTGAGGATGATGTCCTCATGGCGCTTCAGTTTATTGTACATCCGCGCGAAGGCGGCGTATATCTCCGCCTCCGGGATACGGCCCATAGAGCAGTCCTGCGCATGGTAGTTGTGTGTCCGGCAGGCCCATGTCACATAGCCGCTTTTGGTCTCCTTGCGGGAAAATATAGAGCCGCATTGGCCGCAGTAGATGATTTTTGACAGCGGATACTGCTTCGCCTTCCCTTTCGCTGCAGACCGCCGCTGCAGGAGGCGGTTGGCCCGTTCAAAATCGTCTTGCGATATGATGGCGGGATGGGTGACATTGACATAGTATTGATCCTTTTCCCCCTCGTTCCTCTTTTTAACGAAGGGGAAAGAGTCTGTCGCCAGTGTTTTCTGGCACAGCGTATCGCCGATATATTTTTCATTTCTGAGGATATAGGCGATGGAAAAGACATTCCACTGCTCTTTTCCGTCCCGTGTACGCAAGCCCATGGCAGTCAATTCACCGGCGATATCTTCCGTGCTTGTTCCTGCCAGATAGCGGGCGAAGATCATTCGAATCACCGCCGCCTCCTCAGTGCAGATTTCCAGATTCTTTCCATCTTTGAGGCGATACCCATAGGGGGCCTTGCAGGTGATAAATTCTCCCCGTTCCATCCTCCGCTTGTAACTCTGCCTCTGGTTCTGTCCGATGGAGATGGACTCCTGCTGGGCCAGGGCGCCGGAGACGCTCACCATCAGTTCGGTGGTGAGCGTCTCTGTGTTAAGGTTCTCTTTTTCGAAGTAGACCGTGACCCCCAGGCTCATCAGTTCCCGCAGGGTGGCGAGGCAGTCCTTGGTGTTCCGAGCGAACCGGGAGACAGACTTCACCAGGATCTTGTCGATTCTGCCCTTCCGGCAGTCGGACATCATGCGGTTGAAATCCTCCCGCTTGTCCATCCGGGTGCCGGTCACCGCCTCATCGGCGTAAATGTCCACCAGCTTCCAGCCGTCATGGCCACCGATCTCCTCGGTGTATTTGCGGATCTGGGCGGCATAGGAATGCTTCTGGTCGGCGGAGTCGGAACTGACCCGGCAGTAGGCCGCCACCCGCAGGGTGACCGGCGTTTTCTCCCTGGGCGGTATCACTTTCACGTCTGCCATCGCGGCCACCTCCTCTCGGTACCGACAACACTACCACGCTTTGGCCAGAATATCCAGCACTATTCCCACACAGTTGCGGGGCGGTATCGCTCCACCACCAGCCCCTTGGCAACAGCCAGTTCCTCCGCGGAAAGAAAGCCCGCCTGGGCCATATGCTCCAAGATTCGCATCACCAAAATATAGCGCATCTCGCACTTTACATCGATCATGCGCAGCCCTCCCGGAAATAGTCCGGCCCTTTCACGCTGCGAATAAACTTTGCTACATCCTCCAGGCTGTCGGTGACCGGCATCTCCGGCAGGGCGGCCAGCACATCCTTGATGTAGCGCTTACCTTCGCTGGCCCGCTCATCCAGAATGGCCACCACGCAGGTGTCGGTCTCGGTGCGGATGGCCCGTCCGAAGCCCTGCTTCAGTTTGATCTGCATCTCCGGCACCACCACCGCCCGGATGAACAGCTGGAGGCTGGGGTGGTTCTCCCGCTCCTTCTCCTTCAGCGCGTCCGGGACGGCGAAGGGCAGGCGGGGGATGATCAGCAGGGACACGCAGTCGCCGGGAAAGTCGAAGCCCTCCCAGGCGGCCCCCGCCGCCAGCAGGACGCTCCCCGGATTGGCCTTGAACTGCTCTGCGGTGTGGATAGCGTTGCGGCCCATGGTGAACAGGGGGTAGCGCAACCCATGATCCGGCAGACGCTCTTTTACTGCCGACATGGCGGCGTAAGAGGTGAACAGCGCCAGGGCGTGGCCCTGGGCCGCGTCCAGCAGGGCGGCGATCTCTTTCGCCAGCTCGTCATAATAGGCCGCGCTTCTTTGCCTGGGCGGGAGCTGCGGTAAGTACAGCAGACAATTCCGCTGGTAATCGAAGGGTGACCGGGCCACGGACTCCGTGACCCGGCTGTCGGTGAGCAGGCCCGTTTTCTCCTTGAAGCGGCGAAAATCCTCGCCTACGGCCAGGGTGGCGGAGGTGAGGATAGCGGGCCGCTCCTGCCGCCAGAGCGTCTGGCGGAGCTGGGCGGTCAGATCGGAAATGGTGGCGCACAGCATGGTGCCGCCATGGGCATCCTCCTCGGTGTAAAAGACCATATTCGGGTGGCCCTGACGGAACAGGGACACTGTGGAGGACACGCTGTCCAGTCTCCTGCGGGTGGAAGGGGTGAGCAGGCCGTGGAGCTGTCTGCGGATGACCATCAAGCTCCGTTCCGGCGCGGCCAGGGACCGTGCGTAATGGGAAAAGGGCTTGCCCTCCGGCGGGCGGGCCAGTTTCCGCAGCAGGGGTGCGGTGCTGCTGTCCAGCGTCTCCGCTGCCAGCAGGAACCGCTCCCCACGCAGACCGTGGGTCAGGGCGCGGATATCCTCCGTTGCCAAAGTGAGACCGAACATTTGGCGGGCGGTCTCCGGCAGCTTGTGGGCCTCGTCCACGATGAGGGCACAGGCGTCCGGGAGGATGGGCCTGCGCCCGCTGCCCCGGTGGATGGCATCCGCCAGCAGCAGGTTGTGGTTGCAGATCTGGAAAAGGTAACGCCCGGACTCGCAGTCCTCCAGAAAGGCGCGGTACCGGCAGGTCTCTCGCTGGCAGTCGCAGACTTTGGGGACGCAGACGCGCTCCCGGTCATAGCCGCTGAGATGGGCGGCCTCATCCATGTCCAGCTCACTCCGCAGAGCGAGCAGGGCGTTTCCGGCCCTCCAGTTTTTTCGGCTGAGATCCAGTTGCCCCAGCCGCCGCTCCAAGCGTTCTTCGCAGACGTAGTGGGACTTGCCCTTGCGGATCACCGCCTGGAGGGGCCGGTCGATGGCGCCATCCTGCATCAGAAGCTCCGACAAAAGGGGCAGGTACTCATCTCTCGCCGCCGTCTGGAGGGCGATGCTGGAGGTGGAGATCAGAATAGGCCGGGCGGGGAGCCCACTGGCGGCGCGGAAGCGGTGGTACACCGTCCCCGCCGCCAGATAGGCGTAGGTCTTGCCGATCCCCGTCCCGGCATCGCACAGGGCAATGGAACCCTCCAGCATGGCGTTGAGCATTTGGTGGCAAAGGGCCACCTGGGCGGGACGCTCCGCCATGCCGCGGTTAGGAAGAAGGTCTTTGAAAATGTGATCTATCTCGTTATGGGCATTCTGCCTGTTATCGTTGGTATTCATCCTAAAAATCCCCTTAATTGGTTCATTTCTTCATGTACTCATCGTATTTTCAGCTCGACCCCCGATGAGATATTGGGAACAGCACAGATAAGGCTCGGCGGACCTTCACAGACACATTCCAAGGGTCTCTGCTGCTTTCAACCCAAGGGATGACGGGCGGCCATGCCAGGGCCGTCCCGCACAGGCTTTATCGCGGCCCGGAGGGAGCGAAGCTCCCTCCGGGCCATGGCGCGCACTGTGCGTCTGTCCGTGTGGTGATCCGTACTGCTGGTGTGAAATTTTCAAGGTTCAGGGCTTTCGCCTTGACCTTATTGTATAGGGCTGAAACGCCTTTTTTTAGAGAGTATTAGACACTTTTGTGCCTGATGGACACATTTTCAAAGTTTTTCTTTGAAACGCTCCAGACAACATACCAGCTCGCTGATATCCTCTTTGAGCCGCGCCATGTCCAGCCCTCCCTGAGCCGTGCAGAGGTATCTGCCCAAGATCAGATAATCCAATGTCACATGGTGCAATTCAGACAGTTGCACCAGCAAATCAATGGAGCAGCCCTTCTTTCCAGTTTCAATGCGGCCATAAAAACTTCTGTCGATGTTGAGCGTTTCTGCAATTTCTTCTTGTGTGAGGCCGTTTTGGATACGGAGCTGCCGGATGCGGCTCCCGCATTCTTCCATGTTATAATTCATATGTACGATCTCCAATCTCAAATTTTGGGGGGTGTGCTGGGTTGAGATTGGCGGTCACGGATATTTAGCTATGTAGGGCTGCCACTGAGCAGAAACGCCCCTTTTCCAAAAAATATTTTGGCATTTGACGTCTTTCTTGTGACAGCGGCAGTAACCGATAAAATTTTTTGACAGCCCTCTGCAAAACCTCCTATTTTTTGACAGGATATTTTGCAGAAAGCTGTCGAATAAAAAAAGAGACGCGAGTAACCGCAAGGTTACCCGCGTTTTTCGAGAAATGGAAAGCGGAGGAGGGCGCTCCCCCTGCCATCTTGCGGCCTTAATCCGCATAATCAGACCTTTTTATTGTGTTTCCTCCCGCTAATAAGCATAAAAAAGAAGAGGCGGCAAGGAATTTCTGCTCCCTTGCCGCCTCTTGCAGCTTGATACACCGGATTCAAACAGTAGAAAAATGTGGATATTATTAAGATTTTTGCGGGGTTACTTGCTTTCCGCTCCTTCCCATTGATAGGGCTGGTCAATCGGCCAGAACAGGCCCAGGGCGGGAAGCTCCAATGGCTGCTCCCCCTCCATATAGTACCAAATGTCCAGCGCGTCCGGGTCGCCGCCCTCCAGGGTGAAGCCCTCTTGCAGAGTCTTTTGGATGCTGTCTAAAATCATTTCCGCAAGCTGCTCCGCATCGTACACATGAAACTCGTCTTTCTGCGGGTCGGGCGGGCCGGTGAACAGCGCCGATTCATTGGACAGGCATACGCTCATGCCGCCCTTGCCGGAGGTCACAGGCTCGGCCAGGGTCAAATTCCAGCCGGTCAGGTCAGCGATGCCCTGGATCAGCAGTTCCGGGGTCAGCTCCCCCTCGTAGGTCATGGGGTACTCGGTGAAGCCCCCGGCCTTGGTGCCGATATACAGTGTCACCGTCTGTTCGCCCTCCGTGGGCGTTGATTGGTCTGCCGGGGGTGCCGGTTCCGTGGCTTCCTCCGTTGGGGAAGTGCTTACGGTACCGGAGGGGATCTGTGTGGATTCGCCGCCCTGGGGCGGGGCGGGCTGGTTGCAGCCCGCCAGCGCCACACAGAGGGTCAACGCGAAAAGGATTGCGAGTTTTTTCAAGTATTGTCCTCCTGGTTCTCAATGAAGTTCTTCAGCATCTGCGCCACCTGCGCCCTCGTTGCCAGCCCCTTGGGGCCCAGCCGCCCGTCTCCAAAATCGTCTCAATCATCACGCTCTGCATCGTACTCCAATACCGTTCCGCTTACAGCGTCAATCGTGTAGTCATATTCAATGCCATCCTTGAAAAACTCTATTTCGTATTCCGCCCGACCATCGTCGTTTTCAAGTTTTGCTTTCTGAAAGGCTGCGTCAGCAAGCGCAACTCCCGCGTGAGACACGGCGATATTTTTTGCACGGTCAACCCCAATATATGCGGCGTTGTTTGAGTCGACCGGCGCTTGAGCGTCTGCGGGAGGAGTGGTTGCGGAATCATTTGGCTGTGCCGTAGGCTGATGGTCCTCGGCATCGTAATCATAGCTGAGTACGATGCCGGTGGCGGCGTCGATCTCATAGTCGTATTCTGCATTGCCCTTGTAGAACTCCACATCATAGACCTGTACGCCATCGTCATAATCCAACTCCGAATGGACAAAGTTCACGTCGGCGGCGGACAGTGATGCGTGCTGTAAGGCAATCTCTTTGGCGCGCTCAGCGGAGATGGTGGTTACGGAAGAAGTGGCCGCGGGAGGAGTGACGGCAGGAGCATTCGACTGTACCGCACCTGGCATCTGCCCATCGGCATCCCTTGCGATAACCGCTCCGTCTGCGGCATTGATCGTATAATCATATTCAACGCCGTTTGCGACAAATTCCACCTCGTACACATATTGCCCATTTTCCCGCCCAAACTCTGCTTTGGAAACGAGCGCCGACGACATATCAACTCCGGCATCGGCCAGAGCGAACCGCTCCGCAGTTGCTTTCCCAATCGAATTACGCTCTGCGGCGGCTCTGACCGCATAGGCAGTTCCTGTTCCGATGACCGCAACCGCGGCGGCAAGGCAAGCGAGGGTAATGACTGTTTTTTTCGACATTTCAAATAAACTCTTCATTTTACTCATGGTATATGCCTCCTCTGTGCTGCGTGATATGGGTTTACTTTTGCCTCTCGGCTTGTATTAAGTATACCGCACTAAAATTAAAACAACATTAGCGAACTCAATTTTTTGTTTTTTTCATCTTAAAGGTAAAACAGCTACCCCTGCCAAGCGTACTCTCCACGGAGACTGCCCCGCCGTGGAGTCGCGCGATCTCCTGTACCATGGACAGGCCCAGCCCCGTTCCCGTTCCCGTCCTGGAAGCGTCCACCTGATAGAAACGGTGAAAGATTTTCTCCTGCTGCTCCGGTGCGATGCCGATACCGTTATCGGACACGGAGAGGACGGCGTTGCTGCCCTCGCTTTTCAGCGTCACACGAATCGTACCGTTTTCTCTCCCGTAGCGGTAGGCGTTGCTGACCAGGTTGGACAGCAGGCGGGAGAGCTGCTCGCGGCTACCAACGACCTTGGTCCGCTCCTCAATCTCAGAGGTGAGCTGGATGCCATGCTCCTTTAAAAGCGCCATGTCATTGCAGACGGAGGATACCAGCGCGGAAAAATCAAGTTCCTCCATATGGAAATGGTCGGATTTTTGTTCAAGACGAACAAAGTGCAGCATATCCTCAATTAACCGACTCATCTTGCCGCTTTGCCGTTGGATGAGTTGTAAAGCGGCCTCATATTCCTTCGGTGTTCTGACTTGTTCCAGCGAATACTCGCATTGCGCCAGAATGACTGACACCGGCGTTCTTAATTCATGGGATACATCCGAGGTGAATTGCCGCTCACTCTCAAAAGACGCATCGAGCCGTGTAAACATCTCATTAAATGTGTTGGCAAGCTGATGGAGCTCGTCTGTACCGGGAGACAGCTCGATCCGCTTCTTCAGGTCCTGCCCCCGGCCAATATGGACGGCGGCCTCCTCTATATCGCGGATTGGCTTCAGTGTTCGCCCGGCAATCAAATACCCGCCCAAAACAGCAAAGGTCAGCAGAAGGGGCAGCCCATACAGGGACAACCGGACAATGCTGGAAAGCTGAGCCGTCCCCTGTTCCTCCGACACCACACCCCGCAGCCACAAGCCGTCCAGGCCCTCCTGCGTCAGCATCTTGTCGTAGAGATAGTAGGTAACGCCGTTCACCGGCACCATTTGCATCTGCCCATCAGAGAAGGCGTGCCCGGCAGTATCTTTCGCAATCGGATTGTGTCCGTAAAGCAGCATGCCATTTTCAAGGTATAAGGACGTGGAAACGCCGTTTACCAGATCGAGATAGTCATCGTCTACCTCTAAATAGCCGCCATGATATTCAATATAGTGGTCCGCGTCATTATCGTTTTCGACCTTGTTCATACTGGGGAAAAACTCAACTTCATCCACGTTATTTTCGATGATGTTGATTAAATTGTCCTGGATCACCTTTTGCATGACTGAGCCGCCCACGGAAAAGATCACGGCAAAGGTCAGGACGACCATGAACGTGAGGATCGCGGCAAACCAGAGGGTGATCTTCAATCGGATCGACAAATGCTTCATGTGCCCTCCCGCAGAACATACCCGCTGCCGCGTACCGTATGGATCAGCTTGTTCTCATGGCCGCCGTCGATTTTTTTCCGCAGGTAGCTGATATAGACGTCCACCACATTCGTGCCGCCCTCGTAATCGGCGTTCCAGATATGATCCTCGATCCTTTCCCGAGACAAGACGGTCCCGGCATTTCTCATCAGGTATTCCAGCAGGGCGTATTCCTTTGCCGAAAGAGTAATCTCCCGATCCCCCTGTTTAACCGTGTGGGCGGCGGTGTCCAGCGACAAATCCGCTACCGTAATGACATTGCTGACCATGCCAAAGCGGCCCCGCGTCATGGCCCGCAGGCGGGCGGTCAATTCCTCAAAGGAAAAGGGCTTTACTAGATAGTCGTTTGCGCCGCTGTCCAGCCCCTTTACCCGATCCGAAATGGCGTCTCTCGCAGTCAAGAACAGGACTGGAGTCCCTTTCCCGGACTGCCGCAGGGAGCGCACAGAACCTCCAGGCCGTCCTTTTGGGGCATCATAATGTCCGGAATAATGGCGTCATAGTCGGCGCAGGCCATATAATCCATGGCCTCCTCACCGTCAAAGCAGCAATCGACCACATACCCGTCCGATGTCAGCTTTTGCCGGATGATCTGATTCAGGTCGCACTCATCCTCCGCCAGCAAAATATACGCATATTCGTATCCCTCTTTCCAAAAGATATTCCAGAAAAGGACATCCTGCATTAGCCATATTAAACCCTGATTAGAGCTCGGAGCGCACATGGATTCTCCAGCCTTGCGGACGCAAGAAAGTTTTTCGCTTTTTCAGAGTCGGAGCGGTCAGCCCGGTTCAGGCTGACCGCTCCGCTTTTTGCAATCTTGCTGCTTGACAGATGAGATCCGTTATTCAATGGCAATCCGATTGGACTGGGGCAGACGCTCCTGCTCTCTCTTGGGGAGAGACACCTTCAGGATGCCGTCCTCAAACCGGGCGGACACGTCCGCAGGCTCCACGTCCTCACCCACATAGAAGCTGCGGCTGCAGGTGCCGGCATAGCGCTCCTGACGGATATACCTGCCCTGTTTGTCCTGCTCGTCCTTATCCAGGCCCTTTGCGGCACTGATGGACAGATAGCCGTCCTTCAGCTCCAAGGTGACCTCGTCCTTCTTGAAACCGGGCAGGTCGATATCCAGCTCATAGCTGTTTTCGGTCTCCCGCACGTCGGTCTTCATCAGGTTCTTGGCGTGCTTGCCATACAGCGCTTTGCTGCCGGGCAGGGCCGGGAACAGGTCAAGGTCGTTGCCAAAGAAATCGTCAAACAGGTTCTCACCAAAAATACTGCGCATCATAAGTCATTCCTCCATTTTTTCTGAAATGTTCCGTTGAGGGGCCCTTTTTGGCCTTCTCCCCTGGAACAAGCTCGTTATAGCACGGTGAATTAGCACTGTCAATACAAGAGTGCTAATATTTACAAAAGCAACTAATTTTGTTCATAAAATATATAATAATAGATTTTACACTCAGAATCCGCGAAAAAGCCGTAAGGGATATTAGGAATAGATTGACAACTTACATTTTGATATGGTATCATATGGCTTTCCCAAAATAGATTTGCCTGCCGGAGAGGATGTTGACTATGGATGCTTGTGAACAAAAGAAGACCGGCTATCCAAGCCGCGTGAAGGGTTTCAAAGTACGCACGCTGAATGTTATCATGATTTTAATCTCCTGTGCGCTGTATATCTCCCTGCTGATTGTTACGTTTCAGGCGTCGCGAAACTACGAAACCATGGTAGCCGCCACCAATCTGTATATTGACTGCCAGGAGAACGCCGCCCTGGTTTCGGACGGTTCCGATTATCTGACCGAGCAGGTGCATTTATTTGTGGTAGACCTGAACCCGGAATACGCCGGGAACTACTTTACCGAGGTGAATGAGACCCGCCGCCGGGATCAGGCTCTGGAGCAGCTGGGCGGCCGGGCCAGCCCGCAGGCCGAGGGCTTTTTGCAAACGGCGATGGATCTTTCCAACCAGCTGATGGAGCGGGAGACATACGCCATGCGTCTGGCCGCTGAGGCGGGCGGTCTGGACCTCTCCGCCCTGCCTGAGGAGGTCCGCTCCGCTGCACTCTCCGAAGCCCACCAGAACCTCTCCCCGGAGCAGAAGCTGGACACTGCCCGCAAGATGGTGTTTGGCACGGAATACCAGGCACAAAAGCAGCTTATCACCAGCAATATCAATTATTTTTTAAGCGATGTCCTTCAGTCTACCCAAATGCGCCAAGAGGCCAGCGTGGAGGATCTGCATCATACCATGTGGCTGGAACGCGGTCTCTTCAGTCTGCTGTTTGTTCAAAACGTACTGATCTTCCTCATGATCATTTTCCTGATCGTTAAGCCCCTGAAGGTCTATGTCAACTGTATCCGCAAGGGAAAACTGATTGAGATCACCGGCGCTTATGAGTTCAAATACCTGGCGCTTACTTATAATGATATTTATGAGGTCAACGCCGCCAACGAGATTCTGCTGCGCCACCAGGCTGAACACGACCCTCTGACCGGCCTGATGAACCGGGGCGCCTTTGACCATGTAAAGGAGGTGCTGCGGGTCAAGGCACAGCCCATTGCGCTATTGCTGATTGACGTGGATCAATTCAAGCTGGTAAACGATGGCTATGGCCACGAGGTTGGGGACAAGGTACTGAAAAAAGTGGCCAGGCTGCTGGGAGAGAGCTTCCGCTCTACTGATTTTCCCGCCCGGGTGGGAGGCGATGAGTTCTCCGTGATCCTGACCGGCGTTGACAGGGGACAGCAGGCTCAGATTGAGGAGAAGATCAAGACCATCAACGACGCCCTCCGTAACCCCACGGACGGCCTGCCCCAAGTCTCTCTCAGCGTAGGCGGGGTCTTTTCCCCAAAAGGCTATACCGATGAGATGTACCATGACGCTGACACGGCCTTGTACCAGGTAAAAGAAAACGGCCGCTGCGGCTGCCGCTTTTACACCCCGGATATGCCCCTGCCAGGCGCCAAAAATTAGCACTTTTATCGGCGGAGTGCCAACATTTACAGGATATGCGATTTTTGTTCACAAAATATACATCATTTGATATGCGCCGGGGCATATCTTTGCCATAGCCAAAACTCTGGAGGAATTATTTATGCTTGAAGCAAAGAAGAAATATAAGATCCTAGTGGTGGATGACTCGAGATTCAACCGCGCGGTCATGACGAGTATGCTGGAAAAGGACTACTTTTTGGAAGAGGCCGGTGACGGCAAAGAGGCACTGCTGCTCCTGGATGACCATGCGGAGGAATTTTCGCTGGTTCTCACGGACCTTGTGATGCCCAATATGGACGGCTTTGCCCTTCTCAGGGCCATGAAGGAGCGGGGCTGGCTGGACTTTCTGCCGGTCATCATGGTTTCCTCAGACTATACCTCTGAAAACATTGAAACCGCCTACAACCTGGGCGCCAGCGAGCTGATCCAGCGTCCGTTCAACGAGCGGGTGATCTGTCACCGTATCGACGATATCATTGACCTTTCTGGCAGGCAGCAGGAGCTGTCCAATGCCCTGGTGAACGAGGTGATTCAGAAAAACGAGACCAATTCGGCCATGGTCTCCATCCTTTCCCATATCGTGGAGACCCGCAACGGCGAGAGCGGAAACCACGTCCGGAATATCCGAACCATCACAGAAATGCTGCTGGAGGAGCTGACGAGGGTATCGGATCAGTACTCCTTCTCAAGTGAGGAGAAACGTCTGATCTGTACCGCCTCCTCTCTCCATGACATCGGCAAGATGACCGTACCGGAGGAAATTTTGAATAAGCCGGGCAAGTTTACCGAGGAAGAGTTCCAGGTCATGAAGGGCCACGCTATGGCGGGGGCCAATATGGTGGACGCCCTGCGCCGGGGACAAAAGGTGAGCCCTCTCATTCAGCTGACCTACGACATCTGCCGCTGGCACCATGAGCGGTATGACGGCAAGGGCTATCCGGACGGGTTAAAGGGGGAGGACATCCCGATCACAGCCCAAATTGTGTCCGTGGCGGATGTGTACGACGCCCTGGTCAGCGAGCGGTGCTATAAGCCGTCCCATTCCCCCGAGCAGGCATTCCATATGATTCTGGACGGACAATGCGGAACATTCAACCCTCTGCTGATGACGTGTTTGTCCAACATCTTTGACAATCTGAAAGACGCGCTGACCGTTTCCGGCTCTGAGCAGTCCGAAAATGGCGAAGACTCTGCCCAGGAGATGATTGAAGAGGCCGTGGCCCACCTGCACGACCATGGCGTGACCGCCACCGAGAGTATCACCCAGGAGCTGAACCGCGAGCGTCTGCGTTTTAAATTCTTTTTCAATGGTGCGTACCCCGGGTTTTACTACACGGTATCGCCGGCAGTCCTGCATTACAACAAAGCCGGAATGGAGCTTTTCGAGGTAGAGGAACCCATTGTGGAGATGGATCTGGAGTCGGCTCCCTATGAAAAGTATGACCGTCCCGCCGCGGATCGGCTGAGACGCAAGCTGTCCACGGCGACCAACGCACACCCTCTGATTCGGGAGAATATCTTGCTGAACCTGCCCGGAGAGGAGCCCCGGCCATATCTGTGCGAGCTGCAAACCGTCTGGGATTCCCCCCATGCCGGGCATTACACGGAAGTTATGGGCCGGCTGATTCCCTTAGATGGCGAGCTCCCCGCAGCCCCCGACGCCGGCGAGCGGGGACAGCTCCCGGCAGTGCGCAGTGAGATGACCGGCAGGCAGGCCTATGATCTGCTCAGCGCCATCAAATTCATGGTCTACAATGTCCGTCTGGTGGATCCCACTGACAACAGCGTTCTGGAAATCGACAGCAGCGGCAGGCTGGTCAAAACCGGCCAGCCATGTTACCGTTTCTGGAAACAGGAAAAGCGGTGCGCCAACTGCACCTCCATGAAGTGCCTGGCGTTCCGGAAGAATTATTCCAAACTCGTATTCCTGGACGGCGAGGTGTTCCATGTAATATCCCGGTATATCAAGGTGGACGGCAAACCGCTGGTGCTGGAAACGCTGGTTCGGATCACAGAGGATGAACTGTTTGACGGAAACGGGGAGTCACTGCCCATCGCTTCTATCTCTGATATGCACAGCAAGCTGTATCTCGATCCCATCACCCATATATATAACCGGCGCTATTATGACGCGGAGACCCGAAGCGGCGAAAAAATCTGCGCCTTGGCCGTCCTCAACGTGGACAATTTCCAAAATATTAACGATACATATGGGCGCAAGGCCGGGGACGATCTTCTGATGCGTGTCGCGCAATTGATCCACGCCGGTATCCGGGAGCCGGACACATTGATCGGGTATTCCGGAGCGGAATTTGTGATGCTGTTTGCATCTATTCATCCGGACGCGCTGGAGGCGAGGCTGAATAAAATATGCGGCGACATCTCCGCACTGTCTGTAGACGGTACGGAAAACGGGCAGTATATCACCGCCAGCATCGGCGGCGCCATCGGCCCGGATGTTCCGAAGGCGCTTTTGAAAAAGGCGGACGAAATGCTGCTCAAGGCCAGACTGAACCGGGGAAGGGTGGAGCTCTGGCGGCAGGACGGCGAGAGTTGAGTCCCGCACCGCAGGAGGTTGAGACGGGCTCAAAATAGACGAAAAATCTGACCGCCAACCGGGTCCGTTTTAGATAAAACTCCTCCTGTAAATTCAACAAAAGAAGCTATGATAGGCTTGCGTTTTGACATAGAAACAGGGAGGAATCACTGATGTCCTATCACTATCTGTTAGACCTGGCTTTGATTCTGCTCAGCACCAAGCTGCTGGGGATTGCCACGGGAAAATTTCAAATGCCCCGGGTGGTGGGCGCGCTGCTGGCCGGCCTGATTTTGGGCCCCGCCGTGCTGAATGTCCTTTCGGAGACCGAATTTCTCACCCAGTTGAGTGAGTTGGGCGTCATTGTCATTCTGTTTACCGCCGGAATGGGTACCGACCTGCGGGAGCTGCGCAGCGCCGGAAAGGCGGGCTTTCTGGTGGCGCTGTGCGGCGTGCTGGTGCCCATGCTGATGGGCACAGGCTTCGGCGCTCTGGCGGGGAAGCTGGGCTGGCTGCCTGGGAATACCTTTCTGGAGAACCTCTTTTTGGGCACGGTGCTGACCGCCACCTCTGTCAGCATCACCGTGGAGACCCTCAAGGAGCTGGGACGCCTGGATACCAAGGTGGGCAGCACCATCCTGGCCGCCGCCCTGATCGACGACGTGCTGGGCCTGATCGCCCTGACGCTGGTATCCAGTATGGCGGGAGGCGGGGACGGCCTGCTGCTGGTGCTGCTGAAAATCGTGCTGTTCTTTGTGTTTGCCATTGCCGCCGCCTGTGGGGGAATTTGGCTGTTCCGCCTGATGATCGAAAAGGCCCACGAGAAAAACCTGCGGCGCTATCCGGTGTTCGCCTTTGTGCTCTGCCTGCTGCTGGCCTACTGCGCTGAGGAGTTTTTCGGCGTGGCTGACATCATCGGCGCCTTTGCGGCGGGGCTGGTGGTGGCCTGTACCCCCAAGGCCGATTACATCCGCTCCAAGTTCGAGCCCCTGAGCTACCTGCTGTTGACCCCCGTATTCTTTGCCGGGATTGGCATCAAGGTGGAGCTGCCCCGGCTGACCGGGACGCTGGCCGCCCTTTCTCTGTCGCTCCTGGCCGTGGCCATCCTGTCCAAGATCATCGGCTGCGGCTTGGGTGCCAGGCTGTGCGGCTTTGGGGGACGGGAGCGCCTCCAGGTGGGTACCGGCATGGCCTGCCGGGGCGAGGTAGCCCTGATCGTGGCCAATCGCGGCCTGTCCATGGGGGTCCTCAGCCAGGCGATAATGACGCCTGTCGTCATCACTGTTGTGGGCTGCGCGGTACTGACGCCCATTTTACTGAAGCTGGCCTTCCACGGCCAGCCCGAGGGTTCTGCGGCTGAAAACGATCTTGCCGGTCGCTACCACAGGGCGGAGCAGCTGGAGCAGGTGTCCGACGAGATGCTGCGAAAAAGGATGAAGTGACCCGAAAAAAGCAGAAGCCCGGTTCAACGTGAACCGGGCCTCTGCTTTTTATGACGGCGCTACCAGAATTTCTTCTTTTTCATGATCCACAGACAGAGCGCTACAATCAGCACACTGATCACAATGATAGCTGGATAACCGTACCTCCACGTCAATTCCGGCATATTGATGAAATTCATTCCATACCAGCCTACCACCAGGGACAGCGGAAGAAAAACTGTGGTCACAATGGTCAAAATTTTCATGATTCGGTTTTGGCGGATGTCGATCTCCGCCTGGAACAGCTCCCGCAGCTGGATGCTGTATTCCCGAAGAGTCTGTGCCTCGCTGTCCAGACGCCCGATCCGCTTTTCCACCATGTGCAGCATCTGCAGCTCACTGTCGCGGAACAGGGCGGTTTCATTCTCTTGAAGTTCACAGACCATATCGTCCAGCTGTGTATAGTACCGGAGCCACCGGATAATTTCTTTGCGCAGGGTATTCATGCGGGGATTAAATTGATCCAGCTCCCCGGAGAGGACCTGCTCCTCCATCTGGTCCATATCGTCCTCCAGTTTCTGGAGATGATGGAGATCCTTTGCGATCAGCCACTCCAAGAACTCACAAAAGAAGCCCCCCACGCCCAACTCCCGCTGGGGATTCCCCTTTTGCAAGTGCTGGACAGCGGAGCGGGCCGTTCCAGTATCGTCGCACAGCACGGCCCATTTCTCGGTTAAAAGATAGCCAAAAGCAATGGGAGCACCGTCCTTGGTACGCCGCGGCGTGATAATCGTTCCGCACAGGCAGTCGTGGCGGAATTCCGCCTTGCAGGCGCGGGCACCCTGGGCGGAGGGCGTATGGTGGATGATCTGCTCCAGACCCGGAATAGCCACACCCTTTTTTAGTTCCTCCGATGTCAAAAGCACGAGGGTGCTTCCACCGGGAGCCGGTACTTTTTCCAGCGCTTCCATGGCTGCACAGATGTTATACAAGTACATAATAATCACCTTGAAACGGATTGAATACTGGTATTTTACCACAGCGGCTGAAAAGCGCAAGGCCGGAAAGGCCCAAAATCGCATACTCTGTGAACAAACCTCGGTCATTTTGTAAACATTAGCACTCTCCTGTTGACAGTGCTAATTTGGAATGGTATAACATAATCGTTCCAAGGGGGAAGCAAAAAAGACTTCCTCGAAAGGGCATTTCAGGAACATGATTGGAGGAATGACTTATGATGCCCAGTATTTTTGGAGAGAACCTGTTCGATGATTTCTTCGGTCCCGATTTTGATATGTTCCCGGCGTTGACCGGCCGCAGCAATCCCCTGTACGGGAAGCACGCCAAGAACCTGATGAAGACCGATGTGCGGGAGACGGAGGGCACCTACGAGCTTGACATCGACCTGCCCGGCTTCAAGAAGGACGAGGTCAACCTGACGCTGGAGGATGGCTACCTGACCATCTCCGCAGCCAAGGGCCTGGACAAGGACGAGAAGGACAAGAAGGGCAAGTACATCCGTCAGGAGCGCTACGCCGGCACCTGCAGCCGCAGTTTTTATGTGGGCGAGGGTGTGGAACCCACCGATGTGTCCGCCAAGTTCGAGGACGGCATCCTGAAGGTCTCCCTGCCCAAGCGGGAGCAGAAGCAGCTGCCCAAGTCCAACCTGATTGCCATCGAATAACAAAAGCACGAAAAACAGCGGGACTGGGTAGTGCCCAGTCTCTGCTGTTTTCTTTTTGTTTCCACTCCCTTCGGGGGTGAAAACAGTATTAGCAATTTAGAGAATTGCTCTAAGAACCAAGGAGGATGACTATGTTTTTCTTCGCTCCATTTGTAGTTGCTCCCATGTACTACATCATTGCCATATACTTTCTTGCGGCTGTTCTGCCCGCCATATTCCTCATGCGGTACGTTTACCGCCAGGACAGCATTGAGCAGGAGCCGCCTTACCTCCTTTGGAGCTTGGTAGGGAAGGGCGTCCTGGCCGCTCTGGCCGCCATCGTTCTGGAGGTGATCGGACAAACCGCCTTGGATATCACGATGGACCCCAACGACCCCAACTACGTCTACATTTTGGCTTTCCTGGTTGTCGCTGTGATTGAGGAGGGCACGAAGTTCTTCTTCCTGTACCGTCGGACCTGGAACGATCCCAACTTCAACTACCAGTTCGATGGTATTGTCTATGCGGTTTTTGTCTCACTGGGGTTTGCCGCTTTTGAGAATGTGAAGTATGTGTTCTCCTATGGCCTGTCCGTCGCGCTGCCCCGCGCGATCCTGGCGATTCCCGGCCACATGAGCTTTTCGGTATTCATGGGGCTGTTCTATTCACGGGCAAGGCTGTGCGCAGACAGGGAAGAGAGGGCTGGCACGACGGTAAACCTGGCGCTTGGATACCTGGCTGCCGTTCTGCTGCACGGGTTCTATGATTCCTGCTGCATGATTGGCACCGGCCAGTCCACGATGGTCTTCGTGGCGTTCGTGGCCGCGATGTACTTTATCGTGTTCCGGCTGATCAAGCACGAGTCCAGGGTGGACAGACCTGTATAAGAAAAGCGGTGATGTGACTGGCTTACGTTGCCGCCTCCCCGCCGTAGAGGTCGTGGTTGACCTGGGCGGCGTAGTGGCTCTCTATGGTGACCGGGGCGTTGTATAGCACTGTCAGCAGGTACTGTTTCATGTTCCGCACCTGAGTGGTGTTCTCACGGAGGCAGTCGAACACGAAGCGGATATGCTCAGAGTCCAGCTTCAGCAACCGGGACTTCACCACCGCCTGGGGGAAGTCATTCCCCGCCACCCGGATATTTTTCTTTTTGGAGCAGACCGCCTCCACCATCAGTTCTACCATCTCATCCAACTGACCGGCGTCATACGGATGCTCCCGCACGAAATCGTCATAGCAGATATTCTCCCGGATCAGTTCCCGATAGGCATCCATCTCGCCCTGGCTCATCCCGTTGCTCCTGCTCCGCTTCCTTCCCTTCGCTTCAGGCGGCTCTGCCGCCGCAGACGTGGCGGGAGGGGATGAAAGGAAGGGAAATGAATCCGTACTTTGTGAAGTCAGTATTTTGTTTTCTTTTTTCTGTAGGTCTTTATTTATTTGCGTTGTCTTTTCCGTCTGCGTGGAAACCGTGGACGGATTCTCCGTTGTCGGATTTTCCGGCAACGGTTGGGCCGAAGACGGCCCTTCCGGGGGCGGTTCGTGAGAAGCGGGGTACTCCCGGATAATATACTCATTGGCGCCGAACTTCCCGGCCTTGTCGGTGGTCTGGCGGCGCTGGACATACCCGGCTTTCTCCAGCTCCACCACAGCGGCCCGGATGGCGTCCTTGCCCTCGGCGTTGATGCGGGCCAGCCCCGCCAAGGTGTAATCCCAATCTTCCGGGAGGCTCAACATCTGGGACAGCAGGCCCTTCGCTTTGAGGGACAGGCTCTTCCCGCAGGTGGTAGTTGCTCATGACGGTGTAGTTGTGGGTGCGCTCCACACGAAAAACTGCCATATCTTTTCACTCCAAAATCGTAAAATTTAGACTGGGAAACAGGGCGATCCCATTTCCCAGCCTTTGAAATTAGTTATAAATGGGGCATCCGTAGCCCCAGATCTCGTAATGCCCCACGTTATAGCTGCGCTGGCGGCAGCTATCGCCGGAGTTGCCCTCCACGGTGTAGACCACGCCGTTCTCCACCCGCTCTACGATGCCCACATGGTCAGGGACATCATCCTGGGGGCCGGAGTATCCGCCCGGATCGTCCCAATCGAAAAATATTAAATCTCCAGGGCGCGGCTCATAGCTGCCGTCCTGCCACTGACCCCTGGCTTTGAACCAATTGGAGCCACCTACACATCCGGCAAACTTGGGGATCACCCCGGCGTCAATGTAGCCGCACTCGTTGGCGCACCAGCTCACAAAGCAGGCACACCACTCCACCCGGCTGTTGAAGCCGTACCAGCTCCAATAGGGCTGGCCGCCCACGTTGCCCACCTGGGACAGCGCCACGGCCACGATCTCACCGCTGGAGCCGTAGAGGAGGTCGTTCCACATCTCACGGTTCGCCGCCGTCAGCAGCTCGTCCAGGGCGGCGTTCTGCTGATCCGTGAACGCATAGAACACCCGCATATCGTCCGGCGTCCGGGGCGTGACCGTGATGGTTAGCACCTTCTCCGTCCAGGCGGCGGTGTCGCCCTCGGCGGGATGCTCCACATCCGCCTCCGCAGAGGTGATCTTGGTCATATCCCAGAACACCGCCCGCAGCTTCTCCGCCGTGTCCGGGTCCAGGACGGACACCTGCGCGCCGTCCGCCCCACCGGCAGTCTTGGCGGCGAACACCGCGAACACGTCCGCCCAGGACGGCTGGCGGCCCTGGATCTCCACCCGGTCATAGCTCCCCTCGGTCTGGAGCGCAGACAGCGTATCCACGTACTCGCCGTTGATCTGCACGATTGCCGCCGTGGGCGATACCGAGTCCGGGGAGCTTCCGTCTGCAAAGAAGATGCCGAAGGGCGAGGCGATGAGCAGGCCGATCATGCAGATCACCAGCACCACCACGAGTACCACCCAGCCCCCAGCGGCGATGGCGGCGACCAACTCCTGCGTTGCCGCAATGGCCGCTTTTATCGCCGCTACTGTGGCTTTCGCCGCCGCCTTGGCTGTGGTCGCCGCTGCCTTTGCCGTGGCACGGGCGGTCTGTACGGCCCGCTGGGTGGCCTTGACGGTGGCCTGGGCGGTTTTGACCGTCTGCTGCGCGGTTTTCGCCGTTCGCTGGGCAGTCTTAACGGCCTTTTTTGAGGAGTGTTCCGCGGTCTTGATGGTCTGCTTGGCGGCGCCCTCGGCAGTCCTTCTCCCGGAGCGGGCCGTTTTGACGATTTTCCGCCCACCACCCCCCACAGGCCGGGGTTCAGGCTCTCCCGGCCCGCGCACAGCCTGGGCCGGAGCGTATCTGCCCTGTCCGCCAGTATACCTGCGCCTCATCGGAGCGGGAGGGGCAGTCTCCCCGCCGTTTCCGGCCTGGGGGATGGTATCGTTCCCCACCCACTGGGCCTCCGCCCGTTTCATGGCCGCCGTCCGGCCACGCTCCCGCATGAACTCCTGCTTGCCCTGCACGAGCGCTTGGGGCGGTTGCTCCAGCGCAGATGTGGGCTGATCCTGGATGTAGGCATCTTTTGTCTTGATGGACAGCCTGTGAGACGGCTGATCATGGCCGGAAGACGGTGCTGCCGTCCTATGGCCGGTGGGCGCGCCGGAGGCGGCGTCCCTTGTTCTGACCTGCGGCGCCTCCAATCCGCCCTGTGAGGCAGGCGGCACATCCGGGCGCAAATCATGAACGGCAGGTTCCCTGGTTTTGATCCGCGTCTGCCTCATCCTCTCCCCAGAGGATGGCCCTGTCCCGCCGCTTTCAGCCGACCCAGCGCCGACACCGCCCTCTCTGGCGGAGACAGCTTCCCGCGTCTTAATCCGGGGCTTCTCCCGTGCAGACGGCTCAGAGGGTGCGGGTGGATCTGAGGGAGACTCCGGGGGCGTGGACGGATCAGGGGTGCGCGGCTCCTCGTCCGGCAGCCGATCCCTGGCGGACTTTTTCTTCTTCAGCAGAGTTTCCACACCGCGCCGTGCCTGATATGCCCCACGGGCGGCAGTATCCTCGATCTGGTCGCCGCCGTAGTCGCTGGCCTGTCCCCGCTGGGCGGTCTCCCGGAGCTGGCCCCGCAGGCGCTCCGTACCGTCATCCAGCCCGCGGTGGACAAGTTCCTTCGGAGCGGACTTGACTTTTTCCTTTAATTTGCCAGTTGCCTTGCGTTTTTCCTTGATTTTTGCGATGTTTCATCACCTCCTACAACGAGGAACAGGGCTGTGTCTGCGGCCCTGTCCCCGATATTTTTACGCAGCTCCAGTGTTCTCGGAGAGGTCGGACGGGCGGGTGGTCATCAGCCGGTAGAGCCGGTTCTTGGGGAAGTTGTCCATAAAGGGTACGATGGCGCTTCCGCACTTGATGAGGCCACGCCCAAAATCTACGTTGGTGATATACGAGAGCTGGTTGTCCGAAATGTTCAGCAACCGCGCCAGCTCCGCCCGGTCGGTGGCCGCCTGGTTCAGCATGACCAGGAATTCGCTGTTGGCCAGCATGGTTCGGGCGGTGTGGGACTGGAGGAGATCGTCCACGTTCTGGGTAAGGCCAGTGCAGCAGGCTCCGTACTTTCTGACCCGCTTCCAAAGGGTAAAAAGGAAGTTTGCGCTGTATTCGTTCTGAAACAGCAAATAAATTTCATCGATATAGACCCAGGTGTTCCGGCCCAGCGCCCGGTTGCGGATGATCCGGTTGAACACGCTGTCCAGCACCACCAGCATACCCACAGGCAAAAGCTGTTTGCCCAGATCCCGGATGTCATAGCAGAGGATTCGGGCGTCCGTGTCCACATTGGTGGGCTTGGCGAAGGTATTGAGGCTGCCCTCCGTGAACAGCTCGATTGCCAGGGCCACGTCACGCGCCTCCGGCTCATCCTGGCGGAGCAGTTCGGCATGGAAGTCCTGGAGGGTGGGGGCTTTGCCCTGGTAGCCGCCCTTGATGTAGCTGTGGTAGCCGCTGGCGGTGCAGCGGTCGATGATGGATTTCTCCTTGGCGGACAGCAGCCGGTCGCCCATGAGCTGCTCACACAGGGACAGCAGAAACTCGGACTTCAGCACCACCGGGTTCTCCCCATCGCCATATCCCTGCTCCATGTCCATGGCGTTGATATGGTTGGGGGAGGTGGCGGAGATGCTGATCACCTCGCCACCCAGCCCTTCTATCAGGGGCCGGTACTCCGACTCAGGATCTATGACGATGATATCGTCATCGGTGGAGAGGGCCAGATTGACCATCTCCCGCTTGGCGGTGAAGGACTTGCCGGAGCCGGACACGCCCAGGACGAAGCCGTTGCCGTTGAGCAGTTCCTTCCGATTGGCGATGATGAGGTTCTTGGAAATAACATTCTGCCCATAGTACACCCCGCCCTGGTCTCGCACCTCCTGGGCCTTGAAGGGCATGAGGACGGCCAGGGCCTCGGTAGTGAGCGTCCGCAGGGCGTCGATCCGCCGCAGGCCCAGGGGGAGGGCGGTCACCAGCCCGTCCGCCTGCTGCCAGTTCAGGGTGGAGAGCTGGCACAGGTGTTTTCGGGCGGCGGACTGGAGGGCATCCGTGTCGCTGTCCAGCTCCTCCTTGGAGTCCGCCAGATGCACCAGGGTCACCACGGCGAACATCATTCGCTGGTCACGGGTGGTGAGATCGTCCAGCATCTCACGGGTTTCCTTTCGCTGCTGCTCCAGATCATACGGCACTACGGCGGAGAAATTGTTGTTGCTGTTCTGCCGCCGCTGCCAGTTGGTGACGTTGGTCTCTACCCCCAGCAGGCGGTTCTGCATCTCCCGGACGGCCTCGTCCGTGGGGACAGGGATCACATCAATGGACAGCATCATGGTGCGGTTCAGGGCCGTCAGCTCGGAGATCATGCTGTCCTTGATATAGCTGGCGTACTCCTTCAGGAACAGCACCCGGCCATATTTGCCGCCCATGACGAAGTAGTCCTTCCTGAACTCCAGGCTGTCCGGGCAGATGGTATCCTTGAAGGAGTGGCCCTTCCGCATCAGGTCCCGAAGATCCACATGGAATTCCGTTTCCTCGCCGGTGCGGTAGAAGTCGTGCAGCACCCGGAGGCGCTCTACCGCATCCAGCTCCTCGCTGCGGGCGTCCAGGTGGCTCAGACGGGTGGTCACGTCCGCCGTCACCCGGTCAAAGAAGGTGCGGGCCTCCTCCACGGTCTTGCGGTGGACAGAGAGTGTGATGTACCGCTCCTGCACCACGCTGTTGGAACTGTCGGTGACCTTGTCCAGCAGCATGGCGTTGTACTCTGCCCGGTAGCCGTCCAGGTAGTCATCCTGCCGGGGCAGCAGGATCTTCTGCTCGAAATCCTGGCGGTTGAGCCTTTTGTTGTTGATGGTGAGCTTGGTGGTGGAGCCGGTGTCCAGGGCGTTCAAAAGCTCCGAATAGCCCAGGAACATGGACGTTTTATCCTCTTTTGAGGCGATGGCGTAGTTGATGTCCGAGAAGCGGATGGTCTTGGAGAACTTGCTCCCGAACTGAAAAATCCCATCCGGCCAGAGACGGCGGATGGGGATGGCGTCCTGCACGGACTTGGGGAGGACGAAGCCCTCCCGGTCCTGCTTCAGCGTATTTTGAAGGGTTTTAATCAATCTTCAATGCCTCCTTTACTGTGGAATGCTCCATCGCCAAGGCGTAGAAGTTCTCCGCCCGGAACACCAGCTTTCTGGGGTACAGCAGCTCCGAGCGGATGACGGCGAGGAGAAACTTTTCAAAGGTCATGCCGTTGTAGGTGAAAAAGCCGCAGAGGGCGAAGGGAAAAGCCGCCAGGACGCAGATCCAGCCAATCTCCCCGCTGCCCACCACGCTGTGCAGGCCGAAGTACAGCCCCACCGCCACCAGCACGGCCAGCAGGGCGAAAACGAACTGCCGCAGGGACAAACCGAAGAACAGGCTTTCCTGATAGTCCCGGACTTCTTTGTTGATGCGGACTTCTATGGGTAATCACCTCCAGAATGAAAGAATCGGCAGACAGACCGTTGCAAGGTCCGCCTGCCTATGGTAAGATGCCACAAACTACTCTGAGGAGGTTGTGGCGATGATGTTTATGATTTTAGGTATCGGGCTGTTTTTACTCCCCATCCTGTTCCGTCTGGCCCTGAAGCTCCGATTGGGCATCCCCATGCTGTACACACTCCTGATGCTCACCGTGTTCCACGGCTGGTATCAGGCCCACACGGCCCTGGCGGACGGTATCTTCTTCGCCCTGGTCGGCCTCGCCGTCCTGTCCTGGATGGTGACGCTGCTCCGCCGCCTCTGGGATCTGCTGGCGGACTGGCGGGAGGAGCGGGCCATGGCGGATCTGCTGGCCTACCGCGTCCGGCAGGCCAGGGCCGCTGGCGAGTATGTCATCGACACCAAGGGCCTGTGGTAACCGTTATCCCAGCCCCATCAGCTCCCGGATCAGCCTATCGCTCATTTTGATGCAGCCCACCAAGACAAGCATATTGAAGATCAGTTCCCCCACATAGTTCCACACGATGGTGGCCGCCGCCAGGGTATCGTCCGCAATGGCGGGCGGCGTGGTGGCGAATGCCGAGAAAATTACACAGGCTAACACGATGATACAGCCCTCCAGGCAGATAGCGGCGTAGCTCTTGAGAAAGGCCACGCCAATACTGCTGGAGGGCTGTCCCGCGAAGCTGGCCATGGGGATGGGCGCGATGGCGGTGGCGAGGTAGAGCTTGAAAAACCGGGAGTAGACCGTTAAAATCATGATAAGGGACAGCACCCAAATGAACAGAGACCCCAGCAGGGTGATGGCCCACAGGGGGATGCTCTCCAGAAAGCCCACGTCCTCGATGATGGTCACCATCTCGCTGGGCAGGGTGGTATCGGTCAGCGCCGAGAGGCCGGAGGCCGTCATGATGGTGGAGATCATACCTTGCGCCACTTTGAAAAGCGCCGTCATCAGTTCCATGCCGTGGGTCACCGCCGCCTGGGCCAACACAAAGCGGATGAAGCACTTGAACACCATTTCCGGCTTCTTCAATTCCGTAAAGCTGCCGCAGGTCTTGACAATGCCCATGACAAAAAACAGCACCAGCAAGGCGCAGCCGATGGCCTGGAGCGCGCCGTTGATACCCTGGATGACCGTCCAGACTCCGCCGCCTTTGAACTCCTCCGGGGTGGTACTGAGGAGCTGCCAGATCTCCGCCAGCTTCCCGTTCCAGGTCCCCAGGGCGGAGTTGAGGTTGTCCACGATCCAGTTTCCGCTTCCCAATCAAATCACCTCCTGCGGGAAACGAGTGGGGAGGGCGCAGCCGCGCCCTCCCGCTGCCGTACTCCTCAACCGCCGGTAATGAGGGTGAGGATCTCACGGGTAAAGGTAATGACAATGCCGCCGGCGATGGTCAGCATACCGTTGGCCCGCTGGGAGGGGTCGTGGCTCTTGAGGGACAGGCCCAGCTGGAGGATGCCGAAGCCCAGCAGGATCAGGCCGATGGCCCGGATCAGAGAAAAAATGAAGTCGGACAAATTTTCCACGATCTGGAGGGGATCGTCTGCGGCGAAGGCGGGGACGATCATGACGGCCATGGACAGCACCAGACAGGCGAAGATGGCGTAAGCCCGCTTGGCGCGGCGCTCAACCTTCTTCTGGCGCTCCAGGGTGTTCAGGGGTTTCTTGGGGGTCTGGGACTTCTGGAAAATCTTCATAGGTTTCAGTCTCCTTTTCTTCATCAGATGTTTCGGTTTCCGGGGCGAACAGCGGTTCCCCCTGGAACTTGGGTTCAGGCTTCTCATGATGGTGGATGTAGGGCGGCCCGCCGCCGTCTATGGTGTAGCGGATGGCGGGGTGTTCGGTCAGCTCGTACTTCAGATCCATCACCGGCTTGGCTCCCCGGATGAACAGGATGGCGTAGCGGTTGTCCAGCCCCCGCACCTCATCTGGGGTCAACAATTCGCGGCCGCTCATTTGAAAATTGGTGGAGTACGAGCCGGATTTCCCCTTGGTCTGGCCATGGGTTTTCGTGTCAATTGTGGCTTTCCCAAGGGCCTCGGAAATGTACTTGTGGGTTGATGCTTCGTTGCCGCCCAGGTACAGAATTGTATCGGAATTGCCCGGAATTGTCTCCCAACTATCCTTATAAAGTTCTTTTATCTGCGCCATATTCTGTATTATGGTGCTTGCGGAAATGTTGCGGGAGCGCATGGTAGCCAGCTCACGGGTGAAGCCTGGGAGGGGCATGGCGGCGAACTCGTCCAGCACGAAGTGCACATGGCAGGGCAAGGCCCCGTGGTGGATCTGGTCGGCGCTGTAGTATAGCGCCTGGAACGCTTGGGAGTAAAGCAGGCTCACCAAAAAGTTAAACGTCTGGTCATTATCCGGTATGACAGCGTACAGCGCACACTTCTGCTCTCCCAAAGTGTAGAGGTCCATGTCATCCCGGTCGGTGATGGCTTTGATTTGAGGCAGGTTGAAGGGGGCCAGCCGGACGGCGGTGGACACAAGGATCGATTTTGAGGTCTTGCCGGCGGCCATTTTAAAGACCTTGTACTGCCTCACCGCCACGCTGTCGGGCTTCTCCCGTTCTATGGATTGGAAGAGCAGATCCAGGGGCGAGATGTATTCCTCATCCTCCTCCTTCACCTCGGCGTACTCCAGCACCCGCATCACCATGGAGAAGTTCTGTTCATACTCCGGGGCCTCCTGCCACAGCATGAGGATGATGGCCTGCAGCAGTGCCGTTTCCGCTTTCGTCCAAAACGGGTCACTTTCATGGCTGCCCTTGGGCGTGGTGGCCTGGATGAGATTGTTTACCAGCCGCAGGGCGTCCTTTTCATCCCGAATATAGCGGAATGGGTTGTATCCGTCCGACTCCTCCAGGTTGACGAGGTTCAGCACCCGGATGTCATAGCCCTGGCTCTTGAGGTAGCCGCCCGTGGCCAGCAGGACTTCCGACTTGGGGTCCGTGATCACATAGTTGGTGTTGGCCTCCAGAATATTGGGCTTCACATAGCTTCTCGTCTTGGCCGCACCAGAGCCGCCGATGACCAGCACGTTCAGGGAGCGGCGGTGCTTGTGGGTGTCCAGCCCCAGACGGACGTTTTTGGTCAGCAGCTTGTTCTTCTTCTGAGCGAACATGGCATTAACCTGCCGGGGGGAGGCCCAAGCGGCGGAGCCGTGTTCCTCGCCGTCCCTCGTCCGGCCCTGCTGGTCGGCATAGAGGCAGATCCCCATGATATAGGCCCCGGTGCAGAGCAGGATGGTCACCAGACTATGCTCCGTCCAGTGGATGAGGAAGGGGTGTTCCATGGCCGCCGTCAGGTTGGTGATGATCTCCGGCAGGCCGCCGCCCAGGGATTGGGCGATGAGCAGCGCCGCCCAGACCACAAAAATGTATAAGAACAGGTACACCGCGATACTGCCAGCTTGTTTCTTCAGTATTTCTTCACCTCCATGACGAGAGGGGAACTCCGGCCATCCCGGAATTCCCCTCTCGCCTTTATTTTCCGTTGATCATTACGCACGGAACGCCAATTTTTTGCGCGTAGTCCAGTGTGTTTTTTGTTCCTCCGCGCTCTCCGTTAAAAACGGCGATCACCAGCCCGACATGGCGGCACATCCATTCATTTCTGGCCTGATAGGACGCATAGGAGAAGCTGGGGCAGATGGTCCGCGCCAGATCCGCCTGTGCCAGTACACTTTGGAACCGATCTGTCCAACCGCCGCCCCAATGCAGGCCGAAGCCGGGATGGGGCAGAGCGCAAATCAGCTTCAGACGCTCGTCCTGCGCTCTCAGCCGCAGAACGATTTCTGCGGCAACGATATCTGTCCCCCTCGCCATGCCTGATATAAATGTGATAAACTGTTTGTCTATCGCCTTTCGGATCTCCATTTCCAACAATTTTGCCATCTGCCGTTCCGGTATAGCCAGCTTTTCCGGGCGATGCCCGGTGAAACAGCATCGGTGTTTCCGCAATTCTTTTTCGTCCATGAATAGCGCCTCCTCTACGGTATAGACTATATCATTATCTAATGTACCCGTCTATACCGCAGAGGGGTTAAGCCGCTAATATCTAATCATTACATTAGATACTGGAGGCAGGAGATATGGTGCGCTTGAATGTTTTGGAGCTGCTGGAGCGGCAGGGCCACACAAAATACTGGCTCTACAAACAGCTTGGAATGAGCTATCAAAATTTCAACAAAATGGTCAATAACGAGACGCAGTCCATTAAACTGGAGCGCATTGAGACGCTCTGTATGTTGCTGCACTGTACGCCCAATGACTTGTTTGCCATCGATTGGGAGCAGCCGGACACAGGGGAAAACTGATCACCTCTGTTTGGCCTGTGTCTTGGTCTTGGATCTGGCCGAAGCGGACGATCTCCTCATCTGTACCCGATACCCTTGGAGCCGCGCCTCAATGGAAGGACGCTCACTCGTCCCCCTCGTAGTGCCGCTCTCTTTGAGTATAGAGGAGCTGATTTTTATAACGGGCGAGTCTCGTTCCGACCGAGAACCGTTTTTTCCCTTGTTCTCCTGACGCTGGGTCACAGGGGCTTCCTGGCGGCCCTGCTCTGCCGACCGCTGGGACACCTCCCGCCTGGGCTGGGACGGCCTCACAGGGGCCTCCTGGGGCCTGACAGCCGCTTTCCTCTGCTGTTCCCGCCTCTTGGGCTGTGCCGGGGCCTGCTGCTCCTGCACCTGCTCCGGTGCCGACCGCTCTTGGGCTTGGCGTTCCGGCTGGAACACCTCATGTCCCTTCTGGAGCGGTTTCGCAGGCCTGCGCTCCGGCTCCGGGGGCAGGGTATACAGGATACGCTCAAAAATAGCGTTGGCCCGATCCAGCTCCGTCACCGGCAGAATCACGTCCATCAGCTTGCCCCGGTCATCCTTATCTTTGATCACCGAGAACAACAGCTTGTGCTTTTTCGCCAGCTTTTGAAACTGCTTGTACTGCTGGGGCGTCATGGGGAACCGCCGCAGATCCCGCGTCTCCTTCAGCATCTTGCCCATGTTGACCTTGCCAGAGAGGGTCTTGCGGTTGTGCGCCAGCGCCATGGTCAGCGCCAGCAGGTTCTTCAGGGCCGAGCCGGACAGCCGCACCGCCACCTCCGTGCCGGAGAGCATCATGCGTACCATCTGGTCAGCGGCCTCACCGCCTCCTACGTTCATCGTGCTTCACCTCACTTTCACGTTCTTCAATTTTGTCAATATCATGTTCCATCTGGGGCAGCCTGCTCTGGATTTCCCGGCAAAGGGCCAGCTTTTTCCGCTCCGCCCGAATGTCACGGTTGATCTGGGCAAGCTGCTCATATATTTCCGCCTTTTCGTTTGAGAGCCGTTCTCTGGGGATGGCGCACTGCTCCAGCACAGCCACCGCCTCCATGTACCGGGCATACTCTGCCTCCATACCGGACAGTCCGTCCTCGTAGAGCTGCTTGGCTGGGGTCAGGGCGGCCACATCCGCCAGGGCATCATACAGCTTTTTCCGTTTCTTCTTCCGCACATTGAGGATCGTGCGCTGCTTCATCAGGTTGGCCAGCGCGTCCTCTGTGCGGGTCTGGAATGCGGCCATGTCTCCCTGGGTGGCGATATCGTTCTCCCGGAGAAAGTCAAACTGCTCCCGGTATCGCTCGGACTTCATCACCTCCTGCCGGAGCTGGGGCGTCATCCGGGGCGGATACTGCCGCTGCTCGATCTTGCCCAGGACGTAGAGGTAGTGGACATAGAGCGCCATAATTCCGGTATATTTTGGGTACTTTTTGTAGGGCTGGAAGGGCGGCCTGTAAATGACGGCGGGCCTGCGTCCGGCCTCGATATCCTCCAGGCCGCTCTGGATGGCCGCCCGAATGCCGTCCTCAGTGAACAGCGGGCTTTTCCGTCCTGGGTACATGAAGCGATCCTGTCCCCGCAACCGAAAGCCCAGGCGATTGCCATGGCTGATCTCATACCCCATGTGTTCCATAAGCAGAAAGAAGTGGCCCAGGTCGTTGGCGTCCTGAATGGCCGTCCGCAGGTCCGCCTCCAGCATGGAGCGGAATGTGGGCTGGCCCCTGGACTGGCGGAGCCATTCAATATAGCTGACCGCCTTGCCGGAACTGCCCTCCATGATGACCGACAGGCCATGCTCCCGGCACAGCCGGTCCGAGGTCGCCCGGATCTGCTGGTAGTAGCTCTGGGCGTTGCTGTGGTACTTCTCGCCGGTATCGGCGTTGACGGAATTGAAAACCAGGTGGGCGTGGATATGCTCCTTGTCCACGTGGACGCCGATCACCGTCTCATACCCCGGCAGATGCTCTTTCGCAAATTCTGTGGCGATCTCCAGCGCCTGTTCCGGTGTAACCTCTTCCGGCTTGAAGGACTGGATGATGTGGTAATACTGCACACCGTCCTCCTTGCCCACAGCCCGTTTGGTGTCCAGCATCTGGCGGCACTCCCGGCCAGGGTCGCAGTTCAGATGGGCGGTGAGGACGCGCTCCTCGGTCTTGTCCCCGTTGAGGACGTAGTTGATGCCGATGTCCAGACGGCCCTTCCGGGCCAGGATCTTCGTGACAGCCATAAATACTTCCTTCATAAACAGCCGCTGAACTGCAGATGCTATTGACGGTACCAAAGCCTTTTGCTACAATTCACTCAGCTTATCTTTCTGGATCTTGTGGGTCAATCGGGGAGGAATCTGATATGGATTTTTATAAACGAGCGTTAGAACTGCGCGAGGAGACTGTTGCCCATCGCCGCTGGCTGCACAGCCATGCGGAAGTGGGCCTGGATATGCCCAAAGCGCAAGCCTATGTGTTGGATGAACTGAAAAAATGCGGTCTGGACGCCCGCCCCTGCGGCCATGGTGTGACCGCCGAGCTGGGCCGCGAGGGAGGCCGGACGCTCCTGCTCCGTGCGGACATGGACGCCCTACCCATGCCGGAGGAGAGCGGCGAGTCCTTCGCCTGCCCCACCGGAACGGAAGCTCATGCCTGCGGCCATGATTTTCATGCGGCGATGCTGCTGACGGCGGCGAAGATGCTGAAAGAAAACGAGGCCGAGCTGTCGGGTCGGGTCCGATTCATGTTCCAGACCGCCGAAGAGACCTTTGAGGGCGCGAAGGATATGCTTGCGGGCGGCATTTTGGACGGCGTGGACGGAGCCCTGGCCTATCATGTGGGCGCCGGCAGAATGCCGGTGGGCCTGTTCATGTACAATGCTGGTGGGACTATGATGTACTCCGTGGACGGCTTCCGGATCACCGTCCATGGCCGGGGCGCCCACGGGGCCTATCCTCACAGTGCCAT